>NZ_JBUZOV010000001.1:0-1192438 GCF_055326825.1 Alteromonas sp. WD8-37
TATCAAGCCTGGCAGACGCTTGATGAGCAGGTGAGCGCCATCAGCCAGCGCATGCGACACAGAATCAATGCGCATCCAAAGTGTAAAAAGCTCCAGGCGCTGGAAGGGGTTGGCGAAGTCAACGCGCTGGGATTATATCTGGCAATGGGCGATACCGGTGCCGCGTTTAAAAATGGCCGCGAGGCTGCTGCATGCATCGGTTTAACCCCGAAACAATACTCGACAGGGGGAAAAACCGTCTTGCTGGGTATCAGCAAATATATTGCCAACAAAAAGCTGCGGGCTAATCTGATACAAGGCGCGCTGGCAAAAGCCAGGGTGCTTACCTACAAAGAGCCCGAAACCCCCAAAGACATGTGGCTTAAAGCGCTGATTGAACGAAGGGGCCTGCGCCGGGCTGCTGTCGCGCTGGCGAATAAAACGGTGCGAACAGCCTGGTCAATACTGCACCACAATACAGAATACCAGGCGGTTATCTAAACAAAAAATCTTTAACACAGAGTTACTGCAACACGAAAATGCCAAAGTAAACAGGTTAGACCGACCTTCAAAAGCCTGATCATCCCGGCAGTAAGCTGATACTGATTTCGCGAATAGGCATGAAGGTGCGAATACATGCATGGACAGGGTTAGCTACCCAAATAGAGTCCGAATATACGCACGCATCAAACTTTTTACTGGGTCACAAACGTGTTGCTTAACAGGAGGAGTCCATATACGGGATGACGATGGGAAAGCGTCGGGGTGTCCAAGTGCTCCGTCATAGCGGCGTACGCCGCTATCTTCTTGGGGACCTGAGGTGTGTGTATGGGGAAAAGGAAGTCTGAGGCAAAGCCAGGAAGGCAGAGAGATCCCGACTTTCGCGGGATGACCACGGGAGAGTGTTGGGATGACGGGTTTGAACTGCGGGGTGACGGAACGAAACGTCAGGGGAGCGGGGTGTTAAATGCCGGAGGCGGCGGAGCATCAAATGCCAGGGTTTCGAATATGACCGAGACGCGGTATAGTGCTGTCCAAAGTTCTGCCCGGGATGGGGCAGGTAGGAAAAGTGCGGCGGAGAAAGGATACGTTGAGAGCAGTTCTGTATTGTTTGCTTTGGGTCATTGCCCTGCCAGCAACAGCGGTTCCGGTAAGCGCGTACATTGATGCCCGTACTCAGTTGTTGCAGTTAAGCCCCGCCGAACGTGAGCGCCACGAACATACCCGGTTGCTTTTTGCCGCCGATACTCCACTCAGCCAGTATTTCAATCTGACATCCAAAGTCTCTGCTGACGCTGGTCCTGCGCTGGTGGTGCCACAAGAGTTAATCACACAACTTACCGATCATCCGTATGTGCAGCTTGAAGCGCAAATCCTACGTCAGGGTGCGCTTATTCGCGAGCAGGAAGCTCCCGCGCTGGACCGGTTGACAGAACTGGCCGAGCAGGCCCGGGCTCAGGATTGGCCGCGGCTGGAGCGCCTGGCCACGCGAATGTCTGTGCGCCAGGCCATCTTCCATGGCTATTATTTTAGCGCCATCATGCAAATCCAAAAAGTTGTGCAAATGCTGGCACCGGGCCCGGCCCAGGCTGATCCGTTTGAGTACCGCCTGGCCGATGCCTATCTGGATCTGGCCGACATTTTTTATTATCTGGGTGATGGCAATATGTCACTAAAATATTGCCAGTTTTATCAGCAATACCCGGCACCGACCGCGGAGGCGAGGATTTCCGGTGGGCTGTGCGAAGTGCGGGCCCGTAGCCATTTGCAGCAATACAACACCCTGTGGCCATTACTGGCCAGCCTGAAACAGCAGGCCCGCCAGCATCAACTGGCAGAGCAGGAAGTCCAGCTGGCGCTGGCCACCGCCAAGGCTTACCTGAAGCAGGAAAAGTACCGCCTGGCCAACGAGTTTGCTTCTGAAGCACGCTTTGTTGCCCGCTACAATCAGCTGCGGCCGATGCCCGGCCTGGACCAGTATCATGCGGTTGAGGCCGCCGCTGCGCTGGGTCTAAAGCAATTTGAACTTGCTCAGCTGCACCTGGAGCATATGCAAGACTTGTTGCAAACCCACCGGGTCAACCAGGCTCGCTATCATTATCAACTGGCTCAGCTCGAACTGCAGGCCATGCTGTATACCCAGCAAGGGGCGTATGAGCTGGCTAACCAGCTATACCGCCAGATGCGGGCCTTGGAGAGCGCTCGACAGCAGCAGTTCGACGTATTAGAAGAAGTCTCGGCGTTCACCGACAAAATTCATCGCCAGCAATTATCTTACCTGGCATTGCAGGCCACGCTAAACGAAACCCGTTCTGACAATATGGCTACCCTGGCGGCTGTGGCCAGTGTGTTCGCCGGGATCCTATTGTTGCTATCAATGCGTTTGCTACATCAAAAAAAGCGGGTGGAGGAGTCAGTAAAAAAAGATCCGCTGACCTTGCTGGATGCCCGCTGGTACAGTTTGCAGCAACTGCAGCAGATATTGGATAGCAACCCTGAAGTGGTCAGTGTGGCATTGCTGGATATTGACCGGTTTGCCCAGGTCAACAAAGCACTGGGCTCGGTAGCCGGTGACAAGGTGCTCTCCGATGTGGCTGCGATGATCCGGGCACAGGCTGGCCCAGATGACGTGGTCGGCCGCTACGGTGGCGAGGCATTTGTGCTGGTGTTGGTCAACAAGCGGCAGCATGAAGCCGAGAATGTGGTAGAACGCTTACGGGCCCATCTTGGGCAAACCGACTTTAGCCGCGAGACCACCACAGTGCGTCTGCGCTTTTCCTGCGGGCTGGTCAGTGTGCGAGGAAAATATCATGCGGGGGCGCTGATGGAGGAATGCGAAGAACTGTTGCAAGTGGCCAAGGCCCGAGGGCGTAACCAAACCCGCAGTAAAACCGTGTAGCCGGCACCAAAGTGCCGGCGGTTAGCCTTAATCTTTAGCCATTGACTGGGCTTTGCTCGGGCGGTTGCGGGTGCAAGGTACGCTGACGCGCCGCTCTGATCAGCCAGCCACAACCGCGCTTGGCGTCTTCCAAAACTATGTACAAACAGGGCACCAGCAACAGGGTGACCAGCGTGGCGTACATCACGGCAAAGCCTAATGCCGCTGCCATGGGGATCACAAAGGCGGCCTGCAGGCTGGTTTCAAACAAGATGGGCAACACCCCGGCAAAGGTGGTGATGGAGGTCAGTGTGATCGCCCGAAACCGCGCAGTGCCAGCCAGCGCCACCGCTTCGCGGATGGAATGGCCATCGCGCCGGGCCTGGTTCACATAATCGGTCATTACCAGTGAGTCGTTGATGACCACCCCGGCCGCGGCGATGATGCCAAAAAAGGACATCATGGATAAATCCAACCCCAGCAAGAAATGGCCCCAAATTGCCCCGGTCATGCTAAAGGGAATCACTGACATGATGATAAGTGGCTGACCGTAACTTTTCAGCGGCACAGCCAACAGCACATACACCATGATCATGGCGGCAATAAAGAACATCTGCTGTTCATTTTGCTGCGCCTGTTGCTCTTCAATATCTCCGCCTAGTTGGGTCAGCACACCCGGGTAACTGGCCTGCAGTTCCGGCAGTAAGTCTTTGCGTACGGCAGCCACCGCTTCACCGGGCTCCACGGCTTCTTCATCAATGGCACCCCACACATACACACTGCGAAACCCGCCTTCACGCCGGATATAGCTGATACCCGGTGCTTCGGTCAGGCTGACCACATCGCCCAGCATTACCTCACGGCCGCCGGGTGTGCGGATCACCGAGTATTTTAGCTCGGCAAATTGCTCGCGGGTCAGTTGCGGGTAACGCACCATCACCCGCACTTCTTCGCCATTGCGGATCACGCGCTGGGCTTCGCCGCCATAAAAGCCGGCGCCCACCTGGCGAGCCACATCGGCCAGCGTCATGCCTAAGTCATAGGCCACCGGGCGCAGGGTCATCTGCACTTCCTTGCTGCTCGGGTCGATGGTGGAGCTGATATCGTACAGCCCGGCTTGTTGCTGCAGCATGGCGATAAACGCCCGGCCGGCCGCGTTAAGCTCAGCAATGTCAGCGCCGTATAACAAAAAGCCAAATTCGCCGTCGCCGCCACCACTGTTTACATCATCGGCGATGGATAAGGATTTCATGCCGGCGATTTCGGGCATGGCTTCGCGCCAGCGGCGGGCCAGTTCGAAAGTATTGAAGGGTCGTAGTGGCTCATCCACCAGCGGCACCACTACACGGCCACTGGTCCGTTCCTGATTAAACGCCAGAATATCCCGCACCATGGCCTGGCCGGTTTCCTGTTCAATCTCGGCATCTACCTGCCAGATGATGTTCTCGATGGTTTTTAGGGCATCGATGACCGCACGATCAGAAGCAGTTTCGTTCATTTCGATACGAATAGACGGAAAATCATGGGGCACTTTAGGGTTAGGCACATTACGCACATAATTGGCCATGATCAGGCCTACGCTGATCATCAGCACCACCGCAAACAAAGCCAGTACGGTATAGCGCCAGTGGGTGGCTTTGAGTACCAGGCGTTTGTAGGGGCCGTGCACAAACCCATTAAAGCGTTTATTAAAGCGCGCTCGCCACGAATGTTCGGCCACCGGCGGAAAGCGGGTATGGGCAATATGCGCCGGTAAGATCAGCTTGGATTCAATCAGGCTGAAAGCCAGACACAGGATCACCACTACCGCAATGTTATAAAAGAACGCACCATCCGGGCCACTGCTCAACGTAAACGGGGCAAATACCGCGATGGTGGTCAGTACCCCAAAGGTGGCCGGTGTGGCGACCCGTCGGGCACCGCGAATGACATTG
Organism: Alteromonas sp. WD8-37; assembly: GCF_055326825.1. Classification (NCBI taxonomy): domain Bacteria; kingdom Pseudomonadati; phylum Pseudomonadota; class Gammaproteobacteria; order Alteromonadales; family Alteromonadaceae; genus Alteromonas; species Alteromonas sp. WD8-37. The sequence continues at coordinate 4,792 of NZ_JBUZOV010000001.1, forward strand.
TCCACGCCGCTACCTTTACTCTCCACCTCGGTATAAGCACTCTCGCCAATGACAATGGCATCATCCACCACAATCCCCAGCACCATGATAAAGGCAAACAACGAAAGAATGTTGACGGTCACACCAAACATCGGCATCAGCATCAATGCACCAAGAAAGCAGATGGGCAGCCCCAGCATTACCCAAAATGCCAGCCTGAAACGCAAAAACAGGGTCAGCAGCAGGGCTACCAGTAATGCCCCTTCGGCCAGGTTGGTCAGCATCATCTCCAGCCGGGCATTCAGGTAATAGGTCATATCCACCAGCACCTCGAGCGATATGCCCGTCGGCAGGGTTTTGTTGCGTGCTTCAATATACTGTTTAACCGTTTCGGCCACCGGCACCATATCCTGGGTGCGGGTAGCCCGTACGGCAATGTAGATAGCATTTTTACCCGAGTAGTTAAAATACCACTCGCCTTCGGTAAAGCCGTCTTTAATAGTGGCCACATCCGACAATAAAACCCGTGCGCCGGATTCGCCGATTTTGACCGGGATCTGGCCAAAATCCTGGCCCTGATAATACTGGTTTTCGACCCGAACGGAGATCAGCCCGGCGTCGGTACGCAGCTGTCCGGCAGACAGATTGGCCGAGTAATTACTGATGGCCTGGCGCACATCGTCGATGGTCAGATTGTATTTGCGTAGCATCATCGGCTGGATTTCGATGGCAATCTCATCAGCCGGGTCGCCCACCTCTACCAGTGACACATTGTCCAGTTGCAGCAATTCATCCTGAATTTCTTTAGCCAGTGGTTTAAGCTCGCTAAGCGGCACATCGCCCACCAGCGGCATTTCAATCACATTTTGCTGAAACTCTTCCTGCTGAATATTGACTGGCTCCATGCCGGCCGGGAAGGTGGCAATACTGTCCACCCGCAGCTTTACCTTATCCAGTACATCGGTCAACGGTGCTTTTTTGTCTATTTCCAGCGTTACCCGCCCCGAGTTGCGAAATGCCCGGGACACCACCTGTTCAATCTCGGTGACATCCTTGATGGCTTCTTCAATCTTGATCAGGATACTTTCTTCAATTTCCTGCGGGGAAGCGCCCGGGTATTGCGCGGATACTGTGATGTAGTTGAGTTCGATATTCGGGAACATCTGGCGCTGAATGGTGAGAAAGCTGACGATGCCCATCAGTAAAATAAACACCATCAACAGGTTGGCGGCCACCGAATTGCGGGCGAACCAGGCAATCAGGCCGCGGTGGGTATCTAAAGGTGTGTTCATGCCAGCCCCTTACTGTGGTTGCCGGGCAACCAGGTTGTCATCCTGGTCAGCCACTTTGACAGCCATGCCGGGCTGCGGGTATTCCGGCAGGGTCAGCACCACACTGGCATTGCTCAATTCGCCCCGAATCAAAAAATCTTTGCCGCTTTCATGCACCACATCGACCGGGCGTGAAAACAGGGTGCCATCCTCGGCCAGTAACCAAATCTGGTTTTTGGTGATAAGGGATTGTGGCACCCGGTACACACTGGTAAGGGTTTTACCGCTAAAGCTGACATTCACATAGGCGCCAAATTTAACCCGTGGCTGGCCATTGCGCAGGCCGTAGGGGTCATCAATACGTAATACCAGGTGGGTCATGCGGGTGGCTGCATCCACCAGGCCGGCTTCACGATGAATTTGCGCAGTAAAGCTGGCATCCGGGGTGGCGGCGCTGCTTATCTCAACCGGGTGTCCGGCCAGGCTGGGCGGCAACAAGGCACGATCAAAGCCGGCCACCGGGAACGTTACTTCGGCGGTTTCCACATTGTGCAGGGTAGCCGCCAGCGTACCGGTTGTGATGTATTCACCCACACCCACTTCCCGCGACACCACCAGGGCATCATACGGAGCTACCACATCGCAGTTTTTCAGGTCGCGCTGGGCAATTTTAAGCATGGCTTCGGCTGATTTAACCGCAGCGGCGGCGCTAAGTAATTGAGGCTTGCGCAAATACAGATCGCTGACCTGGCTATCGGGCAGGGTACGTGCTTCTTTGGCAGCAACATCGGCCTGGGCCTGTTCCTGAATCAGTTGGGCCTGGGCAGCGCTAAGCTGGGCTTCGGCCTGAAGCAACGCAGCTTCATAGGCATCGCGCTCAATGCTAAATAACACATCACCACGGCGCACCAGGCCACCGGTGACAAAGCTGGGGTGCCAGCCGGTAACTTCGCCGGTAACCTGGGCGGCCAGCCGGGTGGTCTCAAGCGGCGCTACTTCCCCATAGGACTGTAAGGTGACGGTATAATCTTCGGCGTTAAGGTTATCCACGGTCACCACCGGGCGGGTGTCGATTGACTCGGTAGTTTCAGGTTCCGGTGCGGTGGCGACCACGCCATAGGTAAGCGCACTGCCAGCCAGGATGGCCAGCAGTGGGACAACGATCTTTAAGCCTTTCATAAGCGTCACAATTTATTAGCGTTGAGGATATTGTACGCTTCAATACTAGGTTAATCTTTGCCCAAATGTAACGACTTATTACGAAAATTGCATGAATGTGTAAATGGCGGCGCGATTAGTTAGCCGCCGCGGTCCCGCTGTCGTTATTCTGTAAAGCCAGGCTATCCTGGGCCAGGTCTTTGGCCAGCCGGGCCACCAGCTCACGCATTTTTTCGACGGTATGGTCAAAGCCATCCTGGTCCAGTGCCACCCGATAATCAAATCGTTGCTGCACCGGGCTGCGGTTGGGCGGAAACAGCCAGTACTGGCCCTTTAACACCACATCCCCTTCGTGAGTGGCAATAAAATCATGCAATTGTAAGGTAACCCCAATCGCCTCGGCCTGCTCATACACTGACTGGGTAAACACTTCGACCTGCTGGTCGCGCCACAAACTTTCGGTCAGGGCCTGTAGCATGCCGCTGGCCAGCGGTTCGGCCCACACATGCTGGGCGGAGAAAAACACCGTGGCCGGGCCGGTTTGCATGGCCAGGCCGCGCTGTTTGAGATAATCCGGCAGAGTCAGTTTATCCATGCGCAGCTGACCACGGCTCTGGCCATCATTGGCTGGCAGCTCAAAGGCGGGCGAGTGTAGCAGATAGTAGTTCAGGCCAGCTGGGGCAGAGCTGCATCCGGCCAGCATCAGCCCGGCGAGGGTGCTCAGTATTAATCGTTTCATTAGTCTTGCTCCTTGGCGCGGGCCTGCGGTTGGCGGTCCTGCTCAGCCGGATTGGAAAACAGCAGGCTGCTGGGCCGCTGGTTAAGTTGCAACAGCAGTGGCTGCAGATTACGCATGGTTTCCTGCATGGCATCCACGGTATCCTGAATTTCGCCCTGGCTCAGGCCGCCTTCGGAATAATTGCGGATAAGGGTCGACATGTCGGTGAGCACCTGATTGAGATTACGGTTCAGCGCCTGGGTATCCAAGTCGGTCAGCACCGTTTCTACATCAGAGCTGGTTTGTTCCAGCGCATTGGCCGCGGCTTTCATATCGGCAATCACTTCGCGGGTGTCACCCACTAAGGCATCCAGCGGCAGCTGATTGATTTTATCCAGGATCGCATCGGCTTTTTGCGAGATTTGGGTAAACTCGTTCGACATGGTGGGGATCACTTCCATGCCATTGATGGTTTGCATGGTGCCGGCTTCGGCTTTGCTGGCATGATGCAGGTCTACATACAAGCCACCGGTGATCACATTGCCCATACGCAAGGTGGCGCGTAAATCCCGCTCTACCCAGTTTCGCAGGGTGCTGCGCACCGCTTCCAAGCTTTCCGGCGTGTCCTGCTCACGCACCTTGCCCGGGTAAATCTCAATCACCACCGGGATGGGGTAATCTTCGTCCAAAATGGTGCCCTGGGTCACATCGATAGCATTGATTTGCGTCACTTCGCCAATTTCGATGCCGCGGTATTCCACCGGCGCACCCACGGTGAGCCCGCGCACGGTTTCATCAATCAGCAGCAGATATTGGGCAGCCATCTTATAGCGGGTGTTGTAGGCATTGGTCTGGTCAGAATAAATGGTAAAACTGGATTCGCCGGAGACCCGCGGACCGGGGGGGGTATCTTTAGGGATCCCAAAAGTAATGCCGTTGGCCAGTAAGGTCTCTAAACTGCCGGTTTCAATTTCCACGCCGCTGGAGCGCAGGTGCAGCTTGACCCCGCTGATATTCCAAAAGCGGGTATTTTGGGTGATGAGCTTATGATAGGGAGCTTCAATAAACGCCGAATAGTACACTTTACGCTCATTGATATTAAATTCAGATTCTTCAAATTCGCCGACTTTGAAGCCTTTGTAAATGATCGGGTCGCCGGGCTTAAAGGCAAACCGGTCATCACTTTTTAGCGTCAGGTGCAGGCCCGGGGTGCCTGGTGGGGTGGCCGGAGGGCGTTCCAGCGCCACAAACTGTCGCTGGTCGGCACCTTCGTCGTTGGCCGACATGGCAATGTAACTACCGGAGATCAGGGTATTTAAGCCGGACACTTCAGAAAAGCTGATGCGCGGGGAGACCACCCAAAACTGGGTTTTATCGGTCAGCAGCCGCTCGGCGCTGGCTTCCATACGGGCGGTGATGAGTACCCCGTCCAGATCCGGTTTCAGCTCAATTTTTTTCACCTGGCCCACATCAAAATCCCGCACCTTAATGGGGGTTTTATTTACTTCGATGCCGGTGGCCGACTTCAATTCGATGGTGATCAGCGGGCCCTGATCCCGCCACTGAATGTAGACCATCCAGCCGCCCACGATGATCACCAGAATCGGTATCAACCAGATCTTGGAAATCCGCCGGGTGGACTTTAACTGCGCGTCTTCACTCATGTATTGCTTTCCTGTTTATCCAAATTAACCTCGAATCAAAGGTGATGGCGGCGACCATGGTAACAAACACCACCGCACAAAAGGCCAGTGCCGCCGGGCCCGGATACACCGCCACGGTATTGCCCAGCCGGATTAGGCCCACCAGAATGGCCACCACAAACACATCAATCATCGACCAGCGGCCGATGGCTTCGGTAACCCGGTAAAATTTAATGCGGGTGCGGCGGCGCCGGGTGTACTGGTGCTGCACACTAAAATTGAGCCACGCCAGAATGGCTATCTTGCCAATGGGCACAATCACGCTGGCCACCAAAATCACCAATGCTACCGGATATGACCCAGATTGCCAGAGGGTGACCACGCCACCAATGATGGTGCTGGGTTCGCTGGTACCAAATAACTGGGTATGCATGATGGGCAGAGTGTTGGCTGGGATATACAGCACACAGGCGGTAAGCAGCAAGGCCCAGGTGCGCTGAATGCTGGCCGAAGCGCTGTCGCGGGTGATGGGGCGGGGGGCTGGCAAACGGCCGTCAAATAACCACAGGCCTGCGCGGTTTTTATCAAAATTCAGCAGTGCCATGCTCAAACAGGCTGCAAAGCCGATAAAAGCAAAAAACGAGGTGCCAAAATTTACCTCGGCCATGGAGGTGACTTTGATCAGGCTGACCAGGGTCCCCACCATAAAGACTTCGGCCATACTCCACTGGCTTAAATTACGCACCATGTAATACAGGTGAATCAGCCACGGAGGCTTACGGTTGACCATGTAGCACAGGGATATGGCAGTCAGGCCCAGTAGCACCAGGCAGGGTATGATCAGTATCGCCAGCCCGGTGATAATGGCCAGGCCAAGATAATCCTGCTGCATCAATACATTTAAGGTGTCGGCCACATGCAAAGTGTGCTGCTGCCCATTGCTTTTGAACACCAAAAATTCATAAGGCAGGCTCAGTACCAGCAAAAATAACGCGGATACCGCAAACGCCAGGGTATGTTCAAACCCAAACCGGCGAAAGGTCAGCAGGGCATGATGGCAGGTGGGGCAAAACGCCTCCTGGCAATGATCCAGCGCCGGGATCTTTACGCTGGTGTAGCACTGGTCACAGGTAATGGTGATGGGTTGCCCCTGGTTATGCATGCAGTCTCGCTCATTTACTGTTCAATCAAGGGCATGGCGAGCCCCATGAGTCTAATCATAGAGAATATTCGTGCTGACTCCAACTGGATCAGCAAATGGGCCAGCACACCGCTGGCAATAAAAAAAGGGCCTGTCATGCGACAAGCCCTTTCTGATACGGTGCCCGCTTAAAACGCGGCGTTGCCCGGGGTACGCGGGAACGGGATCACATCGCGCACATTTTGCATCCCGGTCACATAGGCCACCAGGCGCTCAAAGCCCAGGCCAAAGCCGGCATGCGGCACAGTGCCGTAGCGGCGCAAGTCACGATACCAGGCATAGTCTTCTTTGCTTAAGCCCATTTCTTCTAAGCGGGCATCAAACACATCCAGGCGCTCTTCGCGCTGCGAGCCACCGATAATCTCACCGATACCGGGGGCCAGCACATCCATCGCCGCCACGGTTTTACCGTCGTCGTTGATGCGCATATAAAAGGCTTTGATGTCTTTAGGATAGTTTTGCATGATGATCGGCGCACCTACATGCTCTTCGGCCAGGTAACGCTCATGCTCAGAAGACAGGTCCACACCCCATTCCACCGGGAATTCAAACGATTTGCCTGACTGTTGCAGGATCTCGATGGCATCGGTGTAATCCATGCGCACAAAGTCTGAGCTAACCAGTTTTTCCAGGCGATTGACCACATCTTTGTTGATGCGCTGGGCAAAAAAGGCCATATCATCAGCACGTTCTTCCAGTACCGCCTTACACACATATTTCAGCATGTCTTCGGCCAGTTGCGCCACATCTTTGAGCTCGGCAAACGCCACCTCTGGTTCAATCATCCAAAACTCTGCCAGATGGCGTGAGGTATTGGAGTTCTCAGCACGGAATGTCGGGCCAAAGGTGTACACCTTGGACATTGCGGTACAATAGGTTTCCACGTTCAGCTGGCCGGATACGGTCAGATAGGTTTCTTTACCAAAAAAGTCTTCTTTGTAATCCACCTGGCCCTGGTCATTCATGGGCAGGTTCATCATATCGAGGGTGGAAACGCGGAACATTTCACCGGCGCCTTCGGTGTCACTGGCGGTCAGGATCGGGGTGCTGATCCAGTAGTAACCCTGCTCATGGAAAAAGCGGTGAATGGCCTGCGACAAGCAGTTACGGATGCGGGTCACCGCACCAATCACATTGGTGCGTGGGCGCAGATGCGCATATTCACGCAAATACTCAATCGAGTGGCGCTTGGCCGCCATCGGATAGGTGTCTGGGTTTTCTACCCAACCCACCACGGTCACTGACGTCGCGTCTAATTCTAACGCCTGGCCCTGGCCTTGCGATTCTTTGACAACCGCGTCCACAGACACAGAACAGCCGGTGGTCAGGCGCTGAATATCTTCATAATTGGGCAGAGAATTTAACGCGATAACCTGGACCGGATCAAAGCAGCTGCCATCGTGCACAGCAATAAACGACAAACCGGCTTTGGAATCCCGGCGTGTTCTAACCCAACCTTTTACGGTCACCGATTCGCCAACTGCGTACTTGCCGGCAAGTACGTCGACCACGGGCGCGTGCGTCATTATGTGTTCTCCGTCTGATTAATCTTTAAAGTGCGAAATCATCGCACACTCATCATAAATGTGCATCTGTTTGACTAAACCGAATGAAGGCGTGCCGCGAACAGCAGGACGATTGCCAGATTTACGCTACAGTTATTGTATAACATGTGGTTTACCCGGCTGCTGCAGAAAGAAGCCGTAAAGGTCTGCTAACCGGTTTAAGACGTTGCATGATTTCTTGCGTATTAACACGCGTTAGTATACTCAAACCTATAACGGATGCCAGAGTTCATTGAAGCAAATAACGCAAAAAAACGTGTCCCGTACAGTGTTTAACCGGCGCAGCAAACCGCGTACCCGCGATGTGTTCTATCGGTGTGTGGTGGGTATCAATGTGTTGGCCTGGAGCCTGCTGGTGGTGGCCTTTATGGTATTTCACCTGGCCCGGCCGGATTTTATCGCCGGAGTGCAGCGCTACTGGGGCATCGCAGGTAATACACAGTGGTCGTGGCCGCATCTGGAGGTGTTTTTTTTGCTGGTACAAAGTGCACTGGTGATGTCGTTGCTCACACTACTGCTGAGCATCCGCCGCAATCGTCGCCGTAACGACGATTTTGGCGTGAATGTGTATGTGTTGATGGGGATTGGGCTAGTGACCCTGGCAGTTCTGGTGCTCTCGTTCATTTAGCCCGTATTTTCTTAACCCACAAAGGCGGAATTGATCAGATACCAGGTATACACCCCGTACACCACCAAAAAGATGCCGCCTTCTAATCGGTTGAGGCGGCCCTGGCCTTTGATTCCAATACAAAATACAAACAACGCGACTGACAAGCCCAGCATCAGCAGAATGTCGCGGTAGAAAAAGCTTTGTTCGATGGGGGTAGGGTTGATCATACCGGCCAGGCCCACCACCGCTAGGGTGTTAAACATGTTGGAGCCAATCACATTACCCAGCGCCAAATCGTGTTCATTTTTGCGTACCGCCATCAGCGATGAGGCCAACTCAGGCAAGGAAGTACCGATAGCTATCACGGTCAGGCCAATGATGGTGTCACTGACGCCAAAGTACTGGGCAAATTCCACCGCGCCCCATACCAGAATGCGCGAACTGGCAATCAACAAAACCAGGCCCACCAACAGCCAGACCGTGTTCATTTTGACCGACTGATCGGCACTGTCCATCTGCTCTTTGTATTCTTCGGCTAATGCGTCGGTATTACCTTTGGCACCCTGCCAGACACTCCAGCCCATTAACACAATGAACAAGCCTAATAAGGTAAAGGCATCGTCTTTAGACAAGGTAAAATCTAACAGCATCCAGGCGGCAATAAACATAATGGCCAGCATGATAGGCAGCTCGCGGCGGATGATTTCTGAGCGCACCGCAATGGGACTAAGAACTGCCGTTAAACCCAGCACCAATGCAATATTGGCAATGTTGGAGCCAAACGCATTACCCAGCGCAATCCCCGAATTGCCCTGCATGGCGGCAAATACCGACACGATGATTTCCGGCGCGGAGGTACCAAAGCCGATGATCACCATCCCGATAATCAATGGGGCCACATTGAAATGGCGAGCGACGCCTGCTGCGCCATCCACAAATTTACCGGCACTCCACAATAACACCGGCAGCCCAACTAAAATCGCAACCGTTGCTAGTTCCATATTGACTCCTCAGAAAAACGCCGGGCACTATGCCCTTAAGCGCTATTTATACTCTTATTAAATCCACCGGGGACCGGTATGGGGTAACCAAACGCTGGCCAATGCAGGCTTAGCGCAGTTTTTAAACGTGTTTCAGTATGCTTATTTTGTACCAGATAATTTCCCGCCAGATAACGTCAGTGTATTACCCGCACAGGTCGGCCCATCATTTTTGCTCATCGTAACGATGAAAATTTACCGCTGACATTTTACTGTAAAAACCAAGGGGTTGCCGTACACTGCGAAGATAGCATACATTGACTCATGCTCTTACTTCTACAACTCCAAAATTTGAGACCCCATGCACAAAACACTCATCATTGCTGATCACACGCACCTGTTTGCGCATACTGACCTGCAGGTAATGACCTTCGATGCTTATCTGGCAAACTTCCCGAAGCTCAATGAACCCAAAACCCGGGTGATCAACCTGTGTGACACCGGCCAGTATTTGAGCCATGGCTATTATTGTTCGCTGCTGGCCCAGGCGCGCCAGCACCGGGTATTGCCTGCGGTAAACACCATCAATGATTTGCGCATGCTGGCCGACAGCGACACACCGCCACGGCTGCCTTTGCCTGAAAGCATCAGCCACCAGGATATTGTGTCGTTACCGTCCACGATTTATGTACTGTTTGGACAAACCCAGGATCAGAAGTTAGCGCCATTGGCCCAACTGGCTTTTAAACACTACCCGTGCCCCATTCTAAAACTGACCTTACACGTGGCCCCGGAAGGCGGCGCGGTAATTGGCTTTGTGGAATGTCGTGCCTGCGGCTTTTCAGAATTACCGGATAATTTGCATCGTTATGCCATCGAGCAGGTGGAAGCGTTTGCCGAAACCGCCTGGCGTGCGCCGGCCAAGGGCAAAAAAATGCGCTGGGATATGGCCATTTTGGTGGATGAGTCTGAGTCGACACCGCCCAGCGACCGTAAAGCCCTGAAAAACTTTGTCAAAGCAGCTGAGAATGTAGGCATTCATGCAGAGATTGTCAGTCACCTTAAACCGCAGGATATTGGCCACTATGATGCGCTGTTTATTCGCGAGACCACCGCCATTGAACACCATACCTACCAGCTGGCCCGCGCCGCTGAGCGTGAAGGGCTGGTGGTGATTGATGATACCCAGTCGATCCTGCGTTGCTGTAATAAGGTCTTTTTGCAGGATGCGTTTACTTACCAGCAGGTTCCGGCGCCGCAGAGCCGGTTTGTGAGCAATGCCGATGCGCAAACCTGTAAACAGCTGGTGGCAGAGCTGGGCTTACCGCTGGTATTAAAATTACCGGAAAGCTCGTTCAGCCGCGGCGTCTACAAGGTTGAGCACGCTGAAAAACTGCAGGATAAACTGCACAGCATGCTGGAAGAATCTGCGCTGGTGCTGGTACAAGAATATATCTTTACCGAATTTGACTGGCGCATTGGTGTGCTGGGCGGCAAGCCAATTTATGCGTGTAAATATTTTATGGCCCGTGATCACTGGCAGATCTACAACCACAAAGGTGAACAATTTGACTCTGGCGGCTTTAGCACCATGGCCACCTTTGAAGTGCCCAAACCAGTATTACAGGCTGCGGTAAAAGCTGCCCGCGCGGTGGGCAACGGGCTGTACGGGGTGGACATCAAACAAAAAGGCAATGATGTGTTTGTGATTGAAGTGAATGACAACCCCAGTATTGATGCCGGTGTAGAAGACAAATATTTAGGCAAAGCTTTGTACGAACTGATAATGCAGGAGTTTGTTGATCGCCTGGAACAACGGGGCCGTTGATGGAGCAAACTGTGTCGTCGGTGGTCATCAGTGAAGCTGTGCCAGAAGATATTGATGCATTATGGGCGCTGGAACAGCGCTGCTTTAGCAGCGATCGGTTAAGCCGTCGCCGCATGCGTTACTATGCCCAGGCCAGCCATGCTGAATTTGTGGTGGCGCGCCATGCCCAGCATGTCGTGGGCTATGCGTTACTCTTGTGCCGGCGCGGCACTCAACTAACCCGCTTGTATTCCATAGCGGTGGATCCAGATGCCCGCGGCCTGGGTGTGGCCGGTTCATTGTTACGTGCGCTAGAAGAGAGGGCGCTGTTGCGGGGAAAGCCGTTTATGCGTCTGGAAGTGGCGGTGGACAATCAGCCAGCCATTGCGCTGTATAAAAAAATGGGGTTTAAGCAGTTCGGTATGTATAGCCATTATTATGAAAACGATGCCGATGCGCTGCGTATGCAAAAAGCCCTACACTGGCCAGCACAGGTCGTAGCGCGCCATCCCTACCCCTGGTACCGGCAAACCACCGAATTTACCTGCGGACCGGCAGCGCTGATGATGGCAATGGCGGCGCTGGAGCCAGATTACACCATGACCCAGCATGACGAGCTGGCTATCTGGCGCCAGGCTACCACCATTTTTATGACCTCCGGGCATGGCGGGTGTCATCCTATTGGGCTGGCACTGGCGGCGCAGGATAAAGGCTTTGTACCATCCGTGTGGCTTAACCAGCCATTACCGCTATTTACCGACGGCGTGCGCAGTGAACATAAAAAGCACATCGTTGAACTGGTGGAACTGGAGTTTGCCGAACAGGCGGCTGCACAGGCCATTCAGGTACAGGAATTTGCGTGGCAGTTGGACGATCTAACGGCCGCGCTGGCGCAAAACCACACAGTGGTGTGCTTAATCAGCACCTATCAGTTTGATAAGCGTAAAGCCCCGCACTGGGTGGTGGTTACCGGTATCGATGACACTTGCGTGTATATCCACGATCCGGATCCGCTGGAAGATGATGAAAACCCGGTCAATTTCCAGCATATCCCGGTGGCTCGCGAAGACTTTTTACGCTTAGCCAGCTATGGCAAACGGAAAATTCGCACCGCACTGGTGCTAGCCCCGGCCTGACCGGGGCGCGCCAGACGGTGTCGATTCTCAAATGCCAATAGCCTCGGCGTTAAAGCAACGCGTTGGCGTAAATGCTTAGCGGCTGCTGACACGCCGGTTGAAGTCTTTTAACGAGTCCACCAGCGCGGTGAGCTCATTATTGCTGCCACGGTAGGCTGCCGGTTTGGTAAAACGCGAGCCCTTAATGGCCCGGTCAAACGGATGGCTCGGGTCAAAATCGGTAGTCCGCTGTTGTAGTTTTGTCCATTCGCTGTGTAAAGACGCAGGAATAGCATGACGCTTGGCGACCAATTTGTCTCTTAATTGCAACGCCTGTCCAATCAATAAGGTGTTGTCATGTTTCATAGTACAACCTATTTTGTCGCGGTAAATCAACAAGCTGGATGGCTAATAAAAATACAACCAAATATTTTACTTACCATCTGCCTGGTCCCATTAGATTTTTTGCAAAATCAATACCGGCTGTCACAAATTGTTAAAAAACTGACATAAAGGCTTGTTCTAGGGGAAAAAGACCTGTCTGCTGAAAAAGGATGAGGCAAAACCGACGGCGTAAAGGTTACAGACCCGTGTAAGATCGTTAATGGCGGTGGGCAAACCGAATCGGTTTTTTGCGAAGCCGGCTCACGCCTTTTACACACAAAGCGGGTGACCATAATAAGAGGTTGACGAGTATTGCCAGTACCAGGCTGAAACCGACCGCTGCCGGCACCAGTGGCACTGAAGGTGAAAAATTACGGGCCACCTGCCGTAACGTTGTATAGCGGGCCGGCTGAAACATGTACCACGCCTGCTCAAAATAATTGCCCTGCTGCAGGGTGGCCAGGCCGCTGCGCAGTTCCTCCAGTTGGGCTAACTGGCCCGCTTTGTTGCGGGCATCCTCACGCACCAGCGCATCTTCATTTTTCTGCAGCGCCTTGACCATTGCTTCTACATCACTGTAGCCAAACTGGCGGGCCAGGGTGCGATATTCGTTCACCGTCTGTACCCGCGTATCATACGCCCCGCTTAAATACTGCCGATAGTGGTCTGCCAAAATCGGAATTTGCAACGCGGCCACAAACACCGCTGCAAAAATGATTTTGTCGACCACATTCACCAGAATTTTCATACCTATCGGATTCCCGTTGTGCCGCTTCAGGTTCGGGCCAGCGCATCGTAAATGGCGTTGGTCAAGCGGCTAAGTTGTTCAGGTTCAATGATATACGGTGGCATGATGTACACTAGTTTATTAAACGGGCGGATCCACACGCCGGCCTTTACAAATAAACGCTGCAGGCGGGCCACATCCACCGGCTGGTGGGTCTCCACCACACCAATGGCGCCCAGCACCCGCACATCCTTAACGCAGTCTAACTGTACACAGCGGGGCAACTCTTCGTGCAACTGCTGCTCAATCTGCGCCACCTGCCGAGCCCAATGGCCTTCTTCCAGCAGGCTCAGGCTGGCATTAGCCACCGCGCAGGCCAGCGGGTTGCCCATATATGTTGGACCATGCATGAACACTCCCGGTTCACCCTGGCACACGCCCTGGGCCACATCTTCGGTACACAGGGTGGCGGCCAGGGTCATGTAGCCGCCAGTGAGGGCCTTGCCTACACACATTATATCCGGGCTAATGTGCGCGTGTTCACAGGCAAACAATTTGCCGGTGCGGCCAAAGCCGGTGGCAATTTCATCGCAAATCAACAGCACATCATAGGTATCACACAATTGACGGCAGCGTTTGAGATATTCGGGGTGATAAATGCGCATACCACCGGCGCCCTGGACCACCGGTTCGATGATAAGTGCGGCCATTTCATGATGATGTTGGGCAAATAATTCTTCCAGCGGTAGAATATCGTCTTCGCTGAAGGTCTGGCCAAAGCGGGTTTGCGGCGCCGGGGCAAACAATTGCGGCGTCAGCACGTTGGCAAACAGGCTGTGCATGCCATTAACCGGATCGCATACCGACATTGCGGCAAATGTATCGCCATGGTAGCCATTGCGCGGCGTCACAATCTTGTGTTTATCCGGCATGCCCTGGCAGGCCCAGTATTGCAGCGCCATTTTCAGCGCCACTTCAACCGACACTGAGCCCGAATCCGCCAAAAAGACCCGCTCCAGCCCGGCCGGTGCCAGCTTGAGTAATCGCCGGCAGAGGCTAACAGCCGGATCATGGGTCAGCCCACCAAACATCACATGGGAAAAGGCATCGATTTGCGCGTGCGCGGCGGCATTTAGCGTTGGGTGATTGTAACCGTGGATGGCGGCCCACCAACTGGACATGCCGTCCACTAACTGCTCACCACTGGCCAGTTCAATGATTGGCCCTTTTGCCCCGGTCACTTCGTAGCAGGGCAGGGGGTTGATGGCGGAGGTATACGGATGCCAGATATGACGTCTATCAAATTCAGTATTGTTCAAAATATAACCACTGGTAAATGTTGGTGATTGGTCAGAGTTGACAACTCGGCCGGTGCGCATAGACTAAGCCAGCCATAATAATTAGTAAAGGACAGGCCATGACCGCTGCACCTCATGTTGCTTCGCCAGCGACAGCCATTCGCCACAACTGGACCCACGCTGAAGTACAGGCATTGTTTGATATGCCGTTTAATGATTTATTGTTTCAGGCTCAAACTGTGCACCGGGCTCACTTTGACCCCAACCAGGTACAGGTGTCAACGCTGCTTTCTATCAAAACCGGTGCCTGCCCGGAAGATTGTAAATATTGCCCGCAAAGTGCCCGCTATGATACTGGACTGGAAAAAGAACGCCTGCTGGAAGTGGACAAGGTGATCCAGCGTGCCAAAGAAGCCAAAGCAGCCGGCTCGACTCGCTTTTGTATGGGCGCCGCCTGGCGCAACCCCAAAGATCGCGATATGCCATATGTGACCAAACTGGTCACCGAGGTAAAAAAGCTGGGCCTGGAAACCTGCATGACACTGGGCATGTTATCCCGCGAGCAGGCGCTAACCCTGCGCCAGGCAGGGCTGGATTATTACAATCATAATCTGGATACCTCACCGGAATATTATGGTGATATCATTACCACCCGCACCTATCAGGACCGCCTGGCCACGCTGGACAATGTGCGCGAAGCCGGTATGAATGTGTGTGCCGGTGGCATCGTCGGGCTGGGCGAATCCGATAAAGATCGGGCCGGGTTGTTAATGGCGCTGGCCAATTTGCCGGAGCATCCGCAAAGTGTCCCCATTAATATGTTGGTCAAGGTAAAGGGCACACCTATGGAAAATGTGCAGGATCTGGAGCCCTTTGCATTTATTCGCACCATTGCGGTGGCGCGTATCATGATGCCGGCGTCCCATATACGGCTCTCTGCCGGGCGTGAAAATATGAATGAACAAATGCAGGCGCTGTGCTTTATGGCCGGCGCCAACTCCATTTTCTACGGTTGTAAACTGCTTACCACCTCTAACCCGGATACCCATGAAGATGTGCAGCTGTTTCGCAAACTGGGCATCAACACCGAACGCACCCGCGACTTTTCGGATGAAGCCCATGCGCATACCCTGCAAGAAGAAATGGCCGGGCAGCAAACCGACCCCCTTTTTTATGATGCTACCCAAACCTCGGCAGTGGCCCGCTGATGGCATTTGACTGGATTGAGCAGGCGCTGAGCACGCGCCGCGAGCAGGGCTACTGGCGCGCACCGGTGGCCGTGGAATATGAAAAAGACGGTATTATTTGCATTGACGGCAAGCACTATCTGAATTTTTCCAGCAATGATTATCTGGGCATGCGTCATGATGAAGGTGTGTTGCAAACCTGGGTGGAAGGGCTGGCGCAGTTTGGCGGCGGCAGTGGCGCCTCGGCGCTGATCACCGGCTATACCCAGGCCCACCAGGCACTGGAAGCCTACCTGGCAGAGCATTTACAGCGTGAGGCGGTGTTATTGTTTAACTCCGGCTTCGCCGCCAACCAGGCACTCACCCAGGCATTGTTTGCCGAGCCGGGCACGCTGTTAGCCGATAAACTGATGCACGCCTCGTTTGTGGACGGCGCACAAGCTATTGATGCGCAATTTAAGCGTTTTGCTCACAATGATCTTAACCATTTGTCGGCGTTGTTATCGCGCCACCATCACGCTAACACCCTGATTGCCACCGAAGGGGTCTTCAGTATGGATGGCGATAGTGCACCGCTACGCGAGCTTAGCACGCTGGCCGCCGACCACCACAGCTGGTTGATGGTGGATGATGCCCACGGATTTGGTGTGCTGGGGGAAACCGGCATGGGCAGTGTGCAGGCGCTTAGTTTAAGCCAGGCCCAGGTGCCGGTGGTGATGGGCACCTTTGGTAAAGCGGTGGGGACCGCCGGAGCCTTTGTGGCCGGTTCGCGGGCCCTTATCGAGCTGTTGGTCAACACCGCCCGCCACTATATCTATTCTACGGCCATGCCGCCCGCGCAGGCACTAGCTACCCTGTATTCGCTGCAACAGCTGGCCGGCGGCACACGCCAGCAAACCCTTGCCGATAATATTGATTATTTTCGCCAGTGCGCCGCGCAGGCCGGGTTGGAACTGATGCCGTCCAATAGCGCCATTCAGCCGGTGCTGGCTGGCAGCCCGCAGCGCGCACTGGCCTTATCGAACGCATTGCGGGCGCGCGGCATGTGGGTACCGGCAATCCGCTATCCCACTGTACCAAAACATACCGATCGCTTACGGGTGACCCTGTCCAGTGTGCACACCCAGCAGGATTTGCAGGCATTGTGTGATGCCCTGGTCCTGGCGCAGGAGTCGCTGGATGACTGAGCCGCTGCTCAATATGGCCCGCCAGTTTAGCCGGGCGGCACCACAGTATGATGCGCTGGCCAATGTACAGCAACGCATCGCCCAGGCTGCGTTAACCCTGTTACCCATTAGCACCGGCCGGGTGCTGGATATTGGCTGTGGCACTGGCCGGCATACCGCCGCACTGGCGGCGCGCGGGGCACAGGCGCTGGGCATGGATGTGGCGGCGGGCATGGTGCGCATTGCCAGACGCAACTATCCGGACGTAAAGTTTTTTCAGGCAGATGCTTATCAGCTGCCGGTGGCTTTGGCCAGTGTTGATCAGGTGTTTTCTTCTATGGCGCTGCAATGGTGCAGCCAGCACACGCAGGTGCTGGGTCAGGTTAAACAGGCGCTTAAACCTGGCGGGGTGGCCGGGCTTAACATCATGGTGGCCGGCTCGTTTGGTCAGCTTAGTCAAGCCCGCTGCAGGGCCGCGCTGGCGCCGGCCACCAATCCGCTGGCCAGCCATGACCAGTGGCTGGCTAGCGCGCGCCAGGCGGGGTTTACGGTACGCAGCGCCATGCAACAGGACTACACCGAGTATTTTGACGATATCCTGCCCTTGTTGCGCTCCATAAAAGCAGTGGGCGCCGGGGCGTTGACCCAGGCTTGCTCAAGCAAACCTTTATTACGCGCAGATTTGCGCCGCCTGGCCGATTGCTACCCGCGGACGGGCGACCAGCAACTGGCGTTAACCTATCGGGTGTCGCATTTATTACTGGAGCATTAAATGAAGCGTTTTTTTATTACCGGCACCGATACCGAAGTGGGCAAAACCCATTTTACCGCAGCCTTGCTACGTGCCTGTGTCATGAACGGGCGCAAAGCCGTGGGCTACAAGCCAGTGGCGGCTGGATGTGAGTGGGTGGATGGCCAGGCGGTCAATGAGGATGCATTAGCGCTGTGGCAGGCCGGTAATCTGCCGGTCAGCCTGCAACAAGTCAATCCGGTGGCGTTGATGCCAGCCATCGCACCGCACATTGCTGCGGAACAGGCGGGGATCACCTTGAGTTGCGATGCGCTGGTGGCCGGCTACCATAACCTGGCGGCTTACGAACCGGAGGTATTGCTGGTAGAAGGAGCGGGCGGCTGGCAGCTGCCGCTGGGTAAGGATGTGTGGATGCCCGATGTGGTGGCAGCACTGGCGTTGCCGGTGATCATCGTGGTGGGCATGCGCCTGGGGTGTCTGAATCATGCGATGCTCACCGCTCAGGCGATACGTCAGCGCGGCTTGCCGGTGGCAGGCTGGGTCGCCAATCAGCTGACCGCCGAGCCCATGCCCAGCTACGCGCAAAACCTGGCCACGTTAACCCGGCACATGCCGGGGCCGTTACTGGCCGAGCTGCCGTATGCCGACGGCCCGGCCACCGCGCAGCATTTAAGCGCTCACCTTACTGATATACTGGGATAGGTCGGCGGTAGGTTGGATGGCGGTTTTTTCTGTGCCTTCAAACACAAAACCTTCCACATCCCCCAGCAGGGTCAGGCGGCCCTCGCGCAGACTCAGTGCAGTGCCTTCCGGAATGGCCAGCACCGGCGTTGTGGGATTGAGCGCGGTAAATTCAGCCAGCCGCTGGTCGCGGGTTTCGCCGTTAAAACCGGGCGGGGCGTAGTTGCTGTAATGTGGGTTTAGCTGGCAATTAAGTACGCCCAGAGCGGTAAATGAAGGCGGCTCGATGATAGGCATATCATTGGTGGTTTTGATACTTTGGCCGCAAATGTTAGAGCCGGCACTCCAGCCTACATACGGCGTACCACTGTGGATGGCATCGCGCAGCGCATCCAGCAGATTATGCTGGTACAAAGTGGCCAGCAGATTAAATGTATTGCCCCCGCCAACCACGATGGCCTGGCCTTCACTGGCAGCATCACGGATGGCCTGCGCCGGATCGGCATAGGTGTGCAGGCCAGTCACTTCAAATTCTGGCAGCGCCTGGGCCACCTTGTCACAATAAGCATCCCAGCTGCTGCCCACCCCGGCATACGGCACAAACAACAACTTCTTTTTCTCACCCAGGTGACCCAGAATAAACGACTTCGCATGTTCAAGATATTCTTCACTGCCCTGGCGGGAACTGCTCAGCATTAGCACATGAGCGCGCATACGCGACTCCTTTTCAATGATATTTAAACGCGCTAAGCCTAGCGCACTTCCATCTGTAAAGCGATTAGCCAGCAGGCAGTCTAAACTTTAAGCAGGCATGGCGCGTAATCATTTACGTTGTAATTCGGCGACTTTTCTGCTCTGATGCAGACAAGATAAAAATGAGGAAATGTCATGAAATTCAAAAGTTTGTTAGCGTTGGTGTTGTTCGGTGCAGCCTGGGTTGCCCAGGCTGAGGAATGCCAGGCCACCATCGAAAGTAACGATGCGATGCAATACAACAAAACCGAGATGACGGTACCGGCGAGCTGTGACGAATTCACGGTGACCTTAAAGCATACCGGTGAAATGGAAAAAGCGGTCATGGGCCACAACTGGGTGCTCACCACCGAGGGCGATGCTCAGGCAGTGGTCGCCGATGGTATGGCAGCCGGCATGGATAACGGCTATCTGAAACCTGACGACGAACGGGTGATTGCTGCCACCGACCTGATTGGCGGCGGTGAGGAATCCTCAGTGACCTTCTCAGTGAGCGATTTATCGGCGTCTGAGTCTTACACCTTTTTCTGCTCGTTCCCAGGTCACATGAGCCTGATGAAGGGCACCTTAATGGTGAAAGAATAAGCCACTTGCGCTGGTGCACCCGCACCAGCGCTGTTTAGCCCACTTTTCCCTGCTTATCTTCGTGTTACACTAGCGCTTTTAACCGATTAAAAGAGTGCATGCATGTCGCAGCCAACGTCTGCCCCTTCTGTATTATTTGTGTGTTTAGGCAATATTTGCCGCTCGCCTACGGCTGAAGCTGTCTTTCGGCACAAAGCGCAGGCCGCTGGCCTGGCGGTTCACATCGATTCTGCCGGCACGCATGGCTACCATATTGGCAAATCGCCGGATAATCGCTCGCAGGCAGCAGGGCGGGCACTGGGCTACTCGTTTGAGGGCATTGCCTGTCGTAAGGTCGAGACGGGCGATTTTGAAAAGTTTGATTACATCATCGCCATGGACCACTCCAATGTGGAAAATCTGAAAAAGGTCAGCGATCCTCAGTATCACGCCAAAATTCAGTTATTCTTGACCTATGCCGAGGCTGATTATGACGAAGTACCGGACCCCTATTATGGTGGCAAAAAAGGCTTTGAGCTGGTGCTTAGCCTGATTGAACAGGCCAGTGATGGCCTGGTTCGGGCGCTTTTGCAGCGCCAGTGAAACCGCACGCTTCCCATCAGGTTTGCCGATGGCTGAGCCTGGCCGGCGCATTGCTGACTGCCGGGTTATTGCTTGCTGATGCAGTAACCACCTCCGGGCCGGTGTATACCCACATTGCGCTGCACTTACAGCTGCCGCTGGTATTGACTGCCATCCTGGTAGGCGCCAGCCTGGCGGTTAGTGGCGCCACATTACAAATCGCTCTGCATAATCCGCTGGCCGATCCGGGCATCATCGGCATCTCCAGCGGCGCCAGCCTGATGGCGGCTATTTTGCTGCTAATTGTGCCAGCCGCCTGGCAGCTTAATTATTTTTACTGGTTGCCCCTGACCTGTTTTGCCGGCGCCTTGCTATCGACCTGGCTGATCTACCGGGTGGCCAGGCGCCTGCACACCGCCACCACTGCGGTGATCCTGGCTGGGGTGGCCATTTCTACCGTAGCCAGCGCGCTGATGGGCTGGCTGTATCTGGCTGCTGATGCCCAGGCCTTGCGTAATTTAACCTTTTGGCTAATGGGCAGTCTGTATCAAACCGACTGGTATATTCTGGCCTTAGCCGGCCCGGTCATGATCGGTGCGCTGGTCTATCTGCTTGCCCAGCGTCGCCAGCTTAACTGGCTGTACGGCGGGGCCAGCCTGGCCCAGGCTGCCGGTACCCAGCCACAAAAACTCATCCGCAATAGTTTAATTGCCAGCGCTCTGGCGGTGGGCGCGGCTGTGTCGGTGGCCGGCTCGGTGGCGTTTGTGGGGCTGTTGGTGCCGCACTTTTTGCGCATGCTCATCGGCTTTGACCACCGCTATCTGTTACCCGCCTGTGCTGCTGGCGGCGCAGTAGTTTTACTGCTGGTTGCCACCCTCAGCGAAGCCTACAGCGGCGGTGTATTACCGGTATCCATGATCACAGCCAGCGTAGGCGGCCCCTTACTGCTGGTGGCGCTCTACCGGGGGCAATGGAAAAGCGTATGATGGTGTTAGAGGGGGTGTCACAGCACAACCGCCTGTGTGAGATCAGCGCGCAGCTGCACCATGGCCAGTGCTGGCATGTTGTGGGTGAAAACGGGGCCGGTAAATCGACGTTGCTCAAAATACTGGCGGGGCTGCTGCCCCCCGACAGCGGGACCATAGCACTGGCCGACCGTGCGCTGGAGCAGTGGCCGGCCAGCCAGCTGGCCGCTGTGCGCGCCTACCATGATCAAACCCACTCCGCATTGTTTGATATCCCGGTGTATCAGTATCTGCAATTTTATGCCGCCCAGGCAGACGTCCCCGCCATCCTGCTAGACAGCCTGGATATTCATCATCTGCTTGAGCGCCCGCTCACTCGCTTATCGGGCGGGGAATATCAGCGGGTCAATCTGGTCAGAAGCCTGGCGCAGGTGTGGCCATGTGTGAGTCGGGGAGAGAGCTTACTGGTACTGGATGAGCCATTACAAGGGCTGGATGTGCGCCATCAGCAGGCGCTGCTGGATTTGCTGAGAGGCCTGTGCGCCCAGGGCAATTGTGTGGTGATGTCCAGCCACGACTTAACGGTCAGTGCTCGCTTTGCCAGCCATGTGTTGCTGTTGAAAAATGGCCGGGCGCTGGCCTGTGGGCAGCCGGTAAAGGTAATGACCCAAGCCAATCTGACAGCCGGCTTTGGCATCGCTTTTGACATAACAAATAACCAAAACGCTGTACAAATTCAACCGCGCTGGTCTGCTGAATAAGCAAAAACGTGGTAAGCTCAAAGATGGTCGGCCGGGTTTAGTGTGCATGTTGGCAACCGCTTGGCCGTGGCATAGTTGATGTTTGGTAAAGCACAGGAGTACGCGTGGAAAATTGGCAGCCCGATAGCTGGAGAAGCAAACCGATTCTGCAGCAACCTGAATATGATGATAAAGCCCAGGTGGCGCAGGTGGAACAAACCCTGAGCAAGTATCCGCCGCTGGTGTTTGCTGCCGAAACCCGTGAACTGCGCCGACAATTAGGCGAAGTGAGCAAAGGCAAAGGCTTTTTACTCCAGGGCGGCGACTGCGCGGAATCATTTGATGAGTTCAACGCGCCTAAGATCCGCGATACCTTTAAAGTCATTTTGCAGATGGCGATTGTGCTGACTTTTGCCGGCCGTTGCCCGGTCACCAAGGTGGCGCGGATGGCCGGCCAGTATGCCAAGCCACGTTCGTCGAATGAAGAAACCATCGGTGGCATCACACTGCCCAGTTATCGCGGCGATATTATCAATAATTTTGAGTTCACCGAAGCCGCCCGCCGGCCCGATCCGAACCGTCTACTGGATGCCTACCATCGCAGTGCCGCCACCCTGAACCTGTTACGGGCTTTTGCCCAGGGCGGCCTGGCGGATCTGCATGAGGTCAATCGCTGGAACATGGCCTTTGTGGAGAATAACCCGCTTAAAGAACGCTATGGGGATATTGCCCGCCGGATCCAGGACACACTGCAGTTTATGGATACTATCGGCATTAATGCCTCCAATACGCCGGCGCTGCATGAAACCTCCTTATTTACCTCACACGAAGCGCTGCTGCTCAACTATGAGCAGGCTCTGACCCGCATCGATACCCTAACCGGCAAGCCTTACAACTGCTCGGCGCACATGGTATGGATTGGCGAGCGCACTCGTCAGCTCGACCATGCTCACGTCGAGTTTTTCCGTGGGATCCATAATCCCATCGGAGTGAAGGTGGGGCCCACCATGGATGAAGACGAGCTGATCCGCCTGACTGATGTGCTCAACCCGCATAATGATCCCGGCCGTCTTACGCTCATCACGCGGATGGGCGCGGACAACCTGGAGCAAAACCTGCCGCGCCTGTTGCGCCGGGTCAAACAGGAAGGCCGCAATGTGGTGTGGAGCTCAGACCCCATGCATGGCAATACCATCAAAGCTAGTAATGGGTACAAAACCCGTAATTTTGATGCGATCTTAAGTGAAATTCGCCAGTTCTTTGCGGCTCATGCGGCTGAAGGCACCCATGCCGGCGGTATTCATCTGGAAATGACCGGCCAGCATGTCACCGAGTGTACTGGTGGGGCGTATCAAATCAGTGATGAGGATCTGGCCCAGGCCTACAAAACCCAGTGCGACCCGCGCTTGAATGCCGATCAGGTATTAGAGATGGCCTTTTTAGTGGCTGATCATCTGCGTACGTAATCACCTCCACGGCCAGGCTTAAGCCTGGCGCTCAGGCCTCTGCCTCGCTGGCGATATAGGTCGCCAGCGCTGCTTCTCGTTCTGCTTCAGTTAATATCCCGGTGAAAATCGTCTTGCGGCGCAAGGCTTTGGTACGCGCATCCATGGCCAGCAACAACGCATTAAACACCGCCTCATCGTCTCTGGCTTCTAAAATGCCCTGCCATAACAGGTAACTGCCATAACTGAGCAAACCGTCTTCAAAGCGTTGATTTAAATTAAGTTGCACGGTTTGAAACAACTCTGGGTTTGCAAAACATTTTTGCGCCATGGCCTGATGCATATGCAAAATCTGGCGGTCTATCAATACCTGCTTTTGTCGTTTGGGTCTGGCAAACATCGCAACATCCTCTGAAATAAACGCGTGTCCGCATTTTTACCGGCCAGGCCCTGCTACTGGGCCCGGGAAAAGTCCCGGATCAAAGCAACACGTAAAAGGCCTGGATAAATTGCATGTATAAGTATACAGTTATTCTGCTAAGGATAACAAGATGACCAACCATGCAAACTATTACCGGCACAATGACCGTGACCCTGGATGCACTCCCGGCCCAACACGAGGGGCATCACTCACTTCAATGCGGCCGTATGGCATTGCAAAAAAACTATGAAGGAAAGCTTACCGCCAGCGCCAGCGGGCAAATGCTCTCCGTGATGACCGCTACGCGCGGATCAGCCGGTTATGTTGCTCTGGAGCATGTGAGCGGCAGCCTGGACGGGCGCAGTGGTACGTTTGTGTTGCAACATACAGGCAGCATGAATCGCGGCGATGAAGCGCTCACCGTGATAGTTGTGCCCGACTCAGGGACCGACGAATTAGAAGGCTTGCAAGGCAACATGGTGTTCGAGCGCAACGGGGAAGGGCACAGTTACACGTTTCGCTACGCGTTGCCGGCGCTGCAGCAAGCTTAAAGCGCGTATGTGCCTCGGCCCGGCGGTAATGCTGAGGTATACTGCCGGTTTTGAGTAAGGAATACACCATGCAGACAACTGTAGAATTTGACGATCTTGAAATTGGCAGCGGCAAAGCGGCTGAACGCGGCGCGCTAATCACCGCGCATTACCAGGGCTGGCTGTCCGATGGCACCCTGTTTGAGTCTTCGTATGACAAAGGGCGTCCATTTCAAACTGTGTTGTCAAAAAACAAAGTGATTCAGGGCTGGTTTATCGGCCTGCAAGGGATGCGGGTCGGCGGCAAGCGGCGCTTACAGGTGCCGGCTGAACTGGCGTACGGGGAACGCGCCATCGGTACCAAGATTCCGGCCAATAGCGACCTGGTGTTTGAAATTGAGTTGCTTGAAGTGCTCACCCGCGACGATTAATTTTCTCTAGCGTTTTGGTTATAAATAGCCAAACTTGCATCTGCTTTATGCCTCTGTAGAGCAAATGTTCTATCTATTTTTAATCTTTTTTATGCGGCAAATCAATTACACACAGTCTATGCTTCTAAGGCTAATAATTCAGTCTTAGATGAAGCGCGTGTAGTCTCATCGTTGTTTTGACTCATGATAAATGACCAAATTAACGAGGATACAAAAGATGAATAGAATTAAAAGCTGCTGGCCGCTACTAGCATTTATGTTGCTTTGCGTGAGTTCGTTTCAGGTATTTAGTAATGAACATAGCGATAAGACAGCATCTGAAGAAATGCTGGCAGAGATGTGGGTGATGGTACCCAAGGCCGGGAAGATGCGTGAGCTTGAGCAGGCTCTAAAGGAGCACCTGAAATTTCGCCAATCTAAAAATGATTCGCGAGACTGGCATATCTATTCGCCAGTCTTGGGTCACAAACTAGACCGCATTGCAGTTCGTGCTAACAACTTCACCTGGGAGGATATGGATAGCTACAAAGACTGGAGCAAAAATAACAATGTTTCTCAACATTGGGAGGACAAAGCAGGTCAGTTGGTAGAACATTATCACCACTATTTAGCTATCGAAGATCGTGAAAATAGTCATTGGGGGCAAGACGTATCTTACAAGTATGTAGGTGTAACCAACTATTTGCCTAAAATTGGCCATGGCGAAGCCATCAATAAAGATATATCCATGTTATCTGATGCCGCCAAGAAGCAGGGCTGGCCCTATCACTGGTCATTTTCCCGCGCAGTAGGCGGCCAAGGTGAGCTAACCCTTGCCGTGCCTTACGAAAACTGGGCGGCCATGGCCAAACCAGAAGAAAGCTTTGCCGCTATGCTGGCAAAGCATATGGGCGATGAGAACAAAGCTCGAGAATCCATGGAGCGTTGGGCCTCTCATTTTCAAAAAATTGACTACAACATCTGGTCGCTGCGCAGTGATTTGATGGAGTAGCTTTGAACAAACAGGTAATTTTATGCCCTGCGCCAGCAGGGCATCCTGCCATTTAGTGGTACTGCCCGCTCAGAATATACCCCCCAAGAATATAATAACCATCGTTTAAAAAGCCGGGCAAAGACCGTCAGTTTTTTTTACAGCCTTAATCCGTCATGTGCGCGCTATTTTTTAAGCTGTTGATATATAGTATAATTTAAAGTTGGCACCAATATTGCTAAACTCTGCCGTCTCTAAGGAAAAAGTACTACAAGCAGGAAGCACTGATGAAAAATATTAAGAAAACACTGACCGGTTTAGCCACACTGGCATTGATGGCCACTCAGGCAAATGCCGCCTTGCTGGTCAATGTGTATGACACCGATGTGAAGGTTAGAAATTTCGCAGAAGCCGAGCAAACTATCGCCGGAACCTGGGGCAATGTGGTGCAGTACACCGAACAAGCCGACACCATCAATTTTTGGGATGGCAAGAATCCGCGCAAGCAGGGCTTTTTTAATCCTTCCATGGCATTCACCGGTGGAGCAACAAATAAATTCGCGATGACTGTAGAAGGCCAGTTCTATATCGATAACGCTGGTATCTTTACCTTTGGTACCAATGCCGATGACGGTGTACGTCTGCGCATTAACGGTGCCGATGTTATTTCTGATAATAATCGTCACCCGGCAAAAACATTTTTACAAGAGGTTGAATTAAGTCGCGGCTGGAACACTCTGGACTTTCTGTTTTTTGAACATACCGGTAACGCCACAGTAGAATTATTTGCCGCCGAAGGCAGCTTCAATGCATTTGACAGCAATGCCTTTCGCCTGGTGGGCGACACCGACAATGGTGGCCTTGAAACCCGCTTGAACGTGAGCGAACCGTCTGTGTTTGCCCTGTTAGGTCTGGGCCTGATACTGGCGGCGCGTCGTCGTAAAGCCTAAGCACTAAATCATTTATTGTGTAAACCCGGCTCCGGCCGGGTTTTTTTATGCACAAAAAGTATGTTAGCCGGTGTGATAGTGTGAAGGATGCAAAAGACTAGATCCTGCCGGCAAACTGCGTATTATGGAGCAGGCGCGCTAACAAAAATAATACGCTAAATGGATTTTTGCCATGCCTCTTTTACGCTGCATATTTGCAATTTGTGCTGTATTGCTTCTGTATACTCCGGCCAGCCAGGCTGAGGTGGTGTACAGTTCCTCGCAGCAGCTGGATGTCGACTATTACAATGAACTGATCGTCGAGCAGCCCACAGAATTAATTGAGCAATTGACCCCGCTCATCAGTAATGATTTACTCACATCCCCGCCTCAGGTTGAGCTTCAGGCGCGCTATCTGATTGCCAGTGCCTATTATTATTTATCCCAGCGCAGTGCCATCAGTGAGGTAGCCGAGCCAGGCCTGGAACTGGCCAAAGCGCAACAAAACTGGCGTTATGAAGCCCGTTTTAATGGCATTCTGGCAGTAGCCGCGTTGAACGAGGCACTGTTTGACACTGCTGTAGGCTTTACCCAGACATCGCTGGAGCTGGTGGAAACCAATGCAGCCGGTTCGGCGCTACATGGTGAATTATTGTTACTGGGCGCTCAGGTCTATTATGAATCCGGCGCGATCCAAAATGCACTGAGGGTGATGGTCAGAGCCAATGACATTTTTACCAACCTAAAAGATGATAAAAACCGTTCTGAGGCATTAGCCAGTATTGCGCTCATGTACGATGAGCTGGGCCAGCCGCAACAAGCAATAGACTATTACCACAAATCGCTGGCGCTTATCGACCCTGAACATAACAAGGTCGAGACGTCCATCACCTACTACAATATTGCTCTGACGTATCGCAGCATCGAACAGCCTGAAAAAGCCCGTGAATATGCGTTGTTATCCTATCGATATGCCATCGAAGCCGGTGACCTTGTTGGTGCTGCTTATGCCGAATATGAGCTGGCTTCGCTGCAAGAGGATGCCGGTCAGCTGCAAATTGCTTACGACCAGGCGCAAGCATTATTACCAGTGTTCATCGAGCACGATATCACCGGCATGGTGATCCTCAATCATCTGCTTATCGCTCGGCTCGGGGCGCAGTTGGACAAAACCGGCTGGCAGCAGAACCTGGCAGCTGCTAAGCCGCTGGTTGCCAATACGCCAACCCTGAAACGCCGCATCGCCCTGGCGCGTAGCCAGGCGCAGATTTTCGCCCATACCGGCCAGTATAAGCAAGCCGTGCAGGCCTACAAAACCTGGGTTGAGCTGGCTGCAGAGCAGTTAACAGAAACCCAGCTGCAATCCACCCGGCGCTATCAGGCGATGTTTGAACTTAAAGAGGCCGAGGCTGAAAACCAGCTGTTACTGACACAAAAAAAGCTGGCTGAAGCCGAGCTGGAGGCGAAAGAATTTCGCCAGTGGGTGCTGCTTATTCTGGCAGTGTTGCTGGTTCTGGTGCTGGCCGGGGTGGTGATTGGTCTGATTCTACAGGTCAAAACCAAGAAAAAATTTAAAAGCCTGGCGCTGCTGGATGAACTCACCCAGGTACGTAACCGCCGCAGCATCAGTGTGTTTGCGCAAAAAGCCATAACCGCTGCCCGCCAGCAACACCACAGCCTGTCATTTGCCCTGATTGATATTGATCATTTTAAACAGTTCAACGACCGCTATGGCCACGATGTGGGCGATGAGGTGCTTAAGCAAGTGGCGCAGGCTCTGTCGCAGGAGCTGCGCACCGGGGATGCTTTGGGCCGCTGGGGTGGGGAAGAATGGCTGATTGTGTTACCCGGCAGTGAGCTAAGCAATATGCCGGCGATTTTCAGCCGCATTCAGCGCCGCCTGCAAAATATTCGCCTGGATAACGTGGCCGCCCCGGGCGTTAGCGTCAGCATGGGCTGTACCGCGCTGGATCCTACCGACCAATCGCTGGAAACTGTGATCAAACGTGCCGATGAGGCGTTGTACAAAGCCAAACATCAGGGCCGAGACCAGGTGGAGTTCAGCCCCGCACTGGCCCTGAACAATATAGCGGTGTGATTAACCAGAATAGAACGCAACCAAGTAGCAATTATCCTCACATTACTGATCCGGGGAGTGCGAGTTGGAAAAAATATTATAATAGTATGTTGCCGACCAGGTCAGCATCATGAAGCCGGTCAAGGAAATAATGTCGATGGCCAGTGCCAGATTACCGGTAGGGGTGGGGCTAACCAGACCGAGCGTGGTGTACCCTGAAGCAGCCATATGCAAGAAATCGCTAAACACCGGATTATAATCTTTGGCAAACCCTGCGATGCCCCACCATTGGTTTAAAATATACAGATGCGACGCATACCAGGCAATTTCGACCAGATGTAAAACAAAAATACACATAACCACGGAACTACTCATGAAAAAATGTGAGGAACTCCGGTGGGACAGCCGGGTAATTGCGCGCAATGCCCAATAGTGAAAAATGATGACTGCAAGAGTCATGGCGATGCCAAGAGCAATAGTGATAAGCATTTTCCTTCCTTTTACTATCAGTACTGCTTATCAAAATAATTAGTTTGGCGTTAATTTCTCTTTTCAGTCTTCTTCTAACAACGGCGCCACCACCGACTCCAGGCCGTTTAGCTTGATTTCATACAGCAGTGCCAGCTGCCGGCCCAACCGGGTGTCGGGAAAGCCTTGCTGATAAAACCACACCAGATAAGGCTCGGGCAGATGAAATAGCCGGCGCCCGGCATATTTGCCAAACGGCATCACCTGATTAACTGCCTCTTTGATCTCCTGCGGGTTCATCGCTCTTGCTCCTGTTGTTGCGCCTGCCACAGGCGGGCATAGTGACCTTGCTGGTGCAGAAGGGCTGTGTGCGTGCCTTGTTCCACCACCTGGCCCTGATTGAGTACCACTATATTGTCCGCATCGGTGATGGTGGACAGGCGGTGCGCGATGACCAGGCTGGTATGGCTGCGGGCGGCTTCACGTAATGCCTGCAAGATGGCCTGTTCGCTGTGGCTGTCTAGTGAGGAGGTGGCTTCATCAAAAATCAAAATTCGTGGCGCTTTCAATAACGCCCGGGCTATGGCCACCCGCTGTTTTTCGCCGCCGGATAATTTGAGACCGCGCTCACCCACCTGGGTCAGGATCCCTTCAGGCAGGCTGTCAATAAACCCGGTCAGATGTGCCAGCTTTGCTACATGCCACACGTCTTCATCGCTGGCATCAGGTTGACCATAGCGAATATTTTCCTGCAGCGAATCGTTAAACAACACGGTGTCCTGCGGCACAATCCCCAGCACCTCCCGCACACTGTGCTGGGTGGCCTGGCCAATATCCTGGCCGTCGATCAAAATACGGCCTCCGGTAGGATCGTATAAGCGAAACAGCAATTTGACCAGGGTCGACTTGCCGGCACCACTGGCCCCCACCACCGCAACTTTCTGGCCCGGAGCAATGCTCAGTGAAAGTTCGGATAAAATCGGCCGCTGCGCATCGTAAGCAAATGACACTTTATCAAACACCACATGGCCGGCACCGGGCGTGAGAACAAAAGCATCCTCGGTGTCCTGCACTTTGGGGGGGCGCTCCAACAATTCAAACAGATTGTGAATATTGGCCATGGCGCCACGGATCTCGCGATAAACAAAACCTAAAAAGTTCAGCGGCATAAACAGCTGCATGGTGAAGGCATTGATCAGCACAAAGTCGCCTAGCGTCATGCGGCCCTCGGCAACCCCCAGGGTGGCGTTGGCCATCATGGCGGTCACCGCAATGGCAATGACCAGTGATTGGCCGCCATTTAACGCAAATAGCGACAAGCGGTTTTTGCGCCGCGCCTGCTCCCATTCGGCCAGCGCGGTGTCATAGCGGTGGGCTTCAAACTCAGCATTATTGAAGTATTTGACGGTTTCGAAATTCAGCAGGCTGTCTATGGCGCGGGTGTTAGACGATGAGTCGGCCTGGTTCATGGCATGCACATAGCGGGTGCGCCAGTGGGTGGCTTTGACCGAAAACGCCACATAAGCAATCACCGCGCTGACGATAATCAGCGCGAACGACATGCCATACTGGGTCAGCAGTAAGCCCACCACGATAATGATTTCCAGGCAGGTGGGCAAAATATTAAATACCAAAAAACGCAGCAAAAAGCTGATGCCGCTGGTGCCACGTTCGATATCACGAGACAAACCACCGGTCTGCCGTCCCAGATGAAAGCCTACGTCCAATGCGTGCAAATGATTAAATACCCGCAGCCCCAAGCGGCGCATAGCGCGCTCGGTGACCCGGCCAAACAGGGTATCGCGCACTTCACTTAAGAGAGTGTTTAAAAAGCGCAGGCCACCATAGGCGGCTACCAGAGCCAGCGGCACCGCCAGAGCAATGGTGGCCGGATCGTCTACATCCAGGCTGTCCACCACATATTTGAGTACATAGGGCAGGCCGATAGTGGCGAGCTTGGCAGCAATCAGGCAAGCCATGGCCAGCGCCACCCGGCCGCGAAATTCGAACAGATAGGGGGTTAGTTGCTTAAGTGTCTGCCAGCGCACTGGCGTGTCAGCAGGCACAGAAAAACGATGTCGGGGCATGCAGGCAAAATCAGGTTTGGCAAGGTTGCCAGCATGCTACCTTATTCCAGGCGTATCGGCTATGTCAGGCTTGGGTAAGCACGCGGCGCAGCGCAGCCGTGAACGAAGGGTACAGCACCTGGTTGCCATAGCCAGACAAATGATCGCCATCAAAATACAGAGGTTTCTGGCCCACATACACCGGGCAGATGTAGTCGCTGCACAAGGTTGGCAGTGGATCCCATATCTGAACTGCGGCAAACTGGCCAGCCAGCTGCTGCAAATTACTCATAACCGGGGCGCGGGTGGCCTCCTGGACAAAGCGCGGCTGCCAGCGCTGAGTCTGACAAGTGGGATTGGTATGATTAAACCAGTCCGCGCAGCGAAAGGGGATATAGCCAAACACCGGTTTGGGCGCATCAATCACAATGTGGCGGGTGACCTTACTCAGTTTGCTCAATACCTGCTGGCTTTCGGCCAGTGCATGCTGGCGCTGCTGGCGAGCGGCCGGGCTGTTAATGGTGGCATGCACTTCAGCCAGCGAAGAAGGCTGCATCCGATATTGATTGGTAAACCGATATGCTTTCAGGCTGGCTAAAAAAATGATGTCGCGATCGCTAGCCTGTTGTTCGATTTTTTCAAGCCAGCGAGCCAGCTTTTGCGCGCAAGGCGCATCGCCGTCTAACACAGGCTCGAGCAGGTTGGCCAAGCCGCAACCGCCCTGGCTCATGATGTTTATCGAGATACCGGTTTGCCGGCTAAGCAGCTTGAGCATACTGCCATACGCCCCGGCATGGGAATCGCCAATCACCCATAAGGTACGCCCGGCAAGATCGGGCAACGGCGCACCGTCAGGCAATTTTGAGGGATTACTGTGCGGGTACCAGATTGCGCGCTCACTGGTGACACTTTGGCTCAACTGCGGCTGATGGGCAAAACCAGCATGCGCGGTCACACTCAGTGCAACCACTCCGGCCGCTGCACCGGTGAGCAAACGAGCCGGGGGAAGCTGGCGTAAGCGTGGCCAGTGACTGAGCCGCGATTCAATAGCATGATACGACAAGGCTGCCAGGGAGAAGGTCAAGAGTGCGGCGGCCAACCATTCGGGGTAAGTTTGCAGGCCCACAGACCAGCGAAAAAAGGTAAACACCGGCCAGTGCCACAGGTACAGCGAATAGGATAAGCGCCCGATATACCGTAGCGCTGATAATTGCAATATGCCTGCGTGATGGTCAGCGCCCCGGGCCACAATGCCGTGCAGCATCAGGACAGTACCGGTGACCGGTAATAGTGCCCAGGGCATGGGAAAGGCATCTTTTCGGGCCAGCAATAAGCCGGCGACTACCAGCACGCCACCGGCGGCCAGCCACCAATGGGCCAGGCGTCCACTACGCGGTGGGCGACTCGCGTGCCACTGGCACAGCAATGCCCCGGCAGCCAGCTCCCAAAAGCGGCTGGTTAGTAAATAATAGGCAGCATTAGTATCTGAAGTACTGTATTTGGTGCTCAAAGCCAGCGAGACAAGGGCCAGCCCGGCCAGCGCAAAGCGAGATTTTTGTTGCAGATAAAAATAAAACAGCAGGGGAAAGATCAGATAAAACTGTTCTTCTACTCCCAGGCTCCAGGTGTGAACAAACGGATTAAACTCCACTGCCGGCGAAAAATAGCTGTCAGTGTTATTGGCCAGGGCAATATTACTTACGCCAAAAAAAGCCGCCAGCCCGGTGGTGGCGATGGACTGACTTAGCCAGGCCTGCGGAATAAATACAATCACCAACACGGCGGTAACACTCAAACACACTGCCAGCGCCGGCAATAAGCGCAGCACCCGGCGCCGGTAAAAGCTTGCTAAATAGGGAAGAAAGGCGGTGTCGCCATGTTGCATCAGTGACCGGGCCACCACATAACCGGAGATCACAAAAAAGATATCGACGCCGGTAAACCCGCCAGGCAATAGCGTTGCTTCCAAATGAAACACCATCACTGCGAGCACCGCTATTGCGCGCACACCATCAATGGCAGAAAAGTAGCGGTGTTGCATGCCAGGCTGGCTCCTTTAAATCACAAAACACTTGCTGCAAGCAGGTTTAATGCCATCTGCTGGCTACTGACTCATGCCAGGTTCTCATCTGCAATAGAAAAAACCGATAACGTTAATCGGTCTGGTTTTCACAACTTTTCTAATACTTTATCAGGTGCGCAGCGTAGAAATACGAATTTACAACCACCACTACTGACACCACCTGTGCCAGCAGTGGGACAACAGGAGACATTTTCATGTCTGAAACCTACCCAGGAACAGGTAAATGCCCGGTGCTACACGGCAGCAACACAAAAATGAATGGCCCGGGCACCCAAAACCGCGACTGGTTTCCCGATATGCTCAACCTGCGTATTTTGCACCAGCACGACACCAAATCTAATCCGCTTGACCCAGACTTTAACTACCGCGAAGCCTTCAAAAATCTTGATTACGATGCGTTGAAGCAAGACTTGCACAAGCTCATGACCGATTCCCAACCGTGGTGGCCGGCAGACTACGGCCATTACGGGCCTTTTATGATCCGAATGGCCTGGCACTCAGCCGGAACCTATCGCGGTGCAGACGGCCGGGGTGGCGGTTGCAACGGCAATCAGCGCTTTGCACCGTTATCCAGTTGGCCGGACAACATCAACCTGGATAAGGCGCGTCGCTTGTTATGGCCTATTAAGAAAAAATACGGCAATGCGATTTCCTGGGCAGACTTGTTTTTACTGACCGGCAATGTGGCGTTAGAGTCTATGGGCGTTGAACCCGTTGGCTTTGGCGGCGGCCGTGAGGATATCTGGTCACCGGAAGAAGATATTTACTGGGGCTCGGAAGACAAATGGGAAGCCAACCAGCGCTACGAAGGAGAGCGTGATCTGGAGCAGCCACTGGCCGCCACTCAGATGGGGCTAATTTATGTGAACCCAGAAGGACCAGATGGTAACCCTGACCCAAAATTGTCGGCCATGGATGTGCGCGAGACCTTTGATCGCATGGGCATGAACGACTATGAAACAGTGGCGCTCTGCGCCGGCGGGCATACCTTTGGTAAAGGCCATGGCGCAGGCGACCCCTCCCATGTTGGACCAGCGCCGGATGAATCGCCCATGGAACAGATGGGCTTTGGCTGGAAAAACAACTATGGCTCAGGTAAAGGCCGCGATACCATCAGTAACGGCATTGAGGGCGCCTGGACACCGACACCGACAAAGTGGGATTACAGCTATTTTGAAGTTCTGCTGAAGTACGACTGGGAATTGGCCAAGAGCCCGGCCGGCGCCTACATCTGGCATGCTAAAGGTCTGGCCGATGAAGACCATGCGCCGGATGTGGAGAACGAGGCTGAAAAAGTCAAAATCATGATGACCACGGCGGATATCGGCTTTAAAGAAGATCCGGAATATCGAAAAATTGCTGAGCATTTTCGTGATAACCCGGAAGAATTTAAGCAAGCTTTTGCCGAGGTCTGGTATAAATTGCTGCACCGCGATATGGGGCCAAAATCCCGCTATCTGGGTAAAGAAGTGCCCGAACGTGATTTTATCTGGCAGGATCCGGTACCTGAGGTAGACCATGAACTGGTTGGGGAGCAGGAGATCAGCCAGCTCAAGCGTAAGATCCTGGACAGTGGCTTAGATCAAGCTGACCTGATTGTGACCGCCTGGGCCTCGGCCGCCAATTTCCGCGGTTCCGATTTTCGCGGCGGCGCCAATGGTGCGCGTATTCGCCTGGATCCGCAGAAGGACTGGCAAGCCAATGAGCCTGAACGCACCGGCCCGGTGATCGATAAGCTGCAGCAGCTGGCGGATGACTTTAACCAGTCGCAACAAGGCAATATGCGCATTTCCCTGGCCGATATGATTGTGCTGGCCGGTGGCGCAGCCATCGAGCAGGCCGCAGAAAAAGGCGGCTATCAGGGGCTGACTGTGCCGTTTAGCCCTGGCCGCACCGATGCTTCTCAAGAGCAAACCGATGTGGAAAACTTTGAGCTGCTGGAGCCAGAAGCCGACGGGTTCAGAAACTTTATGAAAACCCGCTACACCTACACCGCGGAAGAAATGCTGGTGGATAAAGCGCAGCAATTGGGCCTGACCGCACCGCAGATGGCTGTGCTACTGGGCGGCATGCGTGTGCTCAATACCAACTACAAACGCACTGAATTGGGTGTGTTGACTGATAAGCCCGGTGTGCTGAGTAACGATTACTTTATCAATCTGACCGACATGGGTGTGGAGTGGGGCATTACCTCCGATAGCTCTGATCAATATGAAGCCCGCGATCGGGACAGCGGCAAAGTCAGATGGCGCACTTCGCGGGTGGACATGGCGATGGGCGCCAACGCCCAACTGCGTGCACTGGCAGAAGTGTATGCTCAGGATGATGCCAAAGACAAATTCGCCCGCGATTTTGTTAAGGTCTGGGTCAAAGTAATGGAAAACGATCGATTCGATCTGATTGATTAAACCAGAGTATTCAACCAAGGCCGCTTTTTTAAGCGGCCTTTTTAATGCCTGACTGTCGGCTGGGCCTTATTTGACATGGCGTGCGTACTTATCTTGTAAACAGGTATAAGCAATCGTCAATTATTGCTAAGCTGGCACATCGGGCCCATTGTTCATTGCCGGCATCCAGAGGGCCCGGTGCCAGCGCAGGAGAATGTGTGTTAGAAGATAGCTTTGGCCGCCGCTTTCATTATTTGCGGCTGTCCATCACCGAAGCGTGCAATTTTCGCTGTCAGTATTGCCTGCCGGATGGCTATGACGGTCCGCCTAATAGTGCGTTTTTAACGCTGCCGGAGATTGCCACTTTAGTTCAGACATTCGCCAGCCTGGGCACATCTAAGGTGCGGATCACCGGGGGCGAGCCCAGTCTGCGCAGAGATTTTACTGACGTCATCCGGCTTGCCGCAGATACTCCCGGAATCCAGCGTGTTGCCGCTACCACCCATGGCGCCAGACTGGCCAGCCAGGCCCCAGCCTGGGCGGCCGCCGGGCTGGACCAGGTGAATGTGAGTATTGACAGCCTGGACCCCAATCAGTTTGCTGCCATCACTGGCCAGGATAAACTACAGCAAATATTACGCGGCCTGGGTACCGCGGTAGACGCAGGTATAACTGTGAAGGTTAATACCGTGTTGATGCAGAATTTTACGGCCAACCGATTGCAGCGATTTTTGGACTGGGTCAAACACACCCCGATCACACTGCGGTTTATTGAATTGATGGAAACAGGCAATCATAGCCAGTTTTTCAACCAGCAGCACCTGTCCGGCGGGCCGATTAAGGCACGCCTGGAGGCGGACGGCTGGCAGCGTATAGACCAACCCGTCCATGCCGGCCCGGCACTGGAATATACCCATCCGGATTTTCAGGGAAAAGTGGGCTTGATCCTGCCCTACAGCAAAGATTTTTGTGCAAGTTGTAATCGACTTCGGGTAGCAGCTAATGGTAAATTACATCTGTGCTTATTTAGTGAACAAGGGCTGGATATTCGCCCCTTCCTGACCGATGGGGATGTATCAGGACTTGTGCAGTATTTGCGTGAAGCGCTGACCGATAAGCATATATCACATTATCTGCATGAAGGAAAAACCGGCGCGACCCGCAACCTGGCGATGCTGGGCGGGTAAATACCGGGTATTAATAACAATAGGGCAATGAGGTGAAGCATGGAGTTTGCTGAAACCGAACGACTGGCTTTTAGCTATGTTACCGCTGAAGATGCGGAATTTTTATGGGAATTGGACCAGGACGAGGAAGTCATGCGGCATCTCAACGGTGGCCAGAAGACCACCCGCGCCGAAATTG
Organism: Alteromonas sp. WD8-37; assembly: GCF_055326825.1. Lineage (NCBI taxonomy): Bacteria > Pseudomonadati > Pseudomonadota > Gammaproteobacteria > Alteromonadales > Alteromonadaceae > Alteromonas > Alteromonas sp. WD8-37. The sequence goes on from NZ_JBUZOV010000001.1 coordinate 41,809, forward strand.
ACAGCGTCTTTTTACCGCGCCTGGCAGCCTATGCAAATCCTGTATTGGGGTGGGGGCTGTGGAAAGTTACCCTCAAAGAAACCGGCGATGCCATCGGCTGGGTTCTGGTACGGCCCTTTGGTTTTTTCACTTCTCATCCTGAAATCAACAATCTTGAACTAGGCTGGCGCTTTAAACGTCAATACTGGGGTGAAGGCTATGCTTCAGAAGCCGCAGCCGCAATTCGTGATGGCTTGGCGCTGACCGGGATCAGCAAGTTCTCCGCCGTTACCCTGCCAGAAAACCACGCCTCTATTCGCATAATGGAAAAATTGGGTATGCAGTTTAGTCATACACAGTTTTACGAAGACAGTGTGTTTAATGAAAATGTGGTCGTGTACAGCCAGCATCTGCCTGCTTAACTAAATAATTGGTTTATCGCCAGTTGAATATCCTGATAGTCCGTTTGTTGCTGGCTGTCCAGTTCGGTCGACTCGACGGTTTGCTGGCATTGCCGGATCAAAGCTCTGACTTGCTGGTGGCCCAGGTTGCTGCGATTGCGATGATGGTGCAGTTGCGCCACAGTGGCCTGCAATAACTGCAGTGCAGTGGTAACACATTTGGGGGTAATCTGTCGGGCCTGCTGTAGTAAGACCATGGCGTGAGCATAATGGGTTTGCTGCATTGCCTGTTGCGCTTCCTGGCGTAATTGCAGATGACTTTTGGTGGTCATCTGCATTTGAGCTAAATGCTGAGCAAGGCAATTGTGTAACAACCCCGACGGGCATTGCGCCAGTGCATGAGTCAGTACACCGATGGCCTGGGCTGGGTCACCGGCCGTATGCAGCGCTTTGGCCAGCTCTAACTGATCTTCTGTGGTCAGTGCGGGGTTTTTCAACCAAGTCTGAAGGTTTGCTGCACTGACGGTGTGGCCGCTTATCAAGGCCAGACGGGCCTGGGTAATACGATAAGCCGGGGCCACCTGCCAGGACGGAAATGTTTCGACTACACGTTGCAGCCAGGCTTGCACCCGGCCATACGGCGGCGTTTCAGCGGCTTTATCAGCCATGTGTTCTTCGTCCATGCAAGCGCGCGTTGCCAGCAATAAGGTCTCAGCATTAAGCTGCCCGGTCTGCTCGGCAAACACCACAAAGCGCTCTGCTGCCTGCACCGCCACCGTGTAATCGCCGCATAGCCGGGCCAGTAGCACTGCCTGATAATGCCTGGTCAATACAAAAGGCGAGATGTCACACAGTAAGTGGGTTGTCTCCAAAGCGGCATCGTAATCCTGTTGACGTAAATACAGCTGGCCCATCATGTTATAGGCCAGCAGAGCAAATGCGGGATGTAACGACAGCGACAGCAATTGCTTTTCTGCCTGGGTGTATTCTTCCAGTGCCAGGCTACAGGCCACACTGCCCCTAACGGCCCAGCCGCAGACATGCTGGTTGAGCACCTGGGCATAAAACTCAGCAGCTTTTTGCCATTGCCCGGTACGGGTCAGGCTGATGCCTTTTAACTTTAGCCAGTGGGTGTAACAAGCCAGGTTGGTTTGTTGGAGAATGGCCGCATCAAGTACAGCCAGATTCTGTTGCCAGTCCAGGGCATCACTGTGACTGTGCATTTTCAGGCCTAACTCCACACTGGCCTGAAAGCGGCTGACCAAGCGATGCAGGCGGGTCAGCAGGGCCGGACGTTGATACGGCGCGACAATAAATTCGTCCACCTGCAATTCCATACTGGCATTGACCAATTCATTACTGGCGTCTGCAGAGATGAGCAGTAACGCAGAAAACTCGCTGATTGCCTGGTGCTGCTGTAAGTGCTGGTAAATGTGTAGTGCCTGGCAGACTGGCGGAGTATCGCAGACACCGATGATCAGCGCATGGGGCGGGGCGTCTTCCGTTGCCAGGGCCTGAATTTGCGCCAGCGCTTCGTGGGGATCGCGAGCGATATCCAGCTGGGTCACCCCGGCTTCCATCAGTGACTCATCAAGTTGTGCCATACTGTGGGCAACAGGGCACAACAGCAATGCGCGAATAGGAAGGCTGGCCATACCTGGCTCCAACTTAAATGAAGGTGAATAAGAGTATATCGGCAAGCTGCTCGATTTGCTTAAAGAGAAAGTTCCCGATGGCTGACCACTTTGTCCGACACTTGTTGCGCCGGCCCCATGCCACCCAGGGTAACCCAGCCATGGGGCGTTGGGAGCAGGCCCCGGTGATCCATAGTGGCGCTGGCTGATTGGGTGATGTGCCATTGATTAGTGGTGATATCAAATGACCAGATAGCCTGGCTGGGCTCGGCTGGTTTGTCATTGTACCCCATGCCATTGTAGTTATACGGGTTGCTGGCACCGCCCACAAAGATCACCTGGTTGGCATCAACATCCCCGGCCGCCGCCATACGATAACGTGCGTCACCGGTAGGGTGAGGAATTTTTTGCCAATCGATGTCTAAATGATTTTGCGGGTTTATCTGCCCTTTATAGCATCCGGTATGCGCCGCAAAGGTACGGCGGGCTAATTGCTGTGGCTCTACCGCTACGCCGTCACACACCACCATGGTATTGCCGACGATGCCGCCAGCCTGGCCAAAGACTGGCTTACCCAAAAAAGGGCTGGCCTGCTGCCAGCTATTTTCTTGCGTGTCGTACACCTGCACCAGATTGACATTGCCGCTGTTATGCCAGCCGGAGACCAGATAGATATAGCGCTGCTGATACACTAGCGCCACGGTGTCATCCACCGGTACCGGCATGGCAGCCTGTCGGGTGTAGGTTTGCGAAACTGGCTCGTAGCGGTAAACATCCGGCGCACTGATTTCAGTGTGATCCTCTGCCACGGTGTACCCGCCGAACAAATACACCGCCTCATCGACTCCGACTGCCACCGCCGCCAGCCGGCCTGCCAGTGGTAGGCTGGAGGGCACCGAAGGAATGGCTTGCCAGCCTGTGTGGTTGCCATTTTTGTCAATTTTTAGCTGCCAGGCACGGTTGTGCACATCACGGTATGTTTTGCCTTTTGCCAGACCCATAAAACTAAACAGATACTGGCGCTCATCAATTTTCACCGAGGCCACAGCATTGTTGGTTACCGGCTCGGGTAACGGTGGTAAAGGCGCGGCTGTCACTGTCTGAGAATATAAAAAGGGCAGCAAAAACATGCCAAGACCTGCGCAAATCTTGCTCATCACCATCATGTCGCTCTGTTCAAAAATGCAGGGTTTGAGTGTAAAGGGCGTAAGCGCTATATGCCAGGCCTGTGGGCATAACTTTGAGGAAAAATGCTTTTTAAACGAGCGGTTAGGGATCTTTTGAGCGCTCAAAATAACTAGGGGGATACCCTCATAGCTTATCCGGTAGCTGTTTGCGACGCTAAAAATGTACCCAACAGGGCTTTTAACCGGAGTAAAATGTGAAACTAAAAATAAACCTGATCATGGCTGGCCTGATATGCGCCGGCCAGGCCCATGCTGATGCCATTATTGGCGATAAATTGTCACAGCAGTTGCTTACCCCCCCAAGCCCACTATGATGTCATTGTCAGTTTTGATGAGCATGCCGCCATTGACAATGTGCTGCGCCCGCTCGCGGTGCCTTATCTGGGATTACAGACATTGCCCATGGCCGGGGCAACATTGACCCGGGTGCAAATTGACCAGCTCAAAGACCATCCGGACGTGGTCAGTGTGTATGCCAATGCGCCGCTTGAATACTATAACTATGAGTCAGGCGAAATCACCGGCGGCCACTATGTCCAGGACCAATATGGCGTGACCGGCGAAGGCACAGTAATTGCCGTGTTAGATTCTGGCGTGGATGCCACCCATCCTGATCTGGCCTTTGGCGAGACCGTGATTGAGAATGTGAAAATCATTGGTGATTTAGACCTGACCGGCGGCAATACCACCTTCTTAGAAGGCGTACCCAATAGTGATACATCATCTGGCCATGGCACCCACGTGGCAGGTACAGTGTCTGGCAGTGGCGCGGCTTCTGCCGGTGATGAACGTCGGGCATTCTATCATGATGGGATTGCTCCTGGCGCTAAGCTAGTGGGCCTGGGGGCCGGTGAGGGTTTAAATATTTTGTTCGGCCTGCAAGGGTTTGACTATGCCATCGCCAATCAGGAGCGGTTGGAGATCGATATTATCACCAATAGCTGGGGCGGCGGCGACGGCAGTGAGTTCGACCCCAATAACCCCATCAACCAGGCATCGTTTGAAGCTTATAAACGCGGCATGGTGGTGGCGTTCGCAGCCTCAAATTCCGGCCCTGACGACAATACCCTGAATCAGTATGCTATCGCTCCGTGGGTGATCAATGTTGCAGCAGGAACCAAAGACAAAGAACTGGCGGATTTTTCCAGCCGGGGCGTGGCCGGGCATCCGGAAAAACTGCCGGATATCACCGCGCCAGGCGCGGGCATTACCTCAACCCGCGCGGTAAATACTGTCATCGGCGCGATGGGGCCGGTGGTGGATCCGGCGCACCCTGAATATTATCAGTATTATCACACTATCAGTGGTACCTCGATGGCGACCCCGTTTGTGGCAGGCGCTGCAGCGCTGTTGTTGAGTGTGAATCCGGATTTATCTCCGGACCAAATCGAAGCAATCTTAAAACAAACCGCTGATCCTATGTCTTATCTGCCCCATGAGGTGGGCGCAGGATATATCAATGTGCTTGCCGCCATTGATACCGCCTACGTAACCCAGGGCGAGCGATTACAGTTTTTGCACGGCGATACCCAATGGGCCAGCCAGGGCGCCTGGGCCATGGCAGATAATAACGATGCACGCTTTACGTATATCGGCGAGTGGGAAGAGGGCCGGTCGAAGCAAGCCTTTGGCGGTGACTATCGTGAAGCCGATGATGACGAGGGCACCATTTTGGCCAGCGTACGCGGCGACCGCATTCGCCTGCATTTTCTGGTTACCGATGAAGATGACGGTGTGGTGCGGGTTGTGTCCAACGGGAAAACCATAGGCACTGCCAATGTCAGCGGTGCCCACGCCAGCGAAAACAATCCACAGCAAGTGACGGTAGCGTTTTCCGGTTTAGGTAATCAAACCATCAATGAAGTAGAAATTCACACTGGCGATGAAGATGTCCTATTTGATGCCATGGAAATTGATGGCCAGCTAATGGAAAGCGATGTGAGCTACACCCAGGAAACCACCACCGAAGAAGGCACCATGGGGCCGTCTGCCGAAAATCTGCAGGTGCAGGAGTTTGTGTTCGACACCACCGATAGCGATATTAATATCGATGCTGAACTAAGCTGGGCGGGCGTAGCGGATCTGGATTTTTATCTGCTTAATGCAGCCGGTGACACTGTGGCGTCAAGCGCCAGCCTGGGTAATCCAGAAACCCTGAGCTACTGGCTGGAACAGCCCGGCACCTATACCTTGCGTGTGAGCGGCTATATTAGTGCAGCAACGCCTTTTACCGTGACACGCACCATTACCCGAGCCAGCAAATAGCTGAGCGGGGGGAATTAATCAGAAGGCCTGCCTATGCAGGCCTTTTTATGCTCGAATGACAGAGGTAGCTTTGTTTTATTGCTTAGAAGGGCCGGGGAGGTCTGCGAGCAATTGTTTTAACTCTGAATAGTCCAACGGTTTTGTGAAGTGTTTATTAAAGCCAGCCGCAAAAGCCATCTCTTTGTCTTTTTTCTGACCCCATCCAGTTAAGGCTATCAAATATATCGGTTGCCCCCAGGGGGTTGCTCGAATTTGTTTGGCGACTTCATAACCAGAAATATCCGGTAACCCAATATCTGAAATAATAATATCGGGTAACCCTTTTTCCGCCTCTATGATACTTGAAATACCATCGTAAGCACGTGCTACCTTGTGCCCCTCGATTTCCAGTAATACTGCCAGGCTATCTACGGCATCTATGTTGTCATCAACAATTAAAATATGCTTCTTGCGATTTGTGCTACTCGCAGTTGCCTCTTTGGAATGAGGTTTGGCTGACCCACCTTTAAGTTTTGGCAGAGAAACAGTGAACCGACTTCCTTTGCCCGGGCCATCACTGTGCGCTGTGACAGTGCCTCCGTGCATTGCAACCAATCCGTATACCAGAGCCAGACCAATACCCAGGCCACCCCCATCTCGCTGTAGTGCCGGTTCCAGCCGGGAGAACATATTAAATATTGACGAAAGTTTGTCAGAAGGAATACCGATCCCTGTGTCTGAAATAGACACATTAATTTTTTCTGCATTCTGTGACAGGGTTACAATGATATTGCCTTGTTCAGGCGTATATTTCACCGCATTCGTTAAAAGGTTTACGATGACCTGGGTAAGGCGAGTGGGGTCCCCGTCGACTGCCAATGACTGTTCGGGCTGCTCGATGGTCAGTTCATGATGCGCTTCTTTAATAAGAGGTAGAGTAGATTCTATAGCTAATTGCACCAGCATTTTTAAATCAACATGCTCTTTACGCAACTCAAGACGCCCCTGGGAAATCCTCGTGATTTCAAGTAAGTCGTCAACGAGATGGGTCATCTGCGAAACATGCCGGTCCAGTACATCGCGATACCAAGTCAGTGAATCATTAATCGCTGATTTTTCTCGCATGATTTCGATAACGTTGCGGATAGGGGCCAAAGGGTTGCGTAACTCATGGCCTAATGTTGCCAAAAATTCATCTTTTTGTTTATCAGACTGAGTGAGCTTCTCGTTTAAATCTGATAGCGCCTGTTCGGTGGCTTTTTGTTTCGAAATATCAATAAACACCCCGAAAACCGCTTCATAATCACCCTGTTCGTCATAGGTTGCCTGGCCGCGGCTTATCATTGTCAACCACTCGCCGGTAGCTTTTTTAAGTCGAAACTCTACCTCATAAACGTTTTTTTCTATAATAGACTGTTTGATTTTCCGGCGGACCAGAGGTAAATCCTCGGGATGGATTAATTTTTTAAATTCGACGTACTCATCCCACTTTTCATCATGATGGCCAGTAAGTTGTCTAAGTTGCGAGCTCCAGTGTAGTTTGGATGTAGCCTTGCTAAAAGTAAGAATGCCCATGCGCGCGCTGGCTATGGCCAAACTTAAAAAGTCGCGGCTTTCTTGCAGTTGGTTTTGTGTGGTCGCGAGCTCATTTAATGACTGTTCGAGCTCGGTGCGTGCATTGACCAATTCTTTTTCATACGCTTGTCTGTCTTTGGCGATAAAAAAAGCGAGTTGATAGATTTTCACTTCGCCTTTTTGGCTTGTGTTTGCATTGAGTAAAGTAGGGATAGTGCTCTGATTAGCACCTTTAAGTTCTACCAGTACTTCCGCTACCTCGCCCTGTAAGTGCATCAAAGGTAGCCAGTGGGTGTGATAATAAATCTTACTACCTATAGAGAGCAGATCTGTAATTTGAAAATCAGTTGTGAGTATCTCTGGGGTATAGCCAAGCCATTGCGCAAAAGTGGCATTTACCTTTAGAATTTTTCCATTTGAGCGACACCAGACTAAACCGCAAGGAGCATGTTCAAAATCAAGTACTTCGTCATCGGTCACGTTTACGACTCTGAGTGCGAAGATAAATTATGCAAAAATTGTTTCATTGCACTGATGCATTGTTCGGGTTCGCTCATATGCGGGCAGTGTCCTGTATTATTGATAATAGTTATAATGGAGTTTGGCATGGAGCGTTGTACGTATTCACCTACGCACTGAGAAGCAATAAAGTCATCACTACTTTGCAGTATCAGTGTTGGGGTGTGGCATAAACTAAGACGGTGGCGGTCATCCGCAGTAAATGTAGCACGAGCAAATTCCTTCGCTACCTTCGGATCTGTGCGACAAAAGCTATTGGTAAGCTCTTCACTTAACTCAGGTAGCTCTGGTGCGCCCATTATCTTTGGTGCCATCGTGCTAGACCACCCTAGATAGTTACTGTCCAGAGTATCACATAATTCTTGAATATCAGCCTCAGAAAATCCCCCGACATAGTCTTCTTGGTTGGTGTAACACGGGGACGGCCCCACCATTACATGAGCCGCGAATTTTTCCGGTGCTTTTATACTGGCAATTAACCCGATAGAAGCACTTACTGAATGGCCAACAAAAAAGACTGGTGATTCAGCTGTCGCCTCAACTACTTCCAGCAGATCATCGGCATAGCCTTCTAATGTACTGTATTTCTTACTATCATAGGCTGACAAATCAGACCTGCCACTTCCAACCAAGTCATACAATACAGTGCGATACTGATCTCGAAATGCAGGCTCAACGAATCGCCACATCGACTGATCACAGCCGAAACCGTGTGAAAATAAAATAGACTGGGGCCCCTGGCCTTGAATAGTAATGTGATTGCGCGCAGTAATATCCATATTTTCTTAAAGCCGTGATGTAAGGTTGTGACTCACTCTAATGCAGGCTAATCCTGAGATCCAGTTTGTAGCCAAAAGAATTAAACGAGCCTGGTTTTAAAATATTGGAAAGTGCTTAAAATAATATATTTTTTCAATAAATCAAGTAGTTGCTACAGATACAATCTGTAGGGCAGAGGCGGCTATTTAAAGTTAAATATGCGGCGACGCGGTTGCACACTTAAAAAAGCACTAAATATTGCAGTGACTCACCGGGTACCGGTTGAACCAGTATCGTAATGTTAACGAAAAGAAAGTAAATACAGGGAGAAAGTGGTGGACGCTACTGGGACTCGCCGAGAAACGGTTGAACCAGTGTCGTAATGTTAACAAAAAGAGAGTAAATACAGGGAGAAAGTGGTGGACGCTACTGTGACTCGCCGAGAAACGGTTGAACCAGTGTCGTAATGTTAACAAAAAGAGAGTAAATACAGGGAGAAAGTGGTGGACGCTACTGGACTTGAACCAGTGACCCTCGCCTTGTAAGGGCGATGCTCTCCCAACTGAGCTAAGCGTCCATATTGTAGTAAATGATGAAGAGGTGGTGGACGCTACTGGACTTGAACCAGTGACCCTCGCCTTGTAAGGGCGATGCTCTCCCAACTGAGCTAAGCGTCCTCATCATTTACATTACAAATCAAAGTGGTGGACGCTACTGGACTTGAACCAGTGACCCTCGCCTTGTAAGGGCGATGCTCTCCCAACTGAGCTAAGCGTCCTTTGATTTGTGACTTGCCGTCTTGGGCAAGTGGGGCGGTATTATAGAGCCACGATGAAAACTGTCAACACCAATCATCTACAAAAAGTAAGAAAAGTGTTTGTTTGCTCGAAAAGTCACCATTAAGCCTTGTTTTGCTTAATTTTCCTGCAGAATCCGTGGCTTAATCGTACCTCAGAGTAAGCAACAGTATTTTGCCCCCGCCCGAACACTGGTAGAATACTGCCACTTTTTTATTCTTAAAGAGAGCACACATGTCTGTTGTAACTCGATTTGCCCCAAGCCCAACCGGCTATCTTCACGTGGGTGGCGCCCGTACGGCTTTATATTCCTGGTTATATGCAAAAAGCCAGGGCGGGGAATTTGTTCTGCGTATTGAAGATACTGATATCGAACGTTCTACCGAGGATGCCAAACAAGCCATTTTAGATGGCATGCAATGGTTGGGCTTAAACTGGGATAAGGGTCCGTATCTGCAAACCGAGCGCTTTGACCGCTATAAAGAGCTGGTGGATCAATTGCTGGCAGAAGGCAAAGCGTATAAATGCTTTATGAGTGGTGAAGAGCTGGATGCCATTCGCGAAGAGCAAAAAGCCCGTGGCGAAAAACCGCGCTATCCTGGCACCTGGCGTGATCGCACCGATCATCCTGAAGGTCAGTCATATGCAGTGCGCTTTAAAAATCCACAGGAAGGTACGGTTGTTATTAACGACCATATCCGTGGCAAGATTGAAATCAGCAATACCGAACTGGATGATTTGATCATTGCTCGCAGCGACGGCACGCCCACTTACAATTTTTGTGTGGTTGTAGATGACTGGGATATGGGCATCACTCACGTGGTGCGTGGTGAAGACCACATTAATAATACGCCGCGCCAGATTAATATTTTAAAAGCCCTGGGCGCACCAGTACCTGATTATGCCCATGTATCGATGATTTTAGGTGACGACGGTAAAAAGTTGTCCAAGCGTCATAATGCCGTGAGCGTAATGCAGTACCGTGATGATGGCTTTTTGCCACAGGCGCTGCTGAATTATCTGGTTCGTTTAGGTTGGGCACACGGCGATCAGGAGATCTTTTCACTGGATGAAATGATTGAGCACTTCAGTCTGGATGCGATTGGTCAGTCTGCATCGGCCTTTAATACCGAAAAACTGATCTGGTTGAATCAACACTATATGAAAGAGCTGCCCGCCAGCGAAGTGGCCAGCCATGCCAAATGGCATTTTGAAGAGCAGGGCATCAGTTTAGAAACCGGCCCGGTGTTAGAAGATGTAATAGCTATTCAAGCCGACCGCGTTAAAACCTTAAAAGAAATGGCACAAATCAGCCGTTACTTTTATGAGGACTTCAGTGAGTTTGATGAAAAGGCAGCCAAAAAGCATCTGCGTCCGGTAGCTAAAGAGCCACTGGAGCTGGTTAAACAAAAGCTTGAAGCAATTAAAACCTGGAACCCTGAAAACATTCAGGCTGCTATTAATGCGACGGCTGAAGAATTAGAAGTAGGCATGGGTAAAATCGGCATGCCATTGCGGGTGGCAGTGACCGGTGGGGGCAATTCACCTGCCTTGGATGAAACCCTGAATCTTATTTCTAAACAGAAAGTTGCGCACAGAATAGACAATGCGCTCAAATTTATAGCAAACAGGGAAAATTCATAAATATTCCCTAAAAAACCGTTGACAGGGCAGTGGGGTATGCCTAGAATGCGCCCCGCTGTCACGGAACAACAAACACCACGTACAGTGGGTTAACGTTGTTTCGGTAAGTACGGGGCCATAGCTCAGCTGGGAGAGCGCTTGCATGGCATGCAAGAGGTCGGCGGTTCGATCCCGCCTGGCTCCACCAAATTTAGATGATGCGCGCAAGCGGGTTGTCGCAAGTAAGATTAAGTTCTTAGGTTAAGATTGTCATTTTACTAAAAAAATAATCTTACATAAAATGTCTAAGTCCAATGCTCTTGTGAGCAGGATAAGGCCGAAAAATTTTAATGTTGAAATTTTTCCCAGACAAAATTTTATCGTTGCAGTGCAACGATGAACAAAAATTTTGTCCCCTTCGTCTAGAGGCCTAGGACACCGCCCTTTCACGGCGGTAACAGGGGTTCGAATCCCCTAGGGGACGCCATTTTTACGGTGTCACAGTCCGCAACTGTGAAGTTCTTAGGTTAAGGTTAGGTTACTTGGGGCTTATTAGTCGTCAGTAAACCAATAAGATGCTAATGCATTTCACCTTACAAAAAATCTCAAAAGCCCAGCTTTTGAAGAAAGATTTTTTGTCCCCTTCGTCTAGAGGCCTAGGACACCGCCCTTTCACGGCGGTAACAGGGGTTCGAATCCCCTAGGGGACGCCATTTTTACGGTGTCACAGTCCGCAACTGTGAGGTTCTTAGGTTAAGGATTATATTCTTTTTGCAGAGTATTTCCTTACAAAAAATCTCAAAAGCGTAGCTTTTGATGGAAGATTTTTTGTCCCCTTCGTCTAGAGGCCTAGGACACCGCCCTTTCACGGCGGTAACAGGGGTTCGAATCCCCTAGGGGACGCCATTTTACGGTGTCACAGTCCGCAACTGTGAAATTCTTAGGTTAAGACTACTATTCTTTTTAAGATGGTACTCTTACAAAAAACGTCTAAGTCTAATGCTCTTATGAGCACGAAAAGGCCGAAAAATTTCAATGTTGAAATTTTTCCCAGACAAAATTTTATCGTTGCAGTGCAACGATAAGCAAAAATTTTGTCCCCTTCGTCTAGAGGCCTAGGACACCGCCCTTTCACGGCGGTAACAGGGGTTCGAATCCCCTAGGGGACGCCATATACAAAACCAGCCTTCGGGCTGGTTTTTTTATGCCTGTTATTTACTGAAAATCCAGTTATCCCGGCGCAGGCCGCGATCTCCTAAAGGGCATGGTACGCCTGCAGAAGGCGGTAGTTGTCGGCATTTGAAGTAACCCAAGGAGATCCCGGCTGCTGCCGGGATGACGATGAATTGACGAAAGCCGTAAAGAAAGACCGTCCTCGCAACAAAAGTCGCGATCTCCCACCTGTCACGGCAAGCTTAAAAAAGACGGTAGTTGTGAGTATTAAAAGCTACCCAAGGAGATTCCGGCTGCTGCCGGAATGACGATGTTGTATAAGGCGTAGGCCGGGATGACGATGAGTTGGCGAAAGTCGTAAACAAAGACCGTCATTGCGACGAAAGTCGCGATCTCCCAAGGGCATGGCGAGTCTGAAAAAGGCGGTAGTTGCTGGCTTCAAAATATTCCAAGGAGCTCCCGGCGGCTGCCGGGATGACGATGAATTGGCGAAAGCCGTAATAAAAGAGCGTCATCGCGGCGCAGGCCGCGATCTCCGTGGGGGCATGGCAAACCTGAAAACGGCGGTAGTTGTCAGCATTATAAGCAATCAAGGAGATCCCGGCGGCTGCCGGGATGACGATGAATTGGCGAAAGCCGTAATAAAAGAGCGTCATCGCGGCGCAGGCCGCGATCTCCGTGGGGGGCATGGCAAACCTGAAAACGGCGGTAGTTGTCAGCATTATATGCATTCTAAGGAGACCCTGGTTGTTGCCGAATGACTAACTAACAGCGGTGCGAACAAAGAATAAGCAAACAGCTTCTGGTTAACTATATTATTTAAATAAACCGTTGACACGGCAATGACTTATACCTAGTATCACACACGTTGGTTAGGGCTGAGAACGCCAGTTCTCGTGTTGCTCAGACAAACATCGGGGCCATAGCTCAGCTGGGAGAGCGCTTGCATGGCATGCAAGAGGTCGGCGGTTCGATCCCGCCTGGCTCCACCAATCCTTCATTGATGCATATCAGCATATTTATAGTTTCAATATTCTTTTGTCGTTCGACAATAACCTTATTTTTATCTTTGATTAATCTAGCCTACAAGCTGAATAACTCGTCGCCGTGGTGCACTTTAGTCTATAAAAAGTAAAGTTTCTGATACCTTGTATACTCACAAATAACTTCTCATACCTATTGTTTCCTACGCTTTAATAAAAAGCGAAATTGTCGTTCTTTCCGGATGAAGGGTTCAGCACTTTTGCCAGCCGGCAGGCGCTTCAGTTTGCTTCGGTTTTCTAAAGTCTAGGGCTCACAATATTGAAATTTTCCGCCATATTCCCAGCACTGAGATGGTTGTCTGTGGTTAAGTCAGCATTAGCAAATAGACCAGGCATTTATGACAAGGTGAAATTGGGCGCGGTGTGCATTACTGTGTTTCCCGCCCTGCTTTTACTCGCCGCGAGTGCAGCGTTGGCAAATAATGATTTAAGAACATATCAATTACGAAGCGATACCCGGCCTGTTTCATATTCCACCGATTCTAGCTATAGAATCTGGACAATCAGCGCACCAGATCTTGCCATCAATTTAGTACAAAATTCAGAAAGTTCTGACTTCAACCATGTGGATGCGGGCGACTCGCTAAGCTACAGCATTGTTGTCACCAATATGGGTGGCACAGAAGCTTCTGATTTGACTCTGGCCGTGCCGGTTGTGGATGGCCTCGAGCCGGCAAGTGTGGCAACTGTTCAAGTCGATAATGTTAACACGGCCGATTATAGTGGCTCATTAGAAGCAGGAACCTTTGCTCTAAACCAAACGTTAAAAGCTGGTTCCACGCTCTCTGTTACCTATACCAGGGATGTCTCGAATAATGTTATTCCCAATCAATCACTGACTTCAACTGCGTCGGTGAGCTGGAACAATGGCGCAAATGATGCGCCATTGCAATCGGGCACAGCTACCAGCGAATTGACTGTAGCGTCTGCTCAGATCGCTTTAGCTGTTTCCAGTGTTAATCCGCAAGGGTCAGCCGACCACATCGTGGTGGGCGATGTCCTCAGCTACGATGCCACTGTGACCTTACCCGAAGGAATTGTGAATGCGCTGACGGTGAATGTCACATTGCCGGCCGGTTTGGGTTTTGTTTCCGGCAGCGAACAACTGGATGCTACTGGCTTTAGCGGTACTGCGGGAGCCTTGCAGTCCGCTGTAATCACGACCAGTAGAGACGGGGTTCAACAAATAGTTATAGAGTTGTCAGGAACAACTACCACTACAGCCAACGGTAATAGCAGCGATAACAGCCTGGTGATTGCTTTTCAGGCTGATGTGAAAGATTCCGAAGCCAATAGTGCCAGCAGAGCTTTGCAAAACAAACAAGCATCAGCCAGCATCGGCTATACCGACTTTTCCGGCGCCGCGGTAAGCGCGAACACCACCAAACAATTTGCTGAACATGATCTGGCTATCACGAGCACAGTGACTCCGGCTGAAGGGCTTTCGGCCGGTGATACCATTACCATCCAGTATGTCGTAACTAATAATGGAACTGCGCCAGCTTACGATGTGGTGATTTCCGAAGCGGTCAATACCAGCTTGCTGGATGCAACGTCTATCACCGCCAGCACCACGCCGGCCGGCTATAGCTTTGGCTTTACTGCGAATACCGTTACCTTCACAGCAGCTGGCACTACCGTGTTGCCACCGGGCCAAAGTGTCACCGTGGCCTATCAGGGCGTTGCCCGCAGCAATGTTCAAAGCGGCGCAGCCTTTACTTTAAATGCACAGGCGGTGGGCGATAGCCAGCAGGGTAGCCCTAAACTGCAGCGCGCCCAAACCCGCACTCGCGAGACGGTGGCCGCCACTGAAAACCCGACGGTTGAAAGCATCACCAGCATCGGCTCGTCTGCCACCTGGACCGCCCATCGGGCCACCCCAGAGCTGGCCATTGGTGAAACCCAAACCTATGAAGTCACCGTCAATATTCCTGAAGGTCTGACCCAGGATGGCACCGAAAATCGACTATTGAGCGTGCTGCTGCCTGACGGTCTGCAATATATTGCCAATAGCGGCAAGCTGGCAGAAGTATCGGATAGTGGCTTGCAAAGCAGCGTGCTGACGCTGTCACCCACAGCGCAAAATGTGTCTGTAGGCCAGGACGGCAAAACATTACTGGTGAATGTCGGTGATGTGCAAAACAATGATAATGATAACAATGCTGAGCAACTGGTTTTTACCTTTAAAACTTTAGCGCTCAATACTACGGCCAATAACCGCGGCGACACTAAATCGGTCCAGGCCAATATTAATTACATTAATCAGGCCAACAGGTTGCAAAGCCATCACCAAAGCACCCAAAGTGTGATTGTGGAGCCTAATGTAGGTGCAACTTTAACGGCTAACCCCACCAGTGTCACCGGTGGCCAGACAGTCACCTTCACGCTGGTACTGGAAAACCAGAGCGGTACCCATGTGGCGCGTGGCTGGGACTGGCTGCTGGCACAAACGCTGCCCTCCAGATTGACCTACAGCGCATTGCAGTCTGCAATTTTGTCCCGTGGCAATGTCGATGTCGCCGCGTGCTTAGGCCAATCCGGCCAGGAAATAAGCGTCAATGCAAATTGTCTGGCGCAGGGCGAGCGCTATCTGGCCCCGGGCGAGACCATCACCCTGATATACGAGGCCAACGTAGATCCGGCGATTGGTTTTGAAGAGCAAATCAATGCTGAAGCGACAGTCTCGCTGACCAGCCTTAAAGGCAACGGCAGTGAACGTTCACTCGACTCGTTTTCCGGTAGTGCTGGCAGCGATACCGGTGAGCGCACCGGTACCAACCGCAAAAATACCTCGAACCAGGCGGTTAACCAACTGCGTGCGGTAGCTAGCGAAACCCTGGTGGCGGGCGCACCGCAGGTTTCCCTGCAAACGTCGGCGTCTGACGTGGTAATTGGCCAGGCGTATTCGTACACGGTGAGCTTTTCGCTGCCCACCGGCACCACGGATAATTTTACCTACACCCTGGATCTTCCCGCAGGCCTAAGCTATTCCGGTGAGCCAATTATCATCACCCAGCCGGACAGCCAGTTTTCCTACACCGGGTCGCCAGACACCAGCCCGGTGGCAGGCACAAATCCGGTAGAACTGAATTTGGGGTCAATCACCAACTCTGCGTCGGTTAGCCAACAGTTAACCATTGAGGTACCAGTGAGTGTGGATAACAGCCTGGCGAACCAGGAAGGCGAAGTGCGTACCGCCACTGCCACCCTGAACTACCAGGGCGCCACGCAACCACTGCCTGGCGATACCAGTCAGGTCACCCTGCGAGAGCCTGATCTTGAGCTGACTCAGCAGTTTATTGGCGGCGCTGCCGACAAAGATGCCGGCGATACGGTGCGTTATCAAACCACGCTGACCAACCAGGCCCTGCATGCCACTGCCTATCAGGTGGATGTGCGCGATGTGATGCCAACCGAACTGTTGGGCGCGCCAGACGGTAGCGGGACAGGTTTAACCTTCAGCAATATCAGCGTAGTCATTGATAGCGGCGATGTTTGGTTAAACGGCTCCTATACTGTGGTAAGCAGCACCGATGCCATTATCAGCCAGACCAATCAGGCTAACGATACCATCAGCCTGCCAGCTCTCTCGCTGGGGCCCAATGCCAGCGTGACGTTAGCCTACGATGTGGTACTGGCCAACAGTGCCCAGGCCGGCCAGACCTTGACCAGTACCGCGCAGGTGGACTACACCAGTCTGGTGGATGGTGGCGGCCGCACCAGTGCTGATGGCGGCAATGATGATAATGATGCCACGCTGAATAATTATCTGGAATCAGTAAGCTCGACCATGACCGTGAACAGTGCACTGGCGCTGCAGACCCGGCTCAACGCCCGTCATACGGATACCAACTTCACGCTGGGTGATACTGTGACCCTGGATAATCAGGTGGATTTGGTCGAAGGCGACATTACCAATGTGGTGTTTACGCTGGATTTACCCGATGGTACGCGACTGGGTAACAGTACAGTGTCGGTGGAAGAAAATGTCAGTTACACCGGTACTGCCACTGCTGCAGTTAGTGGGAACCGGGTTACTGTTGACTTGGGCAATGTGAGTAACACCGCTGATGCCAGCAACCTGAATGACTTTTTAACCATTGCGCTGGATGTGATCATCGAAGATTCTGTGCAGGTCAATGCTGGTGATAGCCTGACATTTACAGGCAATCTGAGCAGCGATGCTGCCGCAGTCGGGCCGGTTTCCCAGGCTATTGCGATTATTGAGCCGGCCCTCACCACTCAGCTTCAGGCCAGTAAAAATGTGGTGTCCTTAGGTGATACCGTGACCTATACCTTTACCGCCACGCCAGGTGCAAACAGCGCCACCGCCCACGACAGCCAGGTGGCCTTACAGCTACCCGATGGTCTTAAGTTGGTGACCGGCAGCTTTGCCGGGCAGGGCAGTAGCGACACATCGGTGCCCGGCCAGCTGGCGGTGGATTTAGGTGCAATTACGGTGGCCGATGGCGCCAAAACCTTCACCTTCAAAGCTCAGGTTGCCAACGACGCGGTGGTGAATAGTGCGCTGAATATCACCACTGTGGCCGGGACTTATACCAGTGCTGCAGGCAGCAACCCGGATGAGCGCAGCTATAGTTTTACGGTTTCCGAGTCTGTGAGTGTGGGCAACGCGGCCTTTTTAGCCGCCGCGCAATCTGTTGCCTTAAGCTATGATGCCAACGGCAATGGTGTGGCTGACGCTGGTGATGAGTTAACAGTGACAGCGCTGATGACCAATAATGGTGCCGATGTCAGCAATGTCGTCTTCAGCCACCCCGTGCCTACCTACACCACTCTGGTCGTGGGCAGCGTGATAGCAGCCGGTGCCACCATTGATACCAGCAACGGCGTATCAGTGAGCCAGGCCAACCTGGCCGGGGCTGACAGCCTTTCTGTAGAGTTTGTATTGCGTGTTGATGACGCAGTGCAGCCAGGAGCCTTGATTACACTGCAGGGACAGGTGGACTCTGACGATACTGTGGGCGAGCCCACCGATGCTGATAATAACGACCAAAATGGTGACCAGCCCAACCTGGTGCGGGTAGGCAGCCCGGCAGAAGCCACGGCTGCTGTAGCTACAGCCTTTTCATTTTCCCTAACCGGTGATGCTGATAGTAATCAGGCGGTAAGTGCCGGCGATACGTTGGAGTTGAATCTTCAGGTGACCAACAGTGGCAGCGAAGCCATCACCAATTTGGCCCTGCAGCAAACACTGCCTGCCGGCCTGACCTTTGTCAGCGGCACAGTTGCCGGTGGCAGCGTGTCTGCCAGCGGGCAAACGGTTGATGCCGTATTGGCGTCATTGCCAGCCAATGCAATTGCCACGGTAACGCTGACCGTGCAAGTCGATGCTCCGCTGGTCAACACCAACAGCAATCCTGACAGTGAACTGTTTAGCCTGAATGGTAGCCTGAATGCCGATCAGCTACCCAGCCAGGCACTGGATGCCAACGGTATCGCAGTAGACGGTGCTCAGCCGCTCCAGTTTACCGCTATCGGGCCTAATGGCACCGCCGCGCCAGCTGTTCAGATCAGCGAAAGCTGGTGGTTGTCCAAAGATATCGACGGTGATGGTCTGGTTGATAATGCCGATGAAATCAGCTACCGGGTGCGTGCTTACAACACCGGTAGTCAGGCGGCGCAGGATGTGCGCATTGTTCATCCGCTGCCGGATGATAGCCAGTATGTGACCGGCTCAGCCTCAGTCAGCCAGGGTGTGATTGTGGCTGAGGCCCCGGTCACTGCCAACCTGGGTAATCTGGCCGCGGGCGGCTCGGCGACCCTGACCTATGTGGTTAAAGCCAACGGCAGCCAACCTGACTTTGTGCTGCAGTCGCAGGGCACCGTCAGTGGTGCGAATTTCACCGATGTACTGTCTGATGCCAACAGTGATAGCAGCGATGGTGTGCAAGCGGGGTTGGTCAGCGTGACCGATGCTGCTGCGCCAGCGTTTGCTATGCAGGCACAGTTGGTAAGCACCAGCAACCCGGCCACTGATGGGGCAACCTTTATTCAGGGTGAAACCCTGACCCTGGACTACACGCTGACCATTCCGGCGGGGGCGTACGAGCAGGGCGAACTGTATCTTGAATTGCCTGGTACCATGCAGGTACAGGCGCAAGCCGGCGCAGCTCGTGCTTTTGATAATGCGTTAAGTTTTGCCGCCAACCCCGGCCAGCTCAACCAGGCCGCGGCGCAAACGCCGGTGGCCGTGACCCTGGTGCAAACCGCGCAGGCTGCTCAACTGTCTTTGGGTGGCGTGATCAATGCCGACAATGATGCCAATGCCGAAGAGTTGGTGGTCACCATCACAGTGGATACGGCCTCTTTGGTGCCGCAGGCCAGTCTGACACCGTTAGACATCGTGCCGGCCTTTAGTTATGTCGATAGTCGTGGCGTACCGGTCTATTTGCAGGGCGCACCCCTACAGGTTGAACTGCAAAACCAATTGCCGGCAGCCGTCGCTGACAGCTTCACGCTGAATGAAGACAGTGCCGCTACCACGTTGGCTGTATTGGCTAATGACAGCGATGCCGACAATGGCCAGTTCCTGCTGATTGATAGCATAGATAGCACAAGCACCCGGGGCGCTGTCACCCTTAATGAAACCGCGACTGCGCTGGTGTACACCCCGGCGACAGATGATAATGGCCAGGACAGTGTGAGTTACACCGTCACCGATCAGGCCGGCGGATTTGCCACTGCCACCGCACAGCTAACCATTAATGCCTTACCGGACGCACCGGTGGCTATCGCTGATAGCCTGACCGTCGCCGAGGACAACAGTGGCCAGCTGCAGGTCACCGCTAATGACATTGATGTGGACGGCGAGACCATTACCCTGGTGTCCGCCAGCGCCGATGTGGGCAGTGTTACTGTGGTAGACAGCCAAACAGTGCGCTATACCCCGGCAGCAGATTTTTATGGTGACGCTGTGGTGACTTACCAAATCACCGATCCTACCGCGCTTACCAGCCAGGGCAGCCTGACTGTGACAGTCACACCGGTCAACGATACCCCGGTCATCGCCGGTCAGGTGGACGCTCAAAATGCGGCCATTATGGTCATGGCCGGCATGGACATGGACGAGGACAGCCAGTTGACTGTGCCGCTGGCTAGCATTGCCAGCGATATTGATGGCGATGTGCTGAGCTTGTCTGGCCTGGCCTCGGATCAGGGCACAGTGTCGGTCGATACCGCCGGTGGATTGCTGTTTGTACCATCAGCCGATTTTAACGGCCCGGCCCAAATCAGCTTTGTGGTCAGCGACACCGCGGGTGGTAGCGCTACAGGCCGTTTACCGGTGACTGTCTTGCCTATCAATGATGCATCGGTGCTAAGCGCCAGCCCACAAACCACCTTTATCGATGCGCCGTTGACCATCGGGGTGCTGGCTGCTGCGCGCGATGTAGACGAAGACGACCTGACTATCAGCTCCATGCGGGCGGTGAATGGTTCGGTAAGCCTGGGTGGTGCAGGGGACGTGATCTTTACCCCCGTACCTGGCTTTGAAGGCGAGGCTGAAGTGGAAGTGTGTATTACCGACGGCATTGCACCTGTGTGCGCCACCTGGCCGGTGGCGGTAATTAGCCCCAACGCGCCACCGGTGCTTGAAGACATGGTGATTGAGATTGGCGAAGACCAAAGCATTGCCCTGGCCTTAGAGGGAATCGATCCGGATGGCGATAATCTGACCTATGAGTTGCTCAGCGCACCAGCCGGTAAACTGGCCGGTACCCTGCCGCGGGTCACCTATACGCCCACAGATGATTTTAATGGCGAAGACAGCTTTACCTATGTGGCCAGCGACGGCATCGAACAATCCAACATTGCCACTGTCACAGTGCGCATCGGAGAGCAAAACGACAAACCACTGGCGCTGGATGATACCGCCACCGCCGGACAGGCGGGTGCCATTCTTATCCCGGTGCTGGATAATGACCGTGATCCGGAAGGCGATGCGCTGACCGTGATTGGCGTGAAAACCCGCCTGGGCCAGGTAAGCATTGAAAACAATGCGGTGCGGTACCAGCCGGCCTCTGGCTTTAGCGGCTTTGCCCTGATGCATTACACCATTCGCGACATCGTCGGCCAGACCGCTTCGGCCAACGTGCTGGTTACGGTAGACGGAGAGGTGGACCCCTTAGCACCGGTGATCACGGTGCCAGCGGATATCTTAGAAGATGCCAATGCCTTGTTTACCAAAATTGACCTGGGCGTGGCCTCGGCGGTGGACCGCTTAGGCAACCCGCTGCCGGTATCACTGGTAGATGGCGTGACTTTCTATAAACCAGGCACCAATATTGCCTATTGGAGTGCCACCGATGCGGCCGGTCGTCAGTCGATTGCCAGCCAGTTGGTCCGGGTGCGCCCGCTGGTGTCGCTGGACAAGGATCAGTTTGTGCTGGAAGGCCAAAGTGCCAGTGTGGGTGTCCACCTAAACGGTGCCTCACCCGACTATCCCCTGGTGATCCCGTTTGAGGTCAGCGGTACGGCCGACGCCCAGGATCATGATCTCATAGCTGGACAGATTGTGCTGCAGGCTGGCACCACGGCCCGCATTCGCTTTGATACATTCAGTGATGCACTGACCGAAGGTGATGAAACTATCGAGGTAAGCCTTTCTGCAGCGTTGAACCGCGGTAACAAGGCCACCCACACCATGACCATTGCCGAGCAAAATGTGGATCCGCGTTTGACCCTCAATGCAGTGCAGAGCACGGATCAGCGGGTGGTGATTGCCCGTAATGGTGGTGATGTGGTGGTCAGCTCCGAAATTGCCCACCCCGATGCCACCAATGTGTATCAGTTTAGCTGGCAGGTGCGGAATGACGCCTTAACCGACACTGATAGCGAGCCAGCCACCTTTACCTTTGACCCGTCTGCATTGCGCCCGGGCATATATATGCTAACCGCGCAAATCACCGACGCTGACGATACTGCCTATGGCGACACCAACTCGCTGTTTTTACAGGTGGTGGACTCACTTGCAACCCTGACTGGCCAGGACAGTGACGGAGACGGCATCCCGGATGATGTGGAAGGGTACAAAGACACCGATCGTGACGGCATTCCTGATTGGCAGGATCCCATAAACGAATGCAATGTATTGCCCGAAGAGCGTGAATTTGTGAACGGCTATCTGGTAGAAGGCGACCCGGGTGTGTGCCTGCGCATCGGTGACGGTGCTATTCGCGGCCAAACCGGCGGTGCGCAGATTATCGAAGATGATCTGTCCCGCCTGGCCGGGTTGGCACCTGATGAACAGGCGCAAAATGTGGGTGGTATCTTTGACTTTATCGCCTACGGCCTGCCGCGCCGCGGTGACACCTATAGCATCGTAATGCCACAGCGTAATCCGGTGCCTGAACAGGCGGTGTACCGTAAATATACCGAGGCCACCGGCTGGGTAACCTTTGATGAAAGTGGCGCTAACCAATTGCGCTCAACAGCCGGTGAACCAGGCTACTGCCCACCGCCGGGCGGCGATGTGTGGACGCCGGGATTAACTGCCGGGCACTGGTGTGTGCAGGTCAGTATCACCGATGGTGGCCCCAACGATGCTGACGGCATTGCCAACAGCACTGTTGTTGACCCGGGTGGTGTGGGCGTATTGCAAAGCCAGCAGGCCAACCAGGCGCCGGTAGCAGCCGATGATGAGTACGAAATGATCTTCAACGCAGCGCAAACCTTTGCCCCGCTGGGCAATGACAGCGATGCCGATGGAGACACCTTGCGCATCACATCAGTGGCTGCCCCGCTGGGCACCGCCACCTTTAGCGACACCGAAGTCACCTACACCCCACCGGCCAACTTTGTCGGCCAGGTCACGCTGGTTTACGGCATCACCGATAATCGTGGGGGGACCGCTTCTGCCGACATGGTCATTGAGGTGGTGGATAACCGCGCGCCCATCGTGGTGGGCGAGCAAATCACTGTGGTGGCTGACAGCATCACGCAAATTGATGTACTGGCAAACGACAGTGACCCGGATGCCGACACCCTGAGCGTAGTAGAAGCCCAGGCCGAGCATGGCAGTGTCTTCATTCTGCCCAACCAGGAACTGGAGTATGTGGCAGCCAAAGGATTTGAAGGTACTGACCGTATTACCTATACCGTTGCCGATGACAACTTTGCCGAGCAAAGCGGCATCGTTCAGGTTGAGGTTGAGCCAAAACCAGTGCGCATCGAAAATAAATCTGGCGGCGCGCTGTACTGGCTGCTTCTGCTGGGGGCGGCGGCTGCCTGGCAGCGCCGTTACCTGCGCCGCCATTAATAATTAAGAATTAAAAGAATACAACTATGAAAGCATTACTACTTTTGGGATTAGTCGCCAGCGCAGGCGCCTCCGCGCAGCAAGCCACAGATACCGATAGCGCGTTTCCGCTTTGTCCTGACGAAGAGCAACGTTGCTTTGCCTCACACTGGTCGCTCAGCGCCGGGCTGGGGCTGGCCGATTCAGACTATGCAGCCAGTGATGTCGAGCAGGCGGCTGCGAAGGCCGGTTACGCAGTCTACGATATCGAAGTGGATACGCGCCGCCTCGGCTACCGGCTGGCGCTGGCCACACCGCTTAGCGAGCGCTGGCAGCTGGAGTTGGGGTATACAGACTTGGGCGAGGTCAGCACCGCCTTTAGTGCCGATACCACCACCCCGGCAGAGTTTTTTGCGCAGGCCAATGCTATCCATCCATCTTCAGTAAGCGGGGCGCACTTAAGCGTCGCCTACCGAGTGTGGCAGCATCACAGTGGTGAAATCCAACTGCATGGCGGGCTGTTTGCCTGGCAGGCTGACTATGCTTCACACGATGTATTCGAAAACAGCTCGGTGGATGCGTCTCAAAATGAAGATGGCGTAGATGGCATCTTCGGGGCACGCTATGTGTATCACTTCAGCTCGCGCTGGCAGGTGGGCATTGATGCCGAACGCTATTATTTTGCCGACGACCATGGCGATTTGTTTTCTTTGAACATTCGTTATGTGATGGGGCGGGAGGAGCACGCGCAAAAACTAAACTAAAGTTGACTGGTGAAAAGTTAGTGACGATTTACACTTTCTACTGCGGTATGCAGGAGGGTAAATCGTATGAATTCGAATTGCGAATACGGAAATACTATCCAAGGTGGAAGTGTAATCGATGCGCTGTCATCGTTTTGCCAGGAACGGATGCTAGAAATTAAGGAATTTACCAGTAATCAATTTGAAGGGTCAGTATTTGCTACTTTAAAATGTGGATCTGTATTGATATGCCATACTACTGAACTAGGACATATACTGATAGAGCATGTAGAGGAACGCACCCGGTATCGTTATCGCTTATGCTGGAATGCTTTTCAATGGCATATCCAAGCCTTTGACTAATCAAATTTAAAGGGAAAGCTAGTAGCTTTCCCTTCTTTTTTGTTCCAAATCTGCTTATTCGTCGGTGCCCAGATACTCTTTTACCTGCTCGCGCCATTCCGGCTTATCAATAATTTTCAGCAAACCAGTATTAAACTGCTCACGCAGCGGGCTGTTTTCCGGCAGACCGATGGCATAATCCTGGCGGTCGATTTCATCCGGTAATACCGTGATCTCATCGGCAAAGCCATTATTAATGCGATACTGCAAGATAGGTTTGTCGTACACCAGTGCATCGGTTTCGCCATTTTGCATTTTGGTCAGGCCAGCCTGTACAGTGTCTACAGTTTTATAGCTGATATCGCGGCTATCCAAAAACGCAGCACTGGCTGAGCCGGCCAGGGTGGTAACCCGTACATCCGGTAAATCACTGACGCCCTGTACCTTGGTTTCCAGCTGGCTGACGGTGAGGCTGGTGGCAATGGCGGCGGTAAAGCTACTGATAAGGATAATCGCAGCAAACATCCAGATAAAGCCTACAATGCGTCCGGCCAACGTGCGTGGCGATTTATCACCATAGCCTACGGTAGTCATGGTGACCGCTGCCCACCAAAAGCCTGAGCCGATGCCCTGAGCATTACTACCGCCAAATTCTTCCTTGTTACCATGACGTTCAGCCAGCCAGATGACCAAGCCCACAGCCAGCAGCAATAAGCATAAGCCGCCTAAGGCAACCAGAAACTTCCAGGAAAAAAAACCGGACACAGCCGACATCAGGCGGCTTTCATCTTTGGGTACGGCGATAGCCAGGCCGGTGGTGTAAAAAGGATGGGTAAAATCGATGCTGGCTTCACGCTCAGCGGTGACGGTCATTGCTGCGATGGAGGCATCGTAGCGGCCCTCGGCCAGGCCATCCACCAGGCCGGCCAAATCGGTTTCTTCAAACCTGTAGGCAAGATTTTGTTGCTCGGCCATGCGCTCGAACAGCCGAATGCTGATCCCTTCAAATTCGCCCTGGTCATTTTTCATTACAAACGGCGGCGCCTGTTTGGTGGCAATTACCAGCTCCTCAGTTTGAGCCAGCGCTGCGCCGGGCCACCACGTGACCAGCAAAGCGGCCACCATCAATAGTTGTTTCATAATCGTCCTGTTTTTTTTTATTACCTGATGTATAAGGTTATTCTTGGTTAGATTCTATTCAGATCGCTTCTGCCAGCAATCCGCTTAGAGGCTTTGCCTGTCAGCGTGGGTTTACTGACCAGTTAGTTACTAAAACAGCAGGCGAATACATCTGCCTGGCGAGTTGCTGCGTAAACCAGTGGCAAGCCAGGCGCTTTAGCTGCCTGATATGTTAAAATAGAATTTTTTACGACCTGGAAGAAAACTATGCAAGATTACCCCATCGGCACCCCGGGCCAGGCCTGGAACGATGAGCACAAAGCGCAGTGGAAAGAACAGCAGCAAATCAAACGTAGCTATGCTGAAGAAGTATTAAGCCAGATCCCTGAACAGATGGACGGCTTCAACATCGTACAATACGGCGCTCTGCCGTATGATGAAGCGCGTTATCCGCTGTATGCACTGGTCAGCGAGCCGATGCTGCAGACCAAACCCACGGTGCTGGTCACCGGTGGTGTACACGGCTATGAAACCAGTGGGGTACAGGGTGCACTGCGGTTTATTAAGCACGATGTGGCGCGTTACACCAGCCGCTTTAATTTTGTCATCGTGCCGTGCATCAGCCCCTGGGGCTATGAAACCATCAATCGCTGGAACCCGATGGCGATGGATCCCAACCGGTCTTTTTATGCTGACAGCCCAGCGCCGGAATCGGCTCAGATCATGGCATTTTTGGATTCGCTGGATACTGAGTTTCTAATGCACATCGACTTGCATGAAACCACTGATACTGATAACAGTGAATTTCGCCCGGCGCTGGCGGCGCGTAACGGCACCACCAACATCAACTGGAACATCCCGGACGGCTTTTATACCGTGGCCAACACCCAGGCGCCGCAGCTGGATTTTCAAAAAGCCATCATTGAGTCGGTGCGCAAAGTCACTCATATTGCGCCAGCCGATGACGAAGGCCGCTTAATCGGCGAGCCGGTGCAAAGTGACGGGGTTATCTGTTACGACAAGAAAAAGCTGCACCTGTGCGGCGGCATGACCAATGCCTCGTTTGTATCGACCACAGAAGTCTACCCGGACAGCGACCAGGCGACGCCGGAGTTGTGTAACAAAGCCCAGGTGGCCGCCATTACCGGTGCGCTGGATTACTTGATGGCAGCAAATCTGTAATTATTTATTTTTTTTAAGCCTACTAAGCCCCTGCCAGCACAGGGGCTTTTTTGTGTCCCCCAACTAAACCGTGCGCATTAAGTGGCGCAGTGATTGCCTGTGACGTCGACTTTGGTAAAATCGCCGCCCTTGAGGCCTGGCAGTAAGTGGTAATCGATATGAAAGTGGTATTAGCCCCGATGGAAGGGGTGGTGGATCATCTGATGCGCGAAATGCTCACTCAGGTAGGCGGGTTTGATTTATGCGTGACCGAATTTATCCGCGTGGTGGACCAAAAATTACCGCCGAAATTGTTTTACCGGTTATGCCCGGAACTGCACAACGACGGTAAAACCGCCTCGGGCACCCCGGTCCGGGTGCAACTGTTGGGCCAGCACCCCGAGTGGCTGGCAGAAAATGCCCAAACTGCGGTGGAGCTAGGCTCGCCCGGCGTCGATCTGAATTTTGGCTGCCCGGCTAAGACCGTCAATAAAAGCCGGGGCGGCGCGGTGCTACTCAAACAAACCGAAGCCTTATATGAAATTGTCAGCGCGGTGCGCCAGGCGGTGCCAGCACATCTGCCAGTCACAGCAAAAATTCGCCTAGGGTTTGAAGACAAATCCAAAGCCATCGACAATGCGCTGGCCATCACTGAGGCCGGTGCCAGTGAGCTAACGGTGCATGCGCGCACTAAAACCGAAGGCTATAAGCCGCCAGCCTACTGGGACTGGATCGCCAAAATCCGTCGTCACACCGATATTCCGGTGATTGCCAATGGCGAAATCTGGAATGCCGAGGATGCCAGGCGCTGTCAGCAACAGTCAGCCTGCGCCAATATCATGCTGGGCCGCGGCGCGCTGGCCTTACCCAATCTGGCTTTGTGTATCAAGCAAGGCCAGGCGCCTATGTCTTGGCCACAACTGGCGGACTTACTGATCCAGTACTCGGGCTATGAAATCTACGGTGATAAAGGCCGCTATTATCCTAACCGTATCAAACAATGGTGTGGGTATCTTAAACGCCAGTACCCTCAAGCCGAGCAATTGTTTAACGATATCCGCCGCTTACAGAACTCTGATGAGATCGTGGCGGTACTGCGACGCCAGTCTTCGCACGAGTACGTCAGTTAGTCTCAAATAGCTGACTTTCCCTCTGGCCTAAAGTAGCGTTAATGTTGTATAGATGTGTGGGTGTTAACATCCACACAAAAATAACGATTCAAACAACATACAACAAGATGGAAACTCAATGGCACACATACGTTCCCGCCTGGCGCTAGCTATGGCGTTTTTGGTGCCCGCGCTTCTGACCGGATGTCAGACTACTGCGTCAGGCA
Source organism: Alteromonas sp. WD8-37 (assembly GCF_055326825.1). Lineage (NCBI taxonomy): Bacteria > Pseudomonadati > Pseudomonadota > Gammaproteobacteria > Alteromonadales > Alteromonadaceae > Alteromonas > Alteromonas sp. WD8-37. The sequence continues at coordinate 69,702 of NZ_JBUZOV010000001.1, forward strand.
ACGACGCAGCGCAGGCCACTAAAGTCTCAATTGATACCGACCCGTACCCCAGCACCTACCAGCCTGTAGCCAGCCAGCCCACTGTGATCACTAACGTGACCATTTTGGACGGCGCTGGCAACAAGATTGACAACGGCATGGTGTATTTTGCTGAAGGCAAAATCCAGGCAGTGGGCGCTAACGTGGATTACCCGCAAAGCGCCCGCGTGATCGATGGCCAGGGCAAGTGGGTTACGCCCGGCATCATCGACAACCACAGCCACTTGGGTGTGTATCCGTCGCCCGGGATTGGTTCGCTATCCGATGGTAACGAGATGACTGCACCAGTGACTCCAGGTGTGTGGGCGGAACATTCGGTATGGCCGCAGGATGCCGGCTTTGCCCGCGCCCTGGCTGGCGGGGTAACCACGCTGCAAATTTTACCAGGCTCTGCCAACCTGTTTGGTGGCCGCTCGGTGGTGCTAAAAAATGTTCCCAACCGCACCATGCAGGATATGAAATTTCCTGACGCCCCGTATGGCATGAAGATGGCCTGTGGTGAAAACCCTAAGCGGGTGTATGGCGAAAAAGGTGGCCCCATGACCCGTATGGGTAATGTGCGTGGCTATCGTCAGGCCTGGTCGGATGCCCAGGATTACATGCGTAAGTGGGAAAAATATGAAGCAGATTTCGAAGCGGGCACCAACCCAACGGCACCCAAGCGCGACCTGGATTTAGAAACCATGGCCGGCGTGCTGAAGGGCGACATTCTGGTGCATATGCACTGCTACCGCGCCGATGAAATGGTCACTATGATGGACATGATGGAAGAATTTGATTATCAGATCAGTGCCTTCCACCATGCGGTGGAGTCTTACAAGATCGCCGACCGCTTAAAAGAACAAAATGTCTGCTCAGCCATGTGGGCCGACTGGTGGGGCTTTAAGATGGAAGCTTATGACGGCATCCGTGAAAATATCCCCATGGTAGACGCTGCCGGTGCCTGTGCCATTGTTCATTCAGACAGTGAAATCGGCATCCAGCGCTTAAACCAGGAAGCCGCCAAGGCCTGGTCTGATGGCCAGCGTGCGGGTATCGACATCTCTATGGCCGATGCCTGGTCGTGGTTGTCTGCCAACCCGGCCAAATCCCTAGGGATTTACGATAAAACCGGCTCGCTGGAAAGCGGTAAAAATGCCGATGTGGTGTTGTGGAGCGGCAACCCGTTTTCAACCTACACCAAAGCCGAGCAGGTGTATGTGGATGGCGGCCTGGTGTTTGACCTGAACCAGCCATCGGCGCAGCCTATCAGTGACTTTGAAGTGGGTCAGGCCGTTCAGGGAGAAGCACAATGAAAAAAATAGTCTTAGCAGCAGCGCTTGCCGCAGCCGGTATGTCAGCCTCTGCGCTGGCCGAAAATATCGCCATTACCGGCGCCAAAATTTACACCCAGACCGAGCAGGGTGTGATTGAGTCAGGCACGGTTCTGATCCGCGATGGCAACATCGAACAGATCAGCGCCGGTCAGCAAATTCCTGATGGCTACCGCCGCATTGATGCCAGTGGCAAAATTGTTACCCCGGGCCTGGTGGGCGCCATGACTTCACTGGGGCTGGTGGAAGTGTCATCCTGGGCCGGGGTGGTAGATTCGTCTGTAGAAAACAACAAGGTATCCAATAATGGCGCTGCCTTTGATGTGAGCTATGCGGTGAATCCGGATTCCACCGTCATTGATGTGTCGCGCATTGAGGGTGTGACCTCAGCGGCCACCACTATCTCTTACACTGACTATTTATTTCATGGGCAGGGCAGCGTGATTTCACTGGGTGAAAATGCCCCGGTTATAAAGCCGCGTGCCTTTTCGGTGCTGGATGTTAGTGGCGACGGCGCAGAGCGCTCTGGCGGCTCACGCGCCGCACTTTGGGTCACCCTGGAGCAGTTGTTCAACGAAGCTGGCAGTGTCAGTGAGATCCCAGCAGCCGGCAGTGTTTGGCAGGGCCTCAATACCCGGGCCGATTTGGACGCGCTACAACGCATCCTAAGCGGTGAGATGCCACTGGTGATGGAAGCTGATCGCAAAGCCGACATCCTGCAAATTCTGGCCTTTAAAGAACGCTATCCTGAGGCCAATATAATTCTGATGGATGCCGCCGAAGCCTGGCGGGTCGCCGATGAACTGGCCGAAGCCGGCATTCCGGTGATTTTAAACCCGGAAATGAACCTGCCGGACAGTTTTGAAGCCATTGGTGCTAGCATCGAAAATGCCGCGCGCCTGGCCAAGGCCGGCGTGAAAGTGGCGGTCGGTATGGAAACGCACAATATCCGCCTGGCCACACAACATGCCGGAAACGCGGTGGCCAATGGTCTGCCGTACGAGCAGGGCATTGCCAGTCTGACCAGCCATCCGGCCAGTATCCTGGGCGTATCCGACCGGGTCGGTTCACTGGCCCCGGGTAAGCAGGCTGATGTGGTGATTTGGAGTGGTGACCCGTTTGAGGTCACCGAATATGCCGAGCAGGTATTTATCAATGGGGAAGCCATTGATATGACCAGCCGCCAGACCTTACTGCGCGACCGCTACCAAAAGCTGTACCAGCAGGGCGATAATACGCCGTCTCACTACGTAAAACCGTAAAACAAAAAAGGGCTTGCCGAGGCAAGCCCTTTTTATTTACTGCAGCAATGGCCGCAATTTGGTGTCCATAAACTCGGCTATCATCGGCTGCGCCTGCTTATTGGGGTGAATGCCGTCGCGCTGCATCAGTGACTGGTCCAGCGCAATGGAATCTAAGAAAAACGGGATGAGCGGAATATCCTGTTTGTCCGCCACCTTATCAAATGCCGTCTCAAACAACTGCGTATAGCGCTGGCCATAATTAGGCGGGATCTGCATATCCTGTAAAAACACTGTGGCGCCGGCGTCCTGCGCCATATCCACCATTGCATGCAGGTTGGCTTTCATCTTATTGATAGGATGGCCCTGCAGGCCGTCATTGCCGCCCAGCTCAATCAACACATGGGTGGGCTGATGCTGTTCGAGCAGCTGTGGCAACCGGGCCCGCGCGCCATCGGTGGTTTCTCCGCTTATCGCAGCATTTATTACCTCAATCTTAAGCGACTCGTCTGCCCAGCGGTTTTGTAACAAACTGACCCAGCTCTCATTTTGTTGCAGACCATAGCCGGCACTTAAGCTGTCACCTAATACTAACAGGCGCGTCTGGCTGCTCTGCGCGTGTGACGAAGTTGCAGCAATTGATTGATCTGCAAGCAGGATTAAGGGTAAAAATAATACAATCAACAACGATTGCATAAAGCGACGATTGTGAACCTTCAACACGACAGCGGTGACTCCTCTATGATTAAAACCAGCCAGCTTACTAAAATTGTTAATACGAATGAGGGGGAGCTGGAGATTCTTAAACCCATTTCATTTGAAGTCAAGCAAGGCCAGACAGTTGCCATCGTGGGTGCGTCGGGTTCAGGCAAATCCACCTTGCTGGGCTTACTGGCAGGTCTGGATCAGGTCACCAGTGGTGAGATTTATCTGGATGGCGAGCCGCTGCATGCCATGGATGAAGAGGCCCGGGCGCAGTTACGAGGCGCTAAGGTTGGGTTTATCTTTCAAAGCTTTATGCTGGTTCAAAGCCTTACCGCGCTGGAAAATGTGATGTTGCCGGCGGAGATTGCCGGGCTCAAAGATGCCAAAAAACAAGCCCGCGCTATTTTAGAACAGGTGGGGCTGGGTCATCGCGCCAGCCATTATCCCAACCAGCTATCCGGTGGCGAACAGCAGCGGGTAGCCATTGCGCGGGCATTTATTGGCCGGCCCAAGATTTTGTTTGCCGATGAGCCCACCGGCAACCTGGATGCTGCCAACAGTGAAAAAATTGAAAAACTACTGTTTGCGTTAAACAAAGAACAGGGCACCACACTGGTGCTGGTGACCCACGATGAACATCTGGCCCAGCGCTGCGCCCGTCAGTTAACCATGCAGGGTGGCGCACTGACCGAACAGGCCGCCCCAGAGACTGCTCCGGTCACCACAGGAGCCGCCAATGGGTAACGCGACACAGCTAGCCTGGCGGCTGTTTAAACATGAGGCGCGGCGCGGTGAGTTAACTATAATTCTGGCGGCGATTGTGTTGTCAGTGGCAGCCGTGTTGTCATTATCTTTATTCAGCGAACGGCTACAGGGCGCACTGACCGAACGCTCGGCCAGCTTTTTAGCCGCCGACACCCAGCTGCGTTCACGTCAGCCCATCGACCCGGACTGGCTCAGCGCCGCGCAATCTGAATCGCTACAAACCGCCCGGCAGGTGGAAACCCGTTCCATGGTATTTGCCCAGGACAATATGGCACTGGCCGATTTACGCGCGGTTAATGAAAGCTATCCGTTGAAAGGCGAGATCACTGTGGCCGATGCCCCCTTTGGCCAGGAGCAAACCACCACTCAGGTACCAGAGACGGGTCAGGCCTGGATTGATTCGCGCCTGTTTCAGTTATTGTCCATCGAGGTGGGCGATAGCATCGATATTGGTGAAACCAGCTTTACCGTAAGCCGGGTGCTGTCAGAAATTCCCGATGCCGGCTTTAGCGTGTTTAATACCGACCCGCTGGTGCTGATCCGCATCGCCGATTTGCCGGCAGCCAATATCACCGGGCCAGGCAGCCGGGTGACCTACAAAGCCTATTTTAGTGGCGAAAGCGCAGCGTTAAAAACCTATTACGACTGGCTGCGCCCGCAACTCAACGATGAGCTGCACCGCTGGCAGTCGGTCGAGGACGATGAGTCGCCCATTGGCCGTTCGGTGGCCCGCGCCGGGCAGTACTTTTTGCTGGCCAGCCTGCTGGCCATCGTACTGGCAGCTGTCTCTATTGCGGTAGCCGCACAGCGTTATAGCCAGCGCCACTATGATCCGGTGGCCATCATGAAAACCTTAGGCGCCAGTAAGCGCATGATCCGCAAAGTGTATATTTTGCAGGTATTGTTTATTGCCTTGCTGGGTATTGTCATCGGCATTACTGCCGGGGTCGCCATTCAACAGGCGGTGGTCAGCGCCCTGGCCGACCGGGTGGAGGTCAGTTTGTCAGTCTGGCACTGGCGGCCGGTGTTAATCGCGGTGTTTACCGGCGTGATTTGTGCGGTGCTGTTTTCCATGTACCCATTATTGCGTCTGTTTTCAGTGCCGCCGCTGCGGGTACTGCGCCGCGATATGGACTCCGGGCTACGCTCGCGCACCTTGCAATTTGCGGTGTCGGGCCTGGCGGTATTTTTACTGATGTGGGCGTATAGCCAGAATATTCAGATCAGCGCCATCTTGTTTGCCTCCGGCGTGGTGCTGGTAGCAGCGCTTATTTGTGTGACCTATGGCCTGATCCGGGTGGGCCGTCAGCTGGGCAGTCGCAAGATGGGCGCCTGGCAACTGGCCTGGGCGCGTATTTCGCGCCGAGCCATGGACAACAGTGTTCAGCTCATCAGCTTTTCCATCACCATCATGCTGCTGCTGGTGGTACTGGTGATGCGCAATGACATGATTGCCCAGTGGCAGGCGCAGCTGCCGGCCGGAACCCCCAACTACTTCTTAATCAATATCACCGCCCAGGACCGGCCCCGCTTAGAAGAGCACTTTGCCGATAAACAAGTGGAAATTGACCGCTTCTATCCGGTGGTGCGTGGCCGCTTTATGGCGGTCAACGGCGATGAAGTAAATACCCGGGTGAGTAAAGAAGATAATCCCGAGGTTGAGGCTGAGGAAGAAGGCCGTGAGGGGTTAGGGCGTGAAGCCAACCTGACCTGGGGTGATGAGCTGCAAAAAGAAAATAAAATTGTCGCCGGCACCTGGCATGGTGAGTCTGACCGCAATGCGGGGGCACCGTTTGAAGTCTCGGTGGAAGAAGATGTGGCCGACCGGCTCGATATCGAGATGGGCGACACACTGACCTTTAATATTGGCTCACAAAAGGTGCAGGCCACGGTCACTAGTCTGCGCCAGGTCAATTGGCAAACCATGCAGCCAAACTTTTTCTTTGTGCTGTCGCCGTCTGCCATGACGGACTTTTCGCCCACCTACATCACCAGCTTTTACTTACCAACCGAACGTAAAGCGCAGCTTACGTCGCTGCTGCAACCCTTCCCGGCGGTAACCCTGTTTGATGTGGATGCACGAATCAACCAATTGCGTGGCATTGTGGATCAGGTCTCGCTGGCCGTGGAGTTTATCCTGATCCTGGTGTTGGTGGCCGGATCCCTGGTGCTTATCGCCCAGGTACAAGCCAGCATGGATGAGCGCCAGCAAGAACTGGCCATCTTGCGTACCCTAGGTGCCAAAGGTCGCCTTATCCGCTCCAGCGTGATCTTTGAGTTCATTATCATCGGTGTGGTGGCCGGATTTATGGCGGCGCTGGCCAACGAGTTTAGTTTGTACTTGTTGCAAACCCAGCTGTTCAGCATGGAGCCGTCATTGCACTTTAGCTACTGGGCCATCGCCCCGGTGACCGGTGCGGCCGTAGTGGGTGCGTTAGGTGCGGTGGGCTGCTGGCGGTTGCTCACATTAAACACCAGCGATTTGCTGCGTAAGATTATGTAAAAAATATTCCGGCGCAATGCGCCGGCGTTGCCAATGGCTCAGATTAAAACTCCTGGCGCAGCGCATCTTCTAACAGTGGGTAGGAAAATTCGTAACCGGCATCCTGTAATCTTTTAGGGATAACCTTCTGGCCGGTCAGCAGCAATTCAGCGGCTTCACCCATGGCCAGCTTTAAGGCAAAGCCCGGTACGGTAAACAGAGCAGGGCGGTGCAATACCTTGGCCAGGGTATGGGTAAATGTACGGTTAGTGACCGGATGCGGCGCGGTAAGATTATACGGGCCGCGGCACTTTTCGTGGATAAGTAAAAAGCGAATGCCTTCCACCATGTCTTCGATGTGGATCCATGACATAAACTGCTCGCCATTACCCATTTTTCCACCCAGCCCCAGTTTAAAGGGCAATACCATGCGATCCAGTGCACCCTCACCTTTAGCCAGTACGATGCCGGTGCGCAGCAAACACACCCGGGTTTGCTCGGACGCGGCCTGCTCGGCGATTGCTTCCCACCTGGCACACAGTTCATGGGTAAATTCTTCGTGCACCTGCGGATTGTCTTCTGTGACCGGGGTGTCGCCCTGGCGCCCGTAATACCCGATGGCTGAGCCGGAAATAAACACTGCCGGGGGCGAAACAGCTTGTTTGATGCGGGTGACCAGTTCCTCGGTGATATCCCAGCGGCTGTGACAAATGCGCTGTTTTTGCTTGTCTGTCCAGCGGCTATCGGCAATTGGCTCACCGGCCAGGTTAATCACCGCATCCAGGCTACTAAAGTCGCCCATGGCATCCAGTTTGGTGATAATACTGACATTGTCCGGCAAGATGCGGCGTGCGTTTTGCTGGTCGCGGGTGAGCACTGTGATGTCATGTTCATAGTGCAGTTTGGAGATCAAATGCCGGCCAATAAAGCCGGTACCGCCAGTTATCAGTATATTCACGCCAGATCCTTTTTTGTTAGGGTTTGTCACACGATAATGATAACGACACAGAATCAGCAAAGCGCAATGCGTGAGGTTTATCCACTTCAACCTGGGCAGATGTCACCCAATGATGCTCGGCGGCCACGGCCAGGATGTCGGCTGTCAGTTTTTCCAGTAGTGAGAAGCGGTTATCTTCTACCAGCCGGATAATGGCCTTGGTCACCGTTTTGTAATTTAATGCATCGTTCATATTGTCGGAGTCAGTTGCGCGTTCTGCATCGTAATGAATCATTACGTTGACCACCACATCTTGTTTATTTCTGACTTCTTCTTCATTTATGCCAATGTAGGTGCGGAGGCGTAAATTTTTAATTTTTATCGTAGCCTGATTCAAATTCATGAAATCACTCGTGTTATTGGGTTAGTCTGTACAATAATAGCGAATTTGCACCCACAACCAAGATGATTTACTAATTATGGAACTGAAATCGCCAACTGCCAAAGCCCTAATTGTGCTGGCCTGCCTGGTGGTGGTGCTGGCCGGGATCAAAGCCGCCTCCGCCATCATGGTACCGTTTTTTTTGTCAGCTTTTATTGCCATTGCCTGCAGCCCGCTGATTAACTGGGCATCACGCCATCATATCCCGCGTTGGCTATCCATCTCGCTGGTGATTGTAGCCATTGTGGTGCTGGGATTTTTACTGGCCGGGCTGGTAGGCCAGTCTCTGGCAGAATTTCGCGAAAATATGCCGCAGTACCGCATGCAACTGGACAATGAATTTAACTGGATCATCGATCAGCTGGCCAGAGTTAACATTCATCTTAATCGTGACTTGATCACCAGTCAGTTGGATCCGGGTATGGCGATGTCGCTGGCCACCAATTTTATCAGCGGCATGGGTGGGGTGCTGTCCAATCTGTTTTTGATTTTGCTTACGGTGGTGTTCATGCTGTTTGAAGCCCGTGGAATGCCAGAACGTTTGCATATTGCGTTGGCTGACCCGGACATGAAAATGCAGCATATCGACCGTTTTGTGCGCTCGGTTAACAGCTATCTGGCCATCAAAACCGTGGTGAGTCTGGCCACCGGGGTCATCATTGGCGTGTGGCTGTATGTGATGCAAGTCGACCACTTTTTACTGTGGGCGGTGCTGTCCTTCATGCTTAACTATATTCCCAATATCGGCTCGATTATCGCAGCGCTACCGGCAGTATTGATCGCCTTTGTGCAATATGGCTTTGCCTCAGCCGGGCTGGCTGCGCTGGGGTTTGTGCTGGTGAACACCATTATGGGCAACATGGTGGAGCCGCGCTTGATGGGCCGGGGTATGGGCTTGTCCACGCTGGTGGTGTTTTTATCATTAATCTTCTGGGGCTGGCTACTGGGCACGGTGGGTATGCTGTTGTCGGTACCGCTGACCATGGTGGTCAAGATAGCCCTGGAGTCTCGAGAAGAAAGCCGCTGGCTGGCGGTGTTATTGTCCAGCAGTGATGAACAGTCACGCGCTGCCACGCCGGCTACCCGGTAAAACTGCCGGCTAATCGCTGAAGGTCAACGTGACTCGCGTGCCGCCGGCCGGGCTGGTTAACAGCGCCAGCCGGCCACCGTACACTGCCACCAGGTCACTGACCACCGCCAGGCCAATACCCTGGCCTTCCTCATAGGTATCTAACCGCTGGCCGCGCTGGAGCAAACGCTCGCGGGTGGCCGGCGCAATGCCCGGGCCATCATCATCAACGGTGAATACCAGTTGCTCAGCATCGCGCTGAATATGCACGCTGACCTGCTGCCGGGCGGCTTTACAGGCATTATCGAGCACATTGCCGAGCATTTCGTAGAGGTCGGTCTCATCGCCTTTAAACCAGGCCGGCGCCGCCTGGTTTAGTGCAATGGCCAATTCTTTTCCGCGATAAATCTTTTGCATTGAACCCACCAACCGTTCGGCCACCGGCGCCACCGCAACCGGGTGTTGCCAACCACGTTGACCTGCCACAGCCCGCTTGAGTTGACGTTGGATCAGGCTATCAATATTGCGCAATGCGTCGCGGGCATCGGCCGGTAAGCCAGGCGTGCCCAGCGCCACTGCCAGTGGGGTTTTGAGGCTGTGAGCCAAGTCGCCCAGGCTGTTTTTGTAGCGCGTGCGCTGTTGATGTTCGGTTTCAATTAACTGGTTAATACTGTGTTGAAGGTGGCTAAATTCTGTCGGATAGCGGGCGTACAGCGCTGGCTGATGGCCCTGGCTGGTCTGGCGGATCTCGGCAATCAGGGTGCGTACCGGCGCCAGCATCAAGGCATTGCCCAGCATCAGCACCACCAGCAGCACCGCACCTAGCACCATCAGCCCCTGCCAAACAGTGTGCATAAATTCCTGCTGGCGGGCAGCCAGTGCATCGGTGTGATTCAGAACAAAAAATTGCACCGGCACAAAGCGATCGCCAATGGCAAACTCGGCGGCATAGCCGTATAAAAAATAGCGCTCAGACTGCTCGGTAAAGGGCGTGAAATCGGCGTAAACCAATTCTTTGCCCACTGGCACATCAGGGAGGGTGGCGGGCACTGACAAATTAATCGCTGAGGTGGATTGCCAAATCACTCGGTTGTCATATTTCACCAGCCCCAGATAGCCGGAGTCGGGCAGGTTGAGCTGGTCTTCATACAGCAACTCGGGCATTTCCGGGCCGTCAGCGGTGAGTTCAAACGCAGAGATCAGCGCCAGGTTCATGAGTTTCAACTCATTAAATTTAGCGATGCGCAGGCTGTCCATATGCGCCTTATCCAGCACCCAGGCGGTCAGCGGGATAAACAACGCTAGCGCAAGCAGCGCAATCAGGGTACTGCGCAGTCTTAATGAGAGCCGGTGCATAGAGCCGGGTTTAATCGGTAGCCGCGGCCGCGTACCGTTTCGATGGGCTTTAGCTGGTTGTCCGGGTCGAGCTTTTTGCGCAGGCGGCCCACAAACACTTCAATCACATTGGAGTCCAAATCAAAATCCTGATCATAAATATGCTCGGTTAGCTCGGTCTTGGAGACCACCTTGGTGGGGTTGAGCATCAAATACTCCAGCACCCGGTATTCATACGCTGTCAGGCTCAATGCCTGCTGATCCAGGCGCATTTCCTTGGCGTTGAGGTCCAGCATCAGTGGCCCAAAGATCACATGCGGGCTGGGCTGGCCGGCTGCCCGCCGGATCAGCGCTTTGACCCGGGCCAACAGTTCTTCATGATGAAAGGGCTTGGTTAGATAGTCATCGGCACCAGCATCCAGGCCATTGACCTTATCCTGCCAGCGGTCGCGAGCGGTCAGGATCAGAATCGGCGTGGTGATGCCCCTAGCCCTGGCCTGGTCAATAACGCTCAGCCCATCAAGTTGTGGCAGCCCTAGGTCAATAATGGCAGTGTCATAGGGATGCTCGCACAACAGGTACAGTGCCTGTTCACCCTCATCAGCCAGATCCACACTGTAGCCCTGGGCCTGCAGTTGCTGATCAAGCTGTGTCAGTAAGCGGCTGTCATCTTCGGCAATAAGCACACGCATCAGGGCTGTTCTTCCTGTTGGTTGGTAATAGTGCCGGTACGTTTGTCGATTTCTACTGTGATCACCCGCCCGGATTTTTGCAGCAATTTGACCCGGTAGGTGTCCCCGGCATCGGCAATTTTCAGCACGCGTCCAGGCACCTGTTGCTGAACCTGCACCACCGCCTGCTTTTTAGTCATCACATCAGGCTGCTGACCGTGTGCGGGGGCCAATAGGCTTAGCACTACCAGGATGCAACACGTCAGTAAGAACACCTTTTTTCCCGCCACCATTTCACTTATCTACCTACTTTGCCTCATTGCCAGTGTAGCTGCAATCACTGAACCCCACCTGAACTGCACATAATATTTGCACTGTACAAGGCAGATGTTACCCGCTTGGGGCGGCTTGCAGCCTGGGTAAACATTTATTGCACTGCTAACTTGTTGATAAATAATGATATGGCAAGTTGTTGGGGAGCCAAAATAGCTGGCACATGGCGTGCATTTGTTGTCTGGACACCAGATGTACGCATTCGCACGCGACACTTCAATACTTTGAGCCAACTTGCCAGCGCCCCTGCAGCCGGCGGCTGGCCAAGACAAACAAGGAGACGAGTATGTCCACTGACATCCGAACCAAAATGTGGAAAGCCATGGCCGATAGCCCGAATGTACTGCTTAGCCTGACCGATAACGAAGAGCCGGCCGAACCTATGCGCGCCCAGCTGGACAAAGAGGCCGACAGTGAATTTTGGTTTTACACCACCAAGTCCAACCGTGCTGCCTCGGGTGGCAAGGCCATGGTGCATTTTTCCAGTAAGGGGCACGATATTTTTGCCTGTATCCGCGGTACCATCGTGGAAGAAACCCGCCAGGAAATCATTGATAAATACTGGTCGAATGCTGTAGAAGCCTGGTATGAAGAAGGCAAAGACGATCCGTCGTTAAAAATGCTGCGCTTTGAGCTGGACGATGCCGAAATCTGGGAAGCTGATCCAGGGCTAAAAGGCATATTTAAACTGATGACCGGCAAAGATATCAACGAAAAAGAGATGGGCGAGCACGACCGCGTTAACTTGTAATGCACGCTGGCTTGTCTAAATCACAAAAAAGGGCGCTTGATTAAGCGCCCTCTTGCGTTTCAGGGTAACACCTGCTTGAACGGCTTGACGCTGACTGACTCGTACACACCCGCGGCGATATAAGGGTCGGCATCAGCCCAGTCTTGAGCTTGAGCCAGGCTGTCAAACTCCGCCACTATTAATGAGCCGGTGAACCCGGCCGGGCCAGGATCCAGCCCATCAATAGCCGGAAACGGGCCAGCCAGCACCAGCCGGCCTTCACACTTAAGCTGTTCTAAGCGTGCCACATGATCAGGGCGAGCCTGCAAGCGGGCGGCCAGCGAGCCAGCTTTATCGGTGGCGCAAATCATATAATGCATCAGCTTAGTCCCTGGCGGTGGCCTGTTTCATACCACGCACAAATTCGCCCAGCTGTTCCAGCATCCGTGGCTCATCATCTAGATGTTCGGCAATGATATTTACCGTGGCTGAGCCACTGATAGCCCCGGCAGCACCGGCTTTGATGGCATCTGCGACTTGCTGCGGCTTGGAAATACCAAAGCCCAGTAAGGGCGGGGCGCACTCAAACTGGCGCAGGCGCGCCACCAGTGACGCTGCCGGAATTTGCGCAGCAGTTTCGGCTCCGGTGACCCCGGCGCGACCCAGCAGGTAGGTATAACCTGATGAATGTTTGCCAATCTGCTCAAGGGTTTCATCCGACGCGTTGGGCGGGGCAATCAAAATTTGCTTAATGCCATGTGTGTTGGCTGCCTCGATAAATGGCTGAGCTTCTCGCAGGGGCACATCAGCAATCAGAATTGAATCCACGCCGGCCGCTGCGGCTTTTTGATAAAAACCCTCAATGCCCGAGGCCATCACCAGGTTGCTGTATAACAACAAGCCAATGGGCGTATCGGTGTAACGCTGGCGAATGCGCTCCAGCAAATCAAAACAATCAGCGGTGGTAACTTTGCTATTACGGGCACGAATGCTGGCCGCCTGAATGGTCGGCCCATCGGCGATAGGATCTGAATAAGGCAGGCCCAGCTCAAGGGCATCAGCACCATTGTCCACCAGCGTACTGATAATCTTTTCCGAGGTGACTAAATCAGGATCGCCTAAGGTCACAAAAGGCACAAACGCACCGGCATTTTGTTGTTCCAGCCGGTCGAACATCGCCGCATATCTATCCATTAATTTCATCTCCCAGAATTTTTGTAACCACACCGATATCTTTATCACCGCGGCCGGACAAGTTAACCACAATGATGGTATCGTCTTCGGCTTCATCCGCCATGTTCAAGGCATGTGCCAGCGCGTGGGCGGTTTCCAGCGCACAAATGATGCCTTCTTTGCGGGCAAGCAGTTTAAACGCATTGAGTGCTTCATCATCGGTCACCGACACATACTGGGCCCGGCCAATATCTGATAAATGCGCATGCTGCGGTCCAACAGCCGGGTAATCCAGGCCGGCTGATACCGAATAACTTTCTTCGATCTGGCCTTCTTTATCCTGCATGATATAGGTGCGTGAACCATGCAAAATGCCTTTTGAACCGGTACAAATAGTGGCACCGTGTTCTTTGGTGTGCAGACCTTTACCGGCCGGCTCCACGCCCACCAGCTGCACGTCCGGCTCGTCAATAAAATCAGCAAACATGCCAATAGCATTGGAGCCACCGCCCACACAGGCCACTACTGCATCCGGCAGACGGCCTTCTTTTTCCTGAATTTGCGCACGGGTTTCTTCACCGATCATTTTGTGGAATTCACGAACAATGGTGGGGAAGGGGTGGGGGCCGGCCGCGGTACCCAGCAAATAGTGGGCTTTGTCGTAATTAGCGGACCAGTCACGCATGGCTTCATTTACCGCATCTTTCAGGGTGCCCGAGCCCGCGTTGACCGGGATCACCTCAGCGCCCATCAACCGCATCCGAAACACATTGGGCGCCTGGCGCTCAACATCTTTGGCACCCATGTAGATGCGGGCTTTTAAGCCTAACAGGGCACAGGCCAAAGCTGTGGCGGTGCCGTGCTGGCCGGCGCCGGTTTCTGCGATCACCTCGGTTTTGCCCATGCGCTTGGTCAGCAGCGCCTGGCCTAACACCTGATTGGTTTTGTGCGCGCCGCCATGCAGCAAGTCTTCACGCTTTAAATACAATTTTACTTTAGGGTTAGTGACCAGATTACGGGTCAGCGTCATCGCGGTGGGGCGACCGGCATAATCTTTCAGAAGCGCCTGAAACTCGTCGTGAAAAGACGGGTCATCCAGTGCATCCACAAATGCCTGCTCCAGTTGGTCTAACGCAGGGATGAGCAGTTCGGGCACATAAGTACCGCCGTACTCACCAAATTTACTGTCTAATTGATTCATGGTTTGTCCTGTATCTAATACTGTCTGGCCCGTGCCAGTAACTGTTGAAATTTGGCCATCGATTTTTGACCCGGTGCGGTTTCTACGCCTGAGTTCACATCCACCAGCGCCACGCCGGTAGCCTGGGCATCATTGATATTGTCGGGGTTGATGCCCCCGGCCAGCACCAGTTTGTGTTTGTCCTGCACCTCATCCAATAGCTGCCAGTTAAACTGCTGGCCGGTGCCCCCGGACTGGTTACCTACCTTGGTGTCCACCACCACCTTGTCGAGATGGCTGTCTTGCAGCAGTTCGCTCAGCGCTGCGGGCAGGCTGTCAGTCACGCCTACGGCCTGCCAGATTTGCACCGTCTCGGGCAATTGCTGGCGCAGTTGGGCCCGGTAGTCCGCATCTTCATCGCCGTGAAGCTGCACCGCGCTTAAGCCGGCTTCGGTGGCCGTGTTCACCACCTCATCCACCGGCGCATTCACAAACACCCCTACATACTTGCCTGGCACCTGGCTGGTGATGGCACAAGCCTGTTGCAGGGTTACCGCACGGGGTGAGCGCGGAGCAAAAATCAGCCCGCCGTAGCTGGCACCAGCGTCAAACAATTGCCTGGCCATGTGGGCGTCGGTCAGGCCGCATACTTTAATTGTGCCCAGAACCAATTGCTTGACCGCAGCGGGCAGGTCGGCTTGTGCCATCAGTGCACTGCCCACCAAAAAGCCATCACAATGCGGCGCCAGGCGCAATACATCCTGATGGGTATAGATGCCTGATTCTGAGATCACTACAAAATCATGGCTGGCATCACCTAACATGGGCACCAATTCTTCCGTGGTGGCCAGGTCGGTGCTCAAATCACGCAAATTGCGGTTGTTGATGCCAATGATGTTGGCCTCAAGCGCGATTGCCCGGGTCATTTCCTCAGCATTGCTGACCTCGGTAAGAATATCCAGGCCCAGCTCCACCGCAATGGCGGCCAACTCTTGATATTCGTCATCGCTTAACACGCTAAGCATCAACAAAATAGCGTCCGCGTTATAATAGCGTGCCAGATAAACCTGATAGGGCGAAATGAAAAAATCTTTATTCAGCACTGGCTGGACCACGCGCTCGGTGACGTAGGCCAGATAATCGTAGCTGCCCTGAAAGTACTTTTCGTCAGTGAGCACTGACAAGGCGGCGGCATACGGGGTGTAAGCGGCCAGGATCTCATCCAAATCGAACGGCTCCCGGATCAGTCCTTTGGACGGCGAGGCTTTTTTACACTCAAAAATAAAGCCGGCATTAGGCGCTGCCAAGGCAGCAAATAAACTTTTGTCAGACCGGGTCAGGCTGTCTTTGAACTGGGCAAGCGGTAGCGCTTGTTCGCGGCTGACCAGCTCTGTGCGTTTATCGTTAACAATTTTTTCCAGCACATTAGCCATTGAGGGTCTCCTGTTGCGTCAGAGTGGCGACCTGCGCCAGTAATTCCAGCGGGGCGCCGCGGCTCATGGTGTCCATGGCCAGCTCTGCCCCTTGGGAATAAGTGGTTACTACCCCGGTCACTTTCAACAGGGCAGCGCAATTCATGGCAATCGCCGCACGGTGCGCTTCCTCACCTTCTCCGGCCAGGGCGGCTTCCACCATGCCTTTGTTGGTATCCGGATCGCCGCCGGCAATGGCGCTTAGCGGATAGCCAGGCAAACCAAAATCAGCCGGCGTGACGATGTGTTGGCGGGTTTGGCCATGATCCAGCTCAATAATAGTGGATGTACCATGCAAGGCCAGTTCATCGAGCCCGTCGCCATGCACGATCAACGCATTGGTGTGCCCCAGTAAGCGCAAAGTGCGGGCATAAGAATTGAGTAAATCGGGAGAATACACACCATACACGCCGTGAGTGGGGCCAGCCGGGTTGGCCAGCGGGCCTAAGATATTAAATAGCGTACGGGTTTTAAGCGCGGCGCGGATGGGCGCGGCGTGGCGCATGCCGGCGTGATACACCGGCGCGAACAAAAAGCAAAACCCGGTTTCATCCAGGCAGTGTCGGGCGGCTTGTGGGCTCAATTCCAGATTCAAGCCGAACTGACGAAACAGATCGGCCGAGCCCGAGCGTGATGACACCGAGCGATTGCCGTGTTTGGCCACTTTGACCCCACAGGCTGCAGCTACCACCCCAGCAGCACTGGAGATATTGATAGTGTTATGGCCATCGCCGCCGGTGCCGACGATATCAGCAAAAGGATAATCGGGGCTGGGAAAAGGCAGTGCATTGGCCACCATAGCACTGGCCGCGCCGGCGATTTCTTCCGGGGTTTCGGTTTTTAATTTCAGCGCGGTAAGCGCTGCAGCCAGCACCGCGTCGCTTTGTTCACCGTGCATCACACTGTTAAAAAATGAGTAGGCCTGGGCCTGCGATAATGACTCACCGCTTAATAACGTTTGTAATACCGTACTGGCATCAAACATGGTGGGCTCCTTGTTCGGTCAGATAGGCAATGCTCTGGCGCAGCAGCTGGCTGCCCTGCGCACTTAAAATAGATTCGGGGTGAAACTGAAAGCCCAGCATCCGATCGCCGGGGTGGTGAACCGCCATGGTGATCTCACCGGTGCGCGCCAGTACTTCCAGGCAATCAGGCAGGTGGGTGGCAATCAGTGAATGATAGCGGGCCACCTGTAACGGCTGGGGCAACTGGGCAAACATGGCAGTACCCGTATGGCTGATATCTGATGCTTTACCATGCATGACCGCTTCGGCGCGATCCACCGTGCCGCCATAATGATGCACAATGGCCTGATGACCCAGGCAAATGCCTAAAACCGGGTATTTGCCCTGCACCTGTTTAAGTACCTCCGGCATGCAACCGGCTTCATGGGGGGCGCCAGGGCCGGGGGATAACAGCAGCAAGACCGCGCTGTGCCGGGCGTGTTCCTCCATGCGCGCCACCAGTGTGGCGGCATCGACCGTGTTGCGGTACACAATGATATTCAGATCCTGGGTACGCAGCTCATCCACCAGGTTATAAGTGAAAGAGTCAATATTATCGAGTAAAAATACGGTTGTCGGCTGGTTCATGCCTGCGTCTCCTGATACTGCCTGGCGTTGACCACAGCGTTGATAACCGCCTGGGCTTTACCACGGGTTTCGTTGGCTTCGCTTAATGGGTCAGAGTCATACACCACGCCGGCGCCAGCCTGGATGTAAGCGGTATTATTTTTAACAAAGGCTGAGCGGATCACAATACAGGTATCCATGTCGCCCTGGCCGTTGATATAGCCGACCGCACCGCCATAACTGCCGCGCCGTTGTTGTTCAACTTTACGGATCAGGCTGGCCGCGCTGACTTTCGGGGCGCCCACCAGGGTGCCCATGTTCATACAGGCCTGATAGGCATGCAGCGCATCTAAGTCAGTGCGCAGCTGACCTACCACCCGGGATACCAGATGCATCACGTGAGAATAGCGGTCTACTTTAAGTAAGTCTTTGACAAACCGGGTGCCCGGCTGGCTGACCTTGGCCACATCGTTGCGCGCCAGGTCCACCAGCATGATATGCTCGGATTTTTCTTTACTATCTTCGCGCAGATTCAGCTCAATCCGGCTGTCCAGATCAGCATCAATGCTGCCATCGGCGCGTTTGCCGCGGGGACGGGTGCCGGCGATGGGGTAAATCTCAACCTGGTTGGAGGCGGTGTCATATTTAAGCGCTGACTCCGGCGACGCACCAAATATCGTGAAGTCCGCATCCTGCATATAAAACATATACGGGCTGGGATTTTGTTTTTTCAGCTCCGCATAGGCGGCCACCGGTGACGGGCAGGGCAGTGAAAAGGTGCGCGATGGCACCACCTGAAAAATATCACCGGCCAGAATATGGGTTTTCAGATAATTGACATCCTGCATAAAAGCATCGTCGGATTTATCCACCGCAACATCAGAAGGCTGTGCCCGCGCGTCGCCTAACGGCAGCGCCGGCACCTGTTCTAGCTGTTGTTGTAATTGCTCCAGGCGCTGGGCGATGGCAAAATAGTTGGCTGCTACATTGGCGCCGGAAAACACACTGCCAATTAACTCGGTGGTGCCGGCCTGATGATCAATGGCCAGCAGGGTTTCTGCCAGATAAAAAACAAAATCCGGACAGTCATTTTGACCTTCGGCCACCTCAGGCAGTTGTTCAAAGCAGCCCAGCAAATCATAGGCAAAAGCCCCCCCTAAAAACACTGCATGCGGATGGCCGCGTAGCGCGGAGATGTTTTTCACCAGTAAGCGCAAGCTGTCGAATACGCTGGCGGCTTTTAAGCGGGCATCTTCATCCATCATGGCTGACGGCAGGCTAAAGGTCATGATAGCCTGGCGCCCAGATAGCTGGCAGTCAGCATTAGTCGGGCAGTGGCTGTCAAACAGCGGTAATACCGCCTGGCCATTGTCGCTTAGTGCTGTGATGGTTACCGTCTGGCCACGGCATTCTAAGCGCAGCGCCGCATCGGCCATCAGCAGGCTTTGTAAATCATCTTTGCTGTCGATTTCCGCCGATTCCAGCAACAGGGTGTGAGGCGCTTTACCACAAATATGGTCAAAGGTAGCCAGCGGATCGGGCAAATA
Organism: Alteromonas sp. WD8-37; assembly: GCF_055326825.1. Lineage (NCBI taxonomy): Bacteria > Pseudomonadati > Pseudomonadota > Gammaproteobacteria > Alteromonadales > Alteromonadaceae > Alteromonas > Alteromonas sp. WD8-37. The sequence goes on from NZ_JBUZOV010000001.1 coordinate 88,707, forward strand.
ATTCGCCTTTTGCACAATGGTTTCGACTTTACCGGGGCATTCGCCCAGTTCGGCTAGACTCATGTTGTATTTTCTCCAGCTCAAAAAAAAGGCCCGTTGAAAAACGGGCCTTTTGTTGTGTTTTATACGCGCACCAACACGCACACCGCCCGCTAAGTCAGGAAGTGCCACCACCAGATTGCGCGACAAGGCGCTGTTGTGATCAGAGTTGATTGCATAGGAAATAATAATATTGCAGTAAACTTCGTTAGCCAACGAAGCAGAAAAAACGATATAGTATGCCCCATAGAAGAAAACAAATCGTTGTGCGTGTCAACCTTAAACAGGAAATTTTGTGAAAATCGACCTCCACAGTCACACTTACTATTCTGATGGACAACTCTCGCCAGCCGAACTGGTGACGCGTGCCCAGCAAATGCAGGTGGATGTGCTGGCTATCACAGATCACGACACCCTCAACGGGCTCGCCGAGGCCCATCAAACCTGTGCGCAGCTGAATCATCCTTTATCGATCATCGATGGGGTGGAGATTTCCACTGGCTGGCACAATTTTGATATTCATATCGTGGGCCTCAATGTCGCTACAGATAGCCCGTCCTTGCAGGCCTTTTTGGCCGAGCAGGAAGCCCGCCGCGCCGATCGCGCCGGGCTTATCGCTGCCAAACTTGAACAATGTGGGTTTGCCGGTGTGCTGGACAAAGCGCGATCACTGGCCGGCCCCGGCCAACTGACCCGCGCGCATTTTGCCCGGGTGTTGGTGAACGATTTTGGCGTGGCCAGCATGGACACCGCTTTTAAAAAATATCTGGGTAAAGGCAAGCGCGCTGCGGTAAAAGCCCAATGGCCGACTATGGCAGAGGCCATCGACGCGATTCAGGCTGCCCATGGTCAGGCCGTGTTGGCCCATCCAGCCCATTACGATATGACCGCCAAGTGGCTGCGCCGGCTGGTGGACGAGTTTACCCAGGCCGGCGGGGATGGGATCGAAATCGCCGCCCCCGCAGCCGGCCAGCAAAAAAGCGCCCTGATTAACGAGCTTGCCGCAGAGCATCAGTTAAAGGCCTCCAGTGGTTCGGATTTTCATTTTCCATCACGCTGGCGGGAACTGGGAAAAAATCCTACCCCCGCTGCCGCGCTGACCCCCATCTGGCAGGGATGGCCGCAAGCCGACAACAACACTAATAATGAGAACGCTGAACTATGAGCCAATTTTTTGAAATCCACCCGGATAACCCGCAGCCGCGCTTGCTCAAACAAGCCTGCGAGCTGATCCGTCAAGGGGAGGTGATTGTCTACCCCACCGATTCCGGTTATGCCATTGGCTGTCAGATGGATGACAAAAAGGCCCTGGATAAATTATGTCAAATTCGCGATTTGGATAAAGACCACAATTTTACGCTGATGTGCCGGGATATGTCGGAATTGTCCATTTATGCCAAGGTCGACAATGTGGCGTTTCGCCAGATCAAAAATAACACCCCAGGCCCCTATACCTTTATCTTAAAAGCCACCCGCGAAGTGCCGCGCCGCCTGATGAATCCCAAGCGTAAAACCATCGGTATCCGGGTGCCGGCCAATACCATCGCGTTAAAACTGCTTGAAGCTTTGGACGAGCCGCTGATGTCGGCATCCCTCATCCTGCCAGGTGAACGAATGGCTGAGTCAGACCCGGAAGAAATCCGCGCCAAGCTGGAGAAACGAGTGGGCCTCATTATTGATGGTGGCACGCTTGGCGAGCAGCCCACCACGGTGGTGGATGTGTCTGACGGCCCGGCGGTGATCCTGCGTGAAGGCAGTGGCGATTCCGCTGCGTTTATCTAACCTGTCACCTGCTGCCGGGCGGAGGCACGCATGAGTGAATTTGGCCCCCAGGCGCCGGTGCAGCAAACCCTGCCTCTGGCGTTTATTCATGGCGAAGCCTTACTCGAAAAACCCCAGGATTTGTACATCCCGCCCGAGGCGCTGGAAGTTATACTGGAAAGTTTTGAAGGTCCGCTGGATTTATTACTGTATCTGATTCGGCGGCAAAAATTTGATATCACCACCTTGCCGGTGGCGCAAATCACTCGCCAGTATATGCAGTATGTGGATGCCATGGCCAGCCTGAAACTGGAGCTGGCAGCCGAATACCTGGTGATGGCGGCTGTGCTGGCAGAAATCAAATCCCGCTTGCTGTTGCCCAAGCCGCCGCAGGCGGACGATGAAGACGATGACCCGCGGGCTGAACTCATCCGCCGGCTGCAAGAATACGAGGTGGTAAAGAAAAGCGCCCGGGAGTTGGACCAGCAGCCGCGCCTGGAACGCGATATCTACCAAGCCAGCGCGGCGCCTGCTGCCACCGCCGGGCCGGTACAGGTGCCGCCGAATGTGGCATTAGACGATATTGTGCAAGCCTTCCGCCAGGCCATAAAACGGGCTGCGGCGTTTGAGCATCATACCATCGCCAAAGAAGCCCTGAGCACCCGCGAGCGCATGTCGCAGATCCTGGCCAGCTTGTCAGCCGCCGAGTTTACCCCGTTGGAAGGCTTGTTTAGCCATAGCGAAGGCCGCGCTGGTTGTGTGGTGTCATTTCTGGCAATCTTAGAGCTGGTCAAAGAACAGTTGATAATCTACGCACAAGCAGGACCTTTTGCCCGAATTTATGTAAAATTGGGCAATCATGAAAAAGATTAAGCGCGAACAGCTCAAACAACTGGTAGAAGCCACTATCTTTGTGGCGGAAAAACCGATTAGCAAAGCCCGCCTGCAAGACACCACGCTGGCGGAATTTGCGGTCTCGGATGCCCAGTTGAGCGCTGTACTGGCCGAACTGGTCAGCGATTATGCGCCGCGCGGCGTGCAGCTGGTGGAAGTGGCCAGCGGCTATCGCTTTCAGTCGATGGACAGCCTTGGGCCCTGGCTGAGTAAGTTATGGCAGGAAGCTGCGCCGCGTTACTCGCGGGCGATGCTGGAAACCCTAGCGCTGATTGCCTACCGGCAGCCCATCACCCGGGGCGAGATTGAACAGGTGCGCGGGGTGGCGGTAAGCAGTAGTATTATCAAAACCCTGACCGAGCGTGAATGGATAAAAGTGGTGGGCCACAAAGAAGTGGCGGGACGGCCGGCACTGTATGCCACCACCCGCGCTTTTTTAGACTATTTTTCGTTAAAATCATTGTCGGAATTACCCGGCTGCGCAGACTTTGCGGCCTTAGGTGATTTGCCTGACGATGATCCCAAAGAGGTACCGTCTGTGCTAACAGACCGTACGAACGATAACCTCGAACCGCAGAGTTTACCTTCAAATGAGTGAAAAGTTACAAAAAGTGCTGGCCAACCAGGGCCTGGGATCACGCCGTGAAATGGAGCGCTGGATAGAGCAGGGCCGGGTTTCCGTCAATGGCGCTGTGGCTACCCTGGGTGACCGGGTAGAGCCTGATGCACAAATTCGCGTGGACGGACATCTGTTGTCCCGTCAGACCGAAAAGCCGGTATGTCGGGTGCTGATGTACAACAAGCCGGAAGGCGAACTGTGCAGCCGCCAGGATCCGGAAGGCCGGCCCACCGTGTTTGAACGCTTACCAGCCATTCGGCTGGGCCGCTGGATTGCGGTGGGGCGGCTGGACATTAACACCAGTGGCCTGTTGCTGTTCACCAATGACGGTGAATTGGCAAACCGTCTGATGCACCCTAAGTGCGAAGTAGAGCGTGAATACGCAGTACGGGTGTTTGGTGAAGTGTCATCCAAAACGCTGACACGCTTACAAAAAGGTGTGGAGCTGGAAGATGGCACGGCACGCTTTACCTCGATAAAAGCCCGTCCCAGCGATGAAGACAGTATGAACCAGTGGTTCAATGTGACCTTATCGGAAGGAAAAAACCGCGAAGTACGCCGTTTGTGGGAATCGCAGGAAGCTCAGGTCAGTCGTCTGATCCGGGTGCGCTACGGGCCGATAGAGCTGCAAAAACGCTTGCCGCAGGGGGCCTGGGTCGAGCTTGAACTGGAGGAGGTTAATCAACTGCGCCGCCTGGTGCAGCTTGACGAAGAAACCCAGAGCCTGGTAGATGTGCGCCAAACCAAACTGGATCATGCCCGTTTGAGTCGCATGCGCCGCTCGGTGAAAAAGCACCGCGCCCGCAAAAATGGCCCGAGTCAAAAGCGTTAACAGCTTTTTACCCACCTTACTACCTATTCAGGGCGCTTCTTAGGCGCCCTTTTGTTTGCCCCCGCCATAGCCCTGATTACGATCCGTAGCGCTCAGCCTGCCGTAGCAGAACCTAGTCATTTTAGTTCACCGGTAGATTTTGACAGCCGGTAAATTTGTTTGAGCCACAAGAGGAGTCAATCATGCAAGAGATGCCACAGCTAGGCATTGGAACATTCCGTTTAGAAGGCGACGACGCACATAAATCTGTGGTCGACTCATTGAAAGTGGGCTTTCGCCATGTAGATACCGCACAAATCTATGGCAACGAGGACCAGGTAGGCGATGCGTTGCGTACCCAAAATATTGATCGGGAAGACTTATTTATCACCACCAAGGTGTGGTTTGATCGCTTTGGCAATGACAGTTTTATCGAAAGCGTGCATGAAAGTCTGGCCAAACTGAAAGTTGAGTATGTTGACCTGCTCCTGATTCATTGGCCGTCGCCAGACGATAAGGTGCCGATGAAAGAATATCTGTCCAGCTTGAAGCAGGCTAAAGAGGAAGGATTGACCCGCCATATCGGGGTGTCGAACTTCACCATCGATCAGATGGAACAGGCGGTGGAAATTCTTGGCGAAGGCGAGCTGTATACCAACCAGATTGAGTTACATCCGTATTTTCAAAACCGTAAGGTCGCAGAACGGGCTGAAGAGCTGGGCATGAAAGTCACCGCTTATATGCCATTTGCGGTGGGCAAGGTGATGAAAAGTGAAACCCTGAAAGACATTGCACAGCGTTTTGATGCATCCCCAGCACAAGTGACACTGGCCTGGATAAAGCATAAGGGTTACTACACCATCCCGTCATCTACCAACCCGGACCATATCAAAGACAACTATGAATTTGAAAAGGTTAAACTCACCGATGACGATGTCCGCCGCATCGATGAGCTGGACAATGGCGAGCGAATTGTCGACCCGGACTTTGCCCCAGACTGGGACTAGTTCCCATCACTGCCATTAAAGGTTGTCCCGCCCGGGGCAGCCTTGCCGGGCAGCGAACCCGGCGTTATGCCACCGTTTATTGGAACAGCAGTAACATGAGGATGTCTGGGTGAAGGCGCAACAGCTGGCCCGCTCAAAACGCATTGCCTTAAGTTGGCTGCTTGGCGCTGCGGCTGTATTTATCGCTGCGAGTGCCGCACAGCACAGCCAATTATTCGCGCATTGGCCGCTCATTCTCGGGTTGGTCAAAATGGTCAGTGAAGCTGCATTAATTGGCGGCCTGGCAGACTGGTTTGCCGTATCGGCGCTGTTTAAACCAATCCCGTCTCAGCGCTACAGTATTCCGCACACCAACATTGTGGCAGCCAACAAACCGGTGATTGCGCGAAACCTGGCGGCATTTGTCCAAGAAAAGTTTTTCAACAAGATTGCGCTCACACGTCTTATTCGCCACAGTCAGCCAACCCAGGCCTTCACCACCTGGCTGAACAATCCGGCTCATGCCCGTCAACTGGCCAATTTTTTAGGTGACAGTGCGCGTGGCGCAACCTCCTTATTTCATGATAAACGGGTGAATAGCCTGCTGGCAGGCAGTCTGCGGACAATTTTGCTGCGCATTGATTTGACCTCTGTTGCCAGCGGCACATTACAGTCGCTCACCCGTGCTGGTCGCCATCAGCAATTGTTGGATCAGCTAATCAAACAGTTTGCCCATTTATTACAGCGCCCGGGTACTCAGCAATACATTGCCTACAAGTTATATTGGTGGTTAAAAACCGAGCATCGCACACTGGAAAAAATTCTGCCGTCGCAGTGGCTCAGCGAGCAGGGAGCACTCGCCGCGACCCAGGCCCTGAGCAGTACCATTGATGATATTGCGGCCGATCCGGACCATCCGGTGCGCAAGCGCTTCGATGACTATGTGAATGAGCTGGTCGAGCGCATTGATGAAGACCCGGCATTGCAGGCCAAGCTGGACGACATGCGCCAGGGCTTATTGAAAAACCAGACGCTACATCAGTATGTAGGCCAGCTGGTGGAAGATATGCAGCGCTTTGTGATTGACGACCTGGCGCAACCGGACAGCCGCATCCGCGGCCACTTGCTGGTGATGGTGCAGGACATGGCCGGTGTATTACAGCAGCGCCCCGAACTACAGCGTGCCATGAATATCTACATCACCCAGGCGGCGCGGTACCTGGCGCCTCAGCTCAGTGACTTTCTCACCCGCCATATTCGGACCACCATTGAGCAGTGGGACGATCGCGAAATGGCTGAACAGATTGAACTGAATATTGGCAAGGATCTGCAAAAGGTGAGGATTAATGGCACCCTGGTAGGCGGCCTGATTGGGGGAGTATTATTTTTTGTTGAATACGGCATAGACCGCGTCTTTGGCTAATGGCCGGGTGCCGGGTGCTCTAGCGCGATGTTCTCAACGTGCGCCTGTAACTGCGGGTAAAATTCTAAAAACGTCGCCTCAAGGGCTGGGTAATGCTGTTCAACCTCTTCAATACTGCCATGAAACTGGTGAGTAAAGCGGATCCTCCCGGCGGTATTATCCAGCGCCCTCGCCACATGGGAAAGATGCCGATACTGACCCAGCCACTGGTGATGGAGCATGCTGCCTACCATCTGTTGCATGGCTACGGGCATATGCGGAAGCTGGCCGGGCAACTGTAGGTAAACCTCGGCGACAAAAGCATCAAAAGACTGTTGATAGAACTGCTGCCAGTGGCGCTGCAAAAAATGGTCAAAGGTGACATCAATGATGATGCCTCCGAACCGGCGCCGTGCCGGGCTGAATTTGCGCCGGGCCTGTTTGATAAGCGGATGGTTGTCGGTAAATTTATCCACCAGGCGGTGATTGGCCAGTCCGCGTTGCACGTCATCAGCAAAATCGCAGGCATTCGTCCCGCGCATAAAATCGCCTAATAAATTGCCAAACCGGGATGTCGCGTTTGGCTGCGCCAACGCCAGATGCGCCAGATAATTCATCGGCGTTGCCCCCAAATAGCTGTTGGCAATAAACGAAGCATCAGCGGCACACTGCCGGCCAGTACCGAGCGGCTAATGTTGAGGCGGAACAATCCCAGAGCACACTGCCATTAACCAGTACCGGTTCCATAATCAACGAGCCCTGGCCATTACCGGCTTCTATAGTGATCTGTCCGCGATTGAGCCGCACCTGCCCGGCCAGTTGCGCCCGGGTTGGCTCGGATAAGTCCAGCTCCTCCAGCCGGGAAGGGCGGCGTCCGCTGGTTTCTACATACCGGGTAACGGCCAGTGCTGCTTGCTGACCCAGTTGTGGGGCCACCAATGGCCGCGCCGGCGCCATCGACTGCAACAGGCTGGCTGACTTCATCAGCAAGGATGCTGCGGCGCCTATCAGCAAGATGCCCGCCGCGGTTATAAACAAGGCGACCACTTTACCGCTTTCGCGCCCGGCATTCATTCCGGCGTTGTATTTTTGGTTCCAGCGCGGCTGGTCGGTGGCCAAAAACACAACGCATTCTATCCAGCCCACCAGAATGGGCAACGGTGTCCAGCACAACAGCAGGTAAACCAGCCCGCGCCACTGGCCTAAATAAAACCGATGCAAACCAAATATGCCGCCAAATAGCGCCAGCACAGCCGCGGCTACCCGGCTTTTATACACAAACCGGGCAGTAGGCTGGCCACAGTGTCCACAGCGGGTGGCATCCTTAGGCAGTTCTGTGTCGCAGGCCGAGCAATGCAAAGAAGAGCTCATGGTCGGGGCAATGTCCTGAAAATTTAAAACCCCAGTGTGCCATAGAACAGTGTGATTTGCTGCTGTCCCTGACAGCCGCCGCCCTAACGAATTTGATTGACTGACTGGCAAAGCACACTAGACTGGCGCGCACGCTCGATAAACAGATATGGCCAGCAGGACAGGCCTGGAGTTCTATGTGAAAGTTGCATTTTTTGGGGTAGCCGCATGGTTGCTAGCGGGGGGAGGTAATGCCGCAACGGCCGCCTCTCAAGAAAAACCATTGGGCCTGAATGGAAATGGAATACAAGTTGGCAGCGTGGAAACCTGGGGATCCATGCAGATTAATGGCCGTTTGCAAAGCCGTTATTCGTCAGAATTTCCCGACCGGCCACGCACCATCAATGACTTTTTATTTCCTGAAGCCGACAAATTTTACTTTCCCCGTAGCCGGCTCAAGCTCAAGGGTCATGTGGGTGCATCGTGGCTGACCTATGCGGTGGATTACGAACTGGATAACGGCTACGTGCTGGACTACGTGGTTACCCTGACCACGCAAAGCGGGTGGTCGGTAAAAGCTGGCCAATGGAAAATTGAGTATTCACGGGAACGGGCCACTGGCACCTCGGTGCAGCAAATGCTCGATCGCTCGGTGCTGGACGCTGCTTTTTCGCTGGATCGTCAGCAGGCTGTGAGTGTGCAGGGCCGCATCAATAAGGGCAAATCATCAGATCTACAATACTGGCTGGGTATCGGCAGCGGCACAGGCCGGGGCGGGCAGTTTGGCGATGCCGGTGGCCCACTGTGGTTTGCACGAACTCAATGGAACCCTACCGGTCAGCCGGTGGGATTTGTGTATGGCGACCTTAAGCGTCACGCCAGCCCGGCCTTGTCGGTGGCGGTTGCAGCCACAACCGTCTCTACGCCCTTTAGCCGGTTTTCTTCCGCCGGGGGGCGGCAACTGCCTGATTGGCCCGCTGGGTTGACCGGCCATAACCGCATTGACCAGTATTCCGCGGATATTGCCTACATGTTCCAGGGTCTGAATGTCACCGCCGAGTGGCATCGCAAAACTGTGACACAGCCGCAGCTAACAGCAATAAGTTTAGAAGGCGCTTACATACAGGCCGGCTATTTTGTGCATGAATGGTTACCTGCCTGGCCACAGCAGTTAGAACTGGCCGGCCGTGTCGCCGGTATGGTGACCACCGCAGGTCACAAAACCCGGTTGGCAGAGCAGGGCATTGCATTGAACTATTATTTTAACGGATATGCCAACAAACTGACTTTGGATGTGACCCGATACGACCATGAGAATGGCGAGGTGGATGTTGATACCTTGCGCAGTAGCCTGCAGTGGGAAATCACCTTTTAAATGCATAGCGGCTCGGGTAAAACAAAAAAGGCTTCCGCGTGGAAGCCTTTTCGGCTGTTTTTGAGCAAGCTATTGATGATATAGCCGGTTAGCTTTGAAAAATTACACCTGAAAAAAGGTGGCCGGTGGGTGCGGGCAACTAACCGTTATCAGAAAAAATTATTTCCCTGCTAGCAGTTCAGATTTTTTCTTAATTTTGCAATCAAAAATCTTCTGGGTCTTTTTTCTTCCAATATAAAAAGCCACTGTGTATGGGTGTTTACGCTGAAAGAACTTCGTAAAAGACTTAAACATAAATCCTCCTGTTCTTTTTATACAATTTAATCCTAGCCTAAATTTAAAAGTAGATCTACTGGATTTTCACAAATGTGTAACACCAGTGAAATATATACATGGTAGCGCGTCGCGGATGGTTGAACCACAGTGCTTACCCAGGCGTAAAAATCAGCATCGGATAAGCTAAACTACGAAGATATATTGCGTTTGACGGACACTTTCTAACTTAGGTCCTAACAGTTCATGCAATTTTTTTACCAACTTAGGCAGCGGAGGCACTATGACGAAAAAAGATGACAAATCTGCAGCGTCTGATCACGATAAGTCTTTAAACGATGAAGCCGCAGAGGCAGTGGAAACTGACGAAGATACTGAAAATGAAAGCATCGCGGGTGAAGAAGATCCGGGCTCTGCGCTGGAAGACTGGGTACGTGAAGAGCAAAAGCACAAAGACGACGTCAGAAAAAAATAACAGAGCATCAAGTCAGTTAAACGATAACAACGACAGCCATATGGTTGTCGTTTTTTAGTGCAGAAAACGAGCGATAATGGTGCATTTTTACAACGTAACAATTTCTGAGTATGCACAATTTACCGACTCGACGGGCAATCTTGCAGGCCTAGTGTACTGCCGAGAGACAGCACAACCGATTAATCCTGCTTAGGAATGTCTTTTTCAAAGATGGGGATCCGCCATCCCCACCGAATGGCGCCCAGCCGCAATGATAAGGTAGTCAGCAGAGACCCTATGATACACCATAAATAAGGCAGGTCGCTGTAAAACAGCCCGGCATAGACCAGTCCCCCGGCAATACAGGCAGTGGCGTACAGTTCGCAACGCATGGCCATAGGTATTTCACGGGCCAGCACATCACGCAAAATCCCTCCAAAGATGGCGGTCACAGTACCCAGGGTGATCGCGATCGTCATCCCCGTCTCTGCGATCAGGGCTTTTTCGATACCGATAATATTGAATAGGCCCAGTCCTACGCCATCCATAAACATCAACAAACGTCCGGAAATACTTGATTTAATCCGGATAAGAATGACTGTGATGCTGATCGCAGCCAAGGTGGAGTACAGATAGTCTGGTGCCGCAATCCAAAAGATGGGCTCATCGAGCAATACATCGCGTAAGGTGCCCCCACCAATTGCCGTGATACTAGCCAGAACAATGACCCCGAAGCTATCAACATTTTTTTCATACGCGACCAGCGTGCCGGATACGGCAAAAAACGCCACGCCTATAACATTTAGCCAGTGGAACCAGTCATCGGACATTCGCTTGCTCTTGAGATGATTAACATACCGTTTGTTGCCACCTGCGCCATACCAGGATCACTTTGTTGCGCTTATGCGCCAAACTGATGTTGCCAGTTTGGTTTTTGTACTGTATAAATAGCCATATACTGTATATTTATAGAGTGCCTGGAGTACTTTTTATGCTTGTGCAATTGTCTGTCAAAAATTTTGCCGTGGTTCGTGAACTGTCAGTGAATTTCAGTCAAGGGCTCACGGCGATCACCGGTGAAACAGGGGCGGGTAAATCTATCGCCATTGATGCGCTGAGTTTGTGTTTGGGCGAACGCGCAGATGCCAGTGCGGTGCGAAAAGAAGCTGCGAAAGCTGAAATCGTCGCGCATTTTGCGGTGGCCGAGAATCGTGGCGCCGTGCAATGGCTCAATGAACATGAGCTGGCCTGTGATGACGAGCCAGGCACCTGCTTTATCCGGCGGGTCATTTCCAAAGAAGGGCGTTCAAAAGCCTTTATCAATGGCAGCCCGGTGTCGCTGCAGCAATTAAAAAGGTTGGGGCAGTGGTTACTGGCCATCCATGGTCAGAATACGCACTTACAATTGCTTAAAGAAGATGTGCAGCGCAAGCATATCGACAGTTTTGCTCAGCATCCGGAGTTATTGGCGCAGGTCAAAACAGCTTACACTCAGTGGCGTGAAAAACAGGCCGAATTGACGCGGCTGGAACAACAGGCCCAGGTGCGTACTGATCGTCGCCAGTTGCTCACCTATCAGGTTGAAGAACTGGATGATTTTGCTCTGGGCGAAGATGAATTTACCGAGCTGGAAACCGAACATAAGCGGTTGAGCAATGGCCAGGCGCTGCTGGAGCAGGCTCAAACAAGCTTTTACCATTTGTATGAAAGTGATGAAGGTAATGCCTTATCGGTGATTCAAAACAGTATCGAACGCTTGTCTGCCTTACAGGATCACGATGCCACACTAGCCCCCATAGTGACCATGCTCAATGATGCCTCCATTCAGGTGGAAGAAGCCTCGTCTGAGTTACGGGCTTATTGTGATGCGCTGGAAATTGACCCGCTGCGATTGCAGCAGGTGGAGTCGCGTTACAGCAAAGCGATGGAGTTAGCACGCAAACACACCGTGGAGCCCGAAGCCCTGTATGCCTTGCATCAGCAGTTGGCACAAGAGTTTAAGCAGTTAGAAGATGAAGATAGCCGGTTAGACGGCCTGCATCAGGAAGTCGGCAAGGCAAAAGCTGCCTATTTGGGGGCGGCGGAGCAATTGTCTGCATCACGCAAGCAAGCAGCGACCACTTTTGCGGCCGCAGTAGAGGCACAAATTCAGCATATGAATATGACGCATGCCAAAATGCTGGTGGATGTGGTGTACAACGCCGACAAAACCCCCGGCAGCCTGGGTCAGGATGATGTTGTTATCAAAGTCTCCACCAACCCGGGCCAGGATCCGGATCGGTTAGATAAAGTGGTCTCAGGCGGAGAGTTATCGCGTATTGGCCTGGCGGTTCAGGTACTGGCCAGCGATCAGCATGCTGTGCCCACCATGATTTTTGATGAGGTCGACACCGGGATCAGCGGGCCAACCGCCTCCATTGTCGGGTCGTTACTGCGCCGGTTGGGTCGTCAAAGTCAGGTAATGTGTGTCACTCACTTGCCACAGGTTGCTGCTCAGGCGCACAACCAGCTGTTTGTCACCAAGATGACTGATGGCCAAAGCACGCAAACCATGATGTTGGCCCTGGCAGGCCAGGACCGCGTGGACGAACTGGCTCGTTTGTTGGCTGGAGATAAAGTTACTGAATCGGCGCTGGCGAATGCCCGGGAGCTACTTAAAAGTGCCGAATCGAACTAATAAGCGGTTGATTGGTCCTAGTTGAGTGGGGTAGCATGCTCCGCGCCTATAAATTCGGTTGCGCTTGGGCTGGCGCAGACAAGACGCAACCAAAACAAAAAAGTGACTGGACCTAACACTCGCATGAAGTTGTATCAAATTTTTTTACTGGTGGCGGTAACTGTATCGGCCACTGCCTGTACTAACTGGATTTACCGAATTGATGTGCCTCAGGGCAATTTCCTGGACGAACGGGATGTAAAAGAACTGCGTAAAGGCATGACCAAAGAGCAGGTGGTTTACGTACTGGGCCACCCGGTTGTAGAAGACTCGTTCAATAACGATACCTGGTATTATGTGTATGACATGAAACGGGGCATGCGCAAACGCGGTGAGGATTTTCAAAAGCGTCTTATCCTGCAATTTGAAGACGACAAGGTGGTGGAAGCAACCGGCGATTTTGATTTAGCCGAAGACTTCGACACCCCTCTGGATCAGTAAGTCCTATTCACTTTTTAATTCCCTTGGCTGGCCCATGCCAGCCAGCCCATAGATTTAATCTGGTCAGGCGACCAATCTGCTGGCTTTCGTGCGGGCATACTGATAGTATCGCCGCCAGTTTCGGTCTGTCGGAGTTTACCGGCTGACTTTCTCCTTATCACCTGCAGTGTTTTTTGCGATGTGGGCTGTACCTTGACTCACTGTGTGAGTCCGCAGTGTCACCCATCCTGCTAAACAACAAAACTGCATCTTCAGACACATGCATCGCCAGATAAAGCGACAGCGAACACATTGTGAAGCCGGCATGTTTCTGACCCATTCACTTAGTATTTATTTTTTGAGGTTCTATGTCCTTTTCTTCTCTGGGCCTGTCATCGGCTCTGATGCAAGCTATCGAAAAACAGGGGTTTGATACTGCATCCCCAATTCAGGCCAAAGCCATTCCTCCGGTGCTTGAAGGCCACGATGTTTTAGCCGCCGCACAAACGGGAACCGGCAAAACTGCAGCGTTTTCATTACCTGTGCTGCACCGGTTAGCCGAAGGCAAACCGGTGGGCAGTAATCAGGTGCGCGCGCTGGTCTTAACCCCCACCCGAGAGCTGGCCGCTCAGGTCGCTGAAAATGTTGAGCAGATGGCTGAGTTTACCGGTTTGTCATCGGCTGTGGTATTTGGTGGCGTCGGTATTAACCCACAAATGAAACGCTTACGCCGGGGTGTGGACGTACTGATTGCTACACCGGGTAGGTTGTTGGATTTATACCAGCAAAATGCCGTGAAGTTTTCTCAACTGGAAACCCTGGTGTTGGATGAAGCCGACCGCATGCTAGACATGGGTTTTATTCATGACATCAAACGCATTTTGAAGTTATTGCCACCGGAGCGACAGTCTTTGCTGTTTTCAGCCACTTTTTCTCCGGAAGTGACTCGTCTGGCTGAGTCCATCACGCGTAATCCGGTTAAGGTGTCGGTAGCACCGGCCAATACCACGGTTGAAAAAATTGAACAGCAACTGGTGGCTGTCGATCGCAATCGCAAACCGGCTGCACTTATTTCGTTGATAAAGCAGAATAAATGGCAACAGGTGCTGGCGTTTACACGCACTAAGCACGGAGCTAATCGTTTGTCGAAAAAGCTGGATGCTGCCGGTATTCCCAGTGCAGCAATCCATGGCAATAAAAGTCAGGGCGCGCGCACCAAAGCGCTGGCTGAGTTTAAAGATGGCGGCATCAAAGTGCTGGTGGCCACCGATATTGCTGCTCGTGGTATCGACATTGCAAAATTACCGGTAGTCATCAATGTTGATTTGCCCAACACCGCTGCGGATTATGTTCACCGCATTGGCCGTACCGGCCGGGCTGGCGAACAAGGCCAGGCCTGGTCGCTGGTAAGCGCAGATGAACTACAGCAATTAAAAGATATCGAAACTCTTATTCAGATGCTGATCCCGCGGCAACCACTGTCTGGTTTTGAGCCCGAGCTGTCTCTGGCGCCAACCACCTTGTCGGCACCCAAAAAGCCGAACAAACCAAAGAAGCCAAAAGCTTCTCAGGCAAGTTCAGCAGGTGGCAATAATGGTGGGAACAATAACCAGCGCCGTCGTGCACGGCCTGGCCAGCAAAACCGCAAGCCTGAACATGCGCGTCAGCGCAATCGGGCCGCCACTACGGCATAACAAAAAACCGGGCATCTGCCCGGTTTCTTATTGCCTGGTTATTACTATCAGGCTTTTTTAAAGCGCCGTGCTGCCAGCCCGGCCAGGGCCAGTGAAAACACACCCAGTGTGCCTGGTTCTGGCACTGCCACCCGAACGTCGTCAATTAGATTGCCCAATGTGGTTGTGGGAGTCACCGAGGTAAAAGTCACTGTAGTGCTTGCTGATGCCGCTGCAAACATGGTGTTGTAAGTGCGCCATACGCGACGTGTGTGATCATCAAATAGCCGGGTGAACAAAACTGCGTCGGTGTCATCATCAGTGATATCTACCCGGAAACTTTCACGGTCATTTTCGCGGGCCGCATAAGCAAAGTCAAAAGAGTACGCTTGACCAGCTTCGGTAGAAAATGACTGGAATAAGGTATAAGGCCCTGTGCCGGTGGAATTCAGTTCGGCATGCTGGTCGCCTTCATAGGATTCAAAACCAAATAAATCATCCCAAATCTCAACTCGCGTGGCTGCCCCCCAACCTGGAACAGCGGCGGGAGCGAATGAAGACCAGCCCGGAGACGCTACATCTGGTGTTTCAAAGCTACCATTCACTATCAGATTAGCGTGGGTGGCAAATGGAGTGGTGAGTAACATAGTGCTGAAAACTGCTGCGGTTAATTTTTTCATCGTCCTACTTCCTAACTTGATGACGGCTACTGCTGTTGGCTAATACTTTCTTGCTATGCACTTTCTCTGTAAGCCATTTGTATGCCAATATTGATTAAATATTAAACAACAAGCGCTTAGGTAATATTCTGAAAAAAGATCAATCGGCTTTGTTAAAAAATCAGACAGAGTTTTAAACCCTAACTGATCTTTTTGTTGAAAAGTTATAGCGAAAATGATGTTGGTATGGGTCGAAAGCTATTGTCGTAGGGCACTGCGCCGCTGTTTTACCCGTCATCCCGCGGATTTTTTCACCGTCATTCCGACGGAAGTCGGGATCTCCCTGGTTTGCTAACAACGCCGGCTACTGCCTTTTTCGTTGCACGCACCAGAGTTGTCCAAGGAGATTGCAGCCTGCGTCGCAATGAGCGGAACTTTAGTCATCCCGACGGAAGTCGGGATCTCCCTGGCTTACTGACAATGCCTGTTACATCCTTTTTCGATTCATCCACCAGAGATGTCCAAGGAGATTGCGGCCTGCGCCGCAATGACCGGAACTTTAGTCATCCCGACAAAAGTCGGGAGCTCCCTGGCTTGCAGACAAAGCTGGCTACTTTTTTTCAGTTCACCTTCAGATGTCCAGGGAGATTGCGGCCTGCGCCGCAATGACCGGAATTTTAGTCGTCCCGCAAAAGTCGGGATCTCCCTGGTTTGCTAACAACGCCGGCTACTGCCTTTTTCTTTTCACGCACCAGCGATCTCCCAGGAAATTACGGCTTGCGCCGCAATGTTGGTGTTTGTAGTGGGAGAGTATGACTTGCGCCACAGTGACTGGGATAATGTCGGAAATAAAGCGGGGGCCGACCAAATTTGGTTAGTCTTCAGCAGGCGTCTGACGACGATGTCGCTCAATAAATTTCTGCATATCCTCCGCCACCGGCAATTCATCGGGGTTGGCCCAGCTGAGCGCCGCCACCGTTCCGGCGTGGCCGCCGTCTTTATACAAATATGTTTCGACATCACCGCCTTTTTCCATAATCCGGGCTTTGAGTCGTTTTAAGTTTCTGAGGTGCACTTTATCATCATTAAGCGCGTACATCAGCGCGAAGGGCGGCTCATCGCCATCGATATAGTGTGAAACCACCATTTCAGGAAACTGGTCTTCCGGGCCGAATATCTCAACCAGGTCGTCGGCCTTAGGGGTAAAATCATAGGGGCCGGACATGCCAATAAAGCCGCTGATTTTATCAGGGTTGCCGCCGGCATCTTGCAGGTACTTTCTATTCGCTACAACCAACGCCCCGATGTGCGCGCCGGAGGAATGGCCGCTGATAAATACTTCCTGATTGCCACCATATTGGTCAATATTGGCTTGCACCCAGGCAACAGCCTGTGCGGCGTCTTCAATAAAAGTCGGGAATTTTACATCTGGATACAAGCGGGTATTGGGTAATACCGCCACATAGCCCATAGAGGCCAGTTTGGTGCCGACAAATTGGTACTGGCCTTTGGAGCCGAAGGTCCAGCGCCCGCCATGGAAAAAAATCACAACCGGCGCAGGTGAAGTGTTTGCTGACTCTGGAACATACATATCCAGCGACTGACGTTTAAGCGGGCCGTAAGCCTGGTCCTCAATGATCTGACCGTCAAAGGTGAGCGTGGTGGTATTGGCGGTAGCAAATTTTAAACGCGTGCAGCCAGACACGAGCAGCGCACACACCAAAAGCAGAATCATTTTTTTCATATCAATGATTACTGGCTGCTGTGAGGAATAGTTCAAGCCGGCTGGCGATGCCGGCCGGCCAGATTAATACAGTTTACTGCCCCAGCTCAGCTTATTGCGCAATACATTAAAATAGTTGTACCCCTTCGGATGCACCAGGGAAAGTTTGTCCTTGCTTTTTTGCACGCGGATTTCATCACCCGGCAACACTGGTAGCACAATGTGGCTGTCGCAGCTCACCTGCAAACTATCACTGTTGGCCCGGGATACTCGCATAGACACGGTGCTATTGGCATCCACCACAATAGGGCGGCTACTCAGGGTATGCGGGAACATCGGCACCAGAGCCACGGCATCCAGGCGTGGCATAAGAATGGGACCGCCGGCGGAGAGTGAATAGGCGGTGGAACCGGTGGGAGTGGCGACAATCAAGCCATCCGAGCGCTGGCTGAACACAAACTGATCATCGATGTAGATTTCAAACTCCATCATGTGAGCCACTTTGCCATGATGCAACACCACTTCATTCACCGCTGTGTTACTGCTTTTAAGCTTTTCATGACGATACACACCCACTTCCAACAAAAAGCGCTGTTCCACCAAGGCTTTACCGGCAAAAATCAGGTCCAGCTGGGCGTGGATGTCATCAGGATGGATGTCGGTCAAAAAGCCCAGATTACCCCGGTTGACCCCAACCACATGCACATCAAAGCGCGATAGCACCCGGGCGGCGCCCAGCATACTGCCGTCGCCGCCTACTACTACCGCTAAGTCAGCACGTTTGCCGATGGTCACCAAATTGTGCGCTTCTAAGTCCGGATCATCGAGCTCATCGCGTACCGTTTCTTCCACCAGGATCTCACAGCCGCGCTGCCGCAAATATGCCACCAGATGAGTCAGGCTGGTTTGGGTTTCGCTGTGACCGGGTTTTCCGATGAGGCCGACAGTGTGATAAGGCATGAGGCTAATGTCTCTGGCAACAATGAGTGACTTTTGACATTAGCATAAATTTGCCGGCAAATGAAAGCGTTAGCGGGCTGTCCAGCCACCATCCAGCACCAGCGTCTGGGCGGTGATATTGCGCGCGGCCGGGCTCAGTAAAAACAAAGCCGTGTCAGCCAGCTCGCTAATGCTGATAAAGGCTTTTTTGGGCATCGGCTTGAGCATAATTTCATTGATCACCTGCTCCTCACTGATGTTATTGGCCTTTGCCTGGTCAGCAATCTGTTTTTCCACCAAAGGTGTTTTCACATATGCCGGGCACAGGGTATTGATGGTGATATCCGCTTCGGCCATCTCCAGCGCCACCGTTTTTGCCAGGCCTAGCAGACCATGCTTGGCTGCCACATAGGCGGATTTGTACGGCGAGGCCACCAGGGAGTGAATCGAGCCGATATTGATGACCCGGCCAAAATTTTGCTGCTGCATATGTGGCAAAAATGCCTGGGTCAGCAGAGCCGGGCCCACCAGCATGATATTGATAAGCTGTTGCCATTTGTGTGCTGGGAACGTAGCGAGCGCTTCCACATGCTGTACTCCGGCGTTGTTTATCAGCACATCCACTGGGGTATCGCTAAGCTGTTCAGGCAAGGCTGCCACCTGCTCGGCATTGGTTACATCTACTGCGACTGCCAGCGCTTGTAGCCCCTGATCACGCAGCTGTTGCGCTGCTTGCTCAGCAGCATCCTGGTTGATATCGGCCAGAATCACCTGATGCTGCTGGCGGGCCAGCTGTTCAGCAATACCATAGCCGATACCACTGGCACCGCCGGTGATAAAAATGGTGTAGGGTTTCATGCATCATCCTTAACGTTGTTGGAGTTAGTAAAAGCGTCAATGATGGCTTTGACCGCACGCAACTGTTCACCATCACGAGTTGCATAATCATCCCCGGTATAGCCCCACCAGTCCCAACAGCCCTGGGGGTTTAAAGGCATAAACAGCGACTTGCGCGTTTGCGGGTAAAATACCACCAATTGATTGTCGTCGGCCCAGCGGTTCAGGCCGGTACGCTCCACGTAGGCCATATCGACCGCGTCAGCGTACTGGTTGCAGCCATGAAAACTCACATGCACCTGACAGGGTTGTCCATCAGCACAGGATTTAGGTACATAGGCATAGCCGGTCTGGGCCAGCGTATCGGCCGCGGCGCCGGCAATGTCGTGCTGGTTGTAGCTGATCACTTCGCCTTCCTGCGTGTCATCTGGCGCGTTAAGCTCGCCAAGCAAAAAGCCCAGTGCTTCCCCGGCTGCATCATAATTGCAGTCGCCAATGAACGGAGTATCGCTGGCGCTACAGGCCCCGCCATCCTGTAGGGTAGGAAAATGATGACCAAAGGGCTTATCAACAATATAGCGCACAGCCCCGGCGCTTAACCAGGTTTGATACTGTTGATGCAGTAAATCAGTTACTTCCTGCGCTACCCGTTGGTCGCGGGTGCCATGTAACAGCCACACCCGATCATCCTGGAGGTTTTCCAGCGGAGCAATTTTGCCCGCCTTGGCCCATTTTTCGGCCTGGGAGAGCAGGCTGGCCGGTGCCAGGCTGCCATCCAGAGCATCCACACAGGTATCCAGTGCCACAGTGATATCATTTTGCGCACAATAATAAGGTCCGGCACTGATGATCGCCGCGCCACTCACCCAGTCGCTGTACGCAACATGAAACTGATTGGCCATGTAGCCGCCCGCTGATAAGCCCGACACGGTGATCTGTCGGGTATCCAGATTAAGCGTGGGTTGGGCCTGGGCGACCCCGGCGGTCAGCAGGGCAAGGCAGACGAGATGTTTTTTCATTGTGAGTCCTCTGAGGCTAAAAATGCACGCAACTGCTGCGCTGCTTCCTGAATATGCACCAGGCCTTCCAGGTGGCCATACTGGCCGGTCAGCTCATGGTAGGTACTGGGCTTGTCGAGCTCGGCCAGCGTGCTGTGCGCTTCTTTGGCCAGATAGGGAAGCAATAATAAATCGGTGGAGGCCGGCAAAAATAAGGTTTTGGCTTGCACCCGCGAAAGTCCCTGGCGCAGGTTGTCACCATGGCCAGCCACAAACAGCTGGCAGGCCCGTACCAGATAAAGTAAATGATTGGCATCCATGGTTTTGGTTCGCTCCTGAGCCCGCGACTGTAACCAGTTGACAATACTGTGGGATTGCCGGATATCAGATAACGGCGCCTGTTCCAGCGGTTGATAGCCCAGTGTCCGGCCTTGCTGGTTAAACACCGAAGGATGTAATGCATACTGGGTGATCAGCATCAAGGCGGCAGTGAGGCCCTGGTGCGGGCCGTTATCGCGTTCATAGGCACCGTCCTGCCAGGCCGGGTCCAGCCGGATTGGCGCAGCCCAGTGGGCCAGCGACGCAGTAGTCCAGGCATCACTGGCACCGGTACCAATTACCGATACCACACGTTCAACCTGGTCTGGGTAAGCACTGGCCCATTCCAGCGCCTGCATCGAGCCCATTGATGGGCCGGCCACGGCATGCAACGAACGGATCCCTAAACTTTCCAGCACCTGTTTTTGCACATTGACAAAATCGCGGATAGTCACCACCGGAAAATCCAGCCCGTAAGGCTTGCCCGTGGCCGGGTTTACTGAGGACGGCCCGGTGGTAACTACATGCTCATCATAGGCAGCCAAATTTGCCAGAGTGTCGACGCTGATCACAAAATATTTGTCGGTATCAATGGCTTTACCCGGGCCAATCAGAGCATCCCAATAACCAGGCTGGGCATCATCGGGGTGGTAGCGACCGGCGGCATGGGAGGAACCGGAAAAATGATGGGTGATCAAAATGACATTGTCTTTGTCGGCATTGAGCTGCCCGTAGCTTTCCCAGCCCACTTGCACTTCTGCCAGGGTCTGGCCGGAAAACAGTATAAAGTCGGTGGTTCTAAACACCTGTTTTTCAACAATTGGCAAAGCCAGGCAGGGGAGACTTAGCCAGCAAGCGGTGAACATGGCTAGTAAAGAGTTGTATTTTTTCACCGGGATTCTCCTTCAAAACCAGCTAAACAGCGCGATGGCCACAATCAGACCCATGACCGGGGTAACCACAGTCAAAGCCGCGACCGGTCCATACGCGGCCTGATGGGTTTCATGGCAAATGGCCCGGATGGTGGTGACCACATAGCCATTATGGGGCAACGAGTCCAACGCGCCGGAGGATATCGAAACAATCCGATGCAACTGCTCCGGCTCTACGCCCTGGTCCAGATAATGTGGGCCTACCAGCGGTAATACGATAGCCTGGCCCCCCGACGCAGAACCGGTTAAGCCGGCAGTCACACTCACTGCAATGGCTGCGCCAATGAGCTGGTTGCCGGGAATTTGCGTCATCATATCCACCGTGGCCATAAAAGCCTCGGTGTTTTTGGCAATACTGCCAAACCCCACAACCGCGGCAGTGTTGCCGATGGCCACCAAAGCACCGGTGGTGCCCAGGTTGATGGCTTTGGGCAGATCATGAAAGTGGCGAAAATTGATCAGCATCAGGGTAAGAACGCCGCCGGCCAGTGCCACAATCAATGCGTACTGAGCAATGGCTTCATGCAAAAAGAACGACAATAACAGCACCACAATCAGCGGAATGATACCGGTAATGGGGTGGGGGTAATCGCGTTCAGGGATCACCGGGTCTATATCACGGCTTTCAAAATGTTCGCCGTTGGCCACGGCTTTGGTGATCATGCGCTTAAGCCACCAATAGCCAAAGCAGGCCATCAGGACCGCCACGACCAGGCTGACCTCCCAGGCAGCAAAGGGAGAGGTGCCCAGATACTTGATGGGGATCCAGTTTTGAATTTCCGGTGAGCCGGCAGAGGTCATGGTAAAAGTCACCGAGCCAAAGGCCAGGGTGCCGGGAATAAAGCGCCGTGGCAGGTTGGCATCCTTAAACAGGCTGAGCGCCATGGGGTAGACCGAAAACGCCACCACAAATACGCTAACCCCGCCATAAGTAAGGATGGCGCAGGCCATGACCACCGCCAACACTGCCTGCTTGTAGCCTAAGCGGGTTACAATCCAGCGTGCTACCGCATCTGCCGCCCCTGTGTCTTCCATGAACTTGCCGAATAAGGCACCGAGCAAAAACATAAAAAACCAGGCGGCGACAAAATCAGCAAAGCCGCCCATGTACAGGGTGACAAAATTGTCGGCCCCGTCAAACAGGGTGATGTCATTAGTCAGGGCAACCAATAACGCACACAAAGGCGCGGCGATAAACAGGTTCATGCCCCGGATGGTGAGTACAATCAGCAAAATCAGGCCCAACAACAGGCCGGCCATACTTAGCATAATGGATTCCTTTTATTGTTCTGTTACCGCAGACCCGCCAAGGAATAACCTCAGTGTGCCCTAAAGCAGTACTGTGCGCCCATAGTACGATGGTGCTACGTACTAAGGTACTAGATACGCGTGGTTTTTTTGTCGATAAATTAATCATCAGACCGCTAGCTCGTCAGGAACATGATTTCCACCAAAAGCGACAATAAAAGGATTACGCATGACTTACCATACCCCTATTTTTTGCCGTCGGCGCCAAACCCTGTGCGCGCTGGCAGTGACCGCCGCACTAACTGCCAGCCCGCTGGCCTTGGCGCAGCAAGCCGGGCAGCCAGAAGACGAAGAAGCACGCTTAGAGCGCATTGAAGTGACCGCCCGGCGCACGGTGGAAACCCTGCAGGAAGTGCCGGTCGCCATCACCTCCATCGGCGCGGCTGAACTGACTGAAAAAGGCATCAGTGTACTTACCGAGGTGCAGCAGTTCTCTCCTAATACCACGTTGCAAACCAGCCGTGGCACTAACTCCACCCTGACTGCGTTTATCCGTGGTCTGGGCCAGCAGGATCCGCTGTGGGGCTATGAGCCGGGTGTGGGCATTTACATTGATGATGTGTATATCGCGCGGCCGCAGGGTGCGGTGATGGATTTATTGGATGTACAGCGCATTGAGGTGTTGCGCGGGCCCCAGGGCACCCTGTATGGCAAAAATACCATTGGAGGGGCGGTCAAATATGTCACCAAAGAAATGACCGGCGACCCGCAGCTCAATGTGCAGGGTACCATTGGCAGCTACAATCAGCGGGATGTCAAAATCACCGGCCAGTACCCGCTGATTCAGGACAAGGTCTTCTTAGGCTTTGGTTATGCCAATCTTAATCGCGACGGCTTTGGCGAGTTCTTGATCCTGGCTCAGCCAGGCCAGGATACCGAAAACTACAACAAAGATTTGTGGGCGGCGCGGCTGACGCTGGAAGTGCACCCCACCGACGATTTATTTTTCCGCCTGGGCTGGGATAAAACCGAAGATGACTCCAACGCCAAAGGTGGCTACCGCCTATTACCCAGTCTGCGCACGGATGCCCCGCAACCGGACTCGGTGTTTGATTCTTATTCGAGTTTGCCCACCACTAACAAGGTGGAGCTGGACGGCTTAAGCTGGCTGGCCCGGTATAATGTCAATGCTATGACCGAGCTTAAATACATTGGCTCCAAACGGGAAAGTTACTCGCCCACCAATATCGATTTTGACAATACCCAGCTGGATATCTTCGATGTGCCAGCGATATACGAAGATGAAAACCAGACCCACGAGCTGCAACTGAACATCACCGGCAATGATATGACGCTGGTCAGCGGCCTGTATTATTACGATGGCGAATCCTGTGGGATGTTTGATGCCATCCTGGGCGTATTGGGGCGCGATTTTGCAGCGCTGGAGATTTTCCCGGAAGGCACCCCGGGCTTTACCCGGGAAGTGTCCGGGTGCAATAACAGCGAAAGCTGGGCGGGGTACGCGCAGCTTAATTACGATATCACCGACAAGGTATCGGTATCACTGGGCGCGCGCTATACCGATGAGGAAAAACAAGCCTCGGTCTTTAACGGCACGGTGCTGTATAACCTGTACCCGCAAACTGGCTGGATAGACGGCTTTGAGCGCCCTGACAATGTGCCTATTCCGCAGGTTCTGGGCACCGACACGGACAATGACGGCGTACCGGATGCGCCGGCCGTGCAAAGTTGGTCGCGGTTTACGCCGCGAGTGGGGGTGGAATATCAGTATTCACGCGATACGTTGTTTTTTGCCAGCTATGCCCAGGGCTTTAAGTCGGGCACCTTTAATCCGCGTGCTACCATTAATGAGCCGGGGGTCGACCCGGAAATCGTAGACTCATTTGAGCTGGGCATGAAAAGCGACCTCACCGATCGTTTTCGTCTGAACGCCACCGCGTTTACCTACGATCACCAGGACCGCCAGTATATCGGCATCGAGGGCAATTCTGACGATCCCACCGCATTGCAGCAACGTTTGCGTAATGCGGCGGAAACCGCAGCCAGCGGCGTGGAAGTAGAGATGACCTATGTGGCCACCAATAATCTGTCGTTTGATGTGGCCTATGGCTTTATTGATTTTGAGATCAAAGAAAACAATGCCATTCCGCCACTCATCGGGCTGGCCAGTACGCCCGAACATACGCTAAATCTGGCGGCCAACTACACCATGGACACCGCCTACGGATTTTTTACAGTTAATGCCAACTATTATTACCGTGATGAGTATCTGATTTTTGAAACCAGCGATTTGATTCAGCAGGATGCCTACGGACTGGCAAATTTGAGTGTCAACTGGGAAAGTGTGGAAGGCCAGTGGTATGGCGGCTTGCACTTTAAAAACCTGACCGATGAAGAATACATCGTCGGTGGCTACGATTTTGTTACCCGACTGGAAGATGGCAGCTTTGGCCCCGGATTGGGCAACGATACCACCCTGATCAGCTACTACGGCGATCCGCGTACTGTTCACCTCACCCTGGGCTATCGTTTCTAGACTAGCCATGCTTGCGCAGGCCACCCCCTGGCCTGCGTAAAACGCTTTTACCCACGATAATATATGCTACAGTGGCTAACAAATAATTAACATTGTTAGGTTATGACTACTTCGGTATTGATTGCTGATGATCATCCCTTGTTTCGTGCAGCCCTAAAACATGCTTTGCAGGGCGTTGTTGGCGATTCCGTGTATGAAGCGGCATCGCTGGATGAGGCACAGGCGGCTCTGGCGCAGCATGAGGCCATCGAACTGGTGTTTTTAGATCTAACCATGCCGGGTGCCAGTGGATTGAGTGGCTTAGCAGAACTACTTAGCCAGTGGCCTGATGTGGTGGTCGTGGTGGTCTCTGCTCAGGAAGACAGTGCGCTGATCCGACGGGTAATGCAACTTGGGGCCGGTGGCTTTATTCCAAAATCCACGCCGTTACCGCAAATTATTGCTGCGGTTGACCACATTCTGGATGGCCTGCCCTGGGTCCCGGACTATGTAGAACAGCCGCTGGCGACATCGGAGGCCTCACCGGATGCGTTGTTTGTACAAAATCTGGCGCAACTGACCCCCCACCAGTACAAGGTGCTGGCACTGCTGGCCGATGGCTTGCTCAACAAGCAAATCGCCTACACACTTCAAATTTCCGAGTCCACCGTGAAACAACATGTCTCTGCAGTGCTGCGAAAATTACACGTAGTCAATCGAACCCAGGCCGGGGTGTTATACAACCAGGTGGTGGCCGGTCACTGAGCCAGTACCTCGCGTAGCAGCTTTTTCAGCGCCAGCAACTTAACTGGTTTGGGTAAATAATGTAGCTGATGGTGTGCGGCCTCGGCTTTCACGCCCGCATCCCGTTTAGCGGTATTTAGAATTCCGGGCACAGATTTCTGCCAAAATGCGCGCAGCGCACTGGCCACTTCGGTGCCGGTTTGCCGCCGGTTCAAATGATAATCTACGATCATCAAATCCGGCGGAGTCGGGCAGCGTGTCTGGCCGGTGTCAAAATCGGCTGCCACCAACACCTGGGCGCCCCAGCCGGTCAGTGTCAGCGCCAGCGCTTCAGCCACTTCAGTATCATTTTCAATTAACAACACCTGGCTGCGAGGTAAAAAGGCCCCGGCAAGCGGCTCAGCGTGAACTGGTGCGGGGGCGCTAGCCGGTGTTGCCCGGCGCGGTACAGTCACTGTAAACCGGGTTCCAAACCCGGGGCGTGATTGCAGATTTACCGGGTGGCCCAATAGTTGGCTCATTCGCTCAACAATGGTCAGGCCCAACCCCAGTCCGGCGTTGGCCTCATTGCCTTCTAGCTGATGAAACTCTGCGAAAATCGCCTGTTGATGATGCGCGGCAATCCCGGGGCCGGTATCGCAGACCCATATGGCCACCTGCTTAGTGCCAACCCGGCGTGCACCTAGCAATACGGTGCCCTGGCGGGTGTAGCGAATGGCATTGGCCACCAGATTTTGCACAATTCTGCGTAACAGGCGCGGGTCGCTGTGCACCCACAAAGCGTTGGGTACTGTTCGAAACGACAAGCCTTTTTGGCTGGCAATTACCGCGAATTCCTGGCTCAACGGGCCCAACACCTCCTGCAACGCAAAGTCGGTGCAGTCAGGCTGCATCACACCGGAATCCAACCGCGACATATCCAGCAACGTACTAAGAAGCGCTTCAGCGCTTTGCAGCGAGGATTGCAGCTGCTGGCTCAGCGAAAAATGGGGGGTGTGGCGGGTCTGCTCAGTAAGCAGGGCGGCAAACAGGGTGGCAGCATTAAATGGCTGCATCAGATCGTGACCGGCAGCGGCCAAAAAGCGGGTTTTGCTTTCATTGGCCTGTTCTGCCTGTTGTTGTGCCTGCTGCAGTTGTTGAGTGCGCTGGCGCACCCGCTGTTCTAATACCTGCTGGGTTTTGATGTGCTCGGAAATATCACTGTAGGTGGTCACATAGCCACCGCCGGGCAGCGGGCTGCCATGTAACTCAATAACCTTGCCATCCGGTTGCCGTCGAACGTATTTGTAGCGGGTGCCGGCCTGCATATGAGCAATACGCTTGGCAATTTCCTGCTCTACATTTTCAGCATCGCCCAACAGCCCGCGCCGGGCATTAAATGCCAGTAAGGCATGAATGGTCATGCCGGCTTGCAGTGCCTGGGGTGGATAGTCAAATAAGGTCGCGTATTGCTGGTTCCAGGCCAGCAGGCACAGATTATGATCTAGTACGCAAATTCCCTGTTCGATGTGCTGCACCGAGGATTGCAGCACCTCATGGTTAAATTGAAACGACACCGAGGCTTCTTCTGCCCATTCCACCAAATCCGGTACGGTATGGTGGCGATCTTCAGCGATGGCGCTGAGTAACACCCTGGCCCCGGGCGTGCCCACCTGGCCAGCCAGCAATTGTTCCACCTTATTTAACAGCGCGGCACTGGCAAAGCCCTGGTTGGACCCCAGGCGGGTCGCCAGTTGAGCCTGCAACGACTGATAATCGCCGGAATCCAGAACCCGTTCAGTCAGCTGCATCAGGGTGGCCAGGCGGATCATCAACAACGGTGGTCGGGCGTGCTGGCTATCTGTCTGAACCACGCGCGGCCGGGTAAGCAAGCTGATAATCAGCAACACAGTTACATTTGCCAGCAGGCTCAACACAAAACCGCGGGCCAGTATGGCATCGCTGGGCGGCGGGTCAAAATAATAACTGGATAATACACTGGGGTAGAGCACCCACACCAGCCAGCCGGCCAGGCCGGCCAGTAAGCCCGCTCCGGCCCCGGCTAAGCTGGCGCGCGACCAGTACAGCCCCAGCAACATCGCCGGTAGCATCTGGCCTAACAGGGCAATAGCAATGATACCGCTTTTCACCAGCGGGGCTGACTGACTGACATGCAGGTGATACCAGTAGGCGACGCTGAGCACCACCAACACGGTGGCGCGGCGAATGGTCAATATCCCGCCCGGGCGCATGGTGTTTAACGAGCGGGTGGAAATGCGCGCCCGCAGCCATAGCGGCGTCACCACATTATTGGCAATCATAATCCCCAGTGCCAGAGTGGCCACAATGATCATGCTGGTGGTGGCCGACAGCCCGCCCACAAAGGCTGCCAGGGTTATCGTCGGCGCATCACTGGCCAGTGGCAGCGCCAGTACAAATGCATCAGAACTGATGGTAGCCGTGTCAAGCAACACACTGCCGGCCAGCGCAATGGGCAGCACAAATACGGTCATGGCCAGTAAGTAGAGGGGAAACAGCCAGCGCGCAGTGCGCAGCTCGCCCTCGCCATTGCATTCAACAAAGTTCATATGAAACTGGCGCGGTAACACAAACATGGAACAGACCCCCAGCAGCATATGCCCGGCATACACCCAGCCGCTGGTATCGGCGCCTAGCACCGCCCGTCCGGCCGGATGTGCAGCAGCTTGCAATAACAAATCCAGCGGCCCGTCGAACAAGCTGTAGCACACAAATATTCCGACAATAGTCAGGCCGGCCAGCTTAAGCACAGATTCCACCGCGATGGTCAGCAGCAGGCCAGGATGTTTTTCTTTCAGACTTAAGCTGCGCGTGCCAAACAAAATGGCAAACAGTGCCATCAATGCGGCTACATACATGCCGACTGTATGGGGGCCGCTGGAAGCTTCAGGCGCAAGCAGCGCAATGCTTTTGGTGATGGCATCCAGCTGCAGGGCAATATAGGGCACCACACCAATAAAGCACAGCAGGGAGATAAGCGCGGCAATCATGTGCGAGCGCTGATAGCGCAATGCCACAAAGTCGGCCAGCGAACTGATGCTGTGCTGCTGGCACAGCCGGTTGATACGTAGGAGCACAGGAAACATAAAGGCCATCACCATTATGATCCCGGCATAGGTCGGCACGACCGGCCACCCAAACTGGAGTGCCTGTGTGGTAGTGCCAAAAAATGCCCAGGAGGTGCAATGTACCCCCAGGCCCAGGCTATACAGATACGGATGCTGCTGATTGGGGCGTAAATATTTATCGCCCAAAAAGGCCACAGCAAACAAAAAACACAGATACAGAATGACGATGGCGCCAACTGTCCAGATTGTCAGCATGTTAATCAGATGCGCAGAGTGTGTTGAGTCTATTAACATACCGAATAGTGCCGGGTCCGCCTAGTGTGTATTTCCACAAAAATCCGAAGGTCTTGCCCTTGAAGACATCACAAACAGCCCCATAAATTGCTGCACACGATGTTCAGCGTGCCATTTAGCTAAAGGCGGTAAAAAAAATTGTAGCCCAAGGCTGGAAAAATCGTTGAACGACCCTATTGAAGGGGTAATTCGAATTGCCCTGAATATTTAGTTGGAGGTAGGCATGAGCGACAAGCGCGACGAACAGGCGCAACCCGAGCAGGACGAGGTAGTGACCGAACAGGCGAACGACCAACAGGCACAAGAGGTGCCGGTACACGAAGGTGAAGTGGTCAGCGAAGACGCCGCCGGCGAAGATGCTGCCCAGGCGCGCATCTATGAGCTGGAAACAGCCTTGTCAGATGCCCAGGCAAAAATCAAAGAGCAGCAAGACGGCGTGTTACGCGCTCGTGCTGACATGGAGAATGCCCGTCGCCGTGCCGAAGCCGAAGTGGAAAAAGCGCGTAAGTTTGCGCTGGAACGCTTTGCTGGCGAATTACTCCCAGTGGTGGATAACCTGGAGCGGGCGCTGGAAGCCGGCGACAGCAGCAATGACGCAGTGAAGCCATTGCTGGAAGGTGTTGAGATGACGCAAAAAGCGTTTTTGAGCACCATCGAAAAATTTGGGGTGAAGACTATCGACCCACAGGGCGAGGTGTTTAACCCGGAACTGCATCAGGCGATGTCGATGCAGGAAAGTGCCGAGCATGAGCCAAATACAGTTATGGCGGTGATGCAAAAAGGCTACGAATTAAATGGCCGGTTGTTGCGGCCAGCCATGGTTATGGTCGCCCGCGCCCCGGACAGTGGCGTGGACACCAAAGCTTAAAAGCAATTTTTTTAAACACTCACTGTTGAATTGTGGGTAAATAACCCCACTAAAAATGCAGACTTTAAAGAATAGAAATTCGGAGACACGTAATGGGTAGAATCATTGGTATCGATTTAGGTACAACGAATTCATGTGTCGCGGTGCTGGATGGTGACAAGCCGCGCGTTATCGAAAATGCGGAAGGCGATCGTACAACTCCCTCCATTATTGCGTACACCAATGACGGTGAAACACTGGTAGGTTCAGCAGCGAAGCGTCAGGCAGTAACAAACCCTGAAAACACGCTGTTTGCTATCAAGCGTCTGATTGGCCGTCGTTTTGAAGATAAAGAAGTGCAGCGTGATATCGACATCATGCCGTACAAAATTGTTAAAGCCGATAATGGCGATGCCTGGGTAGAAGCCAAAGGCGACAAAATGGCACCGCCGCAGGTATCTGCTGAAGTGCTGAAAAAGATGAAGAAAACTGCCGAGGATTACCTGGGCGAAGAAGTCACTGCTGCGGTTATCACCGTACCTGCTTACTTCAATGATTCTCAGCGTCAGGCAACTAAAGATGCCGGTCGTATTGCTGGTCTGGAAGTTAAGCGGATCATCAACGAGCCAACTGCAGCGGCGCTGGCCTATGGTATGGACAAGAAAAAAGGTGACAATGTTGTCGCGGTATACGATTTAGGTGGTGGTACCTTTGATATCTCTATCATCGAAATCGACGCGGTAGACGGCGAGCATACCTTTGAAGTACTGGCGACTAACGGTGACACCCACTTAGGTGGTGAAGATTTCGATAACCGCATGATTACCTACCTGGTTGACGAATTTAAGCGTGAGCAAGGTATCGATCTGCGTAAAGATCCACTGGCCATGCAGCGTCTGAAAGAAGCCGGAGAAAAAGCCAAGATTGAATTGTCTTCAGCGCAGCAAACTGAAGTGAACCTGCCGTACATCACTGCAGATTCTTCAGGTCCTAAGCACTTAGCGATCAAAGTGACCCGTGCCAAGCTGGAATCACTGGTTGAAGATCTGGTTAAACAGTCTCTGGACCCAGTGAAAAAAGCTCTGGCCGATGCTGATCTGTCAGTAAGCGATATCCAGGACATCATCATGGTAGGCGGTCAGACCCGTATGCCTCTGGTACAAAAATATGTGTCAGAATTCTTCGGCAAAGATCCGCGTAAAGATGTAAACCCGGATGAAGCGGTAGCGGTAGGTGCTGCGATTCAAGGTGGTGTACTGGCCGGTGACGTAAAAGATGTACTGCTGCTGGACGTTACTCCTCTGTCACTGGGTATTGAGACCATGGGCGGCGTGATGACGGTGTTGATTGAGAAAAACACCACTATCCCGACTAAGAAGTCGCAAACCTTCTCCACGGCTGAAGACAATCAGTCTGCAGTAACTGTGCATGTACTTCAGGGTGAGCGTAAACAGTCCAGTGGCAACAAGTCACTGGGTCAGTTTAACTTAGAAGGTATTCGCCCGGCGGCCCGCGGTGTACCACAAATCGAAGTGACCTTCGATTTGGACGCTGACGGTATCTTGCATGTGTCTGCTAAAGATAAAGACACTGGCAAAGAGCAGAAGATCACCATCAAAGCGTCTTCAGGCTTGAGCGATGAAGAAGTGGAAAAAATGGTAGCGGATGCCGAAGCCAATAAAGATGCCGATAAGAAGTTCGAAGAACTGATTCAGGCGCGTAACCAGGCTGACGGCATGATCCACGCAACTCGCAAGCAGCTTGAAGAAGTAGGCGATGCGTTGAGCGAAGAAGACAAAGCTCCTATCGAGCAAGCATTGTCGGACCTGGAAGCTGCAAGCAAAGGCGAAGACAAAGCGGAAATCGAAGCGAAAACCCAGGCGTTGGTTGAAGCGTCTGGCAAACTGATGGAAGCTGCCCAGGCCCAGGCTGGTCAGGGTGAAGCTGACGCTGGTGGTGAGCAAGCGCAGCAGAGCAGAGGCAAAGGCGACGATGATGTTGTCGATGCTGAGTTCGAAGAAGTGAAAGACGACGATAAAAAGTAAGCTGTCGTTTGATGTTCCGGCCTGCTATCGGGCCGGGATGTAGTCACAGTGCAGGCGCAGCAGGACTTTCTTGTTGCGCCTTTTGTTGTGTAAGAGACAGGGCAAAAAAATGCACTGTAGCAACCAAATTTGAGTGGGTGGGCCGGTAAGCGCCCGCCCTCTGCTAACGAAGTAGGAAAAGTAGCGATATGTCGAAACGTGACTACTACGAAGTGTTAGGCGTGGATAAAAGCGCCGGTGTACGCGATATTAAAAAGGCGTACAAAAAACTGGCGATGAAGTATCACCCCGACCGCACCCAGGGCGATAAATCGCTGGAAGATAAATTTAAGGAAATTCAGGAAGCCTACGAAATTCTGACCGATGATCAGAAACGTGCTGCGTATGATCAGTACGGCCATGCAGGTGTGGATCCTAATCGCGGCGGAGCCGGCTTCGGTGGTGGTGGCGCTGATTTTGGCGACATTTTTGGCGATGTATTTGGCGATATCTTTGGCGGTGGTCGCGGTGGCCGTCAATCTCGCGCCCGCCAGGGTGCAGATTTGCGCTATAACCTGGAAATGAGCCTGGAAGAAGCGGTACGCGGCAAAGATGTCGAAATACGTGTACCGACCCTGGTTGAGTGTGAGCCATGTCATGGTTCCGGTGCTAAAAAAGGCACGTCGCCGACCACTTGCCCTACCTGTCATGGTGCCGGCCAAGTGCAGATGCGTCAGGGCTTTTTTGCAGTACAGCAAACCTGTCCAACCTGTTCAGGGCGCGGCAAGATCATCTCTGATCCGTGTAATAGCTGCCGTGGTCAGGGCCGGGTTGAAAAAACCAAAACCTTGTCGGTTAAAATCCCGGCGGGTGTGGATACCGGCGACCGTATTCGCTTAAATGGCGAAGGCGAAGCAGGTGAAGCGGGTGCTCCGGCAGGTGATTTGTACGTGCAGGTGCATGTTAAACAACATGATATCTTCACCCGTGACGGCAATAATCTGTACTGCGAAGTGCCGCTGAGCTTCACCACTGCTGCACTGGGTGGCGAGTTACAAGTGCCGACCTTAGATGGCAAGGTTAAACTGAAGGTCAGCCCGGAAACCCAAACCGGCCGCATGTTCCGCTTACGCGGTAAAGGCGTTAAATCGGTGCGTAACGGTATGGTTGGCGACCTGATGTGTAAGGTGGTCGTAGAAACGCCGGTCAATCTGTCATCTAAGCAAAAAGAATTGCTCAAAGAGCTCGATGCGTCGATGGACAGTGAAAAAAGCAAACACCGGCCCAAAGAACAGGGCTTTTTCGATGGTGTGAAAAAGTTTTTTGACGACCTGACCAACTAATTTAAAGACCCTCCGCTCGCGGAGGGTTTTTTTTGCTGGTAAGCAATCCCAGGACTGCGTAGAGTATAAAATAAACAGCACCCAATGGTGATAGTAAATAAGGAATGTTTTATGAAAACTCAGGTAAAGCACTTGCTGGCTGTAGCCGGCTTGTTACTGGCCCCTCATACCTTCGCGCAGGACACAGTTAAGCCCGCCATGTCTGAAAAGCATGCCAAAGCCATGGTGGACTACCGCCAGTCGGTATATACCCTGTTAGGCAGCAATATGGCGCCGCTGGGCGGCATGGCCAAAGGCGCAATTGAATATGATGCCCAGGCGATGCAAACCCACGGCATGCGGATTGAACAGCTAGCCGCCATGCTGCGCGATTATTTGTACGTGGATACCCGTGACTTTGAGGTTGAAACAGGTGCCAAAGACAACCTGTGGGATAACTACGAGGATGTGACCGCAAAAATCGATGCCCTGGCAGATGCCGCGCGCACCTTGCAGCAGATCGCGCAAAAAGGTGAGCAGGATAAATACCGCCAGGCCATTGCCGATGTGGGAGCCAGCTGCAAATCCTGTCATGACGACTATAAAAAGGATTAACCGCCGGGGGCCAGCCTAAGTTTTTGACGGGCGCGGTAAACTCTTTGGCGGTCTGAAGCGAATCTATAGACACCCTGACCAGAACTGCAAAGGACAAACTATGGATACCGACAAGTCAGATTCGCCAAATCAACAAACCATCGCGGGCATGGAAGGACTGCAATCCGCCATCGCCAATGGAGAGATCAACCGGGTAAAACAATTGCTTACCCACGAGATGCTGGACGAGTTGCAAAAGCAGCACCTTATTGAACTGGCCAAAAGCAGTAATCAAAGTGAGATTGCTGAACTGCTCGATAATACGCCAGCCAAACCCTGATTATCTGCACGCTGAACAGCCAACATTTTCTGTTGGCTGCTTTATCATTCTAACCTGCTGTTAAGTAAACCGTTGTTACGCTATACCGGTCAGTCAAGCGGTGTGTTGAATGCGTTTACATCATTTCCCGTGGCGATTTAAATTTGCCAGACCTACGGTTTGTGACTAGTTTCAAATGAAGTGCAGTGCTGCCAAAGTTGCAATAAAAGCGGGTATAAAGCTTTGTCGGTATTGCGTGTGCTAGGACACAAAGGAGAGCCCCGGTGAGTAGCGCAGTAGGATTATCATTATTTATCCAACCCGACGGCAAAGCCCAGTTAGAGATTGCACTGGCGGCGATTGCTACCCATCCCAGTATCAGCTGCTGCGCATTAGGCGTACGCCAAACCCCAGCCGGCCAATGGCGAGCTATTGCCGGTGAGTGCCCGTTGCCTGAAGCATTTGAATGGCCAGCGCCCCGGGCTCGCTACCCGCTGGTCTGCTGGCAGACGCCACAGGCAGGCTGGGCCGCCAGTCGGGTGTTGGCTGTGTCAGCGAATCAAGAAATCTGGTTTATTTGTCAATTGCAGCAGGATGCCGACGAGCGTCTGATGGCCCAGGTGAGCGCGGCCAGCAGTGCGCTGGATGCCTGGTTTACCGGCCACGCCGATCAGCACTGTGAGCCTGACGAGCCCCCAGTGCTCATCAGTGACGCCGAGCAATCGGCGATTGCATCACGCCGGTCCGACCCGGGGTATCTAAAAACAGTGCTGGATAGTCTCAATGATGCAGTGTTTACCATTAGCCAGACCGGTCAGGTGATTACCACCAATGCCGCTGTAAACCGTATTTTTGATCTGGCAACCGATGAGGCGGTTGAAGGCAGCATCAGCTTGTTTATTCCAGAATTGTTAAGCAGCGCTGACCACGGTGAGCCCGCACCTTTACTGCTCAAAAATGCAGTGCGCCATGTGCAGCATTACGGGGTGCGGCACAATGGCGAGTATTTTCCGGTAGAGCTCAGTGTGCATCCGATCGCCAGCCCCCAACCAGACCAGTTTGTGGTGATAGTCAGTGATATTACTGCGCGCAAGCAAGCCTCCGACGATATCTACCGCATGGCGTTTTATGATGATGTCACCGGTCTGCCCAACTTTAAATCGTTTGAAAGGGATGTGAACCAACTGATTGAACAATCGCGTCAGGCCAGACAGGACTTGTTTTGCCTGATGTTCGATATCGACAAGTTCTCCCATTACAACCTAACCTATGGCAAAGACACCGGCGATTTTATTCTGCGCATTCTGGCCAAGCGTATTGATGCGCACATCTCACCGTTGTTCACCGCGTACCGCGGTCATGCTGATTTGTTTTTTATCTTGTACAGCGCACCGTTTGATGCAGATAACAGCACAGTTGAAGCCATTTTGGAAGATGCCCAGCGTATCTTGCAGCAGGAGATCCTGGCGGATATCAGCTTGCATGACCATTGCCATCCCATCAGTGCGTCGGTGTCCTCAGCGCTGATCCAGGGCGAACTGGCCAGTTTTGAAAAAATTGTCGGGATCCTCGAATACGGCCGCAACCGCGCTAAGGGGCAGGGGGTAGCCGGCAAGGTCACTTTTGACCGGCGCGCATTTTCAGACTACGAACGGCACAATTATATCGCCCAGGCATTTACCGGAGCGCTGGAAAATAATGAGTTTTATCTGGTATTACAGCCGCAATACAGCGCCTCGGGGGAGATCATCTGTTCAGAAGCACTGTTGCGGTGGGAGCAACCCGAATTGGGCGCCATCGGTCCGGCCGAGTTTATTCCCGTTGCCGAAGAAAGTGATGTGATTGTGGACATTGGCTACTGGGTGCTAGAAGAAGCCTGTCGGCTACTCGCCCAAAGCAAAGCCAAAGGCTCGACCACCCGCATTGCGGTGAACATCAGTGGCCGCCATATTGCCCGCCCGGATTTTGACGACAAACTGATGGCCATCGTCAAAAAGTGGAAAGTGCATCCGAACCAGTTGCAACTGGAAATTACCGAAACCACCGTGGTCTCGGGGATCAGTATCGTGCGCGAACGCATGGCGGCGTTGGCTGCCTGTGGCTTTTCATTTTCCATTGATGATTTTGGCACCGGCTACTCAAGCTTAAGCTATCTCAAGGAACTGCCCATTTGTGAGCTCAAAATCGACCGTTATTTTGTCGATGAAATCAATTTTGAGCAGCATGATGTGCCAATTGTAAACACCATTATTGATATGGCGGATGCCATGGGGATCCGCACCGTGGCTGAAGGCATCGAAAACGAAGTGCAGTTAAGTTATCTGATCCAGCGCGGCTGCGATGTGCTGCAGGGTTTTCATCTGTCGCGGCCTATGCCAGAAGCGGATTGGCTGGAGTTGTTGCAATTGACACGCGACACCAGGCCTGCGACATGCAACCAGCCGGTACAAATCGGCCAGGCCAGCTTCCGCCCGTCTCGCTCAAATCAGGAAAAAGCCGGGTAGCCGCTGCAACTGCTGTTAGTAATAGAGCGCATCGGCCATCGGCTTAGGCGGCGCTACCTCAACCACATAGTAGGTCAGCGCACAGCACAGCAGAAGAATCACCAGCGCCAGCCACAACCGCGACGAGCCAATCGGGCGGTGCGCGGTGGCTTTTTTACCATGTACCATGGCACTTACCAGGGCCTGTCGCTTTCTCAGGACATACCAGGCCACAGCTACCAGATGCAGCGCAATCACCACCAGCAGGGCCTCAAAACTGACATGGTGTAGCCAGTTCATGAGCTCACGCGTGGCCTCATCGGCCTGGCCATACCAAGGCCCCTGCATAAAGATATCATCGGTCATAAACAGACCGCTGACTGCCTGGACCAATACTAGCGCCAGCATCACTAACACCCCGTAGCCGCCTAGCGGATTATGGCTGGCATAATCATTGGGCTGGCGCGAAAACACGCTGCGGCTGTATCGCAACACTGCCAGCGGGTGGGTCACAAAGGCGCTAAACCGAGCATAGCGCGGCCCGCACAGCCCCCAGCACAGACGAAACAAAATCAGAGTTAATAAGCCATAGCCAATATAAAAATGCCATTGCATGGCATCGTCCAGCCATTCAGCGGTGACATACTGCCCGCCTAACCCGACCACCAGTAGCCAGTGAAATAAGCGGGTGGGTAAATCCCAAATTAACTGTGGTTTCATGCTATGCTCCTGCCATTGACATGTATGTTGTATCAGCCTGCCTTAAAAAAACAAGCCTGAACATAATCTTACAGGTTTTGCCAGGCAGGCTTGCAGCGCCCCGGCAGACAGGCACAATACCCATATGCAAACCACAGGTAACAAAATAATGAACACAGGAATTTTTGGTGCCAACGGCCGCATGGGCCGGGTACTGATCGATGCTGTGCGCCAGCAAGAGCAAGCCACACTCAGTGCGGCAACCGTACGCGCTGACTCGCCATTCAAAGGCATGAATGTGGGTGAGCTGGCCGGCGTCGGTAGCTTGCCGGTGCACTGCCAGGCGGTGGCTGATATCGATCCTAAGCAGGTCGATGTCATGATTGATTTTACGCTGCCAGCAGCGTTGACCGACAACCTTGATTGGTGTGTCGAAAATCATATGCCAGTGGTGATTGGTACCACCGGTTTAAATGATGAACAACTGGCGCGGCTGCATCAGGCCAGTCAGTCGATTCCGATTGTGTTTGCCGCCAATTACAGTGTGGGCATCAACCTGATGCTTAGCCTGGTACGCCAGGCCGCCCGGGCACTGGGCCACAGCGCAGATATCGAGATTACCGAAGCCCATCACCGGTTTAAAAAGGATGCCCCGTCGGGCACAGCCATGGCCATTGGTGAAGCCATTGCCGACGAACTGGGTCGTGATTTATCCCAGTGTGCGGTGTACGGCCGTGAGGGGCATGAGCCAGAGCGGGATCAGCAAACCATTGGCTTTGCCACCATTCGGGCGGGCGACATCGTGGGCGAACACACTGCGTTGTTCGCGGATTTAGGCGAGCGCCTGGAGATCACGCACAAGGCATCCAGCCGTCTCACTTTTGCCAATGGCGCCGTGCGCGCGGCATTGTGGCTCAATGGTCAGCCACCGGGGCTATATTCCATGGCCGATGTACTGGGCCTGCCATCAGCGGGTTAACTGTAAGTTTCACGGTGTTTTACTGAAAATAATGGTTAAAGCGCTGTTTTTTACACTTTTCCCAGATCAGCGTAGACCTTGAGCAAAAGCTGCTGTATACTTATTGGAATTTGCCAAGATTTTGCGCTGAGCTGGGCTTAGCGCAGGTTTATTAGCTGCAAAGACTACAAACGGGAAGCAGAGCCAGCGTGACTCGCATCCCGTTTTTTGTACGTTTCGATACGTAAAGTGTTGAAACTAATGGTTATCCTTAATTTGGAGGTTGACTTGGCTAATTCTGCCCTTTTGGTGTTAGAGGATGGGTCTGTTTTTAAAGGTACGGCGATAGGTGCCAAAGGTACTGCCGTTGGGGAAGTTGTTTTTAATACTTCCATGACCGGTTACCAAGAAATCCTCACTGACCCCTCTTACGCTGAACAAATCATCACCCTGACTTATCCCCACATCGGTAACACCGGTATCAATTCTGAAGACGTCGAAGCTGACACCATCTGGTCCAAAGGCCTGGTGATACGTGATCTGCCCCTGATCGCCAGTAACTTTCGTCAACAACAAAGCTTATCTGACTATCTGGCTGCCAATAATGTGGTAGGCATTGCCGATATCGACACCCGTCGACTGACCCGTTTGCTGCGTGATAAAGGCGCGCAAAACGGCTGCATCGTGTGCACAGACGAGCTGGATGAACAGGATGCATTAAAGCAAGCCCAGGCATTCCCAGGCTTAAAAGGCATGGATTTAGCGAAGGAAGTGTGCACCAAAGAAGCCCGCGAGTGGACCAGCGGCAGCTGGCAGCTGGGGCAGGGCTATGTCACGCCTGAGTCGTTTCGCTTTCACGTGGTGGCCTACGATTACGGGGTCAAACACAATATTCTACGGATGCTGGTGGACCGTGGCTGTAAGGTCACGCTGGTGCCAGCCCAAACCCCGGCCAGCGAAGTCATGGCGATGCAACCGGACGGTGTGTTTTTATCTAATGGCCCGGGCGACCCGGCGCCTTGTGACTATGCCATCGCCGCGATTAAGGAAATTGTTGAAGCCGGCATTCCGACCTTCGGCATTTGTTTAGGTCATCAGTTATTGGCGCTGGCCAGCGGTGCCTCGACCATCAAGATGAAATTTGGCCACCACGGTGCCAACCATCCGGTCAAAGATCTGGCCCGCAATACGGTCATGATCACCAGCCAGAACCACGGTTTTGCGGTGGATGAAACCACGTTGCCGGATAATCTGGAAGTGACCCACATTTCTCTGTTCGATCAGTCATTGCAAGGCATCCATCGTAAAGATAAGCCGGCTTTCAGCTTTCAGGGCCACCCTGAAGCCAGCCCCGGCCCGCAGGAAGCCAGTGCATTATTTGATCACTTTATCGAACTCATCGAACAAGCCAAGTAGTAGGACACGCCCGCTATGCCAAAACGTACTGACTTAAAAAGCATTCTAATCTTAGGCGCTGGTCCGATTGTGATCGGCCAGGCCTGTGAATTCGATTACTCCGGTGCCCAGGCGTGTAAAGCCCTGCGCGAAGAAGGTTACCGGGTCATTCTGGTTAACTCTAACCCTGCCACCATCATGACCGACCCGAACATGGCCGATGCCACCTACATCGAGCCAATTCAGTGGGAAGTGGTGCGCAAAATCATTGAAAAAGAACGCCCGGATGCGGTACTGCCGACCATGGGTGGGCAAACCGCGCTGAACTGTGCGTTAGAACTTGACCGCAAAGGTGTACTGGAAGAGTTTGGTGTAGAGCTTATCGGCGCTACCGCCGATGCTATCGATAAAGCCGAAGACCGTGACCGTTTTGATAAAGCCATGCGCAATATCGGCCTGGAATGTCCACGCGCTGAAATTGCCCACAGTATGGACGAAGCGCACGATGTGCTCACCCGCATCGGTTTTCCGTGTATTATCCGTCCCTCATTTACCATGGGTGGCTCCGGCGGCGGGATTGCCTACAACATTGATGAATTCAATGAAATCTGCCACCGCGGGCTGGACTTGTCACCCATCAACGAGCTGTTGATTGACGAGTCGCTGATCGGCTGGAAAGAGTATGAAATGGAAGTGGTGCGCGACAAAAATGATAATTGCATCATTGTGTGTACCATTGAAAACTTCGATGCCATGGGTGTGCATACTGGTGACTCCATTACGGTGGCCCCGGCCCAGACCCTGACCGACAAAGAATTTCAGATTATGCGTAATGCCGCCATGGCAGTGTTGCGTGAAATCGGCGTGGAAACCGGCGGCTCTAACGTACAATTTGGTGTCGATCCACAAACCGGCCGCATGGTGATCATCGAGATGAACCCGCGGGTATCGCGCTCATCAGCACTGGCATCTAAAGCCACCGGCTTCCCCATCGCCAAGGTCGCCGCCAAGCTGGCGGTGGGCTATTCGCTGGATGAGCTGGACAATGACATCACTGGCGGCCTGACCCCTGCGTCGTTTGAACCATCCATCGACTATGTGGTTACCAAGATCCCACGGTTTAACTTTGAAAAATTTGCCGGGGCCAATGACCGCCTGACCACCCAGATGAAATCCGTGGGTGAGGTGATGGCTATTGGCCGTAATCAGCAAGAGTCCCTGCAAAAAGCCCTGCGCGGCCTGGAAGTGGGTGCTACCGGGTTTAACCCCATGATCAACCTGGACGATGCCGATGCCCGCAGCAAGCTGATGTATGAACTGCGCGAGCCGGGTGCTGAGCGAATTTGGTATATCGCTGATGCGTTCCGCATGGGCATGTCGGTGGACGAAATTTTTGAGCTGACTAATGTTGACCGCTGGTACCTGGTACAGATTGAAGAGCTGGTCCAGCTGGAAAGCCAGGTGGCTGAAATGGGCATCGGCAAAATTGATGCCCATATGATGCGCACCTTAAAGCGCAAAGGGTTCTCTGATGCACGGTTGGCCGAACTGACCGATGTGGCTGAGAGCGATGTGCGCGATGTGCGCCACGGCTTTGGCATCCGCCCGGTATATAAACGGGTCGACACCTGCGCGGCTGAGTTTTCTACCAGCACTGCCTACATGTACTCCACCTATGATGAAGAGTGTGAGGCAGCGCCGACCACCAATGACAAAATCATGGTACTGGGTGGCGGGCCTAACCGCATCGGCCAGGGCATCGAATTTGATTATTGTTGTGTCCATGCGGCGCTGGCGCTGCGCGATGATGGCTATGAAACCATCATGGTCAACTGTAATCCGGAAACCGTCTCTACCGATTACGACACCTCAGACCGCCTGTATTTTGAGCCGGTAACATTAGAAGATGTTCTGGAAATTGTGGCCAAAGAAAAGCCCAAGGGCGTGATCGTACAGTACGGCGGCCAAACTCCGCTGAAACTGGCTCGCGCGCTGGAAGCTAACGGTGTACCTATCATCGGCACGCCGCCGGATGCTATCGACCGCGCTGAAGATCGTAAGCGCTTCCAGCATATGGTCAATAAGCTGAGCCTGAAGCAACCTGCCAATGCTACGGTCAGCAACATGGAAGAAGCGCTGGAACAGGCTGAACAAATCGGTTTCCCATTGGTAGTGCGTCCGTCCTATGTACTGGGTGGCCGTGCCATGGAAATTGTCTATGACATGAAAGATCTGAAGCGCTATCTGACCGAAGCGGTGAAGGTCTCCAATGACTCGCCGGTCTTGCTGGATCGCTTTTTGGATGACGCCATCGAGGTAGATATCGACGCCATCAGCGATGGCACCGATGTGGTAATTGGCGGCATCATGGAGCATATCGAACAAGCCGGGGTTCACTCGGGCGATTCTGCCTGCTCGTTGCCACCGCATTCGCTGCCACAGGACATTCAGGATGTGATGCGCCAGCAAGTGAAAGACATGGCGCTGGAGCTGGGGGTTATCGGCCTGATGAATACTCAGTTTGCGGTTAAAGACGGTGAGGTATATCTGATTGAGGTAAACCCGCGTGCTGCCCGGACTGTGCCGTTTGTGTCTAAAGCCACTGGTATCCCGCTGGCCAAAGTGGCCGCCCGGGTCATGGCTGGCACCAGCCTGATTGAACAAGGCGTCACCGAAGAAGTCATTCCGCCGTTCTACTCAGTTAAAGAAGTGGTGCTGCCGTTTGCCAAGTTCCAGGGTGTGGATCCGCTATTGGGCCCGGAGATGCGTTCTACCGGTGAGGTGATGGGCGTCGGGGAAACTTTCGAAGAAGCCTACGCCAAAGCCAACCTGGGTGCTGGCGCGCCACTGCCCAAAGCCGGTAAGGTATTGTTATCCGTTCGTGAAAACGACAAAAAACGGGTGATTGAGCTGGCGCGTCTGCTGGCTGATAATGGCTTTGAGATTGAGTGTACCCGCGGTACCGCGACCACGCTGTATGATGCCGGCATCATGAGTTCGGTGGTCAATAAGGTATCCGAAGGGCGGCCCAATATTGTCGATGCCATCAAAAACGGGGTGTACGACTACATCATCAATACCACTGAAGGCCGTCAGGCCATCACTGACTCGGTGTATATCCGTCGCGAAGCGCTGCTCAACAAGGTGACCTATACCACCACCATGAATGCCGCCTTTGCCACAGTGCAGGCCAAGTCAGCCGATGATCGTAACCGGGCAACCTCCGTACAGGAATTGCACGCACGCATTAATCCTTGATGACAAAAAAAAGGATACGCGGTATCCTTTTAAATAATTAAAGAAATCAGTGCGCCTTTAGGGCGCACTTTTTTTGTTCAACCAGCTAAAAACAGGTGAGACACATTCCATGGCTCAGTATCCAATGACCGCTCACGGTGCAGAGCTTCTGCGCAAAGAGCTTAATGAATTAAAATCAGTGACCCGCCCGCGCATTATCGAAGCCATCGCCGAAGCCCGCGAACATGGCGATTTAAAAGAAAATGCTGAGTATCATGCCGCGCGCGAACAGCAAAGTTTTTGTGAAGGCCGGATCCAGGATATTGAAGGCAAACTGTCCAACGCCCAAATCATTGATGTCACCAAAATGGACAACAATGGCAAGGTGATCTTTGGTGCCACTGTGACCATCATGAATCTGGAAACTGATAAAGAAACCCGCTATCGCATCGTTGGCGATGATGAAGCGGACATCAAGAACAACTTGATTTCAGTCAATTCTCCCATCGCTCGCGGCCTGATTGGCAAAGAGTTGGACGATGTGGTCAACATCCAGACCCCGTCCGGCCCGGTCGAGTTCGAGATTACCGAAGTCGAGTATATCTGATAAACAAAACAGGGGAGCCAGCGGTTCCCCTTTTGTTTGCCTATACTTGGCATCAATGTCCTGCCCGGTGAGCCCTGTTATAGCCATGCGTGTGTATTTTGTAGTAGCCATACTTGGCGCAATGTTATTGAGTGGTGGTTGTGCTACCCTGGTGGCCGACAAAATTGATA
The DNA here is from genome assembly GCF_055326825.1 of Alteromonas sp. WD8-37. Classification (NCBI taxonomy): domain Bacteria; kingdom Pseudomonadati; phylum Pseudomonadota; class Gammaproteobacteria; order Alteromonadales; family Alteromonadaceae; genus Alteromonas; species Alteromonas sp. WD8-37. Next base: position 132,449 of record NZ_JBUZOV010000001.1, read on the forward strand.
ATGCCCGCCTTGATTCGCGGTTTAGCAACGCAGAGACGAACGCACTGCACACTTCTTTGGGGATCACCTCCAATGCCTATTGCAACCCCGCTGGCACCTTCTGCACCCGCTACCTGCTCGCGCAACCTGAGACGAGCGCCGCTACCCAGCACAGTGCCGAGCCTGGCGGTCAACATAAGCCTGGCGGCCAAGATGAGCCTGATAGCCAGTGTGGTCTATCGCTAACAGCTGAGCTTAAGACCAACCATGGCTATGTGGCAAAAAACCTGTGCGTGGATAAGCAGTCCAATGCGGCATTTCGTGGCACCGTTGTGTTACTGCATGGCCATGGTGGCGACAAAAGTCTGTGGACCATGACCATGGCGTATTTTCGCTATCTGGGGTTCACCGTACTGGCGCCGGATTTACCCGGCCATGGCAGTGCGAATCTGCAAAAAGGTTATGGTGTGGCAGACGGACAGCGCGTGGCGGAGTTTATCCGTCACCACCGGTTACCGCAGCCGGTGATTGTGGCCGGCCACTCCATGGGCGCTCTGGCTGCAGTGAATGTAGCGCAGGTAGATAAGAGCGTGGATGGCCTGATGCTGCTGGCACCGGTGCAGCGTTTTGATAAGGCCTCGCTAGGGGTAGCCAAAACCTATTCGCCCTGGCTGAGTAGGCTTACCCCGGATAGCAGTATCATCGCTGGCGCAGAGCTGGCGTTAGACCGCGCGGGTGTTACGCTGGAGCAAACTGATCTGGTCAGTCAGCTGCCTATGCTGTCGATACCAGTACTGGTCTACGGCGCGGCGACCGACCCGGTCAGCAACATCGGCCAGCCACAACACTGGCAGTTCGCCCATGTTGAGCGCCAAGTAAACAATGACGAATCGCATTTATCGGTGGTGTTGATTGGCCAGCAGCAACACAACATTATTTCTCGGTGGTTAACCCGGATACCCGGCGCGCAATCAAAGTGGCAGGAGCAGCAATGACTCAAAAAGATCCCAAATATGCCTTTACCACGCTGGCGTCAAAAACGGTGTACCAAAATAAGTGGGTCAGCGTTCGCGAGGACACCATTGCGCGCCCCAGTGGCCAGCAGGGCATTTATTCGGTAGTAGAAAAACCGCATTTTGCCGTTATCATTCCGTGCGATGAGGGTGGGGTGGTGATGGTGGAACAATATCGTTATCCGGTGCGCCGCCAGCTGGAGTTTCCCCAGGGCACGGCCGCAGATGATCCTAATATTGACCCGGCCACGCTGGCCGCACAGGAATTAAAAGAAGAAACCGGCTATACCGCCGAGCACTGGCATTACGTGGGCTTTCAGTATATGGCCCACGGCCTGAGCACCCAGGGCTATCACATTTATTTGGCAAAAGGCCTGCAGCCAGGCGCACAACAACTGGATGCTGAAGAAGAAGATCTGACGGTCCACAATCTGTCTCTGACAGAGTTAGAACGCCGTATTGTGGCAGGGGAAATTACCGACGCCACCACCTGTAACGCACTGGGCCTAGCCCGGTTAAAAGGACTGTTGTAAGTCATGACTAACTATACCCCCGCTGGCTTTGTTCGCCGGTTTGCCGCGGTCTTAATCGACTGTGTATTGTTTTTTTTGTTTGTCACCATACCGGTGTCACTGACCTTAGGCTCGGTGTCCATTGCCACCGGCAATGAGCTCAACTGGATGAATGTCACCATAGGTTATGCCATCCCGTTTGTATTGACGATGTGGTTTTGGCAAAAATACCTGGGCACGCCGGGTAAAATGCTCATCGGCATCCAGATAGTGGACAATGAAACCGGGCGCAAACCCGGCATGCTTAAGCTGGTGGTGCGCTATGTAGCGTATCTGGTGTCCATCGGCCTGTTTATGCTGGGCTTTATCTGGATTATTTTTGATAAGCGCAAGCGCGGCTTTCACGACTATTTATCCGGTACTGCTGTCATTAAAACCGTACCGGAATACATTGATCGCTATTAGTCGGGCAATTGTTTATTGATTTGGATTTGGCGCGGCTTTTTGGCTTCAGGGATGATGCGCTCCATATCAATATGCAGCAAACCCAGCTCTAATTCCGCCCCCAGCACTTTAACATTGTCGCCCAGCTGAAATTTTCGCTCGAATCCGCGCTCAGAGATCCCCTTATGTAAAAACGTCCGCTCTGGCTGGCCGGCGTCCCGTGGGGGCAGTTTGCCGGTGATAGTCAGGGTGTTTTCCAGCATCTCAATATTGATGTCCTGCTGGCTAAAGCCGGCCACGGCCATGGTGATGCGGTATTTAGTTTCGCTGAGCACTTCAACATTGTACGGCGGATAGCCGCTTTGTTTTTCCGATTGGGCAGCTGCATCAATCAGCGCGGCCAGATGATCGCTACCAATAAATGAGCGATACAGGGGGGTAAGGTCAATAGAACGCATGGTTAGCATATCCTCATGTAAAGCAATATGTGTGAGATAACCGCCGCGTGCGCGCACAGTCTGCTACTAGCATAAGTCCATATTTGGCAGAATCAAGGCCCTGCTTTTCGATTAGCGCATTGGCTATTTCGTCAACGCAGCGCAGGCCGCGATCTTCCCCAGTATCTGACTTAGCTTTAAACATCTTCATGCAGGCCTCACACAGCGGAAAGATACGACCCCTGTCGGTTTGTGATAGCCTTACCGCATATTTACCAACACCTATAAAGTACTATGCAAAATCTACCATCGTTTTTTATCCTGACCGCATTGTTTATTGTCAGTGCAACGGCAAAGGCTTCCCAAACCATTGAGTTTTGGAATGGCAATAAAACCGAAACGCGCCAGCAATATGAATTGGATGTTCTGAATGCTGCCCTGGCCGCCACCACCGCACAATACGGGGCGTACCAGATAGACAATGACACCCGTCAGCTTACCAACAGTGAAGAGTCGGCGGTGTTTCGCGATAAAAATGCTGATGTATTTGTGACGGTAGCAGGCAACCCCAAATTGCGGGATGAAAGCAAAATCATCGTGACGCATCCGCTAATGAAAGGTTTGCTGGGCTATCGGCTGCTCATCGTCAAAGAACAAGCGTTGGATAAATTTGCTGCAATAGATTCGGCCGAAGAATTTAAACAACTGCGTGCCGGGATCCCTGATGGCTGGGCCGATGCTGACTTGTTTCGCCACAATGGCTACAACGTAGTCGAAGAAGGCACTTTCGATGACTTATTTGAGCGGTTTGCCGCCGGGCAGTTTGACTATGTAGCCTTTGGTGCCAACGAAATCGAAAAGGTGTTCGATAATCGCGCTGCCGCCTATAAGCAGTTTCATATTGAACCGACCAAATTGGTATACTACCCGTTTGCGCTGGTGTTTTATGTAAGCCCTGACAAACCCGAGCTGGCCGAACGACTGCGCAAAGGGCTGAAGGCGATTGAACATAGTGGTGAAGCAGAACGCTTGTTCGAGCAGGCGACACAAAATCTGGTGGACAGACTTAACCTGCACCAGCGCACCCGCTTTGAGTTGACCAATCCGCAGTTGCCTGCCGAGATGAAAAATTACCGCTCCGACTTGCTCAGTCAATAACGCGATTATAGAGCCACAAACAAAAACGCCACAGGTCACTGTGGCGTTTTTTTAGATGGGCAGTTAGAACGTATACGCAATCTTGCCGTAGACAAAACGCCCGGTGAACCCAAACGGTGAAAATGGCGAATAGGCAAAGATGCGGGTAAAGGTGCTAACATCTTCAATCAAATCCCGGCTGGCATCGGGGTACACATCAAACACATTGTTGGCACCCACGGTTACCGACCAGTGATCGGTCAGTGCATAATTCACATCTACATCGGTTAGCCATTTTTCCGGTAACACTTCGTAGCGTAGTGGGTTAGAGCTAGGGTCGTCAGTCTCACCATAGCGTGTGGCACGCACAGTAGCACTCACATCACTGTAATCCCATGAAACGCTCAGGTTTACCTTATTTTCCGGCGCACCACGTTCAAACCGGCGTAACTCCACCCCGGAGAACAGGTTGTCCTGATCAAAGCCAGCGTCCTGCAATACCGCAGGTGGCCCTAAGATGTCGGTGACCTCATTGTCATTAATGTTAATCCCGGCGTTAAAAACATAACTGCCAAGCTCGGCAGTATTGAGGGTATAGCTGCTGACAATGTCCACACCCTGGGTGCGGGTGTTAATCGCATTTAAGAAAAACCGGGCGCGGGTGGCATCGGTACCGGCCAGTAACGCTTCGATGTTTGGCCCTGACAGGTTGTTACTCAGCACAATCCGCTCATCGATATTAATGCGATAAAAGTCCACGGTCAGGTTAAAGTCAGCAGTCGGGGTCCAGGTGATGCCGGCGCTGAAGTTATCTGACTCTTCAGCATCCAGGCCAGGCGAGCCCAACGCGCGTGCCACCTCACTGGATGGAGCGAAGGTGCCGGTTTCAGTAGGCACCGAGTCCACAAAGGTCGTCGCGATAGAGGTGAAAAACTGCTGCTGCAAACTGGGGGCTCGAAACCCGGTAGACACCGAGGCGCGCAGCGCCACCGCTGGGTTGATTTCATAACGGTGCGACATTTTCCAGTTAAAGGTAGAGCCAAAATCAGAATAATCTTCGTAACGCCCGGCTACCGCCACATTCCAGTTGTCAGTGACATCGGCTTCCAGGTCAATATACACACTCTTGTTATTGCGGTTGTTGTCGTCGGCTGATGCAGGCGTGAAGCCTGGAAAGACCTGTGACCCGGCCGCGCCAAACGGGCCGTTTACCGGGTCGGTGGCCGCACCGCCCGGGCCGAATGTGCCGCGCTCATACGAGCCGGGTTCACCGGCAATAATTTCGTAGCCTTCACGGCGATATTCCGCACCCACCGCCAGGTTCATGTCACCGGCAAAGGCTTCTACAGCAATCAGTCGCGAAGCATCCAGATTGAATATCAGTTGGTCGTATTGCAATTCACCGGCAAAAAACTCGGTGGGGCTGGTGGGACCAAAGGAGGTATTCAGGGTGTTCGTGATATCGTAGCGCAGATCGTTGGCACCGTAGTTGGCTGACACATCATAGGTCCACTCTCCGCGGTAGCCTTCCACCCCCACAATCAAAGAGGTGTCCTGAATATCGGTGTTGATGATCGGCAAGAAGCCGTCCGGGTAGATACTTAAAATATTGCGCGAATCGTTGGCGCGGCGATAAAAGCCCGAGCCCTGACTGTCCCGGGTGCTATGGCCGGCGGTGACATACAGTTCAGCACTGTCGCTAATAAACATGCCACCATTGGCGAACAGCGCAAAATCTTCTACCGCACCGTTGCCAAACACATGGTTGTAGCGGTTGATTTCCAGCTCCCGTGGGTCCAGTGCGCCATCAGCCTGGCGTGGATAGTTTTCGCGTGGATCAAAGTCGGCACGGTTCGCCTGGGCTCTGTCGCGGTATTCAGTTGACAGATGTAAATAGCCATCGTCACCCAGCTCGAAACCCACGTTACCGCGTAAGGTCAGGGTTTGGCCATCGGTGACCTCGCGGTCATCGCCTGTAGTGAAGGTCAGGTCACCATTGTCGTCCACACTGACTGCTTCCAGATTCGGCACACCATCCATTGAGGTCACGTTGGCGCCATAAGTGGCCGAAAGGCTACCGCCGTCCGGCGCATCTTTAAGCACGATGTTGATCACCCCGGCAATAGCATCTGAGCCGTATTGGGCGGCGGCACCGTCGCGCAGTACTTCAATGCGCTTAATGGCATTGGCTGGAATGGCATTAAGATCGACAGCCGAAGAACCACGCCCGGTCGAGCCGTTCAGGTTAAGCAGGGCGCTGGTGTGACGCCGCTTGCCATTGACCAACACCAGTGTGTGATCAGGCGCCAGGCCCCGCAACTGTGCCGGACGCACATGGTCGGTGCCATCGGTCAGTGACGGCTGCGGAAAGTTAAAGCTTGGCAGCAGCGTGTTTAAAATCATGTTGGTTTCGGTCAACCCGGTGGCGCTGATGGCATCTTCGTCAATTAAATCAATGGGTACCGGAGAGTCGTTCACGGTTCTGCCAGGGCGACGCGACCCTACCACGCTAATTTTTTCAACTTCCGCTTCTGCGTCAGACGTGGAAGTTTGCGCATGGGCGGTCGCCATACCCATTCCACCGCCTAGAGTCAGAACAAAAGAAACAGCAAGAGCGGCAGCTCTGGGTATGAAGTGTGTTGTACCTGGTTGAGGTTGCATAATAATGTACTCAGTGTTGTCGGTATTAAACCTTAAGGTCATGAATAGGTGTTACTTGCTGGAAGATCAACAGGATTAACTCTGCCAGGAGGCACAAAGGAATAACTTATGATTAAAGCCCGCCCGGTGGCGGTATGCTGGTTCCTCTGACGCGACACTCTATCGAAAGGCAGGGGAGTGTAGGAGATCGCGAAGTCGTCTGCAATCGCCTGACGTGTATAACTTTTATTAATTGAGAAAGGTGGTGAAAACGCCGCCAATTGTTTGGAAACGCCCCTGTCGAGGAGCAGGTCGCGATTTTCACGAACCGCAAATAAGACCGTCATCGCGACGAAAGTTGCGATCTCACACTAGTCTTGGCAAGTCTGAACAAGGCGGTAGTGGTAGGCTGCTCAAGTAATCTAGGGAGATCCCGGCTGTTGCCGGGATGACTATGAGTGAGTAGAACTGGTCTAAAACTGGCCTGGGCAACGCTGATGGCCGAGCCTAAGGTATAGCAGGTTTCTCAGGCAAGGTTAGACAGTGAAAACAGCAACGGTCTATATCATTACAAACACTCATCACACGACACTGTATATCGGCATCACCAGTAATCTACTGCAACGGGTTTATCAGCATCGCTGTAAGCTTATTCCCGGATTCAGCGCCCGTTACAACCTGTTCAAGCTAGTGTATTACGAGCATCACGAAGATATTACAGAAGTTATCTTGCGAGAGAAGCGTTTGAAAGAATGGCGTCGCCCGTGGAAGAACCAGCTAATTTCGGAATTTAACCCACATTGGCGGGATTTATACGACCAGATTTTATAAGCAAGAAAAAAACCTAGTCATCGCAACGAAAGTCGCGAACTCCCATTTGTCATGGCAAGTCTAAAAAAGGTGGTATTGGTGGGCTGTATAAGCAACCCAAGGAGAGCCCGGCTGTTGCCGGGATGACGGCGAATTGGGTAAAGCCGTAAAAAAAAGACCGTCGTCGCGACGAAAGTCGCGATCTCCCACCGGTAATGGCTAGTCTCCAAAAGGCGGTAGTGGTAGGCCGAGAGAGTAAACCAAGGAGATCCCGGCTGCTGCCGGGATGACGGCGAATTGGGTAAAGCCGTAAAAAAAAGACCGTCATCGCGACGAAAGTCGCGATCTCCCACCGGTAATGGCTAGTCTCCAAAAGGCGGTAGTGGTAGGCCGAGAGAGTAAACCAAGGAGATCCCGGCTGCTGCCGGGATGACGGCGAATTGGGTAAAGCCGTAAAAAAAAAAACGTCATCGCGACGAAAGTCGCGATCTCCCATTTGTCATGGCAAGTCTAAAAAAGGTGGTAGTGGTGGGCTGTATAAGCAACCCAAGGAGATCCCGACTGTTGCCGGTATGACGGCGAATTGGCGAAAGCCGTAAAAAACCGTCATCGCGACGAAAGTCGCGATTTCCCACCAGCCATGGCAATTCTAAAAAAGGTGGTAGTGGTGGGCTGTATAAGCAAACCAAGGAGATCCCGGCTGTTACCGGGATGACGGCGAATTGGCGAAAGCCGTAAAAAACCGTCATCGCGACGAAAGTCGTGATCTCCCACCAGCCATGGCAAGTCTGAAAAAGGGGGAGTGGTAGGCTGAAGAGGTAACCCAAGAAGATCCCGGCTGTTCTATACTTGACGAAGTGTTACTTTTTTACCGGAATTGAATCATTTATGTCTGTGCGGCCTGGGCAATGCCACCTCTTCAACCCCCTGCTGGTGTGGCTATGGCTGGCGGCGAGCTCTACGCACGCAATCGCGTCAGCTGCGCAGGGAGACAAGTCATCGATGGCGCAGTCGGCGTGTGGCGCGGATTCTGAAACCTTGTACACCATCAGTCGCATCGCTCTGCATCCTCAGCCTATTTTTGACGAAAATGCTCCTAACACCATTGCCTTGCATCGTTGGGCTAACGCGCTGCATATTGTGACTAAACCTTTTGTACTGGCAGAACGCCTGCCATTTGATGAGCACGATGAAGTCACCCAGCAGGATATTGTAGAGGCGGAGGCGATTTTGAGGAATGAGCGCTATATCGCCAATGCGGAGATTGAGGCCAACTATGATTGCGCACAGCAAACCGTAGGGCTGGATGTGACTTCGTATGATAACTGGTCTCTGATCCCGACGTTATCGTTTAGCCGCAGCGGCGGCGAAAACTCGACCTTACTGGGGATCCGAGAAGACAACCTGCTGGGGCTGGGGATCCGCAGTACCTTTCGTTATACCGATGATGAGCAGCGTACCGGCTATCAGCTGGGCTTTGTGTCGGCGGTGCCAGGAGTGCGCCACTCCAATATCTATATTGACTTGGCCGACAATGACGACGGTGAAATATACGGGCTGGTATTTGCCAAGCCATTTTACTTTTTAAACAGCCGCAACAGTTATCAGGTGTCCTTGCAATCGACCGCACTGACCGAAGATATTTATCACAATGGCCAGACTCGCAACAGCCTGGATATTGATGCTCACGAGGTCAGCCTGAGTTATGGCTGGCAGCTTGCTGGCTCGGCGCTGTCTACTTCCCGTATTACAGTGGGGATGACCAAGCTGCACACCCGGTTTTTACTGGCACCAGAGAGTCCTGCACAGAATCCGCTATTCGTGCCTGAGGATCGCGATTTTTTTTATTCGTCACTGGCTTATGAATTTATCCAGCGTGACATCGTGGTGCTGCAAAATATTTATCTTATCGAACAACCTGAAGACATCAACCTGGGCTGGGAGTTAACTGCCCGGCTTGGCGTGGAGCTGGATAACTCCCACAGTTCGGTGGGCATGCATTCCACCTTTGCCGCCAGAAAAGGCGTGCTGACGGACGATGCTTTGTTTTTATTCAGTGGGGCCTTTCACAGTATCACCAATACCCAGCTGGCCGATTTTTTACGCCTGGATATCAAAGCCGAACATTTTTATCGGATCTCCCCGCGCTATGCCACTTATGCCAGCCTGACCGCTACAGTATCTGACAACAACTTTGCCGATCGGCCCATCGTGATTGACGATGACAACGGGGTACGTGGCTTTCCCAATCAGTATCAACATGGCCGGCATCGGATCACCGCATCAGCCGAGCTGCGGCTGTTTACCGGGTATAATTTTTACCAGCTATTTGATGTGGGCCTGGCCGGTTTTGTCGATGCCGGAAGGGCCTTTGACGGGCCTTTTGCTGCTTTCAACGAAGATCCGGGCTGGCTATCCAGTGTAGGGCTTGGGGCGCGCCTGTACTCCAACAAATCCAGTAACCCGGGCATTGCCCATATTGATTTTGCCAGGCCGTTTGGTGATGGGGGAAATATCAACAACTGGGAGTGGAGCTTACAGTTTCGGCGGGCGTTTTAACTGCGTGCTGACAGTCAGACCGGTAACTTTCCACATATTTCCCACCTGGTAAAACATACTGATCATTACCACGGCATACCACCATTCATACGCATTTTCCCAGCGCTCCCAGCCAGGCCAGAAAGCGCCCAGCCCAGCACTAAGTAACGCCGAACCAATTAGTAGCAGGCAGGTGAGGGTCAGCGTGTATTGTTGGTTAGCCAACACTGTTGCCAGGCTGTCCAGCCGGTCCAGATAACGCAACAACACAAGGTGGGCCAATGCAGTGAGGGCAAAATAGAGCACCGCGCCGATACGCCTGGGGAGCACATACTGCTCGCCCATCCCCAGCGTGACCGTGTAGAGCACCAGCGCCAGGGCACTGACCAGCCCTAATGCCACCGCCACCTTGTAACCACTATGACTGGCACGCGCCGCCGGGTGATGCAACCATCGGCACCAGACAGCTACCAGAGCCCAGTAAAAGAGCATCAGCACAGCACAGGGAATGAGCAGGGCTTTGAACACCAAAAATTCCGGCATTTGGCGCCCGCTAGCACTGATCGAATGGCAATCAGCCCAATAGGGCATACAGGCATCGAGATTGCCGATACTCACACCAATAATCAAAGTGATATGCACCGACGCAAAGGGAAAAAATGCGCATAGGTAGGCAAAGCGGTACGCGGGCATTACTGGCCACGCAGGCTGTAAATTGACACCGCCAGTACCAACACAATCGCCACCACGGCGATGCCAATCAGCACATCCAGATTAATCGCGAGTTTTTTGCGTTGGGGTTTTGATGGGGGCATGGGGCGACCTGATTGCGAGCGGTGGCAATGTTGTAAGCATAGCAACAGCCTGTAAAAAAAGCGCATGGCCAATCGCCCTGCCCGAGGATGGAAAGTGCGCTAATCTTAATATTAACAACAGTGACACGAGACCCGGCCATGAGCGCGCACCATCATATTAATTACATTGAAATTCCTGCCAAAGATATTGCGGCAACCAAAGCCTTTTTCAGCCAGGTGTTTGACTGGACCTTTGTGGATTATGGCCCGGAGTACTGCAGCTTTACCCATCAGGGCATTGACGGCGGCTTTTATCAGTCGGAGCAAACCGTCTCGGTAAAAAACGGCGCGCCGCTGATTGTGATGTATAGTGATGCGATAGATTCTACCCAAACCAGTATTGTGGCAGCCGGTGGCAGTATTACCCGGCCGATTTTTTCATTCCCCGGCGGCCGCCGCTTTCATTTTAGCGACCCGAATGGCAATGAATATGCGGTGTGGTCAGAATAAGCGGCAGCTTAGCGTGCTGGCTGCTTGACCACCTGACCATCTTTGATCACCAGCGTAACCTGTTCCATTAGCTGCATATCGTCTAAGGGGTTACCGGGCACCGCGACCACATCGGCCAGTTTACCAGCGCGCAGGCTGCCTATCTGATCTTGCTGTTTCAGCAGGGTAGCGGCATTGAGGGTAGCGGCCTGAATCGCCTGCATCGGTGTCATGCCAAATTTGACCATACGGGCAAACTGTTTGGCATTGTCGCCATGCGGATAAACCCCGGCGTCCGAGCCAAACACCATGTTAACGCCGGCTTGAACAGCCTTGGCAAAATTGTCACGCTGGGTCTGGCCCACCATGCGTTCTTTGGCCAGACTTTCTTCTAAGATACCGGCTGCCGCGCCTTCATTTAAAATGTATTCGGTCACATAGATATCCATGGAAAAGTAGGTACCCTGCTTCAAAGCCAGTTCAATGGCCTCGTCATCCAACAGGCTGACATGCTCTACCGAGTCCACGCCGGCTTTGATGGCGGCCTTGATACCAGCACTGCCATGGGCATGAGTGGCCACGGTCAGGCCGCGCAGGTGCGCTTCATCCACCAGCGCCTGCATCTCTTCCAATGTGTATTGCTGGGCGCCCACTTTGGTGCCTTTGGATAATACACCGCCGGTGCCGCAAAATTTGATTACCGTAGCGCCGTATTTGATGTTGCGACGTACTGCCTTGCGCACTTCCCATGGGCCATCGGCCACGCCATCGCTGGCGACATCGTATTCAAAGGGCAGCAGGTTGTTGTCGCAGTGGCCGCCCGTCACACCCAATGAGGGGCCGGCCACAAACATGCGCGGGCCGGGGACATCGCCGGCATTGATGGCATCGCGCAGGGCTACATCGGCAAAGCCGGGAGCACCTACATTGCGCACTGTGGTAAAACCGGCTTCCAGAGTCTGGCGGGCATGTTTGACCCCGGTAATGGCAGCGCGGGGCAATGAGATTGCCAGACGTTTATAACCATGAGTACTGGCATCGCTGGTCAGATGCACATGCATATCCATCAAACCCGGCATCAAGGTGGCATCACCCAGCGCAATCACGTCAGCGGCTTCTGGCACGTCCAACTCAGCCAGTTTCCCGGCCGCGATGATTTTATTATCCTGTATCACAACCGCAGCCTGTTCCACCAGGGCGCCAGCTTCCACATCGACTAATCGATCCGCAGTGACCACCTTGGTGGCGGCCAATACCCAGGGGCTGGCCAGCAGCCATAATGCACCTACCACATATTTCATAGCTATCCTTATTGTTATCACATCGTGTGACTTAAGCCGCCGGCGTACTCACCGGTTGGGCGCGACGCTGCGCCAGCCAGGCCGCACCCACCGACAGCGCCAGCAGGATGCCTACTGGCAGGTCGCCTAAGTGCCGGTAGGGGGTAAACCCAGTGGTGGCACTGACCGAAGAGCTCAAGCTTGCCCGGGTAAACTGTGGCAGGCGGCTGTCTATCTGGCCCTGGGCGTCAATAAACGCGCTGATCCCATTATTGGTTGCCCGGATCACCGGGCGGCCAAGCTCTTTAGCCCGCACCCGGGCAATTTGTAAGTGCTGGGCCGGGCCGTGAGAATCACCAAACCAGGCATCGTTACTGACCGTGATGATCATATCGGTATCCTGGTGCACATTGGCGGCCACCTGGCGGGGAAAAGCAATTTCAAAGCACAGCGCCGGGGCCAGGCGTAAACCATTGGCCTGTAAATTCGGCTGCACAAATTCGCCGCGGGAAAACGACGACATGGGTAAGTCAAACAAGGGCGCGAGCGGGCGAAGCAGTGATTCGAACGGCACAAATTCACCCACCGGCAATAAATGATGCTTGGCATACCGATTGGTGTGGTTGTAGCGGTAATGGCCGGGCTCGCCAGTATCTTGCGCTCCCACCACAATCATGCTGTTCCAGGATTGCTTGGTCTCAAAATTGTAATCAACAATACCGGTGACAATGGCTGTGCCGGCGGCGGCAGCTTGTTCATCCAGCTGACGTAAATAATCGTTGGCCAGATACTCCAGCTTAGGAATAGCAGCTTCCGGCCAGATGATCAGCCGGCTGTCCAGCAGGGGCTGGCTCATCGACTGATACAACGCCATGGTGGGGCGGTCCTGCTCAGGCTCCCAACGCATGGACTGCTTGATATTGCCCTGGACCATGGCCACCTGATGCGCGCCGGTGGTGTTCACCCAGCTGTGCTGATTGAGCACCCAACCGCTAAGGCCGGTTATTGTAAACAACAGTACCAGAGGGATATATTTTTTGCTCAATAACCAGATGGCACTGGCGCTGGCCAGCAGCATCACCAGTGCGGTGACACCGGTTTCACCAATCACCGGGAACCAGCCCGCCAATGGGCTGTCCAGCTGGCTGTAGCCCACCGATAACCAGGGAAAGCCCGAAAGTAACCAACTGCGTAGCCATTCACTGATAAACCATAGCGCAGGCAGCGCTAAAGGCCACAGCGCTGGCGTGAACCAGCGCTTGGTACAGTAAAAGGCTAGCGCTGGGAACAGAGCCAGATAGGCGCATAGCAAAGCCATTATGCCTACCGAGGCTATCAAAGGCAGGCCGCCAAATTCAGCAATACTCACATGCACCCAGCTGATACCGGCGCCAAACCAGCCCAGGCCGAATAACCAGCCAGCGGCAAAGCCGCGCCCGGGCATCCGATAGAGTTGAGTAATGGCCAGCGCCAGTGCGACAAAGGTCACTGGCCAGGCATTGAAAGGGGCAAAAGCAAAAGTCAGGCTGGCCCCGCTTAATAGCAGCAGGGCGTGGGGCAACAAGCGTTTCAGGGGACTTACTCCAAAGAAGGGATGGTCACTTTTAACTGCACCAGACGACGTTTGTCAGAATGGGTGATTTTAAAATGCAGCTCGCCAATGGAGATTTCATCATTGGTGGACGGCATGTGACCAAAGGCTTTGAGCACAATCCCGCCAATGGTATCGGCTTCTTCTTCGCTAAAGCTGGTTTCAAAAAATTCGTTGAACTCATCCACCGGCGTCAGTGCTTTTACCGAGTAAGTGTATTTGTTGAGCGGGCGGATATCATCGGTACCGTCTTCTTCGGTATCGTATTCATCTTCAATCTCGCCAACAATCAGCTCCAGAATATCTTCGATGGTCACCAGTCCGGAAACGCCGCCGTACTCGTCCACCACAATGGCCATGTGATAGCGTTGCTGGCGGAATTCTTTTAACAGCACATCCACGCGCTTGCTTTCCGGTACGATGACCGCCTGACGCAGCACATTGCGTAAGTTAAATTCTTTTTCGGTATTGAACATGTAGGCCAGTAGATCCTTGGCCAGCAAAATACCCTCAATATGGTCTTTGTCTTCGCTGATCACCGGAAAGCGCGAGTGCGCCGATTCCAGCATGATGGGCAAAAACTCTTCCACACTCTGGTTGATATCTATGGTGGTCATTTGGGTGCGGGGGATCATGATATCGCGCACGCGCATATCGTTCACACTAATTACACCTTCAATCATTTCGCGGGTTTGCGGGTCAATCACTTCGCGCTGTTCGGCTTCGGTGATGACTTCAACCAGATCTTCTTTACTTTTCGGCTCTCCGGAAAATGACAGTTTGATTTTGTCTATCCAACTTTTGGTCGAAGAGCCGTTGGTAGAAGGGGGATTATCGTCGCTCATAATATCCATGTTAGTTGTATTTCAATGGTCAAAGTAGATCGTCCCGGTAAGGGTCGTCAATGCCTAATTCGGCCAGGATACGTTTTTCCAACGCTTCCATTTCCTGAGCCTGATGTTCTTCAATGTGGTCGTAGCCTAATAGATGCAGGATCCCGTGCACAATCATATGGGCATAGTGATCGTGAACCGTTTTATCCTGCTCCGCAGCTTCTGCATTGATCACCGGCGCGCAGATTACCAGGTCGCCCAGCAAAGGTAGCTCCAGGCCGGGCGGCGATTCGAATGGAAAGGATAACACATTGGTAGGTTTATCTTTGCCCCGGTACTGATGATTCAGCGATTGAGACTCAGTCACTCCGACAAAACGCGCAGTCAGTTCCTGCTCACCCAGTTCCAACAGGGCAAACACGGTGTCTGCCCACTGTTGTAACTGGTCAGCATCAGGGATGGTCGCGGCGATGGCCGGGTCATCCTCATAGGCCAGCTGAATATCAATCAGGGCACTCATGAGGCGGAGGAAGTGTTACCTGCATTGGACGTAGCCTTATTGGCATTGGCCTGCTCTGCCAGCGCCTGGGCTTTTTTTGCCTCGCGTGCTTCTTCCTGCTGGGTGTCGTATTTCTCGTAAGCTTGAACAATGCGCGCCACTACCGGGTGACGAACCACATCGGTGGCGGTGAAAAAGTTAAATGAGATATCATTTACACTGCGCAGCACTTCAATAGCATGGCGCAAGCCTGAACGGGCGCCACGAGGAAGATCAATCTGAGTAATATCCCCGGTGATGACTGCTTTAGAATTAAAGCCAATCCGGGTCAAAAACATCTTCATTTGTTCGGTGGTAGTATTCTGGCTTTCATCCAAAATGATAAAGGCATCATTGAGGGTGCGGCCACGCATATACGCCAGGGGCGCCACTTCAATGACATTGCGCTCCATCAGCTTTTCGACTTTTTCAAAGCCCAGCATTTCAAACAGCGCATCGTAGAGCGGGCGCAGATACGGGTCGACTTTCTGTGACAGGTCGCCAGGCAGAAAACCCAGCTTTTCGCCGGCTTCTACCGCCGGACGGGTCAGCAGGATACGCCGTACTTCGTGGCGCTCCAGCGCGTCCACCGCGGCAGCTACCGCCAGATAAGTTTTTCCGGTTCCGGCCGGGCCAATGCCAAAGGTAATATCGTGATTAACGATGTTCGCCACATACTGGCCCTGGTTGGGATTGCGCGGCTTGATCACGCCACGCTTAGTCTTGATGGTGACATCTTTGTTGAAGTGGTCGCCGCTGGTGTCTTGCTCTAGCACCCTGGCTTCCTGAATAGCCAGATGCACCTGTTCAGGCGTCAGCTCCACCGGCTGGCCTTTAACCGGCTGGGTTTCCACATACAACGATTTGAGTAACTCAGCCGCACCACTGGCTTGCTGATCATCGCCTAACACCTTGAACGCATTATTGCGGTAGGTGATCTCCACCCCTAAACGGCGTTCAATTTGTTTGATATTGTCATCAAATGGCCCACAGAGCACAGATAACCGTTTGTTATCTGCTGGCTCCAGTACAATTTCATTACTTACCAAATTACTCAAGCTGTTTTAGTCCTCACTTTTCGACTGATTCAGGCGCTGGGTACAAACTGGCCCACACCAAGTGCATCGGGTTGCTCACCCACATGCTTTGCGGTAATAGATTGGGGTGAAACTGCCACACGCAACCCCATCTCCTGTTCGCGGCGAATCACCTCACCACGCAGCGAGTTGGTAAACACATCGGTGATTTTGATATCCACAAATTCACCAATCATGTCCGGTGTGCCTTCAAAGTTTACCACCCGGTTGTTCTCTGTACGCCCGGAAAGCTCCATTGGGTTCTTTTTCGACGGGCCTTCCACCAGGATCCGCTGTTCGGTCCCCACCATATGGCGGGCAATCCGCAACGCTTGCTGGGTAATCCGTTGCTGTAACAAGTGCAGGCGCTGCTTTTTAGTTTCTTCGGTCACATCGTCCACCGCATCCGCTGCCGGCGTACCGGGGCGCGCGCTGTAGATAAAGCTGAAGCTCAGGTCAAAGTCGATGGCCTGGATTAAATCCATAGTGGCTTCAAAATCCGCATCGGTTTCACCGGGAAAGCCGATGATAAAGTCAGATGACATACTGATATTGGGGCGTACTTTGCGCAGCTTGCGTACCCGCGACTTGTATTCCAGCGCCGTATGGCCACGCTTCATCAGGTTCAAAATGCGATCTGAGCCACTTTGTACCGGCAGGTGTAAATGATCCACCAGTTCCGGAATGGTTTCGTAGGCAGCGATGATATCATCGGTAAATTCCACCGGATGCGAGGTGGTGTAACGAATGCGATCGATACCATCAATGGCTGCTACCAGTTCCAGCAGTTCAGCAAAGCGGCACTCGCTGCCGTCATGGTGATCGCCGCGAAAAGCATTTACATTCTGACCTAACAGGTTGACTTCACGGACTCCCTGTTCTGCCAGCTGCGCCACTTCCAGCAGCACATCATCCACCGGTCGGCTAACTTCTTCACCGCGGGTATACGGCACCACACAAAAGCTGCAATATTTAGAACAGCCTTCCATGATGGAAACAAACGCTGTCGGGCCTTCGGCACGTGGCTCAGGCAAACGGTCAAATTTTTCAATTTCCGGGAAGCTCACATCCACCACCGAGCGGGCACCGCCGTGCAGTTGCTGGATCATCTCCGGTAAACGGTGCAGGGTTTGCGGGCCGAACACCAAATCTACAAACGGCGCGCGCTGGCGAATGGCGTCACCTTCCTGAGAAGCCACGCAACCACCGACACCGATGATCAGCTCTGGCTTATCCTGCTTAAGGTTTTTCCAGCGGCCCAGCTGGTGAAAGACTTTTTCCTGCGCCTTTTCCCGAATCGAGCACGTATTAAGAAGGATAACATCTGCGTCTTCAGGTTCTTCAGCGCGCTGAAAACCGTGAGTCGAGTCGAGCAGGTCTGCCATTTTGTCCGAGTCATACTCGTTCATTTGGCAGCCCCAGGTTTTGATATACAGCTTTTTGGTCATAGCAACAACTACACAGTTGGATACCGGCACGGGTAAATGCGCCCACAGGTCAGGCAGCGCTGACAGCGCCTGCAAATTGCAGGGGCGGCCTGCCTGGCTGGAAATAGGGTGCCAGTAGTGTTCAAAATAGCCGCGTATTTTACCTGTTATCAGGCGATTTGCCCAGCGATTCACACCCTGGCGAGGTTAAATTTCACCAATCTGTGGGGCAGGTGGCACCGGGCCACATGACGCAGGCCATGCTTTAGGCCATAATAGCCGCATCACGGCAGGAGGGCGTATGTACGATTTTTGTGTAAACGGCGGCGGCATGATTGGTGCGGCCACCGCATTAGGGCTGATTCGTCAGGGATACCGGGTTGCCTTACTGGAGCCCCAGCCGGCCACCCCTTACAGTGCCAAACAAGGCCCGGACCTGCGGGTGTCGGCCTTGTCCATGGCCAGTATCGATTTACTCAAGGATCTGGGCGCCTGGCCGTATTTGCAGGCCATGCGCATGCGCGCTTACACTCGCCTGTCAGTATGGGAAGCCGGCGGTGCGCGCACCGATTTTGATGCCGGTATGATTGATGCCGAGCAGGTGGGCTATTTTATTGAAAATCGTTTGGTGCAGCTGGCGTGCATGCAGGCCTTAAGCGAACACCCGCAACATGAAAATCTCACCGTCCGTGAAGAAGCCGCTGCCCATGTTTTGTTTGACCAGCCCCACGGCTGTACGGTGACCCTATCGAATTTAGACACCCTGCAGTGCCGTTGGATCATTGGCGCCGACGGGGCGCAGTCGGTGGTCCGGCGTCAGGCGGGTATCGGCACCACCGGCTGGCAGTATGGTCAGCAAGCCCTGGGGGTGGTGGTAAAAACTGCACAACCGGTGCCTGACTGGACCTGGCAGGAATTTCACCCCAGCGGGCCACGGGCGTTTTTGCCTATGTACGACAACTTTGGTTCGTTTGTCTGGTATGACAGCCCGGCCACCATTCAGTCACTGAGCAAGCTGGACAATCGCCGCCTGGCACAACGTATTGAAGAAGCCTTTCCGGACCAGACCGGCCCGTTTGAGGTGCTGGAAAAAGCCGCATTTCCTTTATCCCGCATGCACGCCCAGCACTATGTGGCGCGCCAGGCTATTATTACAGGCGATGCAGCCCATACTATCAACCCGTTGGCCGGGCAGGGGGTGAATATTGGTTACAAAGATGTGGCAGCCTTGCTGGCGGTAACCCAGCAACATCTGGAGCCCACGGCTATGCAGCGGGCATTAAAATCGCAGTATGAAGGGCGCCGGCGTACAGACAACCTGGCCATGATGTCGGCGATGGATGCATTTTATGTCTTGTTTAGTAATCCGTTACCCCCAGTTAAGTGGTTGCGCAATACTATGCTGGCCACCGCGCAGCGGGCGCAGCCAGCCAAACAACACATCCTGCGCTATGCTATGGGGTTACCGCAATGGAAATTTTAGTCATTCTGGGCATCTTGTTTTTAGCCCTGTTTATCGTAGTGCCACTGATTGAACGTTCAAACATGCGGGTCAGCGGTGAAACCGCCTCCAAGCTGGCTCGCTGGATCTGGCCATTGATTATGATCAGCCTGATCATTCAGCTAATCATGATGATGGTGCGGGGTTAGCCGGCCAGGCACCCTGCAAATCCAGCATCAGCTTTTCAATAAAAAATTGCACCTGGCTGTCATCCTGGGCCACATAGGCCATGTGCCGCAGGCCGATGAACTGGGTTTGCAGCCAGCTACCTGCCTGGCTGACATCGGTCCCCGTTGCCAGCACACCTTGAGTCTGTAACGCTTTTATCACTGCGCAAAATTCATTTCGCAGCTGGCCGATGGCCGCTTCCAGGGCCGCCGCGTTGGTCTCGTTCAGCTTGCTGGTCTGGCTCATCGCATTAACCAGCAAACACTGGCGCTGATAGCGCCGGGTAGGGGGCGTGAGTAACTCCTGTTCAAAAAACGCCTGCATTGCCGCCAACACATCGGATTGCGCGACAGCCGCTTGCAGGCGAGCTTGTAAGCGGCTGGCGTAATAGTCAATCACCTGATTGAACAATTCGGCTTTGCCGGCAAAGCGCGCGTACAAGCTGCCCGGGCGCATATTCAGTACCTGCTGAACATCTCGCATGCTGGTGGCCTGAAAGCCTTTTTGCCAGAATAAGTCTGTAGCTTTGTCCAAAATGTCATTGTGTTCGTACAACTTACTACCCCCACGTAAACAGGCCACTCCCGGCCCTGAAATTCTTTTTGCATTGTCCCTTGAACAAGTGTTCAAGTAAACCCATTATAAAGGGACACGCACAAGACAGGAGACACTGATGACTGACTACACCATTTATGATGAAAACAATGCACCGGAAAAAGCCAAAGAGGCTTTAGCGGCGTCAAAAAAAGAAAATGGCATGATCCCGAATTTGCACGGTGTGATGGCCGAAGCCCCCGGTTTACTGGAAGGCTACTTGAAACTACATCAGCTTGCGCTGGACAGTTCGTTTAGCAAAGAAGAGCTGACGGTGGTGTGGCAGGCGATTAATGTGGAGCATAACTGCCATTATTGTGTACCGGCCCACACCGCCATTGCCAAAAGTATGGAAGTGGATGATGAACTCATCGACGCCCTGCGTGACGAGCAGCCTATTCAGGACAGCAAGTTGAGCACATTGCGTGATACTGTGCTGTCGATGACCCGTAACCGCGGCTACGTGGACGAAGAAGTGCTGAACAAGTTTTTTGACGCTGGCTATGGCCGTCAGCAGTTGCTGGAAATTGTGTTGGTGCTGTCGCAAAAAGTGATGAGTAACTACACCAACCATCTGGCCGAAACGCCACTGGATGCGCCATTTAAAAAATTCGACTGGTCTAAATCCTAATCCAGGATTTGTCAGCGTAAGATAAAAAAAGCGGCTTGGATAAGCCGCTTTTTTATTACCAGATATTTTTTTCCGTGCTGCCCTGTATCTCACAGTCGCCGGTTTTGTATTCCGGCCGTTCGCCACGCTCGCGTTTGCTAAAATAATCTTTGCTGATGGCCACGATAGTGGGTGTCATCCAGATAATTGCCACAATGTTAATTACCGACATTAATCCCAGTGCCATATCGGCCATGGCCCAGACAGTAGGCAGAGCGGCCATGGAGCCCCACAAAATCATAC
Organism: Alteromonas sp. WD8-37; assembly: GCF_055326825.1. NCBI lineage: Bacteria > Pseudomonadati > Pseudomonadota > Gammaproteobacteria > Alteromonadales > Alteromonadaceae > Alteromonas > Alteromonas sp. WD8-37. Next base: position 153,163 of record NZ_JBUZOV010000001.1, read on the forward strand.
CCAGGTACCCTGCGGTATATACCAGCCGGCCTACCTTGTTATCTAAGCGGAACATATGCAGATTACTTTCACCATAGGCGTAGTTGGCCACCACTGAGGTAAAGGCAAATAAGCAGATGGCAGCTGAGATAAAGTCAGTGCCCGAGCCGCCAATATGCACGCTTAACGCATCCTGGGTCAGACCAATGCCGCCCATGCCTTCGGCCGCATTCTCGCCGCCGGCCAGTAAGATGATAAAAGCGGTACAGGTACACAAAATAATGGTATCGAAAAACACCCCCAGCATCTGAACATAGCCCTGGGACACCGGGTGATTCGGATTGGGCGCAGCGCCGGCCGCGGCGTGCGGCACACTGCCTGAGCCGGCTTCATTAGAATACAAACCGCGCTGAATGCCGTTTTTAATGGCCGCGCCCAGTACTCCGGCACCGGCTTCTTCCAGCCCAAATGCGGCTTTAACAATATGTGCTAACAAGGCTGGTATTTCAGCAATATTGATGGCGGTGACCACCAGGGCCACCAGGATATAGCCCACCCCCATAAATGGCACGGCCAGTTCGGCAAAGCGGGCAATGCCACGCAGACCGCCCACCACAATGAGCGCGGCTAAAATAATGATAGCCAGGCCCGAATAGAGGGTGGGAATGGCATAGGCATTTTCCAGCGCATCGGTGATAGTATTGGCCTGCACCGCGCTAAATACAAAGCCATAGCCAAAAAATAAACACAGTGAAAATGCCACCGCCAGCCAGGTTTTGCCTAAACCCTGCTTAATGTAATACGCCGGGCCGCCACGAAATTCACCATTGTCATCGCGTACCTTGTACAGCTGGCCTAACACACTCTCGGCAAAGCCGGTGGCCATGCCAATCAGCGCAATCATCCACATCCAAAAGATGGCACCGGCGCCGCCCAAAGAGATGGCCACTGCGACACCGGCCAGGTTACCGGTACCGACCCGGGCAGATAAGCTGGTACATAGAGCCTGAAACGAGCTGATCCCCTCTTTGGTGGCTGTGGTGCTGCCTTTCATCAGCGAGAACATATGGAAAAAATGACGAAACTGTACGCCACCTAATTTGACGCTAAACCAGAGTCCACAAAAAACAAGCAGGTAAATCAGAAGAGGGCCGGTGGCCAGGGTGGTATTGCCAATATCCAGGGCAAACCCATCGCCCCACAGAATATTATTTACTGCCCCCACAATTGTTTCTAGCACAGAAGATCCTTGGAAATGTTGTGTTTACGTCATTTTGTAAGGTTATCTTACCACGCACAGGCTGGGGAAAAAGCTGCGGATATTCACAAAAGTAACGGATAATGGCATATCTAATGATTTTTTAATCTGATATAGGCAGAGTTTGGGCGGGCAGACAATAAAAAACCGGCCAGAGGCCGGTTTTTTGAAATATGGCTGGGGTAGCAGGACTCGAACCTACGAATCGCGGGATCAAAACCCGCTGCCTTACCAACTTGGCTATACCCCAATTGTGTGGCAATGTTTTTTTCATCTTCTGCCAAAAAGATGGTGGCTACGGCGAGATTCGAACTTGCGACCCCATCATTATGAGTGATGTGCTCTAACCAACTGAGCTACGTAGCCTTAGATAAAAAAACAGGAATGTACCGGTTTTAATATATGGCTGGGGTAGCAGGACTCGAACCTACGAATCGCGGGATCAAAACCCGCTGCCTTACCAACTTGGCTATACCCCAGTAGATAATCACGCAAATCTGCAGCGCAAACTTGCATCACTATGCTGGAAAAAATGGCTGGGGTAGCAGGACTCGAACCTACGAATCGCGGGATCAAAACCCGCTGCCTTACCAACTTGGCTATACCCCAACTGTGGTGCGGAAGGAGAGACTTGAACTCTCACGCCGTGAAGCACTGGAACCTAAATCCAGCGTGTCTACCAATTCCACCACTCCCGCACAGTCGGACAACACTGAGAGTTATGAAATTGGTGGCTACGGCGAGATTCGAACTTGCGACCCCATCATTATGAGTGATGTGCTCTAACCAACTGAGCTACGTAGCCTCACATTTTCAACGTTCCCTCTCAGGAAGTGGCGCGTATTATGCGAATATGAGGCAAGCCCGTCAACCCCTTTTTTGCTAACTTTGGTTAACTGCGCATAATATGTACGCCAACGCCTTAAAAACCAAACATTTGTCTGAAAAATAACACATTTCAGTCGGTTTGCAGCGATTATTCAGGCCGGCTCACCCGCACCTCAGGCTGGTAATAACATATGTCGATGGGGCGGGGCGCCAGCGCATCATCCACAAAAAACGGATTAGACATTGCCCGCGCTTCGGCCACTTTTTTCTGATAGTCACTGTGCCCGGGTAATTGCAGCGCCACCTGGCGCCGGCGGTATTTGGGCACATCGGTGCCCAGGCGGGCATCGATCAGTTCGCTGGCTTCGGAAAAATCTTTTAAAACACCATGGTTGTCGGCACTGCCGCGAGGCAGTTTTTGCAGTGCAGCCATACCGTCCACCACCCGGCCAAACACCGACATATTACGATCCAGATGGCGCGGAGCCTGACCCAATACCACGTAAAATTCGGTGGCGCCGGTATCGGCCTTATTGTCGCGAGCCATGGCGACCGTGCCAGGACAGTGAGCCAGCCAGTAGCGCTGTCTGTCCGGGGTGGTAGCCGCAGCAAAGCCATTGATAAATCCACTGACCGGGGCAAACGGGGCTGGCCGCTCCACCTCGTAAAATCCTTCTACCGAACTGGCGGTAAATTCAGCCGGCAGGGGCGCTGTGCTATCCCCGGCCCGGTGGGTGCCGTTAGACCCTGCCTGGGCCACAAAGCCTTCAATCACCCGGTAAAAATAGCGGTTGTTGTAAAAGCCACTTTTTACCAGCTCACGAAAACGCTGGGCATGTTGCGGGGCGATACTGTCGGTCAGTGCAATAATTACCGGCCCCTGGGTGGTTTGCAGGTAGACCAGATCCGATTGCGGCACCTGATACCAGTGTGTGTCATCCTGGGCGTAAATGGCGGGGGTGCTAAGCAGCCATGCCAGTAATCCCAATCCGAATCGCTTCATGATTGTTGCCTGTAGACTAAACATGGGCTGTATTTGACACATAATCGGCCATGGTTGCAAGTATCCACAGTCGGAATGACAGTCAGCAAAACTGTACTGATAGCCAGTGGGCGCCGATAGTGTAGCAAGTTGGGATACATGACCGGTCAGCTAACCTGATTACTGGACGTGGGCCGTGGGTGGTTGCCGGTGTGGCGCTGCTGGCTTGGAGCTAATGGCCTGGTGCTAAGGGGCTACATCGATGGTCAGCGTTAGCGTCGTTGGCAGGCAGATAAAGCAAAGTCAGTTACTGTGGGTAAGCCAAACAGTTTTTGTCACCCTATAAAAAAACCGCCCTTTAAAAAGGGCGGTGTTTGATAAGCGTGGCTTTTAGCAGCGCGTAAGCTTACACATTAAAGCGGAAGTGTATTACATCGCCATCTTTAACAATGTAGTCTTTACCTTCCAGGCGCCATTTACCGGCATCTTTGGCACCTTGTTCACCATTAAATTCAACATAATGGTCAAACGATACCACTTCGGCGCGGATAAAGCCTTTTTCAAAATCAGTGTGGATCTTACCGGCTGCCTGCGGAGCAGTAGACCCTTCCGGGTAGGTCCAGGCCCGCACTTCTTTTTCACCGGCAGTGAAATAGGTTTGCAGGGTCAGCAAGTTATACCCGCCGCGGATAACACGGTTCAGGCCAGGCTCTTCTAAGCCCATGTCCTGCATGAACTCTTCACGTTCATCGTCGTCCAGCTCGGCAATTTCAGACTCAATGGCGGCACATACAGCCACCACTACGGCATTTTCGCCCTCAGCAATGGCACGTACCTGATCCAGATACGGATTGTTTTCAAACCCTTCTTCATTGACATTAGCAATGTACATGGTGGGCTTCAAGGTCAGCATATTCATGTAACCGATGGCGGCCAGCTCTTCTTTGCTTAGCTCAAGAGAGCGCAGCAGCTTGCCTTCATCCAGATGCGGTTTGATTTTTTCCAGTACTTTTAACTCGTACTTGGCTTCACTGTCACCGCCTTTGGCCCGTTTGGCCACCCGCAACAGAGCTTTTTCGGTGGTCTCCAGGTCGGCCAGCGCCAGCTCTGTATTGATTACATCAATATCATCCTGTGGGCTTACCCGGCCATTAACGTGCACAATGTTGTCGTCTTCAAAACAACGAACCACGTGGCCGATGGCATCGGTTTCACGGATATTGGCCAAAAATTTGTTGCCCAGGCCTTCGCCTTTAGAGGCACCTTCTACCAGGCCGGCAATGTCCACAAATTCCATGGTGGTGGGGATGACGCGTTGCGGATTAACGATGGCTGCCAGTTTATCCAGGCGTAAATCCGGCACAGGTACCACACCGGTGTTCGGCTCAATGGTACAAAATGGAAAGTTAGCGGCTTCAATGCCGGCTTTGGTCAGAGCGTTAAATAGCGTCGATTTGCCTACGTTGGGCAGGCCGACGATACCACATTTGAAACCCATGCTAGCCTCGTGTCTCGGTTAGATTATTTGGTGACTTCGGCTTTAAATGAATGAAGCCGGTTTTGAGCAGTTTTTAAATCATCCTGCAGCAATAGCTCGGTACAGCGCACTGCTTCGTCGATAGCACTGTCCATGGCGTCTTTTTCTGCTGCACTGGGTTTACCCAGGACATGACCTGTCACCCTGGCTTTATGCCCGGGGTGGCCTATGCCAATGCGCAAACGTAAAAAATTCTTGTTGTTGGCCATACGGGCCACTATATCGCGTACCCCATTTTGGCTCGAACTTCCCCCCAGCTTGAACTTCGCAATGCCTGGCGGTAGATCCAACTCGTCAAAAGCCACCAGAATCTGTTCAGGCTCGATCCGGTAAAAATTGGCGAGTGCGCCAACTGCCTGACCGCTTTTGTTCATAAAGGTGGTGGGGTAGAGCAGTCGAACATCCTGACCGGCCACGGTGATCCGTGCGGTCTTGCCATAAAATTTGGCTTCCGGGGTCAACTGAGTATGAAAACGCGCGGCTAACTCCTGCAGATACCAGGCGCCGGCATTATGACGGGTATGTTCATATTCGGGGCCTGGATTACCCAGGCCCACAATCAGACGAATGTCAGACAACCGGGATTATTCCTCAGTGCCTTCTTCTTTTTCGCCTTCTGCATCTTCTTCAGCTGCTGGAGCTTTAGGAGCAGGTTTGATGGTCACTACTGTCAGGTTGTGATCTTCATCTTCTTTAGCCAGTTCAACCGAAGTTACACCAGCTGGCAGAGAGATGTCTGACAAGTGAACCGTACCGTCCATTTCAACACCAGCCATATCTACATTGATGTACTCTGGCAGGTCTTTAGGCAGACAGGTGATTTCAATTTCATTCAGGTGATGTTCTGCAATGCCGCCTGCTTTGATGGCTTCATTTTTGTCTTCATTGATGAAGTGCAGAGGCACGTTAGTGTGCAGTTTTTCGCCCGCTACAACGCGCTGAAAATCGATGTGCGTGATTTTTGGCTTGTATGGGTGACGCTGCATGTCTTTTACCAGCGCTTCTACTTTCTTGCCATCGATGTTGATGGTCAGAACGTGTGAATAAAACGCTTCGTAATCCGCAGAGTTATTTACTTTGTTGTGGTCCAGGGTCAGTGAAACCGGCTCTTCGTTACCACCGTAAATGATCGCAGGAACCAAGTCTGCACGACGCAGGCGGCGGCTCGCACCTTTCCCTTTATCAGTACGGACGTTAGCATCCAGAGTAAAAATTGTGTTTGTAGACATTACCTGTCTCCAGAATAAATAAATGTGAGTGATTAATGTGCTTCCGCGACCAAAAGCACATCGCGTACTGCATCAGTTGCCCGCTACTGCAATACAGTAAACAGCCAGCCGCACAGCGCCCTATTAATTAAGGGCGGCGAATTCTACCACCGAACGTATCGGGAGACAAATGTTTGGCGCAGCCCACCGCGGCCTGCGCACACGGTGCCGGTTAGTGAGTATCGTTGATGGGGCTCACCTGGCTGTCATCCAGCACTTTTACCGCTTCTACTTCAAACACACTACCAAACTGGGTAATAGTTAAGATGTCATCGCGAACATGGCCGGTGACTGCCAGACGGATACCATTTTGTTTATATTCCGGGGCCAGATTACGCAGGGTATAGTTGCGACCATTGTCCCCGATAAAGCCGTAAAAGCCACCTTCAAGATCTTTGTAAACCAATTGACCTTGTATTTGCTCAGATTTGCTTGCGTTCATGCTTTGCTCACTGCTGGTTTGCTCGCTGTTGGATTGATTGGCTTGCACCGGTTGCTGACTACACGCTGATAGTGGGAGGCTAAGCAGGGCCAGCCCCAAAAGTGCCATTTTCATAGGAGATCCTTTTGTGCGAAAACAAAAAAACCATTGTGCACAGATTAAGCTGAATAAACAATGAATCTGGTGGAGCGTTCAAAGTGAACAGGGGGACGGCAGGTTTTGGGTAGGACAAAAAACGCCGCCATGAAAGGCGGCGTTAACAAAAATCAATATTCGAACATGGCCGAAATAGATTCTTCATTACTGATGCGGCGAATAGTTTCGGCCAGCATCTCAGATAAGGTCAGCTGTTTGACTTTATCCAGCTTTTTCATCTGCGCATTAAGCGGAATACTGTCCGTCACAATGATTTCATCAATCACTGAGTCGCGGATATTTTGCACCGCATTGCCAGAGAAAATCGCGTGAGTGGCATACGCAAAGACCCGGCGCGCGCCGTGACTTTTCAGCGCTTCAGCGGCTTTGGCCAGTGTTCCGCCGGTATCAATCATGTCATCCACGATGATGCAGTCACGATCCTTCACATCGCCGATAATATTCATCACCTGCGCCACATTGGCTTTGGGACGACGCTTATCGATAATGGCCAGGTCGGTATCATTCATCAGTTTGGCAGTTGCACGCGCACGCACCACACCACCGATGTCCGGTGATACCACCACCGGATCTGCCAGATTGCGGCGCATCATATCGGCAAGCAAAATTGGTGTTCCAAAGGCATTGTCTACCGGAACATCAAAAAAGCCCTGAATCTGTTCAGCATGCAGGTCAATGGTCAGAACCCGATCGACACCCACGTTTGACAGAAAATCAGCAACCACCTTGGCGGTAATCGGCACCCGGGCCGAACGTACCCGACGGTCCTGACGGGCATAGCCAAAGTAGGGCATCACCGCGGTGATACGCCCGGCTGATGCGCGACGCAGCGCATCAATCATGACAATCAATTCCATCAGGTTATCGTTGGTGGGGGCACATGTAGACTGGATAATAAAAACGTCCGAACCACGGACGTTTTCATGTATCTCTACGCTGATTTCACCGTCACTGAAGCGGCCAACGCTGGCGTTTCCAAGCTTGGTATAGAGACGATCGGCCACTTTCTGGGCAAGTTCTGGTACGGCATTACCTGCAAAGAGCTTCATATCTGGCACAAGTGTTTCCTCAGTGCATTGATAGTAGAGGTGGCTGGGGTAGCAGGACTCGAACCTACGAATCGCGGGATCAAAACCCGCTGCCTTACCAACTTGGCTATACCCCAACGGTATTAAAATCTGTCCGGAGCTGCGTTCACTGCTTGTTGTTTTACTAATAAAGGCGATTGAGCCACGCCTTTTGCCACAAAGCCAGTCCAGTCAGCGGGCAACCTTGCCAGTACATCCCGGGCTTCTTGCTGGTGCTTAAAGGTGGCGAACACGCACGCCCCTGTGCCCGTCATCCGCGACGGTGCGTAGTGTAGCAACCACTGTAATAAATTTGCAACTTCGGGATGCCGTTTACAGACAATTTGCTGACAATCATTGCCTGTCTGGTCAAATTCATAGCCGGCCCAGTCGATGGGCGCAGTGTTCCGAGGCAAATCGGGTTCGCCAAACACCGCCGGGGTACTCACATGTACACCCGGGTTCACTACCAGGTACCAGGCCGGTGCTGTGGCGGCAGGGTAAAAATGCTCACCCACCCCCTCGGCAAAAGTGGTCTTGCCATGCACAAACACCGGCACATCCGCGCCCAGTTGTAAGCCCAGTGTAGCCAGCTCGGCATTGGTCAGGCCGCAGCCCCAAAGATGATTGAGCGCCACAAGGGTAGTGGCCGCATTAGACGAGCCGCCGCCAATCCCGCCGCCCATGGGCAGTTGTTTGTCCAGGGTGATCGCCACCCCTTGCTTAACATCAGCAGCCTCAGCAAGCAGACGCGCAGCGCGCACAATCAGATTATCCTCATCCGGTACACCGGCTAACGGCGTGGCCATGCAGATAGTGCCATTAGGGGCCGGGGCAAAAGCCAGCCGGTCGCCCACATCCAGCATCTGAAACAGGGTTTGCAACAGGTGATAACCTTTTTCGTTGCGCCCGGTGATGTGCAAAAACAAATTCAGTTTGGCCGGGCTGGGCCACCAGTCGTGGGACATAGCTACAGCGTCCATTGGTCAATACGAATTTTGATAAAGGTGTTGGGCTGGCTCAGGTCGGTCAGGGTCAGGGCATGGGGCAGCCAGGTTTGATCCACCTTGCCATAATGGCTATAGCTGACCCGCCACTGGCCACAGCCATTACAATTAGGGGTCAGGGTGGCCAGCAGTTGTTTATCGTTAAGAGTATACTGGTCGGTGGGGCCGGGCAGGCCCTTGATCCAATCTTGTAACTGAGCCACCGGCACCTGCCAGCCGGTGACCCGGGCAATCAATGCCTGAGCGTCGGTATCGGTAAAGGTTTGATCATCAGCCTCTAAAGTAACCAGACCGGCATCTTCCGTAAGGTCCACCAGCGTGATGCCCAGTAAATTTGTGAGCTTGAAACGAAACTCTTGCGGTCGGTGGCGCCACAGTAAGTTGGCACTCACCCCTTCTTGCTGCTGACGCATCGCCATTTTGCCTTTCACCCGCCACTGGGTGATATCGCGCAAGGCTTCAAGCTGCGCCGGTAAATTTACTGACTCGGTGGGCCCTTGGGGTAAGGAAGTGCAGCCAGCCAGGATTGCCAGGCACAGGGCGAGAATAACGGGACGTAAAGACATACAAAAAATCGATTGGGCTGATTGACCTATATATAGGAACACAAGTTCGCCAACACTTTCAATAATTTTGCCTTTTTCGTACAATGCCGCTCCGAAGTCGCCAGATGAATTTAAATGAGCTTACTTGCCCTCGGAATCAATCACAAAACTGCTCCTGTTGCTTTGCGTGAAAAGGTGGCTTTTACACCTGATTCGCTGGCGATCGCGCTGGCGTCGTTAAAACGGCTGGCCGGGGTGAACGAGTCGGTGATTGTTTCGACGTGCAACCGCACTGAAATCTATATCAATGCCGAACAGGATGCAGCCCGCATCGCGCCTGCCTTAAAACAATGGCTGGCCGGGTTTCATCATGTGGAGGAAGCATTGGTGGAAGATCACAGCTATGTGTACGAGCAAAAAGCCGCAATCACGCATATAATGCGGGTAGCCGCCGGGCTGGACTCACTGATTTTAGGGGAGCCGCAGATCCTGGGTCAGGTCAAGCAGGCCTATAATGATGCCCGCCACAATGGCACGGTAGGGGCAGACTTCGAGCGCTTGTTTCAGCATACCTTCTCGGTGGCAAAAAAAGTGCGTACCGATACCGATATTGGCGCCAATGCGGTCTCAGTGGCCTTTGCTGCGGTGCAATTGGCTAAGCATATTTTTGCCGCGCTGCCCGAACGCTCGGTACTGTTGGTGGGGGCAGGGGAAACCATCGAACTGGTGGCCCAGCATTTAAAAGAACAGGGCGTAGCCAATATTAGTGTGGCAAACCGCACCCTGGCCCGGGCACAAACACTGGCCAGCCGCCTGCACGCCGATGTGCTGACCCTGGCGCAGGTGCCTGAACAATTACATCATTTTGATATAGTGATCAGCTCTACGGCCAGCCAGCTACCATTAATTGGCAAAGGCATGGTCGAGCGTGCTTTGCGCCAGCGGCGCAACATGCCCATGTTTCTGGTGGATCTGGCGGTGCCCCGGGACATTGAATCTGAGGTTAATGAACTGGGCGATGCATATTTATATACGGTGGATGATTTGCAGCACATTGTAGAGCAAAACCTGGCTAGCCGGGAAGAAGCCGCCCAGGATGCAGAACAGATCATTGCCGGGCAGGTGGAACAATACCAGTCATGGCAACAAGCCCAGCAGTCGATTGACTTGGTACGCCAGTTCAGGGAACGCGGCACCGGCCAGCGCGATGAGCTGGTGGCCCGTGCTCTGGCACAATTACAGGACGGAAAGGCAGCCGAACAAATCATTGAAGAGCTGGCCTATAAACTAACTAATTCACTGATGCATGGGCCAACCCGCGTGTTACGCGAAGCGGCTGCAAAACGTGAAGCATCGCTGACCCAGTGGCTAAGTGACTCGCTGGAACTGGATAGCCAGTCAGATCAGCGTCGAGAATAAGGTAAAATGAGTGTATGAAAGAGTCGGTGATCCGCAAACTGGAACATCTGGTTGAACGCTTTGACGAAGTGCAGGCCTTATTGGGCGATCCAGGTGTTATCGGCGATCAGGATAAGTTTCGCAATTTGTCCAAAGAATACAGCCAATTGGAAGATGTGGTAAAAGGCTTTAACGCCTATCAGCAGGCCGAAGAAAACCTGGCGTCTGCGCAGGAAATGCTGGCCGAAGATGATGCCGAAATGCGTGAGATGGCGCAGGAAGAAATCAAACAGGCCAAAGAAACCCTGGCACAGCTGGAAGAAGAACTGCAAATCTTACTGCTGCCTAAAGATCCCAATGATGATCACAACTGCTTTTTGGAGGTACGCGCGGGCGCCGGTGGCGACGAAGCCGCTATTTTTGCCGGTGATCTGTTCAGAATGTACAGCCGCTTTGCCGAAAATCAGGGCTGGCGGATGGAAGTGGTCAGCGCCAGTGAGGGTGAGCATGGCGGCTTTAAAGAAATCATCGCCAATGTGTCGGGCGACGGCGCCTACGGCATCTTGAAGTTTGAGTCTGGCGGTCACCGCGTGCAGCGAGTGCCGGAAACCGAAAGCCAGGGACGTATTCATACCTCTGCCTGTACCGTGGCGGTGTTGCCCGAAGTACCTGAATCCGAAGCTATTGAAATCAATTCGGCAGATTTGAAAGTGGATACCTTCCGCGCTTCAGGCGCCGGTGGTCAGCACGTTAACAAAACCGACTCGGCGATTCGCATCACGCACATACCCACGGGTCTAGTGGTGGAGTGTCAGGACGAGCGCTCTCAGCATAAGAACCGGGCCAAAGCCATGTCGGTATTGCAGGCTCGTCTGAACCAGATTGAAGAAGAAAAGCGCATGGCCGAAGAAGCCTCTACCCGGCGTAACCTGGTGGGCAGCGGCGATCGTTCTGAGCGGATCCGCACCTACAACTTCCCCCAGGGCCGGGTCACCGATCACCGTATCAATCTTACCCTGTACCGGTTAGACGAAGTGGTGCAGGGCGATTTGAATGCAGTGCTTGAACCTATTCGTCAGGAGCATCACGCCGATCTGCTGGCTTCACTGGCAGACGACTAAGTGGATATTCAGCAGGCGCTCAGTTGGGCTGCTGCCCGGCTGACCGAATCGGACTCGGCTGCAGTAGATGCACGAGTTCTGCTGGCCCATGTGCTCAACCGTTCGGCTACTTATTTGTACACCTGGCCAGAACAGCCTTTGTCTGCTGAGGAACAGCAGCGCTTTGAAGCCTTGGTGCAACAGCGTGTTGACGGCCAGCCGGTGGCGTATCTGACCGGTGAAAAACCATTTTGGACCCTGTCATTACAGGTGAGCCCAGCCACCCTGATCCCACGCGCTGATACTGAAATATTGGTGGAGCAGGCGCTGGCTGTTATGCCGGCGGGCCCGGCGCGGGTGTGCGATTTGGGCACCGGTACCGGCGCGGTGGCGCTGGCGCTGGCCAGCGAGCGCGCCGATGCGTTTGTCATGGGACTGGACAGCCAGGCTGATGCTGTTGCGCTGGCGCGAGCCAACGCCACCCGCAATGGGTTGGACCACGTGCAGTTTATCCAGAGTCACTGGTTTGATGCATTGTCCGGCGAGCGTTTTGATGTGCTAGTCAGTAACCCGCCTTATGTAGAGGCGGCCAGCCCGTATCTGCAGCAAGGGGATGTACGTTTTGAGCCGACCTCGGCCCTTACCGCCGGTGATGACGGACTGGATGACATTCGCCACATTATTGCCCAGGCATCGCAGCACTTGCGCGCCGGCGGCTGGCTGTTGTTAGAGCACGGCTTTGCCCAGGGCAGTGCTGTGCAGGCACTATTGGTGGAGGCTGGCTTTAGCGCTGTGATCACTCATCACGATTTAGCCGGGCTGGCCCGGGTGACCGCAGGGCAGCTGTCTTCTGAGGCCGAGCTTACACAAGATTAATGGATAGCAGTGCTTATCCTGCGTATAGGTAAGCACCCGATAACAACGAACGGCCTGTTGGCCGGCGGTTTAAAATGCAAAGGAACCACTCATGTACATGTTGGCCAAAAATATCCACTTAACCGCAGTCGCGTTAAGTATTTTGCTGTTTATTCTGCGCTTTATGCTGGTGCAGGCCAGCCCTAAGATACTTGAACAAAAATGGGCAAAAGTGCTGCCTCATGTCATTGATACTGTGTTGATTGCCAGTGCGCTGTGGTTATGCAGCATTTTATCGCAATGGCCATTTGTCAACGACTGGCTCACCTTCAAGGTCATGGGCCTGGTTCTGTATATCTTAATGGGCTTGTTTGCGCTGAAATGGGCGCGCTCCACGCCCATGCGCTGGATTGGCTTTGTTGGCGCGCTGACCTGGATCGTACTGATTGCCCGGGTCGCATTTACCAAACAAGCCATCATTTTTTAAGGTAATTTATCATGTCTGTATCACAGCAAGTTATTCAGGTTGGTAACACTGAGGTTGCCAACCATCGTCCGTTTGTTTTGTTTGGTGGCATGAATGTGCTGGAGTCTCGTGACCTGGCCATGCGTATTGCCGAGCACTACACAACCGTGACCGACAAACTGGCGATTCCCTATGTGTTCAAAGCCTCGTTCGATAAAGCTAACCGTTCTTCGGTCCATTCCTATCGCGGGCCGGGCATGGATGAGGGCCTGAAGATTTTTCAGGAAATTAAGCAGACCTTTGATATTCCGGTCATTACCGATGTTCATGAACCGCATCAGGCAGCACCCGTGGCCGAGGTGGCCGATGTGATCCAGTTGCCGGCGTTTTTAGCCCGCCAGACCGACCTGGTGGTGGCTATGGCGAAAACCGGTGCTGTAATCAATGTCAAAAAGCCGCAGTTTTTGGCGCCAAATGAAATGCGCCATATCATTACCAAGCTGGGTGAAGCCGGCAACGATAAGGTGATTTTGTGCGAACGGGGCAGCTCGTTTGGCTACAACAACCTGGTGGTGGACATGCTGGGCATGGAAGCTATGAAAAGTTATGCACCGGTAATTTTTGATGCCACCCATGCGCTACAAATGCCCGGTGGGCGTGAATCGTCGGCAGACGGTCGGCGCGCACAAGCAGCGCAGTTAGCGCGCAGTGGTATGGCACTTGGCCTGGCAGGTTTATTTATTGAAGCCCATCCGAATCCGGACGAAGCAAAATGTGACGGCCCGTGTGCGTTGCCATTGTCAAAGCTGGAGCCTTATCTGGCCCAGATGAAAGCATTGGATGAGCTGATTAAAGGCTTTGCGCCTTTGGATACCTCAGCCAATTAATCAGTAAGACATACAGGCAGGCAATCCTGCCTGTATGTTATCAGGTGTAAATAGAACGCTTACTCGCTGTATTGCGTGCGCTTAGGTTGTTTGGCTTTGCGTTTGAAAGCCAGCAGCGATTTTTTCAGGTAGCGTTGTTTACCTTGTTCCAGGGTAGCCTGGGCTTGCGCTTTGATGTCTGATTCCAGATTGGAGGTGGGCGTCACCAGGGCAATATCCAGATCCAGCGCTAATGCATTATTGGTTGCAGCAGTGTCAGCCTGGCTCGCCTGAGCCGCGCCAACAAATGCCATAACAGAAACTGTAGAAAGCAGTAGTTTGTTCATATTCACACCTAATATAATTTATTGAAACATTGTTTGATAATTGTTAAAAAACTTAACAAAGCAATAATGTAACTTATTGTTCATGAAGTGTTAGTCTTCATGACGGGTAAATATTAAGCATTAATTGTGCAAAATTAAAACGAGTAAAAGTATGGTTGATCGATTAGATAAACTAATGCTTTTGTCCTTATTTCGTCACCCTTTGCGAGTACTGTTATGCATCGCCGTTTGCCGCCGTTAAATGCTCTGAAAGCCTTTGAAGCTGCGGCGCGTCATTTAAGCTTCACCCGCGCTGCCGATGAGCTGTTTGTGACCCAGGCTGCGGTCAGCCACCAGATAAAAGCCCTGGAAGAATACTTATCCATGAAGCTGTTTATCCGGCGTAATCGCACCTTGTTGCTGACCGAAGAAGGGCAGGCGTACTTTTTAGAGCTTAAAGATATTTTCAAAAGCTTGCAGGAAGCCACCGAGCGGTTACTGGCCAAAGGCAGTAAAGGGGCGATCACTGTGGCCATGCCGCCCAGCTTTGCCGCGCAGTGGCTGGTGCCACGGATCAGCAAATTCAGTGTGGCGCACCCGGATATCGATGTGCGTATCAAAGCAGTGGATTTTGACGAAGGGTTTTTGGACGATGATGTGGATGTGGCCATTTATTATGGCAAGGGGCGCTGGTCCGGGGTTCAGGCCGACAAACTGCACAAAGAGTTTTTAACGCCCTTATGCTCACCCAGTTTGTTTAGCGGGCCCAAGCCCCTGTCCAGCCTGGCTGACCTGAAACACCATGTGCTATTGCACGACTTAAGTCGTGAAGCTTGGAAAACCTGGTTGCGCCAGGTTGGGGTCAGCGGGGTCAATGTAAACCAGGGGCCGGTATTCAGCCACTCGATGCTGGTCTTGCAAGCCGCCGCACTGGGGCAGGGCATCGCGCTGGCCAATACTATCCTGGCGCGGCCGGAAATTGATGCAGGGCGTTTGATAATGCCGTTTTCCGAGCGGGTAGAAAGCCGTGATGCCTTTTATGTGGTGTGTGACGAAGCCCAGGCAGAGCTGGGGAAAATTGCCGCTTTTCGCAGTTGGATCCTGGCGCTGGTAGAGGAAGAGCAAGATGAATTTTGATTATACCCGGGTCACCGCCAGCAAGCCGCTGGCTCGGTTAGTGCTGGCTCACGGTGCGGGTGCCGGCAAGCAGTCCGACTTTATGCAGGATATGGCAGTACGCCTGACAGCCCGGCAACTTGAAGTAGTGCTGTTTGATTTTCCCTATATGCAAACCATCGCCGCCACCGGTAAGCGCCGCCCGCCGGATAAAGCCGAGCGACTACGGGACCACTATTCGCAGCTACTAGCCCACTTGCAGGCCGAATTGCCAGCACTTCCTACCTGTATCGGTGGTAAGTCCATGGGCGGGCGCATGGCCACCATGCTGCTGGAAGACAGCAGCGCACATGCTGCAGTGGTATTTGGGTATCCGTTTCATCCGCCCGGCAAGCCGGATAAGTTGCGCACCGAGCATTTGCAAGCAGACGGCAAGCCAGTGTGCATTGTGCAGGGCGCTCGCGATACTTTTGGCACAGAACACGAAATTGACAGTTTTGGTTTGCATAAACGGGTGCAGGTACACTGCCTGGCCGACGGCGACCATAGTTTAAAGCCGCGTAAAGCCAGTGGCTTCACCCATACCGGGCATCTTGACCAGGCTGCCTCGCTGGCGGCGGACTTTGTTGCCCGGCAGGTTCACGCGTGAGCCGCCGGATGCGCACCTGGACGGCCACTGGCGCGGCCGGAGCATTGTTGGCGGTAATGTTAGGGGCCTGGGTCAGCCACGGGCTTGATGAGGCGATATCGGCACAGGGTAAGCAGGCGCTGGGCACAGCGGTGGATTACCTGATGTACCATAGCGTGGCCATCTTGCTGTGCTGCGCATTGCCTTTGGCGCGGCGCTGGGAACAGGCGGCCGTCTGGTGTTTTACGTTGGGAATGCTGTGTTTTAGTGGCAGTATTTTCATGCTGACCCTGACCACCGCAACCTGGCTGTGGCCGGTTACCCCCATTGGCGGCACCCTGCTAATGGCCGGCTGGGCATGTGTAATTTTTGGAGCTGTATACAGGAGGGCCAATGGCTAGTGTTTTAGGCTATTGCCGGGCCGGATATGAAAATGATTTGGCCAACGAGCTGACCCAGCGTGCCACCGAACTGGGCTGTTACGGCTTTGCCCGGTTTACCCGCGGCCAGGGCTATGTGGAGTGGGAATGTTATCAACCTGGTGATGCCGACAAACTGGGCCGGTCGCTGGCGGTGGCTGACACCATCTTTGCCCGCCAGTTGGCTGTGATCACCGCCACCTTGAGCGACCTGGATAAACAGGACCGACTGGCGCCGATTGTTGCTGAGATCCAGGCCCACGATAGCCAGGAGTGGAAAAATGGCCTGGTGTTTGTGGATCATGCTGATACCGATGCAGGTAACACGCTGGCCAAATTTTGCCGCAAATTTGCCGTAGTGCTGCGTCAGGCGTTACGGAAAGAGCGCTGTCTGACTTTCAAAGAGCAGCCACAGCAGCGCGCCCTGCATGTGTTTTTTACCGATTTTGACCGTTGCCTGGTGGGGTATTCCTATCCGGATTGCCGCAGCCCGCATGCCAATGGCATCTATCGGTTGAAGTTTCCGCCCAGTGCGCCCAGTCGTTCAACCCTCAAGCTGGAAGAAGCGATCCTGACCATGCTGACTGAACCCCAGCGGCAGCAGGTGTTTCGCGCCGGCGGCCGGGCAGTGGATTTGGGCGCCTGCCCGGGCGGCTGGACCTATCAGCTGGTGCAGCGTGGCCTGCATGTGGAAGCGATTGACAACGGCAGTATTGATGAGGCGCTGATGGCTACCGGCCTGGTTGAACATTTTGCTGCCGACGGCTTTGCCTACCGGCCACAATTTGGCCGTGTAGATTTACTGGTTTGTGATATGATAGAGCAACCCGACCGGGTCGCCACACTGATGGGGGATTGGTTAGTTAAAGGCTGGGCTGACCATGCTATTTTCAACCTGAAATTACCTATGAAGCAGCGCTATGAAACCGTGGTGACTGCGATGGCGGGCCTGACGTCTCGATTACAACAACGCGAAGATCGGTTTGTCGTCCATCTTCGGCATCTTTATCATGACCGTGATGAAATTACCGTCTCAGTAATAAGAGTGTAACTATACGCTCTAAAAGTCGTAAGCTCATGATAAATAAAGACAACAACAAATGCTGGCGGGAATTAGCTGGATAAGTTTTATACTTTTTACCTAAAGGGCTGTCAATCTGGTATTGAAATCCTTTATAATCCCGCCGTTTTTTTACTCTGAACCAACGAAAGTGAACTAATGGCAGACTTATCTCATTATAGAAATATTGGTATTTTCGCCCACGTAGACGCGGGTAAAACTACCACGACTGAACGTATTTTGAAGCTTACCGGTAAAATCCACAAAACCGGTGAAGTACACGATGGTGAGTCAACAACTGACTTCATGGAACAGGAAGCTGAGCGTGGTATTACCATCCAGTCAGCAGCAACAACCTGTTTCTGGAAAGACCATCGGATGAACATCATCGATACTCCTGGACACGTTGACTTCACCGTAGAAGTTTACCGTTCACTGAAAGTACTGGACGGTGGTATCGGTGTATTCTGTGGTTCTGGTGGTGTTGAGCCGCAATCAGAAACCAACTGGCGTTATGCTAACGAATCAGGCGTTGCACGGATAATCTTTGTTAACAAACTTGACCGTATGGGTGCTGATTTTTACCGTGTAATCGGCCAAATCAAAAAAGTACTGGGTGCTAAGCCTGTTGTCATGACGCTGCCTATCGGTATCGAAGACGAGTTCAACGGCATCATCGACGTACTGGAACAAAAAGCTTACATCTGGGACGAAACTGGTCTGCCAGAAAACTACGAAGTATGCGATGTACCAGACGACATGAAAGATAAAGTTGCTGAGTACCGTGAAGATCTGATCGAAACTGCGGTAGAAATGGACGACGACCTGATGATGGCGTACATGGATGGCGAAGAGCCGTCTATCGAAGATATTAAGCGTTGTATCCGTAAAGGTACTCGCGATCTGGAATTCTTCCCAACTTACTGTGGTTCTGCCTTTAAGAACAAAGGTGTACAGCTGGTACTGGACGCGGTAATCGATTACCTGCCTAACCCAACGGAAGTTATTCCTCAGGATCTGACTGACAAAGACACTGGTGAACCTACTGGTGAGGTGGCGACTGTATCTAAAGACGAGCCGTTCCGTGCGCTGGCGTTCAAAATCATGGACGACCGTTTTGGTGCACTGACCTTCATCCGTGTTTACTCTGGTGTACTGAACAAGGGTGACACCATTCTGAACAGTGCCACGGGCAAAACAGAGCGTATCGGCCGGATGGTTGAAATGCACGCTAACGACCGTACCGAGCTAACTACCGCACATGCCGGTGACATCCTGGCGATTGTTGGTATGAAGAATGTTCAGACTGGCCACACTCTGTGTTCAACTGCACATCCTTGTACGCTTGAGCCGATGATCTTCCCTGAGCCGGTAATCTCAATCGCTGTTAAGCCTAAAGATAAAGGCGCAACTGAGAAGATGGGTATCGCTATCGGTAAACTGGTTGCTGAAGACCCGTCGTTCCAGGTGGAGACTGACGAAGATTCTGGTGAAACTATCCTGAAAGGGATGGGTGAATTGCACCTGGATATCAAAGTAGACATCCTGAAACGTACTTACGGCGTTGAGCTGGAAGTTGGTCAGCCACAGGTTGCATACCGCGAGTCTATCACGCAAGAAATCGAAGACAGCTACACGCACAAGAAGCAGTCTGGTGGTTCTGGTCAGTTCGGTAAGATCGATTACCGCATCCGTCCGGGCGAAACCAACTCAGGCTTCAGCTTCAAGTCAACTGTTGTTGGCGGTAACGTACCAAAAGAATTCTTCCCGGCCATCGAAAAAGGCTTCAAGAATATGATGGAAGAAGGTCCGCTGGCGGGTTACCCGGTACTGGACGTTGAAATTGAACTGTTCGACGGTGGCTTCCACGCGGTGGATTCATCAGCTGTTGCGTTCGAAATCGCAGCCAAAGGTGCATACCGTCAAACAATGCCAAAAGCGGGTCCTCAGATCCTTGAGCCAATCATGAAAGTGGACGTGTTCACACCAGAAGATCACGTTGGTGATGTTATCGGTGACCTGAACCGTCGTCGCGGCATGATTAAAGACCAGGAAGCTGGCGCAACTGGCGTACGTATCAAAGCAGATGTACCTCTGTCAGAAATGTTCGGTTACATCGGCCACCTGCGTACTATGACATCTGGTCGTGGTCAGTTCTCTATGGAGTTCAGCCACTATGCTTCATGTCCTAACAATGTTGCTGAAAAAGTTATCGAAGAAGCTAAAGCACGTAAAGCTGCTAAGTAATCGCTTCTGAGTTATTAAAAACCCGCCTTTTGGCGGGTTTTTTTATGCCTGATATTTGGTTAACTGAGCGTCATACCTGTAATTGTGGAGATGACGATGATAACCATTGCATATTTGAGTGTAGCTCTGATGCTGATCGTTGCCGGCCTGGCTGCATTGGGCGTTTGGCAGATGGTGCAGCGCTGCTGCTGGCCGCATGGCAGCGGCGTCAAAGTGTATGGTTCGGCGGCCATCTGGTGGGCCCGGGGGCCGGGCTGTGATATTCCCAACGGCCTGGTGACCGGGGTGTATTGCTGGGCCGGCGGGGTGGTGCTGATGGCCGGGCCGTATGATCTTAAAACTTTATGTGTCTCACCCTGGCTGCGGCCATTATTAGTGTACCGGCTACGCCGGCATTTTAGCCAGTGTCAGGTGTCTGACGCAGACACTGATGCTGGCGAGACAGGTGCTGGACGGCGCATATGGCGACATGCTGCCAGCACCTTTTTTTGTTGGGCTTTAAGTTGCTGGAGCCGTTGTTTAGGGCGGGGAGGGGGCTGATACAACACCCCCTCAAATAACTGTAAAAAGTGGTCCAATTCTGCTGCGGTAGCGGCGTCTACCCGCTCCCGGGCGGCCTGGATAAACTGTCGCGCCGAACCATACTGGCGTTGCAGCCCCAGCCGCTTGGACAGCAACCGTTCAACCTGGGCAAACAGTTGCTCAGCCACGCTGCCTTTGAGCCGACGCGGTCGAGGCATAAAATACAGCACTAACAAACCAGCGATAAATGCCATCACCGTCAGGCCTAATACAAAGACCCGGCTGGTGGTGGGCTCCCCGACAATTTTTTCAATCATATTTTGTTGCTGGTCGGCATCAAAGCCTAGCACCCAGCGATTCCACTGATAATTCATCCCATCCAGTAAGCCGTACATTGAAGCCAGCCAGGCATGCTCACCCATGCGACTGCGCGAGAAAAACGGCGCATCCTGTTGCTGATTGGCCAGCGCCTGGCGAAATCCATATTGCAACCGAGACGCTGCAACCATGGCGGTAGGATCAAAACGTTGCCAGTACTGGCCATCCAGGGCTACTTCCACCCAGGCATGAGCATCGTACTGGTAAACAGCCAGCGCGTTGTCGGTAATGGCTTCGCCGCCCTGATAGCCAGACACAATCCGCGCCGGTACCCCTGCCAAGCGCATCACATAGGCCATGGCGCTGGCGTAATGGGCACAAAAGCCTTGTTTGGCATCAAACAAAAAAGTGTCCACCGGATGATGCGGCATGGTTGGAGGCGTCAGGGTGTATTCAAAACGCTGTTGCGCAAAATGCTGCATCACCGCCTGGGCCAGCGCCTGATTATCAGGATGCTGATTACGCAGCTCAGCAGCCCAGGCTTGTGTTTTGGGGTTGGTCGCATTGGCAGGCACCTGTACATTGAGCACCTTATCCAAGGCCCGATGGGTCATCTTTCGAGGAGCATCCGGGTAGGCCACCAGTGCAAAAGCTTGTTTGCTCACCAGTGGTTGCCGGGCACGCAGGGTATACGTGGGTTGCTGACTGATGCGTTGCGCACTGGCCACGCTGGCAGGTCGGGTTGGGCCTAAACTGAATAGATACTCATTGCCGCTGGCTTCGGTTATCAGCTCATAGGGCAGGGGAGGGCCGGTGAGCGGGCCTTCGGCAGGCGGGGGGCTTAGCAGAGGTGCAATCAATTGTTGCTGGCGCCGGTAATCACTGACCTGCCAGGTTTTACCGTCAAAATGTTCCAATACCAGCGCTCGCCAATAGCGCTGTTCTGACGGCGGGACCGGGCCGTCAAAGGTCGCCGTGAAAACTCTATCGCTTGAGCGGGTCAGGCTAGCCACATCACCGGGGGTGAGGGTATCTGATAACCCGGTTTGGGCCTGCTGCTCTGCCGGCATCCCCCACAATGGCGGTAACTGTGGGGTGATAAAAAACAGCAGCAGCGCAATGGGCAGCGCTTGCAGAGCCAGCACCATGGCTTTAAAAAACTGGCGTTTAAACGCCTGCTGCGGGGCAAAAAACTGGTGTAAACACAAAAGGCTGGATAGCAGCACCAGGGCGACACCCAATGCCACCGACAATGCCTGGTCAAACACCAGCGCACAGCCGGCCAAAAACAGTATGCAACCGGTCAGTTGGACCACATCTTTAGGCTGGCGTAACAGCAGCAATTTTAACGCACACCCGCAAATGAGCAGGTTCACCATCATTTCCAGCAACCCATGGCGGGTGGCTGACCAGGCCAGCGCCAGGCAGGTGAGCACACCGAGCAGATTGATCAGTCGGGTATTGATGGGCCGGGTCAGCGGGCGAACAAAAAGTGCAAGTCGGATGACCAGGCTACATAGCATGAGTAACACCACCCAGCTCATCAGTGGTGCCAGTAGGGTGAGGGTAACCAAACCGGCGGCCAGGCTGAGCAATAACACCGCTCTGGGGTTGTGCAGAGGCAAACTCATGTGACTGCTCCGGGTAGCATGGCTAGCGTGTGCAGGCAGCGGTCGCGGTGCGCCTGGCCGGTGGCCACCGCAATCTGTTGCGGACCGGCTTTGAGACCGAATGGCTGACGTTGCCGGCTAAGCTCCACAATCTGAAAGGCCAGTTCGCTGATATGCTGTTCGCGCTGCGGATGGTGGTTATTGAGCACCAGGTAGCCGGCCTGTTGGTCGGGTTCATCAAACTGTTTAACCACCGCTGCTCCCCCTTTGGCCACGTTTTTCCAGACAATACGCTGCAGCGGATCGCCGGGGGTGTAATTACGCAGCCCGGCAAAGTCTTCGGTACCTGGCGTTCCCTGAGGTTGCAGCTCGGCATCGCCGGTTGCTGGCTGCAAGGCTAGCGCAGCAGGCTTGAGTGCCGGGTAAACGGTCATTGGCTGGTCAAAATCCAGGTGGGTCCAGCAACGAAACCAGCCCAGGGGGTATAAGCTGCTAAAGGTCACCCGCGGCAGACTAAAACAGCCACGGCGGTAGGTGGGCCGGGGCAGGAGCAGACGGGTGGGGGCCGCATCCAGATCGACCTGGGTCACTTCTGTGTGGCCCCACCAGGCAATTTGCAGCATGCCGCAGGGGCGTTGATCACCGGGGCTGGTCAGCTGCAGCTGAAAATGGGCCTGCTCGCCAGCAAACACCGGATCTACGCCGGTGGCCTTAACCTGCAGACGGGCAAAGTTTTGATAGCTGGCAAACAATGCCAGCAATTGCAGGGCGAGAAAAAAAAAGCTCAGCAGCAACAGTAAATTGTTTTGATAGTTGGTCCCCAATACAAATAGGCACAAACCCAGAACCAGCATGCACAGGCCAAAGCGGGTAGGCAGGATAAATACTGAGTTGAGCGACAGGGCGTGATGCCGGTGGCGCGGGATCCGCACCGCCAGCCATTTTAATAGCAGGGTATTTTTAAGCCGGCCCACGACGATCAGGCGGCCAGTGGATCAACAGCATCAAGCAGTTGCTGGCTTAACACGCCGTCATCTGCACCGGGCTGGGTATCGGCGCGCAGCCGGTGCTCGGCTACCGCACAAAAGATGGCTTGCACATCATCAGGCAGCACATGGTCGCGCTGGTGAATAAACGCCCAGGCCCGGGCCGCTTGAAGCAGTGCCTTGCTGGCCCGCGGCGATAGCGCATGATAAAAGCCGGGGGCGGTGCGGCTATGGGTGACCAGGCGCAAAATGTAGTCAATCACCGGCTCTGCCGCGTGGACACGGCTTACCGCCGCTTGCCAGCCAGCTAAAGTCTCGACTGACAGACAGGGGCTGAGTTCTGGTTTTTGGGCTGGCGCACTGAGCATGATTTTTTCTGCTTCCCAACTGGGGTAGCCTAACGAGATACGCATCAAAAACCGGTCGAGCTGTGATTCTGGCAGCGGATAGGTGCCCGACTGATACGTCGGATTTTGGGTGCCAATAACAAAAAACGGCGCAGGCAGCGTATAGGTTTTGCCATCGATACTGACCTGATGTTCTTCCATCGCTTCTAACAATGCGCTTTGAGTTTTCGGGCTGGCGCGGTTGATCTCATCTGCCAGGACCAGCTGGCTGAACACCGGGCCGGGGCGAAATACAAATTCCTGAGTTTGGCTGTTGAAAATGGTGGCGCCCAGCATATCCGCCGGTAGCAAATCCGAGGTAAACTGAATGCGGGAAAACTGCAGCCCGAATAAGCTGGCCAGCGACTGCGACAGGGTGGTTTTGCCCATGCCGGGTAAATCTTCAATTAACAAATGCCCTTTGGCCAGCAAACAGGCAATAGCCAGTTTAATTTGTTCCGGTTTTCCCAGGATCTGCTGGCCCAAAGCCTGCGTGAGTGCATGAAGTTCAGTCCCGCTCATTGCTACTGCCGCCATTTTGTCATTATGCAAAGATAGTATCAGCAGTCTGCTGCTGCTAACGTGGTGGTACTAATACGTGAGTATAGTCCCAACAGAGCAACTAAATGATCTTATGAGCAAAACAGCGCAAAATTAGACAGCAGAAAGTGCTGCGTGAGCGCTGTGGGTTGTCTATAATAGGGCAGCTTTTACAGGAATGTGGTTATATGAAAAGTATTGATATAGATGATGATTTATACGCGTTTATTGCCAGCCAGACAAAGCACATCGGCGAAAGTGCGTCAGACATCTTACGCCGCCTGCTGATGGACAAAACCGCGAAGGTTCCGGCTAAAGCGTCTGCGGCATCAGCCAGCGCCGGCACGCCGCGTACACAAGCCGCAGGCCGGGCCTCTTCGGCTGCGGATAAGTCTCAGCCAGCAGCACCGGCCCTTCCGAACAGCAATGGCAGCGGTAATGAAAAAGCCCGCCCGAATGGCGAAATTACCCTGCGCCTGAATGATGATGTGCTGGGACATTATTCTAAGCGGGTGGATTTATTCTTGTTTATTCTGGCCCAGCTGCATGAGCTGCATCCCCAGGCCTTTGCCGCGGTAGAACAGATCAAAGGAAAAAATCGTATCTATTTTGCGACCTCCAAAGAGGCCCTGCTGAAAACCGGCAGCAGCACCAACCCCAAGCAAATCCCTGATAGCCCTTACTGGGTGGTCACCAATAACAATACAGCAAAAAAAGTGGCGATGTTAGAACAGGTTTTGCAGGTGCTGGGCTATGATGAGGCTACAGCAGCCACCGTGGTGGCACGATTTGCCTGAACGCAAAATTCTTCCATGATAATTGATTAAGGAAAGCCCATGGCACTTCACCCTCAAGCCGGACAGCCGGCTGACCCTGAGCAGTTGATCAACGTTGCTGAACTGGTAAGCCAGTATTACAGCTACCGACCTGACCCGGGAAACCCGGCCGAAGCTGTTTCATTTGGCACTTCCGGCCACCGGGGCAGTGCAGCGCATAGTACCTTTAATGACATGCACATTGCGGCCATTTGCCAGGCGCTGGCCGAATACCGCGCGGCCAACCACATTACCGGGCCGTTGTTTATTGGCAAAGATACCCATGCCTTGTCAGAACCCGCCCTAAATACCGCCATCGAAGTGTTGTGCGCCAACGATATCAAAGTGGTGATCCAGCAAAAGAACAATGAAAGCCGCGGCTTCACCCCCACGCCAGTGATTTCACGCACCATTATTCGCTACAACCTGGACCGCACTGATCACCTAGCCGATGGGGTAGTGATCACGCCTTCTCATAATCCGCCGGCAGATGGTGGCTTTAAATATAATCCACCCAATGGCGGGCCGGCAGACAGCACAGTCACCAGTCAGATTGAGCAGCGCGCTAACGCCTTGCTGGCCGAATACAACCAGGATGTAAAACGGATTTCATTACGGGATGCATTAAATCAGGAGTCGGTTAAAGAACAGGACTTTATGCACCCGTATATCGACGACCTAGCCAAAGTCATCGATATGGAAGCTATTGCCAACGCTAAGCTGAAGCTGGGTACTGATCCCCTTGGCGGCGCCGGCGTGGGTTACTGGGAGTGTATTGCCAAGCAATATGGGCTCGACATTGAAGTGGTGAATAATCGTATCGATCCGCAGTTTGGATTTATGCGCCGCGACAAAGACGGGAAGTTGCGTATGGACTGCTCGTCAGCCTATGCCATGGCCGGCCTGATTGAGCTCAAAGATAAGTTCGACCTGGCCTGGGGCAACGACCCTGATTTTGACCGCCACGGTATTGTGTGCCAAAGCGCCGGGCTGATGAATCCCAATCATTATCTGGCGGTGGCGACCCAGTATTTGTACAGCCACCGAAAAGAATGGCCTGACTCACTGAAAGTGGGCAAAACCCTGGTCTCCAGCTCCATGATTGACCGGGTGGCCAAAGCCTTACCCCGCGAGCTGGCAGAAATGCCGGTTGGGTTTAAATGGTTTGTGCAAGGGATGGGCGATGCCACCATCGGATTTGCCGGTGAAGAAAGTGCCGGGGGCATTTTTCTGCAACGCGATGGCAGCACCTGGGCAACCGATAAAGACGGCTTTATTTTGTGCCTGCTGGCCGCCGAAATTCTGGCAGTGACCGGCAAAGATCCTGGCCAGCATTATGCTGCGCTGACTGAGCAATTTGGTGAACCTGTGTATGAGCGCCGCGATATCAGTGCCACGCTGGAGCAAAAACAGGCGCTGTCAGCCATGGATAAGTCAGTCATCACCAGCAACACCCTGGCCGGTGACCCCATTACCGCCATCCAGACCCATGCAGCGGGCAATAATGCCAGCATCGGCGGGGTGAAAGTGTCCACCGAGAATGGCTGGTTTGCTGCGCGTCCGTCGGGTACCGAGCAAATTTACAAAATTTATGCAGAGAGCTTTAAAGGTGAAGCTCACTTACAGGAATTAATTAGCGAGGCTGAGCAATTAGTGAACGAGGTAATAAGCTAATCATGGGAATGTAAAGTCATGATAAAATTTGTGTAAAGTAGGTGTAAATAAATGAGGCTTTTTTTAAAATTGGCCTCATTTTTTTTGGAAATTAACAAATAAATTACAAAAAAGCTGTGTGAACCTTGCTATATTGCTGACGTATTGTTGTTCAATGTTGTAATTTAATTACCGTTTGAGCATGCGCCAAATGCATTTCAGCGCCGGCGTATCTGTTAAATAGAGAGACTGATATGAACGCAAAAGCACCCTCACTCCCTGATGTTCGCATCGACAAAAGTGATTTCAAAGCTGCTGTTATCCGCCATCTTCACTGCACACTAGGCACCGACGAAAACAAAGCTAACAACCATGCCTGGTGGAAAGCAACCTGCGCCGCGATCCAGGAAAATGTTCTGGAAGGTCTGCGCCGCACGCAAAAAACCCATTACATGAATGACACCCGCGCGGTGCATTATTTTTCGGCCGAATTTTTGATGGGCCGGTTACTGTCTAATAATATGCAAAACTTTGGTTTGTATGACGTGGCGCAAGCCGGCCTCAAAGAGCTGGGCGTTGAGCTGACCGATGTTTTAGAAGAAGAACCCGATATGGCACTGGGTAATGGCGGTTTGGGCCGTCTGGCTGCCTGTTTTATCGATTCACTGGCGACCATGGAACTACCGGCCATTGGCTATGGCATCCATTATGAGCATGGTTTGTTTCGTCAGGAAATCAAAAGCGGTGCGCAAATTGAGCGGCCGGATAGCTGGCGTGACTACGGCAATCCGTGGGAAATTTGTCGCCCGGAATCGATTCAGGAAGTGTCGCTATTCGGCTATGTCGAAACCAAATACGGTGACAACGGCGGCATTCAAAAAGAATGGCACCCGGGAACCATCGTTAAAGGGGTACCATGGGATATTCCGGTGGTCGGCTACGGCGGTAAAACGGTCAATGTGCTGCGTTTATGGCAGTCAGAAGCCTCTGACTATTTCAACTGGGATGTATTTAATGCCGGCGGTTATGTGGATGCCCAGCGTGAAAATATCCAGGCAGAAACCATTTCCAAAGTACTGTATCCCAACGATGAAACCGAATCTGGCAAAGAGCTACGCCTGATCCAGCAGTATTTCTTCTGCTCATGTTCACTTAAAGACATTATTCGTCGCTACAAGCGCGCCCATGGGGATGACTGGAGCCGCTTTGCCGAGCAGGTGGTGATCCAGCTAAACGACACCCACCCTGCCATCGCCATTCCCGAATTGATGCGCATTCTGGTCGACCGTGCTCAGCTAGACTGGGATTCTGCCTGGGCCATCAGCACTAAGGTGTTTGCTTATACCAACCACACATTGTTGCCAGAGGCACTGGAAAAATGGCCGGCCCGCATGCTGGAAAAAATTCTGCCGCGGCACTTAGAAATCATCTACGAAATTAACCATCGCTTCATGAACGAAGTTGACAAAAAGTGGCCGGGCGACAATGCCATGAAAGCCAAGTTGTCAATCATCGAAGAAGGCAATGAAAAGATGGTGCGCATGGGTCATCTGTCAGTGGTAGGTTCGTTCCGTGTCAATGGTGTGGCCGAACTGCATTCGCGCCTGGTGAAGGAAAATCTGTTCCCGGAATTTGATGCGCTTTGGCCAGAAAAACTGACCAATGTCACTAACGGAATCACCCCGCGTCGTTGGCTGAAAGCCTGTAATCCGTTGCTGTCTGACTTGGTGGATCAAAAAGTGGGTAACGACTGGCCACTGGATCTGAAAAAGCTGGAAGGGTTGGCCAAACACGCCACCAACAAAACTTTCCAGAAGCAGTTTATGCAGGTTAAGCAGCAAAACAAACAGATCCTGGCCGAGGAAATCAAGCAATCCACTGGCATCGAAGTGGATACCAACGCGATTTTTGATATCCAGATTAAGCGTTTGCACGAATACAAACGGCAGCATCTGAACCTGTTACACATCATGGCCTTGTATCGTCGTATTCTGGAAAACCCGGACTATGACATGCATCCACGGGTGTTTATTTTTGGTGCTAAAGCCGCGCCGGGCTACAAGCTGGCTAAAGACATTATCTTTGCCATCAATAAGATTGCCGATAAGGTGAACAACGATCCGCGGGTGGGCAATAAGCTCAAAGTGGTCTTTTTACCGAACTATCGGGTGTCACTGGCTGAGAAGATGATCCCGGCCTGCGATGTGTCTGAGCAAATCAGTACAGCCGGTAAAGAAGCCTCAGGTACCGGCAACATGAAGCTGGCACTAAACGGTGCGGTCACAGTAGGTACTCTGGATGGTGCTAATGTGGAAATTGCCGAGGAAGTGGGCGAGGAAAATATCTTTATTTTCGGCCTGACGGTAGAAGAGGTGAACGACCTGAAAGCCAAAGGGTATAATCCAAAAGATTATTACTATCAGGATCCTGAGATCAAAGCAGTACTGGACTGGCTGGAGACCGATTACTTCACACCAGGCAAACCGGGTGCGCTGGTATCCATTAAGCAAAGCCTGCTGGATCAGGGCGACCCCTTCTTTGTACTGGCTGACTTTAGAGCGTATTCAGATGCCCAACTGGCGGTGGATGAAGCCTATCGCGACAAAACCCGCTGGGCGGAGATGGCAATCATCAATACAGCCAAGATGGGTAAGTTTACTTCCGACCGGTCTATCCAGGATTATGTGGATCGGGTATGGAAACTCAACAGTTGCCCGGTAGAGCAGCAAAAAATCTCCTAGTCTGAAAGACTTAAAAAGCCGCTGTAAAAAGCGGCTTTTTTTTGGTCTTTTTTTCATCACCCATGCGTACCAAGACATTATAAGAATAATTAAATTTTTGTTATTTTTACGGTAGGAACGCATCATGGATAAACGGTTCAGCACTATCGCCCTGGCGGTAATCGCCACCGGCTTAATCAGTCATTTCTCCAGCCTGGCCACCGGCGGCGCATACTACGCCGGCGCAACGGTTCAGGATCCTCAGGCCAGCCAACAGCAAGATCCAGAGCCGCTTCTGGATCCTAAAGAAGGCCAGCAAGCCTGGGAAAAGGAAAAACAGGATGTTGAACAAAAAGCCATGGACGCTGAACAACAAGTGGTTGCCGAACAACGGGCCCAGGCCGAGGCGCGTAAACAGCAGTGGCGCAAAGAGCAACAAAAAGCCGATGAAGTTTGGCAGGACAAGCAGCCAGAACACAAGCAGTACTCAGACACTATGACGGCTGAAGATATGGATAACGCTGCGCACAGCGACGCAATAAGCCATGTCAGTGACCCGCCCGAAGAGCCTCTGGACGATTCCATGGATAGCGTGGATGACTCTATGGATTCCATGGATAGCATGGATGATTCAATGGATACGATGGACGACTCTATGGATACCATGGATGACTCTATGGACACCGTGAATGATTCAATGGATACCATGGACGACTCTATGGATGACTCAATGGACACTATGGATGACTCGATGGACACCATGGACGACTCGATGGATAGCATGGATGACCCCATAGACGAAGAGTCAAAACACAAAGCCATGGAAGAAGAGGCCCTCAAAGAAAAAGCTCGGCAGGAAAAAGACAAAGAAGCCATTATCGACCAGGCTCAGCATGATGCGCTGGGCAACGATTACGGCCAGGACTAACCGGTTTTAGGACTGACCCCAATAAAACCGCCGCCAGCGTTGTAATCTGGCGGCTTGTTGGCAAATCACAGCCCCCAATGTAATCAGGCACACGGCGATAAGTACCGCATTGGTCAAAGGGCTGTGCCCGGCAAAAAATAAGGCACCGGCAGAGATGACCGGGGTGGCAAAGCTGCAGGAAGCCAACAGCCCCGGATTGGCGCCTTTCATGCCAGCATCCCACAGGTAAAATGCTCCGCCAATAGGGCCAAGCCCTAACAGCAACATCGCCAGCCAGCCGGAACCATCAGTCGGCCAGAAAGTTTCTTCAATGCCAAGATGCATTGCCCAGGCCAGCCCGGCCACCAGCAACGCCACCCAGCCAATGTGTAACGGACTGCTGGCGGTACGGGATAAAAACCACGAGTAACCAGCCCAAATCAGCGCACACAGTAATGCCAGCACATAGCCGGTCACATACGCTGGCTCAATGCTCAGCGCCTGGCCGCCGGTCACCGGCACCGCAGCACCGGCCAGGCCACACAGGCCACCGGTGAGGGCATAGCGCCGCAACCCTGGAGCGGCAATCAAAATGCCCAGTAACAGGGGCCACAGATAGCCAATCAGGCTAACCTGCATTGCCGGGGCATACCGGATGGCAAAAAAATAACAAGCATGAAACCCGAACAGGCAGCCGGCATGCACCAGCCAGTGGGCAAGGGGCAGCGGTTGCGGCCAGCTCGGCTTGCGGCCTTGCACCATTTGGCTGACCAGCATGAGTGCAAAGGCGATGGCAAAACATACCGCCAGTAATTGAAAAGGCGGCACCTGCCGGGTGTACACTGTCAATACGGCCAACAAACCCCACATCATAATCGCTATTAGCCCCAGTCCGGTCGCCATGGTTTTTTCCCTGATCACACTAAAGCCTTGACCATAGCGAAGCGAGGCACCCATGTCTGTGCTAAACAGACGGAGTTGTTGGCTGTTAGGATTCAGCCGGCTGGCAGTGGCTGAGTTTATTGCGTTGCGAAAAATATTTTGGCGAACGACCAAAAAAAGCATGAAAGCGGCGGCTGAAGGCTGACACATCCCGGTAGCCTACCTCCAAGGCCACCAGAGTGACCGGCATGTCGGTCTGGCGCAACAAAGCCTGAGCTTTCTGCATGCGCACTTGTCGGATAAATGTGCCCACGCTCATATGCAGAGTTTGCCGAAATAATTGTTTGAACTGGGTGGCACTTAGACAGGCAATCTCACAAAGCCGTTCGGTGGTGAGCTCTTGATCCGGATGGCGCTGGATATATTCTGTAGCCGCCCTAATGCCGCGATGCGGGATCAGACTGACCGGTTGCTGCTCCAGCAATTGTTTAAACAAGCCCACCATCTGTTGCAAGGTGGCAGTGGGGCAACATTGATGCAGCTGTGTTTCAACAAACTGTAAATAAGCCTGCACCGCAGGTGCCAGCCTGAAAACCGGGCAGGGTAGCTGGATTAGATTGGTGGGGATGCTGGCCAGGTCGGCCACCACAAACCGGGCTTGCTCGTGCGCATGAAACTGATGCAGGGTGCCAGGCACAATGAGCACCGCCTCGCCCACACCCACCTGGCCGCGAAAATTTGGCAGCTTGATATTAATCACGCCATTAAGCGGCAACACCATCTGCACAAACGGGTGCTGATGCTCATCACGCTGGCGCGTGTAGGCGCGGATCGATAAGCTTTCCTGCATTGCCGGCAACTCCTGGGAATTACCCGTTTGACCAAAGGTGTGCATGTCTATTTTGCTAGCGGAAAATCCAGCCGGCAGCGTTAATACTGGCCTATACACATCCCTGCCAAAGAATAGTGAGCCATAAACCCTACTCTACGGTAGCCCGGTGGCGGCTGACAAGAAAAAAATGCCCCCGGGGAAGCGGGGGCATAAGAGCAGAATAATGGAGGTCGTTAGAAACTAAACGTCCGGCTGACGCTAGCCACGATACGCTGATCCGCGGTTGAACGATCCAATGTGGTATCTTCGGCCGCCACTTCAAAGTTAAAGCCCTGCCAGCTGGTTTGATACGCCACCCGGTAATGGACAAACGAGGTGTCATCTACATTCCAGGTCCATTGATCGCCGTCAAAGGAATTTGATACATCCACACTCAAGCGGATGGCATGGTTTTCTGCCAGGCTAAAAGTGTGCGCTACCATGCCCACAACGTGCTCGGCGTTAAACCCAAAATAGTCCCACGAATACCAGCCATTAAATTCAGTTAAACCATAATCAGAGGTGTAACCAAACTTGGCCCATAATTCAGGAAAGTTAAACGAGTCAGAAATGGAGCCGCCATAGTAAGTGTAATAAGCGATGCCATAATCAAAGGTCCAGTCTTTGTTTAACTGCTGAAATTTACCCACGTAAAAATCAACTTCCCGATTGGTCGGGCCGCCAAAATCCACATTAGATGTCCAGGCACCGGCGTACCAGCCGCTGTCTGCAGCATAATCCAGGCTGGCCTGTAAGGCGGGGTCATCCTGAGTTTGGCTAACGCCATTGAACATATAGTCGGTCGCCAGTGTGACGGTGCTCGACCAGTCTGCATACAATGCCGGGCTAAAGGCCAGAGTGCAACCGGCAAGGGTGGTTTTCAAATACTTCATAAACGCCTCCTAGTGAACCGAATCGATTTTTTCAAAGTCCAGAATGTTGTCTTTGGGTGAGCTGTCGATAGCTTTCACCCGGCCGAATTTGCTGTACAAAATGTAGCCTAAGCAACAGTAGAACAGGGCGATTACCAAAGCGCCGACCCATTGAATGCGTAAAAAATCGATTTTGAACAGCAAGGTTAATGCGCACAGCGAGAAAAAGTTAAAGGCCCAGTATTTCACTTTGCCCAAACGCTGTGACGACAGATTGAGGTTATCGGTGTATAGCCGAATCAAGGAATCCAGTGAATTGATGACAAACACGATGCCAACAAACACCATGGCGATATTGCGGATCCCCGAAGTATCCAGGCCGGCATCATGGTAGTGATACAGCACGCCAAACCACATCGCGATGGGGATAGACGGGAAGATCAGCATCGCGGCCAGCACCTGATACGTTTTCAGGCCACCCACAAAGCGTGAGGTAAACTGGCCAATCATGATGCTCCAGGCAAACCACCAGAAAAGATAAAATGCGTGGTAATCATTTATCGGGAACAAGAAATGCTGAATGTTGGCAAAATACCCACCTAACAAAGTGGTGGCAGCCATATACTCCTTCATGTCGCTGTCGCCCCATAGGAAAGCACTGCCCCACATAAAGAAAATCAGAGCAATAAACATCCAGGTGGTCGACACACTCAATATGCGTACATATTTGAGGTCGGTACTGCTGTAGACCGCAAAGCCGATCGCCGCGGCGACAATGACATAAAACAGTGGGGTGATGGTTTCTCCATCGCCCAGAGAGGGCAGATACCAGGGCAGGTTAGACAGCAGCAAAAAGGCGGTGAAAGCACAAGTGCCGATGATCACGACATTATTGATTAATTTTACCAGCGGGATTTCAAAAAACTTCACCCGAGGTTCAATGATGCAAAAATAAAAGCAGGTTAAAAAATAAAAGGACCAAATGAAAAAGCCCCAAAACCCGAATTCAATCGCCAGTGGATTGGTAAAACTGTATTCGGGATTTTCACCGGTATTGGCATAGCCGCCAAATTCGGTCAGCGGGAACATGATCAGTCCCACATCCAGACCAGAGGTGAAAAGAATAGAGATAAATGTCAGAGTTTTGACCGGCGTAACGCCGACCATTCGCACATTCCCCCACTTCGCCACGATAAACACAATGGCAGCAAGGGTAAGTGCGATCCCGGCACTTAACCACATCAACATAGTTGTCTCCTGTTGTTTTAATTAATTCGCTTGTGAGGACAAGCGCCAGGGGCCAGAGGGCCCCTGGATTTAAGAACCGCCCAAGGTGCGGCTGCGCTGTGTTGATTCCCAGTTTTGTTCTTCAACAACAGCAACATTTTCGGTAGGCAGTAAGGCCTTGCCCAGAATATGGTCAGCAGCTTTTTCAGCGACCATGATGGTTGGGGCATTCAAGTTCCCGTTCGGGATAGTGGGGAAGATGGAAGAGTCGACCACATGCAAATTGGCGATGCCGTGCACTTCGGTGCGCGAGTTCACCACGGCCATGTCGTCTTCGCCCATTTTACACGAGCAGGATGGGTGGTAGGCGCTTTCCACTGCGCTACGCACAAAGGCATCAATCTGCTCATCGGTTTCTACATCTTCACCTGGCTGGATTTCAGCGCCGCGGTATTTATCAAACGCCGGCTGGTTGATGATTTCGCGGGTCAGGCGCACGCAGGCACGAAAGCCTTCGATATCATCCTGATGCTGCAGATAGTTAAACTGAATCGCCGGTGCGTCATCCGGGTTACTGCTCTTGGCACGCACAAACCCGCGGCTGCGCGGTTTGTTATGCCCAATGTGAACCTGAAAGCCATCGCCATCAAAGGCACTTTTGCCGTCGTAACGGATCGCCGCCGGCAAAAAGTGATACTGCAGATCCGGCCATTCGACGCCTGCTTTAGAGCGGATAAAGCCGCAGGATTCAAAGTGGTTGGTAGCCCCCAGGCCTGATTTAAACAACAACCAGCGCGCGCCAATCATGCCTTTAGACACCAGGCCCAGCTCACGGTTGAGACTGACCGGCTCGGTGCAACGAAACTGAAAATAAAATTCCAGATGGTCCTGCAGGTTTTCACCCACGCCGGGTAACTCGTGCACACATTTAATACCCGCATCGGCCAGATGCTGTTTGTTGCCAATCCCGGATAACTGCAACAAATGCGGTGAGCCAATGGAGCCGGCACTTAAAATCACTTTTTTGCTGGCTTTGGCTTCTACCATGTCATCTTTGTGCTGATAGCGCACGCCGGATGCGGTTTTGCCGTCCAGCAACACCTTGTGCACAGTAGCATGGGTGACAATGGTCAGGTTATCGCGGTCTTTAACTGGGTCCAGATAAGCGCGGGCAGCAGAGCAGCGCTGACCGTCTTTAACGGTCATGTGCATTGGGCCAAAGCCTTCCTGCTGCGCGCCATTGTAATCAAACGTTTCGGCGTAGCCGGCCTGTTTACCGGCTTCGATAAAGGTTTTGTACAACGGGTTTTCCATCTCATTACCGTTGTTCACCCCTAACGGGCCGTCGCCGCCACGGTATTCATCACCGCCTAAGTACCATTCTTCGGCGCGTTTGAAGTAAGGCAGGCAGTGCTGGTAATTCCAGTCTTTAGCGCCGTATTCTTCCCATTCATCAAAGTCCCTGGCGTGGCCTCGCACATACACCATACCGTTGATAGACGATGAGCCGCCTAACACCTTGCCCCGTGGGCAGTGCATTTTGCGCTTATCCAGATAGGGTTCTTCTTCAGTGTAAAACTGCCAGGCGTATTTTTCGGTGTTCATCGGGATGGACAGGGCAGTGGGCATCTGAATGAAGATGCTTTTATCACTGCCGCCCGTTTCCACCAGTAACACCTTGTTGCCGGCATCTGCCGACAACCGATTAGCCAGTACACAGCCGGCAGAGCCGGCGCCAACTACAATATAATCGTAGGTTTCCATGAGGCCTCCTTAGAACGGGCTTTCCAGCTCCACCATGCCCATATACACCGATTTTGTCTGGGTGTAGTTATTTAATGTTTCGATACCATTTTCACGACCGATACCGGACAATTTGTAACCGCCAACCGGCATTTCTGCCGGCGATGCGCCCCAGCTGTTCACCCAGCAGATGCCGGCTTGCAGCTGGTGGATAACCCGGTGCGCACGAGTGACATTCTGCGTCATCACACCGGCCGCCAGGCCCAGTGGGGTGTTATTGGCACGCGCAATCACTTCGTCTTCGTCACTAAAGGTCAGCACGCTCATCACCGGGCCAAAAATTTCTTCTTTGACGATGGTCATGTCATCGGTGCAATCGGTGAAGATAGTGGGGGCAACAAAGTAACCGTTCTCGGCGCCCTCAGGCTGCAGCGTGGTGCCGCCGGTGACCAGGGTGGCGCCTTCGGCTTTGCCTTTTTCGATATAGTCCATCACCAGCTTTTGATGGTCCCTGGAGATCATGGCCCCTAAATTGACTTTCGGGTCCAGCGGGTCGCCAGCGATGATATTGTTGTTGGTGCGCTCGGTCAGCTCCTGCATAAACTGCTCATACACGTCCTGATGCACAAATACCCGGGTGCAGTTAGTGCACACTTCGCCCTGAGTAAAAAAGTTGCCCAGCATGGCAGCAGACACAGCCTGGCTGATATCCGCATCGTCAAACACAATCAGAGGCGATTTGCCGCCCAGTTCCATGGTCACATCTTTTAAGGTAGAAGCCGACGACTCCATCACTTTGCGGCCTGTGCCGACTTCGCCGGTAAACGAGACCTTTTCAATCTCTGGGTGCTGGGTGAGCCACTGGCCTACATCGCCGGCGCCAAACACAACATTAAATACGCCCGCCGGTACGCCGGCCTCAATAAAGATCTTGGCCAGTTCCAGCGCCCCGCGTGGGGTTTCTTCAGACGGCTTGAAAATCATCGCGTTGCCGGCCGCCAGCGCAGGGGCAGATTTCCAGCAGGCGATTTGCAGCGGGTAGTTCCAGGCGCCGATTCCGGCACAGATACCCAGCGGCTCTTTGCGGGTATAGTAAAAATCACCACCCAGGTCCTGCTGCTGGCCAACCTGCGTAGGCGCCAGCGCAGCAAAAAATTCGATTACATCGGCACCGGTCACCACATCAACGGCTTCGGCTTCCTGCATCGGCTTGCCGGTGTCCAGCACTTCAATTTTAGCCAGCTCATCATTTTTTTCATGCAACAAGGCAACAGCTTTGTGCAAAATGCGCGAGCGTGCCATGGCCGGTGTAGCGGACCATTGTTTAAACGCGGCTTTGGCGCTTTTTATGGCTTCTTGCTGAATATGTTCATCGGCCACTTCCACCTCGTATAGGGTTTCGCCGGTAGCAGGATTGATTACTTCAAAGGTCTCGCCTGACTGGTTCGCCATCGCGGCACCATTGATAAAATTCTGCAAGCGCGGGATGCTCATTTTTTCACTCCGTTTGTCAAAGTCTGTGTGTGATGTGTTGCTACCTGGTATCACCTAAAAGATAGCAGGCGTAAGCCGCCGTGTATGAGGTCAGGTCCGTTGACAGGAAATAATGAGAAATCCGTTATTTGACGACAAAGTATGCAATTCAGCTTATTTATACTAAAGAATAATAGGCTTTGGCTCAAAGGAGGTTGCACAGATTTCATGAACGGCGGGTGTCCGTCTCTGCTTCTCATCGATAAAAATCGTCATTTCATCGTATGTTATGGTTTGATTTACGAGCAGTACAAAGACGTTACGGCAAGGGCGTCATTTCCGGCTATAGCCCTTATATTGCAGGCGTTATAGCGGTTTGAGTGAAAAGTGCGCGGGTAAAAAACAAGCACTTGAACAAGTGTTATCAAATCGCGCCAGGTTGCATTGCGGCTGACTTCTAGATATGGCACCGATGTTTGTGCAGGCCGGCGTTGAAAATCTGGCCAGCGGAACAGGTGTACCAGTGGTGTTATTTTGCACAAAGCTACTGACCAGCTTGGCATTTGCGCACGTATCTGAGGTAAACTAAAACGCAAGGTAATCAACATTATGAGTTCCATGCAGTCAGATTTATGTCAACAAGGTGATTTTTTACACCGTTCGCGCACCCAGCCTGAGCAATTTACCACCCCCCTTGCGTTTTCGCTGGATAATGGTGTGCAGGTGGCCATTCATCATGCCGGGATCATTGAATTTACCCCGGCGTCGGTCAGCGGCGACACCAAAAGTATAGTGTTGTCGTGTGGCGTGCATGGTAATGAAACCGCCCCGATAGAGTTGTGTGATGCCTGGGTGGCGCAGTTTTTAACCGGTCGGCTGAGGCCTGTCCATCGGGTACTATTTTTGTTTGGCAACTTGCCGGCGATGGACCAGGCGCAGCGGTTTGTAGAAGAAAATATGAACCGGCTGTTTAGCGGTGCCCACGCAGATCCTGACCAGCCTACTAACCAAGAACGTCAGCGGGCGGCGCAATTAGAGCAGGCCGTGAGCCAGTTTTTTGCCAGTGCCCATGGCCCGCGGTTGCATTATGATTTGCATACTGCCATCCGCGAGTCAAAAAATGAAAAATTTGCGGTGTACCCGTATCTGCACGGGCATCCCAGAAGCGAAGAGCAGATTATCTTCTTGGCCGATTGTGGCGTAAAAACCATTCTCTTATCGCAAAGCCCCACCACCACATTTAGTTATTACTCCAGTCATGAACACCAGGCCCATGCATTTACGGTGGAGCTGGGCAAAGTGCGACCCTTTGGACAAAATGATATGCAGCGCTTTGAAGATGCCCGACAAACTCTTGAGGCATTGATGACGCAAACAGACTACAGCCCACGCAGTCGCTTAGAAGAAGTCGAAATCTTCACGGTCAATCAGGTGGTGCTTAAACAGCAGGATGATTTTACCCTGCATTTTGCTGATGATACGCCAAACTTCACCGGCTTTAAGCAAGGTACCGTGCTGGCTAGCGAGACGGGCGCTCAGTATGTGGCAGAGCAGGATGGTGAAGCCATTGTGTTCCCCAATGCCGGAGTGGCCAAAGGCCAGCGGGCATTATTGACCGTGGTACCCACCACGCTGGACCAGGCCTGATGTTTAGCCTTGACCCGCGTCTGGAACAGGATACCTGGCTGGTGGGTGATTTGCCGGTCTGCCAGGTATTACTGATGAACGATAGCCAGTTTCCCTGGCTGATTTTAGTGCCCCGGCGCGCTGATGCGCGCGAAGTGTATCTGTTGGATGCGGAAGACCAGCATGCGGTATGGCAGGAATCAGCCTTATTGTGTAAGGCTCTGCAACATCTGTTTTCCCCCGAGAAACTGAATGTGGCAGCGCTGGGAAATGTGGTGGCGCAACTGCACATTCATCATGTCGCACGGTTTAGCCACGATTGTGCCTGGCCGGCACCCGTTTGGGGCCGCCAGCCAGCTATACCTTACACCCACGACCAGGCCCAGCAACTGCTGAGCGAGCTGCGTGCCCAATTACCGTTACAGGACAACTAACATGATACTAACCACCACCCCGGATGTTGAGGGACAACCCATCGAACAGTATCACGGTATTGTGATTGGAGAAGCCGTGATGGGGGCCAATGTGTTTAAAGACTTTTTTGCGTCTATCCGGGATATCGTCGGCGGCCGCTCCGGGGCCTACGAAGATGAGCTTACCAAAGCGCGCAAAATGGCCTTTGCCGAGCTGGAACAAGAGGCACGTAACATGGGGGCCAATGCGGTGGTAGGCATTGATATTGATTATGAGGTGATGGGTGAAAAGGGCAGCATGCTGATGGTCAGCATCAGTGGCACAGCGGTCACGGTAGCCGGGCATTAATCCCGGCTGCATTCCTGGCGATGAGCGCGCTTAATGATCGTATCTAACGAACGCACCTAACGCTCGCGATTAGCGATCCTCATCGTCATCATATTTACGCGGTTTGAAATCTGGCGGCACGCGAAATTTTTTGCTGGCTTTTAGCAGCATTAGGTTGCCGGCTATCAAACCGATAACCAGCGCAATGATCAGCAATACCCAAAACAGACTCATGCGCCTGCTCCTTGATTAAGCACATACTGTTGGTACAGCCCGGCCAGGTTATCGATCACCACCTGCTTGCCCGCCATGTCACTGGCTGCCAGGCAGTCGGCCAGTTGTGACAGCGAGCGCTGCTGTTCGTAATAACTGGCCGTGCTGCGATGGCTCAAATGCCACAATTCACAGGCCACCCCGCCGGTGTAGGTCAAAAACGGCCGGACAAAGCCAAACTGATGAGCGTGGCTGTCAAGCCAGCTGGCCAGGCGCGCACACGGGCCGTTATCGCGGTATTCGCTATCCACTAATTGCAACCGGTGATTTTGCTGCGCCACATTGCGGGCATCATACACATCCACATCGGTGCCCCAATGATGGCGGCTGCCTCCGGGCAGGGCCGACCAGGTCAGTATCGCGTGCATTTTTTCCGTATCACTAAGCCGGGCTGGATCCAGCGGCTGACCCTGGCTATTCAATAGTGGTAACTGGCCCTGCCATTTACGGTTCCAGATGGACAACTGGCGGTCGAAATCCCGGTAACTGCTGGCCAGCTGGCAATCCACGCCATCTTCGGCCGCGGCTGCCTGCATCGCCAGCCAGGGGCCGATGACTGCCTGGTGCATGCGATGGCCGTCACCGGCATCCACCAGGTCACTGTGGGCAACTCCCAGCCAGTCAGTGCTCACGCCAGCAGCCTTTTGAGCGTGTGGTAGTAGATGCGGCTTAAGGTTTCCAGATCCGCCATGCTGACATGTTCATCCACTTTGTGAATGGTGGCATTCACCGGGCCCAGCTCCACCACCTGCGCGCCGGTAGGGGCAATAAAGCGCCCGTCTGATGTACCACCGGCAGTAGACAATTCAGCCGGCTGGCCGTGGACATGAGTGATGGCATCCTGAGTGGCTTGCACCAGCTCGCCGCTGTCGGTTAAAAATGGCTGACCATTGAAGGTCCAGGTAATGTCGTAATCCAGCTCATGGCGGGTGAGTAATTCATTGACCCGGGTAATCAGCTGTTTGTCGGTGACCTCGGTAGAAAAGCGAAAGTTAAAACATACATGCATCTCGCCGGGGATCACATTGCCTGCACCGGTACCGGCATGCAGGTTGGAAATCTGAAAGCTGGTGGGCGGAAAATAGTCATTACCTTCATCCCAGTGGGTGTGGGCCAGCTCATCTAACGCAGCTGCAGCCTCATGCACCGGGTTGCGGGCCAGGTGCGGGTAGGCCACATGGCCCTGAACCCCTTTAATATGCAGATCACCGGTTAGCGAGCCACGCCGGCCATTTTTAACGATGTCGGCCACCCGCTCGGTACTGCTGGGCTCACCTACAATACACCAGTCGATTTTTTCGTTGCGTGCTTCTAAGGTGTCGATGAC
The DNA here is from genome assembly GCF_055326825.1 of Alteromonas sp. WD8-37. Taxonomy (NCBI): domain Bacteria; kingdom Pseudomonadati; phylum Pseudomonadota; class Gammaproteobacteria; order Alteromonadales; family Alteromonadaceae; genus Alteromonas; species Alteromonas sp. WD8-37. The sequence continues at coordinate 194,205 of NZ_JBUZOV010000001.1, forward strand.
CCGGGTCGTGCCGTTGATAAACGGGCCTTCTTCATCGCTGGTGATCAAAAACGCAATGCTGCCGCGATGGTCGGGAAAATCTGCCACAAACTGCTCGGTGGCCACCAGCATGGCAGCCAGGCTGCCTTTCATGTCTGCGGCTCCGCGGCCGTGTAGGTTGCCATCAATTTCGGTGGCTACAAATGGCGGCGTCTGCCAGGCATCTTCCGGACCGCTGGGCACCACATCGGTATGACCGGCAAAACAAAATACCGGGCCGTCACTGCCGCGGCGTGCCCACAGGTTGGTGGTATCTTCAAACACCAGGGTTTCATTGGTAAACCCTACCGCGGCCAGACGCTCTTTCATCAGCTCCTGACAACCTGCATCCTCGGGGGTGACCGACTGACGGTTAATTAAATCTTTGGCTAGCGCAATAACATCATTCATTGGCAAACACATCCGCGTACTGATCAGGTTTAAACCCTATATGCAGTTGGTCGTCGTGCTGCAGAATAGGGCGCTTGATGATAGCCGGTTTTTCCAGCATCACAGTTAAGGCCTGCTCACGATCCATATTGGCTTTAGTTTCTTCATCCAACTGCCGGTAAGTGGTGCCGCGTTTATTGAGCATGGTTTCCCAGCTTAAGTGCTGCTCGGTTTGCTCCAGCCACTGACGGTTGATGCCGTCTTTACGATAATCGTGGAACTGATAGTCCACAGCATGCTGCTCAAGCCATTTTTTAGCTTTACGAATGGTGTCACACTGGCTGATGCCATAGAGGGTTGTTTGCATGGGTTATGTCCAAAGTTTTTTCAAAAGTGTATCTGGTCGGTGAGCGCGATGCAAAAGGTACACAAAGGGTGCAACCTTTACAGATCCCGCCTTAACAAAACCGGTCCGGGCCACCTTGTCAGAGGAGGTACAGCCCACGTGAATACTGCTGTGATCAGGTACAGTTTATTAGCGGCATGGGATCTGCTTTACCAGTGGTCCGTTTAGTCTGTGACAGGCTAATTGAACCATCGACACCCTATTAAGGAGATACTATGGCTATTGTAAAAACTGCTTCTGCACATTATCAACCGCTAGGTAAAGACGGGCAGGGCCATGTAAGCCTGGCCAGTGGTGCGTTATCAGATCAACCTTATGGGTTTAATACCCGCTTTGAAGACAAAGCCGGTACTAATCCTGAAGAGATGGTGGCCGGTGCCCACGCCAGCTGCTATGCCATGGCCTTATCATTTGCACTGGCTGATGCTGGTTACGAAAGTGGTGAGCTGAAAGTCGATGCAGCAGTGACCCTGGAAAAAGACGGTGACGGTTTTACGATCACCCAATCCGCGCTGACGTTAAACGCCAAAGTGTCTGGCATTGATGAAGACAAATTTGCCGGCATTGCGCAGGACGCCAAGCAAAATTGCCCAATCTCCAAACTGCTTAAAGCCGACATCACCCTGGATTACACCTTTTCCAATTAATTGCCGGCAGGCAGAGTGACCGAAAATAGAGTATCTTCCACAGCCAGGCACTGCCTGGCTGAACTGACATTAAGTTTGCTGATGTTCAGCAAATTGGTCAGTGCCACCAGCGCCAGCGCTTCTGTATGTTGTTTTATCAGCGCCAGATTAAAGCTGAGCAATACCTGTCCCTGAGCAATCTGCTGACCCTTGCGTACCTTAGCCACACAGCCTTGCGTATGTAAGGCATGAGTGTCCACCCCAACACGTAATAGCACCACTAATCCATTCGTAGCCTTTAACTGAACAGAGTGGTTGAGTACATCGACCGCCACTACAGTACCTGATAGCGGCGCGAACAATTGATTGCCGGTGACGGTCATCACCGCACTGGCCGGGTACAAAGTTGTGGCCACAAAGGCGCTGGTCGAAGCTTGCGGCTGGCCGGACACCGGTGCAGGAATATGCAGGAGGGGTGGGTTTTTAGCCACGATCGCTAAGATCCAATGTCACCTTATACCCAGCCTGCCGCAATGCGGCCATCGCCATGTCCAGTTTATTGTCTTTTACTAAAAAGAAATCGGTATCAAAGGTAGAAACAATAAAAATGCTGACTTTTGCCTGAGCCAAAACCTGGCCGATACGGGCCATAATCCCTACCATGGATAATTCCAGCGGGCCAAGTAATTCAAGGGCTCGCCAGTGGGTGTCGGTTTCTTCTGAGGGCACTGTTACGGTATCGGGAACCACAATCGAAAGTTGATCTTCTGTTTTTCCAATAAAAAAGATCTCGCAACTAAATACTGCTGCCGGGATCGTGCTATCAGCAGCCAGGCTGTGGATTGTAAACTGCTGTGGCAGCACAGCCAGAGTCTGAACGGTCATTGTTCAATTTCACCTTGCGTCTATTCTGTGTGCATTAAATCACTATCATCTGCAAAGTGCCACGTGTTATCCACGCTTTCTGTGGATAACCTTGTTGAGTAGTTTGGGGCTTGATTGTAAGTTATTGATATTAAATGATTAAAAATATTGTTCAAAAATCGCTCAGTGGATAACGTGCGGTTACTCACAAGCATTTATGGCCAGCTGTGTCTAGCACCATATCAAAAAAATAATCGAATAAGGGCAAAAAAAAGCGAATTGATATTGTTGACATCGGACCAGAGAACCGGTTGTAGTGAGCCTCAGATGCCGAAAATATCAGCGATCCCGTGAGCGCTTGCCCGGCGTCGGCATAGCTATTTCAGCGTGCTGGTTGCCGAGGTAAAAATTCGTTTTTTTTATAAATAAGTATTTAATAGGCAAATTGAGCGAAACTGCATAAAACTGGTACATTATTGCATCTGATACATTCACCAGGGACTTTGATTTGATTGCACCATTGAATATCTATGCCGGCCCTGCCGCGATGGGCACCTTACAGCAAGATGGCTTTCAGCCGGCATTGTTCGATTATTTTCTTGGCGCCTCAGGCGGGCCTAAGTGGTTTGTGCTGACCGGGTTGGATCGGGTGGTGTTTCCGGAGTTTTTTGCCCGACGCGAAGGCCAGATGCAAATTATCGGTTCTTCAGCCGGGGCGTTTCGGGCAGCCTGCGTGGCTCAGCAGGATCCGCTGGCGGCGATCAATCGTCTGGCCAGTGCGTATGCCAATACAGTGTATTCGGCCAAACCCACCGCGGGTGAAATTACTCACAAAGCCAGAGAGTTGCTTGGCTATATGTTAGGCGAGCAGGGGGCAGAGCACATTGTGGCTAATCCCGCGCATAAGGTTCATTTGATCACCGCGCGCTGTCATGGCCTTACCGCCGCGCGGGGGAAGCTGGGCCAACTGACCGGCCTGGCCACCAGTGCCGCTGCTAACCGGCTAAGCCGTAAGTATTTGGGCCGCAGCTTCACCCGCACGGTATTTGGCGCACCCGGCGGCAACCTGGCGATTACCGATCCATATGGCTTGCATACCGAACATGTGGACCTCACAGCAGACAATGTACACGATGCCTTGCTGGCCTCCGGCTCAATACCGCTGGTGTTAGAAGGGGTGGCCAACATTGCCGGCGCGCCGGCCGGGGTCTATCGGGACGGCGGGATCATTGATTACCATTTTGATCTGCAATTCGGCCCGCACCAGGGCCTTATTCTGTATCCGCATTTTTATCCCCGGCCGGTCACCGGCTGGTTTGATAAAAACAATCAGCGCCGCCTGGTGCATCAGGGCAGTTACGACAATGTGGTGATGCTGGTGCCTTCAGCCTCCTTTGTAGAAAAACTGCCGTTTGGCAAAATCCCTGATCGCAAGGATTTTGAAACCATGGCACCGCAGCAGCGTATCCCCTATTGGGAGCAGGTCATCAGTGAGTCTGACCGTCTTGGTGAGTATTTTATGCAACAAGTAGCGTCAGGCGCCATTATGGATGAGCTGCAACCGCTGCCATTTGACTGTTTTTAATCCAGGCTGCTCACATAGCAGCCAAACAGTTCATTTTTTTGAAAATTTGCTTGCTTGCTGCCACAGCCGCCGTTATTATACGCGCCATCTTAACGCAGCAATGCTGCGCCAAAGCTCTCGCATTTTGCGTCTATAGCTCAGTTGGTTAGAGCGCTACCTTGACATGGTAGAGGTCCCCTGTTCGAGTCAGGGTAGACGCACCACTTTCTCGTTTTCTCCCAATCTTTTCTAGTCTAAAGCCACATTCTTATGCGTGGTGATTAACCGTATTCTATTTAGCTAAGCCAGTGTGAAAATCATCGTGGGCGGTTTGCTCGTGCATAGCACTGGCCACACCCAAATGATGCGGCCAGATACCCGGCCGGTTACAGCTTAAAGGCGTTGGTTAATTCATTCAGCGCCGCTGCCAGACGGGCCAGTTCATCAGCTGAGGCATTAGTTTGCGCAGCACCTGAGGCGGTTGAGCTGGACAGATCTTTCACTCGAACCAAATTTTGATCCACAATTCGTGAGACTTCTGCCTGTTGCTCTGACGCGTCGGCTATCGAGGCATTACGGTTTTGGATCTCTGCCACAGCGGCTTCAATATCGGCCAGCGCCAGTTCGGCATCTTTGGCCATTTTCAGGGTTTCCCCGGCGCGTTCCACACTTTGCTGCATCGTTGAAACCGACTCGGCGGACGAGCTATTAATAGCGCTGACCAAGTCTTCAATTTCGCTGGTAGACTGCTGAGTGCGCTTAGCCAGTGCGCGCACTTCGTCAGCCACCACAGAAAATCCGCGGCCTGATTCGCCTGCCCGCGCCGCCTCGATGGCCGCGTTTAAGGCCAGCAAGTTGGTTTGCTCAGCAATATCACGGATCACCTGCAACACCTTGGTAATTTCATTAACCTTTTTGGCCAGGGTGGTGACCTTGCCTGACGACGTGGTCATCTCTTCCGTCAGCTTTTCGATAGCCAGTTCGGTTTGCTGCACCTGCTGGCCGCCCTGGCGGGCTTTTTCATTGGCCAGATCAGAAGACTGTGAAGCTTGATGTGCATCAGAAGCAACCGCCTCAATGGCGGCGGTGAGCTGTGTGATGGCTGACGCGGCTTGTTCAACCTGTTCATTCTGCCCGCGAATATGAGACGTTGAATCATTGGTCACCGAGCTCAGTTCTTCGGAAGTGGTGGCCAGCTGCTCAGATGACTGTACGATGGCAAATATAGATTCACGCAGGCTTTGCTGTGTGCGCTCCAACTGCGTTAACAAGGCCGTGATTTCATCATTGCCTTCCGGGCGAATGACAGCGGTAAGATCCTTACGCGAGATCTGCTCAGCCACCGCCAGGGCTTTACGAATCGGCGGCACAATGCTTTGAGTGAACAACACAGACAATAAGGCCACCAGCGCCACCGTGCAGCCAATGGCAACAATAATGGCGGTAGTCGCTGTACGGCTGACCTCCTCGGCGGTGACCGTCGCCAGGTCAACCTTTTTGGCCTGATATTTCAGATAAGCATCCAGCGCCCGCGAAATCTCACCGGTTAAAGGTAACTGTTCGTCGCGGCGCAATTGCTTGGCCTGCTGTTCAGCACCACGCTGGATCAACGCCAGATAATCGTCGTGCAACGCCCAGTAGCGCTCGTCCAGTTGCTGATAATTGTCCAGTAACTGCTGGGCTTCATCACTTTCCACCAAAGTCTGTAATTTGCGTTGGTTAACCTGCAAAATTTGTTTGGCGTCGGCCAGGCGTTGCAAATAGCGCTGACGATCAGCATCGGTGGTAGCGGCCTCTACGTTAGCGGTGTGCACACGTACCCGCAAAAACTGGCGGTCGATACTGTTCACCAGCTCGGTGCTGGGAATGCGCTGCTGGGTCACATAATCCAACTGGTCGTTCAGCTTGCCCATTTCGTTAAGCGCGTACACGCCAAGGCATAATACAATGAGCCCGATCGCTCCAAAAGCCAGCGCGGAGCGAACACCTAAAGAAAAACGTCGAAGAAAGTGCACCATGTGAAATCCTTAGCAGGGATGGAAGGTTAGCCGTACTAAAGCCTGAAAAATATGGGTTTAGGCGGGCAATAGTATCATTACTTTTCCGGGTATTTTCTGGTATACGTTTTTTGGCTAACCGTAATGACCTGAAAAAGCGCAAGCATATCTTACAACAGAAAGATTTTTGTACAAGCTGGTGTCGAGGTTTCTTACAGATGAACGAAAAACCACAGGGAATAAGGATTGCAGGATGAGAATGCTAAAGGCATGAAAATTAGTTAATTTTTTCCAAAAAAGTCGGCGGGTGTTGATTTGTTTTTAAAGTATGACGATAGCAATTTGGGTGTTACTTAATATACCATTTGGGCGATCAGTATCTTTTGGCCTGGCTCGTTTGCCTAATTCCGCTGATGCTGGCGTACACCTGCCACCCAGGTTTCAGCAATGGCGCGATCATCACCCAGCATGCTCATAGCAAACAGCATATCGCCGGCCGAGGCACTGTCGGCCATACGCGCCTGAGTTAGCTCATCAAAGCCGGGTTCCAGTACCACAAAGTCGGCGTGGCTGCCTGGATTGAGGTTACCAATAGTATCGGTAAGCCCGTACGCTGCGGCGGCGCCCTGAGTCATCATATAAAAACCCTGGTAGGCTGACAGGCTTTGCTGTTGTAGCTGAGCTACTTTGTATGCTTCACCATAGGTGTTAAGCATATTAAAGGTGGTGCCGGCGCCCACATCGGAGGCCAAGACCACATTTGCATTGGCCTGGCGGGCTTTTTCAAAATTAAACAAGCCACTGCCTAAAAAGGTATTGGAAGTGGGGCAGCAGGCGGCGGTGGCACCGCGCTCAGCCAGCTGGTGCCATTCTTCATCGGTAAGATGAATGCAATGGCCAAATACCGAGCGCGCACGCACCATGTGGTAAGCATCGTACACATCCAGGTAGCCATTGTGCTCCGGGTACAATGATTTTACCCATTCAATCTCGTCCATGTTTTCAGACAAATGGGTTTGCACAAACACATCCGGGTAGTGCTGAGCCAGTTCACCTAATGCCTGCATTTGTGCCTGGCTGCTGGTAGGTGCGAAGCGCGGCGTCAGCGCATACAGGTTACGCCCGCGCTGGTGCCAGGTATCAATCAGCCGGGCACTGTCTTGCTGGGCCGAGTCTGCAGTATCCTGCAACCACGGGGGGCAGTTGCGATCCATGCACACTTTGCCAGCCACCACTGCCATATTAATATCGCTGGCTGCATTGAACAGACTGTCGATGGCATGGGCATGTACAGTGCCAAATACCAGCCCGGTGGTGGTGCCGTGCTTTAACAGTTGGCGTAAAAATACCGCCGATAAGGCATTGGCATAGTCTGGATCAGAAAACTTATGCTCGGTGGGAAAGGTGTAGCTTTCTAGCCAGTGCAGTAATTGCTTACCATAACGGGCAATCATTTCGGTTTGCGGATAGTGCAGATGGCTGTCGATAAATCCTGGCAGGATCCAGTTGCCGCGATGATCATGGATTTGGGCGTCGGGGTACTCAGGGTGCAGATCAGCATAATTGCCCACGGCCACGATTTGCTCGTCGCTAATCACCAGCGCGCCATCTGCAAAGGTTTGCAGGGCGTCATCCGGGGTGACGGTAGACTCGGGAAAATGCGCAATACTGGCGCGAAATAGCTGGCGGTGGGACACTTACAACCTCAAAAAACGCAAAAACTCCAAAAATCAGCACAGGGCCGGCAAGCACAGCATAGGCGTTTGCTGCGGGAGTTTACAGCGCAACAGGGCGGTTGTGCAAGCCGCTCTGGCGTCAACCGGTCAGCTCAAAGGCCAGCCGTTGCCGCATATGGGCGTATTCAATCTCGGCTGCGGCGGCGGTTTCCTGTGCGGTAGGATTTTCAATGCGATGCGACAATTCGGCGATGATGGCATCCAGCGAGCGGTCAGCCTGGCGGGTAATAAAGATAAAGCCATGCTTTTTCATGTAGGCATGATTAAGTTCTTTAAGCACCTGGGTACTGGTGTCATCGACGTGGGTAAAATCCCGGGCGCTGATCAGGGCCCGGGCAGCAAACGCTTCGCGATAGTCGCAGGGGGACAGAGTCTGCCAGTGGTACGTGGCAGCCTCAAAAAGTTCATCTGTCGACGGGTAAGGGCGGTGCTCGACCATCTGGCAAATCCAGTTTCGCGCCGGGCAAATCTGGCTGAACCATTCAGTCGCCCCCGCCACCGACAGGCGGTTAAGTTTATCCAGTGTCATAGCTACAGGCCTGTGCCTTGTTCAACAAAATCAGTGATGCACTAAGTATAATTCAGGCTGGCCGGAACAGTAGGAAATTTGCAGCGCAATGGGTATGATACCGGCCAGAATTATGACCGCAATCCACAGCAGTGAGTGACGTAAGCGATGCACAAGCCGACCAGTGCGCTTCCGGTAGGCGAAAAAAACCGGGCAATCATCTTACAGGCGGCTGAGCACATATTTGCTCAGCATGGGTTTAAAGGCGCAGCGGTACAGCAGATTGCTGACAAAGCCGGCCTGCCCAAAACCAATGTGCTGTATTATTTTAAATCCAAAAAAGCTTTGTATCTGGCGATTTTAAAACGCACCTTGAGCCTGTGGAACTCCCGCTTCGATAAGGCTACCGCCACCGATGACCCGGCGATCACGCTGGCCGAATACATCAGTGAAAAAATGGCGATGTCCCGCACCCACCCGCGACTGTCGCGCATCTTCGCCATGGAAATCATCAATGGGGCACCCAATCTGGATGATTATTTTACCCAGGAACATGTCAGCTGGATGGCAGGCCGGGTGGCCATCATTGAGGCCTGGATTGCTGAAGGCAAAATGCAGCCCACTGACCCACATTATCTGTTGTATACCATCTGGGCCAGCACCCAGCATTATGCCGATTTTGCTACGCAAATCCTGCGCCTGCGGGGCACGGCAATGAATGCTGCTGAATTTGAACAAGCCACCCGCAACCTGATCCAGCTGGTGCTGACTGGCTGTGGTTTATCCGTGCCAGCAAAATATCAATAGGGGGATCCCCTTATTTTTGCCGATTTTTTATTGCCATAATGGCCTTCGCGGGTCATGATAAAGTATGGTGTATTTCTAATATACAAGATGCATCGCTGCGATATTTGTATGTGACCGGCAATACACCTGCAACAACCTGGGGTTTCATAAGCAATAGGAGTCAACATATGTTGAAGCGTGTTGCAGCTCTGTTATGCCTGGCAGTGATGCTGAGCGGGTGTTCAAAGCTGAACAAAGAAAACTATGAAAAACTAGAAATGGGAATGTCTCAGGATGAGGTGGAGAAAGTACTGGGCGAAGCAGATAGCTGTAGCAAGTCACTGGGTACAGTGAGCTGTATCTGGGGCAGTGAAGATGATAAACATATTCAGATTATGTTTATGTCAAACAAAGCCGTTACGTTCTCGTACGAAGGATTGTAATAACAGCAAAGCCGGTGGACAACCACCGGCTTTGTTCTCATGCCAGCCGGTCGTTGCTACTTCAAATCAAGTGCATAGCGCAGCAAAAATATCAGCGCCAAGGCGTAGGTCAGCATACTTACCTGGCGTGCTTTACCGGTGCCCAGCATTACCGTCACATAGGTAATAAATCCCAGTGCAATACCTTCGCTGATACTAAAGGTCAGGGGCATGGCCAGTAATGCCACCGAAGCGGTGGCCAGCGCACCAAGATCATCAAAATCCAGTTGCCGTATTGAGTCCATCATTAAAATGCCCACCATGATTAAAGCCGGTGTAGTGGCCATCAATGGAATGACCTTCATTAACGGGGTAAACAGCAGCGCCAGCAAAAAGCACATCGCCACTACCACTGCGGTCAGGCCGGTGCGCCCGCCTGCCGACACCCCGGCAGCCGATTCCACATAGCTGGTGACCGGCGAGGTGCCCAAAGCTGCACCGGCCACACTGGCAGTGGCATCGGCGGTCATGGCTTTACCAATTTTTGGCAGTTTGCCATGCTCATCAAGCAAATGAGCCCGGCGCGACACACCAATCAGGGTACCGATGGTATCGAACATATTGACAAACATCAGGGCAAAAATCAGGTCCCAGGTATTGGCAAAATTGGTGATGGGATACCACAGGTCCATCGCGAGCCAGGTGGGTGCGATACTGTCGGGTAAGCCAACCAGCGCGTCAGGCGTGGCGGTGAGCATGCCTTCTTCGGTGGGAATAAACAGGCCAATCAAGCTAAGCACCACAATCGACAGCAGAATACCGCCGGTAATTTGTTTCATTACCACCACAATGGTCAGCAAAATACCCGCCAGAGCCAGCATGACCGCCGGCTTAGACAGATCGCCTAAGGTCACAAAGGTGGCTGGATGATCAACAACCAGACCGGCATTCTTTAAACCGATAAACGCAATGAACAAACCAATCCCGCACTGCACACCAATTTTCAGCGACGCCGGAATGGCCTCAGCCACTTTGGTGCGCACGCCGGTCAGGGTGAGTAATAAAAATAAAATGCCGTTCCAGAACACAATGCCCAGCGCCCCTTCCCACGGCACATCCCGGGTCATACAAATGGTAAAGGCAAAAAAAGCATTAAGACCCATGCCCGGTGCCAGGGCTACCGGATAATTGGTCATCAGTGCCATTAACAGCGTACCAATACAGGCTGACAATGCGGTGACAGTGATCAAACCTTCTATGGGCATACCACTTAAGCCCAGAATGCCAGGATTGACCACCAAAATGTATGACATAGCAGCAAATGTGGTCAGGCCGGCAATCACTTCGGTTTTCACGGTGGTGCCGCTGGCTTGAAGTTTAAACAGTTTTTCTAACAGATGTGCGGTCATGCGTTCTCTCAACAGACACTAAATTGATAACAGAGCGTAAGAACTTGACCAGTTAGTCAGGCGGTGGGTGTACCGGGTGATGCACTGGTCAGCACCGCGATACACTATCGCTAAGAATTGATGAAGATGGCCTTATGGGCCACACCGTCTACAGTCCGGTGTCGGTTTTTTTATCAAAACGGCTTTCACGACATGCGTTTAGTCACTAAAATGACAGAGCAATAAGGTCAACGCGGTGAATTGCCGGCAATTGTGCGTGAACACATCGCCCGGTGCAATCCTTACTGTGTTATATGTTTGTTAATTCAATCTGGTAACAAAGAGGCTGTATGAGCATTTCGAAGTTAATTGCCACCCTGCCAAAAGCTGAGCTGCATTTACACATTGAAGGCTCGCTGGAACCCAGCCGTTTGTGGCAGTTAGCGCAAAAACATCAGATGGCGTTGCCCTACAACAGTGTTGCTGAGATTGAAGCAGCCTATCAGTTTAAAGATCTGCAAAGTTTTCTGGATATATATTATGCCGGCGCGGCGGTGCTGCGCGATGAAGACGATTTTTATATGCTGATGTGGGACTATCTGACCCACTGCCGTGAGCAAAACATTGTTCATGCAGAAATCATGTTCGATCCGCAAACCCACACCCAGCGCGGTATAGGCTTTGATGTGTTTATGCCAGGCTTTTTACGTGCCATGCGCCAGGCCAATACAGAGTGGGGGATTACCACCAATCTTATCATGTGTTTTTTACGTCATTTAAGCGAAGAAGAGGCATTTACCACGCTACAGGACGCCAAGCCTTATTACGAGATGATCACCGCCGTAGGGCTGGATAGCTCAGAATTGGGTCATCCACCGGAGAAATTTGCCCGGGTGTTTGAGCAGGTGCGCAACCTGGGTTTTCAGGTGGTCGCGCATGCCGGCGAAGAAGGCCCGGCCGACTATATCTGGCAGGCAGTGGAGGTGCTGAAAGTCGACCGTATCGACCATGGTATTCGCTGTATGGAAGATCCCGAGTTACTGGCTTTGCTCAAAGACCGTCAGATCCCGCTCACCGTTTGCCCGCTAAGCAATGTTAAATTGCAGGTAACCCCGGATATTCGCACCCATACCATCTTGAAATTGCTGGCCGAAGGGGTGGTGGTCACTGTCAATTCCGACGACCCCACATACTTTGGCGGCTACCTGAATGAAAATTTTGAGGTGTTGCACGACGCGCTGGGTATGAATGAAACACAATTGCGCCAGATGGTGGCCAACAGTTTCGAAGCCAGTTTTTTGCCGGCGGCGCAGCAGCAATACTGGGTCGATCGGGTGATGCAACACCCTGAACAGTAAACTCGCGGGCCAGGCAAACGGCTGGCTAAAACGCTTATTTGCTACGGCTCAAAAATGCTTGCTCGGCGTCAGTGGACTGGCGCCCCAGGGCCTGATTGCGTTGCGGGTAGCGGCCAAACTCCAGCAAAATATCCCGGTGACGAATCTCAAAATCCAATTGGGTTTCCAGCCCGCGTACATCAAACAACTCCATGGCGACATCGTGCACTGCTAACGATTCACTATGCATAAACGGCATATACAAAAATGGTAACTGGCGCGGAGTCAACGCTTTATCAGCGCCCACACTGATGGCTTCCTGGGCCAGCACCAGGGCGACCGTATCAAAGGCAAATGCAGTGGCGGTATGGCGGTACAAGTTGCGGGAAAACTGATCCAGTACAATGACTTCCGCCAGCCGGCCATGCGGAGTAGCCCGCCACGGCCACAATTCACCGCGGGCGGCGGCGGCATGCACTTTATCAAAGCGCGAGCGAATTAAGCTATCCAGCCCGTCATCGGCTTTAAACCACTGCGCCGGTTCCAACTCATCAAACCAAAACGACAGCACTTCCGTGGCTTCTTCAACCGTAATTAAAGACGCAGCTTCCATAGAGTCTCCCTTGCACCTGGTGAAAAATTAGTCAGCATGGTGTTCTTATTGTGAATGAGGATAAAATTTAATCAACACTTATGTAGTACAGTTCTGTAATTATCGCTAGTGTTTTACAAGTAATTGGTAGGTAAATAAAAAACGAATGATTTTACACAGCGCAAAACGGCCCGGTAAGTGAGCCGGGCATCTTAGCGATGCGTAAATATCGGCACTGGCCGCAGTAGTTCCCGGCCAGGTAACCAGCAGTTCTTCTTTACCATCAAACAAAGGGCAGCTCATGGCAGCTACGTACGTATCACTTGGATTCATCAGCTCTGGCACTGCTACCGACCCACTGGTGGACTTTTGGCAAACAACCCTGGAGCGACTGCCAGCACTGGGCGTAGGCCTGGGTATATTTTTAGGCTGTGCACTGTTAGCTGGTCCGATATCGCGGCTGGCCATTCGCCCGTTTGGGACGTTAACCCAAAGTTCGTTAATTCGTTCTGTTGTACGTCGCAGCATCAGTATTTTGATCGTATTGTTGGGGCTGTATTTATTTCTACAGCTGGCCGGGCTGACCGGTTTTGCGGTGGCCGTGGTCAGTGGTACCGGGGTAGTAGGTATTATCCTGGGCTTTGCCTTTCGTGATATCGCCGAAAACTTTATCTCCAGTTTGCTGCTCACCGTGCAGCGCCCGTTTCGCTTAAAGGATGTGGTGCAAATAGATGAGCATGTGGGGGTGGTACAAAAAGTCACGGCCCGGGCCACCACGCTGGTGGATTTTGACGGCAACCATATTCAGATCCCTAATGCTGCCATCTACAAAGGCACCATTAAGAACCTTACTGCTAATCCCAATATGCGTGGGCATTTTATCGTTGGTGTGGGTTACGACAGCGATGTTCGACAGGCTCAACGCCTGGCAATGGCGATCCTGCGTGACCAGGCTGAGGTGCTGGATGAGCCCGAGCCGCAAGTGCTGATCGATAACCTGGGGGCATCTTGCCTGAATCTTAAGATCTATTTCTGGGTCAATGCAGAGCAAAACAGCCTGCTGAAAATGGCCTCGATGTTGATGCGCAAAGTGGTAGAAACCTTTACCGCGCAAGGGATCAGCATGCCAGACGACGCCCGCGAAATCATATTCCCGCAGGGCGTACCTGTGGTGCAGGCGGGAAGTTCAGCGGCCGATCAACAGGCATCCAGCCGGCAGGAGGACGCCTTGCCAAGCGAGCGGGATGCAAATCAAAGTAAAATCGAGCACCGTAAACCGGCGGTTGAAGACAATGAAGATGTCAGCAGTGAAAATGACACCATTCGGCATCAGGCGGCCCAGGCCCGTGACCCGGATGCTGGACAAAATATTTTGTGATGATCAGGCCGACGGCGCCTGCGGCGATAAGTTACAACGCGCGAACAGCGTTTGCCACAATGTCACGTGCTGTTGAATGGCCGCCTGATACTGGGCAAAGCCGTCAATGGCCTGGCGCTGTAAATAGGCTTTAAACGGCGCGCTGAGCGCGGGCTGCTCAAGCCAGGCTTGCCAGAGTGGCAGCAGCTGGTAGTGATACTGATTCAATTTGCTGCCCAGCGGCTGGATCTTTTCAATAAAAAACAGGTAAAACACATTACGCAATATTTCTACCTCCGGGGAGGCTTTACCCTGTGGGCATTGCTGTAGCGGCAACTGGGTGGCCAGCATGGCGGTCAACGGCTCCAGAGTCAGGGCCAGCGCACGCTGGGTGCGCCAGATTTTGGCTGGTAAGCGTGCCGAGTCCAGCACTTTTAGCTCATTTTCCAGCCCCTCCAAAGGCTTATCAACATCCTGGCGGATGGCCTCGAGGTAATTAAGCGCCGAGATGGCGGCACCAGCGTCGGGGTTCTTTTCGGCGGTAAGTAACTGCCCACTGCGAGAAAAAGTTGCCCGGGTTTCCTGGCTGGTTTGCACCAGATTGGCCCAGATAATCGGACGCTGGGCTAGTTTTGCCTGGCGCCATTGAGTCAGCTTGCTGGCCAATGCTTTATCCTCTAATTGTGCACTGCAACTGGCCAGTTGCTGTAATAACCGGGTTTCGTAGACAAAGCGTTGCGACGGCTGGGCGGTTTTGCCCAGTGCGGTATTGCGCTCGGCTACCAGCGTACCCAGCTCACATTTCTGTAAGCGGTAAAACTCCCGCAAATTTACGCTGAATTCAGGTACGTCTTGCTGCAACTGATCCGAAGGGGGATAAGACAGTGGCGGAATTTTCACATTACTTGCATAGTCGGTGTCCAGCACCCGGCTTAAGCGGCTTTGATATTCTTCAATGTCATCGACCACCGAATGCTCGGCGCAGCCTGCCAGCAAAGCGCAGCCAGCCAACGTCGCCCATCTTAGCAAGTCAAGCCAGTTACACACTGGCATTTGAGGCAATGCTGCGTCCGCCATCCACATACACAATCTGGCCGGTGACATATTTAGCGTCGACTAAAAACTGCAGGGCGTGGGCAATATGAGCCGGGCTGCCCAAGGATTGCAAGGGAATGCTGGCCAGCAGAGCTTGTTTATCGCTGTCTGAAATATCCCGCTCCGGCCATAAGATCGCGCCCGGTGCGATACCATTGACCCGCACCGCCGGGGCCAGCTCAGCGGCCAGTGAGCGGGTAACCGAAGCCAGCGCACTTTTGGCCGCACAATACACCGTATGCTGGGGCAGGGGGCGGTCGATATGCATATCAATCATATTGACGATATTGCCGTGCTGTTGGGCCAGTGCGTCGTTTAGCGCCTGGGCGAGAAATACCGGGCCCTGCACGTTGCTACCAAACAGCAGGTCCCAGTCTGCTTTGGTAACCTCGCCTAGCGGGGTGGGGTAAAAGGCTGATGCATTGTTGACCAGTAAGTCCAAGCGGCCAAATGCGGCTTCGGCATTGCTGGCAATCTGGCTGATGTCATTAAGGTTGCATAAGTCACCCTGCACCAGTGCCGCCGAGCCCTCGCGCACCGCGTTAAGCGCCTGACACAGCTGTTCGGCATCGGCCTGGGACTGGTGATAATGGATCACCACCCGCCATTGTTGCTGATGCAGGCTTTTGGCAAGATGGGCACCGATGCGTTTGGCGCCGCCAGTGACCAGCGCCACAGGCTGGTCAGAATGTGCAGGTTGTGTCATAGCTGTTGTTGGATCCGTGAAATAGTGGATTTTGCCATATCCTGATACTGGCCACCAAATAACAATGCATGATTAAGTATATGATACAGCTGATAAACCAGCCGGCGCTGGGGGTAATCCTCTGGCAACGGGTAAACCTGCTGGTAATGCTCATAAAAAGTTTCTGGCAGACGCCCGAATAATTCGGTCATGGCCAGGTCAGTTTCGCGATCTGCCCGATGCACCGCCGGGTCAAACACCACCGGGCCGTGGGAGCAAAAACCTACATTGCCGGCCCACAAATCACCGTGTACCAGGCTGACCGCCGGGGTATGGCCATTGAGTATAGTACGGGTTTGATCGACCAGGGTATCCGGCTCAGCCACTGCCAGGCCGTCCCGGGCCAGTTTCTCAGCCATCGCCCCAATGCGCTGTTCGGCAAAAAAAGCCGGCCAGTGCTCATAGGTAGTATTGGTCTGCGGGCTTAAGCCGATAAAATTATCCTGTGACCAGCCAAAGCTCTGCGGTTGCGGGGCCTGATGTAGCGCGGCCACCTGCGCCGCCAGTTGCGGCCAATTGGTATGGCGACTGTCAAAGCGCAGGTAACTGAGCACCAGGTATTCAATAGGCGCGTCATTTTGCTGGCAAAGCCCGTGGCAGATGACGGTGGGGCAGTGCACGGTATCGGTTGCGGCCAGGGCCTTAAGGCCATCGGCTTCATGCACCAGCTGGGCGGGGCCGGTGGCCGGGCGCAGTTTCACAAAATAGCGCTGGCGATCGTCACGTACACACACGCTTTGGTGGCTGTCACCGCCGGCCACCGGAGTCACTCGCTGGCACACAAATGGCCGCGCGGTAGCCTGGCTGATCTGCTCGCTGATAAAATGCCACATAGCGGTGTGCTGTACCGGTTCAGACAAATCCATGAATGCTGTTAAGTATAGTAATTTACATAGGGCATGCGATTTTTTACTCAAAACGCCGGCAAATTGATCGGCTATGGGTATTGTCTCACACCAATTTGCGCAACAGGCATTGCAAGCCGCCGGCAAGCCGTTATAATTTCGGTCGTTTTGGCATGGCTGCATGTCGTCATTCGAGATTGGTCACCAACCAATACCCAAGTCAACCTAACTGCACAAGTGGCACAGAGTAGGTGTCACCACTGTAAAGGAATCACAATGCCTGTAATTACCCTTCCTGATGGAAGCCAGCGTGCTTTCGAAAATCCTGTTTCTGTTTTAGATGTCGCCAACGACATCGGCCCGGGTCTGGCGAAAGCCACCATTGCCGGGAAAGTCGACGGTGAATTGGTCGACGCGGTGGATATGATCACCCAGGACGCACGCTTACAAATCATCACAGCTAAGGATGAAGACGGCCTGGAGATTATCCGCCACAGTTGCGCCCATTTGATTGGCCATGCCATTAAACAAATGTGGCCTGATGCCAAAATGGCCATCGGGCCGGTCATCGACAATGGCTTTTATTATGATGTCGACATGGACCACTCGCTGACCCAGGAAGATTTGCAGGCGCTGGAAAAGCGTATGCTGGAGCTGGCAAAAACCAACTATGATGTGGTGAAGAAAAAAGTCAGCTGGCAGGAAGCGCGCGATACCTTTGAGCAGCGCGGCGAAGCCTACAAAATGGAAATTCTGGACCAGAATATCAGCCAGGATGATCGCCCGGGGCTTTACCACCACGAAGAATACGTGGATATGTGCCGTGGCCCGCACGTGCCAAACATGAAATTCTGCCACCACTTCAAACTGATGAAAGTGGCCGGTGCTTACTGGCGTGGCGACAGCGACAACAAGATGTTGCAGCGTATCTACGGCACAGCCTGGGCAGACAAAAAACAGCTCAAAGCCTATCTGCAGCGCTTAGAAGAAGCGGAAAAACGTGACCACCGTAAAATCGGCAAAACCCTGGACCTCTTCCATTGGCAGGAAGAAGCACCTGGCATGGTGTTCTGGCACAACGATGGCTGGTCGATTTACACTGAGCTGGAGTCCTTTGTACGCCAGAAACTGCGCCAATACGATTACGGCGAAGTAAAAGGCCCATTGATGATGGACCGCTCGCTGTGGGAAAAATCTGGCCACTGGGACAAGTACGCCGAAAACATGTTCACCACCGAATCGGAAAAGCGTGAATATGCCATTAAGCCAATGAACTGCCCGGGTCATGTGCAAATTTTCAACCAGGGCCTGAAATCTTACCGTGACCTGCCGTTGCGCATGGCAGAATTTGGCTGCTGCCACCGTAATGAACCATCTGGTGCCTTGCATGGTCTGATGCGGGTGCGTGGCTTTACCCAGGATGATGCACACATCTTCTGTACCGAAGAACAGATCTTAGAAGAAGTCAGCGGCTGTATTCGCATGGTGTATGAAACCTATGCTGCCTTCGGCTTTGACAAGGTGGCTGTAAAATTATCCACCCGCCCGGACAAGCGTGTTGGCTCGGATGAAATCTGGGATAAATCAGAAAAAGCCCTGGCCGAAGCACTGGAAGCCAATGATATCGAATTTGCTTATCAGCCGGGTGAAGGAGCGTTCTACGGCCCGAAAATCGAATTTACCCTGCATGACTGCCTGGATCGGGCATGGCAGTGCGGTACTATCCAGCTGGATTTCTCAATGCCAGGCCGGTTAGGTTCCACCTACGTGGCTGAAGACGGTGAGCGCCGGGTACCGGTGATGATTCACCGCGCCATTTTGGGTTCGCTGGAACGCTTTATCGGTATCTTGACCGAAGAATACGCCGGTTTCTTCCCGTTGTGGTTAGCACCACAACAGGTGGTGGTGATGAATATCACCGATAACCAGGCCGATTATGTCACTCAAACCGTGGCAAAATTGCAGGAATGTGGATTTAGAGTGAAGTCTGACTTGAGAAATGAGAAAATAGGCTTTAAGATCCGTGAGCATACCCTGAAGCGTATCCCGTACATGCTGGTGGTTGGTGATAAAGAAGTTGAAGCCGGTCAGGTTGCAGTACGGTCACGGCGTGGCGAAGATTTGGGCACAATGAGCCTGGCCGCGTTTATCGATACTGCCCAGCAGGAAGTCGCTGACAAAACCATCGAGTGATGGTGTAGGACTTGAAGATGCCTGCCCGCACCCCTATTTTCAGGGGCAGGCAGATAAGATTAAATGTTTGGAGGAATAGCACATTAAAGGCGCTAACAACAAGGCTCAGGGCTCTAAAGCCCGCATTAACGATGAAATCAAAGCCAGAGAAGTAAGACTGATCGGCAAAGATGGTGAACAGGTAGGCGTTGTTTCATTAAACGAAGCAGTGCAAGCAGCGGAAGAAGCAAGCCTGGATCTAGTAGAGATTAGTCCGAATGCCGAGCCGCCAGTCTGTAAAGTTATGGACTATGGCAAGTTCCTCTTTGAAAAGAGCAAGGCTCAAAAAGAGCAAAAGAAAAAGCAAAAGCAAATTCAGGTCAAGGAGGTTAAATTCCGCCCTGGCACTGATGAAGGCGATTACCAGGTAAAACTGCGCAACCTGCGTCGCTTTCTGGAAAGTGGTGATAAAGCCAAGGTCACGATCCGTTTTCGCGGACGTGAAATGGCGCACCAAGAGATCGGCATTGACCTTTTAAAGCGGATTAAAACCGAGTTAGAAGAGATTGCCACCTGCGAGTCTTTCCCACGTCGGGTAGAGGGTCGTCAGATGATCATGGTGCTCGCCCCACATAAGAAACAGTAATGGTCTAAAAGTTTTCGAAGACTCTGCACCTTCGAAACACCTTGCTGTTAACATTAATCGATGAACAATGACTGCACATCAAGTTCGTCGCAACATTACAATGCGGAGTTTTAGCAATGCCTAAAATGAAATCAAACAGTGGTGCAGCCAAGCGCTTTCAGAAGACTGGCTCTGGCCGCTTTAAAAGCAAACAGTCTCACCTTCGTCACATCCTGACTAAGAAGAGCACTAAGCGTAAACGCCATCTACGTGGCAAAAAAATGGTTCATGACGCCGATACCAAATTGGTTCAGCGCATGCTGCCTTACGTTTAAGCGAGGAGACTGAATAATGGCAAGAGTAAAACGCGGGACAATTGCACGCGCCCGTCACAAAAAAGTTCTGAAGCAGGCAAAAGGTTATTACGGTGCTCGCTCACGTGTTTATCGCGTAGCGGTACAGGCAGTAACTAAAGCTGGTCAATATGCATATCGTGACCGTCGTCAGCGTAAACGTCAATTCCGTCAACTGTGGATTGCACGTATCAATGCTGCGGCTCGTCAAAATGGCATGTCTTACAGCCGTTTCATCAACGGTCTGAAAAAAGCGTCTGTCGAAATCGATCGTAAGATCCTGTCCGACATCGCTGTACATGACAAGGTAGCATTCAGCGCGTTAGTCGATGCGGCTAAAGGCGCATTAGCTTAATTTTTTAAACTAAATTAAGTTTAAGTTCTTTCGGAAAACGGCGAGCAGGATGCTCGCCGTTTTTCGTTTCGCCCCTAAAAAAACACTCCCCTTATTTCACGGCCGCCCGACCGGGACTGGCATCGTGAGGGCGTTTTCTGCCCATTTCTATTTTTCTTCTACAAATACCGGATTTATCAGCCCGTTAGGGTAGCGGCAACAAATAGCACTCGTGTAGACTATAGCCTTTTGTATTCCGGCACACTCTGGCATGCCAGAGTCCCGTCGTTTTTCGCCACGTTGAGGAAATCATGGAACTTGAAGCGATTATCAGTCAGGCCCAGGGCCAGATTGATGCTGCCCAAGATGCAGCCACGCTCGACCAGGTCCGGGTCGAGTTTATGGGTAAAAAAGGTAAGCTAACCGAGTTATTAAAAGGGCTGGGTAAGTTATCTGCCGAAGAACGCCCGGCGGCTGGCCAGAAAATCAATCAGGCAAAGCAGACCATCGCCCAGGCCATTGCTGCCAAAGGCGACGCCTTACGCACTGCTGAGCTCAATCAAAAACTGGCCGAAGAAGCCATTGATGTGACCCTGCCTGGCCGGGTTGAACAGCCGGGTAACTTGCATCCGGTGAGCCGCACCATCGCGCGCATCGAGCAGTTTTTTGGTCAGCTGGGTTTTGCCACCAAAACCGGCCCCGAGGTAGAAGACAGCTTCCATAATTTTGATGCGCTGAATATTCCGGCCAATCACCCGGCCCGAGCGGATCACGATACCTTCTACTTTAATCCGGATGTGATGCTGCGTACCCAGACCTCGGGCGTGCAGATCCGCACCATGGAAGTTGAAAAGCCGCCGCTGCGCATTATCTCGCCTGGGCGTGTGTATCGTAATGATTACGACCAAACCCACACGCCAATGTTCCACCAGGTTGAAGGCCTGATGGTGGACAAAAATGTCAGCTTCACTGAGCTTAAAGGGATCCTGCACGACTTTTTGCATCACTTTTTTGAAGAGTCGCTGCAAGTGCGTTTCCGCCCTTCATACTTCCCGTTTACCGAACCGTCTGCAGAAGTCGACGTGATGGGTAAAGATGGCCAGTGGCTGGAAGTGCTGGGGTGCGGCATGGTCCACCCTAATGTGCTTAAAGCCGTTAATATCGACCCGGAAGAATACACCGGTTTTGCCTTTGGTATGGGCGTTGAGCGCCTGACCATGCTGCGTTACGGCGTGACCGACCTACGTGCGTTTTTCGAAAACGACTTACGCTTTCTCAAACAATTTAACTAAGGCAGGGCAGTACAGGTTATGAAATTTAGTGAAAATTGGTTAAGAGAATGGGTCAATCCAGAGCTGTCCACCAACGAGCTGTCTGAACAGCTAAGCATGGCGGGCCTGGAAGTTGATGGCGCGCTGCCGGTGGCCGGTGAGTTTAGCGGTGTGGTGATTGGTGAAGTCGTCGAATGCGGTCAGCACCCTAATGCTGATAAACTACGTGTGACCAAAATCAATGTTGGCGAAGCCGAGTATCTGGACATTGTGTGTGGGGCACCCAATTGCCGCCAGGGCATCAAGGTCGCAGTAGCGGTGGTTGGTGCGGTGTTACCGGGCGATTTTAAAATCAAAAAAGCCAAGCTGCGTGGCGAACCTTCATTTGGCATGCTGTGCAGCTTTTCTGAGCTGGGGATCAGCGACGACCATGACGGCATTATTGAATTGCCTGAAGATGCGCCAATTGGTACTGACATTCGCCAGTATCTGGGCTTGGATGATCACACACTGGATGTGGACCTGACCCCTAACCGTGCTGATTGCTTAGGTATTCGCGGCATCGCTCGGGAAGTGGGCGTGTTGAATAATCTGGATGTGACCGTGCCGGCCATCGAAGCGGTAAATTCGCGCATCGATGACAAGCTGGCCATTCACTTGCACGCACCGCAAGCCTGCCCACGGTATCTGGGCCGGGTAATTTGCCATGTGGATATGCAGGCCAAAAGCCCATTATGGCTGACCGAAAAACTGCGCCGCAGCGGTATTCGCAGTATCGATCCAATTGTGGATGTGACGAACTTTGTGCTGCTGGAGTTAGGCCAGCCGATGCACGCCTTTAACCTGGACAGCATCGACGGCAATATCCAGGTGCGCATGGCACACGCCGGCGAATCGCTGACCCTGTTGGATGAAAATACCGTAGAGCTGGCGGATAACACCCTGGTAATTGCCGATGAGCAAAAGGCACTGGCCATGGCCGGTATCTTTGGCGGTCTGCATTCTGGTGTTACCCAGGATACCCAGCACATCCTGTTAGAAAGCGCCTTTTTTGCCCCGGATGTCATTGCCGGACGTGCCCGTCAATATGGCTTGCACACTGATGCGTCGCACCGCTATGAGCGTGGCGTCGACCCGCAGCTGCAACGCGATGCCATGGAGCGTGCAACAGCGCTTATCATGCAAATCTGCGGCGGCGAGCCCGGCCCGATTGTAGAAGCCGTGTCGCAAGACGATCTGCCTCAGCGTAACAGTGTGCTGCTGCGCCAGTCGCGTCTGGAGCGGGTCTTGGGCATCGCCATCGACGCCGATCAGGTGACTGAGCTACTGACCCGCCTGGGTCTGGAAGTCAGCGCCGAAGACGACGGCTGGCGCGCACAGGTGCCTTCCTACCGCTTTGATATAGCTATTGAAGAAGATCTGATTGAAGAAGTGGCCCGGGTTTACGGCTACAACAACATTCCCAATGTGGCGCCGACCGCGCAGCTGGCTATGTTGCCCACCCAGGAAGCCAGTATTGAGCTGAATGTCTTCAAGCAGCAGTTGCTGGCGCGGGGATACTCTGAAGCCATCACTTACTCGTTTGTTGATCCCAAGGTCCAGGACAGCTTATTCCCAACCAGCAAAGGCATGGTGCTGCCGCATCCGATTTCCTCGGATATGTCGGTCATGCGGGTCAGCCTGTGGCCAGGCCTGTTGCAGGCTGCAGCGTACAACCAAAAACGCCAGCAGCCGCGAGTACGCCTGTTTGAAACCGGTCTGCGATTCTTACCCGATGCCGGTGCCCCCAATGGCGTTAGCCAGCAGCCGGTGATTGCCGGGTTAATCATGGGCCGGCGCACCGCAGAAAGCTGGCATGGTGGCGACGACAGTGTCGACTTTTTTGATGCGAAAGGCGATGTCGAAGCCTTGCTAGCCCTGACTGCCCGCAGTGGGGAAGTGAGCTTTGTGGCGGCGCAGCATGATGCCTTGCACCCAGGTATGACAGCCGACATCGTACTGGATGACGAAGTCATTGGAACACTGGGCGCGCTGCACCCGCAATTTGCAAAATTATGCGGTGTGAATGGCCGGGTATTTTTGTTCGAACTTGACCTTAACACATTGTCTAAGCGGCAATTACCTGCAGCAAAAGCGATCTCAAAGTACCCTGCAAACCGTAGAGATATAGCAATTACAGTGAAAGATGCAGTGTCTGTTGGAGCCATTCTTTCTTTTGTAGAAAAAATTGGCGTAAATCAACTAGTTGGCCTAAACTTGTTCGACGTGTATAAAGGGAAAGGCATTGAGCCTGGGTATAAGAGCCTGGCCTTGTCAATTATCTTGCAAAATCCTGAAAAAACGTTGGAAGAAGCTGAAATTCAAGCCGCAGTAGACACCGTAGTCAATGGGTTGGAATCCGAGTTCGGGGCAGCGTTAAGAGAGTAAACTATGGCATTGACCAAAGCCGAAATGGCTGAACACTTATTCGAAAAACTGGGTATTAACAAAAAAGACGCTAAAGACTTAGTGGAGGGCTTTTTTGAGGAAATCAAAGGTGCCCTGGAATCTAATGAACAAGTGAAGTTATCAGGTTTTGGTAATTTTGACCTGCGGGACAAAAATGAACGGCCTGGACGTAATCCCAAAACGGGCGAAGATATTCCTATCAAAGCGCGTAGGGTGGTCACGTTCCGGCCAGGCCAAAAGCTTAAAAGCCGGGTGGAAAATTCCAAGCCGCCTGGTGAATAAGTGTTGTAGCTAATCGGTATAAAAGCGAGCCTGCTTATCAGGCTCGCTTTTTTTTGCCTGGCGATCCACTTTACTTCGGTTCCCCAACCGGCTAGGGTACGCGCTACTTTTCCCAGACGCGATACAGTTTTTGAGGTCCTAATGAAAAAAGCAGCCCTGGTTCTGGTTTTTATTCTGATCGGCGTGGCCGGTTATTTTGCCTGGCTGGCCGACGAGTCTACTACCGAGAAACCGGTGCCGGTGATCACCGTGATGGACATTCTCAGTGCCAGTGATTTGGCCGAAGGGGTTAAGCAGGCGGTACAAGCCGGTGATGAAGCGGCCATTGCCCGCTGGCTGGAAAAAGGCCGAGATGTAGGCGAAGAAGCCGGCTTGAGTAAACAGGACATGGCGTACCTTAATTCAGATCAGGCCCGCGACTATGTGGTGTTCAATGCTAAACGGGATTTGTTTAACGAAGCCTTCGAGCAGCGCTATGCCAACCTGGAAAGTATTGACGATTTGAAACAGCGGTATCCGCAGGCTAACGACCAGTTTGCCAAAGCCGATGCGGTGATTGAAAAACGTGATGCCATTATTGAACAAATTGCCCAGACCCTGGCGCAGGGTGAAGCAGTCACCGAAGCTCATCGGGAAAAAGCCCGCCAGTTATGGCAGGAGCGCTATCAGGCGCGTCAGGCTGAACAGCCGGAATGACATACCTAAGCAGGTCTAAAGATTGACATATGTTATTTCATATGTAAAAGTTGGTGGTATATGAATTTTCAGATGTGAGTAAAGCACATGTCATCTGACGATCCTTCTTGCCCCAATATTCAACCCGACCAGCTTGAGCCTGTTACATCAGGTGCCTTTGCTGCGCCGGACTTATCGGTTAAACCTCGTATTTTGCTGCTCTATGGCTCGCTGCGGGAAAAATCCTACAGCCGGCTCGTAGTACAGGAAGCCGCCCGGATCCTGACGCAACTTGGCGCAGACACACACATCTTTGACCCGCGTGGCCTGCCACAATCCGATACCGAGGATGACAGCCACCCCAAGGTTGCCGAACTTCGTGAACTGATGATGTGGTCTGATGGTCAGGTCTGGTGTTCGCCCGAGCGCCATGGCTCAATGACCTCTATATTCAAAAGCCAGTTAGACTGGGTGCCGTTAAATTTGGGCGGTGTGCGGCCTACGCAAGGAAAAACCCTGGCGGTGATGCAGGTGTGCGGCGGGTCGCAATCATTTAATACTGTGAACCAACTACGGATTTTAGGCCGCTGGATGCGTATGGTCACTATCCCCAACCAGTCGTCGGTACCCAAGGCCTTTTTAGAATTTGATGACCACGGACGTATGAAGCCTTCCCCGTACTACAATCGGATTGTGGATGTGATGGAGGAGCTGATGAAGTTTACCTGGTTGTTGCGCGACAACAGCGCCTATATGGTAGATCGCTACTCAGAGCGGGTCGAATCGGCACAGCAGGTGAGTGTTCGGGTCAATCAGCGTAGTCTTTAATTAGGCTGGCGGATTAACCTAATCCTGGCAATACAGCTGATACAAAGTGCCAATCACCGCTTTGACTTCATCACTGGATAACGAATAGTAAATGGTCTGCGCTTCGCGGCGGGTACTGACCAGGCCGTCTTTACGCAATACCCCCAGCTGCTGAGATAAGCTGGACTGGGGGATTTGCACCGTCTCATTAAGCTGTGAGACTGAGCGCTCGCCTTCATTGAGTAAACAGAGCAGCAATAGCCGGTGCTTGTTCGCCATCGCGCGTAATAACTCGGCGGCGAGTTCGGCATTGTCTGCCATATCCTGCAAATTCATTATCTGGGTTTAGGTTGGGCAATTGTGGTGCCTATCATACCAATCAATAATGCTGCGATGAATACTAATATGTTTGCTGAACCCTGGGTCAGGTTGGCCAGCCCCGGCCCCGGGCAGATGCCGCTTAACCCCCAGCCAATGCCAAATAATACTGCGCCAGTCAAAAGCGGCTTATCTAACCGGGTTTTATCGGGCAACTGACACGGTTCGCCTAACAGGGTTTGCCGGGTAGGGCGCACCAGCCACTGATACAGCGGTAGATAGACACACAATGCGCCTGCCATCACAAAGGCCAGGGTTGGGTCCCAGTCACCGCTAATGTCCAAAAAGGCCAGCACCCGCAACGGGTCTACCATGGTGGAAATAGTGAGCCCGGCACCAAACAGCAAGCCGGCCAGTAGAGCTGTCATCATAGATCGCATTGTTTTTCCTTACAGCAGCTGTTTGCTGATAAACACCGTGAGCATGGCGGTGGCCATAAAGGTGAGCGTGGCCACCAACGAGCGCACCGATAATCTCGATAAACCGCAAATACCATGGCCACTGGTACAGCCCGAGCCCAGCCGGGTGCCGATACCTACTAACAAACCGGCAATAGCCAGGGTGACCCAGTGCCCCGGAATTGCGTTAGGCAGGGCAAAGCCAGCCGGGGCAGTAAGCAGTGGGGCCAGAATTAAACCGGCCAAAAACGCCCAGCGCCACCGATTATCCTTACTCGCACTGGTAATAGCGGTCGCGGTGATACCCGAAATACCGGCTATGCGACCGTTAAATAACATCAGTAAGATGGCACCGGCGCCTATCAGGCTACCGCCAATAAATGCTTGTAAAAACATACTAATCTGGCTCCACGGTAAAGGTTGGCTCTAACGGGATACTCAGGTAGCGCCTGCCATTGCTAGCGGGTGCTGGCAACTGCGCACCCCATAAATTAATTTGCAGTGATGGGTACAACAGTTTGGGGACAGTCAACTGACGGTCTCGCTGTGTCCGGCGCTGCACAAACTCCGCTTCGCTTATACCTTCGTTCACATGAATATTATTTTGCCGGCTGTCGGCCACTGTGGTCGACAAACCTGGCCCGCGGGAAGCGGGAGGATAATCATGGCAAACCCACAGCGTGGTGTCATCGGCAAGCTGGTGAATTCGCGAAATACTTTGATACAGCAGTGCAGCATCGCCACCTGGAAAGTCGCAGCGTGCTGTTCCCACATCCGGCATAAATAAGGTATCACCCACAAACAGATTATCGCTGATACGGTAACTGACACTGTCGGGGGTATGGCCGGGTGTGGCCATAATATCTATAGGGATGTTGCCCAGCATCAGCGTATCCCCGCCATCAACCAATACATCATAGAGATTGGTTAAATCAGCTTCCGGTGGTTTGTTAAACAGTGCGGCAAAGTGCGCCTGAGTGCGGCCAATTCCACGACTAATGACCGTCTTGGCGCCGGTGCGCTGCTTGAGATAGGCAGCCGCGCTTAAATGATCGGCATGTGCATGGGTATCACAGATATACACCAGCTCAAGTTGTTGCTGTTCAATCCAGGCTAGCTGAGCATCAGCGAGTTGGGTGCTGACCTTGCCGGCGCTTAGGTCAAGATGTAACACAGGGTCAATGATCATAGCCTGTCTCGATGCGCTGTCGTGCACTACATAGGTGCCTGTGCCAGTGTCCTGATCATAAAAATCTTGTACATGAATCGACATAATCTCTATTGCTAAACTTTGTCTTTAAATTGTATATTGTAAATATACGAAATAACGGATAGGTCTGACAAGACAAATGTTGATGTTAACGCTAATCAGTGGGCTGGTGATCGGAGCAAGCCTGGGCGTGTTAGGAGCCGGCGGAGCCATTTTAACTGTGCCGGCATTGATGTATCTGGTAGGTATGGGCGAAAAAACCGCCATCGCACATTCTGTTGTCATTGTTGGCATCATTGCGTTAACCGGTACGTTGATGAACTGGCGAAGAGGTCATTTACCTGCCGGGTCGGTGTACTGGCTGTTTGCTCTGGCCAGCGTACCGGCAGCGGCACTGGGGGCGGTGATTAGCACCCACATCGATAGCGTTTGGCAGTTGAGCCTGCTCATCACACTGATGTTAGTTGCGGCGATTAAAATGTTAAAGCCAGCCACACCCGGGGCGCTCAACAGGCCATCCATGTTGAGGCTTTTTATTGCTGGCAGCGGGACCGGTGCAGTTACCGGCCTGGCCGGGGTCGGCGGTGGGTTTTTGATGGTGCCGGCGTTAGTACTGTATGCGGGCTTGAGCATATCCCAGGCTACCGCCACCAGCCTCGCGTTGATTGTGCTTAATACACTTTCTGCCGGCGTGACGCTGTATAGCCTTGAACAGGCATTGCAGTGGCAAGCCTTGGTACTCCTGGCGGTCAGTGCCTTTGGCATTGCCGGTGTGCTGGCTGGCCAGCAGATATCAGCCCGGCTACCAGCAACCACTTTGCGACGTATTTTTGCCCTGGGCCTGCTATTGCTTAGCGTGGTGCTGACAATTGATCTGTTAGATTGGCCGGGGTGACTACGCTATGAGCTTATTTACGCAACATATCCAAACGCTCACAGCGGCGGTTCAACATATAGAGGTACTGGCATTAAGTCAGCTATTGCATATGCAGTCCGGCCACAATCTGAATAGCACCGCATTGCTGATCGATGTTCGCGAGCCGCAGGAGTGGGCGCCATTTATCATTCCGGGGGCGCGCTGTTGCCCACGTGGGCGGCTGGAAAGTACTATTGAGGCCTTATTGCCATCAGCAAACCTAGAGCAAACACAATCTGTATACCTGTATTGCCGAAGCGGAGTCCGTTCAGTGATGGCAGCGCACACATTAAAAAGCATGGGGGTTCAGCACTGCTATTCGGTAAAAGGCGGATTTTTAGCCTGGCAGGCTGCGGGATTACCGCTGGGTGCGTTTACCCCTCAGTCTGTGTGCTAGTCATACCCGTGGCTATAGTTAGCCGGCGTTTCTGGGGCTGGTCAGGCAGCCTGATTGTGCTGGCGCAGCAGGCGTAAAAATTTGTCACGGCGAACCGGCGGGGACCAAAAATAGCCCTGGCCATACACACAGCCCTGGTTCAATAATTCCAGAGCAGTTTGTGCATCCTCCACGCCTTCTGCCACATTTTCCAGCTCCATCACCCGGCTCATTTTGATAATGGCATTCACAATATGTTGCTGCTGGGGGTTCTGCAGCATGGTGCGCACAAATGACATGTCAATTTTCAGGGTAGAGGCATTAAAGTTCGACAGATAATTGAGGTTGGAATAGCCGGTACCAAAATCATCAATGGCAAAGTTGATGCCCTTTTCTGCCATCACATGGATTTGCTGTTTGACATGCTCGGCATTGTCGATAAACAGGGACTCGGTGATTTCCAGCTCCAACATGCTCGGGTCGAGGCTGTATTGTTGCAAGGCGCGAAATACATGGTTGGGCAGGTTACCGCGTTTAAACTGGACTGGTGACAGGTTGACAGCCACCGTGACGCCTTTGAGGCCACTTTTTTGCCAGATAGCACATTCCTTACAGGCGCTTTCGATGGCCCATTTGCCAATTTCATTGATCAGGCCGGATTCTTCGGCCACCGGGATAAACTCGTTGGGCGGTACCAGGGCGCCGTCTTTATGCCAGCGGATCAGGGCTTCTGCGCCCACGATGATATTGGAGGCCAGGTGTACTTTGGGCTGATAGTACAGCTCGAACTGGCGCTGCTCGATGGCCACTTTCAAATCATTGATCATATCCAGTCGACGCACGATAGACGCTTCCATATCATTGTCATAAAAATAATAGGAGTTGGGTTCGTCTTCCTTGGCCCGGTACACCGCAAAACTGGCTTTACGCTGCAAGTCGGCGTAGGTATTGCCATCAAATGGGGCGGCAGACACGCCCAGCGAACAATTTATCTCATAATCATAATCGGCCATGGACACTGGCATGATGGTCAGGCGAATAACCTGGTTGCAAAAATCCGTCAGGCTCTCAAAATCGGGCACACGTTTCACAAAGGTAAACTCGATGCCTGAGGTGTGGTACACCGCGGTTTTGTCGTCTTCCAGATTTTTAAAACGTTTGGCCAACATTTGCAGCAATTGATTCCCAAAGCTGTGGCCCAGGGTAGAATTAATCCAGTTAAAATTGTTCAGATGCAGGGTGACAAACCCCAGCAGGCTGCCGTCTTTGGGGCTATTTTGCAGGCTACGCTCAATGTCTTGTTTACATTTTTCGGCATTAGCCAGGCCGGTGAGATCATTAAACAGGATGCGTTGTTCAGACTCTTCACGGGCCTGCCGGTTGGCTTCTTTTTGCTGCGATAATTTGCTGATGAGCGCACGAATAAACCGCGCTACCACCACAATGCCTAAACCGTAGGTCGCCATCATAAGCGCCATATCGTTAGCTTTGGCCCAGTCTGAATAGCTGGTGACCACATGGTTATCGATCATCTGGCTGGATACCGCATAGGCGATAAAATAGTAGCTGACGAGCATAAAGCACACCAACGGGATCACCATGACCCGGCTGCCTAAGAACACCGAAAAAATCACCACAAAGGGATACAGCAGCAGGGAGGTGTCGTACAAGCCGTCATAATAAAACGCTTTAGAAACCGCATAAATGGTGACAGTCCACAGCATCATGCCCGCCACAATATTGGTGGTATCAGCGGTTAAAAACCAGTTCAGCGCCAGCAAGATAACTACAATACCCACGCTTTCTGCGGCCCATTCACCGTTTAGATGCAAAAGACTGCTAAGTGCCATCAATAAAAACAATATGATGAAAACAGCAATCACTGCTTTGACCTGGGCCACTCGCGATTTGATGTTTTTTAGCGACAACAGGGCACCGATAGCGTGCCACACGCGGGTAAAATCAGGCATGATCTTGTTCAGCCGGCTCAGCGGCCGCAAAATGCAAAAAGTGCTCGGGGCGACTTTCTTTGTCTTTTTTAGCTTGGTACATGGCCTGGTCAGCAAGGTGCAGTAAGGCTTGCAGATCGGTGGAGTCGGTGGGGAAGGCGGCTGCACCAGCGCTGGCTCCAATAGTGACATTCTGGTCGAACTTGCGCAGATAATAGGGTTTGGAAATCAGCCGCACCAGGCGCTCTACCACTTCGGTGGTTTGCGCCTTATCTGCATCATTTAAAATTAGCACAAACTCATCGCCACCCCAGCGCCCGGCCAGATCGGTCGGGCGGATAGCTTTTTTAATTTTATCGGCCACAAAAATCAAAATCTCGTCACCGGATTTGTGCCCGTAAATATCATTGACCTGTTTAAACCAGTTCAGGTCCAGCAACACCAGACTAAAGGCCACCTGGTCTTCCATCAGCGTATATAATTGTTTTTCCAGACCCTGGCGATTATGTAATTTGGTTAGCTTGTCAAAATCAGCCTGGTAGGCCAGTAGATCCAGTTCGCGTTTTCGCTTGGAGATATCATGTAGAGTGATCTGATAGTATTCTCGCAGATCTTCGCTGACAATCGCCGTAACAATTACCTGCACCCACATCGACTCGCTATCGTTGTCACTGAGCAGGCGAAATTCACCGGTGGCAATTTCATCATTAGCAAAGGCAAATTCCACCGCACTGGAAAGCGCATCTGGCTCGGCAAATAACTCACTGAGCAGTGGCCCGAAACTTTTTCGAAACGACTGGCCCAGCTTATTCAAGGTTTGCTCAAAAGCACTGTTATACAACAAGATGTTACCACGTGGCTCCATCAAGATAATCGGTGAAATGGATTTTTCAAACAACATCCGAAACCGTTTTTCCAGCGCTTCGATTTCTTCGCGTAGTTTACGCTCCCGGGAAAATTGATCTTCGGTTTTATCCAGCAGTTTATTGACGTCGCGCACCAGAACGCCCAGTTCGCTGTGGTTATGAAAATGGGGCACTGCCAGGCGGCCGCCATCACCTGGGGTGGTGCGGTGCAACGCTCTGGCAATACTGATCATCGGCTGTGTAATAAGATAGAAGGCCACCAGAATCGCCACTATGGTGACCACCACCGCCTGCATGATCATGGCTTTGGCATTTTCACCGGCCAGCTGTTCAGCCCGGGCTTTAATGTAATCAAAATTCGGCGCGATACGAATGTCGCCCACCGCCCGGTCGGGCTGAAACATCGACGCGATAGGTATGGTGATGGGGCTTTCGATGGGGGCATCATTAGCCAGTACGATGGTGTCATCGAATTGCATGCTGACATTTTTGACCACCTCATTGGTGGCCAGACCATCCACCACTTCCTGTGCCAGGTCCTTATCGGCCATATAGGCAGCAGTAAATGCAGTGGCTTCCACGGTTTTGATCAGGTTTTCGATACTCTGATGCGCAATGCGCACTTCCTGGTTCACCGTGAGCCGGTAAAATAACTGGGTGGACAAAAAGCCGATCGCCACCGAGGCAAACCCAATTACCACCGCCAGACGAACCAGCAAGCCACTCTTATTCATCGAACCGGTACACCACTTTGACATTGTCGGTCACATTGCTTTCATGAATATAAGCAATGGCCGAGTCGCTGGCATGTAAAAACTCCAGCACGGCTTGCTGATTCTCCTGAGCCACCGGGGGGCGCGCCCGTCCAGAAAATTTGACCCGCGACCAGTACGCATTGACTCGGTTTAGCGGCATGCCAACGAGCGCCTGATAAAATTGCTCTTTGGTCACCTCATCGTTTTCGATATCCAATGGCTGTGCCTTGCTACCATCAGGGAAGGCAACATATTTACCCATGTACAGGTCAATCAGCTGTGAGCGGGTTAGGGTGTTGGTAGGGTTATCCTTATGCACCACCACCACCAGTTCTTGTCCGGCGGTCAGGCCAGTCAGGCTCATACTTCCAACCAGTACTACGGTTTTTAATAATGATAATCCCAACATCAGAACGAAAAACTCACATTAGCAAAAATTGTATTAACCTGGCCCTTCGGGATGTCTAACTCGACAGCTTCGGCCGGCGGTTGCCATAGCGTGCTGCCGTCATCGTCAATGCGAGTATGGTCCCATTGTGCTTTTAGCGACATATTGTCATGAAAATCCCAGCGCCAGCCGACGCTCAGGGTTTGTTGATTGACGCTATAAAAGTTTAAGAAAAAACGTGCGCTGTTAAGCAATTCCGTGCCGCCTGGAATCTGGCTAAGCACCTGCTCGTTGGCCTCGCCGACTTCAAACTTATCTGCATCGCTAAAGGCAAACGTGGCATACCAGTTATGCTGGCCAGTGTGATAAATCGCACTAACATAGCCGCTGTTGACTTTTTGCACCGCTAGACTTTCAGAATCAATATGAGCCAGTTCTGACATTACCGTCACTGTGCCAAAGCGATATTGGCCACCTACAGAGGTATAGCGGCCTTCCCGATTATTCACATCTATATGCTCAGCAATGATGCCAGCGGTGGGCCAGAGTGCGCTTATGCCCGGTACCTGTTGATTGAGCATAGCAAGGCCATTCGCCAATGGGCTCACCTCCAGAGTGTCAAACTTTACCCGGGTGTGATTAAACGCCAAGTCCCAGTTGAAACTTTGCGCATCTAGCGCCAACCCGACAATGTTATCTAAATTGAGTGGGATTACCGCCTCGGTGGAAAATGCGGTCACTCCGTACTCGCTTTCGCCGGCAAACACTTTGGCCGATATTGTCATGTCGCGCCAGCGGCGGCTGTAGGTAATATCGCCACCATCCACAAACCGGTGTGGAATAACCGCATAAATTTCACTAGGCACATGGGCCCAGGGCAATGCAAAGTCGATATCCCGGTATTCGGTCAGCAAGAACAAATCAAAGGCCGTGCGACCGGCGCGAAATGACCATTCCGGCGAGGGGGCATAGCGAATAAAGGCCAGGTTTAACAGCGAGTCCAGAGTGTAATCCTGTTGATCC
Organism: Alteromonas sp. WD8-37; assembly: GCF_055326825.1. Taxonomy (NCBI): domain Bacteria; kingdom Pseudomonadati; phylum Pseudomonadota; class Gammaproteobacteria; order Alteromonadales; family Alteromonadaceae; genus Alteromonas; species Alteromonas sp. WD8-37. Next base: position 228,107 of record NZ_JBUZOV010000001.1, read on the forward strand.
CGGTAGATCACCTGGACCACCGCATCAAAAGTGGGGGAGGCGATTATGTCCAGTTGCAGGCCCAGCTTACTGGTTTGCTCAAAATCCACGTCGCTATCAAACACGCCATCAGGCTTGGAAAAATCGCTACGAAAGCCAAATTGCTCTGAGTCTGACGTCACCACGCCTAACGAGCCAAACCCGGACACATTGGCAGTGGGGGCGGCTATTGTGGCGGCGGACACACACGCGCTTAGTAAAAAAAGAGGAATAATACGCATTATATATAGTTTTATTTTTATCATCCATGGGCTTACAGGCAAATTTGCTTTTTGCCTGAGCTTTTTTCAGCGTAACCTATCACACTTTTGGGTGGCGGCAAGTGTCTTTTTAAGGCATAAGGTATAGCTTTTATTATGTAAACGTATCCAACATCACTGCGGCTACTGATCGATAACCAATCACCCTCAACTCAATAGTGGCCGCTCACTCTCATCCTAATCAGTGATGACCGCCACCCGACTGTGCGGGCAGCGCAACAATGTAGGCAGGCTAACTTTAAGCTCCACACCCCGTTTTCCAGCACTGACATATAAGGTGGATTCATCTTGCGCCAGATGACTAATCACCAGTGGCCACGACCGTTTTTGCCCAAAAGGAGAGACCGCGCCGGCGATATAGCCGGTAGCCGCGGGCAAAGCCGGTTTTGCAGCCAGTTGTACTGATTTGTGGCCTAGTGCAGTGGCCAGTTTTTTCAGGCTTAACTGATGCGTTTGGGGGATCAGCGCACAGGCGTAGCCGCCTGGGGTCTTTACCATCAGCGTTTTAAAAACCTGTGAGGGGGGGACGCCCAGCTTGGCAGCCGCTTCAGCGCCATAACCTGCCTGGCCGGGCTGGTGCTCAAAGTTAAGCACTTCAAACTCAAGCGCCAGCGCGCGCAACCAGTTAATGGCCGGCGTCATCTGGTAGCCCTGCCTGGATTCGACATTGATAACGGTAGCGGCGCGCTGCGTTTCATCACTCGGCCGGCGTAAGGGTCAGAGTGTGCTGGGCGTCACCTGGCAACAGTGGGGTAGACTGATGTTCTGCATAGGCGGCAAACCCGGCCTGGAAATATTGCGACAACGGATGGCCGGACTGGCCACCTGGTAATGTGAGCACGGCATCGGCTAAGCGGCCTGGTTGCACAAGCAAGCGTTGAGAAGCGCCAAAGGTCGGTTGCTGCACGGCTGGCATATAGCTGTCACCAAATCCTGCCACTGCCGGCATATTCAGATACTGGCCCAGGAGTGGCACGGTATCGGCAAACGGGTGCTTGATGGTAAGAGCGTTGGCTGCGCCCCAGTTAACTTCTGCCAGGCTACTTTGCGGGCCGGCTGCAGTTAATAGCTGTGTGCGTGCCTGCTCATAAGCGGCTAGCTGCAAGGCCTGCCAGCTATCGACATCCGGCGGTAACCAGCTGTCCGGCTGTTCGCTAAGCAGGCGTTGTACCGCGGGTTCAATCTGGCGCAACAGGCCATTGGGGTAAAAACCATGCTGTTCCAGACGGGAGAATATGGGTGCCATCAGGCTATTGATCACCTGGCTGCGAAAACGCCGGGTGAGGGTATAACCCACGGATTCCGGGCAGGCGCAGTCCTGCCAGTTTTCCAGCGCTGCCAGCGCTTCTGCATGCTCGCCCTCAGCTGATTTTAAGGTATGCATCAGCAGCTGGTGCCAGGGGCGCATAAAGCGGGCCTCGTTATCCAGCTGAATGGCATAAAAATCCTGCTCATTAAATTGCTGGCGTTCGGCTAAGCGATCGCGAATCTGCGTCTGGCGCGCGCCCAGTGCATAACCACCATCACCAAAGCGTTCTAACTGCTCGGCAGAAATCACCCGGGCGTTGGCTGTCCAGATACGACTCTCTGCAGGGTTGTACACCACCGGTAGATTGGTTTCGGCCTGTTGCCAGGCCGCACTAATCTCATCCGGGGCAATGGCAACCGGCGAGGGTGTAGGGCGGGCGGTAACAGCACCGGCCGGGGTCCAGGCAATATTGCCATCGGCATCGGCGATAACCATGTTCTGGACCGGCATACGGATTTGCCGGGCCAGCGCAACAGCGTCCTGAGTTGTGGTGACCACATCCAAATCCAGGATCCCCAGATTGGCCGCGTACGGCTGATGGGCCACCCATTGCAGCGCATAGTTTTGCTCGCCAATAGTTTGCACCGGCCCGTATTCACTCATGGTTAACGGCATAGTGTGCTGGCCGTCAGGCAGCAATAGGGTTTCGCTGACTTGCCAGGTGGGCGCCTCGTCGGGCAGTGCTACCCAGTCCACATTATCCAGGTTGGCATTGGTAAAGCCCCATGCAATCTTGCCATTGGTACCGACCACAATGCCCGGCAGGCCCGGCAATGTAACCCCGGTGACCTGCACCGACTGGCCATCACGGGTGTAAGACAACTGTGCACGATACCAGGTCAGCGGCACGCGCAGGCCCAGGTGCATATCATTGGCCAGCATGGCGCTGCCTGAGTTAGTTAAGGCACCGCTGACCGCCCAGTTGTTACTGCCGATATCCGGCGGTGCTTCGCCCTGCCACTGGGCTGTTTTGTTGACATCAAGTGGCGGCACCGGGCCGTCATATACAGGCAGGGTAGAGCCGTCCAGGGCCGACTGATATTGCGATGGGGATTGTAAAAACCGCAGCATTTGCGGGCCAAAGTTCAGCGCTACGCCAGTCCGGGCCAGGTCCAGTTTTACCTGGCCTTCCTGCAAATCCAGGTACATGCTGTATACCACCAGCAAACTGTCTTCCGGCGTCCATGACGCAGGGTTAAAGCCAGTCAGCCAGTATTCAAAGGGTTTACTGCCAAATTCGGCAATGGCCTGATTCACCCCATCGGCATAGCGTTGCAACAAGCGGCGCTGCTCGGCCGGCAGGCTGGCCAGGGTGGTGCGGGCACGGGCACGAAACTGGTGAAAGCGCACCGACTCATCATGGTTTAAAGCCCGCTCGCCCAGCCACTGGGCTAGTTCACCGGCTGCTGCGCGACGCTGTAAATCCATCTGAAAAAAGCGGTCCTGGCCATGAGCCAACCCCAGTGCATAGGCGGCATCGGCCCGGCTGGTGGCTTTTATTACCGCCTGGCCCAGCGCATCGCGATGCAGGCTGACCGGGGCATCAAGCTGCGCCACGGCTAGCTTGCCATCCAGTTGAGGCAGGCTTTGATTCAAAATAAAGAAAGCTGCACTGCCAGCGCCTAGTACCAGTATCAAAAGGCTGATTGTTAACCACTTAATCCAATTTAGCACGTGTGTTACTCCCTGTTTTTCTCTATCCTATCGGGTAATTTAGGTGAATTGAAGACAAAATAAGCAGGAGCAAGCATGGGCCCTCTGATGCTGGATTGTGCCGGCTATGAGCTGACCGGCGAGGACCGGGATATTCTTGATCATCCGCTGGTGGGCGGAGTCATTTTGTTTAGCCGTAATTATCACGATAAAGCGCAACTGGCAGCATTGGTAAAAGCCATGCGCGGTGCCGCCCGCAACCGCTTGCTGATTGGAGTGGATCATGAAGGAGGCCGGGTACAGCGTTTTCGCGAACGCTTTACCCGCCTGCCGGCCATGGGCCGCCTGCAAAGCCTGGCTAGCGGTGGCACCACTGCCGAGCAGCTGGCCAGCGCCTGCGGCCATATACTGGCCCACGAGTTGCGCCAGCTTGACGTGGATTTGAGCTTTGGCCCGGTGCTGGATGTAGACGGCGTTTCCACGGTGATAGGCGATCGCGCCTTTGCGACCGACCCGGATACGGTGGTGGCGCTGGCCACAGAGCTGATTGAAGGCATGCATGCCCAGGGCATGGCGGCCACCGGCAAACATTTTCCCGGCCACGGCAGCGTAGTGGCCGACTCGCACGTGGCCATCCCGGTGGACGAACGGCCGCTGGCTGAGATCAACGCCCACGATCTACGTACCTTTAGACAACTCTTGCCGCAGCTGGACGCCGTAATGCCGGCGCATGTGATTTACAATGCTGTGGATGACCAGCCGGCCGGGTTTTCTGACTATTGGCTGCAAACCTGTCTGCGCGGGCAGTTAGGCTTCGACGGTGTGATTTTTTCCGATGATTTATCCATGAATGGGGCGAGTGTGGCCGGCGGCTACCCTGAGCGTGCGCGCCAGGCCTTAAGCGCAGGATGCGATATGGTGCTGGCCTGTAATAACCGTGCCGGTGCGGTGACTATTCTGGATTCTCTGGCGCTACCAAAACAGGCCAACGACCGGTTGCATGCCTTTAATCGCCGCCAGGCCATGCCCGGTGCAACAGAGGCATACAAACGGGCAGTAAAACTGTTGGACCGGTATGGCGATCAAATATAACTGGCTAGGGATTTGCGCATTGGGCAGCCTGCTTAGCTGGCAGGGGCTGCTGTGGGGCGGGCTGACTGAGGCGCAGGCCATCACCGCCGGGCTGACGGTATTAATTGCCGGGTTGTGGATCACCGAAGCCTTACCCATTGCGCTGACCGCGCTGGTGCCGTTTGCCGCCTTTCCCATGGCCGGCATTATGACCTACCAGCAGGCCGCTGGCGCGCTGGGCTCCCATGTCATTGTGCTGCTAATGGGTGCATTTATGCTCTCCAAAGCCTTAGAAAGCTGCGGCGTACATAACCGGCTGGCAGCCTATATGCTGGCGCTGACGGGGGCCGGCAGCGCGCGGCGCCTGGTGCTGGCCTTTATGTTGACCTCGGCAGTGCTGAGCATGTGGATCTCTAATACCGCCACAGCTTTGATGCTGCTGCCTATCGCCATGGCAGTGGTCAATGCCATCGGCTCACCAAGGGTGGCGGTGGCGCTGTTACTAGGGTTAGCTTATGCCGCCAGCGTTGGCGGGGTGGGTACGCCCATTGGTACGCCGCCCAACATCATCTTTATGAATGTGTATACCCAGACCACTGGCAATGAAATCAGCTTTTTAAACTGGATGTCTACGGCGCTGCCGATTGTGGTGGTGGGCATTATCCTGATGGCTTTCTGGCTGACCCGCTCATTAGGCACCTTGCCAGCGGTCAATCTACCAGTGGCCGGGCCCTGGCGGCCAGCTGAACAGCGCGTGCTGATGGTATTTGCCACAGTGGCACTGGCCTGGGTATTTCGACCGTACTGGACGGACTGGCTGAATATGCCCAATGTGGGGGATAGCACCATTGCCATTGCTGGCGTGCTGCTGATGTGTACTCTACCCAATGGAGACCGCCAACAGCCTGCGCCCTTGCTGCACTGGAATACTGCCACCCAGATCCCGTGGGGCTTATTGTTGGTGTATGCCGGTGGCATCTGCCTGGCGACCGCGTTTATGGAGTCCGGCCTGAGCCGGTTGCTGGGCGAGCAACTGGCCACCCTGGGTGTGTCCCCGGTGATTTTGGTGGTGCTTATCCTTTGCCTGGCTGTGAGCTTTGTTACCGAAGTGACTTCCAACACTGCCACCGCCACCCTGTTGATGCCCATTTTGGCCAGCGCTGCAGTAAGCATGCAAATAGACCCGCTGATCTTAATGATGCCGGCAGCCATCAGCGCCAGTTGCGCCTTTATGATGCCGGTAGCCACTCCTACCAACACCATTGTGTATAGCAGCGGCGAGCTCAAAGTCGCCGACATGGCCCGCGAAGGGGTTGTGCTAAACCTGATGATGGCGGTAGTGATCACCGCCGGCGTAGCGCTGACGCGGTTGTAAGTTGGCAAACTGTTAGTGCATTACCGCTCTACGTATTGAGCAACTTTGTCGGTAATATGCCAACTGCCCTCATGGTTAATCAAGTTCAGGTAGTCAACGTACCCTTGTTTACCCTCGTCACCCCAAGTGAATTCCACCGTGGCATTAGCAGCATTGCCAGTGGTTTTTAAATCGGTGATCTCAATCGAGACATTCCACTCATTGCCGGTATTCACAAGATCAGCAAAATCGTCGCGGGTGTAGTTTAGGTAACTGCCATCTTTGCCATAATATTGGATTGACGCCGACTGCAAAAATGCCATTTTAATATGCTCACCCGACCCGGTTTTTACCGCGGTAATATAGCTGTTTACAGCGTCCTGCGGTGAGCCGAACTCATGGGCCAACACCTTTGCTGACAATAGCAAGCTCATCGCTAACGCCGCCACCTTTATTGAACGAACTAACATACTGGATCCCTTATTGTTTTTTGAATAGTTATCGAAGACTAGCGGCAAAATGCATTTTGTGCAATGTGGTGTTCGTTTTGCTCGATTCTCACGCGCTAAAATTGCCGAAGTCAAAGCCGCCGCGGCGTGTGGCATCACTCTTTCCCGATCCATTACGCGCTTCCAGCGTAGATAATTTTTTACAAAAAAAAACAATATTTTTATGATGCCTGTTCTAGGACGTCGTTTGACCTAGGGGCTTACAAACATCAATCGTTTTGAATATCAGGAAGATGTATGGAAGTTGAAAAGAACGAAACACCAAGCCTCTCAGTGGCGTTAACGCCAGTTATACTGACGCTTATTATTTTGGGGATACAAATTTTTTACTTCGGGGTGTTCGAACCCCACATTCCGCTTGCCATTGGGGTAGCGCTGGCAAGTTTAGTCGGGATCTACCAGGGCCTGACATGGGAAAACATTCGGGATGGTATTTTCAAGGTGATTCATGTAGCGTTGCCCGCGGTGAGCGTGCTCATCGTTGTGGGGATGATCATAGGGATATGGATCGCCAGCGGGACGGTGCCGACCATTATCTACTATGGGTTAAAAACCTTATCCCCAGAACTCTTTTTGCCAGCAGCCATGGTGATTTGTGCTGTAGTGGCGGTATCGCTGGGCACCAGCTGGGGCAGTGTGGGCACAGTGGGTCTGGCCTTGATGGGGATCGGTGATGGCTTTGATATCCCCATGTACTGGACGGCGGGTGCCGTGGTCTCTGGCGCCTTTTTCGGCGACAAGGTCTCACCACTTTCTGATACCACCAACCTTGCGCCGGCAGTAACCGGCACCGATGTGTTTTCACATATCAAAAATATGATGGCCACGACCATACCTGCCATGGTCATTGCGTTTTTCATCTACCTGGCAGTGGGCTTTTTGGTGATTGATGCCGAAAGCGTGTCATTTCAAAAGATAGAAGGTATTACCACCGCGCTGCAGGATAATTTTTATATCTCTGGGTGGGCGTTGCTGCCCGCGTTGGTGGTTATGGCGCTGGCGCTGAAAAAACTGCCGCCACTACCGTCGCTGTTTGTCGGCGTATTAGTTGGGGGCGCTTTTGCCATGATTGCGCAGGGCCAAAACCTGCAAGCTGTGTTTGATTATGCCAACAACGGCTATTCCATCCAGACCAATATCAGTGAGATAGACGATCTGCTTAATCGGGGTGGGGTACAGTCGATGATGTGGACCATCTCGCTGGTGCTTATTGCGCTGGCATTTGGTGGCGCACTAGAAGCCACAGGCTGCCTGAAAAGTATCATCAATTCGATTAAAAAAACGGCAACTACCTTTGCCCGCACCCAGGTGGCCGCTGTAGGCACCGCGTTTTCAACTAACCTGGTGGCGGGTGACCCCTATCTGTCAGTAGCCCTACCCGGCAGAATGTTTTCGCCGGTCTACCGCGGCATGGGGTATTCAACACTGAATTTGTCCCGCGCTGTTGAAGAAGGAGGCACCCTGATGTCCCCTCTGATTCCCTGGAATGCCGGTGGTGCCTTTGTGATATCGGCGCTTGGCCTGGGCATATCCGGCGATAATTTAGAAAACTTACTGTACATCCCGCTGGCATTTGCCTGTTGGACCGCACCAATCATAGGCATCATTTACGCCTACCTGGACTGGTTCTCGCCTAAGGCCTCGGATGAGGAACGTGAGCGGTGGGAGTCAGAAGATGCTGCCATTGCCCGGTTTAATGATGACGGTAAGCCTGTGCAAGAACAGGTAGAAAAAATGGAGACCTAGCATTTTAAGCCCTGCAAGACATCGGCTGATTTTAAACCAGCCGATGTCTTGCAAAATCGGCTTTCTCAACTTCCGTATTTTTAAAATTATTTCGAAGTAAAATGTCATAAACCAATTAACTTTAAGCATCAATAAGCATTTATGTTCATCGTGAACCTGTAAGTAAAAATTGCGAGATAAACAGGTTCTACAAAATAGCAAACATTCGGGAAACTTTTTCAATGAGTTTCATTTCAAGGGCTATTTAAGTCAAAAAATCTGAGTAATAATATATAGAAAAAACGCTATTCGCACTCAACTGCCAATAAAATAGCAATAAGCCAACGGCTGCTTTTCGTACAGAGGGGCCGCCGGCCTCCAATTGATATTCGGACTGCAATCAGCCCATCAACAAGTCGCTTTCTCACTCCGGTAACGCCGCATGCAGGTAGCCACGGCCATAGTCCATGGTAATGACAAAATGCTTTAAAACTTCATAGCCAATTAAGCCCTCGACTTTCTTTCCTCTGATGCGGGTGCCGGTGGTTTTAAATTGATTATTCAGGTTGATGTTACTGCTTTCAGCATTAAAAGAGACCAGTGTGTTTTCCAGGGTATAGGGCCCGAATACGACCTTATCGATTCTGGTGGTTTCCATATTACCTGATTTATTCATGCCACTGGATTTGTGCACCTGGTTGCTTGTATTGGCTAAATTCAGGCCTTCTGCCAGGCTCCGTTCAATCATGATGCCGCCGGCATTACCGGTATCCAGTACTAACCAGGTTTTGCGCCCATTTAAGGAAACTTCCACCAGTGGCCTGCCCGAGCCGCGCTGTTCCACCATAGGAACATTTTTTATTTCATGTAAATTGACCGAATCACGACTGATAAGGCGCATTTTTTTATTGGGGTAATCGATTTGCATAACGTTGCCCTGGAACAACGCTGCCCCCAGCAGCAGGCCTTTGGAGCTGTGGCCTAGCGAAACCTCGACCACATTGTCTATTTTCATTGTGGTACCGAATATGCCAACCGGGACATTGGAAAACTTATTGTGCCGCTTTTTGCCAAACACACCTTCGATATAGGTGCTGCCGGTACCGGTATATTCGAGTTCGTGCTTCTCCATAAATGCTTTATTGATGGCACTGACCTGGGAACCACTGTCTAAAATGGCAAAAGTGGGGTGGCCACTGACGGTCACGGGGAGGGCAATGTGACCGCCATATAATTCAAAGTTAAGCCAGGGAGATACTGAGGCGTGCGCGGTACCAGCCCCAATTAATAATACAAAACCACACAATAAACGACGTAACATAACCGATCCTTAGTTAAATTCCTTATTGGAGACTACCATACTTTGTACAAATAAAAACCGCCTGAAAAGGCGGTTTTTATATAAGAAAAATTTAAAAAAGGTGCAGTTTTTAATTTTTATTGGGAGTTTCTTTTTATCTCTGAGATGGCATTAAATCTATGCTACTGGAGCCAGGTTCTTTTATTTACTGAGCAGGCACTTCCACATCGGCCACGCCGGCCTGATGGTTACAATAACGGGCCAGTACAAATAAATAATCGGATAGCCGGTTGATGTAGGCCAGTGCGGTAGCCGGTACATCGTGCTGGTGGCTTAGTGCTACCAGGGTACGTTCAGCGCGCCGGCATACGGTGCGACACACATGGGCCTGGGCGGCGGCCACACAACCACCAGGTAAAATAAACTGGCGCTGGGCAGGTAGCAGTGCTGATAAGCGATCGATATCATTTTCCAACTGGGTCACCTGTTTTTCGCCCAGGCTGCTGGTTGCTGAGATCAGATAACCGAGCTGGAACAAGTTGTATTGCACAGTTTGAAGCGTGGCTTTTTCCTGCTCGGTTTGTGCCACCAATAGCCCAATCTGGCTGTTCAGCTCATCAATATCGCCATAGCTGGCCAAGATCAAATCATCTTTGCCCACACGGATCGGTTTGTCGGCATAAATACGGGTCTGGCCGGCATCGCCGCCGCGGGTGTAAATCTTCATATTAAAAGCCTTCGGGAATGTTGTAACGGCGGATCTCAATCACCATGCCAAACAACGGATGGTCAAAATAATGCAGTTGTTTGCTGATCACGCGCCGTATCTGGTTAAAAGGCACTGACACCAACTGGTATTCAGGCTCAGCGCCGTCACTGATAGCCTCGGGATCCAGCGGAATGGGCTGGCGATAAAATAACTCAGAATCGATATGCAAATAGGGCACCCGATTAATGTATTTCAAATACACCCGCACCTGGCCGTCGAGCTGCCAGATGGGCTCGCCACCTTCCATCGGCGCCAGGCTGCTGCCATCGGCTGGCGCGGTCGCCGCGGGGGAGAGGGTAGCCAGCATACCAGCCACATCCAGCGGTTCTGCCTGACGCAGGCGGCTATCTAAGCGGTCAAAAAAGCGGTTGGAGTCGGCAGATGCAGGGCCTTCCGCCTGCATTTCAAGATCGTTGTCTTCGCGCCACGGGTTCGGCTGGCGCTGACGGCCATCAGCCTGAAACTGGCTGGCATAATTTTGTCCGGCAAACAGCCTTACTGAGGGGGCTTTGTTCTGGCCAAAGGCAACCGGCTGGCGCCAGGCTGTATGCAGCAGCCGGGTGAGGCCGCGGGTACGGCGGATTTGTTCCGATAATTTGGTCAGCTGCAGCGCATCGGCACTTAACACCTGCGGAGAGCCTTTGAAGGCATCGCTGCCTTTGGGGATGACCGGCAGCACATCGGGCATCGGCAAGCTGTTATCGGGCAGGTGGCGCTGCCAACGGTTGTTGGCATAAGTTAACCAGGGGGTATCAGGCTGGCAGCTTTTGACCGCAGGAATCCGGATATCCACCGGCTGTGGGCCATGAAATTCCAGCCACCAGGCCGCCGCCTGAGCTGGCGTAACATATTGGGCATTACCTGTGGACAGGCGTTGCGCATTTCCGGTAGATAGACTGCTTGGGTCTGCGGCCGGTGTGTCAGCTACGGTTGATAGCGCATCCGGTGCCTGCCACAGCGGCCGCGGCCAGTCTGCGGCGGGTTCGTGCTGGCAATGCGGCAGGCTTTGTTTTAACAGGCTAATATCCGGCTGTAACAATTTACCGAGTAGGTCCCAGCCCGCCGGTGGTGTTGCCAGATTGTCGGCATACTCAAACTGTTCTTCCGAAGCGCTGACAGACTGGCCGCGGTCAAATACGATAACCTCCACATCGAACCACCAGTTTTGTTGCGCCCGGGCGGTCCCGGCCAGGCTCATCATCAGCAGCGTTACATACAGCGCGAACTTCATTTAGCGCGTCTCCCTGGCAAATTCATTTAATAGCTCTTCGGTAAAGGTAATACGATCTTTGGCGGACTCAGTTTGTTTGAGCACTTTAAGTTTCTGGCTGCCTTCAAATTTAAAGATGCGCGGCTGGGTTTGCACCAGCTGAATAATAAAACCCGGGTCCACCGCAGTGTCCTGGCGAAACTCCAGGCTGCCGCCACCGCCGGAGAAATCAATTTTACTGATCCCCAGTGCTTTGGCCTGCAGCTTAAGCTCGGCCACTTTAACCAGATTTTTGGCAGCATCCGGTAACAGGCCGAAGCGGTCAATCAGCTCCACCTGAAACTCATCAATGTCGGCCTTACTGGCACAGCTTGCCAGCTGCTTGTACAGCGACAGCCTGGTATTCACATCGGCAATATAATCTTCCGGGAACAGCGCCGGGATACGCAGCTCCACCTCGGTCTGGCCGGCCAGGCTGTCATCCAGTGATGGCTCGCGGCCTTCTTTTAAGGCGGTTACAGCCTGGTCCAGCATATCCATGTACAGGGTAAAGCCTACGGTGGCAATCTGGCCGGATTGTTCATCGCCCAGCAGTTCACCGGCGCCACGAATTTCCAGGTCGTGGGTGGCCAGGGCAAAACCGGCCCCCAAATCTTCCAAATTGGCGATGGCTTCTAGTCGCTTGCCAGCATCTTTGGTCATGCGTTTGGGGTGGGGTGTGAGCAAATAGGCATAGGCCTGGTGATGGGAACGGCCGACCCGGCCTCGCAACTGGTGCAACTGCGCCAGGCCCAGATTATCCGCCCGATCCATAATGATGGTATTGGCGGTGGGTACGTCGATGCCGGTCTCGATGATGGTGGTACACACCAACACATTGTAACGCTGGTGGTAAAAGTCGCTCATGATGGCTTCCAGCTCGCGCTCACGCATCTGGCCGTGGCCGATGGCGATACGGGCTTCTGGCACAATTTGGGCAATTTCTTCGGCAGTGCGCTCGATGGTCTCGACTTCATTGTGTAAAAAGTACACCTGCCCGCCGCGCAAGATCTCCCGCATGATGGCTTCGCGGATCACCGGTTTGTTGCGTTGCTGCACAAAGGTTTTGATGGACAAGCGCTTGGCCGGCGGTGTGGCGATAATGGAAAGATCGCGCATGCCCGATAAGGACATGTTCAGCGTCCGGGGGATGGGCGTAGCGGTCAGGGTCAAAACGTCCACATCGGCGCGCAGGGCTTTAAATTTTTCTTTTTGTCGTACCCCGAAGCGGTGTTCTTCATCGATGATAACCAGGCCCAAATCGGCAAATTTCACATCTTTGCTCAGCAGTTTGTGGGTGCCCACCACAATGTCCACCTGGCCGCTGGTGATGCCTTCGGTGACCGACTTTTGCGCTTTACCACTGACAAAACGGCTCATCACCTGAATATTAAACGGCCACTGAGCAAAGCGGTCTTTAAAGTTTTCATAATGCTGCTGGGCCAGCAGGGTAGTGGGCACCAGAATGGCCACCTGTTTGCCCTGGCTGGCGGCCAGAAAGGCTGCACGCATGGCCACTTCGGTTTTACCAAAGCCTACATCGCCGCACACCAGCCGATCCATGGCCTGCGGGCTGCCCATGTCCTGGATCACTGCATTAATGGCTTGTTGCTGGTCGGCGGTTTCTTCAAACGGGAAGCTGTCGGCAAAGGTTTGATAGTCCTGCCATTCAATGGGGTAGGCAAACCCCGGGTTGGCGGCGCGCTTGGCGTACACATCGAGTAATTCGGCGGCCACATCGCGGACCCGTTCAGCGGCTTTTTGTTTGGCTTTCGACCAGGCATCTGAGCCCAGCCCGTGCAGTGGCGCATGCTCCACATCGCCACCGGTGTAGCGCGAAATTAAATGCAGCGACGACACCGGCACATACAGTTTGGATTGACGGGCGTATTCGATGCACACATATTCGGTGGTCACACCGCCAGCATCCAGCGTTTGCAGCCCAATATAGCGGCCCACGCCATGGTCCAGATGCACCACCGGCTGGCCCACCGACAACTCGGCCAGGTTGCGAATAATGGCACTTTCATCGGTGGATGTGCGTTTTTCCCGTAACCGGCGCTGGCTGATTTTGTAGCCCAGTAATTCGGTTTCGGTGATGATGAGCAGCGGCGTGCTGGTATCGCTCCAGCTGAAGCTGTTTTCCACCAGGCCAATGGTGATCCCCAGCGGTGCGTCGCTGTCACAAAACTCTGTATACGAGCCAAACTGTGGCGGGCGCAGCTGGCTTTTGCCCAAAATTTCCAGCAGATTTTCACGTCGCCCGGCCGATTCAGCCACGAACAAGGCGCGGCCGCCCTGAGCTTTGGCATTATCCAGTGTCTTGTGTAAGGCCTCGGCTTGCTGTTTCTTCTGTGGATTTAACGTAATGCCGGTGAGGCTGGCGCAGGGCGCATTGACGTGGCCGGCTTTATCTTCCAGCACCTCGGTGTGCAGACTGATGCGCGGCCATTGCTTGATGCGTTCAAACAAGCTGTTGATGGGTAAAAATACCTCATCGGGGGCTAGCAGCGGGCGCGACAGGTTATAGCGCAACTGTTCGTAGCGCTCGTTCACATCTTCCCAGAAAAACTCACTGGCTTTGTACAAATCGCCGTGCAACATCAAGGTGGTAGCCGGATGCAGATAATCAAACAGGGTAGCGGTTTGTTCAAAAAACAGCGGCAGATAATATTCCACCCCGGCAGGCATAGTGCCTTTGCTGACCTGCGCAAAAACCGACTCCTGCGCCTGACTGGACTCGAACTTGTCTAAAAACTGTTGGCGAAACAGCGAAATGGCGTCTTTATCGGTGGGGAATTCGCGGGCTGGTAGCAGCCGGATTTTCTTGACTTCATCGGCTGAGCGCTGGGTTTCCGGATCAAAATAGCGGATGGACTCGATTTCATCGTCAAACATATCCAGCCGGAAGGGCCGCTCGCTACCCATGGGGTACAAATCGATAATCGACCCACGCACGGAAAATTCGCTGTGGCTCATCACCTGGCTAACATGCAGATAGCCGGCCTGTTCTAAGTTGCGGCGAAACTGGTCGCGATCCAGGGTTTGGCCCTGTTCCAGCATCAGCAGGTATTTGTTTAAGTAATCCACTGGCGCCAGGCGCTGCATCAGGGTGTTGACCGGCACAATAAAGATGCCCTGGCGCTGGGTGGAAAAATGATACAGGGTTTCTAAACGCTGCGAGACAATGTCCTGATGCGGCGAGAACATGTCATAGGGCAGGGTTTCCCAATCCGGGAACAAAGTTATTTGCGGGTCGCTGTCGGCCAGAAAAAAACCAATCTCGCGCTGCATCTTCAGCGCCGATGGCGTATCGGCGGTCAGCAACACCACCGGGCCTTTGCTGTCGCTGAAGGCGCGGGCTACTGCCAGCGCATCACTGCTGCCCTGCAGGTGCCCCCAGTGCTGGTGGTCCTGGCTGGCGCCGGTGGATTTTGCTTTGGGTAGGGGCAGGACTGTGCTGATGGCTGTCATATCACCTAATGTCTATTCAAGGATGGCCGCGGTGCGTGTAAGCCTACTGGTCGTGGCGGGCCTGCGCACGTTTTCTTAACTGCAGCGTTTGCAAATGCAAACTGGCCCGGACCAGCAGTTCCTGATCCTGCTCGCGGATACGGTTAAAAATAAAGGATATATGGTAGTCATCCTCGACCTGCTGACAAGCAATAACTTCACCAAAACAAAAAATGGCAGCGGCTTCTTCGGTCAAAAATAACTTTATCTGGGCATGGGTGCCGACGGCTAATTCGTGGGCAGCCTTGATGACGACGCCACCGCCACCAAATTTCACGGTGGCCTGGCGGTGGGCTGGATCATCCTGCTGGTGCAGAATGTAGGACATCATCAGGTCAATTTTTTTCGACTGATGATTTAAAAAATCGGCCAGGGCTGTGGCTTGATCACCCATCCCGCGCAAATTACGTAAGGTCGAGGCATCCAGCGCCGACACTTCACCGGCTATGCGAAATGCATATGGCATGGCCTCTTCCAGCTTATCCTGAGCTGGAAGAGCTGTGATATCATCTAATGGCACCACATTGGCATTGAGTTCATGGCCAATCATGAAGTATTCGTCAAACTGTGCCTGTTTTTCTGCCAGTGTCATTGTGTCCATGATTGCTACCACCAATTTCTTGTACGTGCCTGCCCATCCACGTAGTATACCCGATTCGATGTGCCTGTGGGCGAAACCCACTGTTATTGCGGCACTTTAACACGACTTTTGCACGGCGCGTTATTTTACTTAAATAAGCCGGGGCAGAATAATTCGATCATAACTTTGGGCGTGTATGTTTCATCCGGTTTCTGCTTTTATTGCCTGGCGTTATTCCATCGCCGGCAAACAAAACAGCTTTGTTTCTTTCATCAACCGCTTCTCGGTGGCCGGTATTGCCTTAGGCCTGATGGCGCTGATTGTGGTGGTGTCGGTGATGAATGGCTTCGAATCGCAGCTAAAATCACGCATCTTGGGCCTGGTGCCGCAGGTGGTGGTACCGCATCAGCCTGAAAAAGCGCCGGCAGACTGGGCCAGCCTGCCCAATGTGGCACGTGCAGCGCCGTTTGTGGAGACCCAGGGCGTACTACAGTCTGCCGGCGCTTTACGTGGGGTCAATGTGCAGGGCATTCAGGCGGCGGATATGCAACACAGCGTGCTGGCTGAGCATATTCAGCAAGGCGAGCTGGCATCGCTGGCCGAAGGGCAGTTTTTTATCGTGATTAGCCAGGCACTGGCCCAGCAGTTACAAGTGGGGCTGGGCGACCGGGTGCGGATTTTGATGGCCGGAGCCAGTGTGTACACCCCGTTTGGTCGCATGCCCAGCCAGCGTTTACTAACCATCAGCGCAGTGCACAATGTGGGCTCGCGTATGGATGAAAAGATTGTCTTTATGGCGCTGGAGGATGTGCAAAAATTGCTGCGCCAGCCGGCCGGTAGCCCGGCCGATACCCGCTTGTTTTTAAATGATGCCTTCGCCTACCAGCAAACCATTGCTGCATTGGATGCCCGCGGCCTGGCCAGTGAAAACTGGCGTACCCGTCAGGGGCCGCTGTTTGATGCAGTGAAAATGGAAGGCAATATGATGTTTTTGATGCTGGTGCTAATTATTGCGGTAGCGGCCTTTAATATTGTGTCAGCGCTGGTCATGGTGGTAAGTGAAAAACAAGGTGATATTGCGATCCTGCAGACTCAGGGGCTCAGCCAGAGCCGCCTGATGGCGGTGTTTATGCTCAACGGCGTATTCAATGGGGTTAAAGGAGCATCTATCGGGCTGTTACTGGGGCTGCTACTGGCGTTTAACCTCAACAGTTTACTGGAGCTTTTGGGCATAACGCTGGCCTTGTCGGCCGACGGTGCGTCAGTGCCGGTTGAACTGCGCTGGGGCCAGGTAGCGACCTATACCGGGTTATCGCTAGCACTGTGTTTTGTGGCCAGTTTATACCCGGCCTACAAAGCCATGCAGACCCAGCCGGCCACCGCCTTGCAAAATGATTAACACACCAGCAATGGGGCGAAAATATTGCGCGGCAGGATGCAAGTTGGCTGCGAATTCACTATAATCGCCCTCTTTTAGATTTTGGGCCGGTAAGTCGCATGAACAAGAATTTTATTACCTCGCAATCATTACTCCAGGATTCGTTTCGTCTTGCAGCAAAAGTGTATGAAGACGACTTTCGCCCCGATTTTATCGTCGGGATTTGGCGTGGGGGTGCGCCCATCGGTATCGCTGTGCAGGAATTTTTTGAATTCAAAAACAGCCCTACTGATCATATTGCGGTGCGTACGTCGTCGTATTACGGCATCAATCAGCAATCCAAAGAAATTCGCGTTCACGGCTTACATTATCTGGTAGAAAATGCCAACGCTGGAGATAAGCTGCTAATCGTTGATGACGTGTTTGACTCTGGCCGCAGTGTGGATGCGTTGATCAAGCAGATTCAAAAGCTGATGCGCCTGAACACGCCTACCGATATGCGGATTGCCTGCCCATGGTATAAGCCGCAAAACAACAAAACAGACATTGTGCCGGATTATTACATCAACCAAAGTGATGAATGGCTGGTGTTCCCGCATGAAATTGCCGGGTTGAGTGAAGAAGAAATTCGTGAAGGTAAGTCAGAATTAACCGATGTGATGGACCTGTTGTTTAAATAAGCTGGCCACATTGCGCTGATAATTAAAAGCCGGGCCTCGCGCCCGGTTTTTTGATCACGCTTCAAACTTATTGATCAAAATAAAATTTATCGTGGAAGGTGTGCACCCAGGTGGGCTTGAACACGACCAGCATGGTCATAATAGCCCCGTTGAGCAACGCCTCAGGAAAGGCCAATAGCACAATCACTAGCCAGTAATTGTCATTGACGGCCTGAAACGCGTACAGCCCGTCCACAATCATATAGCCGCCCATCAGCCCCATGGACACACTTAATACCAATGCCGCCGGCAGAAAAGCGCACAAAAAGACATAGACCAAAAAGTGTCGGGTCAGCCGATGAAACAGCCAGGCATAAATGGCATAACTGAGAGTGACCGGGACCATCACAGTGGTCAGCCCGTAGATCCCGGCTAGCGACCAATCAATCTGGCCGAAGACAAGCAGCGCTAGCAATACCACCGATGCGCTGATGAGTGCCAGGCGAAAGCCTAAGGTGAGGGTTAGCGCTGTAACCAGCAAAAAATGTAAGTCAGGCGCCTGCGGTGGGGTCAGGCGGAAAAACCAGAATACACTAAGCAGGGCGGTGGCATTGACCAGCGCCAACTGGCGAGGTCGGTCGGCTTTGAGGCTGGCCCAGTCGATACGTTTGAGCACAAACAGCAGGCTGCTGAGGTAAAGCACCAGCGCGCCCAGCTGTATTGTGCTCATACAGGCTAGTCCTTATACACTGCCCAGATAGGGGCGTGATCAGAGGGTTTTTCGATGCCGCGCAGCGCATAATCAATGCCGGTTTCGACCAGGCGATCGTGCACCGGCGTGGTGGCCAGGATGTGGTCAATACGCAGGCCGCGGTTATCCAAAAAGCCTTTGGAGCGGTAGTCAAACCAGCTAAATTCGTCGTCACGCTGCGGATGCATGGCGCGGTAGCTATCGGTCAGGCCCCAGCTATACAGCTGTTCAATCCACTCACGCTCTTCAGGTAAAAAGCTGCACTTGCCGGTGCGTAGCCAGCGTTTTTTATTTTGCTCGCCAATGCCGATGTCTAAATCGGTCGGGGAGATATTCAGATCGCCCATGATCACCACTTCATCGTCGCTGGTGTGATGGTCGGTTAAATATTGCATCAAATCAGCATAAAAACGTCGCTTAGCTGGAAACTTGGTTTCGTGGTCGCGGTTTTCACCTTGCGGAAAATAGCCATTGAGTACGGTCAGCGGGCGCTCGCGGCCGCTTTCAAAGGTTAGCATGATCATGCGACGCTGGGCGTCTTCGTCATCGGTGGGAAAGCCATACTGGACTTTATCGGCTGGCTGCTTGCTTAAAAACGCCACGCCATAATGACTTTTCTGGCCATGATAATACACATGGTAGCCCATCTCGCGCACTGCCTCTTCAGGAAACTGATCGTTGTGAACTTTGATTTCCTGCAAACCAATGACATCTGGCTGATGCTGGTCGATAACCGCTTGCAATTGATGCAAACGAGCGCGAATTCCGTTGATATTAAAAGAAATAAACTTCATTATGGTCACTGTTGATTAATTGTAAATAATGATTCAGAGCGGGTTTGCGGATAATACTTGCGGGCAGTGTTTTGCAAGCCGCTAAACAAGGTGTTGGCTGCATCGATGCAGTCTGCCGCGTGCACCTGGTGTTGTTGGGCTAAGTCAGCGGCATGGCTGACAAAATCCGGCCAGTGGCTACCTACGAGCTGCATCTTCGCATAATAGTGGCAGGGCAGGTTGGTATAGCCTGCTTTTTGCAGCCATTTGTGTAAAATGCGGGCTCCCATAGAGGAGCCCATCCATACATAAGCTGCACTCAGCAAATCAGCAGGATTATTGGCTGAAAGTGTAACATCAAAGCCCGGTACAGCATCGCTGATCTCCAGGTGCTGCAAATCTGCCTGTAAAGCGGCGTTCACTTCGGCACTGTGCAGATAGGGCTGGAGTTCGCCAAAGGCTGAGTCACTGGCAGCAAAGCAGTCACTCACAACGCGGTGAAAACTGGCTAACACCAACAGGTTCTGCCCATAGGTAACCTTATTGAAAACGCCAGGTTTCATCATGGTATTAAATGGATAGGTTGCTTCCAGCGCGCGATGGGCTGAGGCCGTCCCCTGTTTTAGCTGCGCAAATAGTGGCGCGGTGGTTGGTGATGGCTTGATCTTAATAACCCTCATGTTGGTAGCAGTGGTGTATTCACCCTATTGTGCAGTAAGAGCGGAAGTATGAGCAACGATGATTTTTTAGCAGCAACACAGGATGTTGATCTCACGAACTGTGATCGTGAGCCCATTCATCGCCTTGGCCATACCCAGCCATTCGGGTGTTTGGTTGCATTGCGTGCCGATTGGCTTATTGCCTTTTGTTCGCAAAATACCCAGGCCTACTTTGGGCGTGACAGCGAGCAGGTTATCGCCACGCCACTAAAAAGCTGGCTGGACCCGCAGACCTTGCACGATATCCGCTCAGCCTATCAAGTCTCTACCATTACCGGCAACAATGAGCGGTTGTTTGACCGCCATATCGAATGCAGCGGGCTGGCGGTGGATATTTCGGTGCATTATAACGGCACCTTTATCATTGTCGAATTTGAACAACTGGCGCAGGACACCGCGCCCGAAGATTCCATCGTCCGCTCCATGCTGACCCAGTTTAAACACACTCGTAACAGCCGGGATTTGTTACAGGATACCGCCCGCCAGGTGCAGTTTGTCACCGGCTATGACCGGGTGATGATTTATCAGTTTTTAGATGATGGTGCTGGTGAAGTGGTGGCTGAGGCCACTCAACCTGATATTGAGCCTTTTTTAGGTTTGCGTTACCCGGCTACAGATATTCCCAAACAAGCCCGGACGCTGTACAAAAAAAATCTGCTGCGTATGATTGGCGACGTACACGCAGAGCCGGTGCCTGTTTTGCCGGGAGTAAAAGCAGATAGTGAGCAACTGGATTTATCTTTTTCCAGCTTACGCGCGGTGTCTCCCATCCACATTCAGTACCTGAAAAACATGGGTGTGGGTGCGTCTATGTCTATCAGTATTCTGGTCAACGGTGAATTATGGGGCTTGATTGCCTGTCATCATTACAGTGCCAGAATACTCTCGTCTACTCTGCGTGCAGAGTTGGAATTATTTGCCGAAGTGTTCTCCCTTGAGCTATCAGCGCGGCTCATCCGTGAACAGGATGTTGAAAATGACCGTTTGCGCGATGTGCATGACAATATTATGGCGTCCATTGGCACCACCGGCAGTTTGCTGACGCTGTTAGCAGAGCAATTTGAGACCATGCGCACTCTGGTACAATGCGATGGAATTGCCGCGATAGTAGATGGTGAATATAGGGGGCTCGGTAACTATTTACCCGATACCCAGCTTAACCAGCTTTTGCATTATCTTAATCGGCAGAAAAGTAGCGAGGTATGCACGCTACAGTCGTTAGCCGAGGTGCTAAGTGATTATGATACCGCGGCGCCCCAGGTAGCCGGAGTGCTGGCCATTCCGGTGTCTAAAAGTCCGCGGGATTATCTGTTGTTTTACCGCAGTGCGCAGACCCAAACCGTTAACTGGGCGGGCAACCCGCAAAAATCGGTGGTGTCCGGGCCGCAGGGCGATACGCTGCTACCTCGCAATAGCTTTGCTAAATGGCAGCAAACCCATGATGATCGCTGTGAGGCCTGGCAACGCAAAGATTTGCGCAGTGCCGAATCCCTGCGCATTACGTTGTTAGAGGTGATTATCCGCCACTTTCAGGAACGCGAAGAATTTCAGCAAAAAGCCTATAAAAAACAAGAAGTGCTGATTTCAGAGTTGAACCATCGGGTGCGCAATATCTTAAACCTGGTCAATGCCATTGTGATGCAAACCGATCAGCAAGGCCGTGAGTTGGATGAATTTGTGAATGTGCTGACCGGGCGACTCAGTGCACTGGCCTCGGCGCATGACCAGCTCACCGCGTCGCATTGGGCCGATGTAAGTTTTCAAACCCTGCTAGAAACCGAAATTCAGGCCTATGCCTATACCAGCGGCGTGATCCAACTGGATGGCCCGCCTGTGGCCATTAAGCCAGAAGCTACCACGCCTATTGTGCTGGTAATTCACGAAATGTTTACCAACGCGGCAAAATATGGCGCATTGTCTACGTCCAGTGGCGAAGGCACAGTCAGCTTACGCTGGCAGGTAGATGCCAAGCGTGGCCTGACCATTGACTGGCGCGAAAGTGGCGGCCCGCCGGTTACTGCGCCCAGCCGTGAAGGCTTTGGCATGACCCTGATTCAAAGTGTGATCCCGCACGAGCTTAGCGGTCAGATGGATATCGATTTTAATGACACCGGGGTGGCCGCGCGTATGCGGGTGCCAGCGCGCTTTTTGACCCTCACTGAAACACCCCCTGAGCCACTGGTAACCGGGGCGGAACAAGAGACTACAGCGCAGCTACCAGAAAGTGTTCTATTGGTGGAAGACAGCCTGGTGATTGCCCTGGATTTACAAAAGAAGCTGCAGCAACTGGGGATAGAGCAAGTGGCCATTGCCGGCAATCTGCCGTCCGCCGAGCAGCAACTTAATGAAAAACGCCCGGATTTTTTAATCTCGGATGTGCACCTGGGGCGTGAAACTACATTTTCACTGGTGGCCAGGGCGGTCGAAGCCGGCATTCCCAGTATGATCATTTCTGGTTATGGCGATGAGCTGGCACTGCCCGATACGCTTAGCCAGGTGCCTATGCTGACCAAGCCGGTGGGTGAATCCGTATTATTACAAACCCTGCATCAGTTAATGGCTAAGGCCAGCGGTGCTGCGACACGAGAATCTTTATGAGTTTACTGACCCATACCCGGGTATTGGTGGTGGAAGATACCACGATAGCAGCAACTTATTTGGCCCGGGAATTATCCAATCTGGGCGCACAGGTGGTGGGGCTGGCACGTTCCGGTGATCAGGCCCTGGAGCTGGTAGAAAAACATCGACCTCAACTTATTCTAATGGATATCCATCTGGCTGATGGTGGTAATGGCATTGAGGCCGCGCAGGCGATTGCCGAGCAACATGCCATTCCGCTAGTGTTCACCACCTCCTATTCCGATGATGCCACCATTGAAGCCGCCATGCATGCTTCGCCCTACGGCTATGTGGTGAAACCCTTTGACACTAAAACCATTAAGGTGACGTGCGAAACCGCCTTACGCCGTTTTGCCCTGGAAGAGCAAGCTCGGTCGAGTGAAAAACGCTTTAAAGTGGCTGCCGAGGCTGCCCAGATGGGGATCATGGAGCTGCAAAGCGATGGCGAGAATTTTTTGTTCAGTGGTGCACGCAGTTTGCAAAATCGCTTCGGTGCCGGGACGTCCATTGAGGTAAACACCTTTTTAGACTTGTTTGATGAATCTGAGCGCGACGATGTGCTGGCCAGTGTGCAGCAAAAAAACAACCTGCACAAAACCGTGTGTGTTGATGCCGAACAAGATATCTGGCTGGATGTGGTGTTTAGTGAGCTTGACCTGCAGGAGCAGCAGGTGCACATCGGCGCGGTCATAGATGTCACCGAACGCCAGCGGCAGAGCAAAAAATTGCGCTTATCCAGTATCATTCTTGACCAGCTGGCCGAGGGTGTGGTGGTGCTAAGCGATGACTTTACTGTCATTGACTGTAACCAGCCGCTTACCCGGCTGGTGGGCACCAGCAGCGAAAATTTGCTTGGCAAATCCTTGTTTGATTTTGGTATCAGCCGGGCGCTGGTGGCCAGCTTGCAAAAACAACAGGGTGTGCTACGCCAAAAAGTGACCTTACTGGATGCTCAGGGTAATGAGTTCCCGGTGATGTTTACCTTAGCCGAGTTATCCCGCCAAAGTCAGCCCGAACGCTATGTGGCAACCTTGTCAGATATTACCGAGCTGACCCGGGCGGAAAAACAGCTGGAAAGCCTGGCTTTTACCGACACCCTTACCGGCGCCGGAAACCGCAATTATCTTAAGCTGATGCTCAATGACAATGACTTTACCAATGCCATTCAGGCGCTGGTATTTATCGACCTGGACGGCTTTAAAGCCATTAATGATACCCACGGCCATGACATCGGCGATGATGTGTTGTGTGAATGTGCGCTGCGCTTAAAACACACTATCCGCGAGGACGATACCCTGATCCGCCACGGCGGCGATGAATTTGTGGTGCTGGTTCAGCAAAGTGATGATTTGACTGCCTTTGGCGAGCGGCTGCTGGCCGCCTTTGCCGAACCGGTAATTATTGGCGACTTATCATTAAAAGTGGGGGCCAGCATCGGGGTGGCCGAAGCAGCCAGCGGCAAAACGGCCAATCAGTTGCTCAAACATGCTGACATTGCCATGTATGAAGCAAAAAAGCAGGGCAAAGGGCAGATTACCTACTATTCAGCCGAGCAAAATGATGCCATTGAGTATCGCCTGTATGTCGAGCAGGGGTTGATGGATGCCATCATCAACCATGATTTGTATGCGGCTTACCAGCCCATTGTGGATATCCAGGGCAACATGGTGGCGTTAGAGGCGCTATGCCGCTGGAAAAGCCAGGATATCGGTGATATCCACCCCGGCTCATTTATCCCCATTGCCGAGGAAACCGGGTTGATCAATGAGCTGGGCTTAAAGATGCTACGCGAGGTGTGCATTGCCAGCACCCTGCTTAAAGACGCTGGCTTAGGTCATGTAAAGGTACATATCAATGTGTCGATTCTGCAGCTGAATTCGGCTGAACTGGTGAAACAATTTTTAAGCTTTTTGGAAGAATTTGCTGTCAGCACAAACGACATTGTGTTGGAGGTGACCGAATCTGGGATGCACGATGTGGGCACCCGGCGTATCTTACGGGAAATGGCGGCGGCAGGCTTTAGCATCGCCATTGACGACTTTGGCTCGGGCTATGCGTCGGTGTCTGAACTGACCGAGCCGTATACCCACATCGTGAAACTGGATAAAACCTTGTTACCGGAAGGCGAGAGCGCCAATACCAAGCGCATTATTGTGGACACCCTGATCCAGATGTGTGGCCGGCTGGGTAAGGCCGTATTGCTTGAAGGCGTGGAAACCGAGCAGCAGGCCGAGTTTGCCCGTCAGGCGGGTTGTGACATGATGCAGGGCTTTTTGTTTTCCAAGCCATTAACCATCAATGAAGTGATTAACGCGGTGAATGAAGACCGCCTGTTAGTATCGGCCTGATCAGGCCGGCAGGGCCTGACGCCGGGCGGCAACGTGAGTGGCCGGCGTTTCATCATGATTGACCATTTGAGGCATAGCAAACATGTCTGGACAGGGCATATTTAACAGCCCCTGGTACACCACCTGGGGCAGCGGTGCCACCACCGAAATCGCACAGACAAATTTATCCACTTCACAGCAGATAATCTTGCAGTTGGCCGAGCGTAGGGTACGATTTATCAGCGCCATGGTGTCGATGGCATGCTGGGCAATATGATTAAGCTTGTTATCAAAATTGGCTTGCTTGGCGTTGTCGCTCCACTGAAACTGAATTTCGGTGACCGCGCCGGATAACGGGTCAAGCAGGTCCTGGCGCAACCACAGTGCAAAATGGCGGTAGTTGATGCTGATCACATCGTTGCTTTCATAATCCAGCGAAATTTCCAGCGGGTTATAGGTCATTGGATGGGCCCTAGCTCAGCTGCGACAGCAGTAAGCGGTTGTTGACATACATTGACAGTGGGAACCGGTCATAAACCTTGTCGCCAAATGCACGGGTTTTGTGCACCACAAAAATGTTGGCGTATTGGGAGCCAAACTGGCCGATAAACACATTCACAAATTCATGCACGATGGTCTGAGATTCCTCAAAGGTTTCTTTGAGCATTTGCATGGCCAGATCATGCAAGCGTTTGAGAGCCTGATTGAATTCCCCTAACAGCGCACTGACATCTACCCGGGGTGGGGTTTCTTCAAGCACCGAAGCCCGAAAATCGGCTGGACCACCCATATAATCGCGTTCTACATAGGCCTTGAATTCATAGGCGCGCTGGGGCTGTCCCTGCTCATCTAAATCGACTTTAGACTGGCAGTGAAAGGCATGAAAACTTAAGCCGTAGTAGGTGACATAATCGTATAAGGCATCGACAAAGCGATAAGAAAATGAGCGTTGATACTCTTTTTCCATCTGTTCGGCCAGGGTTTTGATTTGCTCACGGTCAGTGGGCAGGCAACTTTGTACATGCCGTTTTAACTGACTGGTGAAGATCCGCGCGCTGAGTACATAATTGTTCATGCTGACATTCAGTTGCGGTTTGATCCGCTCGATGTCATCCACATTGTGCTGGCTGGCGTACAGCTCGCCCAGCTGTTCCATGTTTTGTTCAATCAAGCGAAAATTTGACAATACCAACTGATATTTGTGCGATACCGCATGAATCAGCGACAGGCGCTTACGCGCACGCTTGAGCTCGCGAAACTGTTCTTCGGTGAGCGGCAAGGCTTTTTCTTGATTGTGTGAGGTTAGGTAAAACTCAGAATCCATCGCTGTGCAATCAGTTAGTTAGTACAACAAGCCTAGCATGCTAACAGGCTCAGGTTAACTCTATTTACGCCGGCTTAGGGATGAATATCGGCGGGCTGCGATAGTAGCAGGTAACATAGGCTGGCGGTATACCTGACTGGCGCAAAATCGTATACTTCACTCTTTTGCAATTCCAGGAGCTAATCGCGTGTTTCCGCAAACCAGAACAGATTCTTTACCCCCGGCTGTGGTGCAACAGGCAGCCAAACTCAGCCCGCAGGAACGCCTTGCACTGGTATTAGATTATGCCGACACTGCTCAGCAGGTCTGCCTACTACAAGGGCAAGAAGGTTTTGTCATGATGGCGCCTGAACCGCAAGACGGGGAAAATGATTTTGAAGCCTTGTTGCCGGTGTGGCCCCATGCCGATCTGGTGCCGCTATGGGCCAGCCAGGATATGTCCGACGCCATAGTGACCACGCTAGCCTTGCATGAATTTGTAGATACCTGGTTGCCCGGCCTGGAAAAAAACAATATCGGGCTGGTGGTCTTTCCGGTCAGCGGTGAAGCACATATGGTGCTTAGCGCTCAGGAGTTAGCCGACAGCCTGGAAGAAGGAACCATTCAACGTGAACCCTGATGGAAGCTTACCCCTGGCTGGTCAGGTCGCTGCTGCCTCCGGCTGGGATGAAAAAACCCGGCAGCTAATACTGGCGGGCAAACATCTGCCGATGTTGTCGGAGGCCCAGCGAGAGGCTGGTAAACAGGTTCCCGGCTGCCAGAGTCAAGTATATCTGGATTATCAGGCGGGCCAGTTCAGCGGCTGGTCGGATGCCAAAATTTTACGCGGTGTATTGGCCTTGTTGTTGGAAAAAGCCCATACATTACCCGCCGGCGAAATTGCGGAATTTGATTTTAATGCCTATTTGCATGAGCTGGGCATTCAGCGCCAGCTGAGTCAGTCGCGCGCCGATGGCGTGGGGCAAATTATTGCGCGGCTGCGCCTGCTGGCTAAATAGAGTGCAGGATAGGCAGCTCGGCATACACCTGCTGTAGACAATCCGGGCTGGCCAGTGCCAAATCACATTGCTGGGTCAGGCGTTCGCTCATCAGCGCCACCTGGGCCAAGTCGTCAGTATAATCAAATAAACACGCGTGGGTAAAAAGTGCGGCTGTCCAGTGAGGGGGCAGGGCGCTGGTGTGGGCTAAAAAATTTTCCACCGGGGTATGTAAGTCCTGTTGCAGGGTATCTTCCAAATCTCGCAGGATCTTTAACCCTTCGTTGTCCTGCTCACTGGCACCGTTGGCGCGCTCCATCTGTACTGACGCCACCGTCTGGCCCACCCCGTGACACAGCATGATGACATCCGGGGCAAAAGTGGGCGAGGCGAGGGCCGCCGGGCTAATCAACAAAGCGGCCAGCCACCCGCGAATAAGATAGCGCATGAGAGATCGCCATAATTAAGCCTGGATAACTATTTATAGTGCCGGCGCCGGCAAACAGCTCACCGTGGCCGGTTTTTGGCCTCAATCCACTGGCCCATGTATTGAGTGGCCCGCAATGAGTGATGCCACAACAGGTGTTGGTAAAACAGCGGCTGGCGATGACTGATGATGTCGCCAGTCAGTCGCTCAATGTGACTGACCAGGCGATGCTGATGGTACCCGGTATCATATTCACTGGCCAAAATAGCCTGGCCTTGTGCATTAGCCTGCTGCCAGGCGGTTTCATTGTGATACAGCTGTTGGCAAGCACGCACAAAATCCTGCTCTTCTTCGGCCACCGCGCCTGGCCACTGGCCGTTATCATTAATGCCTTCGGCGCCACAGGGGGTGGTGATGCTGGGAGTGTGGCATTGCATGGCAGTCAGCAGTTTGCCTTTGATACCGGCGCCAAAGCGCAACGGGGCTAATAATAGCCGATGTTGGCTTAGCGCCGCGCGGGCATCATCTACCCAGCCACGCACCTCGAAGCCTTGTTTAGGGTTATGCAGATCTGTGACTTTTTTGCCCGGATACGCGCCATACACCGATAAGGTGGCACCGGGAACCACTTTGCGGATCTGCGGCCATAACCGGGTTTTTAGCTGTAAAACCGCATCCCAGTTGGGCGCATGGCGAAAATTACCGATAAAGGCAAAGCCCTGGCGCTGGTCAAAAGGCGGTGGAGTCAGACTGGCCGGGCTGAGCAACAAGGGCAGCTGCAGTAACTGGGCCGGGTCGACCTTTAATTGTTGGGTGAGCAGTTGCAATTCTACCGCTGAGATAATCAAGCTTATATCACAGCGCAGGATGCTGGCCACTTCGCGCTGCAGCATGGGGTCGCTGACATCTATCTTGAAAGGTTGCTCGTGCTTGACCGCCTGCTGGCGCTGATGGCGCACACTGTGTAAGTCTTCGGTGTTGAGCATTCTCACCGCATGAGGGCAATGCTGCTGCACCCGCCATGAAAATTGTTCTTCAATCATAAATCGGTCGAACACCACCACATCCGGCTGCAGGGCACATATCTGACGGTCAAACAACGCATCATTGATCAGGGTGGTGACGACTTTGATGCCCAGACTGGTTAAGTCTGCTTTATGGCTGGACTCAGCGGCAGCGGTCATAAAGGTGACCTGCCAGTTAGCCTGCTCAAAGGCGCGCAGTAAATTCAGCATATTTTCACCGGCAGCCGATGAATTGGGTTCAGGCCAGACATAGCCAATGACCAGCAAATGTTTTTGCGACAAAACAGTCCCCGTGGCGTAAGAAATAGCCAGCGAATATAGCAAATTATGCCGATAAAGGGCATGCTTATCCTTTACTGCCCTCACCGGGGCGGCAGGCGTATTAATACTTCGTGCAGGCAATAAGGAGACGCAGTGCATCTGGTTTTTGGCAGTGGATTGATTGGTAGCTTTATTGCTGCCGCCGGCGCCCATGCGGGGCTTACCGTGCAGGTGATTGGCCGGCACGCGGCGCTTCAACGGTTGGCGGCCGGTGTCACTCTGACCGATTATCTGGGGCATGAGTTGCAGGCGCCGTCGGTGGCGGAGTATGCCCATGACCAGGCCCCGGATGTGGTCTGGCTCACCGTCAAATGTACCGGTTTAAATCGGGCAGTAGACCAGCTGCGCCAGTTAGTTGGCCCACAAACCATGATCGTGTGCTGCCAAAACGGATTAAGGGCGGTGCATCAGATCCGCAGTGCCTTTCCCAGGTTGCGGGTATTTGCGGCTGTAGTGCCGTTTAATGTGGTGCTGACTGAGCAGGGTACCCTGCACCGCGGCTCAGAGGGCTCGCTGACCTTGCCCAAAGAGCTGGGGCGGATTGTGCCCTCACTGGTGCCCGGCTTGCACAGCGAGCTGCTGCCAGTGCGCCTGACCAGCCAGATTCATGCGGTACAGGCGGCCAAATTGCAGTTGAATTTAAGTAACGCGGTGAATGCTTTGAGCAACCTGCCGGTTAAAACCATGCTGTCACACCGAGGCTACCGGCGCATCATTGCCGAGTTAATGCGTGAATGGCTGGATGTGGCCCGGGTCAATAAAATTCCGTTGGTAAAAGTTGCCCGGGTCGACGGAAAGTGGCTACCCTTTATGTTGAACCTACCCGATGGTGTGTTTAAACGTGTGGCCAGTAAGATGCTGGATATCGACCCGAGTGTACGAACCTCCATGTGGTGGGATTTGCAACAGGGCAAGCTCACCGAAGTGGACGACTTGAACGGTGAGGTGGTGCGTCAGGGTGTGCTGGCACGCAATTACTGCCCGGCCAATAAGGTGATTATTGATCTGGTACATCAGGCCGAGCAGCAACGCCGTCAGACCGGTACCTGTCCGGCCATGAGTGCCAGCCAGATTTGGCACGAGATTGAAATCAAGCGGCTGGAAAAAAGCAGTTACAAATTTTGATAAGTGAGTCAGCGGCAGGATACCTTATACTTTTACTTTGTCAGGTATAACCGTAGATGGGATAGCAGAATGCCACGGGTTGAACCGGGCACTCGGGCAATCTGTTTGTGGTTACCAAGGAGCCATTTATGAATATGCAGGATGTGGCAGCACAAGCCGGGGAATTGTTTGTATTGCCCGAAGCTGTGACGCGGCTAAAAGAGTGCATGGACGATCAGGCTGCCAGTATTGATGATGTGGCTGAAATTATTGCCTTTGATCCAGGCTTAGCCAGTCAACTGTTGAAAGTGGCGAACAGCGCGCTGTATCGTTTCCCCAATAAAATCGAAACCATTTCCAAAGCCCTGCAGGTCATAGGCACCCGCGCGGCGTATGATTTGGCGCTAGCCTACGGTGTCTCCCATGCCTTTAGCGATGTTGAGGCAAAAATCATCGACCTGGATAAATTCTGGGAGCAAAGTGTCAGCTGTGCTTTGCTAGCCAAATATTTTGCTGAAGCCAAGCGGCTGCGTGAGCCGGAACGCTTGTTTGTAGCGGGGCTACTGCACAATATTGGTGAGCTGGTGATGGTGTCTTTGTACCCGGAAAAGGCCCGGCGCTGCCTGGACTTTAATGCCCGGGTTAGCCCCAATGAACTGCAGCAGGCAATATTTGGGTTTACCTATGCTGAGTTATCGGCGCAGTTGATCCGCAACTGGGGGATCCCGGAGTGTATCGCCGCTCCCATCGCCAATATCCATGCTACCCATCTTGAGGTGGAGCCGGATGTACGGATATTGCAGCTTAGCTATGTACTGGCGCTGGACAATGTGTTCCCGGATATCTACCCCAGTTACAACAATCTGCAGCCTCAATTGCACGAGCCGTTGGCACTGGGCCGGGGCGACCTTGAGGACGCCCTGGATATCACTAACTTACAATGTATCAGCGTGATCGCCTTATTTAACCCCCACGCGTTCGCTCTGTACTAGTCAAATACCGCCACCGTCTGACGGCTGATGGCGACCACTTCATTGTCTTTATCCCAGATGGTGGCTTCGGTATGTCCGTAGCCACCGGCTGCCTGGCGGGTATGCGCCTGGTAAGCAAACCAGTCACTGCCGCTGACCGGGCGATGCGGGTGAATAAATTCCAGATTCCAGGTGACTGTGCTGGCCGGCGCTGGCCATTTCATCATCTGGAGCAGGGTGGGAGGCCAGGCATCAATCATGGTGATCAGATGGCCATCGCTAAGGATTTCCGGGGCCTGTTTAAAGCGCATAAAGCCGTGATAATGGTGGGTCTTTCGCCCGGTAAATGGTACGCCGCCCTCAGCAATGGCCAAATCAAAATGGCGCAAAAATTTGGGGGTGACCTTGGGAATTTGCGGGATAAACTGGGCTTTGGTCGGTGCCGGCATAGCATGCACTTCGTGACTGGTCACCGAAATTTTGGACTCTCTGGCCACCCCAAAGCACGCCTGGCTGGCCACGCACACTTTGTTGTCCTGAATAATCTGCGCGCTGTAGTGGCTGACATTTTTGCCTTCACGCAGTTTATCCACTGTAATGGAAAACGGGGTATCCAGAGCAATCGGGCCAATAAAATTGGTGTTGAAGGCTCGTAACACCCGGTCCGAACTCACCTGCTTGTTAATCGCGGTAAACAGCATGCCGGCACTGACCCCACCAAACGCGGTGCGGCCCTGTCCCCAGTCGGCGGTAATCATCAAATTCGGGTAGCTGCCCTGATGGTCATTATGAGCTTCTATGGCAGGCAAATTCAGCAGTTCATCGATATGCATAAGGGTTCTGGTCAGATGAGTTGATTATGCTATCCTAGCGTAAGGTGGCCAGCGCGCCAATATTAAATTTTGCTTTACAGACAGAGGGATGCCCTAGCCATGTCGGCGGTTACACTTCATTTTGCCCATGCCAATGGCTTTCCTGCCGGCAGCTATCGGCAGATTTTCAACCAATTGCCAGCGGAGTGGAAGGTGCTGGCAAAACCGCAGTTTGGACATGAGGGGCATTTGCCGGTCAATGCCAACTGGAGCAACCAGGTCACCGAGTTGCTGGAGTATGTGAAGCAGCATAACAATGGCCGCCCGGTCTATGCTGTGGGGCATTCTTTTGGCGCGGTGATCTCGTTTATGGCAGCCTGCGAACAGCCAGAGTTGTTTAGCGGGCTGATTGCCATTGACCCGCCACTGGTGACTGGCCCCGGCAGCCTGTTATTACGCGGCGCGAAATATACCCCGTACATCAACAAAATCACACCGGCCAAACTGGCTCAGACCCGTAATACCCGCTGGCGCCAGGACACCGATCTGGTGGCGTATTTTCGCAGTAAGGCGTTATTCAAAAATATGCCTGATGCCTGTATTGCCGATTATGTTGAGGCGGCCACGGCGCTGCGCCAGGACCAACGTGAGCTGACCTTTAAAGCCGCGGTGGAAGCCGATATCTTTCGCAACATTCCACATAATTTGAATCAGTATAAAGGGCGTTTGAAGTGCCCGGGATTGCTTATCACCGGCGAGCATACCACGGTATGTCGGCCGCAATATTGGAAGCGATTTATAGCGATGAACCCGATGCAGCACATCAGGATGGCAGGGGGGCATATGCTGCCACTGGAATATCCAGACCAAATGGCAGCACAAATTTGTCAAACAATCAGTCAGTGGCAGCAGGGGGCCTAGAGCACATCCAGCATATCCTGAGTGACCAGCACCACGCCTTTTTCAGAGACCCTGAAGCCGCGGGCCCGGTCATCATCATGGTCGTAGCCTATGGTCGTGCCTTCAGGAATCTTACAGCCGCGGTCGATGATCACTTTGCGCAATTTACAGTGGCGCATGATTTCTACTTCCGGCAGTAGCACGGCTTCTTCAATCAGGCCGTAGGAATGCACCCGGACATTGGAAAAGACCAGGCTGTTACGAATGGTCGAACCAGATACAATACAGCCGCCGGAGACCACTGAGTTGATGGCTTCACCGCGCCGGTCGTGATCTTCCCACACAAACTTGGCTGGCGGTAACTGTTCCTGATAAGTCCAGATAGGCCATTTGTGATCATACAGGTTCAACTGTGGCACCGGTGCCACCATTTCCATATTGGCTTCCCAGAACGAGTCGATGGTCCCTACATCACGCCAGTAGGCGGTGCCGCCAGTGCCATGTTCAAATGGAAAAGCGTAGACATTATGATCATTGATAATTGACGGAATAATATCTTTACCAAAGTCACGCTGTGAACCTTGGGTGCGCGAGTCACGCAATAACTGGTCAAACAAAAACTCGGTATCAAACACATAATTGCCCATAGAGGCCAGGCAATGGTCAGGATCATTGGGCAGGGGCGTGGGCTTTTCCGGTTTTTCTTCAAACCCGGTGATGCGATAATCTTCATCCACCGACAGCACGCCAAAAGCGCCAGCGGCTTCTTCCACCGGTACCTTCATACAAGATACTGTCATCTTAGCGTCGGTCTCCACATGATGGGCCAGCATATCGCCATAATCCATGCGGTAGATGTGGTCTCCAGATAGGATCATGACATATTTGGGCAGCTCATCGCGGATAATATCAATATTTTGAAACACCGCATCGGCGGTACCGGCATACCAGTCCTCACCGAAACGCTGTGAGGCTGGCAAAATTTCTACCGATTCACCCAGCTCTTTTTTGAAATGCCCCCAGCCGCGAACCAAATGCCGGATTAAGGAGTGCGATTTGTACTGGGTGACTACCCCAATTTTGCGGATCCCAGAGTTGACACAATTGGACAAAGGAAAATCGATTATCCGAAACTTACCGCCAAAATACAGGGCTGGCTTGGCGCGCCAGTTAGTCAGTTCATGTAGCCGGGAGCCTTTGCCACCGGCTAAGATCAGCGCGTAGGTATCACGCGTTAGATTACTGATATAGCGATTACTTGAATCTGCCATTGTCGCGTTCTCCGTATTGTTGTCACCCTGGCACGGGGTGTACAGACTAATCTTTAGCTGCCAGTCAACTGGCTATTCCATCATGGCAGTCAGTTCAGTGTACACCAATCCAGCGTGATTGCTATAGGTGGAAAATTCAACAATCTTAAGCAGTTGCAGCACCTTCTTTGGGCCTGTGTGAACAAATTGTTGACTGAGCTCAGCCGTACCTTTATATCTATACTGTTCAATGTTAAAAAAGTGTTATAATTTTTTATTAAGTCAAATAAACAGGATAAAACATGGGCTTACTAAAAAAATTTCTTATCGGTATTGTCTTGATTGTACTGGCAGTGGTGTTGGTAGGCTTTGCCTTGCCAGCCGACTATGAAGTACGTCGCAGTATCGTGATTGATGCTGAGCCACAGGAAATTTACCCGCAGGTGGTGAACCTGAAAGCCTGGAGTGATTGGGGGGTGTGGTTTCAGCGTGATCCGGATATGAAAATTGAATACAGCGGCCCGGACCGTGCCATCGGGATGCGCTCAGAATGGCAAAGTGAAAGCCAGGGCAATGGCGAGATGGAAATCACCGAGTTGCAGCACAATAAAAAAGTGCAGTACAGCCTGTATTTTCCTGATTATGAGATGGGCTCCACCGGTTCCATTGAACTGGAAACCGTGCCCGAAGGTACCCTGGTCACTTGGAGCGATGTGGGCGAAGTGGGGGCCAACCCCATCGACCGTTATTTTGCTCTGATGATGGACGACATGATTGGTCCGGATTTTAAGGTGGGCCTGGAAAATCTGAAAACCCTGGTGGAAAACCAAAGCTGACCCTCTCACGGACAGCGCATTTCCAGGCGCTGTCACCTTCATTAGCCGAAGCCGTCATGGCCACCCACCCCCGGTAGACTGGCCGGAGGAGGGTGATCTGGCCTGAAGCACCCGGCGTAAGTATGGCAATAATTTTTGCCTCATCCCTTTTTGGTAGCGCAAACTGATCATCAGTGCCCGGGCGATGCGGTATGTATATGTGCCATCCTTGAGCAGGGAGACAAATCTGTGCCCGGCAGTGATAAACACAAGCTGATTGCCAGCCTGTCGGCCAATAAACTGGCTGACATCCTGGTATCCCCCAAAACCACCTTACCGGCGTTATTGCTTACTCTGGGCGCGCCTGGCTGGATGATCGGCTGGCTGGTGCCACTGCGCGAATCCGGTGCTTTATTACCTCAAGCTTTAATTGGTGTAGCACTGCGCCATACCAAAGCGCGCCACCCGATATGGCGGGTTGGCATCTGTATACAAACGCTGGCGGTCTTGGCCATGCTGCTCAGTGCACTGTGGTTGTCTGCCACTGCAGCAGGCTGGGCAATTTTGATTGCGCTGGCAGTGTTAAGCCTGGGCCGCTCTGCCTGTTCACTGACCGTCAAGGATATGGAAGCGGATGTGGCGGCCAAAGGCGAGCGGGGCGATTTGATTGGCAAAGCCTCAACCATCTCCGGGGTGCTTACTTTACTGGTGGCAGTGCCGCTGGTGTTTTTTCAGCAGACTTTGGGCACCGCGATGATTATCAGCCTGTTGGGGCTGGCTGCCGCAGCTTTTGCCTGCACCCTGGTACTGATGTTACCGATTACCACCTATGTAGAAGTAGACCAGGCTGACAGTGCCAATAACAAAACCCGCTTCTGGCAGTTTGACCCAGTGGTGTATCGCTTTGTGCTGGTGCGCGGCTTGTTTGTACATTCGGCTTTGGTGGCCCCATATTTTATGCTCGAAAGCAAAGCCGGCCCGCAGGCTCTTCTGCCCTTGTATCTGGCAGCGCAGGCTGCGGCATCCATGCTCTCTTCTATGGTGTGGGGTAAGGTGGCCGACAGCAGCGCCCGGACTACTTTGCAACTGGCCGGTGTGGTAGCGGTAATCGCCTGTGTGGGCCTGTTATGGCTACAGCCAGATTCGGCCTGGATATCCGGCGTGTTGTTTTTTGTATTAGCCATTGCTCATACCGGGGTCAGAACCGGGCGTAAAACCTACAGCCTGGATGTTAAAGAAGGGCAGGACCGCACCGAGCTGGTGGCCTTTAGCAATACTGCCATTGGTCTTATTCTGCTGGCCTTTGGAGCACTGTACAGTGTTCTACAGGCGATACTGCCCTTTTCGGTGGTGTATGTGATGACAGCGGTGCTGGTGTTGGCTATCGGCCTGACCGTGCTGCTTCCGCATGAAAAATCATCCTGATCGTTAGCGCATTCCAATTTCTAAAATTCCGCCAAAACAGGCACCTAAGTGGTTGTGCCTGATGCTGCATCATGGCAGTCTGCAAACAGATGTATCGCAGTATAAGCAGGAGCCAGTGTGTTACAGCAAGCAACCGCCCCCTCCCTAGGGCAATTATTTCGGCTACTCGGGCCCGGTGTATTGATGGCCACTGCCGCCATCGGTGGTAGTCATCTGGTGGCGGCTACCCAGGCCGGGGCGCAGTTTGGCTGGCAGCTGGCCTTACTGTTATTGCTGGTCAATGTGGTCAAGTATCCGTTTTTTCGCGCAGGTATCAGTTATACCGTAAGCAGTGGCCACACCCTGCAGCACGGCTATGCGCAAATGGGCCGCGGTTACCTGCTTACCGCGCTGGTGCTCAATGGCATCGGTGCGGTGGTAAACAGTGCAGCGCTGTTATTGTTTGCTGCCAGTTTGCTGGGCTATTTTATGCCTGCGGCTGTTCCTCTCTCCGGGCTGGCCGCCGGGGTACTGGTAGCCATTTTGTTTATCATTCTTGCCGGCCATTTCAGCGCTATGAACCAGGCGGCTAAACTGATCATGGGCTTATTGGTGGTGGCCACTTTACTGGCGGCAGCGGCAGCGTTTTACAACGGGCCGGTGGCGCCGCCTGAATTTGTCAGTCCTTCACCCTGGACCTTAGCCGCCCTGGGCTTTTTGGTGGTGACCATGGGCTGGATGCCGGCACCTATTGAAATCTCGGCGATCACCTCATTGTGGCTGACCCGCCAAATGCAGACCCGCCCGGTGACGCCCGCCTCAGCCATGTTTGATTTTAATCTGGGCTACTGCCTGACCCTGGTGCTGGCACTGGTCTTTTTGGCCCTGGGCGCTTTGGTGCTACACGGCAATGGCAGTGAGCTGGCTACCGGCGGGATTGGCTTTGCTCAACAGCTGGTGGGCATGTATGCCGGCACCATTGGCGAATGGTCGCGCTGGTTGATCGCACTGATTGCCTTTTTATGTATATTTGGCTCTGCCCTGACAGTGTATGACGGCTATTGCCGCGCCATCAGCGAAGCGGTGGGGTTGCTGCATGGGCAAACAAACACCCACAGTACACAGTTTACCCGACGCTTTCATCGGGTGCTGGTAGGCGTGGCCATTGTGAGCTTCGCGATTGTGCTGTTTTTCAAGTCAGCCTTGTTGGCCATGCTGGGCTTTGCCATGACTCTGGCATTTGTGACCACGCCGTTATTTGCCTGGCTAAATCATCGGTTGGTTCGGCGTACTACGCTGGCTGCCGACATTCAACCCGGCCCGTGGCTGACCGGGTTAAGCTATGTGGGATTGGTGTATTTGTTTGGCTTTTTGGCAGTGTTTGCCTGGTGGCGACTTGCCGGGTAGGGCACCGGCAAGCCATGTGAGTGGTTATGCAGAAGCGGGTAACAGGGCATTGGCCACTTTTGAAGCTGGCTTACGGCCGGTGGCCTGACTGATAAACGCGGTGGCTTTGAGTAGTTTATTCATGTCCACCCCGGTCTCAATATCCATCCCATTTAGCATGTACAACACATCTTCGGTGGCGACATTGCCACTGGCGCCTTTGGCATAAGGGCAACCGCCTAAGCCGGCCACCGCACTGTCAATAACCCGGATCCCCTGAGACAAGGCTACATACAGGTTGGCCAGCGCCTGGCCATAAGTATCGTGAAAATGCACCGCTAACTGACTGGCTGGCACATGCTCCATCACGGTATCCAGCATCCAGCGGGTGTGATGGGGCGTGCCGGTGCCAATGGTATCGCCTAAAGAAATCTCATAGCAGCCCATATCCAGCATTTGCTGGGCAACTTCGGCCACGGCCTGCGGATCAATGTCGCCTTCATAAGGGCAGCCCATCACGCAGGATACATACCCGCGAACCTTAAGTTTGTGCGCGCGGGCGTGTTCCACCACTGGTGCAAAGCGCTCCAGGCTTTGTTCGATGGAGCAGTTGATATTTTTCTGGCTGAAGGTTTGCGACGCCGCGCCAAAGATAGCCACCTCTTCAGCCCCGGCTGCCAGCGCATTTTCCAAGCCCTTTTGATTGGGGGTGAGCACACTGTAGATCACCCCCGGCTGGCGCGTCAGCCCGGCCAGCACCTTGTCCGAGTCGGCCATTTGTGGCACCCAGCGCGGGGAGACAAAACTGCCGGCTTCAATGCGGGTATGGCCCGCTTGTACCAGCAAATCAATCAGCTGTATTTTGGTCTCAGCAGTCAGCGTAGTGGGTTCGTTTTGCAGCCCGTCGCGCGGGCCCACTTCCACCAGGCTGACGCTATCGGGAAAGTTATTCATCAGCCTCAAACTCCAACAACTGCGCGCCGCCATCCACCAAATCGCCGGCTTTAAAGTACAAGGCGGTGACCTTACCATCCCGGGGCGCTTTAATGCTGTGCTCCATCTTCATGGCTTCCATCACCACCAGGGTGGCGCCTTTTTTCACGCTATCGCCTTCCTTAACCTGGTTTTCCACCAGGGTGCCGTTCATGGGTGCGGCAAAATCGCTGCTGTGTGCAGCATCTTCCACCTGGCCCATATCCGGTGGGACAAAATCCAGATGAGCAGCGCCCTGAGCAGAAAACAGAGTGAACCGATCGCCGTCTCTGGCCCAACCGATGCGCTGATGGTGATTATCAATCTGCGCCTGCAGGGTATGGCCATCAAGCTTGCCGCTAATCTGATAGTCCTGCTCATCAATAGCCATGTGCCATTGATAGGGCTGGGCCAGGGTGCCGGTGTGGGTTACCCGCACGGTCATCTCCTGACCGGCTGCGCGAAATTGCAGCTGTTGCTGATACTGATGATTAGGCCGCCAGGCAATGGGCAGCGCCCACGGTGAAGTCGGGTCGCCACTGTTGACCGGTGGCTGTGCGGTATCCAGCATCACCAACAGGCTGGCCTGTAACAAGGCTGCGTGGTCTGGTGCCTGCTGATCTTTAAGTAACATGTCCTGATGCTTATCCACAAAGGTGGTCAGCAGCTCGGCTTGCTGAAACGGCTCGCTGGCCGCCACATTGTATAAAAACTCCAGGTTAGTGGTGACGCCGGCCACATGATAATCACGTAGCGCCGCCAGCAGGCGTTGTAGCGCACGCTCGCGGTTTTCGTCCCACACCACCAGTTTGGCGATCATTGGGTCGTAATACACTGACACTTCGTCGCCCTGAACCACCCCGGTATCCACCCGTACATGAGCCGATTCTGTCGGCGGTTGCAGCAGGGTAAGCGTGCCGGTGGCTGGTAAAAAACCATTGGCGGGATCTTCAGCATACAGGCGGGCTTCAAAGGCATGGCCATGTAAGCGCAGCTGATCCTGTGTTTTTGGCAGGGGCAGGCCATTGGCTACCTGAATCTGCCAGGCCACTAAGTCTTCGCCGGAGATCATTTCGGTGACCGGGTGCTCCACCTGCAGGCGGGTATTCATTTCCATGAAATAAAAATCATTGCCGTCGAGCAAGAACTCGACAGTACCGGCACCCACATATTTAATGGCCTGGGCGGCTTTGATGGCCGCTTCGCCCATACGCTGGCGCAGCTCGTCGGTCATGCCGGGCGCGGGCGCTTCTTCGATGATTTTCTGATGACGGCGCTGCACAGAACAGTCGCGCTCAAACAGGTACACGCCATTGCCGTGCTCATCACAAAATACCTGAATTTCCACATGGCGCGGCTGGGTCAGGTATTTTTCAACCAGCATAATATCGTCGCTGAAGCTGGCCATTGATTCACGTTTTGCTGCCTGCAAGGCAGCGCTAAACTCGTCAGCCTGCCAGACCTGACGCATACCTTTGCCACCACCACCGGCAGCGGCTTTGAGCAGCACCGGATAGCCCATATCATCAGCATGTCGTTTAAGCGTCGCTTCGCTTTGATCATCGCCATGATAACCAGGTACCAGCGGTACGCCAGCGTCTTCCATGATGTGTTTGGCAGCAGACTTTGAGCCCATTGCCGCGATGGCGTCCGGGCCCGGGCCAATAAATTTAATATTATTGTCGGCACAGGCGCGGGCAAATTTGGCATTTTCTGATAAGAAGCCATAGCCCGGGTGGATGGCATCCACCTGCAGGCGTTTTGCTACGGCTAAAATGGTATCGGCTTTTAAATAGCTGTCTTTGGACGGCGCCGCGCCAATGTGTACAGCTTCGTCGGCCAGTTGTACATGTAGCGCGTGCCGGTCGGCGTCGGAATACACCGCCACCGTGCTAATCCCCAGTTGACGGGCGGTTTTAATTACCCGGCAGGCAATTTCGCCACGGTTTGCGATGAGAATTTTTTTAATCATACTTTGTTCTCCTGCCAGGCTGCCGGTTGCTTGTTTAAAAATGCGTTGAGACCTTGCTGGCCCTCATCAGATACCCGGACCTTGGCAATCCACTGACTGGTTTTTTGCATCAGGTCGTCATTGATGGGGACACCGGCCACATATTCCACCAGCGCTTTGGCCTGGCCCACTGCACGCGGGCCGTTTTTAAGAACCTGCGCGATGATGTCGTCAATGGTGCTATCCAGTTCATCTTCGGTAACCGCTTCACTGAGTAATCCCAGGCGGCGCGCCCGGCGCGCCGAAAAAACCTCGGCAGTCTGAAAATACCGGCGGCAAACCCGTGCGCCCATGGCTTCCACCACATAAGGGGCGATGGTGGCGGGGATAAGCCCAATGCGTACTTCGCTTAAACAAAATTTGCTTAAGCGGCTGCCAATGGCGATGTCACAACAGGCAATCAGCCCGATAGCGCCGCCAAAAGCCGCACCCTGAACCCGGGCTATCGTCAGCTTGGGCAGGGTATAGAGAGTTTGTAACATGGTGGCCAGTGCCATAGCGTCGCGTTCATTCTCACTTTCTGAATAATCCGCCATGCGCTGCATCCACTGCAAATTGGCGCCGGCACTAAAGCTTTTGCCGGTGGCTTTAAGTACCACCACACGGACCGCGTCATCGTCAGCAGCCTGCGTAAAATACTCGGTCAGGGTGCTGATCATCGCATCATCAAAGGCGTTATGCTTATCGGGGTTATTTAACGTCACCGTGGCAACGCCGCGGCTGTCTACATCGTAGAGCACAGCAGAAGTTGTATCAGTCATGTTGGCGCATCCTTACATTCTGAAAATGCCAAACCGGGTTTCGTCTATCGGCGCATTGAGCGCGGCAGATAGCGACAAGCCCAGAACCAGACGGGTATCGGCCGGGTCGATGACACCATCGTCCCACAGCCGCGCAGACGCATAATAGGGGTGGCCCTGTTTTTCGTAGGTATCAATGATTGGCTGCTTAAAGCTCGCCTCTTCTTCGGCGGACCAGTTTTCATCGGCCCGTTCTTTTTGATCCCGTTTGACCTGAGCCAGCACGCCGGCTGCCTGCTCACCCCCCATTACCGATATGCGCGCATTGGGCCACATAAACAAAAAGCGTGGGTCATAGGCGCGGCCGCACATGCCGTAGTTGCCCGCGCCAAAACTGCCGCCGATAAGCACTGTCAGTTTGGGCACATTGGCACAGGCTACCGCGGTAACCATCTTGGCGCCGTGTTTAGCAATACCGCCAGCTTCATATTGCTGGCCAACCATAAAGCCGGTGATATTTTGCAAAAATACCAGCGGGATCTTGCGTTGCGCACACAGCTCAACAAAATGCGCGCCCTTGAGCGCACTTTCGCCGAACAAAATGCCGTTATTGGCAACGATGCCTACTGGGTAGCCGAAGATGCGCGCAAACCCGCATACCAGGGTGGTGCCGTACAGGGGTTTAAATTCATCAAAGGCTGAGTCATCTACCACCCGGGCGATAATTTCGCGTACATCGTAGGTTTTACGGCTGTCTTTGGGCACAATGCCGTAGATATCACTGGCCGGGTAGCGCGGCGCAACCGCTTCGCGTACATCCAGTGACACGGTTTTTTTACGGTTTAAGCGGGCCACGGCATCACGGGCCAGGGTCAATGCGTGATGATCATTATTGGCCAGCAAATCCGCCACTCCAGAGGTGCGGGTATGCACATCACCACCGCCCAGCTCTTCGGCCGAAACCACTTCCCCGGTAGCGGCTTTAACCAGCGGCGGACCGCCTAAAAAGATGGTGCCCTGTTCTTTAACAATGATGCTGACATCCGCCATGGCCGGGACATAAGCACCGCCGGCGGTGCACGAGCCCATTACCACAGCGATTTGCGGAATATTTTTAGCCGACATATTGGCCTGGTTGAAAAAGATCCGGCCAAAATGCTCTTTATCCGGAAACACTTCATCCTGACGCGGCAGGTTAGCGCCGCCGGAATCCACCAGATAGATACAGGGCAAGTGATTTTGCTCGGCAATTTCTTGTGCCCGTAGGTGTTTTTTCACTGTTAGCGGATAATAGGTGCCGCCTTTCACGGTGGCATCATTGGCCACCACCATACACTCGACGCCGGCTACCCGGCCGATACCCGCGACAACGCCGGCACCCGGCACATAATCGTCATACACTTCCCAGCCGGCCAGCTGGCCGATTTCCAAAAAGGGCGTGCAAGGGTCCAGTAAGGCTTCAATGCGTTCCCGCGGCAGTAGTTTGCCGCGTGATACATGGCGCTGGGCGGCTTTGTCGCCGCCGCCAGCTTTGATTTGCGTAATTTTATCCTGCAGATCGGCAACTTGCGCCTGCATATGCTGCGCATTTTCGGCAAAATCTGCGGAATTGGAGTTTACAGAGGTTGGTAGTACGGACACAGGCGTCTCCTGACTATACAAGTAGGCCGGCATTGCTGCCGGCCGGCTGTTCCTAAAGTTATTCTGACTCTTTAAATAGCTCGCGGCCGATGAGCATGCGGCGGATCTCAGAGGTTCCGGCACCGATCTCATACAGTTTGGCATCACGTAATAAGCGCCCGGTGGGGTATTCGTTGACATAGCCGTTGCCGCCCAGCAACTGAATCGCATCCAGTGCCATCTTAGTGGCCAGCTCGGCAGAATATAATATAGCCCCGGCGGCATCTTTACGGGTGGTTTCACCGCGGTCGCAAGAATTGGCCACTGCATACACATAGGCCCGGGCGGCATTCATCTGGGTGTACATATCTGCCACCTTGCCCTGCACCAGCTGGAACTGACCGATAGACTGGCCAAACTGCTCGCGCTCGTGAATATAGGGTACCACTGCATCCATGCAGGCCTGCATGATGCCCAGTGGGCCGCCGGATAACACCAGGCGCTCATAATCTAAGCCACTCATCAGTACTTTGACGCCTTCGCCTTCACGGCCCAGAATGTTAGCCGCCGGTACTTCGCAGTCTTCGAAAATCAGCTCACAGGTGTTGGAGGAGCGCATGCCCAGTTTGTCGAGCTTTTGCGCCTGCGAAAAGCCAGCAAAATCTTTTTCTACGATAAAGGCGGTAATGCCTTTGGCGCCGGCATCCGGGTCGGTTTTGGCATAAATTACAAAGGTATGGGCATCCGGGCCGTTGGTGATCCACATTTTATTGCCATTAAGCACATAGGTATCGCCATGCTTTTTCGCCCGCAGCTTCATGCTCACTACATCTGAACCGGCATTGGGCTCGCTCATGGCCAGCGCGCCGATATGCTCACCGGAGCAAAGTTTGGGCAGGTACTTTTCACGCTGAGCATCATTGCCATTTTTGAAAATCTGGTTCACGCACAAATTGGAATGAGCACCATAAGACAAACCAATGCCGGCAGAGGCCCGGCTGATTTCTTCCATGGCCACGGTGTGGGCCAGGTAACCCATCTCAGAGCCACCATATTGCTCGCTCACAGTCACACCCAGTAGACCCATCTCGCCCAGCTTGGGCCACAATTCGTTGGGGAACTGGTTGGCTTCATCGGCACTGGCGGCCAATGGCGCAATTTCATTTTTGGCAAATTGATAGACCTGGTCGCGCAACATGTCAATGTCTTCGCCAAGGCCAAAATTAAGAGTAGGGTAGGGCGTGTTCATGCAATATTTCCTCGTTTTAATTCAGCCAGCTCTTCCCGGCAGCGGGTCTCTACCTCATCCAGCTCTCGCATCAACATCGTGATGTCTTCGAGTTGTTGGGTAAGTAAAGCCCGCTTGTGCTCAGTTAATTGCAGCATGGTTTCAAGCTGCACCGCAGAATTAGGGTTAGTGTCGTACAGCTCAAACAGATTTTTTACCTCAGCCAGAGAAAAGCCTAACCTCTTACCACGTAAAATTAGCTTTAACCTGACCCGGTCTTTGATACAGTAAATACGGTTTTGTCCGGTACGTCGAGGGCTCAGCAACCCCTGTTCTTCGTAAAAACGAATCGAACGCGGGGTGATCTCAAACTCACGTGCCAGCTCGCCAATGGTATAGGTCGGTTCAGAATTGTGGTCACTCATTGTAAAGCACCTGTGAAATACGCCTGTGTTTGCCCGGCTGGCTTTGTCAGAACCTGATATCCGCGGATATCAGCGCGTTGACACTCTCAACGTTCGGGTTTACGTTAACGTAAATTGCATTTTACGTTAAGGTAAAGTAACAACTTCTTAACGTCAATATGGCAACTATCCGTTACGCAAATCAGCGGATGAGAGTGAAATAAGAACAGTCTGCGTAGGGTTGTGCAGACAGGGAACATCAATACAGAGGCAAATTTTATGAGCAACAAAACGGTGGTAATTGTAGCGGCTAAACGTACGCCGATGGGGGGATTCAATGGCAGTCTTGCCGCTGTGCCAGCAACTGAGCTGGGTTCCCACGCGATCAAAGCATGCTGTGAAAATATCGATGTCAGCCAGATTGATGAAGTGATCATGGGCTGTGTATTGCCGGCCGGATTAGGCCAGTCACCGGCGCGCCAGGCCTCTTTAAAAGCGGGTCTGCCGTTATCAGCCGGGGTCACCACTATTAACAAGGTGTGTGGCTCAGGG
Organism: Alteromonas sp. WD8-37; assembly: GCF_055326825.1. Classification (NCBI taxonomy): domain Bacteria; kingdom Pseudomonadati; phylum Pseudomonadota; class Gammaproteobacteria; order Alteromonadales; family Alteromonadaceae; genus Alteromonas; species Alteromonas sp. WD8-37. Next base: position 272,907 of record NZ_JBUZOV010000001.1, read on the forward strand.
CTAAAAGCGGTGATGCTGGCCCATGATTTAATCAAGGCAGGTTCGGTGTCTACAGTGCTGGCCGGGGGCATGGAAAGCATGAGTAATGCACCATACATGTTACCCAAAGCCCGTTCAGGCTACCGCATGGGTCATGGCCAGGTGCTTGATCATATGATGTTAGACGGCCTGGAAAATGCCTATGACGGCAAAGCCATGGGCTGCTTTGCTCAGGATACCGCCGATGATGAAGGCATTACCCGTGGCCAGATGGACGAGTTTGCATTAAGTTCGTTATCCAAAGCCAATCAGGCCATTGAAGACGGCACCTTTGCCGATGAAATCGTAGCGGTCACGATTTCTGGACGTAAAGGCGATGTGACGGTGGATACCGACGAAGGCCCAGGCAGTGCCCGACCCGACAAAATCCCCAGCCTGCGCCCGGCCTTCAAAAAAGACGGCACAGTCACTGCGGCCAATTCCAGCTCCATTTCTGACGGGGCAGCCGCTTTGATGGTAATGAGCGAAGACAAAGCCCGCGAACAGGGACTAACCCCACTGGCAAAAATTGTCGCTCATGCCACTCATTCTATCGCCCCGGAAGATTTTACTGTCGCCCCGGTAGGCGCGATGGAAAAGGTGTTGGATAAAGCCGGCTGGACCAAAGACGACGTAGATTTGTTTGAAATCAACGAGGCGTTTGCCATGGTCACGATGTTGGCGATTCAAAAACTGGGTCTGGATGAAGCCAAAGTAAATGTGAAAGGGGGTGCGTGTGCATTGGGCCATCCTATCGGAGCCTCCGGCGCCCGCATTCTGGTCACCCTGATCCATGCGTTACGTCAACGCCAGGGCAAAAAAGGCATCGCGTCGCTGTGCATTGGCGGCGGTGAAGGTGTCGCTGTCGCTATCGAAATGATGTAAAGAATTGTTTGCAAAACAATTTTTTTAATAGTTAGGGGTAACTCCCTATTTTTGTTTAATTTTAAAGCAAAAAGCCTGGCCATCGTGTCAGGCTTTTTTACATTTCGCCCTTATTATCCCTTCGTATAAGATTGCCCCACTGGTCCGATTTTTGGGTTGCATTGGTGAATAGTCTTATGCATATTCGATGCGTTGGTTGTTAATTTTTAATCACTTTTAGCGCCAGCAGTTCTACGCAAAAAATAATAATAACATCATTCGCCAGAACGCCTTTCCACACAACCAGGAGGTTGTCAGGGAACACTCGGCCATTCCAGCTTGGCGTGGCCGACTACAACAAGAAGTGTCGATGGGAGACGCAAATGAGATTCAAAAAACATCTATTGGGAACAATGGTTTCGATGGCAGTATCAGCTTCGCTGGTACCGGCTGCGCTGGCGCAGCAAGTCACGATTCCAGATGCAGGGAAGTTGAGCCTGGCAAAAGGCCAACAGCATACTGCCACTAAGAGCACTGGCATTTATATTGTTCAGCTCAAGGATAAAGCCGCTGTTACTTATGCTGAAGATATCGGCGAGCTGGTGCCCAGTAACAAAGTGGCGACCGATAACGGCAACCGCTACAATGCCAAGAGCAGCGCCATTGTTGAGTACACCAACAAATTGCGCTCACGCCAACAGGCCATCGCCAATACAGCCGGCAATGTCGATGTACTGCACAATTATGTGCACACCTTCAACGGCTTTTCCGCCAAATTATCTAAATCTCAGGCCCAGGCCTTACGCCAAAACCCTGATGTGGTTGGCGTCTGGGAAGACGAACTGCTTAGAATCGACACCGCCAATACCCCTGAATTTTTGGGCCTGACCGACGGCCAGGGCCAGCACAATGTGGGCATCAAAGGCGAAGATGTAATTGTGGGGATCCTGGATACCGGTATCACACCGGAAAATCCGAGTTTCTCCGGTGATGGCTATTCCAGCCCTTCAACGTTAGAAGATTGGAGCGGTATTTGTGACACCGGTGAAGATGAGACCTTTGCCTGTAACAACAAAGTGATTGGTGCGCGTTATTACGGCGACGCTTTTGCTTCTGTCTATCCGATTCAAACCGAACTGGGCGAATTTATCAGCCCCCGCGATGCTGATGGCCACGGTAGCCATACCGCTGGTACCGCTGCGGGTAACGAAAATGTCACTGCCGAGAAAAATGGTGGTAGCCTGGGTAGCATCACCGGGATTGCGCCACGGGCGCGGATCGCGGCCTACAAAGTGTGTTGGAACTCTGACTACACCACACCAGATGGCGATGATCAGGCAGGCTGCTTCCCGTCAGACACCATGGCCGCCATCGACCAGGCCACTGCTGATGGCGTAGATGTGATCAACTATTCCATTGGTGGTAGCCGCACAGATTTAACGTATCCTCCTACAGCCGCCATGTTGCGTGCCACTGCAGCTGGTGTTTTTGTGTCAGTGTCTGCCGGTAACTCCGGCCCCGTCGCTCAGACGATCGGTACACCAGCACCCTGGGTAACCACCGTGGGTGCATCGACCTATGAAGGCTTTAGCCAGACCAATGCCCTGGAAGCCCTCGTGGGTAACACTACCTCTCAGTACGGTTTTGTGGAAGGTGCCATCACCAAGCCACTATCAGAAACCGGCCCGGTAGCCGGTGAGCTGGTGGTCGCTGAACCACTGCGCGCGTGTTTTGACGAATCCGGCGCGCCCACACCGTTACAAAATGCTGACGATGTGGCCGGCAAAGTGGTCTTGATTGAACGGGGTGACTGCGCCTTTACGCAAAAAGTCAGCCGCGCCCTGGAATCCGGTGCTAAAGCGGCGGTGGTATTCACTGTTGAAGGCAACCCGATTACCGCACTGGGCGGTGATTTTGTCGGCGGCATCCCAGGCGGCATGATTGGCGCTGCTGATGGTAATGCGCTGTTGGCGGCGGTAAATGCGGGCGACGCAGTTACGGTTGAGCTGAATGCTGGTAATTTCATGCCCCAAAAGGAAGACGGTAACATCATGGCCGGTTTCTCCTCACGGGGTCCTAACCTGTCAACGCTGGATGTGATCAAGCCGGATATTACTGCACCTGGTGTTCGTATTCTGGCAGCCACCACCGATACGCCAATGTTTGGTGCGGCTGGTCAGCAGGTGGCTTACCTAAGCGGCACCTCCATGTCATCACCGCATATTGCCGGTATGGCTGCACTGCTGCGTGACCAGAATCCGGATTGGAGCCCGGCACAAATTAAATCAGCGTTGATGACCACCGCCTATCAGGGCGTAACCAAAGAAGATGGTATCACCCCGGCTGACCCGTTTGATTTTGGTGCAGGGCACGCTAACCCGGTGCCGGCCATGGAACCTGGCCTGACCTACGATACCGGTTTCTTTGACTATATGGCCTTTATGTGTGGCCTTGGCGAAGATACCTTTGTGGCTGAAGAGTCGGGCTACTCATGTGGAGCATACGAGGGCGCCGGGTTCTCACTGGATCCATCACAGCTTAACTATCCGTCTATTGCGGTGGGCGAGCTGCAGGAGCCTAAGACCATCTACCGGACAGTAACCGATATGACTGGCACCGGTGGGACCTACACGGTATCGCTGGAGGGTTTAGAAGGCCTGAATGTCGATGTGCAAACATTTGGCGCTGATGGCAACGAAACCCCTTCTGGCGACCTGGTGGTAGACGCGGGCGGTGTTGCCGCTTACGGTCTGACCTTCTCAAAAACAGCCGATACTAAGATTGATGAATGGGTATTTGGTGGTATCACATTGCGCAGTGGTAACCATACCGTGCGCAGCCCAATTGCTGTTCTGCCTAAGCCAGATATCAAAATCGATGTACCTGAGTCGCAAACCCTGACATTGCGCCGCGGTCGCGCCAGCTTCCCGGTTCAAATGAAATACAGCGGCCGCACCAGTATTGATTATTCAGGCCTGGCACCACGTATGGGTAAAGTGGGTACGGTCACCGACGATCCGGGCAACTCGTTTGTGTTCTTAGGCGCGGGAACAACCTTTACAGCGTGGACAGTACCAGAAGGCTCTACGGTAGCCCGCTTTAGCCTGCGCGATGAAGATGTGGGGGTAGAAGGCAGCGACCTGGACTTACATGTTTATCGCTGTATCAGTTACAGATGCAGCCCGGTAGGTTCGTCGTTAAATGCCGGCTCCAATGAAGATGTGATTATCACCAACCCAGAGCCAGCAGCGAACGGCGAGGGTAACTTCTACATTGCTTTTGTACATGGTTATGACGTCCCGGGTGGCGAAACCACGTTTACCCAAAGTGTGTGGGTAGCCAATGGTAAAGAGCCGACCACACGAGTGAGTGCATCTCGCCGCGCAGTAGAAGGGCGCTTTAATAATGTCAATATATTGACCCGTGGACTGGCCCCTGACAGTACTTATATGGGCACTGTAAGTTTCTTTGATGATGAAGGTAACGAGCAAGGCACCACCGTACTGGAAGTACGTAACTAAAATACAATAAAGCATGGTAAGGGGGGCGGATGCTCCCCCTTAAATAAGGAATACACACATGACAAAATTTAAAACCTGGTGCAGCGCGGCTGCGCTGTTATTAAGCACACTGACGTTGTCTAGCGCTGCCAATGCCGCGATTGTTACGCAAGAGTTGCGTGTTGATGGCGAAAACTTCGCCAATTTTGGGTTTAACCTGAATGAAGATGTGCTGGCTGAAGCCCTCGCCACGGACCCATGGTTTGACCCAACCATGGCCGACAATCTTTTCTATCCCGATCTGATTTCGTTGGAAAGCTTAAGATTGTTTGGTAGTTCAGTAGAGATCGCCGAGGTGTTTAGACTGGATGTGGTCTTTAATGCGCTGGATCTGACCCAGGCTTTCGGTCTGTTATCTGTTGACCTGTTGCTTGACTCTGGTCTTGGCCTTCAGCTTGACCTGGATCAGGCATTTCCAGACGACAGCCTGGTTGTGTTTGATTTTCCAAACGGTGACCTGTTTGTATTTGATGCCACAGATAACATCTCTGTAGTACCAGAGCCTTCAGTGTTGTCTGCGCTGGGCCTGGGCTTTTTAATGCTGGTGGGTGCCCGCCGCAAAGCCTGATTTAAATAATAATTTAATGCTAAGCCCTCTTCGGAGGGCTTTTTTATGGCTGCTCAAAGCAACTTTGCCGGTTGCAAAGCCAGCAGCTAACAGCAATACTTCAGTTAACAGGATACTGTTTTCAAATCAGAGGCTTGCATTGATAAAAAGGTATGTGATGGGAGCTTTGTTGGGATGGCTGTTAAGCACCCAGGCTTACGGGCAGGCGCTGACGGTAAACTATTGTGCACAGCAAAACTGGATGCCCTACGAGGGCGTGCGCAATAACAAGCATATCGGGCTGGTGGCAGATTATATGGCGGTGCTGAGCCAACTGACCGGCGTACGCTTTGTACCGGTCATCACGTCAAACTGGCAACAGTCGCTAGAATTTTTAGCGGCCGGACAATGTGATATTACCGTCACTGTGGATCATCTGGATCCCAGCCGCCAGTCGATGGCGGTGACCCAACGCTTTTTTTCTATTCCTCATGTGCTGGTCACACCGGCCAAGACAACCCTGTTAACCGGCTATGCCGGCCTGGGCGAGCGGCGTACTGGTGTGGTAGACGATTTTTATCATGATGAATATGTGCGCCGCTATTACCCGGGGGTGCAGCTTATCGAAGTGCAAAGCGAGCAGGAAGGCCTGGCCATGCTGCAAGACGGCGAGCTGGATGCCATGATTGCGTCGCTACTCAGTGTGAACAGCTTTTTAAAAAAACTGAACAAAACCGGCCTGGTTATCGCCGGGGGCGCCGAGCCGGTCAGCAGCCTGCGCTTTGCTGTGGCCGGGCCGCAGCGCGATGAGTTGGTGGGCCTGCTTAACCGCGCCATTCAGACCATCCCACAAAGTCAGCGGGTAGAAATCTATCAGCGCTGGAATCAGGTAGTGGTGCATCAGCAGGGCGTGTGGCTGTATATTGTGGCTGCGGTGGTGATACTGGCCGCAATCGCTGTGTTGCTATATTGGGTGCGGCACAAGGTCGGGCGGCTTGCCGAACTGCTGAAAAGTAAAACGCGTGAGCTGGATGCCATGCAGGCGGTGGTCCTGGATAAAAACCGCACCATCGAATTTTTGAGCAATCATGATGCCGACTCAGGTTTATATAATCGAAACCATATTATTTTAAAAGCCGAGGAAGAGATTGCCCGGTTTAAGCGGTTTAATTCGCCGGCGTCATTGGTGGTGCTGGACTTTATGACCATAGAAGTCCATAGCCCTAACGGGCATGGGCATACCGATGCTGGCCTGATCCGCATGTTGGGGCGCGCCTGCTTAAGCTCCATCCGTGAAGTGGATGTGCTCGCGCGCTGGAGTCCTGAGCAACTGGTGTTTTTATGCCCGCAAACTAAGCAAGGCGATGGCAGCTTGCTGGCGGAGCGGCTGATTGAGTGTATTGAACAAACCGGGAAAGAGCATGGTGTGACCATCAAGGTGGCGGCGGGGATTGCCGGCCTGCGCGATAACTGGTCATTTAACGACTGGTACGAACAAGCCTGCAGTGTGCTGTATCACGCACGCCGCCAGGGCGGCGGCGTGGTCAATTATGATTTTTATTAAGCCTTACTTACCCAGCGTGAACCTGGTGTCTGCATCGCGTAACAAGAATAACGCAAAGCAGGCGCCCCACATGGGCCAGGCAGCAAAAAACAGCAGATTGTTGAAGGCATCAAAATACTGCGGCATGGACGAAAGAGTAGAGGCCCCGTGTAGGATAAAGACCAGGCCATAGGTCCAGAACTTGGCAATACCGGCAACAAATGCCAGTACCAGTATTAATTGCAGCGTGCCCATGATGTAAACCATCACTTCAGACAAGCCGCCAATACTATAAAAAGATTCAAAGATGCCGATGCTGTGAGAAGGATTGACAAATTTGTCCAGCGTCCAGACCAGCATCACCAGAAAAACTGTCAGACGTAGGGCCAGTAATGACCAGGCCAGACGGGTTTGCAGGCCAGTATTCGAACTTTGCATAAAATCTCCAAGTGTAATGTTCTGGGCTATAGAACGGTCTTTTACGTAAAATCTTTCAATTTTGTCAAAGATTTATTTTATTACCGGTGAAAGTTTCATGTTGCCGGTACGGTCAGTACACATAACAAGAATTTAAACGGAATCCAGCATGATCCATCCCCAGGGAAAGATGCGTTATCTTGCCTTTTTTATCGGCGCCACGTGCGCGCCTGCTGTGTGGGCGCAAAGCGCTGCCGATGCAGACAGTGACATTGAGATTATTGAAGTAACCGGCCAGGAAACCGGGCGAGCGTCATTGAATCCGGGGGCCGGGACCATCGAAAGTATATTCGGGGCCGGTTTGGCATTAAAAGACACCCCGCGTGCAGCCACGGTTCTCAGTGCAGAAGCGCTGCAGCAGTACAATATCAATAGTTTGCACGACATTGCCCGGGTGGCGCCTAATACCTATGCGGCCAGCGGCTTTGGTACGCCAAGCCTGCCCTCGGTGCGCGGGCAGCTGGGGGAGTTGTTTCAGGATGGCATTCGTCGCCAGGCCGGCAATAATGGCTTTGGCCTCCCCTTTTCGTTTAACAGTGTTGGCCAGCTGGCGGTGGTCAAAGGGCCGCCAACGGTGCTGTTAGGTAGCACCCAGCGCAATGGCGGGTTTGTGAATGTGACGTCAAAACGGGCATCAGTAACCCAAAGGCGGGGCCTGGCCAGTATATCGGGCGGCCGCTGGGATGATTATGTTGCCCAGCTTGACTACACCACACCGCTCAGCAACACCACTGGGGTGCGGGTAAGTGCCCGCTATCAGGATGCAGACGACTTTTATGATTTTGGCCAAAGTCAGCATGAAAATGTGTTTGTGACTTTACGTCATCAGCCTGATAGCGCCACTACTTGGGATGTGTCGCTGGAATGGTATCAGGCTGATTACCCGGATATTGCTGGTATTAACCGGCCCACCCAGCAACTGATTGATGACGGGGTGTATATTACCGGCCAGGGCCGCCAGCCTGACGGTTCGTTGGTACCTGGTGCGGGTGCGGTGATCTCACCTACCGGGGCGGTGGTCATTCCCCGAAACCGTGTGCTGGCTCATCCGGATGATATCAACACAGCGCAAACCAGTATCTGGCGCAGCCATTTTTCGCATCAGTTTGATGAGGCCATCAGCCTGCGCAATATCAGTTATTACCAGCACCTAAGCCGTGAGGAGATTGCCCAAAACAGTTTTGTCGAAATCATCGACAGTGCTGATACCGTGCAAAACCGCACCGAGCTGGATGTGGCCTTCAATGACAGTCAGCTCACCACGGTGGCCCTGGATCTTCGTTATAATAATGTACTGGGCTATAGCCAGTTTACCACCGAGGCCGATAACCCGATTGATCTTACCGGCAGTTTAAACCTGCGCCAGATCCCGCTAAGCCCGGCACAGCAGGCTCGCCTGGTGGCGTTGCGCCCGGGGGTCTTGGTGTCACCCGGCGCACAATATGATGTGAATAATGATGGCAGCGGCGATTTTAATTTATCCGACACCACTGATTCGGTGACCTGGCAGACCGGCCTGGCACTGCAGCAACAGTCGCAGTGGCACGAACGCTTAAACACCATCATTGGCTATCGTGTCGACCGCTATGATGTCACCGCCAAAGATGCGTTGCCGCCAGCTGACGTGGTAGCAGCTTCGGATCGTCATACGGCCTATCTACATAGCCTCCAGGTCAATGCGACTTTTGCGCTGACCGACACCCTGAACCTCTACGCGGCCTATGGTGACAGCGACGCCACATCCAACAGTATGGCCGGAGGCACTGTGCTGGGCGCGCAGAATCAAATAGACCCGAAAAATTTTGCCACTGAAAATACGCTTTACGAAGTGGGCATAAAGTATGCGCCTGACGCCGGCATATCGGCAGCTCTGGCGGTGTTTGAACAAACCCGCAGTCTGCGCAACCGGGATGGCAGCAACACCGGGATTGTCACCCAGGGGCTGGAGCTGGAAGGCTTTTATCAGACAGACAATGTTTGGGTCAATGCCAGCTACAGTTACCTCGACGCTCGTTATGATGACTCGGCTGCGTTTCAGGGAACCGGCCAGGTTGCCGATGCCTTTGACGCCAGCCGGCCTGATTTGATTACTGGCACCGCAGTGGGCTCACCGTCATTTACCGCCTTTGCGCCGTCTCGACAGCAGGTGCAGGGCATGGCCCCCCAAATGGTCACGCTCAACGGCGGCTGGCAGGTGATGCCGCGCTGGGAAGTGGGCAGCTCACTGGTGTATACCAAATCCTTCCCGCTGGATTTTTTACAAACTGTGTATATTCGTGACCAGTTTCGCTGGGACCTGAACAGCCGCATCCGGGTCACCGATGCACTGGCGCTGCGCCTGGATGTGGTCAATGTGACCGATGAAGACAACTGGCAGCCGGTGTTCGAAGGCGGCTTTTTTGGTGCCACCCTGGTGATGCCAGAGCGGCCCCGACATGCCCGTGCGACCCTTGAGTACACCTTTTAACCCAGGAGCTGCTGTACATGCTTAAAAAATCCGCGCTGCTGCTGGTGATTGCAGCATTAATCGCCAGCTTTTTTTACTTTGATATAAATCAGTATTTTACCTTGAGCGGGCTGAAAAGCTCGGTGGATGAATTTAGCCAGTATATCGACAACAACCCGGTGCTCAGTGTGGCGGTGTTTTTTGTGCTGTATGTGGCAGTCACGGCGTTGTCACTGCCCGGCGCGGCGATTCTGACCCTGGGCGCGGGTGCCCTGTTCGGCTTGTGGCTGGGCTTGTTGCTGGTGTCTTTTGCTTCAACCCTCGGCGCCACCCTGGCATTTTTGTCGGCCCGCTTTATTTTTCGCGATACCGTCAAAAATCGCTTTGGCGAACGCTTGCAAAAAATCGACCGCGGGGTAGAAAAACAAGGTGCGTTTTATCTGTTTACCCTGCGCCTGGTGCCGGTGTTTCCGTTTTTTCTGATTAACCTGGCCATGGGCCTGACCAGCCTGAACATCTGGACATTTTACTGGGTGAGTCAGGTGGGGATGCTGGCCGGTACCCTGGTGTATGTAAACGCGGGTACACAGCTGGCTCAGCTGGACAGTGTTTCCGGCATTGTATCGTTTGATTTGATCATCAGCTTTGTGCTGTTAGGGATCTTCCCATGGATTGCCAAAGCCATAGTGGCGCTGGTAAATCGGCGCCGGGTCTACAAGGGGTACAACAAGCCTTCCTCGTTTGACCGTAATTTGATTGTCATTGGTGCCGGCTCCGGCGGCCTGGTGACTGCCTATATTGCGGCCGCGGTCAAAGCCAAAGTGACCCTGGTGGAAGCCTCCGAGATGGGGGGGGATTGTCTGAATTATGGCTGTGTACCCAGTAAAGCCTTGATTAAATCGGCCAAAGCCGTGCAGCAAATGCGCAATGCCAGTGCTTATGGATTAGAAAACACCGAGGCACAGTTTTCGTTTGCCAAAGTGATGGAGCGCATTCATGCAGTCATTGCCCAGATCGCGCCTAACGACAGTGTAGAGCGTTATACCAAGCTGGGGGTAGAGGTCAAAAAAGGCTATGCCACGCTGCAAGACCCGTGGACGGTAAAAATTGCCTATGACGATGGGACCAGCGAACAACTGACCGGCCGGGCTATTGTGATTGCCACGGGGGCCAGCCCGCTGGTGCCGCCATTACCCCATATTGAGCAAAGCGGCTATGTCACCTCCGACACGCTGTGGCAGCAATTTGCCCAACGCGATAGCGCACCTCAAAAGCTGCTGGTACTGGGTGGCGGCCCCATTGGCTGTGAACTGGCGCAGGCTATGGGACGGCTGGGCAGCGATGTGCGCATCGTTGAACAGGCTGACCAGATCATGGGAAAAGAAGACGCGGAGGTGGCACAGTTTGTCTCGAAGACTCTGGTCAACGAAGGGGTTAAGGTATTGACCGGCCATACCGCCAAAGCTTTTGGCCAGGACGAGCAGGGCCGCTTTTTGACAGTGGAACATGCTGGTGAGCAACAACAGCTGTATTATGATGAAATTATTGTGGCGGTGGGGCGTAAGGCCCGGCTAAAAGGTTTTGGTCTGGAAGAACTGGGTATTGAGTTTGACCGAACCCTGGATACCGATGAGTTTTTGCAAACCAAATTCCCCAATATCTATGCTGCTGGCGATGTGGTGGGGCCGTATCAATTTACCCATGTTGCCTCTCATCAGGCCTGGTATGCCGCGGTCAATGGTTTGTTTGGCACCTTCAAAAAATTCAAGGTGGATTATAGCGTGATCCCCTGGACGACGTTTGTGGATCCGGAAGTGGCTCGGGTCGGCTTAAGTGAACGCGATGCGGCTGACAAGGGCATTGAGGTGGAGGTGACCCGGTATGAGTTTGACGATCTGGACCGCGCAGTAACCGAAAGTGCCAATACGGGCTTTATCAAAGTGCTCACACCGCCAGGCAAAGATAAAATTTTAGGCGTGACCATTATCAGCGAGCATGCCGGTGACCTGATGGCAGAATTTGTGCTGGCCATGAAGCATGGCCTGGGCCTGGAAAAAATTCTGGGGACCATCCATGCATACCCAACCTGGGCTGAAGGGGCCAAGTACGTGGCCGGTAACTGGAAGCGCGCCAATGCCCCGGAAAAATTATTGTCCTATGTGGAAAAGTTTCATGCCTGGCGCCGTTAGTTTTTTTACGGTGCGCCGGACCTGGTGCTGGCTCTGCCTGGCGCTGGTTGGCTGTTTTTTCGCGCCAGTTGGCCTGGCCGAGGACTCGCTGCATGCCAGTTGGCAACGCCAGCTGGCGCAACATGTGGTGGTGACAGAGCAGGGCCGCGACAGCCGCGTGGATTATGCAGCCTGGCGCGCTGATAAAGCGCAGCTGGATGGTTATCTCAAAGCGTTAGGGCAGGTGTCAAAAACCACCTATGAGAGCTGGCCGTCAGCGCAGCAACTGGCATTTTTAATTAATGCCTACAATGCGTTTACCGTGCAATTAATTCTAACCCGCTATCCAGACTTAGACTCAATCAAAGATATTGGCGGCTGGTTTTCCGGCCCCTGGAGTCAGGATGTGGGCGTATTGCTGGGCCAGCCACGTACTTTGGATGAGATTGAACATGGCATGATCCGGGGCCAGCTGGGCAGTTTGCGCCGGGCAGGGTTTAACGGTTTTGCCGAGCCGCGCATTCATTTTGCGGTCAATTGCGCCAGCATCAGTTGCCCGCCGCTGCGTAATGAAGCCTATGTGGGTGCGCGCCTGGACGCCCAGTTAGCAGATCAGACCCGGCAATTTTTAGCTCATCGCCAGCGCAACTGGCTGGATGGCGATACTCTGTGGGTATCAAAATTATTCGACTGGTATGCCAGCGATTTTCATCTCAGCGGGCAAGACAGTATCCGCCCATTTCTGGCCAATTACAGCGAGGCACTGGGGCTGGATGAAGCGCAGCAACAAGCGTTGCAACAAGGCAATCTGAACATCCGCTTCGCTGATTATGACTGGGGGCTAAATGCGCTGGAGCGTTAACCCGGCGCAGTGGCAGGGACGAAGTGTCTGGCATCGGGGGGTAAGCAAGTGGGTAGGTATAAGCTTGCTTTGGCTAAGCGCGCTGGCAGCCAGCCCGTTGCACGCCCAAACAGTGAACTTTTATGCCTGGGGCGGGAGCCCGCAGGTCAATGACTACTTACAGTGGGTGTCAGCTCAAACCCAGGCGCGCTTTGGAATCACAGTGAACCACGTCAAACTGGCCGATACCAGTGATGCAGTGTCGCGGGTGCTGGCTGAAAAAGCCGCTGGCAATCATGCTAATGGCCAAATCGACTTACTGTGGATCAATGGGGAAAATTTTGCCGCCATGAAGCAGCATGGCTTGCTATTGAAAGACTGGGTGCACACACTGGAACATTTTACCCTAACCAATCCCGCCGAAAATCCCAACATGACCCGTGATTTTGGCGTGCCCACCGACGGCCAGGAAGCGCCATGGGGCAAGGCTGCTATGGTGTTTTATTATAATCAGTCGCGGTTGGCGCAACCGCCGCAAAATGCCGCCGCGCTGTTACGCTTTGCTCAGGCTCACCCGGGCCGCTTTGCCTACCCATTGCCGGCTGATTATCTAGGGATCAGCTTTTTAAAATATCTGGTGATGGCGCTAAACCCTGACCAGCACCCGCAATTATTTGCTCCGGTCACCCCGGCGGCATTGGACCAGGTCACCCCTGCGTTGTTTGCTTATCTGGATGCATTGCACCCGCACCTGTGGCAGCAAGGGCGCTTTTTTCCCCGCCAGGCCGCGCGCCTGACCCAGCTAATGGGCGATGAGCAGCTGTGGCTGGCCTTTTCGTTTACCGCAGCAGAAATTCCGGCAGCGGTGCAGCGCTATGATTTGCCCGCGGCGACCCGCACCTATGCCATGACAGACGGTAGCCTGGCCAATGTCCATTTTGTGGCAATTCCATATAACAGCGACCAGACACAGGCAGCCCGCAAGGTGGTGAATTTTTTATTATCCCCTGAGGCCCAGGCCAAAAAATACCAGCCCGATGTGTGGGGCGATGACACTGTGTTAGATGTCAGCCTGTTGCCCGCAGCACAACAGGCTTTGTTTGACCCGGCACAGCGCCATCCTGCTGCGCTGCCGGCCAGTGGTTATCACACCTTGCTGCCCGAACCCCACGCCAGCTGGAGTGATGCCTTACGCGAAGCCTGGTATGCCCGCTACGGAGCGCATTTGTGACAGGCTTTAAACTCAGCCTGCTTGCTGCACGCTGGCTGTTTATCGGGTGTCTGATTATTCCGGTGACGGTGGGTATTGCCGGCGTGATGGTACCGGCAGCCGGTTATTTTCCGGCACTGGGTGAAACCGAGTTTTCCTTTCAGGCAGTGAATGCGCTACTGGCGACCCCGGGGCTGGTGAAGATGGCCGGCTTGTCCCTGGGCACTGCGTTGCTGGCCACCGCACTGGCGCTGCTGGTCACCCTGGCCATCCTGGCGGTGTTTATTATGCGCCCGACATTGAACATTGTTCAGCATGTACTGAGCCCGGTACTGGTGATCCCGCATGCCGCAGCAGCTATCGCCGTGGCGTTTTTGCTGGCGCCCGGAGGCTGGGCAGCCCGGCTTGTGTCGCCTTGGCTAAGCGGCTGGCACGAGGTGCCGGCAGCCAGTGTGCTGCACGATCCCTGGGGATTGAGCATCGTGCTAGCACTGGCCTTAAAAGAACTGCCTTTTTTACTGCTAATAGCGCTGGGGGTATGGTCACAGCCCCATCTGCAGCAACGTATCAGTCAGACCTTGCGACTGGGCCAGTCGCTGGGCTATCACCCGGTGACTGCATTCACCAAATTAATCTGGCCGCAATTGTATCCGCACATGCGCCTGCCAGTGCTGGCTGTACTGGCCTATGCCAGCGCCAATGTGGAAATTCCGCTTATTTTGGGGCCGGGCAACCCGCCCACGCTGGCGGTGGCTGTGCTGCAATGGTTTAACCATATTGATTTAGCCATGCGTTTGCAGGCCTCGGCGGCGGCCTGTTTGCAAATTCTGGTAACCGGACTGACACTGGGCCTGTGGTGGCTGGCAGAATGCGCGATTGCGCGGTGGTGGCGCGGCGCCGTCCTAAATGGTCGCCATCGTCAGCTGGTGGTCCGCTTACATCTGGTGTGCTGGCTGGGTCTCACCATCATTGGAATGATGATGGTGCTGATGGCGGTCAGCCTGGTGCTTAGCTCAATGGCCACCCACTGGCCATTTCCTGCTCTTTTGCCTGATGATCTGACCCTGATGCACTGGCAGCGCGCCGCAGCGGCTGTTACTACTCCGCTGGCCAATACTCTGGTCCTGGCGCTCAGTGTTACCGGTGTGGCCATTGTGATCAGTGTGCTGGCCTTAGAGTATGAGCATCAGGCACCGCAGTTTGGTCAGCATCGACGTGGCTCGGCCCCAGCACTAGATATGTTATTATTTGTGCCTTTGCTGATGCCCGGCGTGGCCTTTTTGTTTGGCCTGACCTGGTTTGCCCAATTGATGCTGCCCGAGGCTATCTGGCTGGTGACCCTGGTCAGTCACCTGGTGTATGTATTGCCCTATGTGTTTTTATCACTGGCGGTGGCTTACCGGCGTTTTGATACGCGCTACACCCATGTGGCCTACGGCCTGGGCGCGTCGCCCTGGCGGGTCTTTAGCGCTGTGCGGCTGCCATTGCTGTTTGGCCCGCTCTGTATTGCCATGGCGTTGGGTCTGGCCATCAGTTATAGCCAATATCTGGCTACCTTACTGCCCGGTGGTGGCGAAATTGCCACCCTGACCACCGAAGCCGTGGCGGTGGCCGCCGGCGCCAGCCGCCGGTTATCGGCGGTTTATACCCTGATGCAGATGGGCCTGCCGCTGGTCGGTTTTGTGCTTGCCTGGTGGCTACCCACTGTCTTGTTTAATCCGGCTAAAAAGGCGTCGTCATGAGTTCATCCACACCTGCTGTGCTCAGTCTTGAGCAGGTCGCTATTTTTCATCACCAACGCCAGTTACTGGAAGTCACTGCCGACATTGAGCCAGGCCAGATCTTAACCATAATGGGGCCGTCAGGGGCGGGCAAGTCTATGTTATTGGCCGGGCTGGCGGGCGTCTTGCCGGCTGATTTTTCATTGACCGGCCAAGTGGTACTGGGGCAAACGCGGCTCAACCAACTGCCAGCGTATCAGCGCCAGCTGGGGTTGTTATATCAGGATCCGCTGCTGTTCGAGCATTTGAATGTAGAACAGAATATTGCCTTTGGTATGCCGCGCGGCAGCGATCGCCGCACCATCATCGACGATTTGGCGCAGGTGGGCCTGGCAGCCATGGCCAGCCAGGCTGTGCAGCATTTATCCGGCGGCCAGCAGGCCAGGGTGGCGTTGTTGCGCACCCTGGCGGCCCAGCCTCGGGCGATTTTACTGGATGAGCCGTTCAGTAAGCTGGACACCCAGACCCGCGCTCAGACCCGCCAGTGGGTATTTAGTCAAATTACCCGGCGCCAGCTTCCTGTTATACTGGTGACGCACGATGCCCAGGACGCAGAAGCTGCCAATGGGCCCATCATCGAGGTAGCACCATGTTAGATTCGCGCATTACGCCATTTATCAAACCAGCACTGCGGCCGCTGGTCAAAGCCCTGGACCGCGCTGGGGTGCACCCGGACCATTTAACCCTGGCCGGCTTTGGCATCGGCTTGTTGGCCCTGCCAGCGATTATCGCAGGCTGGTATGGTGTGGCATTGGTGATGATTGTGCTTAACCGAGTCATGGATGGCCTGGATGGCGAACTGGCCCGCTTTCAGCAGTCATCGTCCAGTGCCGGCGGATTTTTAGATATCTGCCTGGATTTTTTATTTTATGCGACTATCCCGCTGGCTTTTGGGCTGGCTGACCCGGCTGGCTGGGGGCCGCCGGCTCTGGTGCTTATTGCCGCCTTTATCGGCACCGGTAGCAGTTTTTTAGCCTTTGCCATCGCCGCCGAAAAATATCACATTGACCGGCCGCAGTTCAGCCATAAAAGTTTTTATTATATGCAGGGGCTTACCGAGGGTACCGAAACCATCGCTATCTTTATCGCATTTTGCCTGTTTCCGCAGTGGTTTACGCCGTTGGCCTACGGCTTTGCACTGGCCTGTTTTATCACGGTGTTCACGCGAATTTATGGTGGTTATATGACACTTAAAAAGGTGGCGCAGCATGGATAATGTCAGCGCACTGCGCGTGGGCATATTTATCGGGGTGTTTACCGTAATGGCACTTGTAGAAGCACGCTGGCCGGCCCGGCACGATAGTCTGGGGCGCAAAGTGCGCTGGCGGGCCAACCTGTTGATGGTTGTGTGTGGCGCGCTACTGGCGCGGCTTATCTTACCGGTCACACTGGCCGGGGTTGCCCTGTACGCCAGTAAGCAGCAGCTGGGCGTATTGCCTGTACTGGCCGTTCCTGAGGTACCTGGCATCGTTGTCGGGGTTTTGCTGCTGGATCTGGCCATTTACTGGCAGCATCGCTTGTTTCACCGCGTGCCGCTACTGTGGCGCCTGCATCAGGTACATCATGCTGACAGCCATGTAGACAGCTCTACCGGGTTGCGCTTTCACCCGCTGGAAATTGGCCTGAGCTTATTCATAAAGGCGGCAGTGATCCTGGCATTTGGCATTCCGGTACTGGCAGTGATCATCTTTGAGATTGCGCTCAATGCGTTTTCGATTTTCAATCACAGCAATATCCGGCTGCCGCAAAAGCTGGACGATAAACTGGCCTGGCTGGTGATCACCCAGCGCTTGCACCGTATTCATCACAGTCAGCATGGCCTGGAAACCCACAGCAATTTTGGCTTTAGTGTGTCGTGGTGGGACAGGCTGTTTGGCAGTTTTAAAGCCCGCGCCCGACAGCCTGATGAGCAATTGGATATCGGCCAGCGGGCCTATCCCGCCAGCCGACAAAACAGTGCCATTGGGCGGCTGTTACTAATGCCGTTTGGCAAGCTGCGTAATTAGACGATGGGGTCGTAGTGCCACTGATGATTGCTGTAATTGAGCTTACAGCGATCATAGTCACGCTCTGAACGCCAGTTACGATTGTTAAGTTTTACCGAAACGCCGTTGTACAGACGCTTAGTGGCAACCACACCAATGGCATTCTGGTAGTCTTCTTTTTGCTGGCGCATCTCGATGGCTTTGAGTTCCAGCCAGTTGAGCAGGCAGGTTTCATTGTTGAGCATGTCCAGCGCATTATCCACTTTCTGGCGGATTTCGGCCGGCAACAAGCGGGTTTTGATCAGATCCAGTTTTTCTTTATGGCGGCTATTGTTGTTACGCAGCTGCTTTAGCAAATCATCCAGCGCGTCTTTTCGTTCCAGCAGTTTGCTAAAACCGGGACTAAAATCAATTTTTAGGGTACTGCCGGACACCGCGCCCACCGTTCCGGCCTGGACCGAACCCTGGCTGACGATATCGCAGGCAAACAGGTTGCCTTGCGGGTTATCAATGCGGCCCACGGTGATGGAGCCGCCACTTTGAATGCGGCTATAGGCCAGCTGGCGGCTCACCGTCACATTGCCGCCGCACTGAATATCAATGCCCTGACCATGTTGCACATGGATACTGCCAGCGGCTTTTAAAAAACAGGAATGTTCGAGCTGACCGTCGGCCATTTTGCCCATGGCCCCTTCGGTAATAATGATATCTCCGCCAGCTTCAATCAGCGCTGATTCCACAAACCCGTTGATGGTCACATCCCCGGTGGCCTTGATTTGCATTTTTTCGGTGACATCGCCATTGACCAGCACCGCGCCATCATAATCCACATGGCCGGAGCCCACATTGACGCCCGAGCAGGTAAAGGTTTCATCGATGGTCATGCTGTTATCAGCAAACTTGGGCATGCCCGAGATGGCAGCCACCAGCAGATTGGGGTCACTGTCGCTAACCACAGTGCCTTTGCCAAGTTTAAACTCCTGCAGTTTGCCAGGCTGGGCGGGTAAGGCATTGCCTTTGACATCGTAGCCGGGGCGGCCAGGCGTGGGCGGCTCGCGCCGCAGTACCGGGGTGTGGATTTTAACACAGACCACCTCGCCCAGGTTGCGCATGTCCACCCGGTCATTGTCGGTTTGCTGAGGTTGTAATACCCGCTCCAGCGCATTGGGCACCAGCGGGATAAGTTTACTGTGCTTGCCATCACGAGGCGGCAGGCCTCGGGCCACTTCACTTTCCAGCACCGCGCCGGGTGGGGCCTTGGACAATTCCAGCAGCAGTGCTTCCACCCGCTTGCGGGATAAGCCGCGCTGGATGCCGGCATTAAAGGCGAGGTTACACAGAATATCGACAGTGGGCACCCGGCCGCCATAGGGCGCGGTTAACACCAGGGTGGCGCTTAAGCCGTCACTACTGATTTTAAAATCCACTTCGGTATTGCGGCGCTCACCGATGCGTTCCTGCACCGCGGTATGATCGCCGGTTTTAAAATAATGGTTGGCTTTATCGCAGGCAGCCTTAAGAGTACTTTGCGACACATACAGGCTTTTGAACTGGCCTTCGTGGATCTCATGCCATAACAATTTACTGTCGACTTCGCGCTCCAGCGCCGCCGGCTCAATGGTGATATCCACAAAATTTTTCGAACTATCAAGGGTGACAGCGACACCAATCATTTGCTACTTCCAGCCTGCATTTATTGTTGTAATTACTGTAACGGCCAAGCCGCCCATTCCTTTACCCTAAGACTATAGCGTGAGCCCTTATCAGGTCAAAGATTTTCAGCGTACTGATACAAGGCACGCAAAATAGCCTGTTTTTCAGCATCCTGGGCATGCCGGCTGGCCAGTTGTTCCAGCTCCATCAGATAAGGCTCTAAGGTGATGGTGGCCGGTGAGTCGGCTTCGGTCAGACGGGCTCGCCGGTGGGCCTGCCAGCGTTGCATTTCCGGCTCGCTCAGGGTGTAAGAAAAATTGCGCGCCCGGTAGCGAAACAGCATGCTGCGCAGCTTTTGATTTTGTGTTTGCTCGGCTAGCCCGGCTAACTGCTCGGGGTCGCTTTGTGTCACCTGATCACACCAGCGCCGTTCATCATCATTTAAAAAGCCACCGCTGTATAGCGCGTGGTCGATATCCGGCTGCTCGGTGGACGGAGGCGCGGCATAGACCTGGCTTAAGCGGGTGGCCAGATCCGGCAGCGCCGACAGTTGTTTAAAGTTGTCCAGGCAAAAGTCGCGATCCAGGCCCAGCCGCTGCGCATTGTCCTGGGTCATGGCCTTGGCAGTGGTGATAAAGGGCGAACGATTAATGTGTAACAGCTTGATCGGCGGGCGGGGCGCGCCGTTTAACTCCTGATTGCTGGCATACAACTGGGCTTTTAAGGTTTCAGCATCGGCGCTAAGCAACGGGGTAATGTCCTTGCTCAGGTCAATGGCAATAATAGCATTGCTATTGGTGGGGTGGGCCACCACCGGCATCACCCAGCTGGCGCAGCCCTGGGCGGCCGGCAATTTGGAGGAAATATGCAACACCACCGATGGCCGGCTTAAGTCCAGCTGTGCCATTACGGTATGTTTATTGCGTAAACTGAACGCGTAATCGTACAGCCGCGGCTGGTGTTTGCGGATCAGCCGGGCCAAATCGATGGTGGCATACACATCGCTTAATGCGTCATGAGCCTGGCCATGGGCGAGTTCATTGGCAGCGCTTAAATCCTCGAGGCGAAAGGACGGTGTGCCATCGTCGCGGGTCGGCCAGTTAATTCCGTCCGGGCGAAGGGCATAGCAGGCGCGGGCTAAGTCGATGATATCCCAGCGACTGTTACCATTTCGCCACTCTCTGGCGTACGGGTCGATAAAATTGCGGTAAAACAGATGACGGCTGACTTCGTCATCAAAGCGAATACTGTTGTAGCCGGCCACACAGGTGTTGGGCTGGCTCATCAGTGCCGCAATTTTTTGTGCAAAATCGGCTTCGGCCATGCCGTCGCGCAAGGTTTGCTGCGGCGTGATGCCGGTGACCAGACAAGCGCCGGGTTGCGGCAGATAATCATTGGCAATTTGACTCATTATATTGATAGGCTTACCAATAATGTTCAAATCACGATCGGTGCGGATGGCGGCAAACTGGCAGGGCAAATCTTTTTGCGCGCTGGTCCCAAAAGTTTCGTAATCGTGCCATAAAATACTGGCGTCTGACGTCATGTGAGTGGTGACCCTGTCGACAAATGAATGGCGGGCAGTGTACACCGTCAATTTTAAAAGTAAAAACACTAGTCTTGCTGAGGCCTGGCTTATCGCCCGGCACAGCAAGCTTAAGCAATCAAACAATGCAGGAGACGTGTGTGAACGTGTTAACAAAAATAATCACAGTTGGGTTGATGGCACTGGCACCATTGGCGCAGGCCGAGGTGGCCATCGTGGTGCATGGCGGTGCCGGTACCATTACCAAAGATCAGATGACTCCCGAAAGAGAACAAGCCTATGCGGCTAAATTGACCGAGGCGATTAAGGCCGGCCACGCCTTGCTTAAACAAGGCAAACCGGGCACTGATGCTGTGGTTGCGACCTTACAGATCCTGGAGGAGTCGCCCTTATTTAATGCCGGCAAAGGCGCAGTATATACCTATGATGAACGTCACGAACTGGATGCATCCATCATGCACGGTGCCAAGCGTAAAGCCGGTGCTGTGGCCGGCGTCACCACCATAAAAAGCCCTATTGCCGCGGCTCGGGCCGTGATGAACCATTCACCCCATGTGCTGTTAAGCGGTAGCGGTGCTGAAGCCTTTGCACAAGAGCAGGGCCTGGAGATGGTAGACAACAGTTATTTTAATACTGAGCATCGGCGCGAGGCACTGGGTAAAGCAAAAGACCGCATGGCTGCCGAAGGCGCCAAAGTGGGCGGCCAGAAAGGCAACGAAAAAATGGGTACCGTGGGTGTGGTGGTGCTCGATAGTAAAGGCAATATTGTGGCGGGGACGTCAACCGGCGGCATGACCGCCAAACGCTATGGCCGGGTCGGAGATTCGCCTATCATTGGCGCCGGCACCTTTGCTGAAAACAGCAGCTGTGGCGTATCGGCCACCGGCCACGGTGAGTTTTTTATCCGCTATAACGTGGCGGCGGATATCTGTGCGCGGGTCAAATACCACGGTGTCAGTGTTAACCGTGCCGCCGATACCGTGATTTTTGATGTGCTTAAACCGGCCGGCGGTACCGGCGGGGTAGTAGCCATCGACCATCAGGGCAACATTGCTATGCCGTTTAACACCGCCGGAATGTATCGTGCCAGCATCGATACCAATGGTGAGCTGAAAGTCGGTATTTATAAAGATCTGTTGGCCCCGCAAAAACCGTAAAAAAGAGTGAAAAAAGTTCGCTGTATACCCCGGCCAGAGCTAGGCTTAAAGTACCAGAGCGGGTCTGGTCGGGATTACAAAGAGACTACTCAGCCTGAACCACAACAGCAGTAAACAGGGTGTTTACCGCGTAGGAGGCATTATGGAATCGTTGCAAGTATGTGACTACATGAATCACCATCCGGTAAAACTTCTCAAAGACATGCCTGTCGCCGAGGCGGTTGAGCGCTTATTGCAAAGTGGTCAGTCGGGCGGCGCAGTGGCCGATGAGCGAGGGCGTCTGGTGGGATTTTTGTCAGAGCAGGACTGCATCCGGCAAATGATTGAGTCATGCTACTACCGCGAGCAGGTGTGTCGTGTCAAAGACATCATGCAAAGCCCGGCGCTTAGTGTAAAACCCTACATGTCGGTCATTGAGCTGGCCCAGCAACTGTTACAGGAAAAGCCGCGCATCTATCCGGTGGTCGACGATGACGGGGTGCTGGTCGGCAGCATCAACCGTTCAGCCATTCTCAAGGCCATCGACAAGCAGCTGCGCTCAGGCTACGAAGTAGCCAGTTAGATCACCTGATTAGGCGGGTTAACAGACCCGCCATCCTGCTTAGTTCTTCAATTCACCGCCATTTAACCTTTGCGACAGGCGCTTGTACCGGTTTGACTGGAAATAACTTAGCAATTTGCCTAGGATCGGGCGCTCAGTTGAGATGCTAAGGATGTTATTTTGGAGTCAGCCACTTTTCATGCCCGTTATCAGGCTTTGCGTGAGGCATTGCCATCAACCTATGGCGCTGAGCGCTTTCGGTTAAAGCGGCGTTTGTCCTCATTAAAACAGCACCATGAAAAGGGCACTCTAAAACCTGCTATTCTGGACAAACTGGAGCAGGCCATTGAGTCTGCGGTGGCCCGTCGTCAGTGGCGCCAGGAAAACTTACCCGCCATTGATTATCCGCCGCTACCGGTCAGCGATAAAAAAGATGACATCAAGGCGGCCATTGCGGCCCATCAGGTGGTGATCGTGGCCGGGGAGACCGGCTCAGGAAAAACCACTCAGTTGCCTAAAATCTGCCTGGAACTGGGCCGGGGTGTGGATGGCATGATTGCCCACACTCAGCCGCGCCGGCTGGCAGCACGCAGTGTGGCTAACCGCATCGCCGAAGAAATGCAGACCCCGCTGGGTGACAAGGTCGGCTTCAAGATCCGCTTTTCGGATAATGTCAGCGACAACAGCTATGTCAAGTTGATGACCGACGGCATGCTGCTGGCCGAAATGCAGCAGGATCGGTTTTTAAACCAGTACGACACCATCATCATCGACGAAGCCCACGAACGCAGTCTGAATATCGACTTTTTGCTGGGGTATCTGAAGCAGTTGCTGCCGCGCCGGCCTGATTTAAAAGTGATCATTACCTCGGCCACCATCGATCCGCAGCGCTTTTCGCGTCATTTCAACGACGCCCCGGTGATTGAAGTGAGCGGGCGTACCTATCCGGTGGAAATTCGCTACCGCGGGCCGGAAGAGCAGGGCGACGACCAGGACCAGGCCGATGCCATCATTGCTGCGGTGGACGAGCTCAGCCGTGAAGCACCAGGCGACATTCTTATCTTTTTAAGTGGTGAGCGGGATATTCGTGACACCCAGGATGCATTGCAAAAACAGCAGTATCGCAACACCGAAATCGTGCCACTGTATGCGCGGCTCTCCGCCGCCGAGCAAAACCGCATTTTTCAGTCACATACCGGCCGCCGAATTGTGTTGGCCACCAATGTGGCCGAAACCTCACTGACCGTGCCTGGCATCAAATATGTCATCGATCCGGGTACCGCCCGGATCTCGCGCTACAGCGCCCGCTCCAAGGTACAGCGCCTGCCTATTGAGCCGGTCTCACAGGCCTCGGCCAATCAGCGTGCCGGGCGTTGTGGACGGGTGTCTGACGGTATCTGTATTCGGCTGTACAGTGAAGAAGATTATCTGGGCCGGCCGGAATTTACCGACCCGGAAATCTTACGTACCAACCTGGCCTCAGTCATCCTGCAGATGCTGGCGCTGGGCTTGGGCGAAATCAGCCGCTTTCCCTTTGTAGAGCCACCGGATAATCGCAATATCAACGATGGTTTCCGGCTGCTTGAAGAAATTGAGGCCATTGGCAAACAGCAGGGTCGTGCTGTGCTGACTCCGATGGGTAAGCAAATCGCCCGGCTGCCCATCGACCCGCGCTATGCCCGCATGGTGCTGGAAGCGGATAAAACCAATGCGTTGCGTGAAGTGATGGTGATTGCCGCCGGTTTGTCGATTCAGGACCCGCGCGAGCGCCCCAGTGACAAACGCCAGCAGGCCGATGAAGCCCATCGGGAACATCTGGACAAAGACTCTGACTTTATCAGCCTGCTTAACACCTGGAATGCGTTTCGCGAACAGCAGCAGGCGCTGACCAACAATCAACTGCGCAAGTGGTGTAAGGCCAGCTTTTTAAATTATCTGCGCATGCGCGAATGGCAGGATATTGTCAGCCAGCTGAAAAAATCACTGGCCGAACTGCAGCTAGGTATTTCTTCTCAGGTTGCTGATTACCAGGCGGTGCATCAGGCCATTTGTGCCGGTTTGCTATCCCATCTGGGCACCAAAGACAAAGATCGTGAATACCTGGGCTCGCGCAATACCCGTTTTATGATTTTTCCCGGCTCCGGCCTGGCCAAAAACCAGCCCAAATGGGTAATGGCCGCCGAGCTGGTGGAAACCTCACGGCTGTTTGCGCGCATGAATGCCCGAATCGATCCGCGCTGGGTGGAGCCGCTGGCCAGCCACTTATCCCAGTCCAGCTACGCCGAGCCGCACTGGTCGAAAAAGCGCGGCGCGGTGCTGGCCTACGAAACCGTCACCCTGTTTGGCTTGCCTATCGTGACGCGCCGGGCGGTCGTTTACAGCCAGATTGACCCGGCGTTGTGCCAGCAGTTGTTTATTCGCGAAGCGCTGGTCAATGGTGATACCCGCTTAAACTATCCGTTTTTACAGGATAATCAGGCCTTGCTGGCGCAGGCTGATGAGCTGGAGCAAAAGGTGCGCCGCCGGGATCTAATGGTGGAAGAAGACACCCTGGTGGAGTTTTATGCCAATCGCCTGCCGGTAGAGGTCAATAACGAAGCGGCGTTCAAAAAATGGTACAAAAAACATCAGCGCAGTGTGGAGCTGACCTTTACCGAGGACGATGTGTATCGCCAGCAGCCCGATGCAGTGCAAAATGGCTACCCGGATGTGTGGAAGCAGGGCAACCTGACGTTGCCGCTCAGCTATCATTTTGAACCGAATGCCAAAGATGACGGGGTGACGGTGAATATTCCACTGCCAGTGCTCAACCAGGTCAGCCAGGTGGGATTTGACTGGCAGGTGCCGGGCTTGCGCCACGAATTGGTGGTGGCGCTTATCCGATCGCTGCCTAAACGGCTGCGCAAAAACTTTGTGCCGGCACCCAATTTTGCCGAAGCCTGCCTGGCTGATATCAGCCCGCAGGATAAAAACAACCGGCCGGTAGCGTTGCGTGACGCTTTATCTGACAAGCTGCGTAAAATGACCGGGGTGACAGTGGACGAAGAAGACTGGAACCTGGAAGGGGTGGATACCCATCTGGTGATGCATTTTGCGGTAGTAAACAACGACCAGCAGGTTATCGCCCGCGGTGATAATCTGGACAAGCTTAAGCAGCAATGTCAGGGCAAGGTGCAGCAAACCTTCGAACAGGCGGCGACCCCGGAGCTGGAACGTAAGGGCCTTAAACAATGGGATTTTGACAGCCTGCCAGCGACCTTTGTGCAAAAGGTGGGGGGCTTTGAAGTACAGGCATTTCCGGCGCTGGTGAAAAAAGGCCAGCAGGTGGACATTGAGCTGATTGATGATGAAGACCGTGCCCGCAAGCTGCATACCGATGGCGTCAACACCCTCATCCGTGCTGCCATTCCCTCACCGCTGGGCCATCTGGAAAAAAGCCTGCCCAACAAGGCCAAGCTGGGGCTGTATTTTAACCCATTTGGCCAGGTCAAAGCGCTTATCGATGATTGCATCTTTGCCGGCATTGATGCGCTGCGCCAGCAATTTGAAGCCAGGCAGGGCGAAGCGGTGCGCAGCGCCAGCCAGTTTGAAGGCTGTGTCGAATGGGTACGCGCTGAGATCAACGACATGGTTACTGAAATAGCACAGCAGGTGGAGCAGGGTCTGACCCTGGCCCATCAGTGCCAAAAACAGATGAAAGGCAACGTGCCGCTGACCATGGTGGGCGCCATGGGCGATATCAAGCAGCACTTAAACTCGCTGGTGTATCCAGGCTTTGTCAGTGACATTGGCGCTGCGCGGCTGGCCGACTGGCATCGCTACATCAAAGCCCTGGCGCGGCGCCTGGAAAAACTGCCGGTGGATCCAACCAGGGATCGTCAGGCCCAGATCACGGTGGAAAAAGTGCTGGCTGACTTTGACAAGGTGTGCCAGAAATACGCCCATAAAACGGTGCCGCAGGCCCTTAGCGAAGGACGCTGGATGATTGAAGAGCTACGGGTATCGCTGTTTGCCCAGCAGTTGGGCACGGCGTATCCCATATCGGCCAAACGCATCCAAAATTTTCTGGCTGAATTTTAAAGCCATTTTGCCACGCACCGCGTAAACAGCCCGACATGAGGTGCGAAACACTCACGAGGTTTGGGCCGCAACCGCCGGCCCTGTGTTGACAAGTTTTGGCTCACGCCCTATAACCAATAGACAGCAGGCGTTTTTTCAGGGCGTTCGGTCCGGTTCAGGAGATGTAAAATGTTGGGATACGACGACAAGCGTAACTTTTTTAGAATGATGGTCAATTCACCGTGTCAGGTGCAGATCAACGACGATGAATCCAGCCGCACATTGCAGGCCGTGTGCAAAGATATCAGCGCCACTGGCATGTCGCTGGAAGTGGATGAACCGTCGGTAGAGCTGGGCACTCAGGTGAAGGTGTCCATAGAGTCGACCAACTCGCAGATCCCATCACTGCAGGCGCTGGCCTCTGTGGTACGCTGCGTGGAGGAAACCCCCGTCAGTTGTATCATCGGTGTGGAAATTTCTGAGATGAAATGAGCTGTGGCCGGCTTGCGCCGGCCCCTGCGCACTGTTTGTCGCGCGTGAAGCGAGTCTCTGCCTAGTCCAGCACCTGGCACACTAGGCCTTTTAAGTAATAGCCTTCCGGATAAGCTGCTGCCACAGGGTGGTCCTGTGCCTGCGCCAGTCGCTCCACAATCTTGACGGTTCGGTTTGCATCCAACGCCGCATCGGCCACGATTTTTTGGAACAAATCTGCCGGCATCAGGCCCGAACAACTAAATGTTAGTAAAAAACCGCCAGGTTTGACCGCATGAATGCCATACATGTTGATGTCTTTGTAGCCCCGGGCTGCGCGTTTTAATGAGGCTTTAGAGTCGACAAATTTTGGCGGATCGAGGATCACCATATCAAACTGAGTGCCCGCCTGGTGATACTCGCGTAGCGCGGTAAACACATCCTGCTTCACCTGCGTCGCCTTAGTTGCATCAAGCTGGTTCATTGTCAGGTGCTGGGCGGCCAAATCCAGCGCGGGCTGGGAGACATCCACATTGGTCACATGACGGGCACCGCCAGCCAGCGCATAGACGCTGAACATGCCGGTGTAGCTAAAGCAGTTAAGCACGGTTTTGTCGCGGGCATAATGGCCGGCGCGGGCGCGGCTGTCACGCTGGTCCAGATAAAAGCCGGTTTTGTGGCCGCTGGCGATATCAATTTGCATCAGCAAGCCATTTTCTTTGACCTCTATCTGGGTCGGCGCATTCTCGGTAATGGGGCCGGCCAGTAATTCCAGACCTTCTTTTTTGCGCACATCTACATCTGAGCGCTCATACAGCGCCACATCCGGTAAAACTTTTTGCAGCGCCCAGACAATCTTTTTACGCTGGCGATCAGCACCGGCGCTCAGTAACTGCAGCACAGCGACCTGGGCATAGATATCAATAGTCACCCCGGGTAAGCCATCGGACTCGGCGGCAATCAACCGGTAGGCATTGGTTTGCTCCGGGTCCAGCACGGCACGGCGCAGGGTCAGAGCCTGCTCCAGCCGGCGCACAAAAAAGCCGTTGTCCACGGGTTCATCTTGCACAAAAGTCCAGATACGCACCCGAATTTGCGATTCCGGCGAATACGCACCACGGCCCAGCCAGCGGCCATCACTGGCCAGCACATCCACGGTATCGCCTGGCCGGCAACGCCCGTCCACGGTAGCAACCGCACTGGCAAACACCCAGGGGTGGCGGCGCAATAAGGATTTTTCCCGTTCGGGATGAAGAGTGATTTTTGCTGACATGAACGAGCCTGTGACACAAGAAAATGGCCGCGCAGTATAGCCTGATTCATCTTTTTTCACTATGGTCGCGTAATCGCTTGTACAACCCATGGCACAGGATCGCCCAATGCACTTTATTGATTATTCTTCTGACGCCGGTCCGCAAGGCCTGCGCATGGCTCAAACCGATGCGCCCAAGGTGGCGCCGGGAAAGGTGGTTATTCAGGTAAAAGCGTTTGGGGTCAATCGCGCTGACACCCTGCAGCGCCAGGGCAAATACCCGGCACCGCCTGGCGAAAGCCCGATCCTGGGCCTGGAAGCCGCCGGCACAGTGTTGGCAGTGGGCGAGGGTGTGAGCCGCTGGCAATGTGGAGATGAAGTATTCGGCCTGTTGCCCGGTGGCGGTTATGCCGAACAGGCGCTGGTGGATGAGGGCCATTTGATGGCCATTCCCGACGGAGTTTCTATGACCCATGCCGCCGGCCTGGCCGAAGTCTTTTTAACCGCTTATCAAGCACTGTTTACCATCGCCCAGGTACCGCCTAATGGGCGGGCACTGATTCACGCGGGGGCCTCCGGCGTCGGCCTGGCTGCGCTGCAATTGTGTAAGCTGCATAATATTGCCACTGCGGTGACCGCCTCATCTGCCGACAAGCTGGCCATGTGTGAACAAATGGGAGCGCAGCTGTTGATCAATTATAAAGAGCAGGATTTTGCCGAACAGCTCAGTGAGCACTGGCCAGAGGGCGTTAACGGCGTGGTGGATTTTGTCGGCGGTGATTATCTTAACCGCAATCTGAAATGCCTGGCGCAGGATGGCCACATCGTGTATCTGGCCATGCTGGCCGGGCGTTATGCCGACAAGCTGGATATGGCCTTGATGCTGGGCAAACGGGCGACCATCACAGGCTCCACGCTGCGTAGCCGCACCGATGCCTATAAGCGGGATTTGATTGCCCAGTTCAGCCAGACTTTTTTACCTGCCTTTGCCGATGGCCGGCTGCAGGTTAATGTGGACACTGTGCTGCCGGTCAGCGATATCAGCCAGGCGCACCAGCGGCTCGAAGACAACCAGACTCAGGGTAAGCTGATTGCCTATTGGCCGTAAGCATCATTACGCGGCAGGGGTGAAACCGTCATCTGGCTGGGTGGGGGCTTCGGCTGCTTCCCGGGCCAGCGCATCACAGCGTTCGTTTTCCGGGTGGCCGGAATGGCCTTTCACCCAGTGCCAGGTCACCTCATGCTTGCCGACAGCAGCATCCAGCTGGCGCCAAAGGTCAGCATTTTTTACCGGTTTTTTATCTTTGGTCTTCCAGCCATTTTTGCGCCAGTTGTGGATCCACTGATTAATCCCGTTTTTCACATACTGGCTGTCGGTGGTGATATCCACCTGACAGGCTTCGCTTAATTCTTCCAGCGCCACAATGGGCGCCAGTAGCTCCATGCGGTTATTGGTAGTTTTATAAAAACCGCCGGATAGCTCTTTGCGGTGCTGTTTGTAGATCATGATTGCGCCGTAGCCACCGGGGCCCGGATTACCCAGGCACGAGCCGTCGGTAAAAATCTCAATTGCTTTTTTCGCCACACTGGCTCCTTTTTTTATGCTGGCCCATAGTCAGCAAATTTTGGCTTGGTATACTAGCAAAAAGTGCTAAGTAACGAGAAGTCTCCCATGCGTCAGATTGTACTGGATACCGAAACCACAGGTATTGATCCCAAAGAAGGCCACCGCATCATCGAAATCGGGTGTGTCGAGCTAATAAACCGCAAGCTGACCGGCAATCATTTTCATGTGTATATCAATCCGCAACGTGAAATTGAGCAGGAAGCCATTGAAGTTCACGGTATCACCAATGAATTTTTGGCCGACAAACCTTTGTTTGGTGATATTGCCGAAGATTTTGTCGAGTTTATCCGTGGTGCACAGTTAGTCATCCACAACGCGCCGTTTGACGTCGGTTTCATGGACCACGAGTTTGCGAAAGAGCCGACCACCCGCAATCTTAAAACAGCCGATATTTGTGGCATTCTGGACAGCCTGGCGCAGGCCCGCAAGGTTCATCCGGGGCAAAAAAATAACCTGGATGCGTTATGTAAGCGCTATGGTATTGATAACAGCCATCGGGAATTGCACGGCGCATTACTCGATGCCGAGATCCTGGCCGATGTGTATCTGATCATGACGGGCGGCCAGACCGCCCTGAATCTGGCCGGCCAGGGCAGTGGTGAAAATTATGACAGCGGGGCAGTGCGCCGTTTGAGCCGTGGCGCAAATAAATTAAAGGTCATTCGGGCATCGGCCGATGAATTAGCACAACATGAAGCGCGCCTGGACATTGTGCAAGACAGCGCTGGCCAGTGTTTATGGCGGGCAGGCCTCAGCGAATAAATAATGCAAAGACTCACAATCGGGAAGTGGTTTAGACAAAGGTTATTATTGGCCAGCCTTGTTGCTGGCCTGGGGCCTGGTCTGGGATGTAGCGCCGCACACGCGCAAGATTCAGCGCCAGAAGTGCACCCACCAGCAGAACAAAATGCCCACGCGATACAACCGCCCAGCGCAGAGTTGCCCATCCGCGCTCTGGGCGATGCCTATCAAAATTCTATCAAATTGTTAAAAAACCGCTTTAGGGTCGACCCCGATGTGGATGAACTGACGCTGATTTTTTTTCGTGAGTATGGTTCGGCACCGGTGGTGCTGGTGCAGCCGGACGGCTCCAAGTTGTTCCAGGGGCGCGAAGATCAGCCGCAGGTGGAATGGTTTGATGAAGCCAGCTTTGACATGGTTAAAATCAGCCAGCCCACCCCCGGCCCCTGGCAGGCGGTCGGCCAGCTGTTACCAGGCAGCCGCATCATGGTGGTATCGGATATTGCGCTGGACGCACAGCCGTTGCCCGAGATGGTGTTTGCTGGGGAGATCCTCAAACAAACCGCAACCCTGGAGAATGGCGGCAAGGCGGTTTCTCATCCTGAATTTCGCGATGCGGTGGATTTAACCATCGAACTGGTCAGCACCAATAATGCTGATTACGACAATTTTGGCGCGGACAGCGAGATTGTGGCCACCTTTAAAGATGATGGGCTGGGCATGGATGAGCAGCGCATGGACGGTATTTTTACCGGGCAGTTTAATCTGACGGTGCCGGCCGGGCAATGGACACCGATTTTTCGGGTTACCACTCCTATGTTTACCCGTGAGCAAATTGACCCGCCGATTATCTTACATCCTAATCCGGTCAGCTTATCAGTGAGCCGGGCCAGTGAAGAAGAGCAATATCATACGCTGCAGATCGATGTAGATCGTAATCTGGTGGCCATCGAGTCTTTGATTGTAGATGGCAAGGTGCGCTATCCCAATGGGGATATACAAAATTTTTCATTAACCGAGCCGTCTGATGCGGTGCGCACCCACGATATCCTGGCCATGGAAGAAGGCCTGTTCAGAGTAAAACTGACTGTGTATGCCACCACGCTAACCGGCCGGGAGTTTATTTTAGATATTCCTGAGTACACCTTTGATGGCCGGCCACCACCGCCGGTGGTAGCCGAAGGGGCCAGCCAGGAAGAGCCGGGGGCCATGGACGCCGGCCAGGCCAGTGAGATGCAGGCCAGTGAGATGAATGTGCAAAACGCAGCGCAGAGCGAGCCGGTGACAGAGCCTGCTGCGCCCCCGGCGGAACCGGAAATGGCACAAAGTACCTTTATCTTATTGTTGGCATTAGTCAACGGCGGCATTCTGGTGATTGTGGTGGGCACTGTGTGGTTTCTAAAACGGCGGTCGGCCACCGCCCCGGCGCAAGTGTCATCGCCAGGCTGGTTAAGCCGCCTGACCAGCCGCTTTAAAAAATCGCCGGCCACTGATCAGAGTGAACAAAACTCTTAAAAAACAGTAAACTTGTTGGATATTTCAGCATTATGTTGATTACGTGTGCAATCGGTTACCTAATCCTTTTTTTTCGCAAAAAAAGCATTGACTCTTAATATCGATACTCGTATTATCTGCGCCGCAGTCAGGGGGAACCTGCTTTAAGGGCAAGTTTCAACTTACTGAAAATATTGAAAAAGTGGAGCGGTAGTTCAGTTGGTTAGAATACCGGCCTGTCACGCCGGGGGTCGCGGGTTCGAGTCCCGTCCGCTCCGCCACTTCAATAGCAAAAACTAAAGGCTTCGGAGCGGTAGTTCAGTTGGTTAGAATACCGGCCTGTCACGCCGGGGGTCGCGGGTTCGAGTCCCGTCCGCTCCGCCATTTAGTTTTGCATGCACCAGTGTGGAGCGGTAGTTCAGTTGGTTAGAATACCGGCCTGTCACGCCGGGGGTCGCGGGTTCGAGTCCCGTCCGCTCCGCCACATGTGCATCAATATCATTTCCTTTGCGGAGCGGTAGTTCAGTTGGTTAGAATACCGGCCTGTCACGCCGGGGGTCGCGGGTTCGAGTCCCGTCCGCTCCGCCACTTTCTTTGTCCATCAAATCCTTGGTTCAATGCCCGTATCACGGTACCATCACAGCAAGTAAAACCCTTGTTTGATTAGGTAAAATGGAACCATTACTTGTCTGTACGGACATCAGCAAAACCTACGATGATGGCGCAACCCAGACGGCTGTGCTGGATAATATCTCCTTTCATGTAAATGCCGCCGAACACATCGCCATTTTAGGCAGTTCCGGTTCGGGCAAAAGTACTCTGTTACATATTTTAGGCGGGCTCGATACGCCTTCTGCCGGCCAGGTCCACTTTGCCGGGCAATCCTTATTCAGCTTATCCAATACCCGGCTGGCTGCCTTGCGCAATCAGAAAATGGGTTTTATCTACCAGTTTCATCATTTACTGCCTGAATTCAGCGCGCTGGAAAATGTTGCCATGCCATTACTGATTGGCCAGCAGCCGGTTTCCGCTGCCCGCCAGCAAGCGGCCGAGATGCTTGAGCGGGTGGGCTTGTCGCACCGGCTGACCCACAAGCCTGGCGCCTTATCTGGTGGTGAACGCCAGCGGGTGGCCATTGCCCGGGCGCTGGTCAATAATCCGCAGCTGGTACTGGCCGATGAGCCCACCGGTAACCTCGATCATCAAACCGGGGTACAAATTTATCAGTTGCTGCAATCGCTCAGCCAGCAACTGGGGACCAGCTTTGTGGTGGTCACCCACGACACCGAACTGGCTGCCAAAATGGACCGTACCCTGACCATCCAGGACGGCCACCTGCAATCCACTACTGGGGCGCCGTTATGAGGCTGGCCTGGCAGTTGGCCCGGCGCTTTCGCCAGGCCCGGCAAACCAATCGGTATATCTCTTTTATCTCGTTTTCCTCTACATTTGGCATCGGACTGGGCTGTTTTGTGCTAATCACTTTGCTCAGTGTGATGAACGGGTTTGAGCGCGAGCTGACCCAGCGGATCCTGGCAATTATTCCCCATGGCGAGTTGTATTCGGTTTCCAACGAAGGGATCCAGGACTGGCAGCAAATCGCCGGTGAGTTGGCTGAGGACAGCCGCGTCAGCGATGTGGCGCCCTATACCAAGATCACCGGCATGGTCCAGCACAAAGGCCAGCTACGGCCGGTGGAACTGACCGGGATCCAGGCCACTGACGGCGGCCAGGCCAGCTGGTCACAGCAGGTATCTCAGGCTCACTGGCAACAATTTACTCAGTCTCCCAACAGTGTGTTACTGGGCAAGGGCTTAATGGACAAGCTGGCGTTGAGCCCGGGCGATAAAATCAGTGTGCTGGTGCCTGCCGCCAGCGGCGACCTGACCTTTAAAGCGCCATCACTGGTGCGCTTAAGCATTGCCGGTGCGCTGGATATTGGCGGGGAAATGGATAACTATCTGGGCCTGATGCATCTGCAAAAAGCCTCTGAAGAAGCCGGGATTGTATCCGGGGCGCAAGGCTTACGCTTTGTGCTTAACGACCCGTTTGCTGCACGCAACATTATGCGCGATATTGGCTACAGCTTTCCCCAGGCGGTGTATATGTCGGACTGGACCCGCACTCAGGGCCATTTGTATACCGATATCCAGCTGGTCAGGGTGGTGGTGTACATTGTGCTGACCCTGGTGATAGCCGTGGCGTGTTTTAATATTGTGTCCACCCTGGTAATGGCGGTACGTGAAAAGCGTGCAGCAATCGCCATATTAAAAACCATGGGCGCTACCGACCAATTGATCCGCCGCACATTTATGCTACAAGGCATGGTCAATGGGGTGATTGGCATTACGGTGGGTACTGTACTGGCGATACTGATTGCGCCTAATCTGGCCACCCTGGTGAAAGGCGCAGAAGCCGTCCTGGGTACTGAAATCTTGTCAGGCGATATCTATTTTATTGACTTTTTACCGTCCCAGCTGCAATGGCTGGATGTGGTGGTCACTGTGGTCGTGGCATTGCTGTTGGTGGTGCTGGCGACCTTATACCCGGCATCGCGGGCAGCTAAAGTGGCCCCGGCCAGCGCGTTAAACGGCTAGCCGGGCAGCAAGCTAGGCCGCAATCTTACTGATTGCGGTCAAAGTGCTCTAGGTCTACATCTTCTTCTTCGCGGCCCGCATTCATATCATTGTAACGGGCTTCATCCAGTTCATTTTCGCTCTTGGCAATAATACAGGCCACAGTACAGTCGCCGGTAATATTGATGGCGGTGCGGGTCATATCTAATAAGCGATCTACGCCAATGATCAAAGCAATACCCTCCACCGGCAAGTTTACCTGCTGAAGCACCATGGCCAGCATAATCAGGCCCACTCCAGGCACACCGGCAGTACCGATAGAAGCCAGCGTGGCAGTTAATACCACCATCAGATAATCCTGTAGTTCCAGGTTCACGCCATATACCTGGGCGATAAATACCGTGGCCACCCCCTGCATGATGGCAGTGCCATCCATGTTGATGGTGGAGCCCAACGGCAGGGTAAACGAAGACACCGATTTACCCACACCCAGTTTATTGCGGGCAGTTTCCATGGTCACCGGCAAGGTGGCGCTGGAGCTGGAAGTGGTAAAGGCAAACTGCGCCGCGTCGCGCATTTTTTTCAGCAGAATTACCGGATTTAAGCCGGTAAAGGATTTGAGCAGGATAGGATAGGTGACCAGACCGTGGATCAGTAGCACTGCCAGAACCAGCACAAAATATTTGGCCAGCCCGCCGAGCATCTCGCCGCCGATACTGGCAAACAATTTGGCCATCAGCACAAAGACGCCGTAGGGGGCGAGGTTCATGATGATGGTCACCAGGCGCATGATCACATGGTTAATGTCTTCAAAAAAGTTGGCCACCCGCTGGCCGGCTTTGCCACTCATGGCCATGGCAATACCAAACAGTACCGCAAAGATAATGATTTGCAGCATCTTGCCTTCAGCCATGGCACTGATGGGGTTGGTGGGGAACATATCCAGAATCACCTGACCCAGGCCCGGCGCTTCCTGAGCGGAATAGCTCACATCGGCTGGCGGGGTGACTTCACTGCCCGGTGCTACCATCAAAGCCAGACTCATGGCCAGTGTGATTGCGATGGCGGTTGTGAAAATATATAAGCCGATGGATTTGGCACCCAGCCGGCCCAGTTTGCTGGGCTCGGTCAGCGAGGAGACACCGCAAATAAGCGACACGAATACCAGGGGCACCACCAGCATCTTCAGGCTGGCGATAAAGATTTGGCCGAGAGTGGAAAATATACCTTCTACCAGAATGTTATACGTGGAAAAGGTGTATCCAAATATCGTGAAGCGTAAATCTCCGCTATCATCAAAAACCAGTTTAAGCAGAAATCCGATCAAAATCCCGGCGATCATGCCGATAAAGATTCGGGTGGTCAGACTATACTTGTGTGCGCTTTGAGACATGAATGTTCCCTGAAACTTCTGTTTTTATTCTTCGTAACGCGGGTAGTGTGCCAGATTTACAAAAGATTTAACAAGAAAACACACCATTCACCAGAAATAGAGGTTCAGGAAGTTGAATATGCGTGCAATTGGTCAGTCGCTGGTATGTATTAGCGCACTTTTTATGCTGGCAGGCTGTGGTGGCGGGGAGTCACTGGAACGTGATTCGAGTACCACAGGGTCAACCAACAATACCAGTACCGGCAGTAATGGGACTACTGCCGATCCGGTGTACACAGTGACGGTGGATACCCTCAATGCGGATGGCCAGAGCGATAAAGACTTAAGTCAGGGCAATACCCTGACTCTGGTGGCTACCGTGACCGATCAAGACGGCAACCCTAAAGCCGACGACCTGATTACCTTTTCATTGTCCAACGACCAGCTGGCCAATTTCAGTAACGACACCGGCACTGCCCGCACCAACGACCAGGGCGTCGCGCAATTAGGCTTAAGCGTAGGCGATCTGGCCGGCGATGGTCAGGTTACCGCAACCACCAGTGGCGGCGAAGCCGGTACCACCACCTTTTCGTCATCCGGTATCGCCCAGGTGGCTGAACAGCCTGCAACCCTGAATTTGTTTACCGATAAAGTGCAGTTGCCCTCCAGCGGTTCTGACAGTGCCCAGCTTACTGCACTGGTGAAAAATGCCCAAAGTGTATTGATGGAAGGCATCAATGTATCCTTCTCTGCGCCGGCCGACTCTGGCGTGGAAATTCAGGTGGACCAGAACCAGACCGATGCCAGTGGCCGTGCGCTGGCCACCTTATCCACCCGCAATAATGCGCAAAACCGTCTGGTGGAACTGACCGCCACCGTGGGCGAACTGAGCCAGGTACTGACCGTTGAAATTGCCGGCACTGAAGTGACCATCAATGGCCCGCGCTCGGTGATTATAGGTGACCAGGTGCCATTGACCCTGCGGGTCCAGGATTCTGACGGCGTGGCCATTGCAAATCAGTCTATTACCTTATCAGCCGATACCGGCAGCCTGAGTAACACCACCGTGACCAGTGGCAATAATGGTCAGGTGGAAGTGATGTATCAAGGCAGCGCATCCGGGGTGGATACCATCCGTGCAGAGGCGTTAAATGCCCAGGCGCAATTTACCCTGACGGTGCAGGAAGACGATTTTACCTTCACCGGCGTACCCGCAGCCGAAATCGAGTTGAATCAAAGCCAGGTATTAACCGTGACCTGGAACAAAGATGAAAGCCCGTTTGCCAACGGCCAGGTGGATTTTACCGC
This sequence comes from Alteromonas sp. WD8-37, assembly GCF_055326825.1. Lineage (NCBI taxonomy): Bacteria > Pseudomonadati > Pseudomonadota > Gammaproteobacteria > Alteromonadales > Alteromonadaceae > Alteromonas > Alteromonas sp. WD8-37. The sequence goes on from NZ_JBUZOV010000001.1 coordinate 310,144, forward strand.
CTCGCGCGGCACCATTACCGCCGGTGCCAGCACCACCACCGATGCGAGTGGCCAGGCTTCGTTTACCATTGAATCTGACAATGCCGGTTTTGCGGCCATCACCGCCACCGGTACCGATAACAATGGTGATGAAGTGACCGCACAATTACAGATTGAGTTTATCGCCACCATGCCTGACTCGGTGCTGGTAGATGCCACGCCGGATATCGTCGGCCCGGATGGCCAGACCAGCACCATCACCGCCATTGTGCGCGATGCCGCCGGCAACCTGGTGAAAAATGCCGTGATCAGCTTCAATGTGGATGACACCAGCACCGGTTCTATCGCCCCGTCCCAAGCCACTACCGACAGCAATGGCGTGGCCTCTACTGTTTTTACCTCAGGCGCGGTTTCCAGTGAGGATGCAGTGGTAGTAACCGCACAGTATGTGGAAGACCCCGCAGCTCAGGGAAGCGTAGTACTTACAGTAGGCAACCGTGCTTTTGATATTTCGATTGGTACCGGCAATCTGGTAGAAAGCCAGGACGCTGCCACCTACTTAAAAGAATTCACCGTATTTGTCACCGATGCTGCCGGCCGCCCTGTGGCCGAAGAATCACTAACGGCTTCTGTTACACCAAACCGTAACCCCAACGGCGGCGAATACCGTCAGGGCACCTGGTTGTGGAGTGAAGAGCGTTCGTTATGGCTGCTTGATTTGGCCACCGAAAAACGCTGTATGAATGAAGATATTAACAAAGACGGGATTTTGCAGCCTGAAGAAGACTTTAATAATGATAATCTGCTTACTCCAGGTATCGTCGGCAGTATCACGTTTAAAGACAACATTAGCACTACCGATGCTAATGGCCAGGCGACATTGCAGTATCGTTATCCCAAAGCGTATGGTGCCTTTACCGATGTGGAAATCGCGGTATTTACCCGCTCTACTGGCAGTGAGGCAGCCGCCGATATGAAATACACGCTGGGTGTTGCCGCCAGTGACTTATCTGATGAAGCTTCTCCGCCCCCCATCAGCCCGTTTGGTGATGGCACAGAGCTTTGTCAGGAAATCACCAACTAACATACAAGCCAAAAAAAAACGGTGCCAACAGGCACCGTTTTTTGTCTATCTGACTAACTGATTAGCCTTGCTGGAACGGGTAGACCGAACCAATATTCAATAACTGGGTCAGCTCATCTAACGCTGTGCGAGACTCGATCAGTAGCTGCGGGTCGCGCAGGTCGTCCTCGCGCAACTCGTCGCGATAATGCTTGTCGACCCAGGCATTTAACCGTGCAAACTGGGTATCGTTAAGCAACGTGTTTGGATTGACTGCCGCCAGCTCGTCATCGTTTAAGGCAACACGCAAACGCAGACACGCGGGGCCGCCGCCATTGCGCATACTTTGCTTCACATCAAAATATTTGACCTGCTTGATGGGCGTATTCATGCCGACCAGCTCATCTAGGTAGCGCGACACTGCAGGATTTTCCTGACATTCGGTAGGCGCGATGATAGCCATTTCACCATTGGGCAGGGTGATGATCTGGGTATTGAATAGATAGGTTTTCACCGCATCTTCGATAGACACTGCCGAAGTTGGTACTTCAATAAAGTGCAATTCGCTATCACCAAATTTTTGCCGTACCTCGGCCAGTGCCTGGTCTTTGGCATAAAATGCCTGCTCATGGAAAAACAGAACATTCTGGTTGCCCACCGCAATCACATCATTGTGGAATACGCCCTGGTCAATCACATCCGGGTTTTGTTGGATAAATACCGTAGACTCGTCATCCAGGCCATGCAGACGGGCGATAGCCTGAGAGGCTTCCAGTGTCTGGCGGGCAGGAAAACGGGTCGGCGCCGGCTTGCTGCTGTTAAAGGCATAACGGCCGTACACAAACAGTTCAACCCCGGCGTGGCCGTATTCATTACACAAACGGGTATGGTTGGCAGCACCCTCATCACCAAAATGCTCGTTGTCCGGCAGATGAGTGTGATGGGCAAAATATTTATCGTTGGCAAAGGTGCCTTTTAAAATGCGCCCGGTTACCTGCGGCTCCAGCGAACGGTGAAATTTATTGGTCAGGTTAGCCGGGGTAAAGTGCACCCGGCCATCAGCCGTATCCGCACTGGGCGAAATGGTGGCAGCATTGGCGGTCCACATGCTTGAAGCAGAACAGCATGCCAAGAACACCTGGCGCGATTGCTTAGCCGCGGCTTCCAGCACACGGGCATCAGAGCCGGTAAAGCCCAGACGACGCAAGGTATTAAGATCAGGCCGTTCCTGTGGCGCCAGTACGCCCTGTGTCATGCCCATATCGGCCAGCGCTTTGGCTTTGGCCAGGCCTTGCTTGGCGGCCTGGCGGGGGCTGCTTATGGCATTGGCGTTACTTAAAGAGGCAACATTACCAAACGATAAGCCGGCATAATTGTGGGTGGGTCCTACCAGGCCGTCAAAGTTCACTTCAAAATGCTTCATGCGTTCCTCGGTCTGTCTGAATGACAACAATGTGCCATAATTGGAGGCGGTCTTTTTTGCCCGGTGCTGCGTAATTTGAGTTGAATCTGCAGCCACAGACACGTAAATTCCGCGCTGGAATGGCCCGCATTATACGGCTTTTCCGGGCGATGCCAATCAGGTTGGTTAAAAATTGGCCGCAATTTGAACGGGAAAAAAGCGCTTAGCCGAATAACTATTAAGAAGATCTTGTTTTCCATTCACTTTGTCGATATATGTTAAAAAAGCACAGGCGTCATTCAGGCATTCACGACGACGCGAAATTCTTTCTATTAGCGCTGTAAGCTAATGATTAAAAACAGGTTTATTTCAATTTTATGGCAAAATCACTGGTCATAGTCGAGTCGCCGGCCAAAGCCAAAACGATAAATAAATATCTTGGTAAAAATTTTATCGTAAAATCTTCTGTGGGCCATGTCCGCGACTTGCCTACCAAAGCCTTAGGCAAGGTAGAGCCTAAAAAACCGGCAAAAGAACTGAAATCCTATTCGGACGAAGAACGGGCCGAATACCTGCGCCATTACGAGTACCGTAAACTGGTGGATCGTATGGGCGTAGATCCGCAAAATGACTGGCAAGCTCACTATCAGGTATTGCAGGGCAAAGAAAAGGTCGTCAACGAACTTAAAAAGCTGGCCAAAGATGCCGACACTATCTATCTGGCAACGGATTTGGATAGAGAAGGGGAGGCCATTGCCTGGCATTTACGCGAACTGCTGGGTAACAAAAATCAGTCGTATCAACGTGTGGTATTTAACGAAATCACCAAAAATGCCATTCAGGAAGCGTTCTCAGCCCCTGGTGAAGTCAATGTAGACCGGGTTAATGCCCAGCAGGCCCGGCGCTTTTTAGACCGGGTAGTGGGCTTTATGGTCTCGCCATTGCTGTGGAAAAAAGTTGCCCGGGGCTTATCTGCCGGCCGCGTTCAGTCAGTGGCGGTGCGCCTTGTGGTAGAGCGTGAGCGTGAGATCAAAGCCTTTGTGCCGGAAGAGTTCTGGGACATCCATGCCGATCTGCAATCTGCTGACAGCACAGCGCTGCGCATGCTGGTTAACCGCTATCAGGGCAACGCCTTTAAGCCGGTTAACAAAGACCAGGCTGAGACAGCGGTGGCCCAGCTACAGCAGGCCGATTATGTGGTAGACAGCCGTGAATCCCGGCCCACCCAGAGTAAGCCGTCGGCGCCGTTTATCACCTCCACGCTACAGCAAGCGGCCAGCACCCGCTTAGGCTTTGGGGTGAAAAAAACCATGATGATGGCCCAGCGCTTGTACGAAGCTGGTCACATCACCTATATGCGTACCGATTCCACCAATCTGTCCCAGGAAGCACTGGACAGTTGCCGCAGCTACATCGACGATAATTTTGGCGGCCGCTATCTGCCGGAGAATCCGATTCGATATGGCAGCAAAGAAGGGGCTCAGGAAGCGCACGAAGCCATCCGTCCGTCCAGTGTCACTACCAAATCAGAGCATTTGGGAGATATGGAGCGTGACGCTCAGCGTTTGTATGAACTAATCTGGCGCCAGTTTGTGGCGTGTCAGATGACCCCGGCCAAATATGACGCCACCACGGTCAAAGTCAGCGCTGGCGATTATGAGCTGGTGGCTAAAGGCCGGGTGCTGCGCTTTGATGGTTGGACCAAGGTTCAACCGCAGGTCCGTAAAAAAGGCGAAGAAGACAAGCTACTTCCAGATGTGCAGCAAGGCGATAGCCTGAAGCTCAAAGACCTGGATCCCAAACAGCACTTTACCAAACCGGTGGCGCGCTACAATGAAGCTTCGCTGGTTAAAGAGCTGGAAAAACGCGGCATTGGCCGGCCGTCAACCTATGCCAGCATCATTTCGACCATCCAGGATCGCGGCTATGTGCGGCTGGAAAATAAGCGTTTCTATGCTGAAAAAATGGGTGAGATCGTCAACGACCGTTTGATGGAAAATTTTGACGACCTGATGAGTTTTGATTTTACCGCCAACATGGAGCAACAGCTCGATGATATCGCCGGCGGAAACAAAAACTGGAAGCAGGTGCTTAACGACTTTTATGCCGACTTCTACAACAAGCTGCTGACCGCGGAAAAAGACACCGATGAAGGTGGCATGCGCGTGAATCAGGCCATCCCGGCGGGTATCAGCTGTGAAAAATGTGGCCGTGAAATGAACGTGCGCACCGCCAGTACCGGCGTGTTTTTAGGCTGTTCGGGCTATAATCTGCCACCAAAAGAACGTTGCACCAACACCATGAACCTGATCCCGGGCGATGAAGTGGTCAAGGTTGATGATGATGAAGAGTTAGAAACCGAAGCGTTGCGCGCGAAACGTCGCTGCCAGAAGTGCGGTACCGCCATGGACAGCTATTTGGTGGATGAAACCCGCAAACTGCATGTGTGCGGTAATGCGCCCACCTGTGATGGCACTTATGTTGAATCTGGTACCTTCAAAATTAAAGGCTATGATGGTCCTCTGATCGAGTGCGACAAGTGCGGCCATGATATGGAGCTGAAAAACGGCCGCTTTGGCAAGTATTTTGGCTGTACCAACGACGAATGTAAAAATACCCGTAAATTGCTGCGTAGCGGCGAGCCGGCGCCACCGAAAGAAGATCCCGTGGATTTGCCAGAGCTGGAATGTGAAAAAAGTGATGCCCACTTCGTATTGCGCGATGGCGCATCGGGGATCTTTTTAGCCGCGCATAATTTTCCTAAGTCGCGTGAGACTCGTGCGCCAAAAGTGGCCGAACTGGCCCGCTTCAGGGAGAGAATTTCGCCGAAATTCCATTATCTGGCTGATGCACCGCAACAGGATCCGGATGGCAACCCCACCATCGTGCGCTTTAGCCGCAAGACTAAGCAGCAGTATGTGATGTCAGAAAATGACAATGGTAAGTCCACCGGATGGTCTGCCTGGTACGATAATGGTAAGTGGGTGGCAAAAGACACCCGCAAAAAATCAAAGTAAGGGGGTGAGCCATGGCATCGCTTCAGGACCAATTGCTTAAAGCCGGGCTGGCCGACAAAACATCGGCCAAACAGGCGCGGCAGGATAAGCGTAAAAAGCAAAAGCTCAAAAATAAACAAAAACAGCCGGTGGTGGATGAAACCACCGCCGCTGCGCAACAAGCTGCAGAAGCCAAAAAAGCCCGCGATCGGGAATTGAACGAGCAGCAACAGGCCGCCCGTGAGCAGCGTTCAATCGCTGCGCAGGTGCGTCAGTTGATTACCATCAACACTCAGGATCCTGGCAAGCCGGATGTGGTGTTAAATTTCACTGACGATAATGTGGTTAAGCGCATGCATGTGAGTGAGCAGGTGCGGGTGCAGGTAACCCAAGGCCGGCTGGCAGTGGTGAAACTGGATGACGCGTATCGGTTGGTGCCGATGCCGGTGGCCGATAAGATCGCCCAGCGTGATGAAGCATCTGTGATCCATCGCGCTGATAAGCATACCAGCCAGGCAGAACAACATCAGGAAGAAGATGATTGGTATGCCGATTATCAGATCCCGGATGATCTGACCTGGTAATACAGCGCTATCGCTTGCCTGGCGAAGAAATAAAGCTTGACACTTGTTTGCCCCGGCATATCGCCGGGGCAATGTTTATCTGGCGCCTAACAAGCTTTTCAGGCGTTTTTGGTAGTAGCAGATAGCTGCCAGCAAACCAGCCACACAACCGCCTAATATAGCCGCTGAAAAGCTGTTAGCGGCCACACCAACTATGATCATAGAGCCTATGGCTACGCCCAGTAACAGGGCGACAACCGGTAACAAGACAAAAGCAAGTTGAACAGAATGCAGCGCTCTGCGCTGTTGTTGAATTTCGACCGTCCGTGACATTAACTTCTCCTTAACGAAATATTGTAATATTCATCCCTGCCGCAGCCCGGCCAGTCACTTCTCAGGCAGACCTGAGGGGGCAGGAAAGCCGCCAGTATAGCATTGAATTATCTTCACTAAAGCTGAACCTTTATATAACAAAAAGTTAATCTATTGCGATTTTAGCGCAAGCCTTGTCTGATGTGCGCTGCAGCTTGCTTAGCCCCGGGCACTGTACGGTAAGTTATTGGTCTGGCAGGTAAACAAATTGATCTTTTTGCGCTGCTCAGCGATACCTTTTGTGTTCAAACAAATGGATTGCGGCCTTGCCACACACCCTGGCTGTGGATCCATTGCGGCAGCGCTCATCGTTACCCTGATGAGCACCATACCGCCCCTGTGACGCTGGCGTCAGGAACCGCGCCTGTAACGCTTATGCACAGTATAAAAACCATTTTAAACAAGGTGTATAAATGAAACACACAATCACCGGGTATTCTGTACTGTTTCTCAGTACGCTGGCTGCCTCGCCCACCTTTGCTGACGAGCTGCCAGTGGATATTGGCGGCCATGTACGAGTCAACTATGGCCATCTCGACTGGCAGGAATCTGAAATCCGCGATGGCTTTGAATTTGAATCGCTGCGGCTCAACTTATCCGGGGAGCTGGATAAGTTTTCCTATAAAGCTGAGTACCGCTGGTACGAAAATGTTGATTTCGATACCGTGCGTTATGCCGATCTTACCTATACATTCGATGAAGAGCTCAGTGTAACCGGCGGCATCACCAAAGTGCCGTTTGGTTTATTGCCCTTTGCGTCTAACAGTTTTTGGTTTTCGGTTAATTATTACATCGGCTTTGAAGATGATTATGATGCCGGCTTTACCACGAATTACACCCGGGGCAACTGGGATTTTCATGCCGGATATTTTTTGAATGATGAGTACAATGATGCCGCTACCTTTGGCCGCTACACCTTTGATGTGGCTGATGACGGTGAGTTCCGCAACCAGGAAGACGGTCAGTACAACCTGCGGGCAAATTACACCGGGCGTTGGATCGACGGCGCTTCCACCGATGTGGGGGTCTCCTTTCAGTACGGCGATATCCTGAACCTGGACACGCTGGAACACGGTGACATGTCAGCTTATGCCTTGCACCTGCGCCATATACAGGGGCCGTTCAAAGTTGAATTGCAGTATATTGATTTTGACTATGACCTTGAGGCACCAGAAGGGCAGCTGCGCGACCGGATTGCCATGTCATCGTTTACCTTTCCGTTTTTGCAGGTTGCAGAAGGGTCGAGCATTATGACCAATCTGGTCTACACCGTACCCTATAAATTTGAAAATGTGTCAGATGTGACCTGTTACACCGAATACAGTCAGGTCAGTGGCGATGTGGATAACGAAAAAACCTCGTCACAGTGGGTAAATGGCTGCAGTTTTGGCTGGGATAAACTGTTTGTGTATGTTGATAGTATCCGAGGCCGCAACATGTGGTTCTCCGGCGGCCCGGGCATTGGCCTGGACCTGGGTGGACTGCAAGACACCACACATCGTCTTAATATCAGTTTAGGGATTTATTTTTAAAAGGTTTTGTTATGCGCTCACTACTAACCCGTGTCTTATTTGTTGCTTCCGCGCTGTTATTTAGTGCCAACAGTGCGGCTCATGCCTGGCTCAAACTGGAGCTGGCAACCTCTGAATATCCGCCGTATACCTCCACCGAGATGGAATACAATGGTTATATCAACCACATCATCAATCAGGCGTTTTTAGAAACCGGTGTGGTCATCGAATATTCATCCCTGCAATGGGATGACGCCATCGAAGCCGCGCGCAAGGGCGACTACGATGCGGTCTCCTACGGTAACTATGTGCGTGCCCGTGAAGACGAGTTCTGGCATAGCAAGCCTATTACCGCCGAAAATCTGATTTTATATGTGCGCAAAGATGGCCAGCTGAAAGAGTGGCAAACGCTGGAGGATCTGAAGCAATACAAGATGGGCGTGACCAAAGGCTATTTGTATACCGACGAGATTGCCGAATACATTGAGCAGGGCAAAAATGTGCAGGTGTTTGAATCAGATGAAGCCAACTTTAATGCGTTGTTGGAAGGCAAGATTGATGTCTTTCCGGTCGATGAGCTGACCGGCTGGTATTTGCTGCAACGAGAGTTTTCTGACCAACAGCGCCGTCAGTTAATGCCTCTGGATACCTATCTGGCCACTGTGACCACGCATTTATTGGTACCCAAAGGTCGAAAAAACAGCCGCCTGATTCTGGAACTGTTCAACAGAGGCTTAGAACAAATGACTCTGGAAGGTAAAATGCAGCGCTTTAAGCGCTTATTAAAAGAGGGCTTTTATCAGCATCCCAAAAAACCGGTAAATTACGACCGGCGCTAGTCAGCACATCGGCGCAGCACCCGGGTGGGTGCTGCCTGCCATTGACAGGCTAGTACTGCGCCGAAGCCGTGCTAGCCAAACAGATATCGCTGCACCAGCATCCCATCCACCTCTTCCGCGCTATCCAGCAAACCACCACAACTTTTTATCAGCGCCACCGAAGACAGATTGTCTGCATGGCAGTGCACCTGCACCGGTTTGATGTGTAAATCCTTAGCCTGCTGCAGTGTGTAAGCCAACAGTAGCGCGCCTAACCCCAAGCGCCGGAAGGACGGGCGGATCCCGATGCCGATATGGCCACCAGCATGAGCGAGCGCCGGATTCAGATGATGTCGTAGGTTGGCCACCCCGGCCAGTTGGTTGTTGCAAATCAGCCAAAAGGTAGAATTGGGAACCAGACCTGCGGGCAAATTGTGACCGGCCGCAAAAGATTCCAGTGTGGCAATCAGGCCAGCAAAGTCCGCATGGCATAAATCCATGGGCATGGGATAGCGTTCTTCATCGCCCAGCTCAACAATATACTGGCGATAACACTGTTCAAAAGCCGGTGTCGGCGGAATGATTCGAATGTCCATATTCTGTCTTTGTTGTTCTTTTTGCCCACTCAGGCCCGGTGTTGCTGTAACCAGCGATCCAACTGATTGGCAAATTGCTGTTTTTCGGCCTCGGACAAAGCCGCCGGGCCGCCGGTTTGGATCCCGCTACTGCGCAGGGTATCCATAAAATCACGCATATTCAGCCGACTGCGAATATTGTCACGGGTATAATATTCACCCCGCGGGCTTAATGCGGTGCATTGTTTTTCAATCACTTCAGCCGCCAGCGGAATATCGCTGGTGATCACCAGCTCACCGGGCTGACAACGCTGCACAATTTCATTATCAGCTACATCGAAACCGCTAGCTACCTGTAACAGACGCACATATTTGGTCGCCGGGGTCTTCATATAGTGGTTTGCCACCAACACTGTGTCGGTGTGTGTGCGCTGTGCTGCGCGAAACAAAATTTCTTTAATCGGTGCCGGGCAGGCATCCGCATCAACCCAAAGTGTCACCAGGGCTCCTCATGCTTTTTTGGTAAGCTTACCTGATTGCTCGCTAATGTACACTGCTATTACGCGCCGGAGTTGGCCTGCGCCCTATCTTATTTGCCAGTGGCTGGCCGTGTCCCAGCCACTGGCAAATAAGATAGGGCGCCAGGTACATAATAAGCCCATACAGGCCGGCCACCAGGCTCACTGCCGGCATATCCAGAACCGAAATGGCTATCACCATGGCCAGCGCGGCGTTTTGGATCCCTACTTCAATGCATAGGGTTTTACAGGTTTGCAGCGGTTGCCCGCACAGCCGGCCCAAAAAACCGCCCAGCAGGCAGGTGCTCAGGCTCAGCAGGCCGACACTGCCCACCAACAGCACACTGCTTTGGCGCAAGGTGGCAAATTCGCGCCAAATCATGGTGAGTACCAGCACCACTAAAAACAATAAGGAAAAGCGCGCAAACACTGGCTGCGAACGCTGGGCAAAGCCCGGCAAGCCATACGCCACGGCCATGCCCAGGCATACCGGTAATAATGCAATCAGCGCAATATTGCCGCCTACCTGCCATACCGAGAATGGCTGGGCTGTGTCTTCTCCAAACCAGCTCAGAGCCAGTTGTACCAGCCAGGGCGTAGTCAGCACACACAGTAAGGTAGATAGCGCGGTGAGACTCACCGACAGCGGCAGGTTTGCCTTCAACAACTGGCTCATCACATTGGACATAGTACCACCAGGGCAGGCTGCCAGTAATACCAGGCCAATGGCGATTTCTGACGGCACCGGCAAGAGCATCGCAATAGCAATGGCGGTAGCCGGCATCAACAGCAGCTGACCGGCCAGCCCCAACAGCACTGGCGCAGGGGCCTGCCACAGGCGACGAAAGTCCTGCACCCGCAATGCCAGGCCAATGCCAAACATGATAGCTGCCAGTGCCAACGGCAACACCCAGTCAATGATAACGCCACCTTGCATCTGTGTTACTCCAGAAAGTCCTGAGTTTCAGCCAGTAATTTTTGATACACCGGCTGAAAATTACCCCAGGTCACCAGGTCTGATGCATTGACCGCACGGGTTTTGCGGGCTGTGGCCTCATCAATCAGCTTTAACGGGCCTGCGGCCTGAGCCAGCAGCTGACTGTGGCAGCAACTGTCCAGCAGCAAAAAGTTCGCTGCGGCGGCATCCACCGTGTGGCCGGCGGTTAGCAGCCCGTGGTTTTGCAGGATTACCGCAATATTGTCCGCCAGGCAGGCAGCAATAGCATCTCCCTCATTGGTATCTGCCACCACACCATCAAATTCGGCAAACAGCCCATGGTTTTCAAAAAACATACAGGCATCCTGAGACAGTGGCGCCAGCGGCTCGCCCAATGCGGCAAAAGCGCGTCCGTAGACGGTATGCGCATGGGCCACTGCATTCACCCCGGGGTGAGCGGCATGGATGCGTGAGTGGATGGCAAACGCGGCATTGTTGATTGGCGCCTGACCCTCCACGATTTCACCACTGTGCGACACCCGCACCAGATCAGAGACTTTAATCAAACCAAAATGTACGCCCACCGGGTTGACCCAAAATGTGTCCGGGTCAATGCAGTCGCGTAAAGAGATATGACCGGCCAGGCCTTCATCGTAGCCGTGCTGGCTAAAAATTCGAAAGGCACCGGCCAGACGTTGTTTTTCGTAAGTCTGGCGGGCTGCTAGGTCATCAAATTCGGGTGGGGCAAACAGGCTGAAGCGGTCGCTGCCTTTGGTTAGCCGGGCAGCCAGAGTGTCATCGAGCATGGAAGTCTCCTTGTTTTGCTGTACAGCTTAGCGGAGGGTATGATAAATAAAAGTGATTATTGTTAATGCAGTGTTATTAATCTGATGCATAGTAAGCTGGATCTGAATTTGTTTGTGGTGCTGATTGCCATTTACCGGGAAGGGTCTATTACCGCGGCTGCGGACCACTTGCACCTGACCCAGCCTGCGGTAAGCCATGCCCTGGGCCGGTTGCGCAGTATGTTAGACGACCCATTATTTGAACGGCATGGCCGGCGCATGGTCCCCACCGGACGCTGTCATCAGCTTGTGCCGGTGGTCAGTCAGGCCATTGATACTTTGCACATCAGTGCGCTACAGCCCTGGTCGCCGGCGCTGGCACTGACCAGCCGTACCATCAGTTTGGGTTTACGGGACATTATGGAATGGTGGTGGCTGCCGCCATTACAGCAGCATTTATGCGAACAGGCACCCCGGGTAAAAACTCGCAGTGTACCGGCACCACTGGATGATATTCCCACCTTATTGGCCCGGGGCGAGATTGATGTGGCGGTGGATGCGCTGATGCCGGTGAGCAGTGACATCTGCCAGCAAAAAATCGTCGAGGAGCCGTTTGTTATGCTGTGCCGGCCGGATCATTCACTGGTGCGTCATCCCAGTTTGACTAGCTACACCCAGGCTCAGCATGTGGTAGTGAGCGCGCCGCGCTCCCACATCAACCAGGTGGATATGGCACTGGCCAAAAATGGCCGGCAACGCCAGGTTGCGTTTACCTGCAGTCATTTTTTGGCTGCTGCCCGACTGGCCGCTACTAGCAACCTGGTATTGACGCTGCCGCAGGCTTACGCGCGCTGTATTCGCCAGTCGGTGGCCGTTGCGGTGTGCCCGCTGCCCTTTGAGGTGCCGCCGTTGGCGGTGCATATGTACTGGCATTGTGCCACTCAACAGGACCCGTTACTGGCGCAGGTCAGAGCCTGGCTGGTTGAAGCGGCGGCAATCAGTAGTGCGACGACAGACGCGCCAGACCTTCATCAGAGTGCGCCTTCAGCCAGTCATTAATTTTCCAGTGCTGCGGGCTCCAGCCGGCTAAAAAGCGATGAAAATCGGCGCAGGCGACCGCAAACAGCGGACGCCAGGCGGCCTCCACCTGTTGGGCGCAAATGGCACTGCCTGACAGGGCTTGGTGTAAGGCATTGAAATAATGATCCAGTAATGCCGGTGTGGCGCACTGCAGATCCTCAAGTGATAATGCGCTGCCTAAAAAATAGGCCACATCCTGCACCCCAGTGCCCTGGCCCACATACTGAAAATCCACTGCGGCACAGGCCTGCATATCCGGGCGAAAACAAAAATTGGCGACCTTGGCATCGCCATGCACCACAGTTTGAAAAGGCGCGGCGGCCAACGCTTGGTGCAGGGCACCGGCCCGTGCCTTTAACGGACCGTTGGGCATGGCCTGCCATTCTGCCTGACGAGTGGGTAAGTGCCAGTAGGTCCCGCGAGGCCATAAATCGGTCACCGGACGGCGCAAAAACCAGCCATGAAAGTCTGCCAGATAAGTCAGCACGGTGCGCGCCTCAGCAATCTGTAATGTTTCGCAGCGTCGCGCAAAGCCAGCATGATCCAAATCACTCATAACCAATAAGCGCTTATCGCCGTCACAAGCAGTGTGAATCAGCGCTGGCATCGCCGGTCCGCCGGGTAAGACCTGATTGTGCTGATAAAATCGCTGCTCCACTGCGTAGGAGGTAAGTTTTCTGCTGTGACTGTGCGGGCTGGACCAGCCTTTTGGGTGGTAGGGACTGGCCGGCGGGCCGATCACCTTGGCCACCAGTGGCGCTGCAAAGCGCGCACAGCGGAATCGAAAGCACTGGCCATAGCCACTCCACAATTGTTGCAGTAGCTCAACATCCCACAACGAATCGCACTGCAATTGCTGGCAGACCCAATCGGTAAAAGCAGGTTGGATAGAATCAGACATAGAACAAAAAAGGGCGATCTGAGGAACAGACCGCCCGTTTGGCAGGGTTATCAGGCAGCGTCTGAGCTACCAGGTTTGGTGGCCGGTGCCGAAGCCTGAGATTTGGCATCGGCACGTTTGGCAGAACGTCCACAAGTTTGTACATTCGGACGGCTGCTGTCGTCACGAGCCACCAGATCACGCTCTTCAAACGCGGCTTCAATCGCCGCTGGCAGGGCCGTAGGGTGCGAGACATTAAATTTGCCCCGGCCACTGGCAGCTAACACGCTGGGCGCTTCATCACTGATAGCGGCACGTACTGTCTGGCGTGGTTTGCGGCTAGCCGGCGCAGCAGTCGGTGCTACCTGCTCTGGTTCATCCTGCTGTGATGCAACCTGCTCAGGAGCATCGTGCTTTGGCACATCTAACGTCAGCTCACTTTGCTGCGGTGCCTGGCTGTCTACCTGATCAGCTGACGTCACCGGCGTGGCAATGGTTTGCTCAGCATCTGCCTGCGCATCTTGTGATTCTTGCGCTGTCAGCGTTTCCTGCACCTCTGACTCGGCTGCCGGAGCAGCTGTTTCGGTTGCAGATTTCTCTTCAACAACCGGAGCTTCAGCGGCTGGTGCCTGTCGCTCAGCCGGTTCCTGCTCTGCAACTGGTGCGGGCGATGATTTTGCCGCTGCCTGGTTGTCGCTGGCCTGGTCATCAGCAGACTCTGGCTGGTCGGCCATGGCTACACCCGCTGCTGATTTTGCATCATACTCTACCGGCTCAGCAGTTTGCGCTGTCATTTTGCGCGGGGCCTGACCCGAACGCGGCGCAGCAGTGTCATCCGCCTGCATGGTGCCTGGCTCAGTGACCGGCTCGGCGATGGTCGCCTCGGTGTTTTCAGCGGTTACGCCATTATCCGTCTGCTCTTTTTTACGGCGCTGACCTGCAGCCCGCACATGCCGCGGTGAACGGCGGCTGCGCCCACGACCACCATTGGCCTCGCGCTTGTCATCGCTGCTTGTTTCAACCGCTGCTGTTACCTCATTGGCGTTGTCCACAGACTCTGCAGACGCTTCAGCAGGGCGCTTAGTGGCTTCTGCCGCAGGCTGCTCAGCCTGTTCCTGAGGCGCTGCTTTAGCTTGCTTAGGCGCTGATTTAGCGGTTTCCTGCGCTGGCGTATCTTGTGCAGACGCTGGCGCCTTAGCCGCCGGAGCCGTTGCTTTTACTTCTTTTAACGGGACATTCTGGCCTTCGCTGTCTACCCGCACAGAACGGCGCAGATCACGGCGCTTGCGACGCTCAGCAACCTGCTTTTTCTTCTGGCTGGCAGCCTGGTCCTGTTGACCCTGCTGCGCAGTGTCCTCTTTGTTGGCTTTACCTTCAGGCTTGGCCTCACGACGCGGCTTGTTCTCATTCAGGTCTTTTTGCTCGGCAGCTTTATTATCTGCTGGCTTGTCATCACGGCTGCCACGCTCATCGCGATTTGGCCGACGCGGTTTTTTATTGCCGCTTGGCTTGTTACCACGCTTGTCCTGACCGCTTTTGACCTGGCCTTTGTTATCATCGCGCTCGGTGCCGGCATCACGCTCGTCACGTCTGCCACGCTGTTGTTTGTTGCGTGGTTTACGCTGGCGATTGCCCTGGTTACGCTGTTTATTGCGCTGCTCGCGTTCGCGCTCGGCACGTTCGGCTTCTTCCTGTTCCTGCGCTTTTTTAGCGGATTCGTCATCGCCAAACAAGCTGCCGATCCACTTGGATAAGCGGCCCAATAATGACGGGCTGTCAGCTTCGGTGATGGGCTGAGCCACCGGCTTTGGCGCCACTTTGGGCGCAGCATCCGGTGCTACCATGCCTTTGATGGCTGGCTCTTCACGTTTTTTCGCCGGGGCTGAGGTTGGCTTGTCAGCTTCACTGGTGGGCGTTTCAATTAACGCCAGACCATGGCTGGCATCATCTACCACCTCATCAGGACGGCGCCGGGTCACTTCATAGTGGGGCGTTTCCAGATTGGGATTGGGGATGATTACCAACTGCACATTGTGGCGCTGTTCAATCACATTGATTGATTTACGCTTTTCATTGAGCAGGTAAGTGGCAACCGGTACCGGTAATTGAGCTACAATCTGCCCCGTATTGTCTTTGATGCTTTCTTCTTCGATGATGCGCAAAATCGACAGTGCCAGCGACTCGGTACCCCGAATGGTGCCGTGGCCAGAACAACGCGGGCACACATGGTGGCTGGACTCACCCAGTGACGGACGCAAACGCTGACGGGACATTTCTAACAGGCCAAAGCGCGAAATCCGGCCGAGTTGAACCCGGGCACGGTCTGAGCGAACAGCTTCTTTCAAGCGGTTTTCTACTTCGCGCTGATGGCGCACCGGGGTCATATCGATAAAGTCGATAACTACCAGGCCCCCTAAGTCGCGCAAACGCAACTGGCGGGCAATTTCGTCGGCTGCTTCAAGGTTGGTATTAAACGCGGTCTCTTCAATGTCACCGCCTTTGGTGGCACGTGCCGAGTTAATATCAATAGAAGTCAGTGCTTCAGTGGGATCGATCACAATCGAACCGCCTGAAGGCAGCCGTACTTCGCGCTGAAACGCCGATTCGATCTGGCTTTCAATTTGGTAGTGGCTAAACAGAGGCACACCGCCTTCGTATTTTTTCACGCGGCTGGCAAAGTCTGGGCGCACTAGCTCGATATGCTGCAGAGCCTGTTCGTAGATATCAGCCTTGTCCACCAGGATCTCACCAATATCACGGCGCAGATAATCCCGAATGGCACGCACAATGACATTGCTTTCCTGGTGAATCAAAAACGGGGCAGAGCGCTTGTCTGCTTCTTCTTTCACCGCGTCCCAGTGCTTAAGCAGCACCCGCAGATCCCATTCCAGTTCTTCATAGGATTTGCCCACACCGGCGGTGCGTACAATCAGACCCATGCCGTCTGGCAGTTCAAGTTTGCTCAGTGCCTGTTTAAGTTCAGTGCGCTCATCGCCTTCGATACGGCGGCTGATACCACCAGCACGAGGGTTGTTGGGCATCAGTACCAGATAGCTACCGGCTAAGGATAAAAAGGTCGTCAGCGCGGCGCCTTTTTGGCCACGTTCTTCTTTATCAATCTGAACAATGACTTCCTGACCTTCTTTGATCACGTCCTTGATATTAGGACGACCTTCGAATTTATAGCCTTTCGGGAAGTAGGTACGGGCAATTTCTTTTAGCGGGAGGAAGCCATGACGCTCGGCGCCATAGTCAACAAACGCAGCTTCCAGGCTGGGCTCTACGCGGGTAATTTTACCCTTGTATATATTGGCTTTTTTTTGTTCGTGACCGGGACTTTCGATATCCAAATCATACAAGCGTTGCCCATCGACCAGGGCAACACGCAACTCTTCTTGCTGAGTTGCATTGATTAACATTCTTTTCATTGTATCTAACTCTGTTTTTTATACAGCCGTTCAGACACAAAATTAAACTGACATGTGCAAACCCTCAGCATGATGCCTCCCGGCAATATGTGGACCTTGTTGTTGTGTCGTATTACCCATGGTGCCTGGCATTGTATTCCTGCGTGCCGGCGCTGTATTCTCATAGGTGTCGGGAACGACCCGCCCTGTTGTACATCTTGTTGGTAATATCGCCAGCGGCCTCAGGCGGCCAGCGATCGTCATTTCAATTCTGTATGGCTAAACGGCGAACATGGTATTTTGGTGCCGCAATATTCTCAGTGAGCATAGGTTTTAGTACTACCTATGCAACTCACATCAGGCAATGATATTAGGCTGCCGAATCATTGCGGCTGTTACGTATGGTTGTTTTAACCGAAATAACGGTGTTCTAACCTGTTAAATCCTCTTGATTATCGCACCAAATTGCAAAATTAAGCAAGGAAAGAAACTCGGGCCTGATGAATCTGTCTGCATGTGAGATTCTACGTGGCTTGCAGCGCAAAAACTGGCCAGCGCTTACGGCTTTTTCGGGCGTCGCAAAAATGATGTTAGGAGAAGGCTGGCAAAATACTTTATACTCTGCGCCTATGACTGAACAAAGCTCCCCCCAAGTACGATTTGTGACCATCGACGCCGAACTGGCCGGTCAGCGTATCGACAATTTTTTACGTACCCAGTTAAAAGGGGTACCCAAAAGCATGATTTACCGCATTTTGCGCAAAGGCGAAGTGCGGGTCAATAAAGGTCGGGTAAAGCCCGAATACAAATTACAGGCCGAGGATGTGGTACGGGTGCCGCCGGTGCGCACCCAGCCAGCCAGTGATAAGCCCAATCCAAAACTGGCCACAGTAGCGTCACTGGAAGCGCACATCCTGTATGAAGATGACCGTCTGCTGGTGATGAACAAGCCGTCTGGGCTGGCAGTACATGGTGGCAGCGGGCTTAATTTTGGCCTGATCGAAGGGTTGCGCGCATTACGGCCTGACGCCAAATTTTTAGAACTGGTGCATCGGCTGGACCGCGATACTTCTGGTTGTATTTTAATCGCTAAGCGCCGTTCTGCCTTACGTAGCCTGCACGAGCAATTGCGCGAAGGGCAGATGGATAAACGTTACCAGGCCCTGGTAGCCGGCAGCTGGCCGGAAAACCGGTTTAAGGTAAAAGCCCCGCTGCAAAAAAATGTGCTGCAGTCAGGCGAGCGTCTGGTTTCGGTGGACCCGGCAGGTAAGCCCTCGGAAACCCGTTATCGCATCCTGCAACGCTTTGCCGATGCCACCCTGGTAGAAGCGTCACCCATTACCGGGCGTACCCATCAAATCCGGGTGCATTGTTTACACGCCGGCCATCCGATTGCACTGGACTCCAAATACGGCAATGCCGATTTTGACCAGACCATGAAAATACGCGGGCTTAACCGCCTGTTTTTGCATGCTGCCAGTATCCAGTTTTTTCACCCGCAAACCAATGAGCAGGTGACGTTTCATGCGCCACTTGATGCGCAGTTACGTGGTGCGCTGGAGCAGTTAGCATGAAGCCGTATTCGTTAATTATCTTTGACTGGGATGGCACGCTGATGGACTCGGCAGCCAAGATCATCAGTTGTATGCAGCAGGCTGCGCGGGATTGCCAGCAACCGGTTCCTAGCCCGGCCCAGGTGGCCGATATCATTGGCATCAGCCTGCGCCCGGCCATTGCGCGCTTGTTTGCTCTACAGGATGACGCGCTTATCGAAGCGCTGTTCGCGGCGTATAAAGACAATTTTGTCGCGCAGGATGCCACACCATGCCCGCTGTTTGACGGCACCGAGCAATTACTCGACGCTTTGCATAATCAGCAGCGCCAGTTAGCGGTAGCTACCGGCAAAGCCCGGCGCGGGCTGGATAGAGCGCTGGCCAATACCGGCACCGGGCAGTATTTTGTCGCGACCCGCACCGCTTGCGAGGCGCAATCCAAACCCTCGCCGGATATGCTGGAACAATTGCTGGTGCAAACCGGGCTGTCTGCAGACCAGGCTGTCATGATTGGCGATACGGTGTATGACATGCAGATGGCCGAGCAGTTAGGCATGGATCGCATTGCGGTGACCTACGGTGTGCATGACGCAGAGCGTTTAAAACAGCACACGCCGGTGGCAATGGTTGACTCGGTGGCCCAACTGCAGGCTTATTTACTGGCCGGCTGAGCGGTCGCCAGTGCCAGTAAGTCAATATTATGGTGGGCCAGCATATCGCGCAGTAGCATCACCGGCAGGCCAATCAGGCTATTGGGGTCGCGGCTCTCAATGCGCTCAAATAACAACGCCCCGCGGCCTTCTACTTTGAAACTGCCGGCACAATCCAGTGGTTGTTCTGCCTTTATATAAGCAGCAATGGCGGCGTCGGTCAGGTGGCGAAAATGCACCCGCGTGATATCCGTGTCAGTGATGGCCTGGCCGGTGGCCCCGTCATATATCGACAGTGCAGAATAAAAGGTGACAATATTCCCGCTACATAACGTCAGTTGCTCACAGCCGCGAGCTTCTGTGCCGGGTTTACCCAATTGACGCGCCTGCCCATCTACCATGACCACTGCTACCTGATCAGAGCCCAGGGTCAACGCCTGCGGATAGCGCTGGCCAACGGTGGTGGCTTTGGCACACGCTAACCGGCGCGCGACAGCTTCTGCTGATTCGTCAGCAAACGGTTGTTCATCGATGTCTGGTGCGATGGCTGGGCAGTGCAGGCCAAGTGCGGCCAGTTGGGCCTGGCGGTATTTAGACGAAGAAGCAAGGATCAGTGAGAGCATACCGGTTCAAGGGATTTAAATACATTTACCACTAGTGTAACCGCCGCTGCCAACGAACAAAAGCCAGTGCATTTGATGACCGGTTATATGCGGTAAGAATTCCGGGAGAAAACCCATTAATCCTTTGACAGCCATGGATGGAGTCTATATTATTCGCGCCCTATGCAGAAAGTGAAATTACCACACCAAATCGACCCGGTTAAAAGCGCGGTTAAGCGTTCTGATTATCAGGGCGTGTTCGCCAGCAAAGACATGGGCCGTTTACTCGGTGCTGTAGTCCGCTGTGATGAGTGGGTGGACGCCGAAGTACAGTTTGCAAAAGACGCGCAGGGTCTTACTGTCTTTCACGGTCATCTAAGCACACAGGTGACACTTATCTGTCAACGGTGTAACGGTGAATTTGACCATTCGCTGAACGTCGATTTTTGTTACAGCCCAGTGCAGGGGCAACACGATATCGATATGTTACCCGAAGCTTACGATCCGGTAGAGGTCGATGACCACGGAATGATCGATTTGCTTCAGTTACTTGAAGACGAATTGATTATCTCTCTGCCGATTGTGCCCCTTCATGCAGAGGAGGAGTGCTCAATTGGTGAAGATGATATGACATTTGGCAAAATCGAACCGGAACAAGAGCGCCCAAACCCTTTCGCGGTTTTGAAAGAACTTAAGCGAGACCAGGAGTAAGTTATGGCCGTACAACAAAATCGTAAAACGCGTGCGAAGCGCGGTATGCGTCGTTCACACGATGCGTTGACATGCGAAACTTTGTCTGTCGACTCTACATCAGGTGAAACGCACCGTCGTCACCACGTAACCGCTGACGGTTACTACAAAGGCAAAAAAGTTATCGAACGTTAATCACGTTTGGTGACAATATTTTGTCTCAGCTAACCTTAGCGTTAGATATCATGGGGGGCGATCATGGTCCCCCTGTTATTCTCTCTGCCTGTCTCAGGGCAATCCGCGAACATTCCTCTTTTCACTTTATCTTGTGTGGCCAGGCCGAGATTATCGAGCCGGCGGTTGCCAAACTGACTGCTGAACAACAAGCCCGCGTGACCATTGAAGCCTGTGAGGATGTGGTGGAAATGACCGACGCTCCGGCATTCGCCTTACGCAGAAAACAAGATTCTTCCATGCGCCGTGCCATTGAATTGGTGCAGTCCGGCCGCGCCGATGCCTGTGTTAGTGCGGGTAATACTGGTGCATTGCTAACCATGGCCTATTGCCTGTTAAAAACCCTGCAAGGGGTCGACCGCCCGGCACTGGTGTCGTTCATGCCTACCGCGGGCCACCATAAAGTCCTGCTGCTGGATTTAGGCGCGAACGTCAACTGTACCTCCGACAGCCTGTTTCAGTACGCGGTGATGGGGTCGGTACTGGCCGAAGAGATGATGGGCAAAACCTCGCCCAGAGTCGCCTTACTTAATGTGGGCGAAGAAGACATCAAAGGTAATGCCCTGGTTAAAGTGGCGGACCAGCAAATCCGTCAGTCGGCAGCGCTCAACTATATCGGTTATGTAGAGGGTGATGATATTTTCACCGATTATGCCGATGTGGTGGTGACAGATGGCTTTACCGGCAATGTGGCACTTAAATCCAGCGAAGGCCTGGCCAAATTGGTGGCGACCGAGGTTAAACGCCTGTCAGCTATGAATTTTTGGACCCGGGCCATGGCGCGAATTGCGCTACCGTTACTAAAAACTATTTATAATCGCGTGAACCCCGACCAGTATAATGGCGCCAGTCTGATAGGATTGCGCGGCATTGTAATCAAGAGTCACGGCAACGCGTCTTCCGATGCCTTCTATTACGCTATTTTACAGGCGATGCAGGAAGCGCGTTTACGGGTTCCGGAAAAAATAAAAAGCAAAATAGAAACGGTTTTGTTGGAGCAAATTTGAGTAATTATTCACGAATTATTGGCACGGGCAGTTATTACCCCAGCGATGTGCGAACCAACGCAGATTTAGAATCTATGGTAGATACCACTGATGAGTGGATCACAGACCGCACGGGTATTAAAGAGCGTCGCATTATCGGCGCAGATGAAACAGCTGCTACGATGGGCGCCGAAGCCTGCCGCCAGGCCCTGGATGCCGCCGGCCTGCAAGCCAGCGACATTGATATGATTGTCTGCGCCACCACCAGTGGCCGCTATGCGCTGCCCAGCACAGCTTGTGAAATTCAGTATTATCTGGGTATCGACGGCATCCCCGCATTTGATGTGGCGGCGGCCTGTGCCGGCTGGTGTTATGCCCTAAGTGTGGCTGACCAGTATGTTAAATCCGGTATGGCCAAGCGCATTCTGGTTGTGGGCACTGATTGCCTCAGCCGCTTGATCGACCCGAACGATCGCACCATGGTTATTTTATTTGGTGATGCCGCCGGTGCTGCAGTTATCGAAGCCAGTGACGAGCCAGGGATTTTGTCTACCCATATTCAGGCTGCAGGCTCCTATAAAGATTTATTGTATGTAGGAAATCCTACACGGGGCGATGAAGCGTCTGTGCATGCCAACTGGGGCGTAATGAAAGGCAATGAAGTATTCAAGGTCGCGGTCACAAAGTTGTCCGAGCTGGTAGAGCAAACCCTGCAAGCCAATAATATGCAAAAGTCTGATCTTGACTGGCTGGTGCCGCATCAGGCAAATTTCCGAATTATCAAAGCCACCGCGAAAAAGCTGAATATGTCACTGGATCAGGTGGTCATGACCCTCGAAAAATACGGCAACACTTCAGCGGCCACCGTGCCCACAGCGTTAGATGCCGCCATTCGTGACGGGCGTATCCAGCGCGGCCAGAATTTACTGCTGGAAGCCTTTGGCGGCGGCTTTGCCTGGGCATCGGCTCTGGTACGCTATTAAGCTGGCTGTGTGTTGCAAGATAAAGAATAAGGAATCATCATGAGCAAAACCGCATTTGTGTTTCCCGGTCAGGGCTCACAAACACCTGGCATGCTGGCTGAGCTGGCTGACGCCTATCCGGCTGTCAAAGAAACCTTTGCCGAGGCGTCTGAAGCGCTAGGCTATGATTTATGGGACCTGGTCCAAAACGATGACCAGGGTAAGCTGAATGAGACGCACGTTACCCAACCGGCGCTGCTCACAGCCAGTGTTGCAATCTTCCGTCTGCTACAGGCCCAGGGCAAAACCGCCGATTATCTGGCTGGCCACAGCCTGGGTGAATATTCAGCGTTAGTCTGTGCCGGCGCATTGCCGTTTGCTGAAGCTGTGCGCTTGGTAGAAGCGCGGGGCCGCTTTATGCAGGCGGCTGTTCCAGCGGGTGCTGGTGCCATGTATGCCATCATTAATTTAGATGACGCCACCATTGCTGATATCTGTCAGCAAACCGCCATCGCTACCGGGGAAGTAGTTGCTCCGGTGAATTACAATTCTCCGGGGCAGGTGGTGATTGCCGGCGAAAAATCGGCCACCGAGCAGGCGGCCAACGCATGTAAAGAAGCCGGTGCCAAGCGCGCGCTGCCATTACCGGTTAGTGTGCCCTCGCATTGTGAACTGATGCGCCCGGCGGCCGACCAGCTCGAAACCGCGCTGGCCGATATCACCATTGAGGCACCGCAAGTGAGCGTCATCAACAACGTGGATGTGGCTGCTGAAACTGATCCGGCGCGCATCCGCGATGCTCTGATTCGCCAGTTATACTGCCCGGTACAGTGGACCAAAACCATTGAGCAGCTTGCACAGCAGGGCGTGACCACCATTTATGAGGTGGGCCCGGGCAAAGTGTTAACCGGGCTGATTAAGCGTATTGATAAATCTATTGATGCAGGCAGCATTAACAGCCCTGCAGATTTTGAATAAAAAATAAGGAACTGTGCATGACCCAGTTAGCTTCCAAAGTTGCCCTGGTCACCGGGGCCAGCCGTGGAATCGGTAAGGCCATTGCCCAGCAGTTAGCCGAGCAGGGCGCCACTGTGATTGGAACAGCAACCAGCGATAATGGCGCCGCGGCTATCAGCGACTATCTGAGCGCTCACGGTGGCTTAGGCTTATGTCTGAATGTGACCGATAAAGCGTCAATAGATCAGGCGCTTGAGCGCATCAAAGCAGACTTCGGCGGGGTTGATATTCTGATCAACAATGCCGGGATTACCCGTGATAATTTGCTTATGCGGATGAAGGATGATGAGTGGCAAGATATCATCGATACCAATTTAACTGCCATTTTCAACTTGTCGAAAGCAGTTTTACGCGGCATGATGAAGAAAAAGCATGGACGGATCGTCAATGTGGGCTCTGTGGTAGGCAGCACCGGTAACCCGGGGCAGGCCAATTATGCTGCAGCCAAAGCCGGTGTGATCGGGTTCAGTAAGTCAATGGCACGGGAAGTGGCTTCTCGTGGGATCACCATCAATGTGGTGGCACCAGGCTTTATTGATACTGACATGACTAAAGCATTATCGGATGAGCAAAAGGAAGCTATCTTCAAAGATATTCCAGCCAATCGGTTAGGCCGTCCCGAAGAAATTGCTGCTACGGTGGCATTTCTGGTGAGCGACAGCGCTGCTTATATTACCGGTGAAACTATTCATGTGAATGGCGGTATGTATATGAGCTAAAAGCGCTTTGTCGCTTTTAGCAACGCTGTATAATGTGACTCAGGTTGCGTTATGCAAATATTAATAATTTATTAAAACCTCTGGATCGTTGCTGGTTAGACCAGAAAATTAGTTTAGTCTGGCGCTTGCAAGCAGTAGCCTTGCAAAATAAACTAGCGGCACTTTTTATATCTAGTTACGTTAAGGGAAACCTAGAATTATGAGTAACATCGAAGAACGCGTTAAAAAGATCATCGTTGAACAGCTTGGCGTTAAAGAAGAAGAAGTAAAACCTGAAGCCTCATTTGTTGATGACTTGGGCGCGGATTCACTTGATACCGTAGAGCTGGTAATGGCGTTGGAAGAAGAATTCGACACAGAGATTCCTGACGAAGAAGCAGAAAAAATCACTACTGTTCAGTCAGCTATCGACTACATCAACGCTAATAAAGACGCGTAATAACTTTTAGCAAAACGGCTCACCATGAGCCGTTTTCTATTTCCTACCTTAGTTCCAATGCGAGGGCTTTTGTGTGACAAAACGTCGCGTAGTGGTTACTGGTCTTGGCATGTTGTCCCCTTTAGCATCGTCGGTTGAACAAACCTGGCAGGCTATCTTAGCGGGTGACAGCGGCATCGGTGAAATAACCCATTTTGATTGCAGTAACTATTCGACTCGTTTTGCTGGTCAGGTTGATAATTTTGACCCGCAAGAATATATAGATAAAAAAGAGGCCAAAAAAATGGACCGGTTTATCCAGCTAGGTATAGCAGCGGGTAAACAGGCGCTGGCTGACTCGGGTCTGACCATTTCTGCCGCTAATGCTCACCGCGTGGGTGTGGCGATTGGCTCAGGCATCGGCGGACTGCAACAGATTGAGCAGAATCATCTTAAACTGCTCAACAGCGGGCCAAAGCGGGTATCACCATTTTTTGTACCTTCTACCATCACCAACATGATTTCCGGTTTTCTTTCCATTATGGAAGGATTCAAAGGCCCGAACCTGAATGTGGTGACTGCCTGTACTACGGGTGTCCACAACTTAGGCATTGCGGCGCGTACCATCGCTTATGGTGATGCCGATGCAATGCTGGCCGGTGGCGCAGAAGCGTCCATCACGCCATTAGGGATTGCCGGATTTGCTTCGGCGCGGGCGCTGTCGTCACGTAACGACAACCCGCAGGCTGCCAGCCGTCCCTGGGATCAGGACCGTGACGGTTTTGTTATGGGCGAAGGTGCTGGCGTGGTCATGCTGGAAGAATACGAAGCAGCCAAAGCACGTGGTGCCACCATTTATGCCGAGCTGGTAGGCTTTGGTATGAGTGGCGATGCCTATCACATGACGTCACCACCCGAAGATGGCGAAGGTGCTGCGGCGTCGATGGATAATGCGCTGCGTGATGCGAAGATTGCTGCCGAAGAAGTGGGTTATATCAATGCCCATGGTACATCTACCCCAGCCGGTGACAAAGCCGAAGTGGGTGCGGTGAAACGGGTATTTGGTGAGCATGCCTATGATTTAATGGTCAGCTCCACCAAATCCATGACCGGTCACCTGTTAGGCGCAGCCGGCTCAGTGGAAGCGATCTTTACTATTCTGGCCCTGCGCGACAAATTGGCACCGCCTACCATCAATCTGGATAATCCCAGTGAAGGCTGTGACCTCGATTTTGTGGCGCACAAAGCCAAAGCCTTTGAATCGCCTTACGCGTTATGTAACTCGTTTGGCTTTGGCGGTACCAACGGTACCCTGATTTTCAAACGGCTGTAACTATCAGGCAGCGCCGTCCGGCGCTGCTATATTCCTCTTTTTGAACGCTACCACCTGCCTGTATGGCTTGTTATACTGGCCAGCCTTGTTTCTATTGCCCAAAAAGGACTGCCAGCGGTGGCCGAATTTGCCCTGAACGACCGTGCCGCTAATTACGGTGATGCCATTTTTACTACCATGTCGGTGGAAGGTGGTCGTATTGCACTATACCAGCGTCATCTTGACCGTTTGCTTCACAATGCTAAAGCGTTGGGCATGGAGTTAACAGATGGCGCTAACCTGGCCGAGACCATGCGTCACCATGCTCAGATGCTGCAAGAAGGCACGCTCAAGCTGCTGGTCAGCGCCGGTAATGGCGGCCGTGGTTATGTCCGGCCCAACCCGGTCAGTTCCAGTTTGCATTTTTCCACTCATCCGCGGCCGGCGCACTATGGGCAGTGGCGGCAACACGGGATCCGGCTGGGGTTGAGCCCGGTGCAGCTGGCGCAGCAGCCGTTGCTGGCCGGTCTCAAGCATTGCAATCGCTTAGAGCAAGTGTTGGTAAAACGAGCGATGCAGGGCTGTGATGTCGATGATGTAATGGTCTGTGATAGCCAGGGGCATATTATCGAAGCCAGCGCTGCCAATGTGTTCTGGCAGGCCGATGGTGTGTGGCACACGCCATCATTAACCCGTTGCGGTGTGGCCGGTGTGATGCGCGAGTTTATTTTGGCCCACGCGGCGACCCAAGGCGTTACGGTGCACACCGGGGATTACCCGCTTGCTGCGCTGGAGCAGGCTGATGCCATCTTTTTGTCCAATGCTCTGATGCAGATTGTGCCGGTGCATACCTGGCAGGGGCGGGCCTTGGATATCACTGCGGCGCACTCGCTGGCGGCGCGACTTCAATATGCTTATCAGGACGAATATGACTCGAATTAAAGGACTGTTGCTGGCGTTGATAGTGCTTTTGGCACTGACAGCCGGTGCCATCAGTTATTGGCAACAACAGCTGGATAGCCCGATTGCAGTAGACCAGCCGACCTTATTTACGGTCCCCGCCGGAGCCACCGGCCACAGTGTGGTAAGCCAGTTGCAACAGGCGGGTCTTACAGATATCAGCGATCTGAGCGCCAGGCTGTGGCTTAAGCTAGAATTTAGCGGCCAGCATGTGCGCACCGGCACCTATCAGCTGATCCCATCTATGACACTGCCAGATGTGTTTGCGCTATTGGCCAGTGGTGATGAACATCAGTTTTCCATCAGTCTGGTGGAAGGGCTGACTTTTGCTCAATGGCAAACAGCCCTGGCCAGTCACGACCAAATCGATTTTGATTTAGACCCCCAGACCCTCAAGGCCCTACGTGCGCGCTGGAGCGAATCAGCAGATGCCGTTAGTGCCAATCCTGTCAACGTTGAGCAGCCGCAAGGGGCGCCGCCCAGTCTGGAAGGCTTATTGTTGGCAGATACCTACCATTTTACCGCCAATACTCGCGCATCGGCCATCTTGTATCGGGCCATGCAGGCGATGCAGGACTTTTTGCAGCAGCAGTGGCCGCAACGTGCCAGGAAATTGCCATTGGCCAGTCCGTTTGAAGCGCTGACCCTGGCCTCCATTATCGAAAAAGAAACCGCGGTGCCCGCTGAGCGGGCCAAAATTGCCGGGGTATTTGTCAATCGTCTGAATAAAAATATGCGTCTGCAAACCGATCCCACGGTGATCTACGGGCTGGGTGAGGCTTTTGACGGCAACCTGACCCGCGCTCACTTACGGCAAAAAACACCCTATAACACCTATGTTATCAAAGGCCTGCCACCAGGGCCTATCGCCATGGCCGGGCGTCCGGCAATTCTGGCAGCGTTGCAGCCAGAAGAAACCCAAGCCCTGTATTTTGTCGCCCGCGGCGATGGCTCGCACCAATTTTCCCGCTCCCTTGATCAACATAATCAGGCAGTGCGAAAATATCAGCTTAATCAAAGGTAGTAGAAGCATATGCGTGGAAAATTTATTGTGGTGGAAGGGCTTGAAGGGGCTGGCAAAAGTTCGGTCATCGCCCGGATTGTAGCTGCAGTTGAAGCTGCCGGACACATTTGTATTACCACCCGCGAACCCGGTGGCACGCCCATGGCTGAGGCCATTCGTGAGTGCGTTAAGCAGCCCTGGGACGAAACCGTGGCTGAAGAAACCGAACTCATGCTGATGTATGCGGCGCGCCGTCAGCTGCTGGTCAACCGCATTTTCCCGGCACTAGAGGCCGGGCAGTGGGTGATCGGAGACCGCCATGATCTTTCTTCGCAGGCGTACCAGGGGGGCGGGCGCGAATTGCCACAGGCGCTGCTCGACTCGTTGAGCCAGCTGACTCTGCAAGGGTTTACACCGGATTTGACTGTGTATCTGGATGTAGAACCGGCTACCGGTCTGGAGCGCGCGCGGGGGAGGGGCGAACTGGATCGCATTGAGCAGGCCGGGCTGGCATTTTTTGAGCGTACCCGGGCCCGCTATCTGGCATTGGCCGAACAAGCAGACACCATTATTACGGTGGATGCCATGCAGCCGATGGCGCAGGTTCACGCCACGGTGGACCGTCATATTCAGGACTTTGTCACATGTCCTTAGTGCCCTGGTTGCAACCGACCTTTGCCCAGCTGGTAGCGCGCCGTGCGCGCGGCCGCTTGCATCATGGCCTGCTGTTGGCGGGTCAGGCGGGCATTGGCAAACAGCAGCTGGCCATGCAACTGGCGCAGGCCTTGTTATGCAAACAGCCATCAGCGCAGGGTAGTTGCGGGCAATGTCAGTCCTGTCACCTTTTTGCGGCAGAAACCCATCCAGATTTTAGCTACCTGACCAGCGAGCGCCAGCTGGGGGTTGATAAGGTGCGCGAGGGGATTGGCCGGCTGACTGCCACCGCGCAGCTCAATGGCAACAAGGTATTGTGCATCCCGGCCGCTCAGACTATGACCGAGGCGGCGTCGAATGCACTGTTGAAAACCCTTGAAGAGCCCACCGGCAACACCTATTTGATTCTGGTCACCGACCGGCTGGCGCGCTTATTGCCTACTATTGTCAGTCGATGTGAAAAACATCTGTTGCAGCGACCCGATGAGCAGACCGCTTTACAATGGTTGCAGCAGGCAGGTGTTGCCGAAGCCACCCCGGCGCTATTGGCCGCTTATGGCGGGGCACCGTTGCATGTTCAGCAGGCCCTGGAAGATACTCAGGGCATCAGCTTTCGCCAGTTCAGCGAAGGGCTGGAGGCCTTGCTGGCTGGACAGGCCGATGCTGTCACCCTGGCCAGTCGCTGGGAAAAAGCCGGGCCGCAGGTGGCTGTCTGGTTGCAGCAGCACGCGCACAGTGCCTACTGTCAGCACAGTCAGCCTCAGGATTTTGCCTTATACCAGGCTTGCGCCCGGGCGCAACAGGCTATGCAAAACCCCGGCGTGAACAAAATTATGATCTTAAGCAGTCTGCTGGCCGAACTAAAATACCCGGCCAACACCATCCTGTAAGCCAGACTGTCGTTTTATTTTTATTGAGAGGTTGGTTTGTTTGTAGATTCTCATTGTCATCTTGATCGGTTAGAACAGGGCGAGACGCCATTAAAGGACACTTTGGAGTTTGCCCGCCGCCGTGGGGTCGAGCATTTTTTGTGTGTCAGTGTGTCGGTTAAAGAGTTCGACAGCATGGCAGACAAAGTATCGGCGTTTTCCGACGTGTCGGTCTCCTGTGGGGTGCACCCGTTGCACCAGGAAGATGCCTGCAGCTATCAGGAGTTATTACAAAAAGCCTCGCGGCCTGAGGTGGTGGCCATCGGTGAAACCGGATTGGATTATTTTTACAGTGCCGATACTCGCGAGGTGCAAAAGCAATCATTTATCGATCACATCAAGGTTGCTAACGCGCTTAACAAGCCCTTGATCATCCATACCCGCGATGCCCGTGAAGATACCATCGCATTACTCGAAGAGCACCGGGCGCCGGGCATCAATGGGGTATTACATTGCTTTACCGAAAGCCTGGAAATGGCCGAGGCAGCCATAGCGATGGATTTTTATATTTCCATCTCTGGCATCGTTACTTTTAATTCGGCTAAAGCCTTGCGTGAGGTGGTCAAAGCGGTGCCCCTGGAGCGTCTGCTGATTGAAACCGATTCTCCGTGGCTGGCGCCAGTGCCACATCGTGGCAAGAGTAACCAGCCTGGCTATGTGGTGGAAGTCGCCGAATTTATTGCCGAGCTTAAGGGGGTAAGTGTGGAGGAACTGGCTGCGGCCACCACGGCCAACTTTTACCGCTTGTTTAGCCATATCACACCGCCGACCAATTAATTTTCAGGGGGCATTATGCCAGTGTGGAACCAGCGCTTAACCAAAAGCTTACATCAGACCCGCAGTCAGCCGGAGAGCCGCTATTTTCAACTGGCCACGATTGACCCGCAGGGGTTGCCGGAAAACCGGACAGTGGTTTTTCGTACGCTGGATGATAAGGACTTTTCGCTGGTCATTGTGTCTGACACCCGTTCACGTAAGTGGGAATCCTTGCAGCAACATCCGATGGCGTCGGTTTGCTGGTATTTTTCCAAAACCCGTGAGCAATACCGGTTTACCACTAATGCAGAGTGTTATACCCGGGAGACTGACGAAGCGCTTATCCACCGGCATTGGGAAAAATTATCTGATGCCGGCCGTAAGCAATATTTCTGGGGTCGTCCAGCCTCAGTGCGCCATAATGATGCGCCGCTACGGGTGACGGATAATATGAGCGCGCCACCGGCGCATTTTTGTGTGATGCGCTTTGTGGTAGAGGCGGTGGATTATCTGGCGTTGCAGGGCAATCCTCAATATCGGGAAAAACACTGGAAAGACGAAGACGGTAACTGGCTGACACAGCCTATTATCCCTTAATCAGTATCTTTAGTGGTGGAAGGAAAAACCGGCTACCGCGCTTATAAAAACTCAATAAAAAAGCCCCTTTGCATAAAATATGTAAAGGGGCTTTTTGGTTGACCCTATTGGATCACAGATTTAAGCGCCTGGTCGCCCTTAAACAAGCCATAGGTGCGTTTGTAAGCTTTTTCATTGCCTACGCTGTAAACGATGGCGGTGGCCACATCCTCACGCGGAATCTCGCGTTTGTCCTCGTTCGACGGCATCATTTCCTGCACATTTTCTGTGCCGCGCTCATCGGTCAGCGAACCCGGACGCAAAATGGTATAGGCCAGCCCACTGTGCTTTAAATGCTCATCAGCCATATGTTTGGCCACCAGATAAGGCTTCAGAGGCGAATCGATAGCATCCGGATCATCTGCGCCAACGGAACTGACCATGATAAACTGGGTCACCTTGGCGGCTTTGGCATATTCCACCGCATTGCGTGCAGCCCATAGGTCGATCAGCAGGGTTTTTTCGGGCCCGGTGCTGGCACCAGAACCGGCACTAAATACCACAGTGTCCTGGCCTTCAAAAGCATCAGAAAAATCATTTTCCAGATCGGCTTCGTGGATGGTTAGTTGATCGTGCTGTATATCCGACAACTTACTTTTGTCGCGTACCAAGGCGGTGACGGCATGACCGGCATCCAACAATTTCTGGGTGGCCTGCTGGCCAATCTGACCACTGGCACCAATTACCAAAACTTTATTCATACTGTGCTCCGTAAAAGAAAACTGTCTTGTTTGTTCCTCTTGTCAGGGCTGGCAGATCATAAAAACCAATGTCTAACGTATTTTGGACAGTGTTCGCTCAGGTTTTTTGAGCACATGGGCCAGCCTGTTGAGCGCACTGTTATTATCTAAATATTTGATAAGTTAGTGTGTATTTTCTTTTTAAAACACTCGGGGGCTACTTTTAACAGGCTGCAAATTTGTCAAAATGCAAAAAATTAATAAATATTTATCGGGGATAATCATAACCGTTTGTTGACATCGTGTGCGGTTGATCCAGTAATGCAGATGAACAATGGATGTGATTCGCAGCAATATTGCGGATTGTTCCGCGCTGCCCAGCTCAACGGCTGATAGCATACTCATGTGGATAAAGGGGAGTGGTGGTTGAGCGTGATGATCTTCACCCGGTTAAACAGACCCGCCGTACGTATTTAGCAGGCGGGCCAGCGAATGAGCAGATCAGTCAGCACTAGCCATCACCTGATATGCCTGGGTATTGTACAGTGGCACGGTGGACAAACTGTGCTTAAAACTGCCAGACGACTCTTTGGTCGAGTAGGAGACATACATAAGGGTCATGGACTCAGCATCAAAGATGCGTCGCACTTTCATATTTTTAAAAAACACACTCTTGGATTTTTTAAACACAATTTCGCCGGACGAGGACTTGTCGATGTCATCGATCATGGCCTTGGTAATGTCACCAGTTTGACGACACGCGATGGAGCTATCTGATGGATCGGCAAAATCCAGATTTGCCTCGATACTAGAAATATGACAAGTCACTCCTGTGACCACAGGATCCTGCAACGAATCAATTTTAATGTCCTTGGTGGTAAATAAGCCCAGGGACACATCACCTACTTCATTGTCACTGCAACCGGTTAGTGCCAACAGCGCAATGGCTGTGCCCAATACTTGACGCATATAGATTGTCCTTAACGGTGTTCCCCATGAAAGCGCCAGTATAGGCTACCTGATGCTGATTTGTCTTTAGTTATGCGATTAGCATATGCCATTGCCCGGCACTAACGTAAATTCCCAAACCAGTCACTGGCCCGGTGCAGCCAGTATTTGAGGTCGTGAGGCTCTTGCTGTTCCAATAATCGGTAGCCCACCTTGGGGATGACTTCTATTTGCCAGGGGTTGGGGCCCGGCAGGCTGGTGATTTCCTTGCGCAGGCGGCTGACCAGATGATTGATTAGATCTTCACTGACCACATTGTGTTTCCAGATTGCACGACGCATTTGTTCCCGTGTCACAATGCCTGACGGTGTGTCGATAAGCAGTGTCAGCAGCCGGGCGCATTGCGGGGATAAAACTTTCTTATCACCCTGGGGGTTACTCAGGGTACGTGTGGCTGGCTCATAATGCTGTGAGATAGGGTACATGGTGCGTGACCCCTGAATGTCATTTCTCTATAAGTATAGCAACCCTGCATATCTCATACTGAATAAAATGATATAAAAATGACATTTTTAATATAATATATTGCATAAACATGCACATATATTGTCAGGTATTCATCATGGTTTTGTCAGCGAGATTTTGCGTGGAAGGCGTACACTTATTATTGTCCGAGCACGCACGGTGCCGGGCTCACTGTGTACATATCAAACAACGCCGAAGGAAAATATTATGAACAAATGCAAAGTTCTGCCCATTAGCCTTGCGATGTTTGCATTGTCAGGTTTTGTAGGTACTGCGGTAGCTGAGAATTATCCGCGCTCCATGGAAAAAGATCTTATATCAATTTGCAAACACACTGCACTCAATGATCGCGCTGGCCTGCACCAGTCAATCAAACAGGTCACCCCAGGTAAAGCCTGGCCCGGTTCAACCTATCGGTTGATTAACAAAGGCTTGATGTGCAACGGCATGACAGTTGCGTCATTTGCACAATACTATGGTGCTGCAGATACATTGGCTGTATTTGAGCGCTACGATCGAAGCAGACAGCGTATTGAAATTAGAGATATCCAGGTTAGCAGAGTCCCTACAGAGGATATGGAAATTAAGGTATCCTTTGTGGCATCACGGTAATCCGTGTCGGCCACCTGCAACCATCACAACATGGACACGCGTCGCTGGTTTTATCAGCATCGCAGCGCAAAGGATGTGCTGACTGGCAGTTTGATATGCCATCAAGATGTGGCTTTACGCTACATAGCAAAGCAATTGCTTAAATTACAACAAAAGTAAACATTGCTAATCTAACATCTGCCGGCTTCGCGAGCCGACGCATGTTAGATTTTTTTTTACCTGATAAGCACCACCAGCACATGGTGAGACATTAGTAAAACACCAGGCCTGGTCAGCATCAGACATTAAGAATACGCACTGCCATTGGTCAGTAATGCTTTCGATTATTGAATTTTATCTACAGGCAGCTCTCTGGCCAACAGATCAACTCGCCAGCAGGAGCTTTTGTTAGCAGAAGCATTCCCCAGCAGAACCTCTCGTCAGCAGAACAAACAGCCGTCTTTGGCGCTCTGGCCGGTTCTTGCTGCTGCGCTGTCATTACGCGCCAATCAGATGTCGGTGACCAGGGGGAGGGGTCAGCTGGCAGCCTGTATAGTTGCTTCAGTCGGTATAGGCGGGCGCGTGTGACCTTTTTAGGCAAATTATTGATAATTTGCCTTTGGCTACAGCGTTAACTAGCTACGCAGACAACACTGCTTGAATTTTTTGCCACTTAAGCAAGGGCAGAGGTCATTGCGGCCAATTTTCACCGGGCCGGTGTCATCGTGGATCACGCCATCCTCATAGCGCCACTGCCCGTCTTCCTGCACAAAGGTGGAGGTTTCATGCAGCACTGCCGGCTTGGTGCGGTCGAAATAAAATGCCCAAAACTCTACCTGATCATCCGATAGCGCTTCTGTCCCGGCTTGAGCTTGCAATGCAAACCAGCGCGCACCCTGCGCTGAGTTGGCCAGCTCGGCCACAGTTAGGGCATTACGCCGCGCTGCTGAGTAGGTTTGTAACACATAATCAAAATCTGCCACGCAATAGGCAGTAAAACGGGAGCGCATCAGCGCCAGCGGCGTATTGGCCTGCGCTACGCCGCCCAATACCGGGGCACAGCATTGGGCAAAGCTTTCGCCGCTACAGCAATAACATTTCATAAGGCAAGCAGGTAAACAATTTGCGCCAGTGTACCTGATCTTACTGCTGGTCTCATCCTCAA
Organism: Alteromonas sp. WD8-37; assembly: GCF_055326825.1. Lineage (NCBI taxonomy): Bacteria > Pseudomonadati > Pseudomonadota > Gammaproteobacteria > Alteromonadales > Alteromonadaceae > Alteromonas > Alteromonas sp. WD8-37. The sequence continues at coordinate 345,020 of NZ_JBUZOV010000001.1, forward strand.
ACCCACCGGCTGCGAGCTGTGGGCTTTAACCTGCAACTACCAGGGCCCTACTACAATATTGCCCGGTGCGTCCGGCTCGATGGTCAGGTTAACCAGGTTCACCCCATGCAGGGCACTTAGCTCGCTCAGGCGTTGATGCTCGTTCGCCGTCAAACGCATATTTTCCACATAAATCACTTCGCACTGGCCACTCATTACAAGCTTGCTCAACCAGCTGCACAGTTGTGACGGGGCCGGCTTACGTAACCAGATTCCATGTTCCACGCCTTTGGTAAAGCCAATAGTATTGGCCACCAGATAACGCCAACCGCGGGCCTTGGGGGGCGGCTGAACTCCGCTATCTAACGGAAGGGGAAGCTGAAACTCATTGTGCGTGGACTGAAGCATGTGCAAATCCTGTTTGGCTATACAGTGGTTTATACAGTAGTACTGTATGTCTATACATGCAAGTGTTTTTTTTGCACAATTTTATCCCGTGTCTGCACGCTTATCTGCAGACAGGCAAAATTGACTGCACACTTTTTGTTCGCTTTGGCCGTACCTACAGCAAGTCAGTGCAGCAGGCTGAATCGATGTTTGATTTAGCCCGGCCTCGAGTAGAGGCAGAATCAGGCAGGTATGCTGCGCGGTACATAGAAAAGGAACCAAGCATGCTGATGACCGCATCACAGCGCCGTGCGCTGTTATTAAGTCTGCTTATTATCGGCCTGACGGTGGGGGCGGTAGGGATCATTTACTCCACCGAGCCCGAGGCCCCTAAAGATGGCGCCACCCGGAGCGGTGCTATGCCGGTAACGGTTGCCCGGGTACAGCCCGACAACTACACGCCGAGGATCCAGGTGATGGGGGAGGTGGTGCCCGCACGCCAGATAGCGTTGCGGCCCCGGGTGGCCGGGCGGGTCACTGAGGTTTCAGACGCCTTGATACCCGGTAATATCGTGCCAGAAGGGCAGTGGCTGATGCGGCTTGAAAAGGCTGATTATCAGTTGGCTGTGCGTCAGACCGAGGCCGAACTTGCCCGCGCTCAATCCCGCCTGGCAATTGAAATGGGGGAACAGGAACGGGCTAAAAAGGATCTGGCTGGCCTGCAGCGTGAAGTGCCGCAGATGAACCGTGCGCTGATTTTACGCCAGCCTCAGCTGCAACAGGCAAATGCTGATGTGCAAAGTGCGCAGGTTGCTATCGAGCAGGCTCAATTGGCACTGGATCGCACCACTATCAGAATGCCCTTTGAAGGCCAGATCCTGACTCAACAGGCAAATCTGGGCTCACAGTTGTCACCGGCTGATACTATTGCCACGCTGGTGGGGACCCAACGTTACTGGGTGCAGGCTCAGGTACCCGCTGCCCAGCTAAAATGGCTGCCGCGCGCTGATAGTGCCAGCCCGGTCACCGCCTCCATCACTCACGACCAGGCCTGGCCGGTCGGGGCAAATCGTACCGGTACCATTAAACAAACCATTGCCGCACTGGACCAGCAAACACGCATGGCCACAGTGCTTATCGAAGTGCTCGATCCGCTGGCCCGGTCAGCCGAAACCACAGATCTGCCGCTTATCGCCGGCAGTTATGTGCAGGTGGCGCTGCCCACCGCGGGCTTTGACGACGTTGTGCGGCTACCGGTAGCCTGGCTGCGCAAAGACGACACAGTATGGCTGGCCGATAATGAAGAACTTCGCATCGCCCGCGTAACAGTGGCATTTCGCAATGCCGATTATGTGTTTATCAAAAGCGGCCTGGCGGCCGGCGCACTGGTGATCACCACCAACCTGGCGGCCGTGCGTGACGGCGTTCCGGTGCGTATTACCGGCAACACGCCGACCACGGCAGAATCACCATGACCCGGCCCGGCCCAGACACTGCCAGCGGCTTTAGTCCCATTGCCTGGATGGCAGGTAATAGTATTGCTGCCAATCTTTTTATGTTGCTGCTTATCGGTGGCGGGATCCTAACCGCGTTCAGTGTGCAAAAAGAGGTGTATCCGGAGTTCGAGCTGGGGATTGTCGAGGTGGCAGTGGTTTACCCCGGAGCGGCGCCCGAAGAGGTGGAAAAAGGTATCCTGCAACCCATTGAACAGGCAGTGCGCAGCGTTCAGGGGATCCGCGAGATGACCTCCACCGCCCGCGAGGGCCGTGGTGCAGTGCAGCTGGAACTGGTGTCGGGGTTGGATCGCATGAAAGCGTTTCAGGACATCGACCAGGCTATTAACCGCATCCGCACGTTTCCGCTGGATGCCGAAGAACCCGAAGTGACCATGCAGGTACAACAGCGTGATGTAATGGAACTGGGCCTGTACGGCGATGTAGATATCTGGACATTGCGCAAGCTGGCCGAACAATTACGGGATAGGCTGTTCAGCGAGCCCACTATCTCGCAAGTAGAAATCGGCGGCGTGCCGGATTATGTCACCCATATTGAAATCTCTACTCAGCACCTGCGTCAGTACGGGCTAACGCTGGGCGAGGTGGCTCAACGCATCGAACAGGCTGCCCGGGATGTGCCGGCTGGTGAAATCAAAACCAATGAAGGCGAAATTTTACTGCGGGTAAAAGAGCGCAAGCAGTGGGCCGACGAGTTGGCCCTGATTCCCATCGTCACCAGCGCCACGGGTGCACGAGTGGCTTTGGGCGAGATTGCTACGCTCTATGATGGCTTTGAAGAAGCCGGCTTTCACTCGCTGTTTAATCGCCAACCCAGTGTTGAAATAGAAATTTTTCGTATTGGCCAGCAGTCGCCGCTGGAAATTGCCGAAACGGTGGAAGGCATATTGGCCGAATTGGACACCACGCTGCCGCCTGGTGTGCACTATCGTATCGACAGCAACCGCGCGGAGGATTTTAACGACCGGCTTTTTTTGTTACTGGATAACGGCTGGATGGCCATTGTGATTGTGTTAGTCATTCTTAGTCTGTTTTTGGAATACAAGCTGGCGTTTTGGATCATGATGGGAATGACCATCTCGTTTGTGGGCGGCATTTTGCTATTGCCCATGATCGGGGTCAGTATCAACATGATTTCAATGTTTGCGTTTTTGGTGGTGCTGGGCATTGTGGTGGACGATGCCATCGTGGTGGGCGAAAATATTTATGAGTATCAACAACAGGGCATGGATGGCTTAAGTGCCGCCATCAAAGGCGCGCAGGATATTGCCGCCCCGGTCACCTTTACCATCTTAACCACCATCGTCGCCTTTCTTCCCGTGATGTTTATGCCCGGCACCACCGGTTTATTCTGGTGGCCGCTACCGGCAGTGGTGATCACGGTGCTGGTGATCTCCTTGGTAGAAGCCTTGTTTATCTTACCGGCGCACCTGGCCCATACCCGGCCGCATTCCTCAGCCCCGCCTATGGGGATAGCCAAGATCAAAGCGGGCTTTGTCAACGGCCTGGAGCATTTCATCCATCAGCGCTACAAGCCATTACTACGCCGCTGTCTGGCACAGCGTTATCTGACCTTGCTGCTGGCACTGGCGTTATTGGTCATCACCGGCGCATTTGCTACCAGCGATCATCTTGGTGTGATTATGATGCCACGGGAGGCGGCCAACGAAATTGAAGCCGGGGTGCGGCTACCGGTGGGCACCACGGACGAAAAAGCCGCCGAGGTGGCTCAGAATATCACTGATGCCACTTACGCCATGTTCGAACGGGAAAATCTGTTCACAGTGGCCGAGGGCATCAAAACCAATGTGCGTGGTGAAAGCTTTATTGATGTGGAGATTGTGTTGCTTCCGCCGGACGAGCGCACCACCAGTGCTGCCGAGGTCATCGAATTGTGGCGTGATCAGATCGGCGATATCGAAGGCATTAATCAAATCACTTTTGAAGCCGAGCGTGGCCCTGGTGGCTGGCGCGATGATATCAGCGTGGATCTTAGCCATACCGACCTCACCGTACTGGGGCAGGCCAGTCAGCGTTTTGTGACCATGATGCGCGAATTTACCCAGACCCGCGATGTAAATGACAGCTACCGGCCGGGCAAAATGCAGGTGGATTTTACTCTGTTACCGGCCGCCGATGCGCTGGGACTGACCCCTGAATATGTGGGCCGCCAGGTACGTGATGCGTTTTATGGGGCAGTGGCGCTGCGCCAGTTGCGCGGTACCAATGAAGTGGAGGTGCGGGTAAAGCTGCCTCGGGCTGAGCGCGAGCAACAAAGCACGCTGGAAAATTTTATTCTGATTACTCCTGCTGGTCAGCAGGTGCCGCTGATGGATGTGGCGCGCCTGACGGAAAGTGAGTCGTACAGTTCGCTCGACCGGCGCGATGGCCGTCGGGTGATCACCGTGGGTATGAATGTGGAGCCGGCCGGCGCGGTGAATCAGGTGCTGGATGCTATTAATCAGGAGGTGTTGCCGCAGATGTTAGCAGACTACCCGGGCCTGACCTGGAGTTTTCGTGGCACCCAGGCGCAAATGCGCGAGTCTACCGCGACCCTGTGGACGGGGTTCTCGGTGGCCATGTTTGTGATTTACAGCTTGCTGGCCATCGCGTTTCGCAGCTATTCCCAGCCGCTGATTGTGATGCTGGCCATTCCCTTTGGTGCCATCGGCGCAGTGGCCGGGCACTTATTGTTTGGCTATGACTTATCCATCGTCAGTTTGATGGGGCTGGTAGCCTTGTCCGGGGTGGTGGTCAATGGTGCCCTGATCATGGTGGACTATGCCAACCGCAAAGCACGGGAACTGCCCGTCAACGAGGCCATTTTGCAGGCTGGCGTGCGCCGCTTTCGGCCCATCGCCCTGACCACCCTGACCACTTTCGGCGGCCTGACACCCATTATTTTAGAACAGTCACGGCAGGCGTATCAGCTGATCCCTATGGCGATTTCACTGGGTTTTGGCATCGTGTTCGCCACAGCGATTATGTCGATTATCGTGCCGTGCTTTTATTTGGTGCTAAACGATGTGCACCGGCTGTTTGGCACCGGCCGAGACTAACACGCTGTGAATTGGCCCGCCCAGATTACGCAAATGTAACCTTACTGCACTCAACTGGGTAGTGAGAGGCTGCGTATGGATAGGTGGATGATATAAGCAACCCCCTAATGGAGAAGGTTTTATGCGACTCAGCAAACATACGGCTCTGGCCTGTTTAATCGCCTTAGTAGGCGCGTGCTCGGTGGTGGGAAAAAGTGATGTGGCGCACGCACCGTATTCGACGCTGGCCAGCGATAGTGATCAGCAGATAGAGATTCGCCGCTATGAGTCGTTGGTGCTGGTCTCTACGGCGATGAGCGATGAGGATAATGATGCGGCGTTTAAGCGCTTATTCGATTATATCAGCGGCGCCAACCAGGGCAGTCGCGAAATCGCCATGACCGCGCCGGTGTTGATGAACCAGACTACAGCTACTTCCTCGAATATTAAAGTAGACGCCGCACCGACATTTATGCGCAGTACCCAGGGGCAGGGCGTGATGGCCTTTGTCATGCCGGCAGATTTTACAGTACAAGATACCCCGCAACCGGCTTCTGATGAGGTTTGGATCACCCCGCTGGAACAGGTCACCCTGGCAGCCATCCAATTTAGCGGCACCTTGAGTGATGAGAATATCAAAGAGCACACCGACAAGTTACGCAGCTGGTTGCAGAGCGAGGGTTATACCGTGCTTAGCCAGCCGATTACCGCAGCCTACAACGGGCCGATGACACTGCCGCCGATGCGCACTAATGAAGTGCTTATTGAAGTGGCCCCGAACCGTGAATAGGACCGCGAGTACGCAAGGCTATCAGCCCAGCTGCCTGATCTTTTTGCCTGGCCTGGCGATAATAATGATTTGACCAGGAGACGCATCATGGCCGGAGGCTGGGCAAAAGACGGCGCGGTGCAAGACCAAATCGATGCCAGTGTGGAAGATGCAGTAGCGCGCGCCAAACAAGGCATGCCTAAAGGTGAAAGTGCTACGCATTGTATTGAATGTGAGGCGCCTATTCCGGAAAAACGGCGGGTCGCCATGCCGGGTGTGCAGCTATGCATTGATTGTCAGAGTGAACTGGAAAAGCATTCCTCGTCCACCGGCGGTATCAATCGCCGCGCCAGTAAAGACAGTTTGCTGCGTTAATCTGCGCAGTGGCAGATGCCCTGATTAGAAAAGACAAGCTCACCATTTTTTACACATTGCTGCTTGTGTTGCCTGTCTTACTATGACCTACTGGCAGGTATCGGTTTTACCTCAAAAAATTACATTAAGGAAAATAATGAAGGTAACGATACGCATTGTATTGGCATTTTTACTGATTATCGGCGCACTGGCTTCTTACAGCTTCGGCCATAGCAGCGGAATGTTTGTATTTATCGTGCTGGGGCTGGCGCTGGAGTTTGGTTTCTGGCTGAATCTGTTTCCCATCAAACGCAAAAAATCAGCGCAAACTTCTTAGCCTTATTATGAGGAAAAAAGCCAGGAATCATGCTGAATACCTAGCTCTTTTTGCGATTTTTTAAAGCCACAAGGGGCTGTCCATAAGTTCACACGTTCAAATGTAAGTGTTTGTTGCAACATGCAAAAGTCTGCATGTATAGGCTGTCACTGGCCGCTGTTGGTGAACTAAAAGTTCAGCACAATTTTGCCGACATGTTTGCCTGCTGCCAGGCGTTCAAATGCGCGGCCGTAGTCAGTCCAGTCAAATTGCTGATCAATGAGCGGAGTCAGAGCATTGGCGGCATACGCCTGGCACAGTTGCGCCAACGTGGCCGTTGGGCCGGCGGCAATCCCACGGATTTGCGCATGGCTTTGCAGGATCTGCAACGGATTGATGCTGCCATCCTTGCCGCCCAGATAGCCAATCACATTGATTTGCCCGCCCGGTGCCAATGCCTGCAGTGACTGGCTCATGGTATTGGGGCCGCCTACTTCCACTACATGATCCACACCGGCACCATCGGTGAGCTGACGCACTTTGTCTGCCCACTGCGGAGTGTGCTGATAATTTAAGGTAGCGAAAGCGCCGTGTTGATTCGCCAGCGCACATTTATCGTCGCTGGATGACAACACAATCGCCGATGCGCCATGTAAGCGGGCGATCTGTAACGCAAACATCGAAACACCGCCGGTGCCCTGGATAAGCACATACTGGCCGCTGCGCAGATGGCCTTTGACTACCAGTGACTGCCAGGCTGTCACCGCCGCACAGGGCAGAGTGGCTGCCTGTGCATAAGATAAATGGGCGGGCATCATAACCACACCGGCAGCCGGCAGCACAATGTACTCGCTTAGCCAGCCATTGATGGGCCCGCCCACTGTACGAGCGCGGCTGGCCTCAGCCAGTTCGCCGGCCTGCCAGCCCTGCCAGAAGCTGCCAACCACCCGGTCTCCTTGCTGCAATCCGTCGACCTGCTCACCGCAGCGTACAACTTCTCCGGCACCGTCTGACAATGGCACCAGGCCAGGCGCAAAGCTTTCATGATATTGCCCGTTAAGTACCTCCCAATCGCGATAGTTAAGTGAGGCGGCATGCACCTTAATCAGCACCTCCCCGGGGCCGGGCTCGGGGAGGTCTGTGTCTGACAGGGTAAGCGAAGACACGCCATTAAAATCCGCTAAGGTGGCATGTTGCATAAGAAGCTCCTTAAAACCTAAAGGTATGCGTACGCGATATTATGGGGTTTGGGGCACATTGGCAGAGGGCCCAAACGTAAGTACAGTGTCATCCTGCTGTCTTAAATTGCCGCTAACCTTGTTACTCGTAACCTGTTCGGTTGCATTACAAAAACGATGACAACATGAAGGAAAATTATGAATATTCGGGGATTATTCGCGATTGGCCTGACGGGCCTGTTAGCAGGGGCCAATGCTCAAGCGCAACTGGCTAACGCCTATCTGGAAGACTGGAATGGCAATCAGCCGGCGCAGTGGACCACCATTGATAGCGGCTTCAGTCTTGCCCGCTCAACCAGCCTAGTGTACAGCGGCCAGTTTGCCGCGGCTATCACGCTGACCACCACCAACCAGAGTGACACCGATTTTCGTCAGAGCATGGCGGTGCAAGCCGGCCAGCAATACACGGTGAGTGTTTGGGTGTATCACACTGAGGGCAGCGCGGCTGCCCGCCTGTATGTAGATGGCTACCACAACTATTCTGATCCTAACCTGACAGGCCAGTGGCAGCAGTTAACTTACACCTACAGTGCGTCTGCCACCGGTGAGATTGAGGTGGGGCTGCGGTTTTATGATCAACCTGGCTTTGATGGTAGCGAAATAGTGTACATCGACAACTTCGCGCCGGCAGCAGAGCCGCCCGGATCAGGCTCCTGCCAGGCCACCCCCGGGCAGATGACACTGACCACCGATAATTATGGCAGTGAAACCAGCTGGGTGATTAAGGATAGCAACAATGTGACTAAGGCCAGTGGCCAGGATTATGCCAGCAACAGCCAGTACACCGAGTCTGTCTGCCTGGCAGCCGGCCAGTACACCCTGACCGTGTCAGACAGCTACGGCGATGGCATGTGCTGCTCATTTGGCAACGGCAGCTATTCGCTGCGCATAGATGGCACCGAGGTAGCCAGTGGTGGCCAGTTTGGTAGCAGTGAAAATACGCCGTTCTCGGTGGGAACAGGGTCCGGCAGCGGCACCAATCCGGATTATTATGCCAGTGCTGAGGGTAAAACCGGTTATGCACTAAAAACTGCCCTGTATGACATCATCAATAATCACACCGTAAAAAGTTATTCAGACCTGTGGGGTTTTTATCTTAGCGATAGCCTGGATACCTACGATGAACAAGACGCCACCATCTATGATATCTATTCAGAAAATGTAACCGGCAGCGACCCTTATACTTTTGTGCCAGGCAATGACCAGTGCGGCAATTACCGGGCCGAGGGCGATTGTTACAACCGTGAGCACAGTTTTCCGCGCAGCTGGTTTGGCGGGGCGATAGCCCCCATGAACACCGACATCCATCATGTGTTTGCCACTGACGGTTATGTCAACAGCCAGCGCAGCAGCTACCCGTATGGGGAGGTGGGCAGCAGTGTGTTTGTCTCTGGCAACGGCGCCAAACTGGGCAGCGCCCGCAATGGCTTAGGCTATGGCGGCACTGTATTTGAACCGGCAGATGCATTTAAAGGCGATGTGGCCCGCGCCTATTTTTACATGGCTACCCGCTATGAAAATATTATCGGTAGCTGGCAGTCACAATCCGGCTATGCGGATGCGGTGTTAGATGGTACCAGTAATCAGGTATTTGAACCCTGGCAGCGTGCGCTCTTACTGCAATGGCATAACCAGGATCCGGTAAGCCAGTTTGAGCGTGATCGCAACGATGCCGCCGAGCAATTCCAGGGCAACCGCAACCCGTTTATCGATAATCCGCAATGGGTGAGTGCTATCTGGGGTAACTAACGCAATCACTAACACTATCGCCTTAGTCAGAAGTCGCTGAAGCCACTGCCTGCTAAGGAATGAGTTAATCGTACACCGTAAAGACACACAGCTGTTCATTGGCGAGGCCTTTACGGTGTATTTCAGGAAAGCAACCCATCTACCGACAAATAACTCTCTTTCGGCTGCTTATTGATCACCCAACGGCAAGCTACATAAAGGGCATACAGACTGTTTGGTAAAAAAGCTGCGCACCGATAGCATGGCAAAATAAACCGGTAGCAAATACCAAAACGGGCTGATGGTGTGGGTGTCCAGTGGCATGCCGTATTTGCTGGCTAAGTATTGCTCTGTTGGCGAGGGCAGAATGGCCAGCTGGGCAGTGAAAATGGCAGCCACGCTGATCACTGTCAGCATGGCAAATAAAACAAAATGGCCGCGTTTGCCGGTGGGGCCGACATGGCGCTGACAGCCGCTGCAAAATTGTGAGTGGGACATGGGGCATTCCTTAATATACCTGAGGACCCATTAAGATATAGCGGTTGTGTGTACGGCCCGTCTAATCTGACGGGTAGGAATTGCAGTATGAAAAGACAGCCGGCCGGGTATGAAAAAGCGTAGCAATGGCCACATTCTAAACCGTGTTTGGTCAGCGTAGCGGTATAATCCAGCCCAACATATTGTGAAGCCGGGCCCGCGCCCCCATGCTGCATGCACACGCATTGTAAAGGAGCACTTAAGATGAGCCGCCATTTTGACCAGGCCGAGGGCCTGCACGAACAAAAAGATCCCGCCACCAACGGCTATGTGTTTAATCAAACTATGTTGCGGATTGCTGACCCGGCCCGCTCGCTGGATTTTTATACCCGGGTTCTGGGCATGACCCTGCTTAAGCGGCTGGATTTTGCTGAGATGAAATTCAGCCTGTACTTTTTAACTCACGGCGAAGATTTCACCGATATCAGCGGTGATGAGGCGACCCGCACCCGGCAAACTTTTGGCCGGCCGGCCATGCTGGAGCTTACCCACAACTGGGATGATACACCCGAGACAGCCGATTATCACAGTGGTAACAGCGAGCCCAAAGGCTTTGGTCATATTGGCTTTCATGTGCCGGACACTGATGCTGCCTGCGCCCGGTTTGAAGAGCTGGGCGTGGACTTTCAAAAACGCCCCAATGACGGTTCAATGAAAGGCATTGCCTTTATCAAAGATCCAGACGGTTACTGGATTGAGATATTCAGTGCCGATGAGGTTCATAAGGTGTGCCAGCCGCATCTCAAATAAGTCACTCTGTAAAGCCAGCCTTTGTCGTTGGCTTTTTTTATGCCATAGAAAAAATAGTCGTGCCTGGGCATAAATACAGTGAGCGATAGCCTGCGCTTTTATGTACATTATGGCAGCGACAAAGAATATTTTTTCTGTTTGCACTGTGAACAGGGCATACCCAAAAAAGGAAAGTGATCATGCTGGTGGATGGGATGTTTATTGCAGCAGCGTTGGGCCTGCTGTTTGTCGGCGCTGAAAGCCTGGTCCGCGGCAGTGAAGCACTGGCCGGCAAAGCCGGTTTAAGCCCGCTGGCCATTGGCCTGACCGTGGTCGCCTTTGGTACCAGTTCACCCGAGCTGGTGGTAAGTATTCAATCCGGCCTGGATGGTCAGGGCGACATTGCGCTGGGCAATGTGGTGGGCTCAAACATTTTCAATATCGCGGTGATTTTAGGCTTAACTGCGCTAATCTGCCCGATTCCGGTTCATCATCAAATTTTGAAGCTAGATGGCCCGCTGTGCCTTGGCATTACCTTGTTGCTGGTGTTGCTGTTAAGCGATCAGTTTTTAGGCCGTGCTGAGGGGGTATTGTTGCTGGCCGGCATTATCGGTTATACCTGGTTCAACCTGCGTGCGGCACGACGCGAAACTACCGCTGAGACGGATCTCACAGCCTCTGTGGATGCTGAACCTACAGCTAAACCTGCTGCCTGGAGCAAAAGCCTGATATTGATTGTGGCCGGGCTGGCGGCGCTGGTATTAGGCTCGCACTGGCTGGTAAAGCATGCGGTGAGCCTGGCCACGCAATGGGGCGTGAGTGAGGCGGTCATCGGGTTGACCATCATTGCCGCCGGCACCAGTATGCCGGAACTGGCCACCTCGGTGATGGCTGCGTGGCGACGCCAGCCGGATATTGCCATTGGCAATGTGGTGGGCTCGAATGTGTTTAATATATTGGGTATTTTGGGGGTATCGTCGCTGATCACCCCGCTCAGTGCAGGCAATATTACCATGCTGGACTATGCTGCCATGATCTTTTTTGCTGTAGCCTTGCTGCCCTTACTGTACAGCGGGCGGCGCTTGAGCCGTATTGAAGGCGGGTTGTTGTTGGCCTTGTATGCAGGCTATCTGGCGTTACTGTGGCCTGCCTAGGCTACAGCAGCAGCGGTGTATCAATGGGCACAAAGCGGGTGCTGGCGTTGACCAGTGCTGCAGCAGTGAGCTGGGGAACACCATACACTTCCACTTCAGTGGCATGGGCCTGACGTAGCTTATCAGCCAGCAAGGCAAAATCGCCGTCACCGGAAACCAGCACCGCCACATCGGCGTGCTGGCCGTATTCAATAGCATCCAGCGTGATCCCCACATCCCAGTCGCCCTTGGCCGAGCCGTCGGCACGCTGAATAAAGGGTTTTAAGCGCACTTCAAAGCCGATGGCGCGCAAGATATTTTGAAACTCTTGCTGCTTCTGACTACCCCGGTCGGTGGCATACGCCACCGCCTTGACCACCTCGCGGCCACCTGTGGCTTGCTGCCAGAAGCGATTGTAATCAAAATTACGCCGGTATGCCTGGCGGGTGGTGTAATACACATTTTGCACATCCACAAACAGTGCGACCGTTTGCATAACACCCCCTTGGGTCAGTTGAGTTTACGGTTAATTGCCCAATGCTTCGGCGGTGCGGGCAGGCTGGCTGGCCAGATACATCAACAGCCAGATCCCAATGCCGCCGCCGGCCAGGGCCAGCCCCACCCAGCCGGTGGCGCCATAGCCATAACCAGCTGACAAGGCCAGCCCGGCCAGCCAGGGCCCAAGCGCATTAGCGGTGTTGAAGGCCGCGTGGTTCATCGCGCCAGCCAGGGTCTGGGCATCGCCTGCCACGTCCATCAGGCGGGTTTGCAAGGGCACTACCATACCACCGCCCATGCCGATACAAAACAATGAAACGGTCATCATCACCACATTGCCGATAGACATAGCATAAGCTGCTGCCGACAGCCCCAGCAGGATCTGAAAAGCCAGCGCGGTGCGCATTAGCCGGCCTTCACTGATGCGCCCGGCTATAATATTACCCAGCGTCACCCCAATGCCATAAATTAACAGGACGACTGACACCCCCCATTCGGGGGCGTTAGCGGTATTTAAATAGGCCGCACTGAAATACGAATACACCGAGAACATGCCGCCAAAGCCGATGGCCCCCATGATCAACACCAGCCAGATGTGTTTATTTTTCATGGCCTTGATTTCACGCATGGGGCGGGCATTGGGATCGGGGCCGCGGTAAGGCGCTACTTTAAATACCATCAGGGCGGTGATGAGAGCGCCCAGAGCAATCAGAAAAAAGCCGGTGCGCCAGCCAAATAACTGGCCAATCCCACTGATGGCCGGTACCCCGATAATATTGGCGATGGCCAGGCCCAGGATCACATTGCTCACTGCCTGCGCGCGTTTACGGTGGCCGGCAATATCGGCCACAAACAACATGGCGATACCAAAATACGCACCATGGGGCAGGCCGGCCACAAAGCGCGCCACATTCATGCTCCAGTCAGACCAGGCCAGCGCAGTAAATAAATTGCCTGCAGCATAAAAAATCATGGTGGCGATCAACATGGTTCGTCGGGCCACACCGGAACATAGAATAGTAATGAGCGGCGCACCCACCACGACGCCCAGCGCATAGGCACTAATGGCATAGCCGGCGGTTTCTTCGGAAATAGCAAAGTCGGCGGCAAAGTATGGTAGCAAGCCCATGGCGGCAAATTCACTGCAGCCAATCATAAAGGTGCCAAAGGCCAGCCAAAATGTAATCAGCCGTAGCGAAGGAGCAGTGTCGGACGCCACCGCAGAAGCAGAAGAATGTTGCATGCACGCACCTTGTTTGATGAAAAAGAACGGTTAGCTCACCCGCGTTAGGGCGGTAGTGAAATAACCAGAAAAAAATCGCTGCACAGGATGTGCAAACCGCCATAATACAGGGAATAACAAGCGCTTGCCGTTAATTCGGTGTGAACACTTCGTTGCAGTTGTTGAGTGAAAATTAACCGCGGCGGCGGCTTGCAGCAGGTTGCATGGCGGCCAGTAATTTGTCTTTGCGCAACCACATTAGTACCGCGCCGATGGCCCAGTACCACAGCGGATCGTCAAACCAGGTTTTTTGTGCCCAGCTAAAATGCAGCAGAATCAGTGCCAGCGCAGCGTAAACCCCATTATGCAATTGCTGCCAGCGCCGGCCCATGCGTTTTTGCAGTGCAGCAAACGAGGTCACCGCCAGCAGCGCTAACAAAAGCAGGGCGCTGAAGCCGACAGTGATATAGGGGCGTTCAATGATTTCATTGCCAATCTGCGGCCAGTTGAGCTGCAGGTCAAACACGATGTAGGTTGAAAAGTGGGCCAGGCCATAAAAAAAGGCATACAGGCCCAGCATCCGGCGAAGTTTCATTAAGTCCGGGCAGGGCAACAGGCGGGCGGCGGGAGCTATCAGCAGGGTGATCATTAACACCTGCAATCCGTGCAGCCCGGTAAATGTGAGCAACACCGAGACCGGCTCAGCCCCCAGCTGGCCGAGCACACCCTGATAAAACTGCAGCGCCAGCAAGCCGGTAAGCATCAGGTGCAACGCAGTTTTTAGCCAAAATAAGGCCCGCGCGCTTAGGCGCGCCGGTTTTTTTAATAATCGCTGCATCTTCAATACTGCCGGGTCAGATCCATGCCCTTGTACAAGGGCGCCACTTCGTTGTAGCCGTTGAACAGCTGGGTCTCAATGCGGTTGGTTGCAAACAGGCCGCTGCCGGTAATGCGTTTTTCACTGGCCTGGCTCCAACGCGGGTGATCAACCTGCGGATTCACATTGGCATAAAAGCCGTATTCCTGCGGCGCCAGCCGGTTCCAGGTGGTGGGCGGCTCTTTATCAGTCAGGGTAATCTTGACGATGGATTTGATGCTCTTAAAGCCATACTTCCACGGCACTACCAACCGAATGGGCGCACCGTTTTGATTGGGTAAAGTTTTGCCGTACAGGCCCACCGCCATCAGGGTCAGCGGGTGCATGGCTTCATCTAAGCGCAGTCCTTCTACATACGGATAGTCCACGCCGCCACCCACAAACCGGCTGCGCTGGCCGCGCATCTGTTTGGGGGCGTACAAGGTTTCAAACGCCACATAACGCGCGCTCGATAAGGGCCGGGCCTGTTTTAATAAGGCTTGCAACTCAAATCCTGCCCAGGGGATGACCATTGACCAGGCTTCCACACAGCGCAGCCGGTAAATACGCTCCTGCAGCGGATAGCGGGCGGTAAGCGCTGCATGGTCCAGCTTGAACGGCTTTTCCACCAGACCATCTACGGTAAGTGTCCAGGGCTCGGTTTGCATATTATGAGCATACTCGGCCGGGTCATCCTTGCCGGTGCCAAACTCATAAAAGTTGTTATAGGACGAGACACTGGCGTACGGGGTTTGTTTTTCATCTGTACTAAACTGCCCGGCGGGGGAAAAGGACAGCGGCTCGCGCGGCGTCACCTCGTTGTCATCCTTGCCAAACCAGTCGATGGCGCTGGCCGGGCCGGCCAGTAAGGAACCGGCGCCCACAAAACCCAGTTTTTTGAGTAACTGGCGGCGTTGGCGATATACCGCTTCATCGGTGACATCGTTTTCGGTGAGTCGGACCGAAGGCCGAAATGATTTACCCATACTGCGCCCCTTTGTGCGTGTTTTTACGCCGTTTAAAACCCGGCCCGACCGGGCAGGGCTTGTGACGGTTGCTACGAATAAGACCGGCAAAAGAGCGAAAAATTGGCACGGATGACAAATCTTTCATGCGTGCCGGCAGCGGGTCACCCGTGTTTGGGTATAAACAGCGACGAGTATAATTTGGCCGCAAACTCATCGGTCATGCCTGAGATATAGTCTGCAATCACCCGGTAGCCTTTATCTTCCTGGCTGGCTTGCTGCCAGCGGCTGCGGGTATTGTGCGGCAGTAAGCGCAAGGGATCACTGGCGATGGCTTCAAATAACTCCATCACCATCTGCTGACCCTTATATTCCAGTCTTTGTACACCGGCTTGTTGAATCACCTGCTGATACACAAAGTGTTTAAACATGGCCAGCGCCGCACTGTGGGCTTCTGGCAGGCGGGCCTGAAAGCGCAGCAGCGGATGGTCAAAGGTGTCATTTTCAGTCACATCAATGGCGGTAATAAAACAGTTCACCAGCGCCCCGATGGCATTTTTACGCTCATGGGCAGCCGGGCTGAACAGACGCTGGGCCAGGTCCTCAGCCTGTGCAGATAACCAGGGTACTTCAAGCTGCTGTAGCGGCCGTGCCAGTTGTTCGATAAACAACGGCTTGTCCACCATGTCCATCACGATGGCATCTTCTAAGTCGTGGATGCCATAGGCAATGTCGTCAGCCAGCTCCATAATGGTGCAATCAAAGGATTTGTGCCGGGTTTTGCTGTGGCGGGTATCGCTGCGGTCAAACTGCATCAGGGTGTCCACCTCGGAGCTGCTAAACGGCTCCAGAAGCCAGTCAAAATACGGCTGGTCGCAGCGAAATAAGCCCTTAGGCGGATGCCAGTCGGCAGATTTGACCTGGCGCAGTGAGGAGGGGATCTGGCCGTGACAAGCCGGGTTGGTCAGGGCATCAATAAATTGCGGGTACTTCACCAGCCCCAACACGCTGCGCCGGGCCAGATTCATGCCATGCTCCGCGGTGTAGGGCTCCAGTTGGGTAACAATGCGAAATGTCTGGCCATTACCTTCAAAACCGCCATGCTCGTGCATCATAAAATGCAGCGCCACTTCGCCACCGTGGCCAAATGGCGGATGGCCGATATCATGAGCCAGGCACAGGGTTTCAATCAAGCTGGCATCCAACAGGCCGGCGCTATTGAGAGCCGGATAGGTACGGGCCAGTTGCGCAGTGATCCCCGAGCCAATCTGCGCGGCTTCTAACGAATGGGTGAGGCGGGTGCGGTAAAAATCACTTAATCCCACTCCCAGCACCTGAGTCTTGGCTTGCAAGCGGCGAAACGCCGCCGAGTGCAGTACGCGGGCTTTGTCGCGCTGAAAACACGATCGGTGGTCGCCATCTCTGGGTTCGCTACGGGGCAGGTGACGGGCCTGCCAGGCCTCTTGCCAGTCAGGCTGGCTTAGTGTTGCTAATGGCATTACTGCTCTCCTGCCGGGTCGGCTGGCCCGGCGGCATCAAATTCGTCTTGGGTGATTTCGTCCAGGCTTAATGAAAAGCTTGGGACGTAGCGGGAAATAAAATAATCCACTTCCGGTGAGTGGTAGGCACTCAGTAATTTGTCCAGGCGCTTTTTGGCTAACAAAAACTCGCGGTTGCCGGCATTCAGCTCTTCTAAGGTTTTCAGATAAGCGCACAGTACATCGGCGGCCTTGACCAAAAAGGCCTCATCAGCGCTGTGCTGGTGGCTATCAATCAGCGCGGCATAATCTTCACGCAGAGCTTCAGGAGCCATATCAATAAGTTTTTGCTCAGCGATTTTTTCAATCTTTTTATATTCACTAGCAATATTGGCATTGTAGTATTTGACCGGGGTGGGAAGATCGCCGGTTAGCACCTCGGAGACATCATGAAACAAGGCAATGGTGGCCACCCGCTCAGGATTGACCTGGCCGTCATAAAAACGATTTTTAATCAAAGCCAGGGCATGGGCCACCATGGCCACCTGCAGGCTGTGCTCCTGCACATTTTCATTGCGCACATTGTGCATCAGCGGCCAGCGATTGATGAGCTTCATGCGGGCCAGGTGTGCAAAAAAATGGCTTTTATCAGACATAACCCGCCCTAAACCTGTCGATAGTTTTGAAAAAAGCTGTTTATTTTTTCCAGCGCCGGTTGCAGGACATCCGTATGGGGTAAAAAGACCAGGCGAAAATAGGTGCCATTGTGCAAATTAAACGCCCGCCCGTGCACCAGCAAAATCTTTTCACTGCTGAGCAGATCATAGATCATCTGCTCATCATTACTGATATTGAAGCGCTCCGCATCCACCCGGGCAAAACAATACATGGCCCCTTTGGGCTTGACGCAACTAATGCCGTCAATCTGGTTGAGCATCTGCCAGGAAATATCCCGCTGCGCTTTGAGCCGACCGCCATCGGCCACCAGTTCCTGAATGCTTTGATAGCCGCCCAGGGCCGTTTGAATGGCAGCCTGGCAGGGCACGTTGGCGCACATGCGCATGGATGAAAGAATATTCAGCCCTTCGATATAGTCGGCAGCCAGTCGTTTATTGCCGCTGACCACCAACCAGCCAGCCCGAAAACCGGCCACCCGGTAGTTTTTCGACAAGCCGCTTAAGGTCACGCAAAATACATCGTCAGCCAGTGAGGCAATACAGGTATGCTGGTGGCCGTCATAAAGAATCTTGTCGTAAATCTCATCAGAAAAAATCACCAGACCATGTTCACGGGCCAGCTCTACTACCTGCTCTAGCAAGGCTTTGCTATACACTGCGCCGGTGGGATTGTTGGGATTAATCAGCACAATCGCCCGGGTTCGGCTAGTGATCTTACTTTTAATGTCATCTAGGTCAGGAAACCAGTCAGCCTGTTCGTCACACTGGTAATGCACTGGCGTACCGGAGGACAGGCTGACAGCCGCAGTCCACAATGGATAATCCGGCGAGGGCAGCAGTACTTCATCGCCGCTATTACATAAGGCCTGCATCGCCATCATGATCATTTCGCTGACGCCGTTGCCGATAAACACATCATTGACCCGCACATCGCTGACCGCCATTTGCTGGTAATACTGCATCACCGCTACCCGCGCAGCATAAATGCCGGTGGAATCAGAATAGCCCTGCGACGTAGGCAGGTTATAGATAACATCTTTAAGAATATCGTCGGGCGCTTCAAACCCAAAAGGCGCTGGGTTGCCAATGTTCAGCTTGAGGATGCGATGGCCTTCGTCTTCCATTTTGCGGGCCTGGGCAGCAATCGGCCCGCGAATGTCATAACAAACATTATCAAGTTTATGTGAGCGTGCTACTGATTTCATAATCCCTTGGCTTACCAACTAAAGAGGGCTTCCAGAGTAGCGTAAAGCGGCTCGGCTGGCGATGGGTATCGGCAGCCAGTTACCGAAAAAATGATAGAAAAGTGAAAGATTTCTAAGACCTGGAGGAAAGCGGAGCTGTCGGGAAGAGCCCTGCGCCTCTCGAACGGGCCGGTAAGCCATCCTTTAAGATGGTAGATTAAAAACTAATCATGTAAATGGGTTGTGAATTTCGCAGGGTGTTATATCTTAGTAGCAAGGGCAAAAGCCACATAGAAGGGGCGTGGCAGGCCTGTCAGAGCGCTATATATGTGCTTATTTTACTAAGCAACCATGAGGCTGCGTATGTCACACTCGTTTAAAGAAACGCCACATAATGCCATTACCGACAGCGGTATCGCGCGCGTCATCCCGTGTAAAGAGCTCAGTCTGAGCGACCCGGTAAAATGGCTGGCCCTGGGGATCAGGGATATGAAGCGGGCACCGATGCACACCTTATTTTATGGGCTGCTTTTTGCCATTATTCCGGCGCTGATCACCTATCTGGTGGCGCTGACCGGCTGGCACCTCATCATTTTACCCGCCATGGTCTGTTTTATGTTGTTGGGGCCGTTTCTCGCTGCGGGGTTATATGATGTTAGTTGGGAACTGGAAAAAGAACACAAACCTTCTTTGTGGCATTCTATCAAAGCCATGAAGCGCAATGCCGCCAATGGCTGGGGCTTTGCCTTTTTACTGATGGTAATGATGATCTTCTGGCTACGTGTGGCTTCTCTCATCCATGCCCTCTATCCCCCTTATCTGGATGATACCTTAAGCGATTTATGGCCTTTTCTGATTCTGGGCACAGTGGTCGGCGCGGCATTTGCGCTCACGCTATTGTTTATCAGTGCCTTTACCCAGCCTATTTTAATGGAGCGTAAAGTGGATTTGGCTACCGCGCTTATGACCAGTATCAATGCGGTATGGCTGAATAAAATGCCGATGTTATTGTGGGGCGGTATTATCTTCTTGTCAGTGATCATTGGCTTTATCACCGGCTTTATCGGGTTTATCGTGCTAATGCCCTTACTGGGCTATGCTACCTGGCATGCCTATATTGATACTATTGAAACCAAGCGGCCGCGCCATTACGAGTAACTTTAATAGTCGCGCTGCTGTCTGAACACGGCTGGCGCGGCGATTTTGTGTAGCTGGCACGTGATCAAGACGTTAATTGTTGAAATAAATTTACATTTGGTGTCATTTTATTAGACTTTTAGGTATATCAATTAGTTATAAAGAATCTAACTTTAGTAATTAGTAGTATCAAGTTTTTCCTGTTAAATCTAATTGAATCAGAGTGTTGCGTATATCGCGATAATTGTGCATCCGCTTGCTAACACCCTGCCTCTTTTTCGTAACAATAAAAAAACAGTAATTTTATTACACCTCTGGCATAACTATTAAGGCGTTGTGAGGGCACAGCGCGCAGTACCCATTTTGTCACGAGGAACACAACATGAAGATTTTATCTAAATCACTGCTTATTGCCGCCACTCTTGTCAGCCTGGGTCACCAGGCGCACGCTGCAGAGTCACAACAACCCGTTCGTTTTACCGGCGACACTCAGTTTGCCGGTTTTTGTAAAGCTGTGGTGCTAGACGACGTGGCGGTGCTACGCTCTTCCATCCATCGCAGTGTCGGCCAGGTAGCCGCTAGCGATCGTGGGGTGGTTCGCATGGCGCTGGCGGAGGACGGCCTGACCTGTAACGGTACCAGCTTGCTGGAGTTTTCCAAACAGCGTAACGCCACCGAAGTACACAACTTTTTAATGGCGCAGCATTAAGCCGGCTCTAGCTGTATCCAGCATACAAAAGCGGGGGCCTTGGCCCCCGTTTGCTTAACTGGTGCGGGTTAACCGCCTGGCCTGCCATAAGGCCTGGCTAAGCAGCCGCGCCATGTAGGCCCGCAGGGTCAGCAGCCCCACATACGAAAGGGGTACTAAAAACAAACTGGTGAGCGTGGAAAACACCAGGCCGCCAATGATAGCCAGTGCCATCGGCGCATACGGCGGGCCATCGCCACCGATACGGGTGCTGCCCATGGCCAGTGGGATGAGGCCCAGCACGGTGGTAGCTACTGTCATCAAAATCGGGCGCAAACGTGACTGGCACCCCGCCAGCACCGCTTCGGTAAGGGCCTGGCCGGTGTTGCGCAGCTGATTAATGCGATCCACCAGCACAATACCATTGTTCACCACGATTCCCATCAGGATCAGCATCCCAATCATGCCGATGATCGACATGGGCGTCCCGGTCAGCCAGAATGTCCAGAACACGCCGGTAAACGAATACAGGAGTGAAACAATCACCGCAGTGGGCAGCAGCAGCGACTCGAACAGCGCCGCCATCACAATGTAAATCATGCAGATGGCCAATAGCATATTGACCTGCATCACCTGACTGGCTTCGTCCATGTGGCTGAAACTGCCATCCAGTGACCACTGATAGCCATCCGGGAAGCGTTTGTAGGCTAACACCTGAGTGATCTGTTCGCGGGCCTGTTCCAGGGTAAAATCTTCACCCAGATTGGCTTTGATGGTCAGGGCGGTCTGGCGATTTTTACGGTTGATTTGCGACGGCTGTGAGGCGATCTCAAAGCGCGCCAGCGAGCCCAGCGTGACGGGTTTGCCTTGCCAGCTGCTGATCTGAATCGCCTGCAACTGCTCCAGCGATTGTTGAGTTTGCTGCGAAAATGCCACTTTCACTGCCACTTCGCCGGCATCGCCATACCGAAAACTGCGCAGATTCTGCCCGCGCAGCGCGGTACCGATCAGCCCGGCCACGGTCTGGCTGTCCAGGCCCACGCGGTGCACGCGCTCCCGGTCCAGCGTGATCTGCACTTCCTGTTGCTGGTTGCCAATATCCAGGCTGACATCTTCTAAGCCTTCGATGGCCGATAACGCCGGCAGTACTTCTTCACCCAGCATCAGCAGACGATCGGTGGACTCTCCCATTAAGGTCACCTCCACGCCACCGCCATTGTCGGTGCGCCAGTTAAACGACGGGCGGGCCCGGGCAAATTGCGGCATCGCTTCGGCGACCTGCTCTTTCCAGCGGGCGATGGGAATAGGCAAATTCTCTTTTAAGGTAATGCCTGACACAGCTTCGCCATCGGTATACCAGGTATACACCTGAGCGATATGAAAGCGCTCCTGATTGGCATATAGAAACTCTTCCATTTTATTGACAGTCTTTTCGACCTCTTCAAGGCTATAACCTTGGGTAAAATGGTAGTTCATCCACACCCGCTCATTATCATTGTTGCCCTGGCCATCAGAATTGACGCCCTGCATAGGCAATGCTGTGGACAGCAACACCAGCACCGCAATGACTGCACTGGTTTTGCGCCGGCTCATCATCCAGCGCAACGCGTGCTGGTAACCGCGCTGATAAGCGGGCAGGGTAGTGCGACTGGCCGCTTTGGGGGTGGCTACTTTTTCGGCCAACAGCGGAATTAAGGTTTGGGCGATAAGCAATGAGGCAAAAAGGGAAATGCAGATGGCGATGGCCATATGCTCTAAAAACACCGTCACATCGATTTTGATGCCGACGATGTTGGGTAAAAACACGATGGCAGTGGTCAGGGTGCCGGCAATCACTGCCAGGCTCACCTTACTGACCCCGGCCAGTGTGGCCTGGCGGCGATCAGCCCCGGCGCGGCGCTCATTAAAAATGCTTTCGGTAATCACCACCGCATTATCGACCAGCATGCCTACTGCCAGTAGCAGCCCCATCAGCGACAAAATGTTCAGTGAATAACCGGCCAGGTACATCACGCCTAAGGTGATGCACAATGCCACCGGGACTGATAACACGACAATTAAGGTGGTACTGAGCTGGCGCAAAAACAAATACAACACCGCCAGCGAAAACACTGCACCCAACACGCCAGCCCACAACAAATCAGCCAGGGAACTGGTGACACTGCTGGCCACATCATCCATTACAAACAGATTGATGCCGTTAAAGGCCGGATCTTGTTTGGCCTCGTCGATCACCGCCATAACCGCCGCCGAGACCTCCACCAGGTTACTGCCAGACTCGCGAAAGACATTAAAGCCCACTGCGTAGGTGCGATCAAGATGGCGGCCTTCTTCGGCTTCAGGCAGTTCATAGCTGATGGTGGCAACATCAGCCAACCGCGCGTGGGGGGCTACTGCCAACTGCGCAAAATCGCGAATGTCGGTAAATTCCCCCTGGGGCGATACCCGTATTTGCTGACGGCCATCATCGGTGGTTCCGCCGGACATGGAAAAATTGGCTTGTTGCAGGGCGGTGGTAACCTGTTGTGGGGTGATCCCCAGCGCTGACAGCTGGCCGGGCTGCAACCGGATCATGATTTGTTTTTTCATGACCCCATACAGTTCCACTTTGGACACCCCGGGTACCCGTTCCATCGGCCGCTTTAAGTTGCGGTCCAGCAGATCATAGGCATTGGACAAGTCGCGCTCACTGGATACCCGCAGCTGAAAGATGGGCATATCGTTGGTATTGAACTTAAATACCAGAATTCGTTCGATATCCGATGGCAACAAATGGCGGATTGCATCGACTTTTTCGCGGGCCTCAATACTTTTGGCTTTAATGTTTTCATCCCAGTTGAACTCCACCATCACTTCGGCGCGGTTATCAAAAGAACGAGACTCAATGCGCCGGATCCCGGAAAGCGTAGCCAGCGCTTCTTCGATGGGGCGGGTGATCATGCGTTCAATTTCTGCTGGTGTGGCATCCTGGTAAGGCACATAGACCACCATTTCGGGAATATCGATGCCGGGGAACTTTTCCAGCGGCAGCAGCCGGCTGGCCACAATGCCAAATAACAACATGGACACAAACACCATACCGATGGTAACCGGGTGGTGCAGGGCAAACCGGGCCAGGCCGGCACCCCATTGGGCTGCCTTATCCATAGGTTTTTTCTCCTGCACTGTCCGGCGCGGTGGTAAATTGCTTGCGATCAAACAACGCATAAAGCACCGGCAGCACAATCAGGGTGATCACCGAACAATACAACAAGCCGAAGATCACCGTGATGGCCATGGGGGTACGTACTTCAGCGCCTTCACCGACGCCGATAGCCATGGGCAGTAAGCCTAAAATGGTGGTCAGCGAGGTCATGACGATAGGGCGCAAACGGGTTTGCGCAGCCTGTTCGATGGCCGCGGCTTTAGCCATGCCAGCACTGCGCAGCTGATTGATGCGGTCCACCAGCACGATGGCGTTGTTAACCGCAATCCCGCACAGCATGATGAGGCCGATAAACACCACCACACTCAGATTGGTGCCGGTCAGCCACAAGCCATACACCGAACCGGCTCCGGCCAGGGGCACGGCAAATAAGATCAGCAGCGGATGCAACAGGCTCTCAAATTGCGAGGCCATCACCAGATACACCATAAATACCGCCAGGGCTAAGGCAAACTGCAAGGACGCAAAACTGGCTGCCATATCTTCGCTCTGGCCAGCCACCCGGGCCCGTACTGTCAGCGGCAAGCCGGCCTCGCGGATAATCTCTTGCGCCTGGGTGGCTGCTTCTGCTAAGTCGCCAAACGCCAGGTTGGCTGCAATGACCGCCACGCGCTGCTGGCCGATGCGTGTGATTTCGCTGGGGCCACGGCTCATATACACGTCTGCTACAGCGCTAAGGGGGACCGGCTGGTCACTTTGCGGATTCACAATAATGGCCCGCACCGCACTGGCATCGCTACGCTGACGGTTGAGGGTACGCACCAGCACATCAATCTTTTCATCTTCAAAGGTATACTGGGTAGCCACTTTGCCGCCTACCTGAGCAGCCACCAAATCGGATACCGTGCGCGCCGACAATCCCAGCGCGGCTAAGCGGGCATGATCAAAGCGTATTTTCAACTCGGGATTGCCCTGGTGCAGGGTACTGGTGATATCGGTAAAACGCGGCTGCTCGGCAAGGCCGGCAGCCACGGCCTGGCTGGCCTGGTACAATTGATTAATGTCGTACCCTTCCAGTTCAATTTGCAAGGGCGCGGCAAAGGTAAATAGCTGAGGCTCTGAAAACTGGCTTTGTACCCCGGCCTGCCGGGCTAAAAACTGGCGTAACTGTTCCTGCGCACGGCTAAGATCGGTAGCACTGCTGGTGGGGGTCATCACCACATTCAGCCGGCCCCAGTGGTCGCCACGCTGGCTGGCGCTGGCACTGACCAGGCTGCCGGTACCGGCCAGCGAATAGGTTTGTGCCACCTGCGGGTTATCCGCCAGATGGGTTGCCATTTGAGTTAACAGCGCATCGGTTTGCTCTACCCGGGCGCCAGCGGGCAGGGTCACTTCCACCGCAAATTCGCCCTGTTGCATACTGGGGATCAGCTCCACGCCAAGGCGCGATAACAGCGGCACTGCCAATGCCGACACCACGACCACCACCAGCAGCACAGCCACCGGCAGTTTTAACGCGTGCTGTAACAAGCGGGCATAGCCGGTTTCAAAATGGGCAAATAACCGGTTGAAGCCACCGGCCAGCGGGCTTAAGGTTACGCTACCCAGCTTGGACAGCATCTGCCATACACCCAGTATCAGGGTCATCAGGGCCAGCGGGATCCAGCGGCCCAGTAGGCGGCCTAGCATGCGTAGCGGCCACAGTAAATAGCCGGCCCAGTGTCGCCAGCCGCTAGCGGTAGTGCGAGTTTGTGTAGTGCTATCGGCCGTTGCCGGGGCGGTGGGCTTAAGCCCATTGCGCCCGGCCAGAGATGGGATCAGGGTGAGCGAGACCACCAGCGAGGCCAGTAGTGCAAAGGAAACTGTCATAGCCTGGTCGGCAAACAACTGCCCGGCGATGCCTTCAACAAAGATCAACGGCACAAACACCGCCAGGGTGGTCAGGGTAGCAGCTACAATGGCCCCGGCCACTTCCTGAGTGCCGCTGGTAGCGGCCTGGCTGCGGCTGCTGCCGGCCTGGCGTTTGCGGTGAATATTTTCCAGTACCACAATACTGTTATCCACCAACAAACCGATGGCCAGCGCGATGCCGCCTAAGCTCATGATGTTCAGGCTGATATGATTGGCGTACATCAGGTTAAAAGTGGCAATCACCGACACCGGAATGGAAATCGAAATGATCAGGGTGGTCCATACATTGCGCAAAAAGAAATACAGCACCAGCATGGCCAGCAGCCCGCCCAGCCAGGCCGCATTTTTTACCTCACTGATGGCCTGGCTGATAAAATCGCTCTGATCATACACCAGATTCAGCTGATACCGCGCGGGCAGCGCTTCCTGCACCTGGCTGATTTGTTGATGAACCCGACGTGCCACTTCCACCGCATTGGCATCACCTTCTTTGTAGATGGCGATCTCGGCACCTTCGGCACCGCTAAAGCGGGTCATGGCATCACGGTCTTTAAACGCGCTGGTCACCTGCGCCACATCTTTTAACTGCACAGTGCGCTGGCCAGACTGGCCAATGTACAGCTGCCGAATTTCCTCTAAGCTTTCAAATTCATTGAGGGTGCGCACCAAAAATGCCTGGCTGCCTTGGTCTACCTTGCCGCCGGCGGTATTGATATTTTCCTGGGCCAGGCGCTCAATGATATGGCTGATGGTAATGTTTAGGCGGTCGGCCTGCTGCTGGTCGACCAAAATCTGGATCTGGTTTTCCAGCCCGCCGCCAACCCGGATCGAGGCCACCCCTTCGGTGGACTCCAGCTTGCGCTTGATTTGTTGTTCGGCATAAAAGCGTAAGGTTTTCAACGCTTCAGTGCTGGCATCGGCCTCAGTAAAGCTCAAGCCAAAACGCATGATGGGATCGGTGGTGGGGTTAAAACGCAGCAGGCGGGATTTTTCCACATCCAGCGGCAGTGTCAGAATGTCCAGCTTTTCGCGCACTTCCAGGCTGGCTAGGTCCATGGCGGTGCCCCAGGCAAACTGCAGGATGACATCGGAGGTGCCAGCCCGCGATACCGAGGTCACTTTACTCACCCCTTTAACCACACCAATGGCTTCCTCGATAGGCTTGGACACCAGTTGTTCTACTTCGGCCGGGGCGGCGCCCGGGTAATCGGTGCGAATGGTCAGTGTCGGGTAGGCCAGTTCAGGTAACAGATTTACCGACAGGCGGCCCAGCGATACCATGCCAAACAGCAGCACAGCGAGGGTAAACATGGCCACGGCCACCGGCCGCTCTACAGCCACTCGAATGATACTCATGAGGGATCTCCGGTTGGCGGCAGGTTAGCTGTTCACCACAGCTACAGGGGTCTGGTCTTTTAGATTCTGATGGCCCACGGTGACCACTTGCTCATCGCCTTGCAGACCTTCAAGCACTTCAATCTGATTGCCCTGTTCAAAGCCCGTCCGGATATTGACCTGTTGGGCCAGGCCGTCTTTAACCACAAACACGCTGGGCTGATTATCAACAATCAGCAGTGCCTGGCGGGGCAGCAGGCGGGCGTCCTGGTGCGTGGCATAATTAAGTGCCACTTCGCTGAACATACCGGCTTTTAAGGTTTCATCCGGATTGGGCACTTTCAACGTTACCTTGAAGGTACCGGTCTGGGCGTCAATTACCGGGCTGATGCGTTGCACATACGCCTGTACCTGGTTGTTGCCTAAGGCTGGGATACGTAGAGTGGCTGCCTGGTTAAGCGCGATATTGGGCAGCTCGTTTTCCGGCAGGTAGACAATACCCTGCAGCGTGGTTTGCTGCACAATATGGAACATGCGTTCACGCTGAAACGATTCAGTCAGATTACCCACCTTGGCATTTTTTTGCGCAATGTAGCCGCTGATGGGCGCAGTGATGGTGGTTTCTGCCAAATCCAGCTCGGCCAGGCGTACCGATGCCTGGGTGGAATCAAACTGCGCCTGCAGTTTTTTGTACACATCTTCGCTGACCAGCTGCTGACTATAGACCTTATTAACTTTATCCAGCTCTTGCTGAATGCCGGCCAACTCGGCGCGCGCTTTGGCCAGCGCCAGTTCATAGCGTTTGCGATCCAGGCGGGCCAGAACCTGGCCTTTTTCCACATAATCGCCTTCTTCCACCAGGATGTGCTCAATGATGCCGGAGGCGCGTGCCACCACAAAGGCTTCATCGGTGGCTTCCAGCGTCGCCGTGGTGGCATAGGTAGAAGCAATCGAACCCACGGTAACCTGTGCGGTCTCAACCGGGATCTGAATTTGCTCGGCGGCCTGTTCAGGGGTGGCATCAATGGCGTTTACATCATTGCAGCCGGACAGCAGCACACTGCTGCCCAGCAGGCTGGCAAGCAACATCAGGCGGGAAAAACGAAGGGGTGACGCATCCATGGTGAATTCCTGTAAATTAATTATTGTTAACTATATCCCTCCAATTAGGCATTGTGTGTGCCAAAGTGTTAAACAATGTTAAATGCTATAATTTACAATAAGTTACAGGTGCAAAAAAAGGCTATGCCGAATGCGGCATAGCCTTTTTCATGATTATTTGGTCAGGCTGACGAATGCTTAGTCAGATATAGTGTAACTGGTGGTCAGTTTCACACTGTCTTTTAGCATCAGCATAACAGAGCAGTATTTTTCCGCCGACAACGACACCGCGCGACTAACAGCTTTGTCAGTCAGGCGTTCGCCACGTACTTTATAGTGCGCATGGATTGCGGTGAACACGCGCGGAGGCTCGGCGGCACGCTCGGCCGATAATTCACATTCACAATCGGCGATATCGAAACGTCCTTTTTTCAGGATTTCTACCACATCAACACTGGAGCAGGCCCCGACAGACACCAGCACCGACTCCATTGGCGAAATTGCATTGCCATTGCCGTCCATCACTGTTTTGTAGCCGCTGTCGGTAGTGCCGGTAAAGGTGAGATCCTTATCCCACACAACATTTGCTTTCATGATTTATCCTTTTGATTAGGGGCAGATGGTGTCAACCGTACCGCCTGTTTATCAATCACAATTTTGCGCTGCTTGTACAGGCTGCCTAAGGCTTTTTTGTAGGCCGCTTTGCTCACCTTAAAGCGCTTATAAATCTCATCCGGCGGGCTCTTGTCAGTCAGGGTCGACAAGCCGCCGTGGGCCTGCAGGTCATCGATGATGGCGTCGGCCAGGCTATCGCGGCCTTGTTTATCGGTGCGTTGCAAGCCGATGTCCAGTTTGCCATCCTCGCGAATGTGTTTGATCACTGCATCCACTTCATCACCGATCCGCAGGCGCACAAAGGCATCGGAGTGAAAAATCAGCCCGGTATGGGTACCTTCCACTACGACCTTAAAACCCAGTTCGGTTTTGGCATACACCCAACACTGTACCGCCTGGCCTTCGCTAAACGGTGGCGGGGTCTGGTCTAAAAACGGGTGCAGGCGCGTGGCACCCAGTACCCGATTGGTTTTTTGCTCATAGAATGCATGCACCACATAATGCATGCCCGGATCGATGGCCGCTTCCTGATACAGGTTGGGTACCAGCAAGTCTTTTTCCAGCCCCCAATCAAAAAATGCGCCGAAATGGGTCACATTGACGGCTTTGAGTACCCGGGTTTCACCCACCTGCAGCCTTGGCATGTGAGGGGTTGCTACCAGCGAGCCGGCTTCATCCGTGGTGACAAAAACTTCCAGCTCGGCACCGGTGGTCAGCCCGGCAGGTGCCAGGTGACTGGGCAGGGTGACTAAACCGTCTTCGGGGTTGCCCGTAGAAAGCTGAAAACCAAAAGGAAACTCACCACTGACGGTGAGATGGTTTGTTTTTCCAACGTGTATCATGAAGCCTGACTGTCTGAGAAATTACAGGTACCATAATACCTTACTATCCACCTAAGAGCGACGAAACTATGTTACTGAACTGCGATTTAGGCGAAAGTTACGGCGCCTGGAAAATGCCGGTGGACGATGCCATCATGCCGCTGATTGACCAGGCCAATATTGCCTGCGGTTTTCACGCCGGCGACCCCATCGCCATTGAGCAAGCTATCGGGCTGGCTGCACAGCATCAGGTGCAAATCGGCGCGCATCCGGCCTACCCGGATTTACAGGGCTTTGGCCGCCGTAGTATGGCCATGGCCCCGGCCGAGCTAAGTGCCTGCTTGCGCTATCAAATCAGCGCCCTGCAAGGCCTGGCGACATTACATGGCCAGCCCTTGCGTTATGTTAAACCCCATGGCGCCTTGTACCATGATTTGCTGCACAGCGAAGAAGTGCGCGAAACCGTGTTTGCCGCCATCGCCGCTTTTGGCCCACTGCCGGTCATGGTACTGGCCCAGGCTGAGCCGCACGCGATCAAAGCCCACGCCCGTCAGCATGACCTGCCGGTGTTGTTTGAGGCCTTTGCCGATCGCCGTTACACCGATGAGGGTGGCCTGATGTCACGCCAGCAAAGCGGGGCGGTGTTGACCGGCGACGAAGCACTGGCCCAGGCCCGGCAGATCGTTGACAAGGGTACGGTGACCACCGCGACTGGCCATACTCTGGCGCTGACGGTCGATACCCTGTGTGTGCATGGCGATACCCCCGATGCACTGGCCATGGCCAAACACATACGGGCGCTGATTGGCGCTCGCCAGCAGGATTAAACATGCAATTATTTGGCAGTATAAAAGCCATCGAACCAGCCGGTATTGATGGCATGATCATCTATTTTAACGGCGAGAGCCTGACCGACCAGAATAATGCGGTGCAGGGTATGGCCCGCGGGCTTAAAGCCGCTGCATTGCCGTGGGTAAAAGCCTTGATTGCCGGCTACGATTCACTACTGGTGCTGTATGATTTACAGCGCGCCGACAGCCACAAGGTATACCAGACACTGCGTCACATAGCGCCGCAGGCTGAGCAACCGGGTGAGCATGACCATCATACCCTGCCGGTGTGGTACGGTGCACCGGAGGCCAATGATTTGGCTACCATCGCAGCGCACACCGGGTTATCACATGAGCGCATTATCGCGTTGCACAGCGGCCAGGATTACCGGGTTTTCACCGTGGGCTTTTCGCCTGGTTTTGGCTACATGGGCGAACTGGACCCGCAATTAAGCTGCCCGCGGCTCGACTCCCCGCGCACCCGGGTGCCGGCGGGGGCGGTGGCCATTGCCGATCGGCAAACCGCCATTTACCCCAGTGCGTCGCCGGGCGGCTGGCATTTGCTGGGCTTGTGCCCGTTACCGTTGTATCGCCCCGACGCCAGCCAGGCGGTGACCTTAAAAGCCGGCGATACTGTGGCCTTCGAAGCCATTGACGAATCCACTTTTCGGGAGTTGTATGATGCCCACCACTAACCTTGTCATTACCGACCCGGGCATGCTCAGCCTGGTGGTGGATGCCGGGCGCGACACCAAAGCGCAGGAAACTGGCTTTTGTGCCTCCGGCGCTATCGACCAGCTGACCTTTGAGCTGGTCAACTGGCTATGCGGTAATGAACTGGATGCTGCAGCTTTAGAGTGTATCGGTGCGGTCACCATCACTGTTGATGGGCCTTTGTGTGTGGCGGTGGGCGGCCCGCAGGTCAGTGTCGAGGTCAATCAACAGCCTGCCGAGTGTTGGCAGTCGCTGCCTCTGCGCGCCGGGGATACGCTCGCGGTTACCCCGGCCCGTTTGGGCACCAAGACCTATATCGGGGTGGGCGGTCAGCTGGATCTGCCGGTGGTGCAGGGCAGTCAGAGTATCGTGATGCGTGAAGGGGCTGGTGGCCTGCGCAATGATGGCAAACCCTTACTAGCCGATGATCGTCTGGCCATTGAGCCGCACAGGCAGGACATCGAGCGTCATCTCGAGAAAAAGGAAATCCCCGATTATCAGCTGAACACCCCGCTGGATGTGGTACTGGGCTATCAGGTGGCGCAGTTTAGCAGCTGGCAGCAGCAGTTATTCTTTGCCAGCGAATATGCGGTGACCAACGACATAAATCGCATGGGATTTCGCTTAAAGGGGCAGGCAATCAGCCCGGCCTCAGGTACAATGTACTCCGAGGGCATCAACTGCGGGTCGATTCAGTTTCCGCCCGATGGCCAGCCCATCATTATGCTAGCTGACCGGCAAACTCTGGGCGGTTATCCCAAGCTGGGCTGTGTGGCTGATTATGATCTGTATCGTCTGGCCCAGGCGGTACCTGGTGATACGGTAACTTTCACGGCCATCGACTATGACAATGCCCGGGCCAAGTGGCTACTTCGCCACCGGCTTGAAGAACTGATTTTTGACAGCGACGAATAGGTAGACACAATAGCCAATGACCATTGCATTTTTGAATGATCGTTATTTGCCCCTGGATGAGGCTCGCATCTCACCCATGGACCGGGGGTTTTTGTTTGGCGATGGTATTTATGAGGTGATCCCCACCCATGCCGGCCAGTCAGTGGGCTTACACGCGCATTTGGCGCGCATGGCGGAAGGATTGGCCGCATTACAGATAGCTAACCCATTTAGCACTGACCAATGGCAACAGCTGGTGGATAAACTGGCGCAGCAAAATGCGCAAGCATTGGATACCCCATATATCGGTGTGTACTTACATGTCACCCGGGGTACCCACGCCAGCCGTCAGCATGCCTATCCGGCTAGCGGCAGCCCAACTGTGTTTGCCTACGGTTTTGCCATGGCCACACCGCCAGTCCCGCTGGCAGACAAGGTTACCGGGCTGCATGTGGCGCTCACTTACGATTTGCGCTGGCAGCGCTGTAATATAAAGTCCACGTCTTTGTTGGGCAATGTGATGCACTACCAGCACGGTGCTGCGCGGCAAAAACAAGAAACTATCCTGCTAAACCGCGACGATGAAGTGACCGAAGCGGCTTCGTGCAATGTGTTTGCGGTCATCGACGGGCAAATTATCACCCCGCCACTGGATCATCAGTTATTGCCTGGTATTACCCGGCAACTAGTCATCGACAGCCTGGCGCGCGAAGGGCTGGAGGTGCAACAAGCGCCGATAAGCAAAGAGGCGTTGCTGCGTGCGCAAGAAGTGTGGTTAACCAGTTCCAGCAAAGAGATAGCCCCGGTATTAAGTATTGAGGATCAGCCGGTGGGGCAGGGGCATCCAGGGCCGGTGTGGCAGCAAGCCATCGAGATTTTTAATCGGCATAAATACAGCCTGTAATAAAAAACGCCCGTCAGGGCGTTTTATATTAGTCATCCAGCTGGTCGCAGTCGCCGTCGGCACATTCGCCGTACAGGTACAAACTGTGGTGGGTGAGCTTCATATTGTTCTGCTTGGCCACTTCCATTTGGCGCTGCTC
Source organism: Alteromonas sp. WD8-37 (assembly GCF_055326825.1). NCBI lineage: Bacteria > Pseudomonadati > Pseudomonadota > Gammaproteobacteria > Alteromonadales > Alteromonadaceae > Alteromonas > Alteromonas sp. WD8-37. Next base: position 377,856 of record NZ_JBUZOV010000001.1, read on the forward strand.
GATGACGTCATCTTCAAATTCAATCACTTTGCCACATTTCAAACAGACCAGATGGTCGTGATGATCTTTGTGGCTGATTTCAAACACTGACTTGCCGCCTTCAAAATGATGGCGGTTCAAGATGCCGGCATCATCAAACTGGTTAAGCACCCGGTAGACCGTCGCTAAGCCAATTTCTTCGCCCTGTTCAATGAGAATTTTATACACATCTTCAGCGCTGATATGCTGATTTTCTGGCTTCTGCAAAATTTGCAGAATTTTAAGACGCGGCAGCGTAACTTTCAGGCCGGCCTTTTTAAGTTCTTTGTTTTGATCCATTGAATACCAACTTCAGGAGCTGTTTTGCAGATAGTCGTATTATAGGTAAGTTGAAATGATTTGAAAGCAAAACCCCGGTTTTGTGATGTTGCTGGCTAAAATTTCTGCAGCCACATATTTGTTGCCGCCTTACCCCCTTGTGTTTGACCCTGATAACCCGAATTTTCTTTAGAATATTTTGTGCGGTTTTACACAAACGGGAATTTACACTTCTGTAACAATTTTGTATGTTAAAGTGGCAGTATATTCACAGGAATGTAGAGCCATGCGCTTGACGGTAGTCAGAAAAATAATAATAGGGTTTGCGTTATTTTGGTGTTTGTTGTTAGTTGTCGGGGCATTATCGTATTTAGGCTTGTCTGATATTCGTAAAGCCGCAGTGGCTGTGGTGGATGAAAAAATGCCGCTGCAAATTCAAATGATGGAAATCAAATCGGAAACCCAGGCACTCGCTACTATTGTGGCCAATGGCTTTCATGAAACCGATATTGAAAAACTGCGTCAAAACCGGGCGACTTTTAATGATTTGTCGGCGACCTTCTTAGCCGAACTAGATCAATTGGAAGCCAGCCGCACCGGCAATGGCCGGGCGCAACAAGCCATCGCCGATAGCCGCATGTTTGTCAGCCAAAGCGACACCATGTACAGCGCGCTGGAGCAGCGCCTACTGCTTGAAGCCCGTCTCACCGAACAGCTCATCCAGGTGCTGGGATTTGCCGATGAAGCCAGCGCCCTGATGTTAGATTTAAGCTATCTGGATGCCAACACGCCCGGGCTGCAAACCTTAATAGGTGCGGGCAACAATGTGGACAACAAACTGCTCACCCTCAACACCGCGCTTGAAGAACTGGCCGCCAGCCGCCAAGCGCAGGTGGTCACCAATATTCGCGAAGATCTGGCCTATCAGCTAAGCAACCTCAAAGTTGATAAAGACTATCTTAACCGTCTGGCCGAAACCATAGACGATGGCGGTACCATTGCCGCATTTAATCAGCAATACAACGGCCTGGTAGACGGCATCAGTGGTGATAACGGCTTATTGGCCGAACATGCTCAGATTATGTCTCTGATTAGCGCGAGCCAGCAGCACCGGCAGGCGGCGGATAGTGCACTGGATGCCGCGCTAGCTACCATCAATCGCCTGTTTGACAATGCCAGCCAGGCCACTTTAGCCGGTCAGCAAAGTATCTTGGATACGGTGCAGGAAAGTGTCACCGAAACCGTGCTGGTATCAGCCATCGGCCTGCTTGCAGCCATTGGTCTGGCAGTAGTGGCCACCCGCAGTATTGCCCGGCCACTGGCTAAAATAAACGACGGCCTGGCTCAGCTCAGTAACGGCGATTTGACCTGTCAGTTGGACAATAGCGGCCAGGATGAATTCGCCGCGCTGGCCGACAAGGTCAATGCCCTGGCCGCCAACCTGCGCGAGCTTATCGGCAATATTTTGTCTCAGGAGCAACAGCTGGATCGGGTCTCCAAGGACAGCGTGGCCATGGGCGAGCGCTCACTGAAAGATGTGGCAGAGCAACGCGAGCAGGTTCGGGTTACCTCGCAAAACACCCAGGATGTGCAGCACACCAGTCAGAGCAACCTGTCTCAAATTAATGCGTCGAGCGCCTCTCTGGCTCAGGTGATTGAGCAAAGTGAATCGATTGCCACCCTGGTGGCCCAGTGTCGTGAGCAAAGTGTGCAGCAGGCTGAACAAGCAGAAAGCTCCGCCCAGACCATTCACCGGCTGGATCAAAACAGCCGCAGCATCGGCAGTATTTTAGATGTGATCAAAACCATTGCGGAGCAAACCAACTTGTTGGCGCTTAACGCAGCCATAGAAGCCGCGAGGGCCGGCGAACAGGGTAGGGGCTTTGCGGTGGTTGCCGATGAGGTGCGTACCCTGGCCAATCGCACACAAAATTCTACCGAAGAAATTGAAAGCATGATCATCAGCTTGCAGCAGGATGCCGGTAAGGCCGTAGAGGCTATCAATGCCGGTAAACAACAGGCTCATCGCGGCGTGGAAACCATTGCTCAGATGGACACGCAGGTGAGTCAGATTCGGGATATTATTCAGCGATTGAGTCAAATCAATCACACCGTGGTGTCGGATACGCAGCGGCAGGATAAGTTGCTCGGTCAGGTGGTGGCGAGTCTTGCCAAGATAGTCAGCCTGGCGGATTCATCGGCTGACAGCACCCACAAGGCGAATCAGTCTGTGATGCAACTGGATGCTCAAATGGATAGCCTGCGCCGGGCGGTGGAGCGGTTCAGCTTTTGATCCGGGCATAAAAAAACCGCCGGCAACGGCGGTTTTTTGTATCCGGTCAGTGTGCTATCAGGCCAGCTCAGCCAGACACAATTCTTCGTGTAATTGCTTACACCAGGCTTTAACACGCTCTTCGGTCAGCTCCGGCTGGCGGTCTTCATCGATGCCTAAGCCCACAAAATGGGTATCATCAGCCATGCCTTTGGAGGCTTCGAAGTCGTAGCCTTCGGTAGGCCACTGGCCAACCAAAATAGCGCCGCGCGGCTCAACAATATCGCGCACCATGCCCATAGCATCCAGAAAATACTCGGCGTAATCTTCCTGGTCGCCACAGCCAAAAATGGCTACCAGCTTATCGTTAAAATCGATGTCTTCCAGTTCCGGGAAAAAGTCATCCCAGTCGCACTGTGCTTCACCGTAATACCAGGTAGGGATGCCAAAAATAAGCAGGTCATATTCAGCAATGGCTTCTTTGGTACTCTTGGCGATGTCAAAAACATCAATCAGGTGTTTTCCTAACTCCTTTTGAATCATCTTGGCGACATGCTCGGTGTTTCCGGTGTCACTTCCAAAAAATAGGCCAACACTTGCCATAATTACCCTCTGTAGTTTAACTGTTACTTATGTTTGTTCAGATAAGCACTTGCCAGCTCAGCCAGTGTCCCTCTTACCCAAACTGGTTTTACACGCCCGTACTTATCCAGAATGCTTCAATCAGACCCTTGGCAATAAAACCCAGTGCACCGGCGCCTAACACCCCGTACACAATGACTTTGCCAAGCAGCGGCACCTCATTTTTTTTGAGAACATCATGGACCGCTAAACCCATCAGAATAAACAGCCCACCGAGGCCAACATATATCGCGACAGATTCAAATAACTCGTAAGTACTGTTGGGCATATTACCCCTTAAAAAGTCGGCGCAGACTATACCACAATCTTGCTTTGTAACGCATTGAAAACCGTATCAGGGGTTAATACGCACGATCAGCTGCTTGTGGTTTTGTCTAAAAAGGAGGCAACAGCCTGATTAAACGGCCCCGGCTTTTCTGCATGCAGCCAATGGCCGGCACCCTCAATGATCCGGGCGCGGGCCGCCGGGAACAGTGCAGCAATCGCTTCGCGGTGCGCGCTTTGGATATAATCCGACTCACTCCCTTTGATAAATAAGGTGCTTTTGGAAAATTGCAAGTCGGTATCCGGCCACCGGCGTATAGCATCATAGTTATCTGCCAACCCCCGCAGGTTAAAGCGCCAGTGCCATTGCCCCTGTTCATTTTGATTCGCACTTTTTAATAAAAACTGGCGCACCCCGGGTTCAGGAATATGTTCGGACAGTTGTTTATCAATATCCCCACGGCGCTGAACCTGGTCAAACTGCACCGCTTTGAGGCCGGCAATGATAGCCTGGTGATGCTCTGGGTACGTGACCGGGGCGATGTCCGCCACAATCAGGCGTGCGACCTTTTGTGGGTAGTGCAGGGCAGTCATCATTGCAGCTTTGCCGCCTAATGAATGGCCTAGTAGGGTAACCTCGCTCAAGCCCAGCTTATCAATGATGGCATTGATGCCGCCAGCGCAATCTAGTAACGAAAACGCAGGCAGATGAGGAGATAGCCCATGGTCGGGTAAGTCGATGGCCACAATATTGTATTGGTCGGCAAAATGTCGGCGGATTACCGACAGGTTGTTTAAGTCGCCAAATAAGCCGTGGATTAAAAACAACCAGGGGTCGCGCTCAGATGAGCGGTGTAATTCGTAATTTAACGCAATAGTCATAACAAAAAAGAAAGGTGATTGATGTATTGTCGATACAGTGGCCGCCGCTTTATGGGTCAACCTGCACGATGTACTGATTAGCACAAAACAATTGCGGGGCCATCTTGCTTTGGGTGCAGCCGTAAAAATCCCGGCTGGTGATTTAGCGCAGTAACATCTGCTATAAAAAAGGCGGCTGTTTAAAGCCGCCCTGATTTTTTAAATGGAAAAGTCTTCCAGTTTTTTGCCATCTTCCAGTGCTTGTTTAAACACTTTTGGCATCCGGCCAATACCGGTCCAGTTATGATCAGTACCTTCGCTGTCTTTCAGACGATATTTCACCGGGCGCTTTTTACCCGGCTTGCGTGAATTGGTTGCTGCAATTTGCGATGAACCCAAATCACTCACGTCCAGCCCGGCTTCTTCCATCTGCTTTTGAATTTCAGCAATCTTTGCTTGCTTTTCCTGCTCTTCCTTTTCCATCTCTGCCGCCTTTTCACGACGTTTAGCAATCACATTTGCCAGCTTATCCTGAACTTCTTCCAGTTCTGCCAGCGACAATGATTTTACTGCTCCCTGTAAACGTCTTCCATGGGTTAAAATATCTAAAAACTCGCTCATTTATTAACCTTACGTTTATTTTCACTAAATCTTAAATAATCATAGTTAATTTTTTTTCAAAAAAAAAGCAGCTTGATGCTGCTTTTTTGAAATAAATAAACATTCGGTGCTTATACTACATATTAGGGTAATTTGGACCACCACCCCCTTCCGGAGTCACCCAGCGTATATTTTGAGCCGGATCTTTAATGTCGCAAGTTTTACAATGGATACAATTTTGCGCATTAATTACAAAAGCAGGGTCGCCACTATCGTCCTCTACCACTTCGTATACACCCGCCGGACAATAGCGCTGCGCCGGTTCGGCATATTCTGGTAAATTAACCTTGATCGGAATCGCCGGGTCTTTTAGTTGCAGATGACAGGGCTGATCTTCTTCATGGTTTGTATTGGATAAATACACCGAGGACGGCTTATCAAAACTGAGTTTTCCATCGGGTTTGGGATAATCAATTTTGACCGAAGAGTCAGCTTTGTTTAGCTGCGCATAGTCAGCATCGTTATCTTTTAAGGTGGTGCCAAACAAACTGCCGTTAAAGAAATTTTGTTCTAAAGTATTAAAGGCACCGCCCCAAAAATTGCCATACTTATGGATCGCCGGACCAAAATTACGCGCTTTGTATAGCTCATCATATAACCAGGAATCTTTTATATTTTGCGCATACGCATCCAGTGTGGTGGCCGGATTATCCTGTTTTAATTCGGCAAACAGGGTTTCTGCTGCAATCATGCCGGATTTCATTGCGGTATGATTACCCTTAATTTTGGCTGAATTCAGCGTACCGGCATTACAGCCCACCAGTAAACCACCAGGAAAGGCCATTTTGGGCAGCGAATTAAACCCGCCTTTGGTGATCGCACGGGCGCCATAAGCCACTCGTTTACCGCCTTCTAAATACTGGCTAATGGTTGGATGATGTTTTAATTGCTGAAATTCATGAAACGGGCTTAAGTAGGGATTTTCGTAATTTAAATCGATGATTAAGCCTACCAGAATCTGATTATCTTCAGCATGATATAAATAGCTGCCGCCGGTGGCATCATCTAACGGCCAGCCTGCTGAGTGAATTACCAGGCCAGGCTTGTGTTTGGCCGGGTCGATGTCCCACACTTCTTTAAAGCCAATGGCGTAATGTTGCGGGCTGGCATCTTTATCCAGTTCGAACTTATTGATCAGCTCTTTACCCAGATGGCCGCGAGAACCTTCGGCAAAAATGGTATAGCGGGCTTTTAATTCCATGCCGGGCATAAAGCCATCTTTTTGCTCGCCCTTGGCGCTAATCCCCATATCGCCGGTGATCACACCGCCAACACTGCCGTCTTCATTGTATAAAATGTCTGACGCCGGAAAGCCCGGGAAAATTTCTACGCCGAGCTGCTCTGCCTGCTCGGCCAGCCAGCGGCACACATTACCCATGGACACAATGTAATTACCCTCGTTGTGCATGGTTTTGGGGGTCATCCAGTTAGGCAGCTTGCGCGCGGAGGTCGCATCATTAAATAAGTAAATTTCATCAGCTGTGACCGGGGTGTTCAATGGCGCGCCTTTTTCCTGCCAGTCGGGAAACAGCTCGTTGAGCGCGCGCGGTTCAAATACCGCGCCGGAGAGGATATGCGCACCCACTTCCGAGCCTTTCTCCACCACGCAAACCATCAGCTCTTGTTCGGCCTCATTGGCCAGTTGCATCAGCCGGCAGGCAGTGGCCAGCCCGGAGGGGCCAGCGCCGACGATGACCACATCAAACTCCATAGATTCACGTTCCATGGACGGCTCCTTAATTCTGCTTGTTATAGTGCACTATAGGTGAAACAAATAATGCGATGTGTCAAAAAGATGTAAATTAATTGTCGTTTTGAAAGGTAAAGCAGGTTGACGTTTACGTCAACAGGAAGTAGATTGCAGATTAGTTTACGTTAACGTAAATCGTGTAGTGTTTATGTATCTGCAGCGTTAGCAGCCAGTAAACCCGCATCAATGCCGGCAGGCCGGACGCGGGGCTGGCACTCATCGACAGGGTGGTACATCACCGACGAACTCAAATTTTGAGGTAACAAATGAAAATACTTGTACCAGTCAAGCGTGCCATTGACTACAACGTAAAGGTGCGGGTTAAAGCGGATAACTCCGGCGTTGACCTGACCAATGCAAAAATGGCCATCAACCCATTTTGCGAAATTGCCGTGGAAGAGGCAGTCCGGTTAAAAGAACAAGGCGTGGCTTCTGAAGTGGTGGTGGTATCCATCGGCAACAAAAGCTGCCAGGAACAAATTCGTACTGCGTTGGCCTTAGGCGCCGACCGTGGCATTCAGATTGACACCGAAGACAACCTGGACTCCTTACAGGTTGCCAAATTGCTAGCCAAGCTGGTTGAGCAAGAAGCCCCTGAGCTGGTCATTCTGGGTAAGCAAAGCATTGATTCGGATAACAACCAAACGGGTCAGATGCTGGCAGCGTTGACAAAACGCCCTCAGGGCACATTTGCTTCTAAGGTTGAGGTGAACGACGGCCAGGTAAATGTCACCCGTGAGATTGACGGCGGTCTGCAAACAGTTGCGCTGGATCTGCCAGCCATCGTCACCACCGACTTACGTTTAAACGAGCCACGCTATGCGTCGCTGCCCAACATCATGAAAGCCAAGCGCAAGCCGCTGGATGTGATGGCTGCCGCCGATATGGGTGTGGATTTGGTCTCCAAGGTAAAAGTGCTTAAAGTCGCACCACCAGCCCAGCGCAAAGGCGGGGTAAAAGTGGAAAATGTGGCCGAGCTGGTTGAAAAGCTGAAAAACGAAGCGAAGGTGATCTGATGGCGATTTTAGTATATGCAGAACATGACAACAGTCATCTGAAATCAGAAACCGCCAAGGTGGTCCATGCCGCCAGTCAGATTGGTGGCGATATTCATGTTTTGGTGGCCGGCGAAAATGTAGCCGACATGGCTAAAGACGCAGCCAAGATCGATGGCGTAGCTAAAGTATTGGTGGCCGGTAATGCCGCCTACGGTCATCAGTTAGCAGAGAACATCGCTGATCTGGTGGTCGAACTTGGTAAAGACTATCAGCATATTCTGGCGGGAGCCTCAACCACCGGTAAAAACTTTATGCCACGGGTGGCGGCACTGTTAGATGTAGCTCAAATCTCAGACATTATTGGTGTTGAATCAGACGATACATTTGTGCGCCCCATTTATGCCGGCAATGCGATTGCGACAGTGCAGTCACAAGACACCATCAAGGTCATCACTGTACGTGCAGCATCCTTCGATGCCGCCGGGCAGTCCAATGATGCGCCAATTGAAAGTCTGGACATGGTGAAAATTGCCGAGCAGTCACGCTTTGTAAGCGAAGAGCTGACTGAGTCTGAGCGCCCTGAATTGACTGCTGCCGAGGTGGTTATCTCTGGTGGCCGCGGTATGCAAAATGGCGAAAACTTCAAATTGCTTGAAGGTATTGCCGATAAGCTGGGAGCGGCCATTGGTGCCTCGCGAGCAGCAGTGGATGCCGGCTTTGTGGCCAATGATATGCAGGTCGGCCAGACTGGTAAAATTGTTGCGCCGCAACTTTACATTGCCGTGGGAATCTCCGGAGCCATCCAGCACTTAGCGGGTATGAAAGACTCCAAGGTAATTGTCGCCATCAACAAAGACGAAGAAGCGCCTATCTTCCAGGTGGCTGATTATGGTTTGGTGGGGGATTTGTTTGAAGTGTTGCCAGAATTGGAAAAATCACTTTAAGCAGTTAAGAATATGAAAAAGGCTGTCTTCGGACAGCCTTTTTTGTTGTTTAGAATTTTTCCGCACGCAATTCTCAGCGCGCTGCCAGCTAAATCAGGTTAAACCCGGACCACCGAATTTTCCTCGCCACATACTGGCGATTGTTTATAGGCATCCGCCTGCCAGTCATTTTCCCAATGATCTTCATCCAGAAGATATCGAAAAGCATATTGCTTGTCTTTTTCCAGACTCAGGGTTTGGGTGAAATCACCGCTTTTCAAACGTTTCATTGGTTCTACATGCTTATCCCACTGGTTAAAATCGCCAACGAGCCTGGCACTGGAGGCATTGCCGGCTTCCTCGGCTTTTAGTCTGAAGGTGACTTTACACACGGGTTTAGATTTTAAGTACTGCTTTTTTAGGCTCATGGTTGGTCTCACATAACTTACACGCATTTAATAAATTACGACTAAAAACTGAGCGATTCAAGTTGAATTTGATGATAATTTGCCCGCTGGTTGCCCAGATCAGTATGAAGCTCGCAATACCTGTTTCAGCAGAGGCTGGAAGTAAGGCCCGAGATTAGTGTGAAGGGGTGTGATGGCGGCGTAGAAATTATCATGGCGTCCGACCATGGAGACCCCGGCGTTCGCCGGGGTGATGGAGAATAATTGTAGTTGTAGCCGACCTCGGTGCCTGCCCATGGAGGCCCCGACTTGCGTCGGGGTGACGGGTAACTTTATGTCGGGGTGACGGTGAATTGTACGTCGGGGTGACGGAGGAATACATGCCGGGGTGACGGCATTTTCACGCTCCCTGAGCGCGACAAAACTGCTGATCATATTTATTAACAGTTTTGTTCGCGCAACTTATACCCAAACAGGGTACACTGCCAATCAGATGCTGTTTTATCGACGATTTGCTTATACAAACCAATGACATAAAAGCAAATTTTCAACTCATTTCGTGTATTAAGGGAACCACATGAAACATCTTTCGTGGCTGAAAAGCATTTTGCCGTTGCTGATTATTTTGGGTGCAGTGGTGATTGCCATTGTGCTGATTCAAAGTAAGTCGCCACCTGAAAAAAAGCCTGCTGAAACCAAGGCCTTTTTAGTAGACGCCCAACCGGTGTCGCGACAGCAGGTTAATTTTGCCGTGAAGTCACAAGGGAACGTGGTGCCACAAAATCAAACTGCCATCAGTGCCCAGGTTAGCGGGAAGGTGATTGAACTGGCTGATGTATTTGTCGCCGGGGGGATGTTTGAACAAGGCGATGTTCTGGTGCGTCTGGAAACCCAGGATTATGAAACCGAAGTGAAACTGGCTGAAGCCGAGCTGGCGCAGGCGCAGGCAGCACTGACCGAAGAAACCGCCCGCGGCAAGGTAGCCGAGCAGGAGTGGCGTTCGGTCAACTCCACCGCACCGCCAGAACTGGGCTTGCGTAAACCGCAATTAGCCCGCGAACAAGCCAATGTAAAAGCTGCCCAGGCCAAGCTGGAAAGGGCGCAGCGCAATCTTGACCGCACCACTATCCGCGCCCCCTATAACGGCCTGGTGGTCAGCCGCAATGTGGACATTGGCCAGTTTGTCAGTATCGGCAGCCAGTTGGGCTTGCTATATAGCACGGATGTGGCCGAAATTCGCCTGCCGGTGAGCGACTCAGATATGGCGTTTATTGATTTGCAGCAAGGCCTGGCAGAAAACGACAATGTGCGCCTGCAAGCCAAGGTCAACGGTTTACGCCATGAGTGGGTGGCTAATCTGGTGCGTAGTGAAGGGGTACTGGATGCTACCAGCCGGGTTAGCTATGTGGTAGCCCGGGTCAACGACCCTTATAACCGCGATAAGCAGGGTAAAGCTGATTTGCCACTGCGCTTTGGCCAGTTTGTTGAAGCCCAGATCTCAGCCGGCAAATCCCGCGATTTATTTGTCTTGCCACGTAGCGTGCTGCGTCTTGACCAGACCGTGCTCACCGTCAATGGCGATAATGAATTGCAAATCAAGCCGGTGGATGTGGCGCGTACCGACGCCCAACAGGTCTATATTGCTGCCGGCCTGGAAGAGGGCGAAAAGGTCGTTATGAGTGCGGTGCCTAATCCGTACGAAGGCATGAAAGTGCGCTTTGCCGATGAAACCCCGGTGACTAACCCGGATGATGAAGACCAGCCAGCACGTTCTTCCCGGGTGGAAGTAGGAGCCCAGGCGGATGAATAATATCGATACACACAAAGGCATGATTGCCTGGTTTGCGCGCAACAATGTTGCCGCCAACCTGCTGATGTGGGTGCTGCTGATAGGCGGTATCCTATCGGTTTTCACCATTCAAAAACAAATTTTTCCGCCCATTGAAATCAATGTGATCAATGTGCGGGTGCCCTATCTGGGCGCCGCGCCACAGGAAGTGGAAGAGGGCGTGATCCTAAAAATCGAGGAAGCCATTGAAAACCTCGAAGGGATCAAAAAAGTTACCTCTACTGCGGCTGAAGGGCAGGGCACGGTCGCGATTGAGGTCGAAGAAGACTACAACGTGCAGGACCTGCTTGATGAGGTTAAAGTACAGGTGGATGCCATTCCCAGCTTTCCGGCTAACACCGAAAAGCCAGTGGTCTACCGGCAAAAAATTCAGCAGGATGTGCTGTGGGTATCGATTTACGGCGATGCATCTGAACGCGAGCTGAAAGAATTTTCCAAAACCGTGCGCGATGACATCGCCAACCTGCCAGGGATCTCCAGTGTTTCTATTGTCGGGGCGCGGGATTATGAAGTGTCCATTGAGCTATCTGAAGAAGACCTGCAAAAATATAACCTGACCTTTTCGGAAGTGGTCAGTCTGGTACGTCAGTCCAGTGTGGATTTACCTGGTGGCTCTATTCGCACCGACAACGGCGATATCCTGCTGCGTACCAAAGGTCAGGCTTACACCGGCTATGACTTTGCCCAAATTACCCTGCTGACCGCTGCCGATGGCACCCGGGTGCGGCTGGGCGATGTGGCATTCATCAACGATGGCTTTGTAGAAGATAATCGCTTTGCTTACTTTGATGGCAAACCGGCCGTGAGCATGCGAGTGCGCGCAGTGGGTGACCAAAATGCGCTGGAGATTTCCAAGCAGGTCAATCAGTACATTGCCAAAAATAAACCCGACTTTCCGCAGCATTTGCATGCCGATACCTGGGGTGACTCATCGTTTTACTTAAGCGACCGGCTCAATATGATGCTGGAAAATATGGGCCTGGGGGCCTTGCTGGTATTTATCGTGCTGTCACTGTTCCTGCGTGTCAAACTGGCCTTTTGGGTTATTTGGGGTCTGCCAGTGTGCTTTTTAGGCGCGCTGTTTATCATGCCGATGGAATTTATCGGAGTCTCCATTAACCTGCTTAGCCTGTTTGCCTTTATCCTGGTACTGGGAATCGTGGTGGATGATGCCATCATCATGGGTGAGTCGGCGTACTCGGAGATCGACCGCAAGGGCCACAGTACCGACAACGTCATCGCCGGGGTGAAGCGAGTGGCAATGCCGGCGACCTTTGGGGTATTAACCACCATTGCTGCGTTTACGCCCATGCTAATGGTGTCCGGCCCCTTTGGCATCATCTGGAAAACCATCGGCTGGGTGGTGATCGTGTGTCTGGCATTCTCCCTGGTGGAATCAAAACTGATTTTGCCGGCGCACTTGGTGCACATGAAGCTCAAACCCAAGGATCCGGAAAAGCAGAATCGCTTTCAGCGTTTTCGCAATATTTTCAGCGAAGGCATCAAAGTGTTTGTGCAAAAACGCTATGCACCGTTTTTAGCCAAAGCCGTTAAACACCGTTACACCACTCTGGCATCGTTTGTGGCCATGCTAATTGTAACTATCGGCCTGTTTGCCGGCGGCATTGTGCGCTTTGTGTTTTTCCCGGATATTCCCAGCGATTTTATGTCGGCCAGCTTTGAATTGGAGCCGGGCTCGTCCATCAATCAGCGCGACCGCACCCTGCAACAAATGTTGGATGCCATGCACCGCGTGGATAAAAACATCAAAGAAGAAACCGGCAGCGGGGTTATTAAGCACGCTATCGCGTTTGATAATGGCAATACCGGTGGCGAAGTATTTGTTGAGCTGAGCAAAGGCGAAACCCGCGAAATTCCCGATTATGAAATTCACCAGCGCTGGCGCGAACAGATGCCGGAAATAGCCGGAGTGAAAACCCTGAATATTGGCTCTGGCGGCGGCTTTGGTGGCCCTGATTTGAGCTTTGAGTTTACCTCCGGTGACATCGATGCTCTGCAGGCTGCAGCTTCTGAACTAAAAACCCGCCTGGCCGATTATGACGGGGTCAGTGACATCAATGATTCGTTTGCCGGCGGTAGCGATGAAATTCAGTTGTCCACCACCCCTCAGGCAGATGCCTTAGGGATCTCGCTACAGCAGCTGGGCCAGCAGGTTCGCTATGGCTTTTATGGCGCAGAAGTACAGCGTGTGCAACGCGATGATGAAGAAGTCAAAGTCATGGTGCGCTATCCGCAGGAAGATCGTAGCTCCATCGAGCACTTAGAAGATATGCGGGTGCGTGCACCGACCGGCGAAGCCATTCCGTTTGAAGAAGTGGGCACCATCAATCTGGGCGAGGGCTTTTCATCGATTATTCGCGTGGACGGCAGCCGCTCCATCACTGTCAGTGCCAAGGTGGACAAAGCCTTGTTGGATCCGGGCGAAGTCACCGGTGATGTGGTGATGAGTATTATCCCGGATATCATGGAACGCTACCCCAATGTGAATTTCCAACTGCAGGGCAACTCTCGTGAACAGCAGGAAGCCTTGACCAGCATGGCCATGGGTTTGTTGTTTGCCTTGTTTGCCATCTATGCGTTGTTGGCCATTCCGCTACGCTCTTATTCACAGCCATTTATAATCATGGCGGTTATCCCCTTTGGCGTGGTGGGCGCCATTGTCGGCCACCTGGTGCTGGGCATGGCGGTCAGCTCATTGTCATTGTGTGGCATCATTGCGCTATCTGGCGTCGTAGTGAACGACAGCCTGATCATGGTGGACTTTGTGAACCGGGCCCGCGCTGAAGGCCATCGCCTCATCGATGCTGCCATCAGTGCCGGTACCCAGCGCTTCCGGCCGATTATCCTGACCTCGCTGACCACCTTTATGGGGCTGATGCCGATTGTGTTTGAACGCAGCCTCCAGGCGCAGATCGTCATCCCCATGGCTATCTCGCTGGCCTTCGGGATCCTGTTTGCCACCATCATCACCCTGTTGTTGGTGCCCGCGTTGTACCTGATTTTAGATGATGCGCGTGGCTTGTTCCGTAAGAACCATAAACGCCAGGCCGGGCAGGAACCCCAACCTGATCAACTGGCTGAGCAATCCTAAAGCCGTCCTGCACAACATATTAAAAAAGCACGTCATGCCGACGTGCTTTTTTATTTGTGGGCAAAACTGGTCAGTCTGCCCGATAGATAAGTACTCAACAGCAATGTAAAGCTGTGGAGAGCACTTATGATCGTGATATTGCAACTGCTTAGCCTGGGTATTTTCTGCCTGATTCATGTGTATGCCGGCAAGCTTCGTTTTTTAGACAGCCTGCCACGAAGTGGCTGGCTATCGTTTGCCGGCGGGGTCTCGGTGGCCTATATTTTTCTGCATGTGTTTCCGGAACTGGCGAGCATTCAGGAGCATTTCTCCGATCACAATTTGTTTTCCGGAGTCGTTCATAGCCAGGTGTACCTGTTAGCCCTGCTTGGCCTGGTTATTTTTTACGGGCTTGAAAAACTGGCCAAAGCATCCTCGGCCAGTGGTGGTGAGTCTGGCGAGGGCGGATTTATGCTGCACTTATCCGCTTTTGCCCTGTATAACGCACTCATCGGTTACCTGCTGGTTCATCGGGAAGACCCCTCACTAGCAGGACTTGGCTATTATGTACTGGCTATGGGCCTGCATTTTTTAGTCAATGACTATGGCTTACGTCAGCATCATAAAGATCGTTACCGGCGCTATGGACGCTGGATCCTTGCAGCCGCTATTTTGGCGGGATTTGCCCTGGGTACACTAACCCATATCAGTGCAAACCTGATGCACGGACTTTTTGCTTTTCTGGCCGGCAGCATAGTACTGAATGTGCTTAAAGAAGAATTGCCGGAAGAACGCAAAAGCCGGTTTATTCCCTTTGTGGCCGGTAGCGCGCTGTTCGCTTTGCTGTCCTACCTGCATTAACTAGCGGTTTTTATTCGCTAATTCTTAACAAAGTAAACAAAATTAAAAGTTTTGCAGTACCAAGTAATGTTGAACATTCACTATTTGTCAGCTTTAAGGAGAGAACAATGCGTAATATGACTAAATTTGCGACAGCCCTTGGCATTTTGATGGCCCTGACCGGTTGTGATGTAGATAAAACCGAAAAAGGCGAAGCGCCGGAGATTGAAGCCGAAGGCGGCGAACTGCCCGAGTATGAAGTAGAAAAAACCGAAGAAGGCGAGATGCCGGAGGTTGACGTGGAAGGCGGTGAACTGCCGGAATACGATGTCGATACCGCTGATGTGGAAGTGGGTACCGAGAAAAAAGTGGTTGAAGTGCCGGAAGTTGATGTTGAGATGCCGGAAGAAGATAAAAATAAAGATAAAGACAACTAATCGGTTGTCGTTGTCTGAATTCACGAAAAAGCACGCCTGATGGCGTGCTTTTTTAACGAGATATAAAAACCGGCTTAGTAGAAGGTTTTCTTAAACTCGATACCGATGATGCGCGGCTCGTTCACAATCCCGGTCAGATTGTTAAAGTCGATAGCACCTTTAACATTGTCTTCGTCAGTGATGTTACGACCAAACAGCGCCACTGTATAACCATCATTGTAGTTCTCATAACCTACACGCAGGCCACCTTCAAAGTTATCTTCGGTGGTAAATTCCACGGCTTCGTATAAGAACAGGTTGGTTTCACCCTGGAAGGCCCAATCGGTAAAGGCAAAAAACTCACCGTCGGTGCCAGCCGGAATCGAGTAGCGGGCAGTAAAGGTAAAGATTTGCTCTGGAGCCTGTGGGAACGGGTTGCCGTCGATTAACGCATTAAAGCCGTCCGGGCGGGGATCTGTGACGGTACAGTTACCGGTAAAGTCCATTCCGGCATTGGTGCCGCACGGCGCCACGCTCAGGCCATCATCCTGAATTTCAGTGTGGTTGTAGCTGTAACCGGCAGTCAGGGTCAGCTGATCAGTGGCCAGCCACTGCGCATCAATCTCAACACCGTAGGCTTCGCCCTGGTCAGCATTAACCAGCGCAGTAAAGTTGTTGCCGCCACCAATTGCCGAGAACTGCATGTCATCTACCGTGTAGTAGAAGGCTGCAGCATTTAAGCGTAAAGTGCGATCCAGCATGTCTGACTTAAAGCCCACTTCCCATGAATTGATGGTTTCCGCATCGGCCACCGAGGGGGCACCTTCAAAGGCAACATCCCGGCCCTGGATGGTCTGGGCACGAAAACCGTTGGCATAGCGGGCAAACACTGACATATCTTCAGTTAAGCGGTAGTTGGCGCTCAGCTCATAGCTCATCTGGCCATCATCAACATCAATCGGCGCATAATCCTGCACCTGACATTCGGTGATGCCATCGCCATTGAAATCTAAGAACAGACAAGGGCCGCCAGCATTTTGCTCGCCTACCATCAAGGATTTATCATCATGGGTATAACGCAGCCCGGCTGTGATATCCAGCTTGTCATTAACCTGATAGGTGGACTGGCCGAAAACCGCCCAGGTGGTGTTTTCATGAAACACCGTAGAGGCACCAAACAAGCCGTCGATGCTGGTTACGTTGAAAGAAGAATCAAAGAAGAACGCACCTACCTGCCAGCTCAACGGGCGGGTTACCTGGCTGGCAAAACGGATTTCCTGAGTAAATTGTTCCAGATCGTTTAGCTTATCCTGGGTGACTGCCGCAAACGGGATAAAGCCGGTGTTCTCAGTCATGCCGGTTCCGGCACCCCCGTCGATATCACCCAGGCTGAAACCTTCAGCTTCTTCCCATGCTGTGATAGAGGTGACTTCTACCGCATCAAAGTCGTAGGCCATCTTCAGTGACGAGCCAAAGCCACGGTATTTTTGGGGGTTGTTATCAGCGCCATTGCCATCAATATCGCCGTCGTAATACACCACTTCACGATCATAATTGCTGTTCAGCTCGTTGCTGCCCCGGTCAAAGATGTTGGCACGAAATACTGACGCGGTGGCTTCTAATGAACGGCCATGCAGGTTCAGCAGGGCTGAGAAGCGGGCATTGGGCTCGTATAAAAACTGGGTACGCCAGGCGCGCTCATCAAAGCCGCCCAAGGCATCTTCTTCACCGGTAAAGCCATTATCGATGTAATCGCTGCGGTGTTGTGACAAGACTGAAATACGCGCTGATAAATCATCGGTCAGGCCGCCGCCTACAGCCGCTTCAATATTCAGCGTATCAAATGAGCCATAGCCCACTTTGGCAAAGCCATCAAAGTCCTGGCTGGGCTTTACAGTATCAAACTTGATGATACCGGCGGTGGTGTTACGGCCAAACAGGGTGCCCTGCGGACCGCGCAGCACTTCTACACGCTGCACATCAAATAACGGAAAGCTCTTCAACACCACATTTTCCATCACTACTTCATCCATGATGATGGAAACCGGCTGCGAAGCAGCCAAGTCAAAATCGGTATTGCCTAAACCACGAATATAAAAGCGCGGCGCCACACGGCCGTTGGAGGATTCGGCATATAAACCCGGCACCCGTACCGCCAGGGCCAGAATGTCTTCGCCACCCGCGAACAATGAATCCAGCTTTTCACCATTTAAGGTTGCAATGGACAGAGGGACTTCCTGAATCGACTGGGTTCGCTTTTGCGCGGTAACCGTGATCTGTTCCAGTTCGGATTCCTTAGGTTTGGTCCGGGTTTCGCCTTCCTGAGCAAGTGCGGCATGACTAAATGCTGCACTAACCGCCAGCGCAAGAGCGGCAATACGATGTGTTTTCATGTGTTCACCAAGTGAAGAAGTTTATTGTTTACTAATTCGTGCAGCCAACCGATTCGGGCCGCTAGCGGCGTGACAGTCTACTGGAATTAGATTTTATTTATAAGCCGATTTTTCACTTTTGTACAAAAGTTGTAAAGACCATTTGGTCAGGTTTTTCGCCAGTTATTTGGCACAATATGTTGCCAGCACAGCAGGATAAAGCCCTGATTTGACTCAAGCTGCACGCCAATCAGGTCTATTGACCGCAGGCATAACTAACTATCAAAACCAGTGATGGTCTGGCATGTTGACCATTTTCAACAGTAATGGCATGGTCAGACCTATTACACTGTATTAACGAGCGATCGTTGACCAAACACGGGAGTCATGATGAAAAATAAACAATGGTTGTTAGCTTCGCGCCCCTCCGGCGCCCCGACCCAGGAAAACTGGCAGTATCAAGAAACCGACCCGGCCCCGGTTGGTGACGGCCAGATTAAAGTGAAAGTGGAATATATCTCGTTGGATCCTGCCATGCGCGGTTGGATGAACGACAGCAAATCTTACATTGAGCCGGTCCAGATTGGCGAGGTGATGCGTGCCGGCGCGGTAGGCGAAGTGCTGGAATCCAATAGTGGTGAGTTCAAGCCCGGCGATAAAGTGTACGGCAGCTTTGGCGTACAGTCGGTGGCGGTGTGTGACACCCAGGGTATCCATAAGGTTGACCCGTCGCTGGCACCGCTGGAACGCTACCTGGGCGTACTGGGTATGCCGGGCATGACGGCCTATTTTGGCCTGCTAAAAACCGGTCTGCCGGAAGCGGGTGAAACCGTGGTGGTCTCTGGCGCTGCCGGCGCAGTGGGTTCGGTGGTAGGTCAGATTGCTAAGATCAAAGGCTGCCGGGTAGTTGGGATTGCCGGTGGTAAGGATAAGTGCAGCTACCTGGTGGACGAACTGGGCTTTGACGGTGCTATTGATTATAAAAACGAAGATGTGCGCAAAGGCCTGAAAAGCCAGTGCCCGGACGGCGTAGACGTGTATTTTGACAATGTCGGAGGCGAGATCTTAGATACCGTACTGACCTGCATTAATAAGCATGCCCGCATCGTTATCTGCGGGGCTATCAGCCAGTACAACAACACCACCGCAGTGAAAGGCCCGTCAAATTATTTGTCGCTGCTGGTCAACCGTGCGCGCATGGAAGGCATCGTAGTATTTGATAATGCCCGCCAGTACGGTGATGCTGCCCGGCAGATGGCAGGCTGGATTGGCGAAGGCAAACTACAGGCTAAAGAGCATGTGGTTGAAGGCATTGAAACCTTCCCGGATACCCTGATGATGCTGTTTAACGGTGAGAACTTTGGCAAGCTGGTAATAAAGGTGAATCATGCAGACGACTGAGCTTTTTGATTTAACTGGCCAGACAGCGCTGGTCACTGGTGCCAGCCGCGGTATCGGCGAAGCCATTGCTCACCTGCTGGCCCGTTACGGGGCGCACGTGATTGTCTCCAGCCGTAAGCAGGAAGCCTGCGAAACCGTGGCCAGTGCCATTCGCGATGCCGGCGGCAAAGCTTCTGCATTGGCGTGCCATGTAGGTGATATGACGCAAATTGAAGATGCGTTTGCGCATATTAAACAGCATTACGGCAAACTGGATATTTTGGTAAACAATGCGGCTGCCAACCCCTACTTTGGCCATATTTTGGATACCGACCTGGGCGCCTTTCAAAAAACTGTCGATGTGAATATCCGCGGTTATTTTTTCATGTCGGTGGCTGCCGGCAAGCTGATGAAAGAGCAGGGCAAAGGCGTGATTTTAAACACAGCCTCGGTAAATGGCATGGTGCCGGGTGATAAGCAGGGGATCTACTCCATCACCAAAGCCGCAGTGATCAGCATGACCAAATCTTTTGCCAAGGAATGCGGGCCGCTGAATATCCGGGTTAATGCATTGTTGCCCGGGCTCACCGATACCAAATTTGCCTCGGCGCTGACCAGCAACGAAAAAATCCTCAAAACAGCCTTGCATCAGATCCCGCTGGGTCGGGTCGCTGACCCGCAAGAGATGGCCGGTGCAGTGTTGTATTTGGTGTCTGATGCTTCCAGTTATACCACCGGCACCACCTTAACGGTGGATGGCGGTATGCTGGCCTAATTTATTTACCGGTAAGTCAAAATGCGCTGCACCCTGGGCAGCGTTTTTTTTGCCTGTTTGTTGGGCCCAGGTCAGTGCCACAAACCTAAAATTACACCAAAAACCGTAAATTGCGCGGTGTGGTAACCCCCATCGATTAACAATAACAGCATACTGCGCTGACAAAATTGATAGTTAATGCCAAAACTGGTGGCGACAAGACAGGCGCCCACCGTCAGACCGCTCAGAATTGCAGTTAACAAGCCTGGCGCAGGCCCCAGAAAGACAGCAAAAGCAAGTGCTGCGATAAGGCAGAATAAAAAACTTATACCGAACACCTTGAGCGGGTGACCCGGCTGGGCTGGCGCACCACTTTCCCGTAACCAGGCTTCCCCAAACAAAAGTTTTGAGTACCAGATACCGCCTAATGCGAAACTGGAAATGGCAGCAACCACAACTGCAAACAGATTGATATCATTCATTTGTACATACTCTTAATTATCTTTACTCAACAAATTCTTATTTGTCTTTGACCAAGGTATTAGATTGTCTGCCGCAGCATTGCCACTTACTGTTTTTCAGCATATAAAATTTAGCCAACTATAGGGAATCTTGCACTGGCTGCTTTGTTTTATCCAAGCGCACCTGTTCCTGAGGTATTTGCAGGGCCTTCTCGGCATAGGTGACTATCAGATCTGCATGGTTTTTCGCCGCTGTAGCCATCTCAGCATCACCGGTACTTGCTAATGTAGCTAAGGCTTTTTGAACTCGGACAACAACTTCAATACAACTTGCGCCGTCTCGAGCCATCGCATGAAAAGCATCTTCAAATAACGATTCGACCGCCACCGGGGGCACAGATATATCTGGAAAATCTACCGAATCATCATCTGGCTGTGAATGGCTGCCAGCAAATCGCACAAATAACCGAACAAAGATTCCGGTAATTTGGATAGCGGTGCCCGGGTCATTGACTGCCGGAGATAAGGCGCGACTGGCGATTTCGGAAAGTGTGATCAGACCAAAACGGGGATCATTGTCAAAAGTGCGCTGGTTGCCTACAAAGAGAGCTTGAGTAATAGACTCGCGGATATCCTCTATAAGCTCTTTATCGGCATGGCGAAGATAGGCTACAGGCTGTTCAGGGGTAATAAACTTACCGGGGCGGACAGTAAGCTCTATATGTAGTGAGTGCTTAGTGGCAAGGGTTTGCAATGACTGCATGTCAATGCGTTGCAAGTAACCTATTACAGTATGATAAACAGGCTGCCCATCACATTGTGCATTGGCTTTAACGCCGCCTAGAAAAGGCTTTAATTTTTGGCGCTGCAATGCACTGTCGGTTGCTCGCTCCACCTGAAAGATAGTGGTGCCTACACGGCCTAATCGCGCGATGCCATCAACCCATTTTAAAAAGTTAAGAATGACTAAGACAAATACTAAACAAGTGATAACAAATAGCACAAACCGGCCAGCTGAGCCGTAATATCCGTTTAGTAGGGCTACCTGAGCCACGATACTAAATATAAACGCCCCTATGAATGTTGACAGTGCATTTTGCGAAGTATCATCTGCCACCACCAGAGAAAATGCGCGTGGGGTGGCAGAGTTGCTGGCTGATTGATACGCAGCAAGCATGGCTCCTACAGCAAACACCGCAATTACCAACATGCTGGAAGATATGACTTCAAGTAATGACTCGAGCGAATCCTGTTTGATATCAGGGGCGTTTTGAATGACTGTGAGCTCGTCCATTAACTGAGCGGCAAAGGCAATGCCGATAGACACCATGCAGACCAACAGTGGCTTTACCCAAAGACGCTCGCCAAATCGGCTTAAAATAAACTCTAGCTTTGATTTCATTCCGCTCTGCCAATTTCAACATGTAAGAGAACAAATAGGTGCGTCAGATAAACGGGTACTATGCCGTACATCGGTGACTGCAATATAAAAGCTTTCGCCTGCAGCCAGATGCTCGGAACACGCTTTAAGTCAAAATAGCATGCGGATTCTGCTATAGGTACAATTATTACGCGTGAATCGTACTGCCGAACCTGACAGATTGAAGTGCGAAGTACAGTGCTATTAATGCAACAAGCTCACATAATCCGTTCGCATTGAGTTCACCTAACCAGCGGGTAATGATAAAAACAAATGATGCTTAGATTTGTATGAACGGGCGAAAGCCACCATACAGCATCCGTGAGGGGTCAAAGCCTGCATCTGTCGACGCCATAATCTGTTGCATCCGCGGATCATTGGTGATCGCTGCATTGGCCGTGTCGCGGGCCTCACGAGAAGCAAAACTTACCCAGCCAAAGATCACCACTTCATCTTCGCTGGCCTCCAGTGCATCAACAAACGATGCGGTGCCGGCCAGGACCATGTCATCGCCACAATATTCACAGTAAGCCAGCGCGCCATGCTCTTTCCAAATCTGCGCCACATTGGTAGCCAAACGCTGGTACTGGTCAAGATGCTTGCGGGCGATGGGAAATGCAAAGCCGTCGATATAATCAGCCATAAATAAACTTGTAGAGTGAATGAATTAGCAAAGCCCAGGCTTAACACGCCCGGGCATGCTTTCGCTGTGTCATATACTGAGAAAAATTATCTAAAATACTCTGCCAGCCGGCCTGTTGCTGCTCGATAGGATAGTCATTATCTGCATCAAAGGTTTGGATAAGCTGCACGCCCTCTCCGGTATCGGTAAACTCTATCGCCACACATCGCCCATCGCCCAGTTCATAGCGGATTGCGCGCTGCGCTTCTATGTAGGTAAAGACGCCTTCAAAATCGAATCCCATCGAGCCGTCTTTGGCTTCCATGCGATAGTTAAAGCTGCCCCCCTCCTGCAGCTCAATAGCAGCATGCGGACAGCACCAGCTCTTATCCGCTATATTCCAGTGAGTAATGTCTTCAGGAGTGGTCCAGGCCCGCCAGACATGTGCAAGAGGGGCAGAAATTGCTGTTTGCACCGTAATTTTCATCATCGCCTCCATGTAATATATAAGAGAGTAGCCGAACCTAGGTGCTAAGAATTAGGCCTGTATGGAAAGCCAGATTTACTTAGCATAGTTGTTGTCGAGATTGTTGCGCCCTCAATTTATAAAATAACTTTAAAGCAAGCTTTTAAAAGATGGGGGCAAACGACGAGATCATCTATAAAAAGATAGATAAATCATGTTCAAAAAACGGACTAATTGGATGGCGTGAAAAGTGCTCGGTTAATAATGTATATCAATAAATCAGCAGGTAATGCTGCTTGTAAGATGAAGGATAGAGGGACCCTCTATTGCGGTCCCGATTCTCTGCTATATTTTCAGGTTTACGAAGGGCCTACTTTCTTCTGGCAAAGCCCACACCAGCAAAACCTAGTGCAAGCAATGCAATAGCTGAGGGTTCTGCAACCGTCGCGCTAATGTTGTTTACTGTCAGGGTTGAGGCAACAAGCGTATCGTTAACATCCATCACACCGATTCCGTACGTAAGCATCCCGGAAGTGGTCGCCATCCAAGAGAAACTGCCGGAAGTACCGTCTGGCGTGAAGGTATCCGCTAAGAGCGCAACACCATCAAAGCTTAAGTTCACAAATGCAAAATCGTTGTAGTCGACTCCATCACCTTCATTACTTGTCCAAAGCCAGTCGAAGCTAAACGTATCACCAGAGGCGATGTTGAATGTGTCAGTTATAGCAGAACCTTCTGTAGCATCGCCAGTAGACAGAGCGTCCAGGCCGCCAGCGGTTAAACCAATAAATGACTCAATTGCAGAGTCACTTACCGAACCATTTCCACTGGTAAGAGTGAAGCTGCCGCCACCATTGTTTGTCACATCACCCGCGGTCATCACATCAGCGTTTGACATACTTGCAAACAAAAACAACACTAAACAACTAATTTTATTCATTATTAAATTATCCTTTTTAATTTATATTTTTACCGCCGCGGGATAGTAAGCAATTTACAGGCCGTAATTGTTAACTTTTTGTAATTATTGGTTAAATTTCGTTCGCGTGGTTTTCTCCCGCTTAGATTGTAAAATAAGCTGACGCTCTGCAAACTAATAAGTGGCCGCTATACACTACGGCTGACCAGATTATCAAATTCTTCCATCCAAAATGTAAACGTCCAATACTTTATGTTATTGCGCTAATGGGGAAGCGTAATGAGGTTGGTTTCCTTATAATTGTGCATGAATATCCGTAAATTTACGGATTCAGTTTCAGCATACGATATCTTAGAATCCCCCCCCCAAAAAAAAACTATAGTTACAAATTAAGATGTTAAGAAAGGTCAATATTGCGAAGCGTTCTTTAGGCGTCTTCGGTTTCACCGGCTTGATTGTCGTTATTTTAGGTTTATTCGCAGTACAAAACCTCGACACGTTAAACGAGGCAACGGACGTAGTTACCGAGCATCGTGTCCCGGCACTTGTTGCGGTGGGTGAAATGCGAAGGGACTTTCTTCGTATACGTATACATAATGCTGTGTTGTTAACCGGACAAAGTAAAGCGGAAAACGCAACTACCCTGCAGCACCTCGATAAAGTGCAAAAGACTTTTGCAGAAGCTTACACCCGTATGGATAGCCTGGCACGGGCACCGGAGGCCCAGCAACTACTGAGTCAGATAAATACACTAAAAACAGAGTATGACGACGCGTTACGGGCCTATTATGAATTAATTGAAGCTGGCAACTACGCCATCGCTAAGTCAATTCGCGATTCTAAACTTGAAGATTTTAGCCGCCAAATCACAGATCTTCTAAATAGCCTCACAAATTATCAAAAAGATCGTGCTAGTGATGCAGCAGCCGAAACTGACACAGTATTTGTTCGTTCATCCTCAGCGATTTTTATAGGCATCGCCTTGGTGGTACTTTTCTTATCTATCATCGGTATGACGTTCACAAGAAGTGTAGTGGTACCTATCAGAAAGTCTATAAATGCAGCAAACATCATTGCTACCGGAGATTTGACCCAGACTTTGCAGGACAAGAATGCGGATGAACCTGCGCAGCTTATCCACGCTCTGGATAAGATGAAAGTTCAGCTGCGTGAAACGATTGATCAGATAAGTAATTCGTCATCGCAACTGGCCAGTACAGCTGAAGAACTTAACGTCGTCACAAGTGGCGCTACTGAGTTAGTAGATAATCAAAATAATCAGATTGAACAGGCAGCAACCGCTGTTAGTCAACTTTCCTATGCCATAGACGAGGTCGCGGAGAATGCCTCTTCGACTTCGGTAAACTCAGAAAAAGCAGATGCCAAAACCCGGGAAGGGTATAAAACAGTACTCGAAGCGGTAGAGACCTCAAAAGTTTTATCTTCTCGAATTAACGATTCAAAAGTGGATGTGGCGGACCTGGCCACTAACATTGCCAAAATTGCCACAGTATTGGATGTCATTAGAAGCATAGCTGATCAAACAAATCTTTTATCTTTGAATGCTGCAATAGAAGCAGCAAGAGCCGGGGAGTCGGGCCGGGGGTTCGCAGTTGTTGCCGATGAAGTACGTGCTCTTGCTCACCGCACTCAGGACTCCACTAAAGAAATAGAGAAGGTTATACAACAGGTTCAGGCCCAGTCGGACGAAGCTGTCGCTGCCATGGAGTTAAGTGTAGAAGGCTCCGTTCTGATGAGCGAAAAAGCAGAGTTGGCGGCTAGTGTGATCAATGAAATAGCCACAATTGTAAAGGAAATCAAAAACCAAAACTCTGCCATCGCCACTGCGGCAGAGCAACAATCCACGGTTTCAGTGCAGGTAGATAAGAATCTGGTTAGCGTAAAAGATATTTCCACGGAAGTCTCTGCAGGAACCAGCCAGACTAAATCGTCGAGCATGGAACTGGCCAAGCTTGCCGAAGCACTGAATCAGATGGTCTTTCGCTTTAAAGTATAGCGAACCAAGACAGGAGTTTAATAAGCAATATGGACACCATGCTTAGTTCTACGAAATGGATATGGATATCTAGCATACTTCTATGCATAGTTTTTTTTACGGAGCACTTCACTCCCTTAGGTATTGCTCACGCTATCGCTTACGTACCAGTGATTGCGGTGGCGGGGCTATCCTTATCAACCCGTGTCTTGTATATAACTGGAGGGGTCGCATTAGCTATGGTGTGGGGGGCTATATTTTTTTCCCCTCCGGCTCCTATCGGGTTTCCTTTGGAATACGTTATCACTAACCGTATTCTGTCGAGTGTGGGAATTATTGTGGTAGCCCTTACGAGTAAAACTCTTATCGTCAAAAAGCGTTCGAAGAAACGGTTAGCTAACCAATTGAAAGAAACCAGTGTTGAGGTTTCGGAGCTCATCAGAAGTCTTCCCTTAATTGTTTGGACTACTGCGAATGATAATCGCATTGAGTTCTTAAATCTCGGACGGTCAGGGAACGATCAGCCTGCGTTTGCACTTACCTATCAACTCTTTATAGATGCAGCTTGCCCTGAAGAAAGGTCAGAGGTGGAAAAAAAGTGGCAAAAGGGCATGGCTAGCCAACAACGATTTAGTTTTACTATGAAAGTCCTGGATGAGGACAAAGGTACGCGTACATATTGCATTGAAGGGGTTCCTGTAAGGCCGCTCAACGGAAATGCAATGTATTGGAACGGTACTATCTTAGAGATAACTGCTCAGGCTCAACTGCAAGAAAAAAATGTCGTCACAATGCAAAAGCTGAATGCGACGCTGGCAGGGATCACAGATGCTTTCTTCATTCTCGACCAAAATATGCGCTTTATCTACGCAAATGACAAAGCGCAAATGATCTTAGGCTGTGTGACAAATGAGGTTCAGGGAAGATACCTTCATGACATAATTTCAGTGATGGATGATTGCCCTTTAATAGAAAAATGTCACCAGGCTGTAGATACTCAGCAAGTGCTCTCTACCACCGAATATTACCCACTCCATGATATGTGGGTCATGCAAAACATCTTTCCTACTGAAGCTGGGCTAACTGTTTATATTACAGACGTTTCGGAGGCATTCAAAAAAGAACGAGAACTGGTTCTGCTCCATGCCGCTGTATCAAAGCTAAACGATATTGTATTGATAGCTGAACTGGACAACAAAAACCCGGATAACACTAGGACTATTTTTGTAAATGACGCCTTCGAGCTCAAAACTGGCTATCGCAAAGCGGATATAATCGGAAACAACCCCACGCTGCTCTGTGATGGCGCCGAGGGAAAAATAGAAACTCTGAAAATCCGAGCTCAGTTAGCGCGAGGGAAAGCTGTACGCACACAGGTACTTAATTATACAAAGCAAGGGCAGGAGCTATGGCTGGATTTGGATATTGTCCCTATTACCGACGAACAAGGCGTCTATACACACTGGGTGGCTGTAGAACGTGATATCACACATCAAAAAAAGTTAGAGGCCCAGCTTAACCGTGCTCAGAGAATGGAATCGATTGGCTTTCTTACAGGTGGAATTGCCCACGATTTTAATAACCTGCTTACCGTGTATACAGGAACTACCGAATTACTGGTAGAAGCTCTGAACGATGACCCAGAGCTAAAGAATATCGCAGAAACTGCGCTTAAAGCAGCTGAACGAGGTAAAGCTCTTACTTCCAGTTTGTTAGCATTCTCGCGTAAGCAGTCACTAAATCCCACAACATTTGATGTCGGTGAAATGCTGGATAATCTGATGCCCTTAATCAGAAGTTCAGTGGGCCAAAAAGTAAATGTCACTGTCGAAAACAAAACTCGCCTTCAGGTAACTGCAGATTTAAGTCAGTTAGAAAATAGCGTAATTAACCTGTTAGTTAATGCTCGTGACGCTATGCCTTCTGGGGGGGAGGTAACAATTACAGTCGCCGATAAAATCTTAGCAATTCCCGCCATCCCATTTGTAGGCGAACCTGAACCTGGTCATTATGTGAGTATCGTTGTAGAGGACACAGGGGTGGGTATCACCGATGAATGCAAAGAGCACATGTTCGACCCGTTTTTTACAACCAAAGCAAAAGGAAAGGGTACGGGGTTAGGGTTATCTACTGTTTATGGTTTTATAAAACAGTCCAAGGGGCATATTCAAGTAGAGTCAAAAGTGGGTGTAGGCACCTCAATAGAGCTGTGTCTACCTGTTGCGGTGGAGCCTACTATTGAAGCAAAGCAATTGATGAAGTCCACCGTGCCGGTCTGTAAAGGAAAGCATATATTGGTCGTCGAGGACGACAAAGAAGTGTTGGATTATGTCTCGGCTCGGCTTAAATCCGTTGGTTACACTGTCACCGTGGCTCAAAATGCAACCGGCGCGCTGTCTTTCCTTCAGAAAAAAGAATTTGATTTGTTGTTCTCCGATATTGTTATGCCCGGGGAGCTGGATGGAGTACAGCTTGCGGAAATTAGTCAGACACGTTGGCCAGGCATGCCAATCCTGTTGACTTCTGGCTTTAATGATTACGGCACGGGGGAGCAAACGCCGGATAAGTCACGCTTTTCAGTGTTACCCAAACCCTATTTTCGCGATGAGTTACTTCAAAAATTGTATGACACTCTCACAGGGTAACAGTGTGAATACTGCAAATACGTTATTTATACTAGATGATGATTGTTTGGTCAGCCAAACATTAGAGCGATTTGGCCGTTCTAGCGGGTTTAAGACTGCACGCTTTGAACATGCTGATCCCTTTTTTAAAGCGGTAACAGCGTCCCCACCTGACGTGATTGTGCTTGACCTGTTTCTGCCTGATACCGATGGCATTGAAGCGTTGAGACACTTATCGAGCTTACAATGCCACTCGAAAATCATTGTCGTAAGTGGAGCTGAGGACAAAATTATAGCTTCTGCTGCCCGCTTGGCTTACAGCTTAGGCTTAAATCTTCTTGGGTGTTTAGCCAAGCCATTTTCTTTGTATAAATTCCGAAAAACATTAAAGGTAGCTCCAACCACTGTCCCCAATATCTCCCGAGGTCCCACACCAAAGCCGTTGCTGACTGTTGCTTTGCTCCGTCGAGCTATAGCGGAGGATAGAATAGAAGCGCACTATCAACCTAAGATGTTTACTCAGAACGGCCAATTAGCTGGCTTTGAGTTGTTATCCAGGTGGGTAGATGACAGGTTGGGGTTCATTCCGCCAGACCGTTTTATAGCATTAGCTGAGCAAAATGATCTTATCAATGCGTTGAGTCTGAACGTCATTAAACATGGTTTAAGGTGGTTCAAGTCCGTTTCTCAAACGTTTTATCATCGCTTTCCAGATCGTAAAGAGGACAAGCGGCTTTCGCTTTCTATCAATATTTCAGCAACATCTTTGACTGATAGCTCTTTTTTCGAAGAGCTAATACAACTCTGCCTGGAAGAGGCTATCCCAAGCAGTGACATAATACTCGAATTAACCGAAACCGGGGCTATGGCTGACCCAGTGGCTTCTTTAAGTCAGTTGACAAGATTGCGGATGCAAGGGTTCATCTTGTCTATCGACGACTTTGGTACTGGCTTTTCCTCTATGCAACAACTAGTAAATATGCCATTCGGCGAATTGAAGATAGACAAAAGCTTTGTATTAAATCTTGAAAAATCAAAGGAAAAGCTTAAGGTTGTCCGAGGAATTATTAATCTAGCTCACAGTTTAGAAGTATGTGTTACTGCTGAAGGGGTGGAAACACTTGCTGTTTGGTCTATCTTAGAGAAGCTAGGTTGCGATAAAGTGCAGGGCTTTTATTTCGCAAAACCTATGCCCGCCCAGGAAATGCGGAACTGGCTAATGGATACTTTACCCTCTTTCAGAAAAAACTTATAAAAGGAGTGACATGAGTCAAGCAATAGTTTATCTGATAGATGATGATGAAGACGTATTGGCTACTTATTCATTTATTGCTAAACGTTACGGGCTGATGCCTGTATGCATTCCAGATCCTAGACGCGCTCTTCATGAAGATTTTCCTGCTGAAAATGGGTGTATAGTTTTAGATTTGAACATGCCTACTATGAATGGATTAGATTTGCTGAAGGCCTTTCAAGAGCATAACAATACATTACCCGTGATTATCGCTTCAGGTCATGTCGATGTGTCTCTTGCAGTTAAATGTATGGAGCTAGGAGCTTTTACTTTAATCGAGAAACCTATTAAAAGCAGCGTGTTAATCGATAAAATTCAAAGCGCTATTCAACATACTAACACGGTTGCTAAAACGCTTAGAAAGCGTATTGAAGCACAAACGAAAATTGAGACGTTGACTAGTCGAGAAATGGAAATTGCTTACCTGCTAGCTGATGGCTTAAAAGCTAGCCGTATAGCAGAACAGCTACACATTAGCTCTCGCACTGTAGAAAGCCACCGCGAGAATCTGCTTCGTAAACTTCATCTAAACTCCCCATCTCAAATTTCAGGTATGCTCGCAGTGAGTAATGACTCAACTATTCATAGCAATAGAGCCTCAAGTAGAAAATGACATGTATAAAGAACGGTCTGTTTTCTTTAAGAAAGACCGACTTTAATTTCAAATTACTACCAGCCTAATCTGGCTGAACATGCTATAAATACTTTGTAACCGGAATTCATATAACTAATGTGTCGTTTCCACACTAATTTAATCCACCGCTGACGTGAGATTTCTCTACACTGAAAAAAGAGGAAATGATAATGCAAAAGTCAAATTGCTGTCATTGCCAGGCAAGTCTGGTTTAAGTTCATGCCGCACCTAAAAATAGGTGTCTCGGATGGTTTGTCTATGGACTGTCTACCGAATTTATTTCACGCTACGAACACCAGTATGTTTTAGTGTTTTAAACACTTTCGGGGCAGCAAGAAACCTTGGCCGTCAAGGGGGATTTTTGAAGTCGGCTTTTAGCTTTCTGGGGTAAACCAGCTAACGAGCACGAATGAATCAAAACGGCGGACTAAAGAGGATTTTTAACTTCAATACGTTACAGGCAGGCTAGCTAAGTGTTGTCACACAAATAAAGCCAACCCATGGCCTTCACCGGTTAATCACTAACCGCCTCTGCAAGTTTGCGGATGCCAGGTCCTACCCAACGTATTGAGCTAAAAAGAGTTGTAAATGCCCACTTTAGTCTAGTGGTGCTTTCTCAAAATCTTTGTTGTAATTATTGAAAATGTTTGAAGACGGTAATACATGCAAATAGGCTGGAGGGAATACCTAAAACAGAAGCTACGGTCATCTTCACAATTCTATTCTGTGGGGATTGCGGTTAGTGCCGAAACCGTTACGTTTTGTGCATTGCGGCAACAGGGTGCAGGGTACGAAGTTGTTGCAGAAGATACGGTGGCGTTCGCTGGCTGGGGCCGCCACTTTGCTTCGTGGATTGAACTGCATGGTCTGAATAATACCCGGGCTTATCTGGCATTTTCTCTTGATCTGTATCGCCAGATACAGGTTGAGCGTCCACCGGTCAAAGATGAGGAATTACACGCTGCGTTATCCTTTTCAGTTGATGAACTATTGGGCGGAGACACGCCATGGATATTCGATTTTACCGACCTGGCCGTGCCCATGGCCGAAACTAAGAAGCTCAACATTTTTGCGATTTCCCGGGATGATGTAGCTGCCGCCAGTGAAAAATCGGTCAGAGCAGGGGTTAATCTGATAAATATCAGTGTGGCAGAACTGGCTACCTGCGAATTAGTGCCCACAACGGCTGAGCCTGTGATGTTTATTGTGCAGGAGGCCGGCGAAGAAGTGTCGCTGAATATTGTCAAAGATGGCCACCTATATGTCAGCCGCCGATTAAAAGGGTTCGAGAACCTGGGCAGTTTTTCAGAGCAGGAATTACAGATGGGCCTGGTTGACTCACTCAGCGTGCAGGTTCAGCGTTCCATGGATTATTTTGAAAGCCAGCTGAGGCAACCGCCGGTGCGGAAAATTCAGTTGCGTCTGGACACCGCGCACAGCGCTCTGGTGGCAAAGCAAATTAATCAGGTGATACCGGCTGAAGTGACTGCACTTGAGCCAGATGTGATTGTGCATGCCCCCTTATCCAGGCAGCGGTTGAATTTTACTGCACTTGGGATGGCACTTTCTCCAGTGCGTCATGCCGAGCGCACCTCAATTGAAAGCAGCGTAGCGTGATGAAACACCGTATTAATTTATATCAAAATCAGTTTCAGCCCAAATTGGCGCTGGTCACACTGCAAAGCGTGGTAGGTATATGTTCAGGGCTACTGATTGTTTTAATTCTGACTTGGAGTGGAATTCATTGGTCACTGTCTCAACGTACCGATCATCTTATGGCTATCGAGGCAGAAAACCGCCAGCTGGAAGAGAATGTGCAAATGCTGGAGTCACAGTTGGTCACTCAAGAGCCTGCCGAAGCATTACAGCACCGAGTAGAACTGCTTCGAAATATTTTGGCTAAACAAGATGTTCTGCTAGCTGAACTGGCCAGCCGCGAAGTGATAAAACAGCAGGGCTTTGCCCAGTTATTATCTGATCTGGCCGCTCAGGCATCTGCCGATCTCTGGCTGAAGTCGATTGCTGCATCAGAATCCACACTGTATCTTGAAGGTCAGGTATCGCAACCCCGGGCTCTTCCCCAATGGTTGAACCGGTTGGCCCACACCCCTACATTCAGCGGCCGCACCTTTGACTCGGCTACGGTCATTCGAGAAGAAGAGGCGCTTAATTTTGCCCTTCAGACTGATCGCCAGACAGACATCAGTGAGACGCAGCAGGGAGGCGTGCAATGAGCCAGTTAACCCATACTGAAAAGTTTGCAGCCATGTCTATGCGAGAGAAGGTGATGGTCCTGGCGGCTGGTGTAGTGGTGATTTTGTTGGTGTTGTTCACCTTTTTCATTGAGCCTGCGCTGAACGCGTTAGCGACAGCCAGTCAACAATTGCAAAATGAACAGTTACGGCAACAATCGTTGTCCCAGCAGCAAGCGGCATTCAGTAAGGCCTTACAGCAGGATCCTAATGCAGAGCTAGAACGTGAGCGGGTAGCACTGGAAGCACAATACGCCAGGTTACAGCAAACCTTTTCTCGTCAGCTCGGTGAGCTGGTATTGCCACATCAAATGCCCGCACTCATCGAACAAGTGTTTTCACAAGCAAACGGTTTACAACTTATCAGCATGCGCTCGCTACCCCCGGTGAATATTGTTGCCCATCGCAACGACATGGAAGGTATCGCGGTTTACCAGCATGGATTATCTCTTACATTCTCAGGGAGCTATTTTAATGTACGTGACTTCCTGCAATCAGCAGAGCAATTAGCCACAGCGTTCTACTGGCGTTCAATGAATTACGCCGTCGATAGCTACCCGGCTGCACAAGTCACTATCGAGGTTTATACCCTAAGTAGCGAAAAGGCATTTATCGGTGTTGAATAAAATTACTTTGACTGGCGTGGCGTTAATTGTCGGGTGGGGGGCTGCGGTTCTGGCTCAGGCCACAGCATTCGCTGCAGAGCGAGATCCTACCCGACCTGGCGCGATGTCCGGGGCACTGTCTAATAATAGTGTGATGGATACAGCAGGGCTGACGTTACAGGCCATCTTTTTTACTTCCGACAACCGTCAGGCAGTGATAAACAATCAAATCGTTACCGAAGGTGACATCCTTGCGGGCAACCTCATTGAACAAATAAATACAAACACAGTGATACTGCGCTCACGTAGCGCCAGTAAACCTGTTGTGGCCGAATTGCGTCTGTCATTACCATCGTCGGTTAAGCGTAGTATCGTTGAGGAATTTTAACATGGGTACACCAGGCAGATGGTTAATTGCCATTACTGCAGCCCTTGGGCTGGGCGCGTGTCAAACGACATCAGAAAAAGCCCCGCAACGTTCCGCAGTGGAACAAGACCTTTTATCTCAGCTGGAGCAGCATCAACAGTATAAAGCATCATCACCCTCTGGTCGTGCAGTATTAACCCAGGTACCCGATGCAGTGGCAGCGACGCTGGCGGGGCCGGCATTACCTGCAGACAGCAATAGTTTGTTTGGGCCACAAAAATTTGATGTCAACGCAAAAGATGTCAGCGTGGAGGCATTTTTCTCAGGGTTGGTGCATGACACCCCATACAGCGTTGCCATTCACCCGGCAGTGAAGGGCGAGGTGAGCCTGGCACTTAAACAGGTCACCATGGAGCAAATCATGCAGCTGGTCAGCGACCTGTATGGTTATGACATTTCCCGCTCGGATACGGTTTACCGGATACGCCCGGCAGGTATGCGTACCGAGACCTTTGCGGTCAATTATCTGATGATGAAACGGGATGGAACCACCCAGACCAGTATCACGTCCGGTGGGGTGGCGCAGCAAAACGGTAATAACAGCGGCGGTAATGCCTTTAATGATATAGCTGGTGCAGATGGGGGTAATGATTTTGGCGGGCAGCTGAATAATGTCA
The DNA here is from genome assembly GCF_055326825.1 of Alteromonas sp. WD8-37. Taxonomy (NCBI): domain Bacteria; kingdom Pseudomonadati; phylum Pseudomonadota; class Gammaproteobacteria; order Alteromonadales; family Alteromonadaceae; genus Alteromonas; species Alteromonas sp. WD8-37. The sequence continues at coordinate 411,969 of NZ_JBUZOV010000001.1, forward strand.
ATGGCACCAATATCAGTACCCGGACTGAGACGAATTTCTGGGGTGACTTGAAAGTTAGCCTGGAGGGCATGATCGGTGATGAGGATGGGCGCGCCGTTTTCGTAACACCTCAGGCTGGGCTGGTGACTGTCAGGGCGTTGCCGTCTGAAATTCAGGATATTAAGCACTTTTTAAATGTCTCTGAAACTAACTTACAAAAACAAGTTATTCTCGAGGCCCGGATCCTGGAAGTGGTGCTTAGCAATGATTACCAGCAGGGCATCAACTGGAATGAAATCGTGGCCAAGGGGAGTACCCGATTCAGCCTTTCAACCAGCGCAGCCCGCTTAGGCAACAGCGTTACTACTTCGTTGGGAGGCATCACCTCGTTATCATTTATGAACGAGGATTTCTCAGGCGTGTTATCGCTGCTCTCCACTCAGGGTAACGTGCAGGTATTATCCAGCCCGCGGGTAACCGCAACTAATAACCAAAAAGCGGTTATAAAAGTTGGCGACGATGAGTATTTTGTTACCGAGGTCTCCAGCCAGAGTCTGGTGACTCCCACCGCCACAGCGGTGACACCAAATGTAGAATTAACACCGTTTTTCTCTGGCATTGCACTGGATGTGACCCCGCAAATTGACGATAAAGGCAGCGTGTTGCTGCATGTGCATCCGTCGGTGATCGAGACTCAGGAACAACAAAAAATCGTTACCGTGAATGGGGAGCGCCTAGTGCTGCCGTTGGCGCAAAGCACCATACGTGAATCAGATACCATTATCCGTGCAGCCTCAGGCGAAATTGTAGTGATTGGCGGGTTGATGCAAACCACCAGAAGTGACACCGAATCGAAAACGCCGTTCCTGGGTGATATTCCAGTGGTCGGCGAGCTGTTTACCAACAAGCGCCAACAGGAAACGAAGAAAGAACTCATCATACTGCTGAAGCCTACAGTGGTTGGGGCTGGCACCTGGGCAGCGCAAATGGAACGCAGTCGGCAGACCATGGCCGACTGGTTGTATGTGGAATAGGTATGTACCTTTATCATTTTGGCATTAATGAGCTGCCGTTCACGCTCACACCCAATACCAGTTATTTTTTTGGTCTGCCCAGTCACAACGAAGCATTGCAGGTCCTGCTGTTTGCGTTAAAAACTGGCGAGGGGTTTATCAAAGTCACCGGGGAAGTAGGTACTGGGAAAACGCTGATATGTCGCAAACTGCTCAATGAATTGCCAGACCATTTTGAGACAGCCTATATCCCCAACCCGATGTTATCCCCCGACGAGTTACGTCGTTCGGTCGCCGCGGAGCTTGGCGTGACATTGGGTATAACCAGCGATCAGCAAGTATTCACTCAAAAAATTCAGGAACGACTGATTGCTATTCATCAACAGCAAAAAAGTGCGGTGCTGATCATCGATGAGGCTCAGGCGTTACCTTCTGAAAGTATCGAGGCACTACGGTTGATGACCAACCTGGAAACTGAATCGCGTAAACTCCTACAGGTGGTGCTATTTGGCCAGCCCGAACTGGATGCAAAGCTAGCTCTTGAAGAATTACGCCAGCTTAAACAGCGTATTACCTTTAGTTACGCGCTAAGCCTGATGGATGCCGATCAGGTATACCAATATGTTCAGCACCGGATGGCGGTGGCCGGTTATCGCGGTGGTGAATTGTTTTCCGCGACGATATGTCAACTGTTGTATACCGCCAGTCGTGGTACCCCGCGTATTGTCAACATCTTATGTCATAAAGCGCTGATGCTGGCCTATGGGGAAGGAAAAAACCAGGTCGAACGCAGCCACATGCTGGCCGCCATTGCTGATACAGAAGCAGCTGAACCTGTGGCCGGACAAAGCTGGCCTCCAGCCGTATTTGTTGGCATCGCTGCCCTATGTACGGGAGTAATTATGGCAGCATGGCATCTGGGAGGCCTGCAATGAGTGTAGTCAATAAAATGCTCAAAGATCTCGAGTCACGTAAGGTCGAAACCGACGCACCCAACAATTACCGCCCTTTGCTACACAAACCACCACGATTATCACGCAGGTGGGTATATTCACTGGTCACCATGGCGGTATTGGTGGTAGCAGTTGCTTTGCTAACAATGTCAGAGCGTGTGGCCGCAACTTTGGTTCAGCAAGTCGCCAAAGCCCCTAAGGTCGAGGCAGTGCCCCCAAAGCTGTCAGCAGCGCCAGAACCTGCACCGGCCGCAACCGAAAAACAACCTCTAATCATCCGGCCTATCAATGAGCTTCTGGCAAGCCCGGCTGGCAAAAAAGAGGATCTGGTGACCAGCAATCTCCCCGAAAATGCTGCTAAAGATACAGTGAGCGAAGCCGCACCGGAAAATCAGACAGCAGATAGCGACAGCGGTATGAAAAACGGTGAACTCACGGTTACTGCCAGCACTGGCAAACAAGAATTGCATAACCTGCGCGAACGAATTCGTCTGGCCCTGGCGCGTCCCGATAAACGGGAAGCCATTACCCTTATGCATGAATTAGCTGATATTCAGCCAGACAATATTGCCGTGCGTAAAAAACTGGCGGCAGTATTGTTTGCCGATGGCAAGGTTGCTCAGGCTCGTGAACAACTGACTCTTGCATTGAGCCTCTTTCCCGCTGACCACAGCCTACGTTTGATGCTGGCTCGTTTACATCAGCAGCAAGGGCAAGCTGAGCAAGCCCTGCAAGTCTTGGCAACCGCGGATGATTACCAGCCGGTCAGCACTGACCTGATTGCTTTCAGAGCTTCGCTGGCTCGAACAGAGCAGCGCTTTGCAGATGCGCTTACCAACTACCATTTACTGGTAGCCCGGGCGCCTGATGATGCCCGCTGGTGGTTGGGGGTGGCAACGAGTGCTGACCATCTTGGGCAGGCCCGCGTTGCATTGAATGCTTACCGACGGGCTATGACTCGCGGTGAACTGAATACAGAAGTGCAGCAATTTATGCGCCAGCGAACGACTGTATTAGCCGGAGAGCGTGATGAATAAGCCCCGTTTACGATTAGGCGATCTACTGGTTCAGCAACAGCTGATAACTGAAGAGCAGTTGATGCAGGCATTGACTGAACAGCGCCAGACCGGCCGAAAACTTGGTGCAACCCTTATTGCAATGGGAATGGTTACGGAACACCAATTGCTAGAGCTGCTTTCTGCTCATTTGAACGTTCCGTTGATTAACCTGGAACAGCACCGCATCGACCCTGAGGCGGTAAAGCAATTACCGGAAATTCAGGCACGAAGATATCGGGCCCTGGTCATCGAGGAACGAGACAACGGTTTGCTGGTGGGGATGACAGATCCGGCAGATCTTAATGCAGTGGATAATTTATCCAGCCTCTTAAAAAAGCCTGTTGACTTAGCAGTGGTCAGCGAGCAGCAGCTATTTGACGCTTATGAAACCTACTACCGTAAAACCGAAGAGATAGCTTCGTTTGCGCAAGAGTTGGCGGAAGAATACACCACCGAAGATGAATTTGAACTTGCCGCGGGATTAGAAGATGAGCAGGACACCGCCGTAGCACGGTTGTTGCAATCTATTTTTGAAGACGCGGTAATGGCTAAAGCGTCAGATATCCATATTGAGCCGGACGAAACCCAACTGCGCATTCGCCAACGGGTAGACGGGATGTTACAGGAAACTCTTATTCCAGAAAAAAATATAGCCGCGGCCCTGGTGTTACGTCTCAAGCTAATGGCAGGCTTAGACATTTCTGAAAAGCGGTTGCCGCAGGATGGCCGGACTCAAATACGCGTGAAAGGTCATCGGATAGATGTGCGGCTTTCTACCATGCCGGTTCACGCCGGGGAGTCGGTCGTAATGCGATTACTGGATCAATCTGCCGGCTTGCTAACGCTCGAACAAACCGGCATGCCAGCACCGATTTTAAAGCGTTTTCGTACTTTGCTCACCCGCCCACATGGCATGATTCTGGTCACCGGGCCCACCGGTTCAGGTAAAACCACCACATTATATGGCGCATTAAGCGAGCTCAACAAAGCCGAGTCTAAAATTATTACAGTCGAAGACCCAGTGGAATACCGGCTTCCCCGTATCAACCAAGTCCAGGTTAACAATAAGATCGACTTATCATTTTCACAGATACTGCGCACCACATTACGTCAGGATCCTGACATCATTATGATGGGGGAAATGCGCGATCAGGAAACGGTTGAAATTGGCCTGCGAGGCGCCCTGACCGGCCATTTGGTGTTGTCGACACTACACACCAACGATGCCGTGTCCAGCGCTATCCGGCTTATTGATATGGGGGCGCCGGGTTATCTGGTGGCCAGCTCATTACGGGGAATTGTAGCGCAGCGATTGGTACGGCGGGTATGTGATAACTGCGTTAGCGCTTATAAGCCCACGCCAGAAGAGCTGTTTTGGCTAAGCCATATTGATGACGATATTGATAAAATTACCTTTAAGCAGGGCACGGGCTGCCAAAAGTGTAACCACTCAGGCTACCGTGGTCGCGTAGGGGTTTTTGAACTGCTAGAAATGACCGAAAGTATGATGAATGCACTGAAAGCCGGGGATACCGCCGGATTCAGTGAAGCCGCATACAAAAGCCCCCATTATCGCCCGCTTTCTTATGCCGCACTCACCTATGCGAAGATGGGGCTTACCACCGTAGAAGAGGTGTTGCGGCTGGTAGAACTGGTCGCCGAGGAACCGGTAGCCGATGAGCCTGAGCAAGCGACATTAGCCGGTGGTGATACTGATGGCTAAATTTGAATACACCGGGCGTGAATTATCGGGCAATTTAAGTAATGGCGTGGTCGAAGCGGCGGATGAAAAAAGTGCCGTTCGGCTGTTAAGGGCCCGGAATATTATTCCCTTATCTATCAAATCTCAGGATAGTGTAGCCGGCAACGAGCTGGATATCAGTAACTGGTTCACGCCTGGCGTTCGTCTGGATGAATTGGTTATTTTTTGTCGCCAGATGTATTCACTGACTAAAGCGGGCATTCCAATTCTGCGTGCCGTAGGGGGATTAGCCGAATCAAGTTCATCAAAACGTCTGCGCGCCGCGTTGGAAGATGTTATCGCGCAGCTAGAGCGGGGGCGTAATTTTTCTTCAGCCTTGAATCTACACAGCGATATTTTTGGCCACATGTTTGTAAGCGTTGTGCACGTGGGCGAAAATACCGGGCGCCTTGATGAAGCATTTGCTCAATTGGCCGAATATTTGGAGCGGGAACAGGAAACGCGTAAGCAGATTAAAGCCGCTACCCGCTATCCGATTTTTGTGGTGGTCGCGGTGAGCATTGCATTTGTCATTATGAACATATTTGTCATCCCTAAATTCAGCACTATGTTCGCAAAATTTGATGCCGAACTGCCACTGATTACCCGGGCGCTGATAGGCATGTCTACATTTATGGTCAATTACTGGTGGTTGATACTGTCAGTGCTGGGGCTTTGCCTGTTTGCGCTTCATCGGTACGTGCATTCCCCGGTAGGTCGCTACCAATGGGATAAAAATAAGTTAAAGCTGCCTGTAGTAGGCTCTATTTTTCGCCGATCGTTATTGGGGCGGTATTGTCGCAGTTTTGCCATGATGTTGCGCGGTGGGGTGCCGCTGACCACTGCGCTGAATCTTACTGCAGATGCGGTAGACAATGCTTTTATGGCGGAAAAAATTATTACGATGCGTAAAAGTATCGAGAAAGGTGAGAGCTTAGCCAGGGTGAGTGTCAATAGCGGTCTATTCACTCCTATGGTAATGCAAATGATTAGGGTCGGGGAGGAAACCGGCCAGGTCGACGAATTACTCAAAGAAGTATCCGAATTCTATGAGCGTGAAGTTGATTTCGACTTAAAAAGTCTCACAGCCAAAATTGAACCCATTCTTGTAGTGATTGTTGCCGGAATGGTGTTGATTCTGGCATTGGGCATATTTACGCCGATGTGGAATATGATGGGTGCTATTAAGGGGAGCTAGCTGGTGGCTACGAAAAACGCACTGGCCGAGCATAGTCTGCGCCGGGTATACCTCAATAATACGGTGATTGTGGTAGTTGCCCTGGCTATGGTCAGTTTGCTTTTTCACTTCAACTCCGCCGAGCCTAATATTAACGCCCGAATCTTTACTCAATATAGTAAGCAGATGCAAAGCAGTGTCACCTTTGCACACTGGCAGTGGCAGGCTGAAGGGCGGCCCGAGACGATCATGATGGTGCATTATGACAGCCAGGGCAAAACGCAGAAGCGGTATCCGATACAGATGTCGCACCAGGGCGTGCCAAAGGTGGAAGCGTCCCGTGAGGGGTGCAGCAAGCTTTGGAAAATGCTACTCAACATACCGATGCAAGCGAATGGATTTCGGGTGACCGGTAACTATTTCAGTGATGAGTTAAATGGTGGTGAGCCGTACAACGCTCGCTGTCGCTTTCGATTAGGCCAGGGTCGATATATTGATTACCACCTAGATCGCGGCGAGGTGTCACTGAATGCAACCCAATGAGTATTGGCAAGGCATACCAGATTATCGTGCAGGGTGGGGAGCTACCACCTTGCACAGTGCTATTGAGCAGGAGAAGGCTGTGAAATTTACGAAAAAAACGATGACGGGCCCGGCCGGTGTGCAAGGTTTTACTCTTATCGAACTGGTAATTGTTGTGGTATTGCTGGGGCTATTAGCCGCTGTGGCAATCCCTCGCTTTTTGGATATGACAGAAGATGCCGAAGATGCCACTGTCGAGGGTGTCGCTGGTGGTTATGCTACCGGTGTTGGGCTGGTACGAGCGCAATGGGAATTACAGGGGCGCCCGCAGAATAATCAGACAACCAACCAGACCTTTGTGGTTTTAGATGGCGTTACGGTCGGAATCGATCAGGATACGGGCTATCCCACCGGCCAACTGAATAACGACGGTAGTACTGAAGACATCAGCATAACGGTTCAGGACTGTAAGAGCATTTTCAATGTAATTCTACAAAGTGCGCCTACCATTACCTCAGATTTTTCGTTACAGCCTTTTGAAGGCTTTCGTTACTTCACCTCAGTGGGTGCCGGGGGCGGCGTGGCAGGCAACGATATATGCTATTACTACCTAAGTCAGACAATTAAAAGCCGTTCTGCAGCGCCCACGGATAACACCGTTGGCAACGGCTTTATTTACGACCCGCGAATTGGCCAGGTAGTTACATTCACACGCAACTAAGTATAAGAAAATAGACTAAAGTTGGCTTCTTCAATAACCGGTCATGTGCAACATTTGAATAAGATTGGTAGGAGTATTATAAAATGAATAACCGTGGTTTCACCTTAATCGAATTAATTGTAGTAATAGTTATCTTAGGCATTTTGGCAGTGACTGCTGCCCCCCGATTTGTTGACTTTCAAAGCGATGCCCGGGCGTCTACGCTGGGCGGGTTGAAAGCTGCAGTGCAGGGGGGGGCACAGTTAGTTTATGCAAAATCTGCATTAGCCGGTGAAAACCGCAATGCGAATGCAGGCAATTCCTCCTCTGAAGTGACATTAGATAACGGTGACGTGCCGACAGACTTTGGCTACCCAAATGCCGAGAGCATGCTGACTATGAGTTGGGTAGATAATTGGGTAGAAATTAGCAGTGACGACTGGGATGTTACAGTGGGTACAGCTGATGCTACAACCCCGTCGGTGGGCCAATTTGCTATTACTCCTAATGGAATTGCATACTCAGCTACCAGTTCTGAACAATGCCAGTTAGTCTACACAGAGCCGAGCGCTGCGGGAAGAACCCCTTCCTATGAAATTCAAGATAGAGGCTGCTAATTAAGAGCAATCGTCGCAGTGCAGCCCAACATTGGGGTTTCTCGCCAGTGTAAGTCCGGCCAGCAGACCGGGTTTACACTCATCGAGTTAGTGGTAACCCTCCTTGTCATCTCTGTCATAGCGGTGACAGCCACGGTGAGGTTTCAAGACAACACGGGTTACACCGAATATACTCTACAGCAACGCTTAATTTCCGCATTGCGTCATATCCAATACCGGGCGATGCAGGATGATAGAGCAGGATTTTGCTACCAGATAGTATTTCAACACGGTAGCAACCCGGCATTTGGTCCTTCAACCAGCAGTTACGATACTGGGCAGCAAGCCACATCCTGCACCACTGTGATTGCGGCGGGCGCGCCCGACTATCTACAAGCCTCCCCAACTGAAATCAACGGCGAAAACGTTACCATGTCTACAAGGGAAGGCCACGGTCAAATTTCTTTTATCGGGTTCTCAAACTTTGGCCGCCCATTAACTACCAGCCTTCACTGCCAAAGTGGCTGTGAGATAACCTTTACCGGTACTGAAGCTGCGTCGGTATGTGTAGAGCAGGAAGGCTTCATTTATGCGTGCTAATAAGGGCTTCACCCTCATTGAGGTAGTCGCCGGCATGGTCGTGTTCAGTATTGTTATGGTCATTGTGGTTAATCTGGTAATGGGGCAGGCAACCCGCAGCGTTGATCCCATCGTACAGTCGCGGGCCAGTCATTTAGCCCAATCCTTGCTAAACGAAATCATGCGCACGCGGTTTGATGAAAACTCAGGCGCCAGTACACCAGGTTCTCGGTGTAACGAAGCTACCCCCTGCACCACCGGTAGCGGACTGGGGCCAGACAGCGGAGAAACCAGGAATACATTTGACGATGTCGACGATTTTAATGGCCTAAATGTAAGCGGTAGCCACTTTCGGGATAGTCGCGGCCAAGTAATAACGGCAGCCGGAAGTGCGGCGTTCACTGGCTTTACGGTAGCGGTACAGGTCTTTTATGACGATAATCTTGATGGCGTCCGGGATGGCGGCGGCGCGTATACGGGCAATGTTAAACTGATAAGTGTGACTGTGACCACGCCGCTTGATGAGCCGCTCACATTTACAGCCCACATGTGGAATCACTGATGGGACGAAAACATAGCGGATTTACGCTGGTGGAGCTGGTTGCCGTAATTCTTATATTAGGGATTATCGGTGCAGGTATTGGAAGTTTTGTGGCTAGTTCGATGCAGGTTTATATCGATGTAGTGACCCGCGATAAACTGCTCACATCATCTCGGTTTGCTATTGAGAGAATGGCGCGAGAGCTGCAAACAGCTGTGCCGGGCAGTGTGCGGATAAGCGGCAATACAAGCCAGCATTGCCTTGAATTTGTTCCAACGCTGTACACAACCTATTATACCAATCTCCCACTTCAACCCAGTACTGATACCGTGATTGATGCGGTGTTTCCGGTTGATGCCCGGGGCAATATTCATGTGGTACAACCTGGCAGCGCGATTATAGTCAACCCTGAAACAAACGCTGATGTGTATAACGCATCCAATAACAAAATTCAGCAAATCACTCATTGTCAGGATGACGGTGATGGAGATTGCGCAACCCGTGATGACAGCGACGAGATAATTCAGATTACAGTGAACAATGCGTTTGCCGAGGGATCGCCTGGTGCAAAGCTTTACTTTGTAAATGGCTCAGTGAATTACTGCGTGCTTGATACCACGCTGGTTCGCTTTGAAAATGGCATAACAGCGGTACAAGCCAGTGGCACATTGGGTCATCCCAGGCTAGCTACTCACGTAGTCAATTTGTTATCGTCAAATCCCGCCCTGGGTGCATCAGCCAATGATCCATTTGTTTATATTCCGGCGACCACCGAGCGTGATGCTGCGGTGCAATTGCGTTTGCAGCTTCAGCAAGACCAGGAGACACTCAACTGGCACCGGGAGGTTCGTCTTGGCTATCGCCGCTAATTTTAACCCTCTGCACAGGCAGACAGGCAGTATGCTTGTGATGTCCCTTTTTATGATCATCGTACTGTCACTGCTTGGCATTACATTGGTCACAATGATTTCATCTGGCTCACAGTCAGTGGTCCATGATGTCATCGGCACACGTGCGCATATGGCGGCGCGCAGTGGCCTCAGTCACATTACGGCCACTGCACTGCCGATTGGCGCGTCACCTGCTTCCTGCAATAGCGCCATTAATAGCCCGGCCAGTTTAACGGCTATACCCGGCATGCGATCATGCAATTATACTGCACGATGTAGTACTACCGTGGTGGACAACGGTGGAGTGAACTATCACCTATACCGGTTTGAGAGTACCGGCCGGTGTCAGGAGGGGAACGGCTGGATGAGCCATACTGTTACTGACAGCAATTTTATTCCTCAGTAGCCGAATATTCTGCTTCTCTAGTGCAGGGGTTAGCCTGCCGCTACAAAACTACCACAAAAGCTGGCCGCCAAAACAACCTAGCGAAATAACCTTGCTGCCGAAATTTCACGGCTGAACCGGCTTTTTTCAAGCTGTAAGTAAGTGCCCCAGTGAGTTTACCAACGACATTATTGACTTGTTAAATGATTGACCACTACTTGAAATCAACATTTATTCCACCAAAAAACTTTGCAAATAAATTAAAAACTATCGCTTGAAGGATTCCCAAACCAAACCCCACGATCCAAAAAACGACAGGCATGCCCAGTAGAGCACCTAAGGCAAGGACTGTACCGAAACCTATGCCTTGCATACCCGTGGAAGTAATTATTTTGGCACTCACTAGTATATCTATAACGAGTCCGCCAAAAGAATATACGATTCCGGAAACAAATCCCAAAAGAGCTAATAAAACAGCCTGGAATTTTGCGAATGACAAAACATCTAGATTCTTACATTTAGCCAATATACGGATACCTTCTCGAACACCTATCACTAAGCTTTAGGGCGCATACCCGGGGCCATAATCGCGAAGCGGCCCCGTGTATGCGTCCCAGTGACCGAAGGGAGCGGCAACAGCGTATTGTTAGGCATGTTTTAAACACTCCTCTAGCTTTTCAATTAAAGCATTCGAACGCAATAAAATTAGCTCTGCTTCTTCAGAATTTATTTCACGTCCATGAGCTGCAGCGTTTCCCAATTTAACAATTTCAAGAAGGGCCTCTGACAAAGGGCGAGTAATAACCTCATCGTTAGCTAGGGTTTGCAGCCGTAGTGAGAGTGAGTGTTTAGTTTTTCCCATATCGGGTTGATATTTACGGATTGTTTTCTCGATTTCTACTCGCAAGGCTACAAAGGCAAGTGATGTGTCGACTCCCTGATATTCGGCGGCACTTTCTTTTACAATTGCTCCAGAGGTAACTTTTTCTACTTTCTGCAAAGCATCTTTAAGTTCAAGTTTTAAGCCGCCGGGTAACTCTAGCGACTTCAAATACGGAAAGACCCAAGGTAATGCGGCAAGCACAACCAAAAGGACGGTGATTGAATCAATTGTTACGGCATCCACAAATTGGTGTGTAAATGCTAATGCTAGAAATACAAAAGAAACAAAAAAACCGAGAACATTCAAAATTCCTCCTTGAATGCCTAACGCCCCAAGCAGGGGCAATAACACGTAGGCTATAATACTGAGCGAAGCGAAGGGAGCCTACGTATTTTTGTCCCAGCGAGCCCGCGAGCGAGTTTATGCGATTGTTAGGTTTCATTGTGATTCAACGAAGAAAGAACTGATTTCAATTGCGGAATAGCATATTGAACAGAGCCCATACCTTCTAGTGAAACCATTAACACGCCTTTATTAATACCGAGACACGCAGCAACTAAATGCCCTTCTTCATTTGGCCCTGAATAAGCAACTAATTCCCAAGGAGCACTCGTTTGAACATCTAAAGGGGCAAGTTGAGAATATAATTCCATTTTAGGAAGTTGTTCATTGAGGTTTGATAAGTAGCTTTTCATTTCAGCTAATATCTCAGCTCCCTTTTCTACGGATGGCACAATGTAAACTGAAAGAATGATTACCTGTTCTGATTCTTCATTTGCTGCAACAGTTGTAATTTTGTTTGTATTTACAACGGACCATCCATTTCCAAGAGTTAAAGAAAAGCCATTGGATTGGATTTCTTGAGACACAGAACTAAACGCTGTAACTAATAAAATCAGACCGAAAAAAATCACTTTCATTTAATCAGTTCCTTTGAAACCTAACGCCCGAATAACGGGCAATAACACGTAGGCTAAAATTGGAGCGAAGCGACTGAGCCTGCGTGTTATTGTCCCAGCGAGCTTGCGAGCGAGTTTATGCGTTTGTTAGAGCCGTTAGCTAAAGAAATCCTGCTGTGAATCTTTAAGAGCTTTCGTATGGCGATATCTAATGCCCTGTTTAGTTTTGTGCACATCATCACCTGCAATAACTTCTACTACAGTTGTAACGGCATAGCCCGTCACCTTAACCTCACCAATTTCGTCTATTTCTCTGGATTTTATCAGTACACATCTGATACATGAACCATGTTTGAATGCAATATTTTCAAGTAGAACATCTTCTTTAAAATCTGCGTCATTCATATCGAATGAAATCACAGCTTCCTCGTAGACTCCCTTCCATTTAAACCGGCCTTCTTTAAGTACTGGAGAGATAATTTCAATGACTGCATTTTCATCAACTTCTGCACGAAGTGTATCGGAGCGTATAATGAACTTAGTGAAATTTTCTCTCAATATCTGCCGCTCATCACTAAATAAATCACCGCTATCTGAATCTGAGAGTGTAAACCCCACCTTGTCGATCGTATGTTCGTTTGAAAGTAAGCTGTAAAGATTTGACCTTCTTTTCACTACTTTGAGATTTTTATCTATTACCTTTGCAGCTTTATTTATTATATTTTTATCTACTTCTGAAACTGCCTTTTCTTCGAGTTCAAGTTTAAGCTTTTCTATGTTTAACTTTTTCTCTTCAATCGTAAGTTTTTTTATCTCTTTTTCTAAAGCTTCCATCTCTGGATCTGTTGTAGGGACCCGAGAAAGAACTATCGTGGTGATTACTAGTAAGATTGTGATCTGGTTATTATTTTTACCCATGGCTTTCCAAAAGTCCCTAAATCCGCCTTCGCTGGGGATGCTAGAATATAAGGAAACATCAATGGATAAAATTGAGGCGGCTTCATTGAGGATTGCTAATATTTCACCTTCACACCTATTTCGCAATGATGCATCGATTAAGTGTGAATCGTTATTGAAGTAATAATGGAGCTCGAATAAATCTGCTGTACTACTCATTGAAATTCCTTTTTCATGATTGAAATAGCCTAAACCAAGTACAAAAACTTCTCAAGGCTCTAACTTTTGAATAAGGGGCGCAGACGTGTGGGCTAAAATCCGAACGAAGTGAGCAGCCCACACGTTTGCATCCCAGCCCGCGTAGCGGGCGTACTTAATTTTTTTGTTAGGTGACATGCTAAATACTACCTTGAATAAACATTGCTAACACACCCAACGAAAAGCAAATGATTGGCAACAAATCCCAGTGGCCGTAATTACCATAAATTTTGTAACTACGGACTGATTGCCAAACCGACAATGTAAATACTACTAAATATGATGCTGCAATAGCGACAACTTTAATGCTAGAAACTGTCGGCTCATCAGTGAAGCCAACTCCAAAAGCAAGAGACATTAAGCATATAAACAAGGTTAGCGGCAACAGGATGATGCCCCCGATTAATAAATTAAAATTCCTTGTAAGCCATGAGAACACTTTGGCACCTAACGCCCGCCAGCAGAGGCGCAGCTTAACTGCGTCCTACTACTGGCTTTGTTAGCCAAACAACTACCATTGTGGCACACGAGGCTGCTTACCTCTCGAGATGGATACTCTGTTAATTACTGATGTATACTCATCTTTGAAACTTTGAGTTTGAAGCAATGCAATAGCGTGATTCTTCATTTCTTCAAATGTATTTATTGGAATTTTTGCAATCAGCTCGATTACGTCCTTTATATAACCATAAATGGCTTCGCTGGCCGTACTAGGCTGTTCGCTCAACTCATAAAAATCCTTTCCCTCATGAACCAGCTTGTTTCTTACATCAGTATATAGTCGATCATATTCTTCTAGTTTCCGACCAAATAAATTAGCATCACCATTGGAAAGTAGTGATGCGATATAAGTTCTATGCTTCCAACCTGTCCACTCAGGGTCAGTCAATCCATCTAGCACGAAGATCAAGTTTAAGAATTGAGATTCATCGCCTATAGAGTAAAAGGATTGACGACAAGATCTTAATGCAGAAATTACAGCTTTTGCCATTTCATTTTCAATGTCATTGCTATATACAAAAGACAGATAATCAATTCCAGGCACAAAAAAATCATCAACTTGTGGGCCTAGCCAGTTATTACTAACTGAGAAAGGCTTAGATATACCTCCTAGTTCTAGAGGTTTTAGATGAGTCTTACCCAAGGGGATAATATTTACAGAATAAAATCCATTATCCATCTGCCCTGCCGGGTTTGGTGTGAACTCTCGTTTTACAAAAGAGCTGTGAGCGAATCTCACAATATCCATGGCATGTTCTGCAAGCGACAAGCACTTATTTATAACGTGGTCGTTATGGTCTATGCTCTGGTTGAGCTTTAGCAGATCTCTGTAGTTTAGGCTCACTTCAAATTGGAGATATTCTCCCTCAAAATTAGCTAACCTTTCATAGGGTTCTTCATCAAAATCTTTTCTACAGTAAAAAGTATATTTCCCCAGCACTAGAGTCTTTTGAATAAATATTTTTTCAAGAGGAATAATGACTATGCAATCTAACATTCTGTCATCATCCTCCAATTCAGCTAATTCTAGGTTGGAATCTTTTGATTTCGACTTTTCAATGTAAACCCAATCAAAGGCTGCTCGAAAGTCGTCGAGCATTTCTTTGTTGCTTTTTGTAATGGCTTCATCATAGATATTAAATGTTATACCATCCCCTTCAGGGAAGGGGCTTACCCAATAACCTATCTCTCTTAGTTTCCCTAAAGAGATTTCAATTCTCGTTTTTACATCACTAAATTCGCTTTTATTCCAAAGCAAATTGCCCGAGTAGTTCTCTCTTGGAGGCAAAAACCTTGCTTTCATTCATCATCCTCTGACGGCTAACGCAAAGCTAAGGGGCGCGAACGTGCGGCGAAAATGGCGAAGCCGCCGCGCGTTTGCGTCCCAGCGAACGAAGTGAGCGACTTGAGCGTTTTGTTAGGTGCGTGGCTTTTCATAACGAACAATCCAATTTTTAAAGCACTTGGTAGTAGGTTTCCGGAACTTGGTTTTCCAAATAGTTCGTCGAGCAACCCGTGTATAAATTCTGGAGGTTGTATCTACCGTTTCAATATTCTTAACTTCACCGCGCTCGGTAACGATGAACTTTAAAGTTACTGCTTCTGAAATATGCTCTGGCTCAAAACCACCAGAAGGTGCACCTGGCCAAAGTAACTTTAGAGGAGCCAATGGCTTTATATCTTCTGAGCATTCTTCGATACTCGTTTGAGCCTTGATTGCAAAAGTTAAACTGCTCAAGAAAATTGTTAACAGAAACCTATTCATTAAGCACCTAACAATTTACTAGATCCCACAACGGGGTAAATTCCCTGTCCGTTTCGGGGTATTTGTGTTTTTGATAAACACCAGAATACGGCATAAGTGCCCGGTGTCAAAGTGAAAAGCTGGGGTGGGGCTTTTTGCTCATGCACAAGAAGAGACAAAACGGCTTAGATTAAACGGTTTGCTAAACCAGGGGGCGCGTTACCTATTTCTTCGTATAATTATCTCATTTACGTTACCGGAATTTGCGATGTTCACAGCTCCAAAACGGCCTACATCTTTTGGTCAGCGTATTGCGCCGTATGTGCGCAAAGAGTTGGCGTGTGCCCGGCGAAATATGTTGCGTGGTAAGCCGGATGGGGCATTTGCGCATTTGGAGCGGGCACATATTCTGGGGCAGCGTTCGACCTACTGGCATGTGGTGGCCCATGTGCATATGCTGCGCTGGGCGGTGGGGTGTCATCAACTCAAAGAGCTGGCGGGTCAGCTGTTGCGCATTGTGGGCGCGGCCAGTAAAACCGCTATAGGCCTGGTACCGGAAGGCAACCCTGGGGGGAGTAATATCAGCCCGTTTGCGCGCCGGCCGGTGCCACCTGACTTACAGGCGATATTGCATCGCGTATCTTCTTGATATCTTTCCTTTCTGTCTTTGGGATCCTACCTGTTTGGCGCGTAAAAGCGCTGGGTGTTTAGTTCAGGTGCCGGTATAGTAGCTTCTATAAGTTTCTGATTTTATTGCTGAGCGGTGGATAAGCTTTGCTTGGCTTTCGTTGGTGGTGCCGGGTGTACAAGGAGTGAAAATGGTGTTGTATGTGTTTCCCAGCTTGTTGATTGTGGCGGTGTTGTTTACCGCGATTGTATTAACCAATGAGGTGGGCTTTCGGTTGGGGCGTTTTGTGCAGCGCCACACCGATGAAGAAGTAAAATCTTACACCGGGTCGATTCAGGCCAGTATATTAGGCTTATTGGCGCTATTGCTGGGTTTTACCTTTAGCATGTCGATGCAGCGCTTTGATGCGCGCAGCATGGCGCTGATTGATGAGGCCAATGCTATCGGCACAGTACAGCTGCGGGTGGTGCTATTACCCGATGCCTTGCAGTCCAAAGCCGCTGGCTTGCTAGATGAGTATATCGACCTGCGCCTGGCGGTGGCTGAACTGCCGATGAACCGGCAAGCTGAGCAGCAGGCATTATTGACCCAGACCGCCCAGTTGCAGCAGGCGTTATGGCAGTTGGTTAGCCAGGCAGCGGAGCAGGATCCGCGCCCGGTCACCACCGGGATGATGATCACCGCGCTCAATGCCATGATTGATGCACAAGGCAAACGCAATGCGATATTGCACATGCAGGTGCCGCAAATAGTACTGCTGGTGTTGTTTGCTGTATTTAGCATTGCCGGTGGCATGATGGGCTATTCAGCCGGGTTAAGCGGCCACCGGGTGTTTATGCCCATTGTGCTGGTGGCCCTGATCATCACCCTGATTGTGTTTTTAATCATTGATTTAGACCGGCCCCGTCAGGGCATCATTCAGGTAGACCAGCAGGCCATGACCGCGCTGCCAAGATTATCCGGCTAAACTGGCGTTTGTGGCAATCATCAGCTGTACTTAGCAGTGCCGGGCGTGCATGGGGCGCGCCCTTTTTTTGCTGACCGGAGCATGCCATGGAATATATCGATGGCTTTGTGGCTGCTGTACCTACTGCCAATAAAGAACAATATTTAGACCACGCCCGTAATGCCGCCGCTTGTTTTAAAGATCACGGCGCCAGCCGGCTGATTGAATGCTGGGGCGAGGATGTGCCTGATGGCGATCTCACCTCATTTATCAAAGCCGTGCAGTGCCAGGCCGATGAGACGGTGGTGTTTTCCTGGATTGTGTGGCCCTCTAAAGCAGTGCGCGATAAAGGCATGGAAGGGGCCATGAGCGATGAGCGCCTGCACCCGAACAATAATCCCATGCCGCTTGATGGCAAGCGGATGATATTTGGTGGGTTTGAAAAGCTGCTGGATGAATAGCAACCTCAACAAAAAAGCCAGTTCGAGATGAACTGGCTTATGCTGGTAAGAGCCGAGCGAATGGTTATTTGAGTACTGAGACCAGCGCCCTGGCCAGGGTATCCACATTTTGCTGGTTGATACCGGCGATGTTCACCCGGCTGGATTCTACAAAATACACACTGTGCTTATCGCGCATCTCACGAACCTGTTCTGGCGTGATACACAAAAACGAGAACATGCCTTTTTGCTGGTTAATAAAGCTGAAATCCTGCGGCGCGCCGTTTTCTTCCAGTTTGTCCACCAGCATGCTGCGCAGGCTTTGCATACGATTACGCATGCTGTTGACTTCACTCACCCATTCTTTGTTCAGGGCGGTATCAGACAAAATAATGTCGACCAGCGCGCCACCGTAGCTGGGTGGCATAGAATAAATCCCACGAGCGACAGACTGGATCTGGCCCTGTACATTGCTGCGGATTTTACTATCCGGGGTCACGATGGCGGCTAAGCCCACACGCTCACGGTACAGGCCAAAATTTTTGCTGCACGAGGCGGCGATGACCACTTCCGGCAGGTTTTCCGCCAGCAGGCGGATGCCGTAGGCATCATCTTCCAGGCCGTCGCCAAAGCCTAAGTAGGCCACATCCAAGAATGGAATAAACCCACGTTCCTGGGCCAGCTCCAGTACCGCATCCCACTGGTCGCGGGTTAGATCGGCACCGGTTGGGTTATGACAGCAGCCATGTAATAACACCACATCGCCCTTACCGGCGGTTTTTAAGGTGTCCATCATGCCATCAAAGTTGATGCCGGCTTTGTCTTTATCAAAGTACGGATAGGTTTCCAGCTGCAGGCCTGCAGAGCCAATCAGTGGAATATGGTTGGCCCAGGTAGGATCACTCACAAAAACCCGCGCTTCATCATTACTGCGGGCAATCAGCTCGGCCAGAATACGCAGTGCGCCACAGCCACCGGGCGCTTGCACAGCAGCAATCCGGTCGGCCAGCAATACTTTGCTGCCTTCGCCCAGTAGCAGCTTAAGCATGTTGTCCACATAGCCCTGGTGGCCCTGTGGGGTGATATAGCTTTTGGTGGTTTCACGCTCAAGCAGAATTTTTTGTGCTTTGGCCACCGAGGTCAGGATGGGCGTATTGCCTTTTTCATCTTTATATACACCAACACCCAGGTCGATTTTGGCGTCGTTTTTATCATCGTTATAGGCCGCAGACAGGCCCAGGATGGGATCCGGTTCAAGATGGGGTAATACTTCAAACACAATAATTCCTCACATGGCGTGACTAGTAAGCAAGCACCGCATTATGCCACCGATAAGCTAAATTACGAGTGCTGGGGCAAAATTAATTCACCGCCTCAGGAAAACTGAAAGTGAGCGTTGGTGTGGGTCATCTGTTCGCCGCTGGCGGCATAGGTGCGCTCTACCCAGGTGGCCGAGCCGTCTTTTTTAACCAGCAGCAGGGTTGAGGCGCGGGTACCGTAATCCTCTGAGCGGATAAAAATGGGGGATAAGCGTTTTTCCCACTCAAACGGCACCCCGGTTTGCGGCAAGGCTTCATCCGGTGCTTCGGTGGTGTCCTGCAACAACTCAAACAAGCCGTCTTCGGTAAGCCGGTCGGCCTGGCTGCAATAGTAGGCCAGCGCATCCACCCCGCGAGACAGCTTGGGCCAGGGCGCGTTGAGCCGGGCATTGGAGAGGCCGTGTACGCCACTGTCGACCGGGCTGACCTCGCCGGTGGCATTATTAAATACCTGCAGATTACGCCAGGTACCGTACAACAAATTAAAGCCATTGTAATCAGCCTGATGATGGCGCAGGCGGCTGGCAAACGCACTGTCATCCTGCTTCCAGGTTAAATAGTCCACCACCAGTTCGCCACGGCTTTTGGCATCTTTGCGGTCTTTGCCCGGCTGGCGAATGTTAGTCAGCGCACCGATGCGCCCGCCACGGGTGACGCCCATCCAGGTGCCGCCAGCCTGTAAATCTTTGCCGGCAAAAATAGGCGGGTGGGAACACCAGATATGCGAGGACTGGGTAGGACGCTGATGAAACTCATCGCGGTTAGCGGCAATGACAAGAGGGTAGTCTTTTCGTTGATCCCTGGCGATAAATAAAATACACATATCGGCGTTACTTCTCCTCTTAGCCACATTGCGTGGTTCTTATATATATACAAATTGGCGTTAGATCAGTTCGAAGCCCAACAAAAGTATGAGTAAAGCCACCTGGCAGCGTCCACAGGGCAATTAAAATGTGCTACCGTGCAAACCAGGCTGTTTTGATTTTATGCAGGGAGACCATTTGTGAGAAAACCAGGCTTTACCACCGCCCAGGTGCATGCCGATCGCCGGTTAAACACCCCCGAGCACGGCGCGGTCCATACCGCCTCCACCAATTCGGTGCTGTTTGAATACCAGGATGCCCAGGGCATTGTGGATGTGTTTCAGGGCAAGCAGGCCGGACATGTGTATTCACGGTCTTCATCGGCCTCGGCCACTGCACTGGCCAATCAAATCAATGCGCTGGAAGAGGGCGTGGGGGCGGTATGTTTTGCCACCGGTATGGCAGCCATCAGCGGGGTGTTTTTATCACTGTTTAAGCACGGCGATCACATCATTGTCAGCCAGTACTTGTTTGGCAATACTCGCAGCCTGATGGACACGCTGGCCGACTTTGGCATGCAGATCAGCTTTGTGGATGTGACCTGTTTAGAAAGCGTGCGCGAAGCCTACCAGCCCAACACCCGCGCGGTGTTTGCCGAAACGGTGGCCAACCCGGTTACCCAGGTTGCGGATATGGCGGCCATTGGCCGTTATTGTCAGGAGCGTAATATTCTTCTCATGGTGGATAACACCATGACCCCGCCACCGCTGTTTAGCGCCAAGGCAATCGGCGCTGGCTTAGTGGTCTGCTCGCTGACCAAATATTTAGGCGGCCATGGCAATGTACTGGGCGGTGCGGTGATTGACACCGGGGTGTATGACTGGCAGCAGTTTGAAGGTATTCGCCCGGCCTATCAAGTGGCCGATACCATGCAGTGGGGTTTAACCCAAATTCGCAAAAAAGGCCTGCGCGACATGGGTGGCACCCTGCCGCCGGATTCGGCCCACAAACTGGCAGTAGGCATGGAAACCTTAGGCCTGCGGATGCCGCGTTGCTGTGACAATGCCAAACATCTGGCTACCTTCTTAGACAACCACCCAGCTGTTAAGGCTGTGTATTACCCAGGGCTGGCCGACCACCCGCAACACTTTTTGGCCCGCGAACTGTTAACCGAAGGCTACGGCGCGGTGCTCAGCCTGGATCTGGTCGATGGCATTGACCCCATCCGCTTTTTAAATGCGCTGCAACTGGTGATCTGTGCTACCCACTTAGGCGATACCCGCACCCTGGCGTTGCCGGTAGCGCCCACCATCTTTTTTGAAGCCGGTGTGCAGGAACGGGCCCGCATGGGGATCTCGGAAACCATGATCCGGGTGTCGGTAGGCATCGAAGATATCGATGACTTGGTGGAAGATTTCAGCCAGGCGCTGGACGCCGTAGCGCCAGCGTAAAAACTCGCCACTTTACTGTTGTTAATCGGCCGCCTGTGCGGCCGTTTTCTTATCCTCGTCCGGATCATCATAGGACTTTTCGAAGCGCAGTAACCGGTGCTGCGGATCCACTTTTACCTGTGCATTTTTAGGTACCGCCAACCGATGGCTTTGCAGCATGTCAATGGTGTGCAGTTTTCCGTTAACCGTCACCTCCACCGGCATCGGGAAAGGCCGTTTTCCCGGCACCTGCCAGTTAAGCACCAAATGGGTGTCGGTACGCGTTACTTCCAATACGGGCAGCTCTGGCTGATACAGATACACATCAAAAAACCAATGCAGTGTGCGGCCGCTGTGTTTGTTCACCAGGCGAATAAAGTCGTTGGTGGTACGGTGCAGCGGTTCAATCTGGTCGGGGTTTGGCTCGGGCGTGCCGTACACAAGCTCGCGCACCGCGGCAAAAAAGGCTTTATCACCAATCAGGTGGCGCAGCGAATGCAGCATCCAGGCGCCTTTATAATACACATCCAGCCCCGGGCCCAGCTTGTCGTTGGCCACCTCGTGCTCAGCGCGGCTGTTACCCGATACCAGTGCAAAACGGTTATTCAGCTTGCTGCGCAGTTTGTCCATGTACGCACGATAAGCTGCCGGGCCATCCAAGTGGCCAGCATATAATGGCTGCATATAGGTACCCAGGCTTTCGTGCAGCCATAAATGGTCCCAGTCGGTGCCGGTCATCTGGTTGCCAAACCACTCATGGGCCAGCTCATGCTGCAATAACCAATCAAAACTGTTGTCGTCCTGTTTATAGTTGTTGCCGTAGGCATTGATGGTCTGGTGTTCCATGCCCAGATACGGGGTCTGCACCAAGCCAATCTTATCCTGGCTAAACGGGTAGGGGCCGATGGTGCGCTCCATAAAACGCAGCATGGGCGGTAGTTGTTCAAACAACAAGCGGGCCTGGCGGGTTTCCACATTGCCGGGCAGATAATAGTAGACCATGGGCACAGTCTCACCGGCGCGGCTTTGGTAGCTGCCTTCCATTGCCTCAAACGGGCCGATGTTCAGCGCAATGCCATAGGTGTTGATAGGCGTGGTGGAGCGCCAGTGATAGGTTTTGGCATTGGCCTGGCTGGTCACCCGCAGCAGGGTGCCATTGCTGGCGGCTGTCAGATGCGGCGGCACCGTGATATGAATATCGGCGCGTTGCGGTTCGGCAAACGGTTGGTCAATGCATGGCCAGAATAAATCACAGCCCTGGCCCTGCACGGCAGTGGTCACCCAGGGCAGGCCGCTGGGTGTGGTTTGCCATAGTACCCCGCCATCCCATGGCGCATCGGGCGGCTTGCGTGGCTGGCCATAGTATTGGATTTTCAGTTTGAGCGGAAATGTCACCGCCAGCGGCGGGGTGATCAGCAACTGGCCATCGGGGTTTCTCACATTGCCCGGCGGCACCTCGGTGCCATTGATCCACACTTTTTCAACCTTAAACCGGGTGTCCAGGTCCACCGACAAGGTACGCCGGGGCCGTTCGCTTTCCAGGCTTAAAGTGGTAGTGCCGTAAAGCACCTTACGGCGAAAATCAAAATTAAACCACAAGTCAGCATGGGCAACGGTGATCCCCTGTTGCAACGGGGCCACCTGGCCACCGGATTTCAGTGTGTAGGGGGTTGAAAGTTCACGCGATGGGGTGCCTTTGATCACCGGCTTGCGGGTTGCGCAGGCAGTGGTGAAAAGTAACGCCATCAGGCAAACAGCAATCAATCGCATAGGGTGTCCATAAACAACAGGTTATTGAGAATTGACCCTCGCCAGGCGGGTTTGGTTTCGGTTGCCGCACCGGTAAAACAGGCCTTTATGACGATTGGTATTTTATCTAACTGATCAGCAAAACAAAATATCCGGCTCGGCCAAGCTTACAAGGGCTGAGATAAAGCCACAGACTGTGCGCGCATATTATTAATATTCTATAAAAAAGAATGAGTGTGAATATTTAATGCAATATAAATTCGAAAATATAGGCCTATACTGATGCGCATCAATCGAACAGAAGGGGATGACCTATGAAAACTATCTTGATTATCAATTCCAGCTTACAACCTACCGGCGGCAACTCCGGGGCATTAACCGACGCCTACGCCCAGGCGGCTGCCACCAATCCGGCAGTGCGGGTGATCACACGCAATCTGACTCAAACCGGCCCGGGGCACTTAAGCGCCGAAGAAATGGTCGCCTGGATGACGCCAGCCCACGAGCGTAACACTGAACAAGCCGAACTGGCGGCGATATCCGATACGCTGGTGGAAGAAGTGAAACAAGCCGATGAGATTGTGCTGGGTGTCCCCATGTACAACTTTGGCGTGCCTTCAGTGCTTAAAGCCTGGATCGATCGTATTGCCCGAGCCGGGGTTACCTTTAAGTACACCGAGACCGGCCCGGTAGGTTTGCTGGCTGATAAAACGGTGACTGTCCTGGCCGCCCGTGGTGGCCAGTACGTCGGTACGCCCATGGATACTCAGACTGATTATCTAACCCACTTTTTTGCCTTTATTGGGTTGACCGATATCCGCTTTATTTACGCCGAAGGCCTGGCCATGGGCGAGGAAAATGCCAGTGCACAAATGACTGCTGCTAAGCAAAAAATAAATGAACTTTTGCCTCAGGCTGTGGACTAACTTAATGCAGTTAGCCAGAACGTTAGCATTTACAGCTGCTGAGCGTTTTTAAGCTAAAGTGTGTTCCAAGTTGAGTGTGCTTGATTGCCCCGCAGGATTGCGGGGCTTTTTTTTGCCTGCGGCAAAATCGCCCCAGGTTTTGGACGACCCGCCCAACATTGTCGATGAAGCTTGACCATCCTTGATTCAGCCTGCTTATAATGGGCTTACGAATAACAATCAATAAGATAAATCCATGAGCAAATTTTCTTCGCTGCTGATTGCTGCGGCTGTCACCAGTGCGTTAAGCGCCTGTAGCGCCACTTCTTCTGCGCCCGCTGAGGCCACAACCAACACCGCCGAACAGCGTGATGTGCCGGCTACAGTGACCCCGGATGTGGCGGCCCCGGTGAGCGGTGATACCATCACCTTAGAACAAATCATGGCCGATCCGCAGTGGCTGGGCCGCCAGCCGCAAAATGCCGGCTTTTCGGTGGATGGCAGCCACATTGTGTACGAGCGCGAAAAAATGGACAGTCACCTTAATCAGGTGTTTGCCGCGCCGCTGGCCAACCCGGACAATGCCAGTGAGGTGGCATTGGATAACCTGCATCATTACCAGTTTGATGAAAAGGTGGTAAGCGCGGATGGCAATACCATCGCCTACCGGTTTAAAGACAGCGTATTTGTGCGCTTTGGTGATGGCGACACCGTACAGCTGACCCGCGGCGGCGCTGCCCTTACCCAGTTAAGCTTTATGACCGACGGCCGCCTGATGGCCAAAAGCGGCAATAAAGTGATTGCCATCAACCTGCAAACCGGCCAGCGCGAACAGTTGTTGTCCTGGTTTTTTGCCGAAGAGCCGCAAGCCGTGGAAGAGCCGGTCGATCATGTGGCCCGAGAACAGATTGGCCTGATTGAGTATATCGCGCTGCAGCGCAAACAACGCCAGGATGAAGCTGACCAAGATGAGGCGCTGGCGGCGGCCAATCAGGGTGTGGCACGCAAGCCGGTGTATTTTGAACCGGGTCATCGCCTGGTCGGGGTGTCTATGTCGCCGGCCGGCGATAAAGCCATTGTGGCGACCACCGAAGATAAGCCGTGGCGCGATGACTCCGACATCATGCCACACTATATTCAGGAAGACGGCCGCATTGCCGCCAAAGAAGTGCGCCGCCGAGTAGCCGATGCCGAGCCGGAAAACCACACCCTGTGGCTGGTGGATGTGAACACCGGTGATAAGCAGGAGCTTGCCTACACCGCGCTGCCCGGCTACAACGAAGATGTGCTGGCCGAGGTGAAAGCCGAAAATGCAAAGGCGCGCGGTGAAAGCTATCAGGTCAACCGCCTACCGCGGGAAATCACCCTGCTGCAAAGCTGGTACTGGTCTGGTCCGGCGGTGCGCTGGCACAACAATGGTCAGCAGGTGGCCGTGATGCTTGAAGCCTGGGACAACAAAGACCGCTGGATTGCGACGGTGGATTTGGACAGCGCTCAGTTGAAAAGCCAGTCACGCCTGCACGACGATGCCTGGGTTAACTACCGTTTTAACCAGTTTGGCTGGCTTAACAACAGTGAAACCTTGTATTACCAGTCAGAAGAATCCGGCTATGCGCATCTGTACACCCAGGTGCCTGGTGAGGCACCACGCGCGCTGACCCAGGGCCAGTTTATCACTGACAATCCAACCCTGACCCGAGATGACAGCTACATTTATTACCAGGCTAACCAGGAGCATCCGGGTATTTATGAAATTTACCGGGTGAATGTACAAACCGGTGAATCACAGGTGATGACCGACTTAAACGGCATGACCGATTACACCTTAAGCCCGGATGAGCAAACCCTGTTGCTGACTCACAGCAAGGTAACCCGTCCGGAGGAGCTGTATATCAAACCGGTGACCAGCACCGCAACCGCACGCCAGATCACCGACACCGTGAGTGATGAATTTAAAGCCATGCCGTGGGCACGCCCGCAGGTAGTGGCCATTGAATCGTCGCACACTGCCCAGCCGATTTATGCGCGGGTGTACCTGCCAGAAAATTACGACAGCGGCGAGCCGCGCCGGGCTGTGGTGTTTAACCATGGGGCCGGGTATCTGCAAAATGCGCACTTAGGCTGGTCAGGCTATTTCCGCGAATACATGTTCCATAGCATGCTGGTGCAGCAAGGCTATGTGGTGCTGGATATGGATTATCGCGCCTCGGCCGGCTATGGCCGTGACTGGCGCACCGCCATCTATCGCAATATGGGTGAGCCGGAAGTGCAGGATCTGACCGACGGTGTTAATTGGCTGGTGGAAAATGCTAATGTGGATCGTCAGCGTATCGGAACCTATGGCGGCTCCTACGGCGGCTTTTTAACCTTTATGTCGATGTTCACCGCGCCGGAGTTGTTCCAGGCGGGGGCGGCGCTGCGCCCGGTCACCGACTGGGCCCACTACAACACCCCATACACAGCAAACATCTTAAATACGCCGGATGTGGACCCCATCGCCTATGAGCGCAGCTCGCCGATCTACTATGCTGACGGCCTGCAAAAACCGCTACTGATCAACGCGCCGATGGTGGACGACAATGTGTTTTTTGTCGACACCGTGCGCCTGGTGCAGCGTTTGATTGAGCTGGAAAAAGAAGATTTTGAAACTGCTATCTACCCGGTAGAGCCTCATGGCTTTGTGCAGCCCAGTTCCTGGCTGGACGAGTACCGCCGGATTTATAAGTTGTTTGAAGAAAATCTGTAAAGAATACAAAAGGCGCCTTAGGCGCCTTTTTTTATGGTTATTGTTTTAGGCTTACTCTGCCACGCGGCGCTGACGCCAGCTGCGCCCGGCCCACATCAGTGCGCTAAGCAGCAAGCCACTGGCCGCGCCATACAGATGGGCATCAATGGCCACATTGGCTTCAATGAGCCTGGCTACCGACGCGCTGCTGCCCGCAAACTGTTCGTAGACCACTTTTGCCGCCACCCCGGCCAGCAATAACCAGCCAGACAGCATGCGCTGGCGAATATCCAGGCACGCTCCCCACACAAACATGCCATGCAGCGCACCGGATAAGCCCACATACCAGATCAGCTGGGGCGACAACCAGTAAATGCCCAGCGTGGTGCCCACACAGCACCAGATAAACATTTTCACAAAGCGCAGCGGCTGATAATACTCGGCATGCAAAAGATAAAGCAGGGCCAGCCCGGCCAGGTTGAGCAGTAAGTGGTAGCCATTGGTGTGCAGCAGGTTGCCAGTGATTATCCGCCAGGTTTCCCAGCCCTGCAGCGCATAGCGGTCGTAGGCCAGCAATTCATTGATACCGGGGGCAAACCAGAACAGAATTACAGCAGTACTACCTACCAGCAGCGGCCCAAGACTGTGCTTAGATAAAAAAGGCAGTGATAACATCATTGTAAGTGATTTTTATTTTACGTCAGGCTGGTTATCATACCGAAAAACCCGGCCCAGTGGACGCTAGTTTACAAAAAAGCCATAGGTCGCTAGTTTACAAAAAAGGATATACCCATGAGCAATGTAATTGTTGAACAGGAAAACGGGCTGTTAACCCTGACCATGGATCGCGCCGACAAAAAAAATGCGCTGACCCGGCAAATGTATCAGCGCATGGCCGATGCGCTGGTGGAAGCCAACACTGACGAGTCTGTCAAAGTAGTCAAACTTGCGGCTCACGGCGATTGTTTTACGGCCGGTAATGACATTGCTGATTTTGCCCATCAGGACGATGGCCATCATGTCAGTGAAGTGTCGGATTTTATGCGGGCATTGATCAACTGCGCTCATCCGGTGGTGGCCCAGGTGCATGGGATGGCCGTAGGCATTGGCACCACCATGCTGTTGCATTGTGATTTGGTGTATTGTGAGCCGCAGGCGCGGTTTGTGATGCCGTTTATCAATTTAGGCCTGGTGCCGGAATTTGCCTCCAGCTACATCCTGCCGCGCATGGCCGGGCACCGAAAAGCCAGTGAATGGCTATTACTGGGTAACCCGTTCGATGCCGCCGAAGCGATGCAATTTGGCCTGGTCAATGAAGTGGTGGATGCAGACACCCTCGCAGCCAAAGTACACGAGGTCTGTACGGCGCTGGCGGCTAAACCGGCGTACGCGCTGCGCCAGTCCAAGGTGCTGCTGACCACCGATAAAGAAGCCATTGAACAGCACATGATTGAAGAGATGGATGTCTTCTTAAAAGCCATGGATACCGAGGCTGCCCAGGAAGCCTTTGAGGCCTTTTTGCACAAACGCCCGATTAATCCGGCCAAATTCAAATAAAGGAGACACGTTATTTTCACGCTCAACTTTTCCTGCCGAGCACTGTTATTGGCCGCCGGGCTGACTGTCAGTGCGGGCTGCTCGGCCCAGCAAGCTGCTAACATCGAAACCCGTGAGCCGGAAGCCGATACCGGTTTTACCCAAAAACAAGCGGTAACTACCGACGACTATATGGTGGTGGCCGCCAACCCGCATGCATCTAAAGCCGGCCAAGCCATCATTGAACGCGGCGGCAGTGCCATCGATGCGGCTATCGCAGTGCAGGCGATGCTGACCCTGGTGGAGCCGCAGTCATCAGGTATCGGTGGCGGGGCGTTTATTTTGTACTGGGACAATGCCGAGCAAAAACTGTACACCATCGATGCGCGGGAAACCGCGCCGGCGGCGGTGGATGCCAACTGGTTTATGCAGGATGGCCAGCCGATGCCGTGGTTAAAAGCGCTGGTGGGCGGTAAGTCAGTGGGCGTGCCCGGGGTACTGCGCGGGCTGGAATTAGCCCATGAGCGATTTGGTAAACTGGAATGGTCGGCGTTATTTGATGAGACCATCACCACTGCCACCCAGGGCTTTGAAGTCTCGCCGCGACTGGCCAAGCTGGTGGCACTGGACTATCACCCTGGCTTGCCCAAGTTCGACAACAGCAGCGACTATTTTTTCCCGGATGGCAAGCCTATCCAGGCCGGTACCTTAAGAAAAAACCCGGCCTTGGCCGATACCCTGTCTAAGGTGGCCAGTGAAGGCGCAGATTATCTGTATACCGGTGGACTGGCCGAGCAAATTGTGGAGACAGTTAACCAGGCCCCGATTAATCCGGGTAATCTGAGCACCAAAGATATGGCCGGCTATGAAGCCAAAATGCGTGAGCCGGTGTGCGGCCCGTATCACGGCAAAACAGTGTGTGGCATGGCACCGCCCAGCTCAGGTGGGGTGAATGTCTATCAGATCCTAAAACTACTGGAAGGTAAAAACCTGGCCGCGCTGGA
Organism: Alteromonas sp. WD8-37; assembly: GCF_055326825.1. Lineage (NCBI taxonomy): Bacteria > Pseudomonadati > Pseudomonadota > Gammaproteobacteria > Alteromonadales > Alteromonadaceae > Alteromonas > Alteromonas sp. WD8-37. Next base: position 440,770 of record NZ_JBUZOV010000001.1, read on the forward strand.
ACCCGGCAGTGCCCAGTTTGCCCACCTGTTCACCCAGGCCAGTGCATTAAGCTTTGCTGACCGCCAACGCTATGTGGCCGACACCGACTTTACCAATACGCCAGTGACTCCACTGATTGATGCTGACTACCTGGCTAAACGCGCCCAGCTGATTGGCCTGGACAAAACCTGGCAGCCTGCACAGGCTGGCCAGCCGTATGCAGCTGATGGGCTGATTAGTGGGGATTCGATAGAGCAGCCCAATACAAGCCATGTGTCGATTGTGGATAAGCAAGGCAATGCGGTGTCGATGACCACCAGTATCGAATTTATGTTTGGCTCGGGCCTGATGGTGGGCGGCTTTATGCTTAACAACCAACTAACTGACTTTTCCTTTGACCCTAATGACAGTCATGGGTTAGTGGCCAACCGGGTGGAGCCGGGCAAGCGGCCGCGCAGCTCGATGAGCCCGTCGATGGTATTTGATGAAGACGGCAAGTTATCCCTGATTGTGGGCTCGCCGGGTGGCAGTCGTATCATCGATTATGTGGCGCAAACCTTAATTGGCGTGCTGGATTTTAAATTAAACATTCAGCAGGCCATCAACCAGCCTAAAATCACCAATCGCAATGATTATACCGCGCTGGAAAAAGGCACCACAGCCGCAGCGCTGCAGGCACCGCTGGAAAAGCTCGGTCATGAGGTAAAGGTAATTGATTTAAACAGTGGCCTACACGGGATACAACTGGATAAGGGCAAACTGATTGGCGGGGCAGACCCGCGCCGGGAAGGACTGGCAGTGGGCCGTTAAGGGCCCGCTAAAATTCTTACCAGTAATCGTCGGTAATGCGGTCGACTTTCCACAGGCCGCCTTGCCGTAACAGCTTTACACTGCGTAAATCTTCAATCCGGTCGTCATCATAGGTACCACTGAAAAACAGTGTCACAGTGGCCTCTTCAGAAAATTCTGTACGCCCGATGCGGTTACCGCCGTCAGGCTTGATTACCACCGTGTCGTATTTCAGATTTAATACATGGCGCTGGATATTGCGGTTGGTGCGATAGTTATTCAGGATCCGGCGCATACGCTGGGTACTTAAGCCCAGCGCGATGTCGATATTGTCATCCTGATAAATACTCTCGGCAAATTGGACGGCGGCAAATTCTGGCGAGTTTTCATTGCCGGTTGACCCGGTTTCACGGCTTTGGCGGTCACAGCCAGTCACTAACAGCAATAAGCTAAGCAGGCCGGTGCCTGTCCACAGGCGGATCGAGCGAAATGTTTGTTCCATGTTTTATAACCACGTTTTTTATGACACAACAGCGAATGTGTTAGTCCATAGTATAACCGGGCATGGGCATTTGCCTACTCTTCCAGGCACAAAAAAAGGGCCGTCAGACGGCCCCGTTTGTTACTGAACATGTCAGTGCGGGTTTATTGGACTTCTTCGCTTTCGTCAAACGCGCCAGCGAACAGCGGGCTGCTCAGATAACGTTCGGTGGCACTGGCCAGCAGAACCACAACCAGTTTATCTATGTTTTCCGGACGCTCGGCAAAGCGTTTTGCTGCGACCACTGCGGCACCCGAAGAAATGCCGGCCAAAATACCTTCTTCTTTCATCAAGCGATGGCACATTTCCATGCATTCTTCGTTGGTGATTTGTTCCACCTCATCCACCATGTCCAGGTCCAGGTTGCCGGGAATAAAGCCAGCACCGATTCCCTGAATTTTGTGTGGACCCGGGGTAAGTTCTTCACCATTTTTTGCCTGGGTGATAACCGGTGAATCTGTTGGCTCTACTGCCACAGAAATGATCTGCTTACCTTTGGTTTTTTTGATGTAACGGCTAACCCCGGTGATGGTTCCGCCGGTACCCACACCGGCAATAAAGGCATCAATTTTACCATCGGTATCTTCCCAGATTTCCGGGCCGGTGGTTTTTTCATGAATTTCCGGGTTGGCCGGGTTATCAAACTGCTGCAGCATGATGTATTTGCCCGGATCTGAATCAACAATTTCCTGCGCGGCAGCAACTGCGCCTTTCATGCCTTTGGGCGCTTCGGTTAGCACCAGATTCGCGCCTAATGCTTTAAGTAATTTACGACGCTCCAGGCTCATGCTGCTAGGCATGGTCAGGGTAAGCTTATACCCACGCGAAGCCGCCACAAATGCCAGCGCAATACCGGTGTTGCCGGAGGTAGGCTCGACAATCTCTTTGCCATCGGCCAGTAAGCCGCGTTTCTCGGCATCCCAAATCATGTTTGCGCCGATACGGCATTTAACACTGAAGCTGGGGTTGCGCGATTCCATCTTGGCGTACACATTGCCGCCAGTAACGCGATTAAGTTTAACCAGGGGCGTGTTGCCGATAGCCAGTGAGTTATCGTCTAATACTCTCATTGCTCATCCTTTATTCTCATGGAATACGTTGCTGCTGTGAATGATCTTTATTACGCTGGAAAACGTCTGATTTTGCAACCGCAAACGTATGATTTAGTTATACCCTTTTATCATTGGTGCCAATAGAAAAAAAGCAAAGTGCTTTTTCGCTATATGATATGGTTAATCGTAGCAAGCAGGCCGTGAATGCGCGGCTGATCACCGGATTGTTTTAAGGAGTCACAATGGCATTTTCCGGAACCCAGAATTATATCGCCAGCGATGAATTGCAACTGGCTGTAAATGCAGCTATCACGCTGGAAAAACCGCTGTTAATCAAAGGCGAGCCGGGCACCGGCAAAACCATGCTGGCCGAAGAGCTGGCTGGCGCACTGGATACTCAGCTTATCCAGTGGCACATCAAATCCACGACCAAGGCTCAGCAGGGCCTGTACGAATATGATGCGGTGTCGCGGCTTCGTGATTCACAGCTTGGCGATGACCGGGTGCATGATATCAGCAACTACATTGTTAAAGGTAAGCTGTGGCAGGCGTTTGAAGCCGAGCAGCGGCCAGTGTTACTGATTGATGAAATCGACAAAGCGGATATCGAGTTTCCCAACGACTTACTGCTGGAACTCGATAAGATGGAATTTTTTGTGTATGAGACCCAGCAGCAGGTGAAAGCCCGCCAACGGCCAATTGTGATCATCACTTCTAATAACGAAAAAGAGCTGCCGGATGCCTTTTTGCGCCGTTGCTTTTTTCATTATATTCAATTCCCCACGCCCGAGCAGATGCAAGAGATTGTGGCGGTACACTTTCCCAAGCTTAAGCAGAATTTACTCGATGAAGCCATGCAGGCTTTTTTCAAATTACGCGAGATGCCGGGCCTGAAGAAAAAACCGTCGACCTCAGAGCTTATCGACTGGCTCAAATTGCTGGTGGCCGAGGATATTTCGCCGGATGTGTTACACAGCAAAGATGGCAAAGCCGCCATCCCACCGTTATATGGCGCGTTGCTGAAAAATGAGCAGGACATCCACCTGTTTGAAAAACTGGCGTTTATGGCGCGTCGCTGATGCTGGTTTCGTTTTTTTTCACGCTGCGCAAATACCGGGTTAAAACCAGTTTGCGCGAATTACTGGATTTACTAGGCGCGCTGAAACAGCAGGTAGTGATGGCCGATATGGAAGGGTTTTACTACCTGGCGCGCACGGTGCTGGTAAAAGATGAAACCCAGTTTGACCGGTTTGACCAGGCATTTGCCGATTATTTTGACGGTGTGCAGCAGATTGATTTGATGGGCGAGGAGATCCCCGAAGACTGGTTGCGTAAAGAGCTGGAAAAGCACTTAAGCGACGAAGAAAAAGCTCAAGTTAAAGCGCTGGGCGGTCTGGATAAGCTGATGGAAACCCTACAGGAGCGCCTTAAAGAGCAGCAGTCACGCCATCAGGGCGGCAACAAATGGATTGGTACCGGGGGGACTTCACCCTTTGGCGCGTTTGGCTATAACCCTGAAGGGGTACGCATTGGCCAGCATAAAAACCGTAACTTTTCGGCGGCCAAGGTATGGGACAAGCGCGAGTTTAAAAATTTATCCAGTGATGTGGAGCTGGGCACCCGCAATATCAAAATGGCGCTACGTAAATTGCGCAAGTTTGCCCGAACCGGCGCCAGCATGGAACTGGACGTGGGCCATACCATTGCCGAAACCGCCCGCAAGGGCGGTTTGCTGGACATTCACATGCAGCCGGAGCGGCACAATGCGGTCAAGGTGCTGTTGTTTTTTGATGTGGGTGGGTCGATGGACCCCTACATTCAGCAAACTCAGGAATTGTTTTCGGCAGTACACAGTGAGTTCAAATACTTAGAGTATTTTTATTTTCACAATTGTGTGTATGAAGAGGTATGGCAGGATAATCAGCGCCGCCGCGACCAGCGGATCCCAGTTTGGGATATCATTCACCGGTTTGGCAGTGACTACAAAGTGATTTTTGTGGGTGATGCCACTATGGGCCCGTATGAGATTGCCTATCCGGGGGGCAGTGTGGAGCACTGGAACGAAGAAGCCGGGGCGGTGTGGATGGAGCGGCTGCTCAATCATTTTTCCAGCGCGGTATGGCTTAACCCACAGCCTCAGGCGTACTGGCCGTATTATCAGTCGGTGGGGTTGATGCAGCAAATTATGCAGGACCGCATGTACAGCCTGACCCTTGATGGACTGACCGAAGCGATTGCCCGGCTCAGCCGGCCGGGCAAATTGTGAACCATCATCCGCTGCATATACTGCAGCAGTGGCTACCGCAGCAACACGAAACTAACTGGCTGCTGGCCACGGTGATTGCCACCGAGCGCTCGTCATACCGTAAGCCTGGCGCGATGATGCTGTTCAGTGAACGCGGTGACCAGCTAGGCGTAGTCAGCGGCGGATGTCTGGAAAGCGATGTGTTTCATCAGGCTCGCCGCTGCTGGCTGACCGGTAAGAGCAAAATAGTGACCTATGACATGCAGGATGAAGGCGATGTCGCCTGGCAGTTAGGCATTGGCTGCGGTGGTGCAGTCACATTGCTGCTGCAACCGCTCACCGCCGACAATCATTACCTGCACCTTGCTGAATTCGCCCGCCTGCTGTTGGACAGGCACTCTGTAACCCTCAACCATAGCCTGTCACCCGGCCTGCCGCTCTGCACGCTGGGGCCTTTGGATAGGGAGTTGGGCACTCACCTAACACAGGACAGTCATTCAAATAAAAGGGCTAGGGAAAGGTCAGGACAGGCATCTGCAGGAATACCATTGAACAGTCATTTGAGCAGGCCAGGTACAGCTTCAAAAGCAATAGACAGTGGATGGTTCAGCCACACGGTCACCCCGCCACCAGCATTGCTGATATTGGGGGGAGGCGTGGATGCACGCCCTTTAGTTAGCCTGGCTGCGCGCATAGGCTGGATCGTTAGTGTGGCTGACCCCCGCGCCCGTTACGCCCGCAGCGACGACTTTGACGAAGCACACTTCTGTTTAACACAATCGCCCGGCCAGCTCGCTGAACATTGTGAAGTAGGTCAGGCCAACGCGATTGTAATCATGCATCATCATATCGGGCTGGACGCCGAGGCTTTGCAGCTAGTTCATAAAATCCAGCATGCACAAAGACAGTCATTAGAAAGAAGAGAAAGAAGTGGACAGTCACACCTTCGCTATGTGGCTCTGCTAGGCCCGGGCCATCGCACCCAGCGAGTGCTCGATGAAGCAGGACTGACGCAGCAAGACTTCATGTTAGCGCTTAATTCGCCAGCCGGCTTAGATATTGGTGGTGAGCTGCCTGAATCGATAGCGCTGTCTATACTGAGTCAAGCCCACGCCGTTCTTCATGGCCGCCAGCTAAACGGAGCGCATAGTCATGGCATTTGATCTCAGTATTGTTATTCTGGCCGGTGGTGCGGCTCGCCGATACGGCAAAAATAAGCTGTCTGTTCGCTTACCGAATGGTCAGAGCTTACTAGAACGCGCCGTGAGCGAATGTCTACAGCTTGGCGACTTACCGGTTTATGTCGTAAGCGGAGCTTATCACCATGACCTCTCTGAAAATATAGGGCGCAAGATTATTGAGGTTGAAAATCCAGCATGGGAAAGCGGGATCAGTACGAGTATCAGAGCTGGCCTTCATGCAGTCGAACAGCAACAGCCTGCTTGCACGCATCTGTTGATTTGCCTGGCAGATTTACCCAAAGTGTCTTATGTTGGCCTGCAGCAACTAATTGAGGTTGGCCGTATCAAGCCAGAGATGCAGGTTGCCAGCTATTGGGCTGAGCATTGCAGCGCACCGGCGTTGTTTCCCCGAAAATTTTGGCCTTCGTTGCATCAGTTGACGGGTGATAGAGGCGCTGGACGTTTGCTTCAAGCCGGTTTGTTCCAGGAGCCTGCCACTACCTTCCCCGTACCTCATATTGAAGCCGCCTGGGATATAGACACGCCTGATGCGCTAAAAGAGCTGTAAGGTCTAGAGGTAGTTAGTTTTTCATCCAAATCCGCATAGCCGGGGAGGGGACTGTTGTCGGAATAGCTTTTCTAAACTGACTGTGATCCCAAACAGCTTTTCTATTCCCAAAAGCATGCGGCTCCACTCGGCGGGGCTCAGCCCTGTGTGTCGCAAAATACGATTGTGCTTTGTTTTTGCCGGCGCGACAGTTGGTGTGCGGAAATGATGGGAAGAGGATCTGACCAGACTAAAATAATCTTTTAATCGAAACGGCAAGCACTGGCTCCGGTTGGTATTTACAGTACCGGAAAAGTTGAGTAAAGCGCGCGGTTGGCGGCCAGATTTTGCGGCGTTCAGGCGCTTCAGAATGCTTGTATGGGCGGATGTTTCTGGCGAGTCAGCCATTTGTGCCCTTACCGGATTAAGATCAACATAGGCCATACAGGCTACCAGAGCTGCTTCGTCCATCAGGGCCTGCGATTTGAATCTGCCTTCCCAAAAATGCCCAGTACAGTCATCCTCTTTATTAGCCCGCCTGGCGATATATTCGTTAAGCAACCGCATAAACCAGCTAATGCTGCAAAGGCGCTGCCGATATTCTTCGGCGCTGTGTTCAACACTGGCAATTTGGGCTGCGGACATATCGGCACGTTCTGTCGGGCTCAGATAGCGATGCTCCATTAACTTGCCATTGCTCAGCTTATGCCATCGACAAAGTATTTGCCGGATGGATAAATCATCAGCTTTTGATTGGTTAATGCGTAGGACAGTGTGCGTATGGTTACTCATTACCGCATAAGCACAAACATCGACACAAAAAAATTTTGCTAAATATAAAATGCGATCTTCAACCCACTGGCGGCGATGCTCATAGCTCCTGCCTGTTAGCTCATCCTTGCCACACAAGAAGGCCCGACGCACGCAACGTGAAATGCAGTGATAGTATGGGGTTTCTTCAGGATTTATCAGCGATTTACGCGGCCTGGGCATCATAATTACTCTCTGGAGAGGTATGCTAATATTCTGCCGAAGCCAACTCAAATACCAACTGTACCCAAGACCGGTTTGACCGTGTCGGACTGTGCCTGGAGTAAGGAAAACGTAAAAATAAAAAACAATGACAGTCATAGTGAGGAGAAAAAAAGAGCAAAGGAGACAGTCACCACATCGATATGACTGTCTTACAAACAGCAACACCATGACTGTCCAAATCGCTTTTCTTCAAAAGCGCTTGCTCAGGCTGAGCCAGGCCGCTCAGGTAACTGCAGAGCGCTGTTGATATTGCTCATCTTCATACAGTTTGTCTTGCATAATATGGGCAAGGATTTCGATAGCAGCGGCCACATCGGCATAGCGTAAGTACAGCGGCGTAAAGCCAAAGCGAACAATATCCGGGGCACGAAAATCCGGCACCACACCATGGGCAATCAATGCCTGACATATACCGTAGGCATCTGGGTGTGAAAATGATAACTGGCTGCCGCGCTCGTCTGGGTGGGCGGGAGATGCCAGCGTCAGCGCATCCAGATGGCGGTGCTGTTGTTTCAAGGATAAAAACAATTCTGTGAGCTGGGTGGATTTGTCTCGGAGATCTATCATATCCACATCGTCAAACACACTTAGCGCCGCATCCAAGGCGGCAGTTGCCAAAATAGAAGGGGTCCCGGCTAGAAACTGTTTTATGCCCGCAGCAGGGGTGTAAGACTCCTCAAAAGCAAAGGGCGCAGCATGCCCCATCCAGCCACTTAACGGCTGGCGTATCCGGTCGTGATGCTTGTGAGCAGCATATACAAACGCCGGTGCACCTGGCCCGCCGTTTAAATATTTATAACCACAGCCTACCGCAAAATCCACCGCGCAATCATCCAGTGCCAGTGGCACCGCACCGGCACTGTGCGCCAGGTCCCAGATCACCAGGATGCCTTTTTCATGCGCCAGCCGTGTGAGCCGCTGCATGTCATGAATTTTGCCGGAGCGAAAATTGATGTGGGTGAGCATTAGTACCGCCACATCTTCGGTTAATGCATTTTCCACCTGAGAGGGGGCCACGCTGTGCAGCATGCAGCGATTTTCGCCTAACAGGTTTTGCACGCCCTGGACCATATACAGGTCGGTAGGAAAATTGCCCTGTTCGGATACCACAGTTGTCCGCCCCGGTTGCATGGATAACGCTGTCACCAGTAGTTTGTACAAATTGACCGAGATCGAATCACATACAATCACCTGGCCAGGCTTGGCACCTAATAAGGGGGCGATCTTTTCACCGGTCTGTTCGGCCAAGTCTATCCAGCCGTGTTTATTCCACGAGCTGATAAGATCCTGCCCCCACTCACGGGATACCACATTGGAGACACGCTGTGCAGTTGCTTTGGGCAACGCGCCCAGTGAGTTCCCATCAAGATAAATGGTATTGTCAGGCAGTTCAAATAACGCCCGTTTTGAAGCTAACGGATCATGCTTATCGAGCTTGCTTATATTATGTGTCATACATTCACTTTGTTTGTAGTAATTCAACCAGGCGTACAAAAGCAGGGGTGCCGGGGTGAACCCAGTCAAAATGTCCGGCAGCCGGTTCCTGATAAAAAGAGGCTGTGGGCAGTGGATTTTCCGGCAAGGGCACGATTTTGTCCATGCCCCCGGTTAAAATAGCAACCTTACCGTCAAAGCGCGTATTCACCAGGGTCGCATCGGCATATTCGGCCGGGCGCTGCTGCGGGGTCCCACCTAAAAAGGCGTGAGTCGCGCGTTGGCAGCTATTGTCACCGTGAGAATAGGCGACCACATCAATGATAGGTGCCAGGCCGATGGTCTGGTCAACCGGCTGCTGGATGCGTTGAGAGGCGTGGAATGCCAGATGGCCGCCGGCAGAGTGCCCGACCAGCGCAACTTGGCTCCAGGCTTGTCTGGCCTGAATAAAGTTAATGGCCTGGACCACGTCGTTGACGCTTCCAGGCCAGCCACCGCCCGGATCGCCGGTGCGGCGATATTCTACCGTCCATACCGCAAAGCCGGCGTCATTAAGCGCACTGGCCAGGGCAAAACTGTGGGTCAAATCATAGGCCGACAACCAGCATCCGCCATGCACAAAGATCACCAACGGGGGCGGTGATGACAGTGTTTTAGGCAGCCAGAGTTTGCCAAACTGTAAGGGATCGTCGCCATAATACAGTGTGGTCTGGGCGGGCGAATACTTAAGAGCTTTTACCTGGGCAAAGCTGACATTCTCACCGGCAGGATGAGGGGCCTCTTGATATGTGGTCAGATTTTGGCAACCGACAACAAACAGTACCAGTACAAGAATGAGGCGTGCGCGCATGGATGTCTCTAAGTAACAATGAGCTGTTAATAGGACCAGTGTTTGCCGTGCAATTCAAGGTTTTGAAGAAAAGAGTAAAGATTTTTTACGCCTGATATTGCGAATTGGGGCGATAAATCGCAGAAGCATAAGAAAGTAATAGTCGATTAACTGCAGGGCACAGCAAAGAATAAATCTGGAATAGATGTAAGAAAAGAAAAATGGTGGAGCGGGCAGGATTCGAACCTGCGAAGGCTGAGCCGGCAGATTTACAGTCTGCTCCCGTTGACCGCTTGGGTACCACTCCACATAATCTGACAAAAGGATATGCTACAGTTTTTTCTGTTGGCTGTTCGTCAGATGCGGGGCGCATGGTAGACGTGAAAAGCAGATGGGTCAAGCTTTTATCTCAAAAAAGGTGCAGAAAAATCATAAGGTTAGTTTTTGACCAGCTGGATGAAGCAGCATAAATCTCCAGCGGCGATACCTTTCTGAACAGGTTTTACTTTGCGAAACAGACAATTGCAGGCATTTTTTCCCCAAATTGATTGCTTCCTTCAATTGATTTTGTCTGAACCGTCCCCCACATCTGATCTATGCACCCTTCGAACAAGCGTTATTCTTTGCAACAGTCTATTTTTCGCACCACGCTCGCGGTAGCGCTACTATGGGTGATCCAATCCGCCGGTGTGTTGTTTGGCTGGCCGTTAGGGTATCTGGGCATCGTGCCGCTAGAGCCGGTCAGGCTATACGGAATTCTCACTGCGCCGCTGGTGCATTCTGGCTATGAGCACTTGTTTAACAATACACTGCCGTTGCTCGTGTTAGGCAGCGCCCTGATGTATGGCTATCCACGCACCCGCTTTTATGTGCTGACAGCGGCCTGGCTGACCAGTGGTATCGGTGTGTGGTTGCTGGGCCGGGATGCCACGCACTTAGGGGCCAGTGGCGTCGCCCACGGGTTATTCTTTTACCTGTTTGTGGTGGCGATTTTGCGCCGCGACGGGCGCTCGGTGGGGCTGATGATGATTGCCTTTTTTATGTATGGCACCATGATTTTGACAATATTTCCCACCGAGCCGCAAATTTCTTTTGAGGCTCATCTTTTTGGTGCGTTGGGCGGCGCAGCCTGTGCTTTTGCCGGTTGGCGCCACGATCCAAAACCGCGGCGCAAAAAATACGCTTGGGAGAACCCCGATGAGCCGGACGATCCCGCCTTGCATGAAAAACTGCGTCGACGGGATGATCAGTCCACCTCGAACTGGCAGCCACCCGAACCGCCACCCTAAGCAGCGGCGTGCAATAATGCAGGTTGGCGATGGCGTTTCTGCAATACATAGACTCGGGCACCTAACATCACAGCGGCGGCACTCAATCCGATAATAATCCCAATCCAGAAACCCGCTGCTTCCATCGGCGCGTCGGTAAGCCAGTCGGTCCGGCCCAATATGATCCCGCTGGGCAGGCCCAGCAACCAGTAAGCGCAAAAGGTGATCATGAACATGGCCGTCGTATCTTTATATCCGCGTAGGGTGTTGGCCGATATCACCTGAATAGCATCAGAAAATTGAAACAGCGCTGCATAAATTAGCAAGGCGTTGGCCAGGCTGATTACCGCTTCGTCCGTGGTGTAAAGACGGATAATCATGTCCTTGGCCAGCACGGTAAAGGTAGCGGTGCAGGCAGCGACGCCCAGACCGATGGTTAATGCGCTTTTCACCGCAGTGGCAGCCTGGCGGTAATTATCCTGGCCTACCCGGTAGCCCACCCGGATTGAGACCGCCATCCCCATACTGAGGGGGAACATAAACATCAGCGAGGAAAAGTTAAGCGCAATTTGGTGGGCGGCCACTGTCGCTGCCCCAAACGGGGCTAACAATAAAGCGACCACGGCAAACAGGGTTACCTCAAACAGTAAGGTCATGGCGACCGGGAAGCCCAGCTTGAATGTGCGCAGCATCATTCTCACGTCGGGTTTATGCCAGATACCAAATAACGCGTAGATGTGTAGCCGGCGCGATCTGTGGGTATAGATCAGGGTGCTGATAAACATCACAGTGATTACGATGGCGGTGGCAATACCACAACCCGCCCCGCCAAAAGCCGGGATAGGGCCTACACCGTAAATAAAGCAGTAGTTAGCAACAATATTAAAGGCTAAGCCGATTACGGTGATGAGCATGGTGGGTTTGGTATTGCCCAGGCCTTCACAGTAGTTACGCAGCCATTGATAGAGTGCAAACGCCGGCATCGCAAAGAGGACATAACGGATATAATCCAGAGTAATATCAAACAACCCGGCTTCCATCGGGAATAAACGCAACAATGCCGGCAGGGCGGGATACAACAGCATGATCAGTATTCCGATCAACAGCAGAAGATACCCTGCCTGTTGTGCAGCAAACGCCACTTCACCTTCCTGGCGACTGCCCTGATAGCGCGAAATGATGGGGGGTAACGCCAGCGCAATCCCCTGTAAAAAGCACATGAGGGGAATGGTGATGCTAAAGCCCAAAGCAACTGCAGCCATATCCAGTGCATCATAGTGACCGGCCATAATGGTATCGGCCACTCCCATTAACATTTGGGTGAGCTGGGCAATTAGTAGTGGCCAGGTTAGTTGCACTAAGCGCTTACTTTCCAGCGCAAAACGCGGTGATATCAGAGACACTCGAAGCTCCTTACCGGCGCGGTGGGTATGGCAAAAGGCTGGACAGTCACTTGCTGGCCAGCGGCCAATTTTGCGCAGTCGGTGTCCACAACCACATAACAATTGGCCTGGGTGACGGTGGTCATAACCCCTGAGCTTTGCCGCGGCAAGATGCTGACATGGGCCTGGCCCGCGCTATTTTGCGAATAGCACGCCCGAACAAATTCCTTGCGACCGGGTCGGCGCGACCAGTCATGCGTCAAATGCGCTGTAAGCGTTAGCCGGGGCGCGGGTGTCTGATATTGCAGGTGCTCAATCAGCGGAATAACCAGCTGCTCCGTGGTAACATAACTGGAGACCGGGTTGCCTGGCAGGCCGCAAAACAGACAGTTTCTCAGTTTGCCAAAAGCAAATGGTTTGCCGGGTTTTATTGCGACTTTCCAAAAGGCGATCTGGCCAAGGTCGGCCAGAATGTCAGTCAAATAATCGGCTTCACCCACCGAGACCCCGCCAGAGGTAATCAGCAAATCATAATGCTCGGTAGCTTGCGTTAATAATGCGCGCAATTGCTGTGGGTCGTCAGGGCAAATGCCCAGATCAGTGAGAGCAATTTCAAATGGCGCCAGTAATGCGGCAATACCAACGCTGTTACTGTTATAGATCTGCCCACTGCGCAACGGCTGCCCGGGAGCCACCACTTCATCACCGGTGGCAGCCACCGCCACTTTCAGCTTACGGTATACCTCACAGCCGGTCAGCCCAAGAGAGGCCAGTAGCATAATATGGCAGGCCTGAAGACGGGTGTTTTGCGGGATAACCAGATCGCTCTGGGCAATATCATTACCCTTGGGGCGAATATTCTCGCCTGCCTCAGGTGGTGTGGCGACCCTCACTCCTTGCTCACAGGGTGTGGTATTTTCCTGCATCACCACCGCCGTGACCCCATCGGGTATGGGCGCGCCTGTCATTATGCGCACAGCTTGCCCCGGCGCTACCGATAAATTGCTGACATCAGCACCCGCCAATACGGTTTCTACCACTGGCCAGGGACCTTTTGGCAATGCGTGTGTTAATGCCAGACCGTAACCATCCATGGCCGATACAGCCATCGGTGGTACCGCTACAGGAGCATGTATATCGATGGCCGCGACCCGCCCGCGCAACTGCTCCAACGTACAAAATTCGCTGGTCGGGGCAGGGCGTGGGCTACCTATTAGCTGTGACAGCGCCGTTTCAAGGCTCTGCCAGAATTGTGCAGACATCGACAAACTCCCTGATTTGCCAAACTAAAACCATGATTATCCATTAAATTTAGTGAGGCGGCTAGCGCAAGTGGTACGAAGAGACGCAGAACTACGGTGAATAAGCAGACGCTTTGCTATGTGGTGGACAGTCGCTTATAGCAAATGGACAGTCATACATTCGGACAGACGCTGTAGGGAAGTTAATTAAAAGTCATTAATAGGGACAGTCACAAAAAATGGTTATTAATAGCTAGTGGACAGTCATTAATAGCGAAAGGATAGCTAATAGACAGTCAATCAGAAAAATGGACAGTCACTTCAGTGGTCAGTCTGGGGCCTAGTCAATATGCGGCTCGAAGGAGAGGAGGCGCTTGGGCAGCCGGTGAAAGTTATCTGTGTGGACAGTCAAGCAAGCAAACTGGACAGTCACTCCATTGCCTGTCCAACACACTGCTTGTCCAACACACTGCTGGCGGATTAAGGATCGAGGTTGCTGATCCACACCGTTTGATAGGGTTTTAGCTGCAGATAATTCTCATCATTGTGCACTTCCTCGCGGGTGATAAGATCGATCCAGTTGTCGGTACCAAACAGGTTGATGTCTGATAACAACACAGCCTGTTCTTCATTGCTGATATTGCTGATGCAAAACAGGCTTTGCTGACGATCCAAACTTTGTCGCCAGAATCCGAACACCTGGTGGCCCAACTGTAAGGTGAACTGCGTGGCATTAGGGTGCAGCGCAGGCTGCGCTTTACGGATGCGGATCAGCTGGGATAAGCGGGTAAGCACTTTGTGATGCTGCGAGTAGGGGGAGTCCAGTAAGGCCTGCAGTTCGCTAAAGTCCCAGCGTTTGCGATTAATCGAGCGATTATGCCCGGTATTAGCGACCTTTTCATAGTCGTTGGAGGTGCCGAGCAGACTATGAATATAAATACCCGGGATCCCCTCCATGGCCAGCATAATAGCATGAGCGCATACAAAGCGTTCCACCTGCCAGCGGTCCGGCCCTTCAATGGTTCCCTGCAGGGCATCAAACAAGGTGATATTGATCTCATAAGGCTTTTGCTGGCCGTGGGCCGAGGCACGCCAGGAGACCTTGCCGCCAAAATGCTGCATAGCATGGACCAGCGCTGAAATCTCTTCATCATCCAGCAAGCCTTCGGCCGGACGCAGGCCAATACCGTCATGCGAGGCAATAAAATTAAAATAGGTAGTGCCGCTTTGGGCCGGCGGCATGCTCATCATCCAACTTTTTAAATAGCGGCAATCACCGGTCACCAGGGTGTTGACCAACAGTGGCGGCAGCGAAAAATTGTAAATCGCATGGGCTTCGTTAGCGTTACCAAAATAGGTCAGATTTTCGCGGTTGGGGATATTGGTTTCGGTGATGATGATGATGCCCGGATCCACATGCTCAATGAGCGTGCGCATCAGCCGGATAATTTCATGGGTCTGGTCTAAATTGATGCAGGTGGTGCCGACAATTTTCCATAAAAATGCTACTGCATCCAGACGGAAAATCTTGGCGCCCTTGTCAATGTACAGCCGCACGATATCCATAAAAGCCAGCAGAACTTTTGGATTGGTAAAATCAAAATCCACCTGGTCGTGGCTAAAGGTACACCAGACATATTTGGTGCCTTCGCTGGTCTGGGTCTCACGCAACAGCGGCGACACCCGCGGCCGGGTCACCATGGATAAATCATCATCGGGGCTGGCGGTGAAGAAAAAATCACTGCCGGGGCCTTCGCCTTTAATAAAGTTTTCAAACCATGCACTGCGGGCAGAACAATGATTAACCACCAGATCCGCCATTAGGCCGTATTCCTCAGCCAGCCGGCTGATATCGTCCCAGTCGCCCAGCGCCTCATTGACGCTGGAATAATCTATCACCGAAAAGCCATCATCCGAGCTGTAGGGAAAAAACGGCAAAATATGCACATTGTTGATGGTGTTCACACAATAAGTCTGCATAAACCGGTGCAGTGTCACCAAGGGTTTTTCGTGGCCGTCGGTAACACTGTCACCATAGGTGATCATCACAATGTCGCTTTCATCCCAGTAGTTTGCATGGGCCTGAGGCGTCACAATGCCGTCATCCTGAGTGAGCCGCATGGTTTGCATTAACGCGGTGGCCAGCTCGCCCACCGGCTGGTCCAGCACCACATCGGCATAAATGGTTTGCAGATGGTGTGACACTTTTTCGTGTAACGCATTCCAGGGTGTCGTCATGGCTTACTCCAAAAATTCAGATGTATCTGCCTCAACGGCCTCCAACAGCCGGTCAAGAATATCGGGAACAGCACTGGTCACCCGGTTCCAGCTCGGGATAAACGGGGTTTCCATGGGGCTTTCTAAAAAGCTCTGGCCGGCTTTCATAATATTGCTGGCAAACATTTCCACGGCTTTTTCTTCACGGTGAATGTCCAGGCTCAGGCCATTCATGATGGCATCATTGTGATAGGTTTCGACAAAATCCAACGCAATGCGGTAATAGGTGGCTTTAATTGACCGGAACATTTCGTTGCTGAAGGTAAATCCCTGGGTGGCCAGCTTGCGAAAGACCGCTTTGGTAATGTCGATAGACATCTTGGACAAGCCGCCCTGATCATTATTGAGCGACAAATCCTGATGCTTGTGATCATAGGTTTCGGCAATATCCGCCTGACACAAGCGATTGTGCGAATAATTGCGGTGCATCTCAGAAAGCACCCCGATCTCCAGACCCCAATCGCTGGGGATACGGATATCGTTAAGCACATCGCGGCGGAAGGAAAATTCACCGGCCAACGGGTAGCGGAAACTGTCCATGAATTCTAAATATTCATGGTCGCCCAAGGTGCGTTTGAGTGCCCGCAATAGTGGGGTAACCAGCAACCGAGATACGCGGCCGTTGATTTTGCCGTGGGCCACCCGGGCATAATAGCCCTTACAGAATTCGTAATTGAACATGGGGTTGGCCACCGGGTAAATCAGCCGGGCCAGCAAATCGCGGTTATAGGTCAGAATGTCACAATCATGCAGCGCCACCGACTCGGCGCGGTTAGACGCCAGTACATAGCCCATGCAATACCAGACATTGCGGCCTTTACCCAGCTCTTTAGGTGCCAGGCCCAGCTCGGTCAGCTCTTCATCCAGCGCTTTTAAGCGCGGGCCATCATTCCATAACACGCGATGATGCTGCGGCAACTGGCCAAAAAATTTCAGCGCATGTTTGTACTGGTCTTTATCCGCGCGGTCCAGACCAATCACAATCTCAGACAAATACGGCACATTGGTCAGTTCATTTAAAATATGCGGTAGGGCTTTGCCTTCCAGTTCTGAATACAGCGAGGGCAAAATCAACGCCATCGGACGCTTTTGCGAAAAGCGTAGTAACTCGGCTTCCAAATCCTCGGTGGGTCGGTTTGCCAGGTTATGTAATGTGGTAATCACACCGTTTTGATAAAAATCGGCCATGTGTTCTCCTAATCCTCAAGTGAAAGCAGTGTTGTTAGCATTTCTGTCCAGCCTTCCGGGCCGAGTTGGGTACTGGTGTAAACCTGTTCTGTTTTTGTTATCTGGGGGGGAGGATGACTGGGTGAGGCTATGCGAACCGCTACATCTGCCGCGTCCAACATCGCGGTGTCATTGTTGCCATCGCCCAGCGCAATGGAATGAACCGGGCTTTCCTGATAGCGTTGGTATTCCTGGGTCAGCCACTGCAGGGCGCGGCCTTTGTCACAATCCCCGCTGATATGCACAAACCGGCCGCCTTCCAAAGGGGTCGCACCGCGGGCACGTACTGCCTGCATAAAAGCCTGTTTGCGCTCCTCATCGCCTTGCCATAGCACCGGCTCACCGAACTGACGCTGCGCTGCCCGCGCGGCTTCAGCTTCACCCAGACCGGTGGCCGCCTGAATATCGGCAATACTCATCTGGCTGAAATGGGTGAATTCACCGGCAAAATCGCCTTTCACCGCTTCAAGCAATTTTAGCCAGTGGCTTTTGCCGGAGGTAAAGGCTTTGCACCAAAATCCATCCTGCCATATCGCGCCAGCGGGCTTTTGAGCCAGGCAGCCGTGGGGCAGGTACACTGCTGCACCGTTTTCAACAATAAACGGACCGTCCAGGCCAATCCGTTCACGCAGTTCTACCATCTCGGCAAAGGTCTTGCTGGTACACGGGATGACCGGGATAGCACGTTGTTTAAGCGTCGCCAGCGTTGGCTTGGCGGCGTCAAAACTATAGGTGTGATGGTCCAGCAAGGTGCCGTCCATATCCGTAAAAACCAGTATTGCGTGTGCGCTCATCGGCTACCTTTTTGTTCACTAATGATGGTTCTGTCAGCCGCCAGCTCAAACACCTGATCGCAACGCGCAGGCATATGCGCCAGCGCATGTTCGGTGAGCCGCTGATAATGCTGAATAAACCGATGTATCTGTTCGTCCGACATCACGCCGGCTCCGCCAGCTTGTTTGGCGGCCAGCTTATGCTCTTGTTCACAACGCCAGCGATAGACATGCTCAAATGATGGTGCTTTGAGCATGATCCAGTATTGCATGGTGGCAAACAGCTGCTGGTATGAGCCGGCCAGTTGGGTATTCACAAAATGCCGCCATAACCCTTGCGGATCGTCGGCCTGTTCCAGTTCGTTCACCGGCTCTGCCAGTTCGGCTTCTGCCTGGGCCGGGATCCCCCAGCACCAGCCTTCAATAAAAACGATATCTACCGGATTATTGATCACCGGCCAGTCTGATTGAGGGTGTGGGTTATCTGTGGCTTTATTAAAGCGCGGCAAAATGGTTTGCTGATGATTACGTAGTGCTTCAATGGTGGCTTTGGCCAGCTCTGTATTATGGGTACCCGGTACGCCGCGTGTTTGCAGTAACGGGTGAACAGTGCGGGCCAGCAACTGGCGCTGTTGTTGCGGCAGATAAAAATCGTCGATGGATAAAACAGCCACCTCCAGCTTGTGGTGGTGAGTAAGATAAAAAGCCAGATAATCACACAAGGTGGATTTGCCGGAGCCCTGGCAACCATTTACCCCCACAAACAGAGGCTGATGTGCACCACGATGGCGCGCTGCAAGGGTGTCGGCGACCGGGTTGAACCATTTTTGTGCAGCTTGCGCATAATCAGCGGGCAGCTGGTGGGTGTCTAAGAATGACGCGATATCCATGGAATTCCCTGCCTGTCAGCATAAATGCAATTAAACACTGGCAATACAGGTATCAACATCTGTGCCACATCCTGTGGCACAGGCCGGGCAGGGTTATTTACGGGTAGCTGTGAGTACCGCACGCTTGGGGGCGGGATATCCTTCTATGGTTTGTGAAAGATCTTCAGGGTGTAGAAAGTCTTGCAGCGACTGGCCGGTCATCCAGTCGGTGGCACGCTGTTCATCCAAACTGGTCACATTCACATCTACTGCCTGGATATCCACAAAACCTAAGCGTTCCAGCCAGCGAGTCAGAGCGGCCACACTGGGCAAAAACCATACATTACGCATCTGTGCATATCGCTCACCGGGCATAAATACGGTATTCTCATCGCCATCGACAACGAGGGTTTCCAGCACCAACTCGCCGCCACGACGTAACTGGCTTTTCAGCTGCTCGAGAAATTGTACCGGATCTTTACGGTGGTACAGCACACCCATGGAAAATACAGTGTCAAAAGCCTCCAGCGGCTGCATGTGCTCGATACCTAACGGCAAAAAGTGCACATTATGCTCACCGATAAAATGCCGGATAGCCTGAAACTGAATTAAAAATAGCTGGGTGGGGTCGATGCCGTATACACCACGGGCGCCGGCACCGGCCATGCGCCACATATGGTAGCCACTGCCACAGCCCACATCCAGCACATAGCGGTCAGTCAGATCGCTGATATGCGGGGCGACCCGGTCCCATTTAAAATCGGAACGCCATTCGGTATCGATCTCCACCCCATGGATGAAAAACGGACCCTTGCGCCAGGGCATAAACTGGCGCAATAAGCCTTCAATCTGCTTTTGCGTGTAAGCTTCTACCGGCTCAGACGACGAAACCGCTACGCGCTGTGCCAGCTCCACCGTGCCAGGCTCGATAGTGGGTAATTTGTCCAGCAGGCGACACCATTTATCAAATTCGCCATGCTGTTGCCAGGTAGCAAGCTGGCCTGGCAGGGTTTCCAGCCAGCGACTTAACGGGGTGCCTAACAAAGAGGCATAGGCGTGCTCAAACCACTGGCTTGCCATGTTATTCATCTGCTGCAGTGTCCTTTGCTTTGATTGCTACCAGCGACATAAAGTTAT
The DNA here is from genome assembly GCF_055326825.1 of Alteromonas sp. WD8-37. Lineage (NCBI taxonomy): Bacteria > Pseudomonadati > Pseudomonadota > Gammaproteobacteria > Alteromonadales > Alteromonadaceae > Alteromonas > Alteromonas sp. WD8-37. The sequence goes on from NZ_JBUZOV010000001.1 coordinate 460,577, forward strand.
AGCACTTGTACCACATCACCACATCACTGAAACCGGCGGCGCGCAGGCGTTGCTCGTGGGTATCGAAGGTGTCGGTGCGCATTACATTTTCCAGCGCAGCGCGTTTTTGTGACACTTCCAGCTCGCTATAGCCATTATCGCGCTTAAACTGATGATGCAAATCAATCAGCAGCTCGTTGCCTTGCAGGGTGGGGTGGCTGATTTTTTCAGACAACACCAGGATACCGCCAGGATTCAACCCAGCATAAATTTGTTTAAGTAGACCCAGGCGCTGATCCGGCTCGATAAATTGTAAGGTAAAATTCATTACCACCATGGAGGCGTTAGTAATCTGCGTATCCTGAGCCAGCTGACACTGCACATGCACCGGATTGGGCAGCGAAAAGGACCGCACCATGCGCGCGCACCGCTCCACCATGGCCGGCGAACTGTCGATGGCAAAAATATCGCAAGGTGTGTCCATCGTATTGCGGGCAATGGCCAGGCTGGCTGCACCTAGCGAACATCCGAGGTCATACACCTGCGAGGCGGAGCGGACATAGCGCGTGGCAAGTTCACCGATGGTGTGTACAATGGTCTGATAACCGGGCACTGAACGTTGGATCATGTCCGGAAAGACATCTGCCACGGCTTCGTCAAAGGTAAAATCGTCTACCGATGCCATGGGATTGGCATAGATGCTGTCGTGTTTTTGCACAGTGCTGGCCTTTTTTGTCACAGAAAATCACAATAATCGCTAATTTTACTCTTTTATGTGCATTTTTTAAATTGGCGCAGGGCAGATTGCAGAATAAGGCTTTGTCAGCTGGGCGGATTAGTCTAAAGTGTAATAAACAAAAACCGTATAACGATAGTAGAGCTCAACTATGACGCAGATTTTAGTGGCCGACGATCATCCGTTGTTTCGTGAGGCATTGCGCAGTGCGTTGACCCCATATTTTGCTGAGGCAGAAATACTGGAAGCCGACTCGCTTGAATCCATGATGATGGCTCTGGATAGCCAGCGCGATATTTGCCTGGTCCTGCTTGATTTGACCATGCCTGGTGCCGAGTACTTTAACGGCCTGATTACTCTCAAAGAAGCCTACCCGGACATGCCGGTAGCGGTGATTTCAGCCAGTGAAGGCATCGAAGTGGTGGCACAGGTGATGAGCCTGGGCGCCAATGCGTTTATTCCCAAATCAACACCCACCCGCGAGATTGCTGATGCCCTCATGGCTGTGCAGGAAGGTCAGAGCTGGGTGCCTGAAGCCATGCAACATGATTTGGCAGCGGTGAATGAAGATTTGGCGCAGCTGCTGCAGCGCTTTCGCGAACTGACGCCCAAGCAAATTCAGGTGTTGTCATTTTTACGTGCCGGCCTGATGAACAAACAAATTGCTCATGAGATGAATGTCACTGAAGCCACTATCAAGGCTCACATCAGTGCCATATTGCGCAAACTGGAAATCAACACCCGCACCCAGGCGGTGTTACTGATGGACAAACTACAGTTGTCGTAGCGCATTAGCGATAAAAAAAGCCCCGCTTTAATGCGGGGCTTTTTGTTTCTAATGCTTAGACAGGGCAAACCTGGCAGATTATTTGACTTCTTTACCGGCGGCTTGCTGGTCGGCATGGTAGCTGGAGCGAACCATCGGGCCACAGGCAGCCTGACTAAAGCCGATATCTCGAGCATAATCACCTAACATATCAAACTCAGTCGGGTGCACATAACGTTTAACCGGGTAGTGGTGGCGGCTAGGCTGCAGATACTGGCCAAGGGTAAGCATATTCACACCATGGTCACGTAAGTCTTGTAAGACTCCTTTGATTTCTTCGGCATCTTCACCCATGCCCATCATCAAGCCTGACTTGGTGGGGATCTCTGGGTGCTGCTCTTTGAATTTTTTCAGCAGGTCCAGTGACCACTGATAGTTGGCGCCCGGACGACACTCGCGGTACAAGCGTGGAATGGTTTCCAGATTGTGGTTGAACACATCCGGGACCCCGTTTTTGAAGATTTCCAGCGCCCGGTCCATCCGGCCACGAAAATCTGGTACCAGCACTTCAATGGTGGTTTGAGGGCTGTGCTCTCGAATGGCATTGATACAATCGACAAAATGCTGGGCGCCGCCATCACGTAAATCATCGCGGTCCACCGACGTGATCACCACATATTTTAAGCCCATCTCAGCGATGGTAGTGGCCAATTTTAATGGCTCTTCAGCGCTCGGTGGCAGCGGTTTACCATGGCCCACATCGCAAAACGGGCAGCGGCGGGTACAAATGTCACCCAAAATCATAAAGGTGGCGGTACCATGGTTAAAGCATTCTGCCAGATTGGGGCAGCTGGCTTCTTCACACACCGAGTGCAGTTTATTTTTGCGCAGGGTTTGCTTAATGTGATCGATGCGCTCTGTGGTGCGCGGCAGTTTGATCTTGATCCACTCCGGCTTGCGCAGCATTTCTTCTTTTTCCGTGGGGATCACGGTGACCGGAATGTGTTTGACTTTTTCATCGTCGCGGAGTTTTACCCCGGCTTTAGGACGTGCATTACTCATCAAAACCTTCTTTATACTCTGTTTGCTGAATGTCGAGCTCATCCAGTAATTTATTTATGAGGGCAGGGCCGCAATCTTCAAGCGAGCCCGGGCCGCCCAGGGTGGCACAATCCACCATTTGCATGCCGGCATAGCCACACGGATTAATGCGACTAAACGGGCTTAAGTCCATCGCAACATTTAATGCCAGCCCGTGAAACGAACACCCGCGGCGAATACGCAGGCCCAGCGAGCAGACCTTTTGCTCATCCACATACACGCCAGGCGCATCTTTTTTGGCATAGGCCTTGATATGATAATCGGCTAATAGCGCTACCACCGCATTTTCCATGGCGGTGACTAGATGACGCACACCCAGTTTACGGCGCTTGATGTCCAGCAGCAGATAAATCACCTGCTGACCCGGCCCGTGGTAGGTTACCTGACCGCCGCGATCCACATTGACCACCGGGATATCCCCGGCCATCAAAATGTGCTCGGCTTTGCCGGCCTGGCCCTGGGTAAATACCGCATCGTGCTCCACCAGCCAGATTTCATCGGCAGCGTCGCCATCCCGGGTATCGGTAAACGCCTGCATCTTTTGCCATACCGGCGTATATGCCTGGCGGCCTAACTGGCGTACTACCAGCTCAGGTGTGTGGCTAGTCACTTATAATACAACCCTGACCAGTTCAATCTTGGCCAATTCGGTGTAAATGGTTTCCATATGCTCTTTACTGGTCACTTTAACGCTGACCGACACCGAATGATAATTGCCCTTGCTACTGGGTTTTACCGTGGGGGTATAGTCGCCTGGCGCGTGCTCTTGTAAACAGGCCACGACCTGATTGGGCAGATCATCATCTGCCACACCCATCACCTTAAACGTCTGGTAGGTGGGGAAATCCAGTAACTCATCAAAACGGGTATCCATAAGATATCCTTTACTGCAAAACTAAAAACGGCCAGATTGTAACAAATCTGGCCGCAGGTAAACTAGGTTTTGTTGTGTTTTAGGCGGGCTTACTCTTCCCAGCCCACCTGCAACATGGCCCAATCCCAGATGCGGTCGAACAATCCGCCCTGATTAACTTCCTGTAAGGTCACCAGCGGATACTGAGCCACATCTTTGCCTTCCAGCTGGATATACAAAGTACCTACAACCTGGCCTTTATCCAGCGGCGCTTCCAGTTTTTTGTCCAGTTCGAAGTTGGCTTCCAGATTATCCGCCTGACCCCGTGGGATGGTAATTGGAGTAGCCTGGTTGATGCCCAGGTCAACCGTTTCCCGGTCACCCATGTAGATGCGGTGAGCCACAAAGCTTTCGCCGGCTTTGTATGGGGTCACGGTTTCATAAAAACGGAAGCCATACCGTAATAGCTTCTTGTTTTCGACTTTACGGGCGCGCTCAGAATCGGTACCCATTACCACTGAAATCAGACGCATATCGCCTTGTTTGGCCGAGGTGATCAGGCTGTAGCCGGCATCTGAGGTATGCCCTGTTTTAATGCCATCCACGTTCAGGCTTTTGTCCCACAGCAGACTGTTACGGTTGTACTGCTTGATGCCGTTGTAGCTGAATTCTTTTTCGCTGTACATGTCGTAGATGGTAGGCGATTCACCCACCAGGGCTTGTGACAAAATAGCCATATCGCGGGGCGAGGTGTAGTGGTCAGGGTCATGCAGGCCGTGGCTGTTGACAAAATGTGACGAGGTCATGCCCAATGACTGGGCATGGGCATTCATCATACTGGCAAACGCACTTTCTGAGCCGGCTACATGCTCGGCAATGGCCACACAGGCATCATTCCCAGACTGGATGATGATACCGCGCAGCAGATCGGCGACCTTCACCTGGGTGCCTACTTCGATAAACATTTTGGAAGAGTCCGGGAATTTTTTTGCCCAGGCATTTTCAGAAATGGTGACTTCGTCGTCCAGGCTGATATTACCGGCTTCCAATTCTTTGCCCACCACATAGGTGGTCATCATCTTGGTCAGACTGGCTGGTGCCAGCTGCATGTCGGCATTTTGCTCGGCAATGACATGGCCGGTATCATAATCCATCAGAACAAACCCTTCGGCCGCCACATCGGGCGCCGGCGGAGTCACTACTGCCGCCTGGGCAGTGGCACACACCAGGCTAAGGCTGATAAGTAAAAATGAGAAAAAACGGACACAGGCCGACTGGTTAGCGCGTTGACTATTATTATGCATGATTGATTTGATACCGTGTTGATGTTGCTAACTGGGTCTTGCGGGCAATTCTAACGCAAGCCCTGCGGTAGGACTAGCTTCTGGCCCAAAAGTTTACTGTATTTACCGGCAAATTGCATATTTCCCCCTGACAGCCCGGTTATAGCCATATTGCGGCCACGTTTCGAGTTTCAGCCTACAGCGCATCGCTCACGGTGTAGGCGTTGGGGTAGCCGTTGTTTTTCAGATCGTCCAGCAGCATTTGTACTTTAAACCGATCGCGCAACGGGCCTAAACGCAATTTATAAATATTGTCGATAAACGGAATTTCGGCGGGCACCTGGTATAGCGTCGATAACACACTGGACAGCGACTGGGCGCGCTTTTGATCCGACACTGCTGCCACCTGGATAAACACCCCGTCCGGCGATGGCCCTGGGGCTCTGGCCGGGCGGGCTTCAGCCTTAGGGGTATCTTCTTCGAATGAAAGCCGGCGTGCTGCTGTGACTGTCAAAGTGCCGCTTTGTGAGCTGGCCTGGCGCTGGGCAGGGGCAGGCACGATCCCGGCATACTGGGCGTAGGGTACCGGCGGCTGATTGCCCACAGTGACATTGTTCTGCTCATCCACATAGATAACTTCCAGTTTGACTTTGGCAGTGCCATGTTGGGCATAGCCAAGTTTTTGCGCTGCAGCATAAGATAAATCAATCACCCGATTGTCATGAAACGGGCCGCGATCATTGACCCGCACAATGGCGGTTTGGTTATTGGCCAGGTTGGTGACTTTGACGTAGCTGGGCAGCGGCAGAGTTTTGTGCGCCGCGGTCATGGCAAACATATTGTAGGTTTCGCCATTGGAAGTCAGGTGGCCATGAAACTTTTGCCCGTACCAGGAGGCATAGCCTTCCTGTACAAAGCCTTTACCAGTTTCGATGGGATAATACTGTTTGCCCAGCACTTCATAGGGGCGCGAGTTGAAGGCCCGATACGGTTCATAGCGCGGTTCGGCATCGCGCATATCCGGGGGCGCATGTTCAAAAGTGGGGGCAGAATCCTGGTGTTGTGCGTATCTTCCTGGCGACTGACAGGCAGCAAGTACTACCACACAGCCGATAAGCAGAAAACGAAAAGCAGCCTTTATCATCGTGACAAAAATCGTTTTTGAGTTCCTATGCCCATCAGAATGCCAAATCCGGCCATCAATGTCACCATGGATGTGCCGCCATAACTGACTAGCGGTAAGGGCACGCCCACAACGGGCAATAAACCTGACACCATGCCCATGTTTACAAACACATAGACAAAAAAGGTCAGGGTGATACTGCCGGCCAGCAATTTGCTGTAGGCATCCTGCGCGCGGGTGGCAATGATCAGCCCGCGGCAAATAATAAATATATAGATCGCCAGCAGGCCAATCACACCTAACAGGCCAAATTCTTCACTGAACACAGAAAAGATAAAGTCGGTGTGGCGCTCCGGCAAAAATTCCAGCTGCGACTGAGTGCCCTGCAGCCAGCCTTTTCCTTGCACACCGCCCGAGCCAATGGCAATTTTTGACTGAATAATATGATAGCCGGCGCCTAGCGGGTCGCTTTCCGGGTTTAAAAAAGTGATCACACGTTGCTTTTGGTATTCTTTCATCAAGAAAAACCACATCACAGGCAAAAAGGCCCCGCCCAGGCCAGCCACAATGCCAATTAAGCGCCAGCTCATGCCGGCCAAAAAGATGGCAAAAATGCCTGAACTGGCAATCAGCAGCGAGGTGCCTAAATCCGGTTGTTTGGCGATGAGAATGGTGGGCACCACAACCAGCACAAACCCGGTGACTACCTGGTAGGTTTTGGTGGGCAGGGTAAATTTGCTGATGTACCAGGCCACCATCATAGGCACCGCCAGCTTCATCAGTTCTGAGGGCTGAAAACGGATAAATTTTAAATCCAGCCAGCGCTGGGCGCCTTTACCCATATCACCGAATAATAATACCGCCACCAACATCAGTAATCCGGCGGCATAGGCATAGGGCGATAAACGCCGGTAAGCCATGGGCGGCACCTGTGCCATCACCAGCATCACACACAGGCCCACCGCGAGGCGGGTAAACTGACGCTCGAGTTGGGCCATATCCTGGCCAGAGGCACTGTACAGGGTGACCAGGCCCACGCCCATCAGGGTCAGCAGGCCCACCACCAAAATCACATCGATGTGAAAGCGCGCCAGCAGGCTTACTTTGTTCGGGTTAAGGGTAGTCTTTTTTTGCTTCACGGCGTGGCCCCTGCGGCTTGATGGTTGGCCAGCTCGCCGGCCGGCTGGTCTTCCGGCGCGGCGCTGTGTTCAAAATAATAATCCATCACCTGACGAGCCACCGGCGCGGCATTGGAGCTACCGCCACCGGCATTTTCAATCACCACGGTGACTGAAATCTGCGGATCCTCATAAGGCGCAAAGCCCACATACATGGCGTTATCGCGTAGGTGCTCGGCAACTTCGTCCTCTTCATAAGATTCATTCTGGCCGATAGAAAATAATTGGGCGGTACCGGTTTTGCCTGCCGATACATAGGCAGTGTCTTTAAAGGCATTGCGGGCTGTGCCTTCTTCGCCGTTGACCACCTGCCACATGGCATCCAGCACAATGTCCCAGTTTTTTTCTTCCTGCACTAAATAGGGGCGCAGGGTTTTAGGCGGCTCGGTTTGTACCTGACCGTCATCCTGCATAAAGCCCTGCATGATCTGCGGCACATAGCGGGTGCCGTGGTTGATCAGAGTATTAATGGACTGGTTCAGCTGAATGGGCGTGGTGGTCCAGAAACTTTGGCCAATGCCCACCGGGATGGTGTCGCCAATGTACCAGGGCTGATTGAACCGCGCCCGTTTCCAGCCTCGGCTGGGCATATTGCCGTCAGATTCTTCGTATAAATCGATACCGGTGTAATCGCCAAAGCCAAATTCACTCATGGCACTGCTGATTTTATCAATGCCCAGCTGATAAGCCAGGTCATAATAATAAGTGTCACAGGATACTTCGATGGCTTTGGTTACATCCACCTTACCGTGGCCCCAGCGTTTCCAGTCACGCCATACGTGAGACACATTAGGTAAGCGGAAGCGGCCAGTGTCACGGATAGTGTAATTTTTATCGATGGTATCCGAGTCCAGACCTAACAGCGCAAGGTGCGGCTTGATGGTGGAGGCGGGCGGATACTGGCCCTGGGTGGCGCGGTTAATCAGCGGCCGGTCTGGTGAATTGAGCAGCGCTGCATAATTGGCCCGGCTGATGCCATGCACAAACAGATTAGGGTCATAGCTGGGGTTGGAATACATCGCCAGTACCCCGCCGGAGGCCGGGTCGGTAACCACAACGGTGCCACGCTGGTCTTGTAGGGTGGCTTGCACTGCCTGCTGCAGTTTCAAGTCAATATTGAGCACGATGTCGCGCCCGGGAACCGGTGGGTCCACATCCAGGGTGCGAATGATACGGCCCTGACTATTGACCTCTACCTGCTGGTAACCCACCTCGCCATGCAACACATCTTCATGATATTTTTCGATACCCAGTTTACCGATATCATGGGTGGCGGCATAGTTGGCTTCCTGGCCGGCTTCGATGATTTTTTGCAGATCTGTTTTGTTAATTTTGGCTACATAGCCGAGCAAGTGGGTAAGGGTGTCGCCATACGGATAATGCCGGGATAGCCGCGCTTCGATGGACACCCCTTTAAAACGGTGCTGATGGGACGAAAACAGCGCCACCTCGGTTTCGGTCAGCTGGGTTTTGAGCGCCACCGGTTTAAAACGGCGTTGGCCTTTGAGGGTGGCAAAAAAGTCTTCCTGGTCTTCGGTGCTGATATCTAATATACCGGCTAGCTTGGCCACGGTGGCTTCGACATCATCAATTTGTTCAGGAATGAGTTCAAGACTGAATACCGGCCGGTTTTCGGCCAGTAAGATCCCGTTACGGTCATAAATCAGGCCGCGGTTGGGCGCCACCGGCAATATCTTGATACGGTTGCCGTTGGAGCGGGTCTGATAATCCTCATGTTGGGTCACCTGCAAGGAATACAGGTTACTGACCACCACACCCAGCATTGCCACCGCAATCAATAAGGCAATCAAACAGCGGCGGGCAAATAAATTTGCCTCAGCGCTATGGTCGCGGATGTGCTGGCGTTTGCGGGCCATCAGTGATTATTCCCGGTGGTAGGGGTGGTTTTGGGTGACCGACCAGGCCCGGTACAGGCTTTCGGCCACAATGATGCGGACCAATGGATGGGGCAGGGTGAGCGGTGACAGTGACCAGCGCTGTTCGGCTAGCGCCTGACATTGTGGAGCCAGGCCTTCCGGGCCGCCAATCAGCAAGCTGACATCGCGTCCGTCCATTTTCCAGGCATTCAGCTGGCTGGCAAGCGCTGGAGTGTCCCAGGGTTTGCCGGTCACTTCCAGTGTCACCACCCGGTTACCTTTGGGAATTACCTCTAACGTCGCTTCGCCTTCTTTGTGTAGGATCCGCTTAATATCGGCATTCTTGCCCCGCTTGCCGGCAGCAATTTCGGTAAAATACACTGGCATATCGGCCGGAAAGCGGCGAATAAATTCGTCCACACCAGTTGTTACCCAGGCCGGCATCTTGGTGCCTACCGCCACAATCTGAATTCGCACACCCTTACCTACATCGTTATGGCTTACATATGACCGGCAGTCCATTGGCGCTACCGGTACGGCTCTCCCGGGTTACGCCCAGAGTTTTTCCAACTGATAAAAATCACGGGTTTCGTCCTGCATCACATGGACAATAACATCCCCTAGATCTACCAGCACCCATTCACCGTTTTCTTTTCCTTCGACACTCAACGGAGCATGGCCGGCATGTTTGGCTTCTACCTGCAGATTATCGGCGATGGCCATTACATGACGTTTGGAATTGCCGGAACAGATGATCATGGTATCGGTGACGCTTGATTTGCCCTGCACATCCAGCTCAATGATGTCGCGGCCCTTCATGTCATCAATTTTATCAACCACAAATTGCTTAAGTTTGTTTCTCTCCAAAAGGTCTCCTCGTGAGGCAACAGCTTCAGACATACAGTCTATTCTCTCTAATATAGTTTAGTACAGATGGTTGCAGCCAGGTATTCAGCCAATCGTTATCATGCACAGGCTCGGCCAGCGCAGCGCGTAAACGGGTGGAAGACACTGGTTGTAATCGGGTACGGGCAAAGTATAACGCGCCGGCGGTTTGCCGGTGCAGTTGTGTCGGGTCGCCTATTCTATGGTCTGCGGCCAACTTATCAAGCTCCGCCGGGATTTTTTGTGCTCCGGTATCACGGCGCATCACCACCAGGTTGGCCAGTTCCAATAGTGCCGGCCATTCGTGCCAGCTGGTCAGGCTGACCCAGGAATCTTCGCCCATGACAAAAATCAATGGCTGCCGGGCCTGCTGCTGGCGAAGATGGCGCAATGTTTTGACCGTATAAGACGGCTCGGGAAGCGACAACTCGACCCACTCGGGCGCCAGTGCGGGTTCATCCTGCGTGGCCAGTTTGACCATGTTGACCCGATGTTGTTCCGCAATACCGCCGGTATCTTTGTGCGGCGGCAAACGGCACGGCATCAGATGGACACGGTCAACACCGATCTCGCTGGCCACCTCTAATGCACAGCGCACATGGCCTAAATGGGGCGGATTGAAGGTGCCACCCAGCAGACATCGTGGAGCCGGCTGCATCAGGCCCCCAGTGGCAGCGCCAGCTGCACCCCTAAAAACAGCATCACCAGATGACAAAGCTTGATATAAGGACGGGCCACCTGATGCTGCTTAAAGGCTACATCGGCATCGCGCAGGCTGTCACGGATCTGAGCCAGCTGGGCGGTGGATAAACGATTTAGTGCAGCTTGATAAGCTGCCTGACGATTACGCCAGATGCCGTGTTTTTGCCACGCGATGGGCTGGCGCTGTTGCAGTTGCTGATGCAACTTCCACAACGTCTGCCATTCCCGGGCCAGTGCCCACAGTACAATGGCCGGTTCGATGCCTTCACTTTCCAGCCGATACAACATTTTGACTGTACGGGTTTGATCGCCCGCCAGCATCACATCCACCAGTTGAAACACCGTAAAACGAGATTGGTCCACCACCACCTGGCTGACTTGTTCGCGGGTCACAGATTGGCCGGCAAACAACAGGCTGAGTTTTTCAATTTCTTGATGTGCAGCCAGCATATTGCCTTCGGTGTAGTCAGCCAGCAAGCTCACCACCTCATTGTCTGCCTGCAACTGATGCTGCTGTAAAGTCTGGCGCAGCCAGTCATTGAGCGCCTTGCCTTCCAGCGGATAGGCGATGGCAAACACGCCAACAGCATCTAAGGCCTTAAACCATTTGGTTTTTTGCACATCTTTGCCGATACGCGGGCCGTGGATGATGAGCAGTACATCCTGACCTAAGGTGGCGGCTACCTCTTGCAGCACCTTGGCGCCTTCTGTGCCCGGCTTGCCGGAAGGCAGTTCCAGCTCAATCAGCTGCGCCGAGGCAAACAGCGACATAGCCTGGGTGGCTTCAATTAACTGATGCCAGCCAAACTCGCCATCGGCGGTCAGTACTGTGCGCTCATCAAAACCTGCCTGGCGGGCATAATCACGCACTGCCTGTAACATGGCAAATTTTTGCTGTGGCTCATCCCCAAACAGCATATAACACGACTTTAAGCCGTTGCGCAGCTCCTGGGAAAAACGGTTAGGGAAGACCTGCACCGGTTACAGCTCACTGGCCTGTAGCGACAGCCGGCGAATGATCCGGTCAGCGGCTTCTTTACGCATTTCACTAACCACCAGCTCCAGCTCGCGGGACTTGGCCAGTACCTTGTCAGGATCATCCTGATAATCGCGGACAATCTCAAAATAACTTTGCAGCGGCTCATGGCCCGGGAAGGCCACAGTATAGCGTACACCTAAGATAAGCTCATACTCGGCCACCTGGCCGGTGGAAAACACCGACAGTAGACGGCGTTCCAGCACCTCCGGCTGCAGCCGGATCAGCACGGTGGACTCGGGATCTGGATTTGCTTCGCGGGTATGCGGTATCTGATAGGTGGATAATCGATCATCCAGTTCCCGCACCAGCAGTGAATGCGGCGCGATGGCGCTTAGCGCCACCTGGTCTACCTGCGGCGGCAAGGTTTGTGCGCCGCGCAGATGAAAACCGCAGCCGGCCAGTTGCCCCAGGGCAACCAGCAATATCAAAAACTGACTCAGTCTGCGCATCAGTTAGCCACGATATTAACCAGCTTACCGGGCACCACAATCACCTTACGGATGGTTTTGCCTTCAGTGAACTGGGCGACATTGGGCTGAGCTTTGGCTACTTCTTCTACTTCGTCTTTGGAAGCTGACGCACTGACCGTGATTTTTGCCCGCAGTTTGCCATTGACCTGCACAATGATCAGTTTTTCATCTTCTACCAGCGCTGCCTGGTCAGCCACTGGCCAGCCCGACAATTCAATGGCAGTCGTGTGGCCCAGCTGCTGCCACAAGGTATGGCAGATATGCGGGGTGATGGGGTTTAACAGCTGCAGCACGGCTTCGATGGCCTCGCGCATGACCGCCACATCCTGACCGTCTTCCTGCGGCGCTTTTTGCAGATGGTTAAGTAGTTCCATCACCGCAGCCACCGCGGTATTGAAGGTTTGGCGGCGGCCCACATCGTCAGTCACCTTATCGATGGTGCGGTGCACTTCGCGGCGTAAATCTTTTTGCGCTTTGGATAATGCGGCCACATCCAGCGCCGGGGCAGCCGGACCTGCCAGATGATCCTGAACCAGTTTCCAGATGCGGCGCAAGAAGCGGTGGGCGCCTTCCACGCCTGAGTCTACCCACTCCAGGGTTTGTTCTGGTGGCGCGGCGAACATAGTAAATAAGCGCACGGTATCGGCGCCGTACTGGTCGATAACATGCTGCGGATCGATGCCGTTGTTTTTCGACTTGGACATCTTGGTCATGCCGCCGTGGATCACCGGCTCGCCCGACTCGGTCAGCCAGGCTTTGATAATCCGGCCTTTGTCGTCTTTTTCAGTGGTTACTGCAGACGGCGCGTGCCAGGTTTTTTTGCCCTGGGCATCTTCTGTGTAATACGAGTCGGCCAGCACCATGCCCTGACACAGTAGACGCTTGAATGGCTCATCAGAATCAACCAGGCCTTCATCACGCAACAATTTATGGAAAAAGCGTGAATATAATAAATGCAGGATGGCGTGCTCGATACCACCCACATACTGGTCGACTGGCAGCCAGTAATTGGCCTGAGCCGGGTCCAGCATGGCGTCCTGATTTTGCGCGCAGCTGTAGCGGGCATAGTACCAGGAAGATTCCATAAAGGTGTCGAAGGTATCGGTTTCACGCAGCGCGGGCTGACCCTGGTAGGTGGTTTTAGCCCACTCGGGATCAGCTTTAATAGGCGAGGTGGTGCCGTCCATTTCTACATCTTCAGGCAAGCGGACGGGCAGTTCATCGGCCGGAACCGGCACCGATTCGCCATTTTCCAGATTGAGCATGGGAATAGGCGTGCCCCAGTAGCGCTGGCGGCTAACCCCCCAGTCGCGCAGGCGATAATTCACCTTGCGTTTACCGTGGCCCAGACTCTCCAGTTTGTCGGCAATCTGGTTAAAGGCATCGTCAAACGCCAGGCCGTTAAACTCGCCCGACTCAATCAGGGTGCCCGGGCTGGTAAAGGCGGCCTGGGTTAAGTCACAGGTCTCTTCACTGTCGGCGGCCGGCGTGATCACCTGTTTAATGGGTAAATCGTATTTGGTGGCAAATTCCCAGTCACGTTGGTCGTGGCCAGGCACGGCCATCACCGCACCGGAGCCATAATCCATCAGCACAAAATTGGCTACCCAGATAGGGACTGGCTGGCCAGTCAGTGGGTGCACTGCATACAGGCCAGTGGCACAGCCTTTTTTCTCCATGGTGGCCAGCTCGGCTTCGGCCACCTTGGTGTTTTTACATTCTTCGATAAAGCGGGCCAGCTCAGGATTGCCAGCCGCGGCATACTCGGCCAGCGGATGCTGGGCAGCAATACCCACATAGGTCACACCAAACACAGTATCCGGGCGGGTGGTATACACATCCAGTTGCTGCAGCTCATTGACCGGCTGTTGCAAATCAAAGGTCAGTTCCACCCCTTCAGAGCGGCCAATCCAGTTGGCCTGCATCGCACGTACCTGTTCCGGCCATTGCTCCAGCTGTTCTAGATCTTGCAGCAATTCTTCGGCATAGTCGGTGATTTTAATAAACCACTGAGGAATTTCTTTTTGCTCTACCACTGCGCCTGAGCGCCAGCCGCGGCCATCCACCACCTGCTCGTTAGCCAAAACAGTCTGGTCTACCGGGTCCCAGTTTACTGTGGCGTTTTTCTTATACACCAGGCCTTTTTCATACAGACGGGTGAAAAACCATTGCTCCCAGCGGTAATAATCAGCTTTACAGGTAGCTACTTCGCGGTCCCAGTCATAGCCAAAGCCCAGTGAACCCAGCTGGCCTTTCATATATTCAATATTGGCGTAGGTCCATTTGGCAGGGGCGGTCTTGTTATTGATCGCGGCATTTTCCGCTGGCAGACCAAAGGCATCCCAGCCCATGGGCTGCAGCACATTTTTGCCCTGCATGCGCTGAAAACGGCTGATCACATCGCCGATGGTATAGTTACGCACATGGCCCATGTGCAGTCTGCCGCTGGGGTAGGGGAACATCGACAGACAGTAAAATTTTTCCTGGTCGGGGTTTTCAGTTGCTTTAAAAGACTGGTTATCTTGCCAGTATTGCTGAACCTGCTGCTCAATCTCTTTCGGGGTATACTGTTTTTCGGCCATGAAAATCGGGCTTCCGCGTTGAATAATTGGTAAATACACTTAGCCGTATAGAATACCCCAGCGGTAAGGCCAGCCACAATAGGCCAGCCGGTTTTTCTGGCGCTGCTGGGCAATGTTTGCTCAGTTGGCCTGGTTCACATACGCTACCAGACGACTAAGTTGCGCGGCCTGTACGGTGTCGACCACCGGGGCCAGCTGCTCAAAGCCGTCGGGGTTAAACCCGTGCACGCGATAGCTTACGGTGACAGTGGTGCCGCTTCCTTGTTTGGTTAGTTGCCAGGTTAGCGCGCCATTGACGCCCATGGCCTGCAGTGGGCCCAGCCCGCCGGTCATGATCAGTTTTTTGCCCGGCTCCACCAACACCACCTGCATATGCTGGGCGCTTTTATTGTGTTTAACTTCACAAAAACAGCCGCCGGCCCGCGCATCAATGGAAAAAGTGCCACGCCACCAACTGTGATCTTTAGGCCACCACAGGTCCACATCCTGGGTCAGCGCGCGCCAGACCCGGTCGACCGGCAAGCGGGTAGAAGCGTCATTGCTGATCACAAAACCATGGGCCGAGGCCGCCTGCACTTCGGCCTGTGCCGGGGCTGCTACCACTGCGCTTCCCAACAGCGCAGCAAAAAGAAAATCAGTGGCTTTCATAGCCTTATCCCTTAAAGATTGCGATACTTAAGCCTATATGGGTTTAGTGCCCTGCACAATGTTCGTGCGCGACTGTTTATGAAAGACAGTTTGGCCGAACCATTGGCTCTGAGAACCACATCAATAAAAAGAGACACGCACATACATGACCAGCGCAGCAGATTTGCACCGGCTTTCCTATGACCAGCTTGCCCCGGCGTTAGACGAGCAATTTATCGCCACTACCTTAAAAGATCCGAGCGCTCTACATGCCACTTTTATCGGTCAGGAGCGCGCCAAAGAAGCCCTGGAATTTGGCTTAGGCATTCAGGCCAGTGGATATAATCTGTATGTCATGGGCGAGCCGGCTACCGGGCGCTTTTCACTGGTTAAGCATTATCTGGAACGTGAAGCCGCGCGGCTCAGTGCACCGGCTGACTGGTGTTATGTGGCCAATTTGGAAGATGAGCGCGAGCCGCTGTTACTGCGCCTGCCGGCTGGCCAGGCCGGCTTGTTCCATAAAGCCATGCAGCGGCTGGTGGACGATGTGGTGGCGACGTTCCCGGCGGCCTTTGATAACCCCGGTTATCAGCGTAAAAAAGCAGCCATCAGTCGCGAGTATGAACAGCGCTACGATCGGGCCATTGCCAGTGTGGAGCGCTTTGCCAATGCCAACCATGTGGCGATGCAGGAAAATCAGGGCAGTATTTCATTTGCCCCCACCGAGGCCAGCGAGGTCATCACCGAGGCGCAGTTTAGCCAGTGGCCGGATGATCAGCGTGATGCTTATTTTGCACTGGTGGATGAGCTGGAAAACCGCTTAAGCGAAAGCCTGATCAGCTTGCCGGTTTGGCGGCGAGAAAATGCCGAAAAATTACGTCAGCTTAACCGGGATACCGCCCAGGCCGGCGTAAAACCGCTGGTGAAAGCCTTGTTACATGACTATGCCGATCATTTGGGTATTGTGAAATACCTGCGCCAGCTGCGCGATCATTTGCCCGATACGGTGGTCTCTATCTGGCTGGATGAACAAAAAGAAGACAAAGAAGATGACAGCGAGCAGCGTGCGTATTTAGAAGAGCTGTATCTGCCCAATGTGCTGGTCAGCCACCAGTTTGATGCCAGTGCGCCCATTGTGTATGAGCCTAATCCCAGCTACCAGAATCTGTATGGCCGCATTGAATACAACAATATCCAAGGCAGTGTGTACACGGACTATCGGATGATCCGTCCCGGTGCGCTGCATCGGGCCAACGGCGGCTATCTGCTACTGGATGTGGACCAGCTAATTGATCAGCCCTATGTGTGGGACACCCTTAAACTGGCTATTAAATCCGAGCGCTTAAAAATGGCGTTGCCCCAGCAGGAAGTTGGCCTGGTCAATGCCATGATGCCGGATCCGCAACCCATGCCGCTGGATGTCAAAGTCATCTTATTAGGCTCGCGGGATCTGTATTACACCTTGCAGGATTACGATGATGAATTTGACGAGCTGTTTCGGGTACTGGTGGACTTTGATTTAGAAATCCCGATGCAGCCCCAGGCGTTATACAACTTTATCGGCCGGGTACATCAGCATGCGCTGGAGCAGGGGCTGGCGGGGATCGAGGCGGATGCCATGGTCCGTTTGGTGCAGCATTCGTTGCGCATGGCCGAACACCAAAGTAAGTTGTCGGCGCATGTGGCTGATGTGCTGGAGCTGGTTAATGAAGCCATTTATTTTTGCCGCCAGGCTGATGCGCAAACCCTGGCCGCAAGGCATATTGAGGTTGCCCTGCAGGCCAAAAAACGGCGCACCGGCCGGGCCAGTCAAACCTTATTGGACGATATCAAAGAAGGCCATGTGCTGATTGAAACCAGCGGCCAGGCGGTAGGTAAGGTCAATGGCCTGACCGTGCTGGAAATTGGCGATACGGTGTTTGGTACGCCGGCGCGTATCACCTCTACCGTGTATGCCGGGGCCAATGGCGTGGTGGATATTGAGCGAGAGGTGGAGCTGGGCCAGCCGATCCACTCCAAAGGGGTGATGCTGTTAACCGGCTATCTGGGTAACAAATATGCGCAGCATTTTCCGCTGACCTTGTCGGCTAACATCGCGTTGGAACAATCTTACGGTCACATCGACGGCGACAGTGCATCGCTGGGTGAACTGGTCGCACTGATTTCTGCGCTTACGGAAATACCGGCGCTGCAAAGTCTGGCGGTAACCGGCTCTATTAACCAATACGGCGAAGTGCAGGCAGTAGGTGGCGTAAATGAAAAAATCGAAGGCTTTTTTGATCTGTGCCAGCACCGCGGCCTGACCGGTGACCAGGGCGTGATCATTCCCTATTCTAACCAGGTTAACCTGGTGCTGGATAAGGTAGTGATCGATGCTGTACAGCGTGGTCAGTTTCATATCTATCCGGTTAAAACCGTGGACGATGCGCTGGCGTTACTGATGCAGCGCGAGGCCGGGCTGATCAACAGCAAAGGGCGCTACCCTAAACAGTCGATCAACTACCTGGCCGTAAACCGCCTGTATACTATCTCGCTGATTGTCAGCGGCGCCGACGAATAAGCGGTAACCCGCTCAATTCTTAGCTCATAAAAAATGAGCCCACAAAAAAGCCCGGCAAGTGCCGGGCTTTTGATCATTTAACACACGTTGAATCACTTAGGCGGCATACGCAGACCACCGTCTAAGCGCACGGTTTCGCCATTTAAATAACTGTTAGCCGCCATATGTGTCACCAAACCAGCAAACTCTTCCGGCAGACCCAGACGCTTGGGGAAGGGCACATTGGCTGAAAGTGCATCCTGGACTTTTTCCGGCATGGCCAGCAACAACGGAGTGCCCATCACCCCAGGTGCAATGGTATTGACCCGAATGCCCAGTGGGGCCAAATCTCTGGCCATGGGCAGGGTCAGCGCAATGATGCCGCCTTTACTGGCAGCATAGGCAGTCTGGCCAATCTGACCTTCGTAGCCGGCAATGGAGGCTGTGTTTACAATCAGCCCGCGTTCACCGTCATCGTTTAACAGTGCCTGGGTGGCCATGGCCTGAGCGGCGAGTCGCGCCACATTAAAGGTGCCTACCAGATTGATATCGATGGTGTGTTGAAATTTATCCAGCGGGGCAGCCTGGCCTTCTTTATCCAGCGTGCGGCCGGCCGGTGCCACGCCAGCGCAATTAACGCACAACTGAAGGCCGCCAAAGCGTTGCTGAATTTGCTCGATGGCCGTTTGCACCTGACTGGCATCGCGCACATCCACTTTATAAAACGCACTGTGGTCAGCGCCAAGCTCTTCAACCCGCTGTGCGCCCACTTCTTCGTTAATGTCCAGCAATGCGACATTGGCGCCGGCATTGCGCAAGGCTACCGCGGTGGCGTGCCCCAAACCGGAACAGCCGCCGGTGACCAAAGCAGTGATACTGTCTAATTGCATATGGTGTATTCCATTTCGCTAAATGTGAATAGGAATACTACTGTGTTACACAAAAAATAACTACGCTGCTACAGCCTGTTAACAGATTTGAGCCAATTATTTTGGCAACTGAATTTTACGTTCTTCGGTAGGACGGTATAACACCAGCATGTGGCCAATAACCTGAACCTTTATCGCGTCAGTTTCACGCACAATCGCGTCAACAATCAAAGATTTTTCTTCGCGATCATCGGTGGGGATCTTAACTTTAATTAATTCGTGATGGCTTAGCGCATTGTCGATTTCTGCAACCACGCCTTCAGTCAGGCCATTACCGCCAAGCTGTACTACGGGTTTTAAAGAATGAGCCAGTCCCTTTAGGAACTGTTTTTGTTTATTGGAAAGTTTCATTATGTGGATTTCTTTAATTAATTAGCGGTTATAACTTGAAAAGCCGTATTCTAACGCCATCTTGACCACATTCCCAATCACAATGTGCGTCAGTGCGAAAAAAGCGGCTGTGAATGACATCAAGGGCTGATTTCAGGCAAAATTTTAGCTGGCTGCACTGATTGATGTGCAGGTTGAACAGAATAGTTAAAACTCTCGTAGTTAATGTGTTATTCCGCATCGAGCAAAATTCTTAATTTCAGGCGGTGTGAGGTGCATGTTACCGGTAATAGCACTGCTTAATACAACGTTCAGGACATGGTGTCGGTTTGGCACTGTGGTTAACACCCGAAACCCTGTCAGTAGGATGGGGGCGTTCGCGGGGGCCTATCTGGTGGCTAGTGGCTATAAAGTATAGTAGTCTTACAGATAGCGAGATAAGGAACGATTTTCGTCCGGATCTGCAGCAGGCAGTTTCACTGGGTTACCAGGCGGCTGTTTAGGTAAAATCTGCACCGGTTTTTTTTAGAGGTTAGTAGCATTGAGCGATATGGCAAAAAATTTAATTTTATGGTTAGTCATCGCTGTGGTTTTGATGTCGGTTTTTCAGAGTTTTTCTCCGAGTGAATCGACACGAGCACAGACGGATTACACAACCTTTTTGAAAGAAGCAAACCAGGGCAACATTCGGGAAGTCCGCATTGACAGCGAATCGCGTGAGATTCGTGGTACCAAGCGGTCGGGTGAAACCTTTGTTACCTATATTCCATATTATGACGATAAGCTGATCTCTGATCTGGCGTCTAAAGACATTCGCATTTATGGCGAACCTACTGAAGAACCGTCGATTTTAACATCGATCTTTATCTCCTGGTTCCCAATGCTGCTGTTG
Organism: Alteromonas sp. WD8-37; assembly: GCF_055326825.1. Lineage (NCBI taxonomy): Bacteria > Pseudomonadati > Pseudomonadota > Gammaproteobacteria > Alteromonadales > Alteromonadaceae > Alteromonas > Alteromonas sp. WD8-37. Next base: position 480,468 of record NZ_JBUZOV010000001.1, read on the forward strand.
ATTGCGGTGTGGATCTTCTTCATGCGACAAATGCAGGGTGGCGGTGGCCGCGGTGCGATGTCGTTTGGTAAGAGCAAGGCCCGCCTGCTGGGTGAAGACCAGGTGAAAACCACCTTTGCCGACGTGGCCGGTTGCGACGAAGCCAAAGAAGATGTATCTGAGCTGGTAGATTTCTTACGCGACCCTTCTAAGTTCCAGAAACTGGGCGGTAAGATCCCCACCGGTGTGCTGATGGTTGGCCCGCCGGGAACCGGTAAAACATTGCTGGCCAAAGCTATTGCTGGCGAAGCCAAGGTGCCGTTTTTCACTATTTCGGGCTCTGACTTTGTCGAAATGTTTGTGGGTGTGGGTGCCTCACGGGTTCGTGACATGTTCGAACAGGCAAAAAAATCCGCTCCGTGTATCATCTTCATCGATGAGATCGATGCAGTGGGTCGCCAGCGTGGCGCCGGCTTAGGCGGTGGTCATGATGAGCGTGAGCAAACCCTGAACCAGATGCTGGTGGAAATGGATGGCTTTGAAGGTCATGAAGGTATCATCGTGATTGCTGCCACCAACCGTCCTGACGTACTTGATCCAGCGTTACTGCGTCCCGGACGTTTTGACCGCCAGGTGGTAGTAGGCCTGCCAGATATTCGTGGTCGTGAGCAAATTATCAAGGTGCATGCGCGTAAAGTGCCGGTGGCGGATAATGTGGATGCGGCGGTGATTGCCCGTGGTACGCCTGGTTTCTCGGGTGCCGATTTGGCCAACCTGGTCAACGAAGCAGCCTTGTTTGCCGCACGTGCTAACAAGCGTTTGGTGTCGATGGAAGAGTTCGATAAAGCTAAAGATAAGATCATGATGGGCGCAGAACGTAAGTCGATGGTAATGTCGGAAGACGAAAAAGCCATGACTGCCTATCACGAAGCAGGTCACGCCATTGTCGGTCGACTGGTGCCAGAGCACGACCCTGTGTACAAGGTATCGATTATTCCACGTGGCCGTGCGTTGGGTGTCACCATGTATCTGCCTGAAAAAGATCGCGTGAGTCACTCCAAGCAGCATCTTGAGAGCATGATTTCGAGCCTGTTTGGTGGCCGGATTGCTGAACAAATCATCTACGGTGATGACAAGGTAACCACAGGGGCGTCTAATGATATTGAGCGGGCGACTGAAATTGCCCGTAAGATGGTAACCCAGTGGGGTCTGTCTTCTAAAATGGGACCTATGTTGTATGCCGAAGATGAAGGGGAAGTGTTCCTAGGCAAGTCGATGTCGAAGGCGTCAAGCATGTCAGATGATACGGCACGTGCTATCGATGCCGAAATCAAGGCAATTATCGACAGCAACTATGATCGTGCGAAGAAAATTTTGGAAGACAATACTGACATCCTGCATACCATGAAAGATGCGTTGATGAAGTATGAAACCATTGATGCCAAACAGATTGATGATCTGATGGCTCGCCGCGATGTGCGTGCACCGGCTGATTGGGATGATCACAACCCAAGAGACGGCGATAAGCCCAGCGGCGGCAAGCCCGCCCGGGAAGGGGAAATCACCGATGACGGGGTCGACAAACCGTCTGTGGGTAAGCCCGGCGATTTACCCGGCTAACACCAACAAAACGCCAGCTTTGCTGGCGTTTTTTGTATCTGCGTCGATCCGCCCAGCGGTGTATGCAGTATGTTATTTGCAGTTAATAATAATGATGTTATGAAGTTTAATCAGCACACACTTGCATTGACCAAGCCGCGGGTGATGGGGATCCTCAATGTCACCCCAGACTCTTTTTCTGACGGCGGTCGTCATCACCAACTCCAGGATGCCATCGATCAGGCTGCAGCCATGCTGCAGGCTGGTGCGTGTTTTATTGATGTGGGTGGTGAATCGACTCGGCCAGGCGCGCCACCGGTCAGTGTAGATGAAGAACTGAACCGCGTGATGCCGGTGGTAGAAGCCCTGGCTGCCCGTTTTGATACTATTATTTCAGTGGATACCAGTAAGCCTGAGGTGATGCGCCAGAGTGTGGCTGCCGGCGCCGGTCTAATTAACGATGTGCGCGCCCTGACCCTACCGGGCGCACTGGAAACCGCAGCCGAATGCCAGGTGCCGGTCTGCCTGATGCATATGCAGGGGCAGCCGGCCTCGATGCAGCAGGCGCCCCAATATACCGATGTGGTGGCTGAAGTACGTCAGTACCTGGCGCAGCGCGTGGACACCTGCGAAGCAGCGGGTATCGGGCGTGAGCAGATCATTCTGGACCCCGGATTTGGCTTTGGCAAAACCCTGGCGCATAATTACCAGCTTTTGGCCGGGCTTAAAAAGTTGATGGCCGATGGCCTGCCGTTATTGGTGGGCATGTCCCGCAAGTCCATGGTGGGGCAGGTACTTAATAATCATGTGTCGCAGCGTTTGGCGGGCAGTCTAGCGCTGGCTACCCTGGCGGCACACGCGGGCGCGAAAATCATTCGCGTGCACGATGTAGAACAGACAGTGGACGTGGTGCGGATTGTACAGGCGTTCCACGAACACAATGCTCAAGGAGAAGTATAAAATGGCAGAACGCAAATATTTCGGAACCGATGGGATCCGCGGCAAGGTGGGCGAAAACCCGATTAACCCGGAATTTGTCACTAAGCTGGGCTGGGCTGCCGGTAAGGTTCTGGCTGGTCGCGGCACCAATAAAGTATTAATTGGTAAAGATACCCGCATCTCCGGCTATATGCTTGAATCCGCATTGGAAGCCGGGCTGTCGGCCGCCGGCATTAACATTGGGTTATTGGGCCCGATGCCCACGCCAGCCATTGCCTATCTGACCCGCACCTTCCGCTCAGAAGCCGGTATCGTGATTAGCGCCTCACATAATCCTTATTATGACAACGGCATCAAATTTTTCTCGGCTGACGGGTTTAAGCTCGACGATGATATTGAAATTGCCATTGAAAAAATGATGGACCAGCCGATGGAGTGTGTCGCTTCTAACAAGCTGGGTAAAGCCATGCGGGTCACTGATGCTGCCGGCCGCTACATCGAATTTTGTAAAGGCACTTTCCCGTCAGATCTGTCTTTGAGTGGACTAAAGATTGTGGTGGATTGTGCCCACGGTGCAACCTATCACATTGCACCCAATGTATTATCTGAACTGGGCGCTGAAGTCATTGAGCTGGGCACCGATCCTGACGGGTTGAACATCAATGATAAAGTGGGGGCCACCTCGATGCAGGCCACCCGCAATGCAGTGCTCGAGCATCAGGCTGATCTGGGTTTTGCCTTAGACGGTGATGGCGACCGCATCATGATGGTGGACCACAAAGGCAACATTTTAGATGGCGACCAGATCTTGTATATCGTGGCCCGAGACGCTTTAAAATGCGGCCGTCTCAATGGCGGCGGCGTGGTGGGTACCCTGATGACCAATCTGGGGCTGGAAAATGCGCTGACCAAGCTGGGCATTCCGTTTGCCCGCAGTAAGGTGGGCGATCGCTATGTGATGGAATTATTGCAGCAAAAAGGCTGGGCCATTGGCGGCGAAAGCTCCGGGCATGTGTTGAATCTCAACCTGGCCTCCACCGGCGATGGGATCGTGGCCGGTTTACAGGTTCTGACCTCCATGCTGCGTGCTAACATGAACCTGCATGATTTAAGCAAAGGATTTGAAAAGTATCCGCAGCAACTGATTAATGTGCGCTACACCCCGGGAGCCGATAATCCTATCGACTCCGCCCAAGTGCTGGATGCCAAACAAACCGCCGAGCAAGCGTTGGGGGATACCGGCCGGGTATTGTTAAGAAAAAGTGGCACTGAACCCCTGATCCGTGTCATGGTAGAAGCGCAAAATGATAGCGACGCCAAGCAGTGGGCAGAAAAGATTGCCGACGTTGTGCGTGAAGTGGCCAATTAATTGAATTGCGTTAGTTAATTGATATTTATACTTGTATAATCGGGCGGGAGTCGGTACTATCACGCCCGCTTTTAAGACAGGGTAAGGTCTAAGCATATGAATACAAGAACCCCGATGGTAGCCGGCAATTGGAAGATGAACGGCGACCGAACGTTGGTCGAGCAGATGACCAATAAGCTCAACCAACAGGCGTTTGATCAGGTAGATGTGGTGGTATGCCCACCAACAGGCTATTTGACTATGTTCAATGCACAATCCTTTGCGCTGGGTGGCCAGGATGCCAGTCATCTGGAAAATGGTGCACATACCGGTGATACGTCGGTGGCAATGCTGAAAGAGCTGGGTGCCCGCTATGTGATTATCGGTCACTCTGAACGTCGCCAGGATCACAAAGAAACTAATGTGTTGGTGGCGCAGAAAGTAGCGCGGGTATTGGCTGCAGGCCTGACACCCATTTTTTGTGTGGGTGAAGCCTTATCAGTGCGTCAGCAGGGCGAGCAAAATAAGTTTGTTGGCAGCCAGTTAGGCGCGTTGTTCGGTGAATTAAGTGCCGCCCAGGTAGCCCAGTGCGTAATAGCATATGAACCTATCTGGGCCATAGGCACCGGCGAGACCGCCAGCCCGGAGCAGGCGCAGGATGTACACCGCTTTATTCGCGGTTACCTGGCCGAACACGATGCTGAAATGGCGCAAAAAGTGCGTATTTTATATGGCGGTAGTGTAAAGGCTGACAATGCAGAAGCGTTGTTTGCCCAGCCCGATATTGACGGTGGCCTGATTGGTGGGGCCAGCCTGAAAGTTGATGATTTTATAGCAATTTGCCAAGCGGCAATTTGACGAGGAAGTTATGGTATACGAAGTGCTTTTGGTAGCATACCTGGTAGTAGCGCTGGTGCTGGTTGGATTCATTCTTATCCAGCAGGGTAAGGGAGCAGACATGGGTGCCTCTTTTGGTGCCGGTGGTTCTAATACCGTGTTTGGTTCCTCCGGCTCGGGCAATTTCATGACCCGTACCACGGCGATTTTGGCCACTTTGTTTTTCCTGGTATCACTGGTGCTGGGTAATCTGAGTGCTAACCGGGAACAAGCCGGTTCTGAGTGGAACAACTTAGAAGCACCAGTGGAACAACAGGTGCCAGCTGCCACTCAGGAAGATGATATTCCAGCCGGTGATAACGGTTCTGGTTCGGATACCCCAGATTAATAAATTCGCGGAAGTGGTGGAATTGGTAGACACGCCATCTTGAGGGGGTGGTGACTTCGGTCGTGCGGGTTCAAGTCCCGCTTTCCGCACCAAATTGAAAACCGGCCTGTTGGCCGGTTTTTTTGTGTCTGTAATTCTTACAGCAATTTAACCAATAGCAGGCAGGTTTTTTCTCATTAGCCTGGCATTTGCTAATTCAAGTTTTGTAACTCACTGAATTTAAAGTTCAAAAATAACGGTGCACAGACTCATGCGAAGTTATGTTGTGGCAGAAACCTTGCAACAGACTTAAATAATATTGCATCAATACCATTTAAGCCAATAACGCAAGAGGACCGCAACATGGATATTCTTCGAATTTTACTCTCAATACTTCTGCCTCCGCTGGGTGTGTTTTTACAGGTGGGCATCGGTGTACAGTTCTGGATTAATGTCGTGCTCACGCTGCTGGGTTATATCCCCGGTATCATTCATGCAGTGTACATTATCGCCACGCGCTAAATCGCGCCGCAGGCTGCTTTCCCGGATGACTTTCATACCGGGAACAGCCCGCGACCTGTTCGCCTTCATTTGTTGCTTTTCTGCCGTTAGCGGCTGCATACTCAGTGCGGGCTAAACCCGCTCTTCATCAACATTGTTTTCCCGCGCTAGCCCGTCATCAACCCCAGGCTATCTTTTGATCATTTGAACGGCACAAATGCCTGGCTGACAGTGTGCTTATCTTGTTCGCTAATGGGGCTGTCTAAAATCATCACATAGGTTGAGGTTGCATGCTCTTTAAGCAGCGCGTGAAAGGACTCAGGCAGATGTTTGTACAGGGTATGGAGGCACTGCAAAATGTGCAGTGCGATGTCCACGTGGGTGCGGCCAGCCTGACGAATTTGATTAAAGGCGGTATCAATCACGCCGCTTAGGGTAAAGGTTCGACGCTTCAACCACACTTCGTTATTTTTATTCACCACACAGGGAGCGGGAAATTCCCGGTTCGCCATGTGCAGGCAACTCGCCGTCAAGCGGTCCAGACAGGAAATCGCAGTGACTGGATCATTGATGCCTGGAGAGAGCGCCCGTAAGGCCAGCTCTACCATCTGGCCAATGGCAAACTCGGGGTCTTGTACCGGGGTGCGGCGATTGCCCAGAATGAACCAGTCTAATAAAGAAGCATAGAATTCCGGAGGCCGGTTGTAACGGGAATGAACTATAAGCACCGTGGCATGGGGAAACACGTGGTCCCCGGAACGTGCGCGTACTTCAAAGCCTTCCAGACCGTCGAATTCAGCACTAAGTAACTTTGTATAATTAATCGACTGCACATACCCACTCGTGCGCAGGGGCACCTCGATTTGATAGTGTGAAGGCTCCAGCAAGGCCTCAGGTACCGGTTGTTCGCGGGGGTTACTTTCCGGGCGCGGCAGAAGCTGATCAATATTATTCATCAAGTCCATATAACAACGATAGATCACCTCGTCGGCCTGGATAAAGCGACCGATATGATGGATAAAAAAGATGATGGCAAAAATGTCAGCCGTGGCCAGCAGGGCAGAAATAGCACTGAGTAATGACAATGCGTCTTTGTTTTCACTAATGCTGCTTAGATGGTGCAGTGCGATCAGGCAAAAAATAAAAGTGGAAACCAACAAGCCCAGTACCAATTGGGTGCCTTTATCCAGCATAAATGTGCGCAACAAACGAGGGCCGAATTGCGACGAGGCCATGGTCAGCGCAACGATGGTCATGGAAAAAGCAATACTGGTGGCAGTGATAATGGACGTGGCGATGGTCGCCAGAATTTGTTGCGCGCCGCCTTGAGTCACTAACGGAACAAATTGCAGCAGCGGACCCGGTAGAGAAGGGCGTTTAACCAGCCATAAGCATAAAAAGCACAGGAGGGCAGAAGCAACAATCATACACACCGGAATAAACCAGTAGCTGGTTGTTACTCCTTCCCACCAGGTGCGAGCCCGAAACGTTAATTCGGGAAACCGATGCCTGGCATGCATCTATTTTCGTGTACCTCCGCGAACGACCGAGGCGATCAATGAGATCACCAGCAGAATAACAAATCCATAGAATAAAAATTGCGCGATGGTGGTGGCTGTACCGGCCGCACCGCCAAAACCAAAGATTGCGGCAATTACTGCGATAATTAAAAATATCAGTGCCCATTTTAACATGACATTCTCCTCACTGTTGTTTTCCAGCCTTAGTGTTTGGCTAGCTCATTTTCCATTTCCTGCCGGTATTCACCGGCGAGTGTGGTTTTGGCAGATTCGTCAAGAACCTTGCCGGCGACCTGAAAAAACTCTTGTTCTTCATCTGCAAGATGATGCTCTACTTTTTCTTGCAGACTCTTAAGGTGGTTTAGCCAGGCCGGTGAGCTCATATCGGTTTCTTCCAGTGTTTCAATGAGCTCATCAATTTCGTGATGTTCTGCGATGCCATGTCGGGACATCTCGATAGTACGGTCAGATTCCATCAACTTGGAGTAAAAATAACGTTCTTCAGCGACTGCGTGACTTTCCAGTTGCTCTTTAAGCTGGTCAAAATATTCGCGCCGGGCGGGGGTGTCGCCACTGGTCTCGGCAAGGATTTTAAGTAAGTCGCGTTGCTTATCATGATCTTCACGCAGCTCTTCAAAAATTTTCATTACCTGCTCCTGTCTGGATTACATAAAGACTAAAATGCTAGATTTATTCCAATCACGCAGGGTCGATAAAAAAGCGGATTTTTCAGTAGGTTATGAAATAAAACGCCATTCTGCGGAGCAGAACGGCGCAAGCAACTAAGAAGTTCTTACACAAAAGCGGGCGAAATCTGCTAGATACCCTGCGCCACCATGGCGTCAGCTAACCGGCGGAAGCCAGCGATATTGGCGCCTTTCGCATAGTTGATACGGCCATCCCCCCGGCCTTCTTCCACACATTGCTGATGAATGCTCTGCATGATTTCTTCCAGGGTTTCATCAATTTGCTCGTAGGAGCCGCGCCGAAAACTGGCGTTTTGCGACATTTCCAGGCCGGAAATGGCTACGCCGCCAGCGTTTGACGCTTTGCCTGGTACAAACACAACCTGATTGCGGTCAAATTCTTGGTGTGCGCCATCGGTACATGGCATGTTGGCACCTTCCAGCACATAGCGGACTTTGTTATTGACCAGTGTCTTGGCGGCGTCCTGATCCAACTCATTTTGCGTGGCACAGGGCAGGGCCACATCCATCTTGATGTGCCACGGAGTTTTGCCATCATGCCAGTCAGCATCAATATTGCTAGCCAGGGCGCTAAGCACATTTTTTTCTTTGGGTTTGTTATCCATCGCCCACTGTATGTCCTCTTCGCTCAAACCCTTTTCGCATACCAGGCAGCCGCGGCTATTGGATAAGGTCACTACCTTGCCGCCATGCTCAGTAGCTTTAAGCGCCGCATGCAACGCTACATTGCCGGCTCCGGAGACCCCGATACGTAAACCCTCGATACTTTCATGATGCTGTTTGAGCACAGCCTGCAACATGTAAATCAGGCCAAAGCCGGTAGCTTCGGTACGTACATGGCTGCCGCCAAAGCTTAAATCCTTGCCGGTCAGCACGCCACCAAAGCGGTTATTGATTCGCCGGTATTCGCCGTACAAAAAGCCGATTTCACGCGAGCCAACGTTGATATCGCCAGCCGGGACATCAGTATTGGGGCCAATATGGCGTTGCAATTCGCGCATAAAAGCCTGACAAAAGCGCATGATATCCTGTTCCGGGCGTCCCTTAGGGTTGAAGTTAGCGCCGCCTTTGGCTCCGCCGATGGGCAGTCCGGTCAATGCATTTTTAAAGCACTGTTCAAACGCTAAAAATTTTAAAATGGATTCATTGACGGTAGGGTGAAAGCGCAAGCCGCCTTTGTAAGGGCCAATCATGCCATTGTGCTGGACTCGCCAGCCCTGGTGAATCTCAATCTCGCCTTCGCTGTTCATCCATTGAATGGAAAAATGGATAATCCGTTCGGGCACACTCAGGCGGCGCAAAACATCATAGTGTTTATAGTCTGCATTAGCGTGGTATACATCAATCACATCCCGGGCGATATCTCGGGTGGCTTGCAGATATTCATCCTGGTGCGGATTGAGTTGGGTGATCCAGTCATTAAAGTCGTCAAAGTTTGATTGGTTGCTCATCGGTCACTTATCTTTTATGCCTACGGATACTGTGAGTACCTGCCAATCAAACACTCCGATCATCTTAATCCAGTTCACTGTAGGAAAACACCCGCAAACTGGCTGGTTTACATTCAATAGTGATAGTCTCTGCCTGCCAAATTTCGCCGTCCAGCGCATACTGTTTTTGTTGATCAAAAGTAATTCTTACCTTCTTAACCCTGCGATGCGCCAGACGCTGCGAGGATTTTTTGCTGGCAGCATCACTGAATACAAGCTCCGCCAATGATAAAAATTGTTCATCAGCATCTTCCTGAGGTTGCAGCCAGGTGATATCTAACAAGCCGTCGGTCATGTCCGGTTCATCACCCCCCTGGGCCAGCGCGGTTGTCAGAGGAGCGGCATTAGCCACTACAAAACTGGGTGTGGTAAGGGTTTGCGGTTTGTCATTATCAAACGTTACGGTAAGCTCCTGGGCCTGATTCTGACTGATGGCCTCCCATAATCCTTGCAGATAAGCAAGTTGGCCGCCGTTATCTTTTTGCTCGCGATCCGCCGATGAAATCATTTGCTGTTCAAAGCCCACAGCTGCAACCATCAACATGACTTTATCGTTACACACCGCGGTATCCATGGTAGTAGTATGATTTTCAACAATCACACTGCAGGCATGGCTAATGGGCACCAGGCGTGAATAAAATCCATGGATCACCTGACTCAGGGCATTGGCTGTGCCCAGCGGCACAACCCCTAGCGTCACATCGCGGCCGATACAGGCATGAGCCGCTTCTGAGATGGTGCCATCCCCACCACAGGCCACAATAATTTTCGCCCCATTGTCGATGGCCTTTTGCGCCAGCACGGTACCATTTTGTTGCTCAGTGGTTTCATACACCGCCACTTTAAAATAAGGATTCAGCTGCGCCAGGATGTCATCTTTTTCATCCTGCCATTTACCGCCCCCGGCCACCGGATTGGCAATCACCGCCAGCGTACGGGTCAGATTCAGACGCCCGCCTTGTTTGACTTTTTTCAACGAACGCAATTGGTGCTTATTCAGTCGCGCCGTAGAGCGTACCGACTGAATCTTATTCATGGCGTCCATAACCGATAGAGTGTCGTCACGCGCTAACAAATAAGCTGCCATGGTCAGTACTGAACGGCCGCGGCCCAACGCACAGTGCACCACCACCTTGCGGCCGGAGGCAATTTGCTGATCGATCCAGTTAATGGCGGTGTTGAGTTGATCTTCAGTGGGACTGGTGTGGTCTAGCACCGGAATATTCAGGTAGTCCAAATCCTGCTGGTAAGCGGTCCAGTCCAGCCCGTCGAACTCTGCGGTAACATCCAGAATGGCGTTGACCCCGTTGGCTTTGAGTTCCTTCACATCTTTACCAAACAGGCGGCAGGCTAAAAACAGGTGGTCATCGATTTGCTGGATGGCCGGCACTTTGTCATGTTTGCGAGCATAGTGATTGTACGCACCGGTACCGATTAAAAATGGAATGAACAGCCAGCGCACATAGATGGGTATGCTGCCATCTTCTCGCTTGCGAAACATCGACGGGTAGTTGCACAGATAGGCCAACGACACCGCTCCCAATGAAAAGGCAATCCAGCCAAACAGTAAGGTGGCAATCAGGGTCGGCACCCACACCGCCAGTAGTAGCGCAATGACCATGCCCAACAAATAATACTTCACCATTTTCACCGGAACAGATCCTCCTTTTGCGGATGGGGCAACTTGTTATGAACCGCTTGCAGCTCGCTGCGTAACAAAATCACGGTGTTATCAAAAAGATAACGCATGATCCGAAAATTGGTTCAATTTTAGGTGTATACCGGCCTGGCTATGGGGTAACCGGTATTGGGCAACACAGAGTCATTGTTTGCCAACCAATATGATGCACCTGATTACAAAAGGTTAATGCAGAAATTTTGCCATGAATGCCACAACGCTGACAAAAATTGCAAACTTTGTCTGGTTTCAGTCGATCTGGGCACTGGCCATCTTCACCCAATATCGCTTCTGGTACGTCATCGGCGGTTTGTTAATTCTTTTCTATATTTTATCCAATCAGCGTCTGCGCGACCTGGCCTGCATGGGCGCCATTATGGTGCTGGGAACACTGATTGACAGTGTTCTGACAATGGTCTCAATTTTTGTATTTACCGGGCCCACCTTTTTTGTACCCATCCCCCTGTGGTTGGTCGCACTGTGGGGCGCTTTTGCCCTGACATTGTCCTACAGTCTGAATTATTTACAGCATCGCTATGCTATTTGTGCTGCACTTGGCGCAGTATTTGGGCCCATTAGTTATTGGGCGGGTGAGCGATTTAATGCAGTAGAGTTTGACTATAGCCTGGCGCTGACCCTAGGCGTGCTGGCCGCAGTGTGGGCGGTAACTTTTCCGCTTTGTGTCTGGATATGCAAGCAGACAGAGCAACATTTTTCTTTCAATTCAGCAGCAACAGCAAAGGAGCGAACATGACACCCATTGTATTTGTAACCGGGGGTAACCGGGGCATTGGCCTGGAGATTGTACGAGGTTATGCCAAAGCAGGCTGTAAAGTGTTAATGGGTAGCCGCGATGAAGAAGCCGCCGAAGAGGTCAAAGAGGATATTGTCGGCGCCGACATTCAGGTGATAGAAATTGATTTATCCAGCGAGCAAAGTGCTATAGATGAAATCGTTCGGGCCGAAGCGGTATACGGACGAATCGATGTGCTGGTCAACAACGCCGGCGTAATGGATGACGCCAAATGGGATGAACTGGATATCAGTAAGCTGAAACGTTCGATGCAGGTTCATGTCAACAGCCCACTTGCCCTTATTCAGCAAGTCCTGCCAAATATGCTGGAGCGTAATTATGGCCGGATCGTGAATGTGTCATCCGGCTGGGGCTCATTTGCCGAAGGTATGGAAGGGCCGCTGGCCTACGCTGTCAGTAAGGCCGCACTTAACGCCATGACCCTAAACCTGGCCAATCAGATTGACCCGGACAAAAATGTCAAAATAAATGCGATGTGCCCGGGCTGGGTGCACACCCGTATGGGCGGGCGAGATGCACCGCGCTCTCCGGAAAAGGGGGCCGAAACAGCAATTTGGTTGGGCCAACTGGAAGAAGACGGGCCCAGCGGGCAGTTCTTTCGGGACAAAAAACAAATCGACTGGTAAACCAATGAAAGGTTGGCCGCTGGCCAACCTTTTTCTTATGATGCCGCTTCAACCACTTTGCGACTTTTTCGGTCCAGCACGTCACTGACTGTTTTTACTGACTGGTTTTTTTTCAGGTTAACCACGATGGCAAACTGCTTGCGCCGAATAGCGTGGCGTACGGTGTCGATAATTTCACTGCGGTCCGGACGCAGACTCACCAGCCCGGCGATAAACAGCCCGACAAAGATGCCGGGGCTGATCATGGCGATATAGGTGAACAAAGGATTGTTACGGGTAAGCGCGGGGCCGAAATTCACCAGCAACCAGCCTACCAGCATACCGATGACCAGACCCAGTGCTCCTAACAGCAGATGGGCATGCCACATATGCCTACCCAGTTTTTGGCTATCGCCTTCCAGTTTTTCACTAAAGTGAGCATCGTTAGGATCAATGAGAGTAACCTGCGCGCGGCTGATTTCGGTGGCCTCTTCCAGCTCGGCCAGGCTGTCGCGGGCTTGTTGCTCGTTATCAAACACTGCAGCGATTTGAGTATGTTGTGAACTTAACACTGCAGCGCGCATTTCTTCCAATGTGGAATCTTGACTCATAACAACTACCTGATGTTGTTCCGCCATACAACCCGGGCGGAAAATAACCAAATAAATAAATAAACAAACCATAACAAATAACCAAGAAACATGCCGCTCATGCCCGATGTTTTTTTGCTGTGCCAGCACAGACTTAGCTACCGCCTGGCCGCTGGGCGCTGCTTCACTGCGCAACATTTGCCCGTCATGTGCAATATTTTCCAGTCTGCCTATACTCAGCCAACCGCGTAGTCAGGCGAAGTTCCCCGCGCTACCACGGACAGAGTTAGGTATGACACTGGCTGACCTCTCATTCAAAAATGGTAGGCCTGACTGGCAAAACAATTGCAACTTTGTTTTCAAATAAAGATGCGCTGGTAACAAATCAGGCGCTTAAACCCCGGAGGCCCGGCATGACCACATCACTGGCCATCATTCACTCCAGTTGCACAGAGAGTACACATTCACTTACCCACGCTCTAGAACAGGGGATCAGTGGCGGGCAAGGCAACGCTACGGTATTTAGCGCCCGTGACGCCGTAGCGCAGGTAAACCAATTGCACCTTTTTGACGGTTTGATATTTCAGCCTGGCGTTGCCCGGTTTGATTCAAAGTGTGAATTTACTGCGCTGATGCAAGCCAGTGGGCCATGTCGTGAACAAGGCTTATGGCGCGACAAGGTAGCGGCTGTTCTTGGCGACCCTGCGCTGTCACAGCCGCAGCAGCTGTCTTGTCTGCTGGAATTATCGTTATTCTGCGCTTCCCATCATATGATTTGGGTCGCCGATGAAATGACCGGGCGGTCAGTACCCGTGCAGGCAGCCAGCGGCGATGATTGGGGGCTCTCTGCCAGCACCGCATCCGATGCATCGGCCTACCTGTTCGGGCAGCGCGTGGCGGGGGTTACCAAAATGTGGCAACACGCATAAGGAGCAGGCATGAGTGCAGCGGAGCTAGGGATCCGACGCAAAAAATTTGGTAAAGGGTTTGCGTATTACTATGCCAGTGGCCGCAAAGTAAACGCTCAGCGGGTTTTGAAGCGTATTGACAGGCTAGTGATCCCGCCCAATTGGCAGGATGTGCAGATTGCCTCAGAACCCTCAGCCGATTTACAGGTGACCGGTTACGACCAAAAAAATCGCAAACAGTATATATATCACCCGGACTGGCACAAGCGCCAGCAAGCGGCGAAATTTAGCCGGCTGGCCGAATTTGGACAGGTATTACCTGACTTTCGCCAGGCCTGTTGGCAATGGGTGGATCAACCTGACTGGCAAATTGATAAAACCCTGGCGCTGGTGTGCCTGTTACTTGACCACACCGGCTTACGTATTGGCAATCGCCAATACACCCAGCAAAATCAAACCTATGGCCTGACCACCCTGCGCCGTAAGCACGTGCAACAGGCCGATAGTCAGGTCAGTCTGTCGTTTGTGGGTAAACACAACAAACCGCGGCAGGTAGATATCGAAGATCCTGAGCTGGCTGACCTGGTCTCGCAAAGTGCTCAAGAGCGTGGCTATGCCTTGTTTCGTTATGAAGATGAGCGTGGTCGCTGGCACGACGTGGATTCTGATGATGTAAACCAGTTTATTCATCAGCATCTCGGTGAGCAGTATTCGTGCAAGGATTTTCGTACCTGGGGTGCCAGCCGCTTCGCGCTGTTGTCGCTGCCGGACATCGAACAACAAATTTTGCAAAATCAGCGCCGTAGCTGGCCAGCGACCCTGACTAAACACGTCGCTAAGATGTTGGGCAACACGCCCACGGTGTGCCGCCAGTATTATTTGCATCCGCATTTGTTTCGCCTGGTGGAAAGCGAGCAGCACCGCCAGCCTATGATAGAGCAAATGAATCAAATTTTGGCCAATGTCAGGATCGCCGATGAATCCATTAGCCAGACTGAGCAGATATTAGGTCAGATAATCGCCGAAAAAGCTGGCTAAAATATAATTCAATTGAAATGAATATAAATCCGCTTTGAATGGAAAAATAGGCGGTCATTTCACACTCTGTTAACAATAAAGTGCTTAACAATTAGCGCTATGAAAAGCTTTAAAATCACGCATATGCCTTAACAAGCTTGAGGTTTTAAATGTTAACAGAGGGTTCAATAATCATTTGCGTTGAAGTGGCTGTTTCAGGCAGTCATCCCACCTTACGCATTTGCAATCCTCACTTTTTCACTGATATAGTTAGAACTCAAATTAAAGGGTGACGCTTGAAAAATACTAATTCAGCGTCATACATGATTAACGAATGAAGGAGTCATCGACCGAATATGCCGATTGAAAGCTACATTTCACTGGCGATTTATTTTCTTGCCATGCTGGGTATCGGGCTATTTGCTTACCGCGAATCTACCAGCGATATTTCGGGCTACATTCTGGGCGGACGTGCCGTGAGTCCCCAGGTAACCGCATTATCAGCCGGCGCATCTGACATGAGTGGCTGGATGCTAATGGGGTTGCCTGGTGCAATGTTCGTAACCGGGTTTGATGCTATGTACATTGCAATCGGCTTGTTGGCTGGTGCACTGGCAAACTATCTGCTGGTAGCGCCAAAATTGCGTGTGTACACCGAGGTGGCTGATGATTCGCTAACCGTGCCGGAATTTTTCGCCAAGCGGTTCGGCCAGGCCAGCTCCAGTATTCGCATTGTGTCGGCAGTTATCATTGTGCTGTTTTTCACCTTGTATACGTCGGCGGGATTGGTTGCCGGCGGCAAGTTATTTGAAAGTGCCTTTGATGTGCAATATGGCTGGGGCTTGATTATTACCTTAGGCGTGGTGGTGTCTTACACCTTGCTGGGCGGTTTTTTGGCAGTCAGCATGACCGACTTTGTGCAGGGCTGCATTATGTTTGTGGCACTGGTACTAGTACCGTTTGTGGCTTTTACCGAGTTTGACAGTGCTGCTCAGATGAGCGCCGCAGCCGGCGAGTCTGTACCCGGGCTGGTGGAATCCTGGCAGGCCATGACAGCGGTAGGGATTATATCAAGTTTAGCCTGGGGCCTGGGTTACTTTGGTCAGCCGCACATTATTGTGCGCTTTATGGCAATTCGTTCGGTCAAGGCGGTTAGCACTGCGCGCAATATCGGCATGTCGTGGATGCTGGTAACCATTATTGGTGCGCTAGGTACCGGCTTTGTCGGGATTGCCTATGCCAATCAGTTTGGCTTGCAGGTGGATGACCCGGAAACTATTTTTATTTTATTTTCACAACTGCTATTTCACCCGCTAATCAGTGGTTTTTTAATGGCAGCTATCTTAGCCGCTATTATGAGTACCATTTCTTCCCAGCTGCTGGTCTCAGCTAGCTCGCTGACCGAAGATATTTATCGGGTGGTCACCTCTAAAGAGGTGGATGAGAAAAAAACTGTCACTATTGGCCGAATTGGTGTAGCCGGAGTGGCTCTGGTGGCGCTGCTGCTGTCGATGGATTCGTCAAATACCATCTTGTCGCTGGTGAGCAATGCCTGGGCAGGATTTGGGGCGGCGTTTGGTCCATTGGTGCTGTTTTGTCTGTATAAGAAAGACCTGACGCAAAAGGCGGCGCTGTGGGGCATTATTTCCGGCGCAGCAACAGTCTTGTTCTGGATTTATGCCCCTGTATTAGCAGACGGTAACACGCTAAGTAGTGTTATTTATGAAATCGTCCCCGGCTTTATCGTCAGTACACTGACGCTGTGGGTGATATCAGCACTGGACCATGCGCCAAGCGAAAATGTGCAGAAGATGTTTACGCAGGCCAGTCAGGAATTAGCAGAACAACAGTCTTAAGGTGATTGAAGCTATGAATCGTGCAAATTGGAAACGCATTGTAATTAAAGTAGGAAGTGCCCTGATTGCGCCAAATCAGCAAGGTTGCAGCAGCCATTACTTACTGAGCATCGCGCAGTTTATTGTTAAATGTCGGGCAGAAGGGATCCAGGTGATACTGGTATCTTCAGGCTCCGTGGCTGCTGGCTCACACATGTTTCCAAATCAAGAAACGTCTGACATTGCAGTTAAAAAAGCAATGGCAGCGGCGGGGCAGACCGAAATGATTTCAACCTGGGATAAACTGTTCGACTTTCCGTCGGCCCAGGTGCTGCTGACTCACGCCGATCTGCGTGACCGCGAACGTTATGTCAGTGTTCGCGAAACGCTGTTTTCATTGTTGGACAATAATATTTTGCCCATTGTAAATGAAAACGACACTGTCACTACCGACAAACTGAAGGTAGGTGACAATGACAATCTGTCTGCCATGGTAGCCGCCGCCGGCGATGCCGATGCATTAATTATCTGTTCAGATATCGACGGGTTGTATGACAAAAATCCCCATGAAAATGACGATGCAAAACTGCTCTCATGGGTTGAAAACATTGATGAAAGTATCTATGCCATGGCCGGCGGCGCTGTCAAAGGCGGGGTGGGTACCGGTGGTATGCGCACCAAAATTGAGGCAGCCGAAAAAGCGGTTTCCCATGGTATAGACACCTTCATCATCAACGGCTTTACCGAGCTGTCGTTTAATATGTTGCTGGACGGTAAAAATCCGGGGACCCACTTCCAGGCGTACGAAGTACCGATGGAAGAAAATGTGCACTGGATGCGACATACATCCAATGCGCAGGGTGAAGTCATTGTGGAGAGCAACTTTGCTGCCTCCCTGGAAGACAATACCGATGAGTTAACCAGTAGTGAGATTGTAGATGTTAAAGGCGAATTTTCTGTCGGCGATACCATTTTGGTGCGTAAAGATGACGGCACCAAGCTGGTAAAAGCCAGATCCAATTACAGCAGTTGTCTGCTGAACTTTATCGCCAAGCAGGATAGCGAAGAATTCGCTACCGAGTTTGAAGAAAAAACCGGTCCTATCATCTCGAATCAACACTTAGCAAATTTGGAGAAGGAATGAGTTTAATTACCCAACTTGCGCATGACGCGAAACACGCTGCTACCCGATTGGCAGTGCTTGATACCGCCAAAAAAAACGAAGTATTAAAAGATATGGCGGCGGCCATTCGCAATAACAAAGACCACATCAAGTCGGTAAATGAAAAAGAAGTTGCACGGGCGAAAGAAAATAACTTAGATGCAGCGTTGCTGGACCGTTTGGTTCTGGATGACGACCGCATTGAAGATATGGCCAAAGGGATCGAGGTCATTATTGACCTGGATGACCCAGCCGGTCAGACTCGGGATATCGGCACCCGTCCTAATGGCATTAAGATTCAAAAGATGCGCATCCCGTTAGGCGTCGTTTGCATGATTTATGAGGCGCGTCCTAATGTAACAGCCGATGCTGGTGCATTATGCTTTAAGTCTGGTAACGCGGTTATTCTGCGTGGTGGTAAAGAAGCGCTGGATAGCAGCCTGGCTATCGCAGGCCTGCTGCAGGATGTGCTGGAAAAACATGATTTGCCAAAAGCACTGATTACGGTAGTGCCTAATCCGGACCGTGAACTGATGCAAGAGTTGATGGAACAGCGCGATTATATTGATGTGATTATCCCTCGCGGTGGTGAAGGGTTGATCAATTATGTAACCGAAAATTCCAAGGTACCGGTTATTCAGCACTTCAAAGGTGTGTGTCATTTGTATGTAGACAAAGATGCCGATTTGGACCAGGCGCTGGATATTTTGTTAAACGGCAAAACTCAACGTACCGGCGTATGTAATGCGTTGGAAGGGCTGGTGGTACACAAAGCGGTTGCTGATGACTTTTTACCCCGTGTGGCCAAAGCATTTGCTGAACACGGTGTGACAGTGCATGTAAACAAAGCGGGTAGCCAATACTTTGATAATGCCGATGTGATTGGTGACGATGAGTTTGGTACCGAATATCTGGGTCTGGAAATTGCCATTCGGGTAGTTGACGACTTTGATGCGGCGCTGGGCCACATTGCTGAATTCGGCAGTAACCATACTGAAGTGATTTGCACCAAAAACATGGATACTGCCAAGATGTTCCAACTGGCAGTTGATGCGTCTGTGGTGATGGTCAACGCGTCATCGCGCTTTTCTGACGGCAGTCAGCTGGGTCTGGGCGCCGAGATTGGTATCGCCACCACTAAGCTACATGCCTACGGGCCTATGGGCTTAGAGTCTCTGACCACTGAAAAATATCTGGTGCATGGCGAAGGTCAAATAAGAAATTAATCCTGCGGGATTGTTACCCTTCACCGCATTCGTCATAATAGACACCGGGCTGAAAAGCCCGGTGTTTTTTTATGCGCATCAGAATGTTATCGATGCAACCAGGGAGATCGCTAGTGCAGTACACCGTTGATGTTTTTTGGCAGCAGCTGACCACCTTTGCCTCTGACAATAAAATTGTCACTTCGGCAATCATTGTCATCCTGTTTTTGCTGTTGCAACGCGGCGTACTGAAGCTAATTCGCCTGCGCAGTCGGCGCAAGGGCGAAGATCGTCGGCATACCTTGAATCTGCTGGAGCAAGTCAGCAACGGCATTTTGTTTATCTTGTTGATCCTGGTGTGGGGCTCAGAAATCCAAAGCCTGGCTATTTCCATCGCCGCGTTTATGGTGGCCATTGTGATTGCCATGCGCGAATTTATTCAGTGCTTCTTGGGCTTTATTTATTATCTGGGCGCCAAACCCTTCCGGGTAGGTGACTGGGTGCAAATGAATAAGGTGGTGGGCGAAGTGGTGGAAATGGATTGGGCTAAAACTGCCTTGTTGGAAATCGACGAGGAAACCCATGATTACACCGGTAAGCATGTGTATGTGCCTAATAGCCACCTGGTTACTCAGATGGTTAAAAACCTGAACTTTTTACGCCGGTATAAACTGCACACCTTTTCGATTACCAATGATGCCAAGCTGAACCCGTATAGCCTGCTGCCTTCTTTTATTGCCCGGGCCCGCGCCCATTGTGAGTTTTACCGCGATGTGGCCGAACGGTATAAAAGTCTGATTGAGCGCCATATGGAAGTAGAATTTATTCAGATTGACCCAACTATTGGTATCGAGACCAATGAATACGGCCATATCGTGGTGTCGGTGGCGCTGTTTTGCCCCACCGATGAAGCCCATGATCTGCAGCAAAAAATTTCGGCTGACTGGATGAACCTGTGGCATCGTGCCCTGGCCGAGCAGGATGCATCGGCCGACAAACCAGCGGTCAGCTAAGCGGTAATCTGCCAGTCTCGGCGGTGGGTAAAATGGCTACTTAAAAACACCATCTGGTCGGCCAGAATACGCCGGTTCATTAAATAAAATCGCTCATACACGTTGGGCCTGAAGGGCACCGCTAATAATGGCATTCCGGCTTCTTCCGGCGTGCGCGCGCCTTTGGCATGATTGCAGCGCTGGCAGGCAGTAGCCACATTGGTCCAGCTGTCCTGGCCACCGCGCGAGCGCGGTAAAATGTGATCCCGAGTTAGCTGGCGCGGCGTAAATGTCTGGCCACAATACAAACACAGGCAATTATCGCGGCGGAACAAATAGCGGTTGGTCAGGGCGATCTTGCCAGACAAATCCGTTACCTTGCCATCACAGGCAATGATCGATGCCAGCCGCAGCCGGCTCTGCACCCCCAGACAATTTATTCCCCCATGCAACACTCGACTGTCTTCACCCAGCTCGAATAAAATTTTATTTTGGCAGTAGAGCCGCGCCGCCTGCTCGGGGTGGATCCATTCCTGGGGCATGCCGGCTTTGTTTAAGCGTAGTACTAGCATCCGTTAACTCCCATCATCGCCTACTATTAGCATACGTCGAAATACGCCATAGTGATGAAAATATCAGCAAAAAGGCAGTTTTTTTACCAATTTATCAGCTGCTGAAGCGGCAACGGGCGGTGGCGAGAAAATATCACAGATGTTTGCTTGGCATTTTTGCCACCCGTTGGTAGGGTAACTGCCATTTAGGGGGGCGGCGAGCCGCCGTGAGACGTAAAAGCGGCCACCGCCTCAGATAATTATTTCGCGCTAATGGTATTGCTATCATTTCAAAGCTATACTATGCGCCGCGTTGAAAAGCGAAAAATTTAGCTAAAGAGACAAGTAAATAAAGGACAAATAGTGACTCCTATTACAAAATCATTTCAGTATGGTCAGCATACTGTCACGTTAGAAACCGGCGTAATTGCACGTCAGGCAACCGCTGCTGTGATGGCCAGCATGGACGACACGTCTGTATTAGTCACCGTAGTGGGTAAAAAAGAAGCCAAAGAAGATCAGGACTTTTTCCCGTTAACGGTTAACTACCAGGAAAAAGCCTATGCTGCGGGTAAGATTCCGGGCGGCTTTTTCAAGCGTGAAGGGCGCCCGTCTGAAGGCGAGACCCTGATTGCGCGTCTGATCGACCGTCCAATTCGTCCATTGTTTCCTGAAGGCTTCAAAAATGAAGTTCAGGTAGTAATCACAGTGATGTCGGCCAATCCAGAAATCCCTACCGACGTCATTTCAATGATTGGTACATCTGCTGCGCTGGCCATCTCTGGTATTCCGTTCAACGGCCCGATTGGTGCAGCCCGGGTTGGTTATTCTAACGGTGAATACATTCTGAATACCCGTGCGTCTGAAGCTGAAGAAAGCCAGCTGGACCTAGTGGTTGCTGGTACCCAAAGCGCCGTATTGATGGTGGAATCAGAAGCCAGCGTACTATCTGAAGATGTGATGCTGGGCGCGGTGATGTTTGGTCACGAGCAAATGCAAACTGTGGTTGATGCTGTTACCGATTTTGCTGGTCAGGTCGGCACGCAAGCCTGGGACTGGCAGCCAAAAACCGAAAACACCTCGTTAAAAGACAAGGTTAACGCGGCTGCGCACAGCGGCATGGTTGAGGCCTATCAAATCTCCGACAAGATGGCGCGTAAAGATGCGGTTACTGCTGTAACTGAAAAAGCGCTGGCCGAGATCCTGGAGCAGGATCCAGAGCAAGACCAAAAAGAAGTGCTGAATCTGCTACACGACCTGGAAAGTGACGTGGTACGTTCACGCATTCTGGCCGGCGAGCCGCGTATCGATGGCCGTGACCCGGCAATGATCCGTGCACTGGACGTTGCGACTGGCGTATTGCCCCGGACTCATGGTTCTGCGTTGTTTACTCGCGGTGAAACCCAGGCACTGGTTGCTGCCACTCTGGGTACAGAGCGTGATGCGCAGATGATTGACGAGCTGCAGGGCAAGCGCGACAGCCGCTTCATGCTGCACTATAACTTCCCTCCATACTGTGTCGGCGAAACCGGTATGATGGGCTCCCCCAAGCGTCGTGAAATCGGCCACGGTCGTCTGGCCAAGCGTGGTATCCAGGCAGTAATGCCAAGCGAAGAAGATTTCCCATATGTGGTTCGTGTGGTGTCTGAAATCACTGAATCAAATGGTTCGTCGTCTATGGCGTCTGTGTGCGGTACTTCTTTGGCGCTGATGGATGCCGGTGTACCGATCAAGGCTTCTGTGGCGGGTATTGCCATGGGTCTGGTGAAAAGTGATAAAAACTTTGTGGTTCTGTCGGACATTCTGGGTGACGAAGATCACCTGGGCGACATGGACTTTAAAGTGGCCGGTACTACCGACGGTATCACTGCACTGCAAATGGATATCAAAATCGAAGGTATCACCAAAGAGATCATGCAGATTGCCCTGAAGCAGGCTAAAGAAGCGCGTCTGCACATTTTGGGTGTGATGGATGAAGCCATCGCGGGTCACCGTGAAGAACTGAGCGAATTTGCACCGCGTATTTACACCATGAAGATCGACCAGGATAAGATCCGCGATGTCATTGGTAAAGGCGGCGCCATGATTCGTCAGATCACTGAAGAATCTGATACCAACATCGAAATCGAAGATGACGGTACCATTAAGATCTTTGCCACCGAGCGCGCTAAAGCCGATATTGCGATTAGTAAGATCGAGCAGGTGACTGCAGAAATCGAAGTGGGCAAAACCTACCACGGTAAAGTTACCCGCATCGTTGACTTTGGTGCTTTTGTAGAAGTGCTGCCGGGCAAAGAAGGCCTGGTCCACATTTCTCAAATCGCTCACGAGCGGGTGAACAAGGTGTCTGATTACCTGTCAGAAGCACAGATGGTGGATGTCAAAGTAATGGAAATTGACCGTCAAAACCGGGTTCGTTTAAGCATCAAAGAGCTGTTGGAAAAACCAGCACCTAAAGAGCAAAACGAACAAGGCGAGTAAGCGTCATTGTGATATGTAAGAGGAGGCCGCTGGCCTCCTTTTTTGTTTGGAGAAAATCATGGATAAACAACTACAAACTGAAATCGAAGCTGCCACCTTTCGGCACTTACTGGATCATCTGGATGCGCACAAAGAAGTGCAAAATATTGAGCTGATGGTGTTGGCCGATTTTTGCCGGAACTGCCTGGCCAAGTGGTATGTAGCCGCGGCCAATGAGCGGGGTGAAGAACTTGATTATGAAGCTGCGCGGGAGATCATCTATAAGATGCCGTATGCCGAATGGAAAAAACTGTATCAATTACCCGCGACGCAGCAACAGCTAGACGCCTACCAGGCCCGTCAGGCGGAAAAAAACGCCAACGGCTAGGCAGACGCCGCTAAACTTTTATTTGGCCTGGTAACGAAAGGCCCGGGGCAACAAATCACCCACTGAGGCGTGCTCAGGCTCGCCCAGTTGGGTGGCCATATAGACCGGTACATCATCGCCGGCAAATTCGGCGATCTTTTGACGGCAGCCACCACAGGGGTAGCAAGGCTCGTCATTGGGGCTGGCGATGACAATGGCTTTAATGGTGCGCTGGCCGCCAGCGACCATGCTGCCGATGGCGGTGGCTTCAGCGCACTGGCCCAGCGGGTAGGCGGCATTTTCAACATTACAGCCGGTGAAAATCTCACCGTCTTCGGTGATCAGGGCGGCGCCCACATTAAACCGGGAATAAGGGGCGTGCGCATGCTGTTGCGCAGCAAAGGCGTGTTTTGTTAACGCCTGAAGTGTTTTACTGTCCATACAATTCCTGTATTCACGCACAGAGGCTTTACTTTTTCTGACAAATGGGCGATGGTTGCGCCTGTTAAGCAGCGGCAAAAAATGCCGAATTGATGTGCTGGCCAGTGATGTGTGTAAAGGGTGACAACGTGAATACCCTATTTCAAAGTTTACAAAAGTGATGCCATTTTTAACATGCACAAACTAATATGTCTCATTGTTTTTTTGCAATCTGCCTTGCTTTTGGGTGGATGTGCTCAAACTCCCACCGAATCCGGTCAACCGCAGATGGGCAACCTGCTGCTGGCGGAGCCGATCCCGGTGAGTCCGCGGGCACAAATGGCGATTGTGCGTTACAACCAGATTCTGGCCAGTGAAGAGCTCAGTGACGATGAGCGCGCCGAACTCGTGTTTCAGCGTGGCATGTTATACGACAGTGTTGGCCTGGGTGGGCTAGCTCAATTTGATTACAGCCAGGCCTTGCAGCTAAAACCGGATATGGCGGCAGCTCACAATTCCATGGGCATCCACTTTATCCAGCAAAACGAATACATTCAGGCCTACGAAGCATTTGACTCGACCCTGGATATCAACCCTGACTACGATTTTGCTTTTTTAAACCGCGGTATTGCGCTGTACTACGGTGATCGAGCTGATCTGGCGGTGAAAGATCTGCAAATGTTTTACAGCAAAGAGCCTGGCGACCCGTTTCGCGCATTGTGGGTGTATTATGCATTAGCGCAACAGGATGATAGTCAGGGCCAGGCATTTTTGCTCCAGGTCCGCGATGAGTTGCAGGAAGGCCACTGGGCCATCCGGCTGGTGGATTTTTACCTGGGCGAGTTGTCGGAACAGCAATTGCTGGGCACTCTGATTGAAGGAATTGGCAATCAGCGCGAGCTGACTGAACGACTGTGCGAAGCCTATTTTTACCTCGGCAAGTGGCACAGTGCACAGCACAACAACGGCATCGCGGCCAATTATTTCAAGCTGGCGCTAAGCACCAATGTGCATGATTATGTCGAGCACCGCTATGCGCGCAAGGAATTGCGACTGTTACGCCAACATCCCGATGATGCCGGCCACTAAGCAACGCTATGCGCGGGTTAATCATTGCTTTGTTGTCGCTGGTGCTGGTGGCCTCCGACTGGGGCCGTTATCCTCCACAATTGTTACACAACGCCGGTCAGGCCGACGCGCCTGGTGCGCTGTTGTGGGCGGCCGCCCGTCAGGGCAGTAAAACCGCTCAACAACAGCTGGTTGCCCTGGCTAAACAACAGCAGCAAGACTATTGGCTGGAGCAACTGGTGCGGCTGCGCAATCCCGAGGCAGCCTGGGCCCTCTACGAACTGAATGCCGAAGCGGCCGACAGTGACCGCTTGATGCGGCTGGCCGCATTAGGTGGCGTACCCCAGGCCCAGATGGAGCTGGCCTTAAGCCATGATAATGCCAACGGCCGTGAAAAATGGCTGACCCGGGCAGCCCGCCAGGGCCACTTACCGGCTCAGGCGGCACTGGCTGACTGGTATCTGCTAAAGCAACAGCCGGAAGCAGCCCGTCCATGGCTGGAAAAAACCGCCAACGACTATCCTCAAAGTGCGTTTCAACTGGGCCGCATGCTGTTTGAGGACGGCCAGAGCGAGCAGGGCGTGGCCTGGCTGACCCGGGCCAGCGATGGCGGTCATGAGATGGCCAGCCGCTTGCTGGGGATCATGCAACAGTATTCACCGCAAACCAGTGCTCAGGTAGCGCCGGTAGCCTGGCCGCCGGCTGGCCAGTGCGCGCAAAAGATTCAGATGTTTGCGACCTCACTGTCCAGCATTGAACGGGCCAGCCAGTTGTATACTGAATTTACCCGGGATGACCGCCTGGCGAGCCTGCCAATTTGTTTGCAGCCTCCGATTTGGCTGGCAGAAGATGAACTGACCTGTTCAGCCAGCTGGCAGGGCGCAGAGCGCTTAGGCTGTGATATCACCATGATCAGCGACGCCATAGAAACCCGTCAGGCGACCCATGTGATTGTGGTGGATGATGCCGGCAAAGCCAATGTGAACAATGGCGTGATGTACCTGGATTTGTCCGACAGTTATTCGGTGATGGTGCACGAACTGGCGCATTTTGCCGGCTTTGTGGATGAATACCCGCTACCCGATGCGGTGGCTGAACAATATTGCGATGGCCGCAGTGTGCCCAACCTGGTGGTGGCGGGAAAACTGACCTATGCACCGCTTAGCCGGGTGCAACAGTGGGTGGGGCTGGATGAGCAGCTACAGATTGCGCCGTCGCGTTCGTGCGCGGCGCTGGGCCAGACCGCCTACAAACCCAGCAATCAGATCACGTTCATGGAACACCATGACAGCGGTGAGATCCCGCCGTTGTATCTACGCTTATGGCAACAACAACTGGCCGAGCCCGAGCAGCAACGGCCGGTGTTTATGAATCTGTTTCAGCGCTTTCACTATGGCGGCGAGCAGGCCAAGGCCGGTAAGTGGCTTAAGCGTTACAATGCTTTTAATGCCACCCCGGCATCTGACTAGATCATTTCTTCGCGTAATTCATGCACCCACATGGCGGTGGCGCCACAAATGGCCACCGGCATCACGATAAAATTCACCACCGGGATCAGCGAAAACAGGCTAACCATCATGCCAAAGGACAGGGCACGGCCTTTGTGCTGACCTAAGTGCGCCCGCATGCGAGTAAATGGCACTTTGTGGTTATCGTAGGGATAATCACAGTAAACAATGGCCTGCATCCAGGCGGAAAATAAAAACCAAATCAGCTGACCGATGATCGGGACAAATAAAAACAACAAGAAAAACCCGGCTGCCCGGGGTAGATACCACATCAGTTTGGCCAGTTCCCGGCCTAAGGTACGGGGAACATCCTTAACCAGGCTAAGCAGGCCTTCGTCGCCCAGATCCTGCCCGGTGAGATGGCGCTCCACTTTTTCAGCTAAAATGCCGTTAAAGGGCGCGGCAATCCAGTTGGCCAGGGTGCCAAAGAGTAAGGCAAACACCAGTAACACACTGATCACCGCAATCGGCCATAATAAATACAGCAACACAGTTTTGGCCCACCCCAACCAGTCGGGCACCATATTGAGCAGATACGCAATACCGAGCTCAATCTGGCCGAATAAAAAATAAAATGCGGTGGCGAACAACAGTAGATTGACCGCCAGCGGCACAAAAACAAAGCGCTTTAGGCCTTTGGTTCGGATCAGGCGAAAGCCACTGCTAAAATAGGCCACACCACTTCGTTGTATCATTGTTTCTCCTTGTGCAAATTACGCCAGTATAGCGGGCCGGGCCTGGTGCCGGCCAAATCTGAATTGTTACAACCTGTGAGTTCTGCTACAGTTCACCCATAATAATAACTCCCTGTCTATGAACGCAAACGCAGTATTTATGCGCCAATATTATGCGCCAACCTCGTGATACCGTCCGGCGGCCTCGCGCGCCATCTGCTCAGCAAAGGATACGCTCGCGGTGCGGCTAAAAAAAATCAAATTGGCCGGCTTTAAGTCGTTTGTCGATCCCACCACGATCCCGTTTCCCGGCGACATGACCGCCATTGTCGGGCCCAATGGCTGTGGCAAATCCAATGTGATTGATGCGGTACGCTGGGTGCTGGGCGAAAGCTCGGCTAAAAATCTGCGTGGCGATGCCATGACCGATGTGATTTTTAATGGCTCGTCGGCACGTAAGCCGGTGGGGCAGTGTTCGGTTGAGCTGGTGTTTGATAATGACAGCCAGCGCCTTAGCGGTGAATACGCCGGCTATGCCGAATTAGCGGTCAAGCGGCTGGTGACGCGGGAAGGACAATCCACCTATTTTTTAAATAACACCCGTTGCCGGCGTAAAGATGTCACCGATGTGTTTTTGGGCACCGGGCTGGGTCCGCGCAGCTATGCCATTATTGAACAGGGCATGATTTCCCGACTGATTGAGTCGCGGCCCCAGGAATTGCGTAATTTTTTAGAAGAAGCCGCCGGGGTGTCGCGCTATAAAGAGCGTCGCCGGGATACCGAGCATCGGATCCGGCATACCCAGGAAAACCTGGAACGGCTGGATGATGTGCGCGGCGAACTGACTGCGCAGTTGGACAAATTATCGCAACAGGCTGCAGCGGCCAAACAATACACCGAGCTAAAAGCCCAGGAGCGTCATCTCAAAGGCCAGCTGGCGGCATTACGCTGGCGTGGCCACGATACCCAGTGCCGAGCCCTGACCAGCCAGCAACAGGTCGCGCAGCGGGAACTTGATGCGTTGCAGGCCAGCGCCCAGCAAGACGAAACCCGGCTGTTACTGGTGAAGGAAAAAGCCAACCAGGCGCGGCTGAAACTGGATGATTGGCAACAACAAAAATTTACCCTGGGCACAGATATAACCCGCCTTGAGCAAAGCAGCCTGCACAGTCAACAGCGGCTTACAGCCATTGAGCAGCAACATCAGGAATTAGTGGCCCAGCAAGGTGCCTTGCAGGATGCAGTCGCCGAAGCACGCCAGTTAGCGCAGGCAGCCACAAATGAACTGGCTCAATTGCAGCCCGAATATGATTTAGCGCAGGCCCAGCGCGAGCAATGTGATGAGGCACTTCAGCAGGCCCAGGAGGCACAGCTGCAGGTGGCCAGCACGCTCCGTGATGTGCAGCAGCGATATCAGCATAAAAAAGATGAGGTTCAGCAGGCACACAGCCAGATCCAGTCGGCGCTGAGTGTGCAACAGCGAACCTTTGAGCGTTTACAGCAACTTAAAAAGGATGTGGCTGAGCTGGAACAGCAGACCTACGAGGCAGATTTGGCTCAGGCCCGGGACCAGCAACAAACGCTCACTCAGGAGGTTTCAGCGGCCGACCAGCAATACCAGCAGGCCGAACAGCAATTGGCTGAGGCCAGGCAGGTGGATGATAGCGCGCGGCAAGCCTATGCGGCCTGCCAGTCGCAACAGCAGTCATTGGACGCGCGTATCGCCGGCTTGCAACAGATGCAGCAGGCTGCTACACAAACCACGCCGTCAAGCTTTTCGGGCCAGCCGCTGTGGCAGCACATTCAGGTTTCACCCAACTGGCAGCAGGCAGCTGAAAGTGCCCTGGCATTTTTACATCAGCCGTTGGTGCAAGATGCTAACGGCGCCAACGAGAATGAGACGCTACCGCCCGGCAAGCTGATCCTGGCCCCGGCGCAGTTACATAAGCCAGATACAGGGGTATCGCAAACGTTGGCCGGTGTGTTGGAGCAGGGCAGCCTGGTACCCAAGGTATTTAACCAGTTTTTGCTTTGCCCCGATGCCACGCAGGCTCGGGCCCGGCAGGCTAGTTTGTGCCCCGGACAGTGGTTGTTGACCGCTCAGGGCGAGATTTTTGGGCCCGACGCCAGCTTTGTGCCAGGCCAGCACGATAATGCCGGTGCCCTCCAGCGCACCACCCAGATTGCAACATTAACTGCCGAACTTGAAGCTGTTAACGCACAGCTGCAAACTTCTGATCAGGAGCGCGCTGACGCAGCCGATGCGTTAGAAGCCGCTCGCCAGTATGCGCTGGAGTGCCACAGCCAGTGGCGCGCCCGCCAGGCCAGCCTGCAGGCGGCCAACGAACGTATTGAGTTATTAGAGCAGGCACAACAGCGGCATGCCGACCGGCTAAATAAACTGCGTGAAGAGTATGCCCGCCAGCAGCAGCTGGAGGCTGATGAAGCCGGACAGCTGGAGCATCTGAGTGATTCGTTAGGCCTACTGGAAGGCCAGCTGGAGGCGCTGGGTGAGCAAACCGACGAACTGCAGGGGCGCCATGACCAGCGCGCGGCCGAGGTTGAACAGCAGCGCGCCCGGCAACGTCAGTACACCAGTCAACAGCATCAGCTGGCGCTGCGCATTGAACAACAATCCAGCCAGCAAACCCGATATAGTGAACAGGCTACTCGTAGCGACCAGCAGCAACAACGAATTGCTGCGCAACTGGCCGGTTTAGAAGAGGAAATGCAGCAATTAGCCGCCCCCCTGGACAGTCAGCACACTCGCTTACAATCATTGCTGGCCGCGCAGCAGGAGTTGGAAGCTAATCTGACTAAGGCGCGCGATGAGCTGACCCGGCACGAGCAGGTGATTAACGACAGTCAGCAAGCCCAGCAGTCCTTACAACAATCTTTGCACAGCCGGCAGCAGCGCATTGACAGCCTGACCATTGAAATTGAAAGCCAGCGCGCCCGGGCCGATGCACTGCTGGAGCAATTTAGCGAGCTGGATACCCGGTTGCAAACTGTGCTGGACACCCTACCGTCTGATGCGCAGGAGAGCACATTGCAGCAAGCGCTGACACGCTGTTCTAAAGCGGTAGCGCGACTGGGCGCTGTCAACCTGGCCGCAGTACAAGAGTACCAGCAACAAGCCGCCCGTAAAGCACAGCTGGATGAGCAGTGTGAGGATTTACAGGAAGCGCTGGAAACCCTGCAGGCTGCCATCCGCAAAATCGATAAAGAAACCCGCAGCCGCTTTGCCAGTACCTTTAATCAGGTTGACGAAGACTTAAAAGCACTGTTTCCCAAAGTGTTTGGCGGCGGCTCAGCTTACCTGGAATTGACCGACGATGATCTGCTGGAAACCGGGGTGACCATCATGGCGCGTCCGCCGGGTAAGAAAAATAGTACGATTCATCTATTAAGCGGTGGAGAAAAAGCGTTAACCGCTTTATCATTGGTTTTTGCAATTTTCAGGCTCAATCCAGCGCCATTTTGTTTACTTGACGAAGTGGATGCGCCGTTGGATGATGCCAATGTCGGGCGTTTTTGTAACCTGGTGTCAGAGATGTCGCAGACAGTGCAATTTATATATATCACCCATAATAAAATTGCTATGGAAATGGCAACCCATCTCACCGGGGTGACAATGGCCGAACCGGGCGTGTCACGCATGGTGGCGGTGGATGTGGATGAAGCCATGGCATTCGTAGAAGCATAACAAAGGGCGACTTAATTAAGATGGAAGATGAATTACGTCTGTCATTATTGATCATCGGAACCTTTATCATTGTTGGCGTTTTGGCGCACGGCATGTGGAAGATCCGCAAAAATAATCAGTCTGAACGGCGACGCGAGCGAGTTGAACCCGGCAACTGGGATGACAGCCAGTGGCAGGATGACTCAACCGACGATCCATTATTTGATGAACGCGGCGGCCAGGAAGATTACGATGAACTGGGTGTGGGCAAGGTGCGGGTCGTATCCGAACGTCGCCAGCCTGAAAGTTCAGCAAGCGCCAGCAGCGAGTCAACTGCTGATCACAAAACCGCGGCGCCCGCTGATGCGCTGACAACTTCATCGACAACAGAAAAACCTGTGGCGGAAAAACTATACGGCTCGGTGGTGAGCAACCCTAAGCCACATATGCAGTCCTCCGCAAGTACCGGCACAGCATCTGATGAGCAGTGTGACGAAAACATTCCGGCGCCACCGGGCTTTTTGCTTAAAGAGTCGGATGATAAAGCGAAAGCCGCGACGTCTACTGAAGCGGCTACGCCAGTATCCCAGACGCCCGAGTTCGCAGACGCTGCCCACAAAGCAGAGCCCGATATGGAGGCGTTTGAGTTAGACAGCCAACAGCCGCAGGCTGACCAGGCAGAGTCAGACCAACACAAAATTCGCCGGCATAGCAGCCCGCGTCAGCGCCAGGAACCTAATTTTGGCGATGATCAGATGCGCATCGATTTTGATGAGCCTAAAGCAGCCGTTGCCAAAGCTGATGGGCAGACCGACGAGCCGGCCAGCAAGGCTGAGACTCAACCTGCACAGCAAGAGGTGCTGATCTTGAATGTGCGCGCTGCAGATAATAAAGCCATCTCAGGAGCGGCGTTATTGCCATTGTTGCTGACATTAGGCTTCAAATTTGGTGACCAGGATATCTTTCATCGCCATGTAAATTCTAACGGCAAAGGCCCGGTGCTGTTCAGCCTGGCCAATATGTTCAAGCCTGGCAGCTTTGACATCGATAATCTGGAAGTATTTAGTACCCAGGGTGTCTCGCTGTTTATGATTTTGCCCATCGAAGGTGATGCGCATCAGGTGTTTAATATGATGCATAATGCGGCGCGCAAAATTGCAGATGAATTTGATGCACAGATCCTTGATGGCCGGCGCAGTGTGCTGACCAAACAGGGCTTGCAGCAATATATCGAAAAAATCCGAGAGTTTGAACGGCGACGGATGGTTGCCCGACACTAATCTGCCGGCCATCCTGTTCAGGGTGGCCTTTTTATTTATCGACACTATTTTTAAGGCTATGGCTGAAAACAACCCGTCAGTAGAACAACAAATCACTACGCTGCGCGACACCCTGCGCGACTATAACCATCAATACTATGTACTGGATGCGCCCACCGTGCCGGATGCCGAATATGACCGGTTGATGGAGCAGTTAAAAGCACTGGAGGCAGCCCATCCGCAGCTGCGCAGTGACGACTCACCCAGTCAGAAAGTGGGTGGCCAGCCGCTCACCGCCTTTGAGGAGGTGGCGCACGAAGTGCCCATGTTGTCGCTGGACAACGCTTTTGATGATGAAGCGGTGCTGGCGTTTGAGAAACGTCTCAAAGACCGGTTGAAAGACACCGCTACGCTGACGTTTAGCTGTGAGCCAAAGCTTGATGGCCTGGCGGTAAGCTTGTTGTACGAAAACGGTAAACTGGTGCGGGCAGCCACCCGGGGCGATGGCCAGGTGGGTGAAAACATCACCGAAAATGTAAAGACCATTGCCAATGTGCCGTTGCGTTTACGTGGCGAGCAGTTACCAGAGCGGGTCGAAGTCCGGGGTGAAGTTTTTATGCCCAAAGCAGGCTTTGAAAAGTTAAATGCCCGGCAAAAAGCCAACGATGGCAAAGTGTTTGCCAATCCGCGTAATGCTGCAGCTGGCAGCCTGCGCCAGCTGGACTCACGCATCACCGCCAAGCGCCCGCTGATGTTTTATGCCTACTCATTAGGGCTGGTCAGCCCGGCAGACTATACCTTGCCAGCCACCCATAGCGCACGCCTGCACCTGGTGACCCAGTGGGGTCTGCCATTGTGCCCGGAAGTGGCGACTGCCACCGGCGGGCAGGGCTGCCTGGATTACTATCAGCAAATTCTGGCGCAGCGCGAAGCACTGGCTTACGACATTGACGGCGTGGTGTTCAAGGTTGATCCCATCGCATTACAGGAAAAACTGGGGTTTGTGGCCCGCGCACCACGCTGGGCCATCGCCCAGAAGTTTCCGGCTCAGGAAGAAATCACCCGTCTGGTAGATGTGGAATTTCAGGTGGGCCGAACCGGGGCAATCACGCCGGTGGCCAGGCTTGAGCCGGTGTTTGTCGGTGGCGTGACCGTGTCCAATGCCACCTTGCATAACCAGGACGAAATTGCCCGGCTGGGAGTGAAAATTGGCGATGCGGTGGTGATCCGCCGCGCCGGCGATGTGATCCCACAGGTGGTCTCTGTGGTCAGTGCTCAGCGCCCCGATGACGCACGGGACATTGTGTTTCCGGCCCAGTGCCCGGTGTGCGATTCCCAGGTAGAAAAGCTGGCTGATGAAGCTGTCGCCCGCTGCACCGGCGGTTTGATCTGTGCAGCTCAGCGCAAGCAGGCGCTTAAGCATTTTGCTTCACGCAAGGCCATGGATGTCGATGGGCTGGGCGATAAACTTATCGATCAGTTAGTCGATGCTGATTTGGTGCACAGCCCGGCTGATTTTTTCCGGCTGGACATCGGGCGCCTGATTGGACTGGAACGCATGGCTGAAAAATCCGCGGCCAACTTGCTGGCATCGCTGGAAAAAGCCAAGCAAACCACCCTGGCCAAATTTTTATACGCGCTGGGTATTCGCGAAGTAGGGGAGTCCACTGCAAATAATCTGGCTGTGGAATTTGGTACCTTAGAAGCCGTGATGGAAGCCAGCGTCGAACGCCTGCAAGAGGTAAATGATATTGGCGTGGTAGTGGCTCAGCATATCTTTAATTTTTTCAGCGAAAGCCACAATACCGATATTGTAGCTGCACTGCGGGCCGAAGGCGTGCACTGGCCGGCGCCGCAAGCTCCGGCGGGTGAGCAGCCACTGGCCGGCCAAACCTGTGTGCTGACCGGGACCTTTTCTCAGATGAATCGCAATGATGCCAAAGGCTTGTTACAGCAGCTGGGGGCGAAGGTGGCCGGCTCGGTGTCAGCAAAAACCGATTTTCTGGTGGCTGGCGAAAAAGCCGGCTCGAAGTTGACCAAAGCGCAGGAACTGGATGTGGCGGTGTGGGATGAAGCGCGCTTGCTGACACTGTTACGTGAGCATGGCCTGATTGAGTAAAACCCTGGCGGAGTAACTCTGTACGCAGCCGGTGAGCTTACCGGCTGCTATCCTTTGAGCGCTGAGCGCGCGCCTGGCGGCGGGCATCCCAGGCTTTTTGTACCGAAAACCGCCAGACATAATTCAGACCAAAATACCCCACCAGACCTGCCAGAATCGAACAGATGGCACACCCCACCAAAAAAGCCGGGCCAATGGTGCTCAAACTCTCTACCACCCACTGCCAGTTAAACTGAAATTCGAAGTGGGTGGGCTCGGTC
The DNA here is from genome assembly GCF_055326825.1 of Alteromonas sp. WD8-37. Taxonomy (NCBI): domain Bacteria; kingdom Pseudomonadati; phylum Pseudomonadota; class Gammaproteobacteria; order Alteromonadales; family Alteromonadaceae; genus Alteromonas; species Alteromonas sp. WD8-37. Next base: position 514,932 of record NZ_JBUZOV010000001.1, read on the forward strand.
CCAAGTACAGTAGTGCCCACTTTATAAGCCGCGTAGAATATCGGTGGCATGGTAAACGGATTCGTGATCCACACGGTGGCCACCGACAACGGTAGATTAGCGCGAAAGGGAACAGCGGCGGCAGCAGAAAGCCACATTTGAAAGGGCACCGGCCAAAAGGCAAAAAACAACCCGATGCCAAAGGCACCGCGGGCTGACCGCCGGTTCAGATGCCACAGATTCGGTTCGTGTAACAATGTGCCGAACATCTTGAGTGCACGGTTTTGTTTGACCGTCTGGTGGTCGGGCAAAAAACGTTTAATAAACTTTCTGGGCATAGCAGGAATCAACACCACAAATTGCATGATGAGGCAACGGAATGCAGCATCTTACCACATACTGGCTGGCCGGCTTTTGCAGCGCAGCAATATCTGCTTTGTTCTGGCCCATGTTGCCTCATCCATTTATTCTGGCCGGGCTGTTTGCCGCGGCCTGTGCATTACACCTGATCGTGCGCCTGCGTTGGCGGCGTGTGTCTTTTGTACCGCTGCTTACCCAAAATAGTTTGCCCACGAGCAGGCAAAATCCTGTTCTTGTGTTGGCAGGCGGCGCACTTGCCGGTGCATGCTGGATGGCGAGTGTAGGGTATTGGTACAGCACTTGGCAACTGCCACAGTCAAATAAAGCGGATCAACAGGTACTGACCGTACAGATAAGCGCCTCCAGGGCCCGGCAACCACAGGGTTGCCAGCTTCAAGGTTTGATTCTGACCGGTCGCCATTTAGATGCGCTGTGGCAACCTACGGTGTCGCTCACCTGGCCGTTATCCGCGCCATGCCCTGCCACAGGAACCATGCTTACTGTACGGGCACGGTTGCGGGCTCCGGTAGGCCTGATCAACCCGGGGGCCTGGGATAGTCAGCGCCAGTTTGTGGCCAATCGCCTGGTGCGGCGTGGCACCATCAAATCGGTGCTACAAAGTGTCCCCTTATCAGCAGACTCCTGGCATCAGCAAGCAGCCCGGCACCTGGTCCTGCTAGACCTGAAGTATCAGCGCTGGACGGCCGCCTTGCTGGTGGGTAACCGCCAGCTATTACAAGCTGCTGACTGGCAAACCCTCATCGACACCGGCACCGCGCACCTGTTCAGTATCTCCGGCATGCATCTGGGGCTGGTAGCTCTATGGGTGTTTGCCGCCACCCGCGTTGGAGTGTATTTGCTGGCACGGCTGGGGTGGCTACGCCAACAGCCCGATATTTTTTACCCTGGTGCGCTGTTTACTCTGGCAGCATGCAGCGCTTACACCGCGCTGGCCAACTGGCAGTTGCCGGTGTGTCGGGCGTTGCTGCTGGTGGGGCTGTTTTTTAGTCTGCAGGCACTGGGCCGGGCGGTCAGCCGACTCTGGCTGGCCTGGGTAATGCTGGCGGCCTGCCTGCTGATGTTTCCTTTTGCGGTATTCTCGGCCAGTTTATATTTAAGTGTTGGCGCTGTGGGGATCATCTGGTTGTGGCAGTGGTCGGCCCAGCCACCGCTAACAACATGGACGCAAAAAGTAGCGTGGGCATGCAGGATGCAGCTGGCGCTGACCGTATTGATGATACCGCTGACCCTGGGCTGGTTTGGTCAGCAAGCGCTACTCGCGCCGCTGATTAATTTGTTGCTTGTGCCGATAATTACAGTGCTATTGCCGCTGGGCTTGCTGGCGTTGCTGGCCAGCTTGAGTGGGGTGGATCCTGCCGGACTGGGGTTACACGCGTTTGATGCCCTACTGGGGCAGGTTATGCAGGTGCTGGCCTGGGTGGCCGAATGGCTGGCGCCGGTAAGCCTGAATATAGGGGCAGCCGCACTGGCGTGCGTGTTTATTGCCTGTTGTTTGTGGCTGGTACCACGGTTTTGGGGGCGCCGCCGCGTAAGTTTGATCCTGCTGCTGGCGCCGTTGAGTTATACCCTGGCACTGAATCCGGCGCACTGGTACGTGCATGTGGTGGATGCCGGCCAGGGCACCGCGGTGATCATCAGCCGGGGCCGCTCTGCCATTATTCTGGATACCGGGCCGCAATTTGGCGATCATAGCGTGGCGCGGCGGCAGATTGGGCCACTGCTGACATTTTTGGGCATTCACCGGGTGGAAGCCATCTTTATCAGCCATCTGGACAATGATCATGCCGGGGGGCTGGCAGCCTTGCTGCAACTACCTCAGATCGGCCCGAACACCACTGTGGCGACCGCACTGGATAGCTGCCAGGCCGGCATGCAGCGCCAGCACCTGGGGCTGACCATCCGCGCGCTGTGGCCGCCTCCGGGCAATCGGGTGGATGATAACGACCACTCCTGTGTACTGGCCATCGACGATGGCACCACCTTTTTGCTGGCCCCGGGCGATATTGAGCGCGCCGGCGAATATGCGCTGCTGTATTCCAAACAACTTGATACCGGCTCTTTTCGCCGCACCGATATTTTGCTTGCACCGCATCATGGCAGTCAAAGTTCTTCCAGCGCACGCTTTGTTGCCACTCTGCAGCCGCGCTGGGTGGTGTTTACCCAGGGATACAACAACCGCTGGGGCTTTCCTCATCCGTCGGTGGTGCAGCGTTATCGTGATTATCAGGCTCAGCTGCTGGCGACCGGCCAGCGTGGCTATATTCGTTTTGCAGTAGCCGATGGCAATGTACAGGTGTCCACCGCCAGTCAGCACTTGTGCCCGCGCTGGTATCATCAGCGAGCCGCCACCTTCTGATTGATGACAGAGTGCGCATCCACCTGCCTAAATTATGGAATTTGCGTGTAACCAGTTACAATGGCGCCGATTTTTAATTATGTGAACAGATTCATGCAACAGACCGACTATTCGCGCGGCCAGGTGCGACGCTTTTTAGGCTATCTGCGCGACTATAAACTGGAATTTACTGTGGCCATCATCGGCATGATTGGCTACTCCGCGCTGGACACCTATGTGGTGGCGCATTTAAAAACCCTGATTGATGAGTCGCTGGCTAATAATGACAGCCAATTTTTGACCATGGCGGCGTATGCCATCGTGCCGCTGTTTATCCTGCGCGGCGTGTTCAATTTTATGGGCACCTACACCTTAGGCTGGATCGGCGCCAAGGTGGTGATGCGGATGCGCCAGCAGTTGTTTGAAAAATATCTGCATCTTCCCGTAGCCTTTCACGACAAACAGGCGGTGGGTACGCTTATCAGTAAGGTCACTTACGACACTGAGCAGGTAGCCAATGCCGCTGGCAAAGCCTTTTTGACCCTGGTGCGCGAGGGCGCGCTGGTCATCGGCCTGCTGATTGTGATGTTTTATTACTCATGGCAATTGTCGATGATCTTTTTGTTAATTGGTCCGGTGGTGGCGGTGATTGTGGCGTTGGTCAGCAAGCGCTTTCGCAAGGTCAGCCGCAATATCCAGCAATCCATGGGCACGGTGACCGCGGCGGTGGAACAGGCGGTCAAAGGCCACAAAGTGATTTTAATGTTTGGTGGTCAGCAAATTGAGCAAGAACGCTTTGCTGAAAAAAATAATCACAACCGCCAGCAAAATATGAAACTGCAGGTCACCCAGATTTTAAGTGTGTCGTCGATTCAGGTAATCGCCTCTATTGCACTGGCCTTTGTGTTGTACATGGCCAGCCTGCCGTCGATGATGGAAAATCTGACAGCCGGTACCTTTGTCAGTGTGGTGTTTTATATGGTGATGTTATTAAAACCGCTAAAACAGCTCACCACAGTTAACAACGAATTTCAAAAAGGCATGGCGGCCTGCACCAGCATTTTTGAGATTCTGGATAAAGATCCGGAGCCAAATCAGGGTAACCAGGTGATAGAACGTGCAGACGGACGCATTGCCTTTGAGGATGTGACCTTTGCCTACCCGGACAAAAGCGTACCGGCGCTTAAAAATATCAACTTTACCGCGGAGCCGGGCCAGACCATTGCCCTGGTAGGCCGCTCCGGTAGTGGTAAATCCACCATCTCGGCTTTGCTGACCCGCTTTTATGCCCCGCAGCAGGGTACTATCAGCATTGACGGGGTACCGCTGCAGGACATTGAACTGACCTCATTGCGCCGCCAGTTTGCGCTGGTCTCACAGCACGTGGTGCTGTTTAACGATACCATTGCCAACAACATCGCCTACGGTGCGAACCAGTCGGTCAGTCGAGACGAAGTGGAAAAAGCCGCGGCCATGGCCCACGTTACCGAGTTTGTTGAGCAGTTGCCCGAGGGCATGGATACCATAATTGGCGAGAATGGCTTGATGCTTTCAGGCGGCCAGCGTCAGCGTATCGCTATCGCTCGGGCCATTCTGGCCAAAGCGCCAATTTTGATTCTGGATGAGGCAACCTCGGCGCTGGACACCGAATCAGAACGCTTAATACAGGATGCGCTGGAAACCCTGCAAAAAAGCTGTACCAGCCTGGTGGTGGCGCATCGCTTATCCACCATTGAAAATGCCGATGAAATCATGGTGGTGGAGCAGGGCGAGATTATTGAGCGGGGTCGTCATCAAACCTTGCTGGACAATAACGGCCCGTATGCCCAGCTGCATGCCTTACAATTTGGCGACAAATAAGCCGGAGGCAGTGTGACAAAGCTTGAACAAGCCTGGTATAGCCGCAAAAAGTGGGTCTGGTTGCTGTGGCCGCTGATGGCGCTGTTTTTTATTATCAGCAGTTGCCGCCGCTACCTGTACACCGCCGGCTTTAAAACCAGCACCCGGCCTGCCAATTGTTTTATTATTGTGGTGGGTAATATTTCGGTGGGGGGCAATGGTAAAACCCCGGCTGTGTTGGCCATCACTGAGTATTTAATTGAGCTGGGGCTGCGACCGGGTATCTTAAGCCGCGGTTATGGGGGCAGCCATAAAGATTATCCCCATCGGGTCAGCCCTGACGATCCGGCAGAGCGGGTTGGCGATGAGCCCAAACTGATGGGGCTGCGCAGTGGCGTGCCCGTGGTCATCGACCCGGATCGGGCCCGCGGCGCGGCTTACCTGGTGGATGAGCTCGGCGTTAATGTGATTGTGTGTGATGATGGCCTCCAGCATTACCGGTTACAGCGTGATATGGAAATTGTGGTGATGGATGAACGTCGCTATGGCAATGGTTATTTGCTGCCTATGGGGCCATTGCGGGAAGGCGTCTGGCGGCTGGATACTGTAGCCATGATCCTGCACAATGTGGTTGAGCCGGCGCACGCCAGCTTGTTAGGGGTCAGTGCGCAGCAATACCCTATGGCGCTGGTACCGGCTCATTTTGTTAACGTGGCTGACCCAACCCGCCGGCTCAGCGCAAAAGCGTTTATGGCGCAAAACCCACAGGTGGTCGCACTAGCCGGGATTGGCAACCCACAACGATTTTTTACCACCCTGGCCAGCCTCGGTATGCAGGTAGATCAGACCCGGGTCTTTGCGGATCATCATCAGTTCAGCGCAGCCGATGTGCCACCCCAGGTAGTGGTTATGACCGAAAAAGACGCGGTCAAAATGACCGATTTTGCGCACCCGGATTGCTGGTATTTACAAGTTTCTGCCAGTCTGCCGCGTGCATGTTACACCCAGCTTAGCCAGCATCTGCAAAAAGCAGGGCTACTGAAAAAGGAAAAATAATGGCTTTTGATAGTAAATTGTTAGATGTGGTGGCCTGCCCGGTGTGCAAGGGTAAGCTGATTTTAAGCCAGGACAAAACACAGTTGTTGTGCCGTTTTGACCGTCTGGCCTACCCGGTCAAAGACGGCATCCCGGTCCTGATGGAAAGTGAAGCTACCCAGCTGACCAGTGAACAGCTGGAAGAAAGCAGGTAGGCCTATGGAATTCTGTGTCATTATTCCCGCGCGCTACGGTTCGAGCCGGTTTCCGGGTAAGCCACTGGCCGACATCAAGGGGCAGCCAATGGTGCGCCATGTGGTTGACCGGGCGCGCGAAGCGGGCGCAGCGGATGTGATTGTGGCCACCGACAACACCGATATAGCCGATGCGGTCACCGGCCATGCGCAGGTATGTATGACTGCCGCGACCCACAACTCTGGCACCGAGCGGCTGGCCGAAGTGGTGGCCGCGCGACAATTAGCGCCCGACACCATTGTGGTCAATGTGCAGGGGGATGAACCTTTTGTACCGGCTGCCAATATTCGCCAGGTAGCCACCAATTTAGCCCAGCACCCACAGGTAGCCATGGCCACATTGGCCACGCCATTTACCAGGGCTGAGGACATCGCCAACCCGAATATGGTCAAGGTGGTGGCAAATGCACACGGTGAAGCGCTGTATTTTTCTCGCTCGGCCATGCCCTATGATCGGGCCGCAATGCTGGAAAAAACACAAGCGGTAGATCCACAGCACTATTTACGACATATTGGCTTATATGCCTACCGTGCCAGTTATATCCAGCAGTATGTGGCGTATCCGGCCACTATTCTGGAACAGCTTGAATCATTAGAGCAGCTACGGGCATTGTGGTATGGCGATAAAATTCATATTGAGGTGGCCGCAGCGCCGCCCCCGGTGGGCATTGATACGCCCGATGACCTAAGCGCGCTGCTGGATACTTTGTAACAGCAAAGGAGACAGCCGATGAATGTGGTGATTAGCGGTGCCAATCGCGGCATTGGCCTGGCGCTGGTGCAGGCGTATTGCCAGCGCGGGGCAACAGTACATGCGTTGTGTCGACACAGTAGTGAGGCGCTAAAAGAAACCTGCGCCCACATTCACACCGGAGTGGATCTGGCCAAACCGGAAGGGCTGGCCGATGCGCTGGCCGGCCTCGAACATGTTAGCATTGATATCCTGGTTAACAATGCCGGCGTGCTAGGCCACGAAACCCTTTCTGACTGGGACCCCAATACCATCGAATACCAGTTTAGGGTCAATGCGCTGGGGCCTTTACTGGTTACCCAGACATTGCTGCCACGGTTGTCAAACGGCAGTAAGATTGGCCTGGTGACCAGCCGTATGGGATCCATGGCCGATAATGGGTCGGGCGGCTATTATGGTTACCGAATGTCCAAAGCTGCGCTCAATGCCGCCGGCGTTTCGCTTGCCCAGGACCTCAAGCCCCAGGGGATCGCAGTGGCCTTGCTGCACCCCGGTTTTGTTAAGACCGACATGGTCAATAATGCCGGTGATGTCTCGCCGGATGATGCGGCAGCCGGGCTGATTGCCCGACTGGATGCGCTGACCCTTGAGCACACCGGGACCTTCTGGCACGCCAATGGCAGTAAGCTGCCATGGTAAAGCGGATCGTAACACTTCTTGCCTTACTCGCTGCCAGTATGCCCGGCCAGGCGCAGGAATCTCTGTACTGGTCGGCAGGTCCGGCGCTGCCGCAACCCACCCAGGAAATTTACCCAGCGGCGGATGACCAGCATATTTTTGTGGCTGGCGGCTTAAGTGAAGATCCAAACGGTATTGTATTACGTGATGGATTTTACCGCTTGTCGGCCAGCCAACAGCAGTGGCAATCTTTGCCTGTACTACCCGAACCGCGGCATCACGCCATGCTGGTGGCGCGGCCAGATGCGGTGTGGATGTTTGGCGGGTTTGTTGAGGGTCAGGACGGGCAGTGGATCAATACCAACAATGTGCTGCGTTTCGACCGGCAAACCAATCGCTGGCAACAAAAAAATCCGTTGCCAGTGGCTTTGTCAGAAACGGTTTCGGTGGTGCTGAATGACAAAATTCATCTGATTGGCGGACGCAGCCCGGCCGGTGAGGCCAATGGTCGCTGGCATGATCATAAGGATACCGACTGGCACGGGGTATTTGAGCCCAAAGCCGGGGTATGGAAAACCGCGGCACCGTTACCCACCCCCAGAAATAGCGCCTGTGCAGTGGCCTATGCAGGTAAGATCCATGTGATTGGAGGTCGCCAGGTAGACAAAGGCAACCTGGATACTCATGAACAGTTTGACCCTTCCAGCGGCAAGTGGACCACCCTGAAACCGCTGCCTCAGGCGCAGGCTGGCCTGGCGTGTGTTGCATACCGGCACAATATCTATGTGTTTGGTGGTGAGCATTTTGTCGGAGAAGGCGGGGTGTTTTCTGAAGTCTGGGAATATGACATTGAGCGCCAGCGCTGGGCACAGGTCTCCACCATGCCCATCCCCCGACATGGCTTAGGGGCGGTGATTCTGGCCGATCAGGTATGGTTGATTGGCGGCGCAGCCAAGGCCGGCGCCGCCCAAACCTCGGCGGTGGTGAGCAAGCTTAAACACCGCGGAGAGTAAGCTGCCTGATATCTCAGGCTGGGCTTTGTTCAGCCTCATCAACAGCGTCTTCATCCACAGCCTCACCTTCTGCAGGTACAGCCCACACATCGTGGGCATCGGCGTGGATCACCTCTGCCCAGATCCGCTCACCTGGCTGCACATCGTACACGCCATTAAGGTGCACAAGGCCATCCACTTCTGGTGCATCGGCATAAGTACGGCCTACCGCGCCTTCGCTGGTGACCTCGTCAATGACTACCAGATATTCCTGGCCGATGCGCTGTTGCAGGCGCTCAGCACTGATCTCACTTTGTACTGCCATAAAACGGGCGTGCCGTTCCTGCTTCACTGCTTCCGGTACCGGGTCGGGTAAGTCATTGGCCTTAGCCCCTTCCACCGGTGAGTACATAAAACAGCCCACGCGGTCCAGTTGTGCCTCCTGGATAAAGGTCAGCAGTTCTTCAAATTCTTCCTCGGTTTCACCCGGGAAGCCAACAATGAAGGTTGAACGGATAATCAGTTCCGGGCAGATCTCACGCCAGGCACGAATACGCTCCAGGGTCCGGTCAGCACTGCCCGGACGTTTCATCAGTTTTAGAATACGCTTACTGGCATGCTGTAACGGAATATCCAGATAGGGCAGGATACGGCCTTCATTCATCAGTGGGATCAAATCATCCACATGTGGGTACGGATAGACATAATGCAAGCGTACCCACATGTCGAGCTCGCCCAGTTTGCTACTCAGTTGCTGCAGATGGGTTTTGACCGGCATGCCATCCCAGAAGCCGGTGCGGTGTTTTACATCTACGCCGTAAGCGCTGGTATCCTGAGAGATCACCAGTAATTCATTCACGCCGCCGGCTTTTAACCGCTTGGCTTCATCTAAGATTTCCCCCACCGGGCGGCTGACCAGGTTGCCGCGCATCGATGGAATAATGCAAAACGTGCAGCGATGGTTACAGCCTTCAGAAATCTTTAAATAGGCATAATGGCGCGGGGTCAGTTTGACGCCATGGTCTGGCACCAAATCCGCAAATGGGTTGTGCGCCGGCGCCGGCAGATGGGTGTGGACCTGATTCACCACTTCCTCGTAGGCATGGGGGCCGGTTACCGCCAGCACATTGGGGTGCACTTCACGGATTTCATCGTCTTTAATGCCCAGACACCCAGTCACGATTACCTTGCCATTTTCTGCCAGGGCTTCGCCGATAGTATCTAAAGATTCCTGCACCGCGGCATCAATAAAGCCGCAGGTATTAACTATTACCAAATCGGCATCATTGAAGGTGGGTACCACATCATAACCTTCGGTGCGCAACTGGGTCAGAATGCGCTCTGAATCCACCAGATTTTTCGGGCAACCTAAGCTAATAAAGCCGATCCGCGCGCGCTCAGTGGCGGCGTTTGCGCTGGCCGGTTGGTCCTGTAAAACTTTTACCGGGGTGCTTAAGGTAGTGGTGGGATTAGGCGTAAATTTTTCTACGGTCATGGCAACTTCTGGTGCTGGTGCATAATGGCGCGCAAGTATAGCAGGTCGCACAGCGAAGGCTAGCCCGGCGATAGCGGACCTGGCCTCTGTCGCGGCGATGATTTACCATAGGCAGGTATATTTTGTCAGGAAGCTGTATGCCTGTTTTACCCCTACCATTGAGTGCTTACGATGACGCCGGAGTGATCAAACCGCCGCGCTGGCTGTACTGGTTGCTGGCGTTAAATTGTCTCGACTGGCTGATGCTGGTAATGGCACTGGCCAGCACCCGACACACCACACAGTTACTCAGTTTGTTTTATCCGCAGCAAACCTTGCTGTGGGCAAAACTGGCAGCCACCGTGCCGTTGATTGTGGCTCTGTTATTACTGGGTAATCGAAGTCGTCTATGGAAAAAGCAACGCTATGGCTGGTGCAAATTGTTGCTGCCGCTGATTGTCGCCGGAGTGATGGCAAATGGTGTGGTGATCGTAAGCCAGCTAGCGCAGTTGCACTGGCAGTTTAGCGGCGTCTTAGCCGGCCAGTTGAGCCTGGCCAGCTTGCTATTGGTGCTGGTGGTGCGCAGTCGGCACTGGCGGTTGCTGGTTAAAGACTGGCAGCAGCCCGCCTGAACAGGGTGGCGGGCTGCTTATTGCGCCTGGTAACTCAAGGCCAGCTCGAAATAACGCTGCACACTGACTTTACTGTCATTCACCAGGCGCTCGTAGCAAATGCCGGCAAAGGCGTAAGAACGATCGCCCACATCTAACACGATAAATGGCGCTTGCGGGTCACTTTCATCATAGCGCCACTGGCCACCCGCCAGCTTGCGAAACGTTTCTCCTACATAGGCACCATAGATATTACAAATGGTAAACACCGCGGTGTCTTCCAGTGCTTTGTCTTTAAAGGTGGTGATAAACTGTAAGATGATCTCATCCACCAGGGCCACACTGGCCCGCGAATAATCCAGTTCAATAGAAAATTCACTGCGTGCGGTTTCCACCGCATTGTCCGCCGAGTCAATCATCAATGCGTCGAGTTCTTGTTGTTGCATGTGCTGTGTACTCCTTAATCTATGACCGCGCGGCGGATCAATTGCCGCTGAGTTTATTTACCACGCTGGCCGCGGCCATCATGCCAAAGGTGGCGGTAACCATTACCGAGGCACCGAAGCCGCCGGCGCAATCCAGCCGGGTACCATTTTCCATCACTGATTTGTTATAGCATACACTACCGTCAGGTTGGGGGTAGCGTAATTGCTCGGTGGAATAAATACATTCCACGCCAAACCTGCGCTTGGGGTTTTTACTAAAGCCGTAATCCCGGCGCAGTATTGAGCGTACTTTTGCAGCCAGGGGATCCTGGATGGTTTTGGCCAGGTCGGCGCGGGTGATTTGGCCCGGATCTATCTGGCCGCCGGCTCCACCCACGGTGACCACCGGAATTTTTTGCCGTTTGCAGCTATAAATGATGGCCGCTTTGGCTTTAATGCTGTCGGTGGCTTCGATTACCGCATCAAACGCCGGCGTGATCATCTCACGCACATTCTCCGGCGTGACAAAATCCTCTAAAGCATTCACTTCAATACCCGGGTTGATGGCCTGCAGGCGCTGCGCCATCACATCTACTTTGGCCCGGCCCACGGTGTCGGTCAACGCATGAATTTGGCGATTGGTATTGGTCAGGCAAATATCGTCCAGATCCACCAGGGTGATTTTGCCAATGCCTGAACGTGCCAGCGCCTCAGCACTCCATGAGCCGACACCACCAATGCCAATCACACAGACATGAGCCTCAGCCAAAGTGTCCAGGGCTGCGGCACCATACAAACGGGCGGTGCCACCATAGCGTTGGAGATCGCTTGTCATACTCTACCTTAAATAACTGTTCGGCAGGTGGACTGCCACAAAAAGGGCCGCAGTATAACAAATCTGACTCCGCCCGGCATCGCTGGCGAGGGCTTTACAGGATTTATGAGTGATTTGCCCAGGGCCGAGCAGCAAAGCAATCCGAAAGGAGCCAGTCTGCGTTCAAATCCCACTAAAAACAGATGCCAGACAGGAGAACAACATGGGATTATTAGTGGATGGCCAATGGCAGGATAAATGGTATGACACCGATAGCCACGATGGAAAATTTGAGCGCCAGGAAGCGCAATTTCGCGATTGGGTAGAAGCCAGTCCGGAGGCGCGCTTTCCGGCCGAATCCGGTCGCTACCATTTATATGTGTCGCTGGCCTGCCCGTGGGCACACCGAACTTTGATCATGCGCAAGTTAAAAAAACTGGATGATCATATCAGTGTGTCGGTGGTTTCCCCTGAAATGCTGGACGAGGGCTGGACCTTTGCCGGATACCCGGGCGCCACCGGCGACACCTTATACCGCCACCAGTATTTGCGCGAACTGTATACCATGGTGGATAGCAATATCACCACCCGGGTGACCGTGCCAGTGCTTTGGGATAAACAGCAAAAAACCATCGTCAGCAATGAGTCCGCCGATATCATTCGCATGTTTAACCGGGCCTTTAATGAGATCACCGGCGATGAGACCGATTATTTTCCGGACAACCTGCAAGAAGAAATCGAGCAAATTAATACCCTGGTCTATCACAATATCAATAACGGGGTGTACAAAGCGGGCTTCGCAACCACCCAGGAAGCCTATGAAGACGCGGTCAACGCAGTCTTTCGCGCGCTAGATATCGTAGAGCACCGCCTGGCCAGCCAGCGCTACCTGGCCGGCACCCAAATCACCGAAGCAGACTGGCGCTTATTTACCACACTGATCCGGTTTGATGCCGTGTATCACGGGCATTTTAAGTGCAACCGTCAGCAAATATCCGATTATCCGGCGCTAAATGGCTACATGCGCGAACTGTATCAGCACCCCGGCGTCGCCGAGACCGTCAATTTTGACCATATTACCCGGCACTATTATTACAGCCATACTATGATTAATCCGACCCAGATTGTACCTGTAGGGCCAAAGCTGAACCTGGATGAGCCCCACGGGCGCGATGAGATGTTTATCTAAGCGCAACGCGCTCACTCAGCCCTGGCGGGCAGTTAACTGGATGGCACCGGGCAGGCTGGTCTGATGCTTGCTTCGTGCCCGCTAACTCTTTAACTCTGTGCCCAGAAGCTCGTAAGGGCGGGGTGAACAGGCATAATTGGTCATCATATAGTCGTAGCACTAAATTTATTACAACTAATAGTCATCTTTTGTCACGTTTTTTAAGTATGAAGGCCAAATAGCTATGTTATTGATTGATTAGGCTGTATAGCTTGCATAACATAGTGGCAGGACTCTTGCGTTGACGCAGTAAAGCATAGGATAGAACATGAAACCAGTAATTCTGGCCGGTGGCTCTGGCAGCCGCCTGTGGCCAAAATCTCGCGCCGCCCTTCCCAAGCAATTTCTTGCTCTGACATCTGAACAAAGTATGTTGCAGGAAACCTTATCCCGGCTCGACGGCATTGATGCCAAGAATCCCATTGTGATTTGTAATGATGCCCACCGCTTTTTAGTGGCAGAACAATTACGTCAAAAGCAGGTGGCGCACGGTGGCATTTTATTAGAGCCAGTGGGCCGTAATACCGCGCCAGCCATTGCGCTGGCCGCATTACATGCGTTGCAGTCAGATGCTGATGATAATTTACTGGTGCTGGCTGCCGACCACCTGATAAAGCACACCGAACCTTTCCACAAAGCCATTGCTCAAGCCGAGCAGTTGGCCAATGCCGGCTACCTGGTAACCTTTGGCATTGTGCCGGACGAGCCGCACACCGGCTATGGGTATATCAAAGCGGCGCAGGAACTGGAGCCGGGTTTTGTGGTGGACCAGTTTGTAGAAAAGCCAGATGAAGCCACAGCCCGCGAATACGTCGATTCGGGCAAGTATTTCTGGAACAGCGGCATGTTTATGTTTAAAGCCAGTCGCTATCTGGAAGAGCTGGAAAAATACAACCCGGAAATGCTGGCCATCTGTAAAAAAGCCATTGAAACCGAAGCCAAGGATTTAGATTTTATCCGTATCTCCGAAGAAATCTTTAGCTCCTGCCCGGACGATTCCATCGATTATGCGGTCATGGAAAAAACCGCCAAGGCAGCCATGATCCCGCTGGATGCCGGTTGGTCAGATGTGGGTAGCTGGTCATCGTTGTGGGACACCGCCAATAAGGATGCACAGGGCAACGTCATCAAAGGGGATGCAATCCTGGAGGATGTACATAACAGCTACATTAATGCCGAAGGCCGGCTGATTTCGGTCATCGGGCTGGATAATGTGGTGGTGGTGGAAACCAAAGATGCGGTGATGGTAGCCAACAAAGACAAGGTGCAAAATATTAAGCAGGTAGTGAACCGCTTAAAAGCTGAAAAGCGCCCTGAATTTGAATTCCATCGCGAAGTATTTCGTCCATGGGGCAGCTACGATTCCATTGATAGCGGTGCCCGTTTCCAGGTTAAACGGATCACGGTCAAACCGGGTGAAAAATTATCGGTGCAAATGCACCATCACCGCGCCGAGCATTGGATTGTGGTTTCTGGTACCGCCAGTGTCACCATTGGGGAGACTACCCGGATGGTGACCGAAAACGAGTCTACCTATATCCCAATTGGCGAAGTACACGCACTGGAAAACCCGGGCAAGATCCCATTGGAGCTGATTGAAGTGCAATCCGGTGCGTATCTTGGCGAAGACGACATTGTGCGCTTTTCAGACCGTTATGGTCGTACCGCGAAAAAGGCCGACGCATGAGTAAAATTACCTGTTTTAAAGCTTACGATATTCGCGGTGAACTCAATGTGCAGTTAGACGAGGCGGTGGCATACCGTATCGGTTATGCATTTGCCTCGGTGTTGGCTGCCCGTACCGTAGTAGTAGGGGGCGATGTGCGCTTAACCTCGACCCCGTTAAAGCTGGCCTTAAGTGCCGGCCTGATTGACGGCGGGGCCAGTGTCACCGACCTGGGCATGACCGGAACGGAAGAGATTTACTTTGCCACTAAACATTTAAAAGTGGACGGTGGTATCGAGGTCACAGCGAGTCATAATCCCATTAACTATAATGGCATGAAACTGGTCAAAGCCGGTGCTATCCCCATTAGCGGTGACACCGGCCTGCATGCTATCCAGCAGGCGGCTGAACAGCTCGATACCGATTATGTGAATGAGCGTTTGATGGCCTATACCGGCAATCAGCCCATTGATAGTCGCGCCTTTTACGACGGCCATAGCCACATCACTCAGGCAGCATTGATACAATCCGGCCAGTATCAGCAGGACTCTTGTCTGGATGCCTATGTTGAGCATATTTTATCGTATGTCGAAGCGGCCAATTTCAGCCCGCTCAAGCTGGTGGTCAATGCTGGCAACGGCGCGGCAGGCAAAGCGCTGGATGCTATCGAATCCGGGCTGCAGGCGCGCAATATTCCGATTGAATTTGTTAAGGTGCATCACGAGCCGGATCCCAGTTTTCCTAACGGGATCCCCAACCCACTATTACCGGAAAATCGGGCAGATACCGCTGCTGCAGTGCGTGAGCACAAGGCAGACTTCGGCATTGCTTGGGATGGTGATTTCGACCGCTGCTTTTTGTTTGACGCCGACGGCGAATTCATCGAAGGCTATTACATTGTAGGTTTGCTGGCGCAAGCCTTTTTGGAAAAAGACCCGTCAGCCAGCATCATCTATGATCCGCGCTTGTACTGGAATACCGAGGCCATCGTGGCCGAGCTGGGTGGCACACCCATCAAAAGTAAAACTGGTCATGCTTTTATCAAAGAGCGGATGCGCAAGGAAGATGCGGTTTATGGCGGCGAGATGAGTGCTCATCATTATTTTCGCGATTTTGCCTACTGTGATACCGGTATGATCCCTTGGTTGCTGGTGGCTGAACTGGTGTGTGTGAAGAAAATGTCGCTGGCTGCCATGGTAGAACAGCGCATTCAGGCCTATCCGTCATCTGGTGAAATTAATAGTAAGCTCACCGATGCGGATGCAGCGCTAGAGCGGGTGCTGGCAAAATACAAGCCAGCGGCAGAAGTGGTGGACGAGACTGACGGGATTGGACTGGAGTTTGGCAGTTGGCGCTTTAATTTGCGTAAGTCCAACACTGAGCCGGTGATCCGGCTCAATGTTGAGTCCAAAGGCGACATTGCCCTGATGGAGCAAAAAACTGCAGAACTGCTTAGCCTGATCCGCCAGGAAGATGGTCAGCCTGTAGCTTAATTATTCATAAAAATCATCCAGGCGTGGCACAGCACCACTACGGTGGTCAGTGCCACGCGAAATGCCATATAACTCATGATCTGCGCCTTTGGCAGTGCCAGGGTAAACTTGTCATACAACAGCACGCCCAGGTACGACATGGACAGTATCCCCAGGGTGCGTACATCCGCACCTAAGATCAGGCATCCCCAACCAATAAGGGTCGGTAGCATAGCGATATACAGCTGATGACTGGTGGTCTGTTTGGTGATCGCATCATACCAGTGGATCCCGCCAAAAAATGACAGCAGCACGGCTGAATACAGAGTGAAATAATGCAGCGCGGCATAATCACCCAGCACACCAAAGATAGCCAGTAGTGGCAGGCCGACAAACGGCAGCAGGCCGGCAGCACCTAACAATACAGCCGGGTAGGGCATAGTGAGTCCTCGCGTTGATTTATCTTCATACAAGCCAGCTTAATACGCTGGCCCAAACAAAAATAGCGCCCAAAGGCGCTATTTTTTTCAACCATCCCAATTATTTATTGATTGGGGTGTATTTGCGCTTGCTGTAACCTTTGTACAACTGACGCGGACGACCGATCTTTTGTTTTTCATCGCTCATCATTTCGTGCCAGTGTGAAATCCAGCCTACTGTACGGGATAGGGCAAAGATACAGGTAAACATGTTGGTCGGAATACCAATCGCCTTCAGTACGATGCCTGAATAGAAATCAACATTCGGGAACAGTTTCTTCTCTGCAAAGTACTCGTCTTCCAGCGCGATACGCTCCAGCTCCATGGCAACATCCAGCAGTGGATCCTGCACATCCAGCTCTTTAAGTACTTCGTGGCAGCTTTCACGCATCACAGTGGCGCGTGGGTCGTAGTTTTTGTAAACCCGGTGACCGAAGCCCATCAGACGGAACGGGTCGTTCTTGTCTTTGGCACGTTCGATAAACTCAGGAATACGATCCACACTGCCAATCTCTTCCAGCATGTTCAAGCAGGCTTCGTTGGCACCACCGTGAGCCGGACCCCATAAAGAGGCAACACCGGCAGCGATACACGCGTACGGGTTGGCACCGGATGAACCTGCCAGGCGAACTGTTGAGGTAGACGCATTTTGTTCATGGTCAGCATGCAACGTAAAGATACGATCCATAGCACGCTCGACCGCCGGGCTGACTTCATAATCTTCCGCCGGCACTGAGAACATCATGTTCAAGAAGTTAGCTGCATAGCTCAAGTCATTGCGTGGATACACAAAAGGCTGACCCACGTTGTACTTGTAGCACATCGCTACCAGCGTCGGCATCTTAGCAATTAAGCGATGTGCACTGCGCATACGCTCTTCTGGATTGCCGACATCCAAATCGCTGTGATAGAACGATGACATCGCACCAACGGTGCCACACAGCATCGCCATCGGGTGGGCATCATTTCTGAAACCATGGAAGAACATGTTAATTTGTTCGTGCACCATCGTGTGACGGGTGATGGTTTTACGGAATGTTTCATATTCTTCTTTGTTCGGTGCTTCGCCGTTCAACAGCATGTAACACACTTCCAGGTAACTGGCGTCACGCGCCAGTTCCTCGATGGGGTAGCCGCGGTGTAACAATACACCATTGGCGCCATCGATGTAGGTGATCTCAGATTCGCAGGATCCGGTCGCCATAAAGCCGGGGTCAAAGGTAAAATACCCGTGAGCGCCCAACGAACGTACATCAATTACATCTTGTCCTTCAGTACCGGACCAAATAGGAAGTTCTATTTCCTTGTCGCCCGCTTTTAAAATGGCTTTCTGATCTGCCATACATTGCTCTCCTCAGAATGGTTCTGTTTTCAGCAAATTCGTCAAAATAATGGCGCTTTGCTGGGAAAAGTGGCGTATTTGTACTTTATTATGCATCCCGAAGTCAATTTAAATGCATATTTGTACAATATATATTCTAGATTGTCGCAAATTATCACCCACGCTGTTGCTTTTTTGCACCAATTGTGTGGGTTAAAAAATCTTCACGCGCTAAGCCCAGGCCTAAATATGTTTAATGCCACGATAAAAATCATAATGTTAGCGAATAGTTAGCTCACCCGATGCGCCATGATGAAGGGAGTTACCGCACTTACGGGGTGGCTGTCGGCAACCGATCACACTTTGTCTGCGTAGTGATTGCCGTCAGAGGCTGCTAAACTGCCCCTGTTTATACATTTAAGGATAGCCTTTCTGATCAAGTATTCAGCTAATACCGCTGACCTGCCGGCTTAATGTACGACCATGGTGGCAGACGTCTACAAAAAATTGTAATTATACAATGTGCTAGATATACTCGGGCGTGCTTAATTTCAGACACATCTAGGTGCTGTTTAAAGCAACCTTAAGTTCACAAATTGTTAATAGCTCAACGGATGAGAACGTTAACATTAATAAACGGAATTGCTCAGTCAGGACATAAAAACAACGAGTAATTCATTGTCCCTACGGATAAAACAGGCATAAATTGTGAAAAAGCAAAGACCAGTTAATTTAGAGCTCAATACCATTAAATTTCCGCCTTCTGCTATTTCGTCAATTCTTCACCGCATCACCGGCGTCGCAATGTTTTTTGCGCTGCTGTTTGTTATTTGGGCGTGGGCTGTATCAGTGTCCTCGCCTGAAGGCTTCGAACAAGTCCAGGGCCTTATGGCTGGCGTCTTGGGTAAAGTAATTGCGATTGGCACCTTATCAGCACTGACCTACCACATCTTAGGTGGTGTGCGTCACATGGTGCAGGATAAGGGCTACTGGGAAGAACTTGAATCAGGCAATCTGAGTGCAAAAATCATCATCGCACTATGGATTATCCTGACCATCGTATTGGGAGTAGTACTATGGTAACGAATCAGGCAAGCGTCAAACGTAATGGCATTCAGGATTATGTTTCATTACGTACCACCGCAGTAATCATTTTCGCTTTCACGCTGGTAATGGCGTGGTTTTTTATCACAACAGACAATCTTACCTTTGATGTGTGGCAAGGCTTTTTCTCCAGCCTGACCATGAAGGTGTTTACCCTGGCAACGCTGGTATCCATCATGATTCATACCCGCATCGGGTTATGGCAGGTACTGACTGACTACATCAAGTCAACCTCAGTGCGCGCAACACTTCAGTGGGTTCTAAACCTGATTGCGTTTGCCTACGTGCTTGTTGGTCTGTTTGTTCTGTGGGGTGTGTAATATGAGTTTACCAGTACATGAGTTTGATACCGTTGTGATTGGTGCCGGTGGCGCCGGAATGCGCGCTGCTCTGCAAATTTCACAATCTGGCAAATCCTGCGCACTTTTATCAAAAGTGTTTCCAACCCGTTCACATACTGTGTCTGCCCAGGGTGGTATCACAGTAGCGTTGGGCAATTCCCACGAAGATAACTGGGAATGGCACATGTATGACACTGTAAAAGGGTCTGACTACATTGGCGACCAGGATGCCATTGAATACATGTGTGAAACCGGCCCGAAAGCCATTCTTGAAATGGAAAACATGGGGCTGCCCTTCAGCCGTTTCGAAAACGGTAAAGTGTACCAGCGCCCATTTGGCGGCCAGTCAAAGAACTTTGGCGGCGAGCAGGCCGCTCGGACCGCTGCAGCCGCTGACCGTACTGGTCACGCCTTGCTGCACTTGCTGTATCAGCAAAATGTAAAAAACAAAACCAAAGTATTCAGTGAATGGTACGCGCTGGACCTGGTGAAAAACCAGGATGGCGATGTAGTTGGCTGTACCGCCATTGATATCGAAACTGGTCAGGTAGTCTATTTTAAATCTCGTGCTGTGGTTCTGGCGACCGGTGGTGCAGGGCGTATCTTTGCCTCAACCACCAACGCGCACATCAATACGGGTGACGGTATTGGTATGGCATTGCGCGCCGGTGTCTCTGCACAGGATATGGAAATGTGGCAGTTCCACCCCACCGGGATTGCCGGTGCTGGTACGCTGGTAACCGAAGGGTGCCGGGGTGAAGGTGGTTATCTGCTTAATAAAGACGGTGAGCGCTTCATGGAGCGTTATGCACCAAATGCTAAAGATTTGGCTGGCCGTGATGTTGTGGCCCGTTCGATGATGACTGAGATCCGCGAAGGCCGTGGTTGTGAAGGCCCGTGGGGCACACACATCAAACTGAAGCTGGATCACTTAGGTAAAGATGTATTGGAATCTCGCTTGCCGGGTATTCTGGAATTATCACGTACTTTTGCCCACGTCGATCCGGTAAAAGAACCAATTCCGGTTATCCCTACCTGTCACTATATGATGGGGGGTATCCCAACTAACGTACATGGCCAGGCCCTGCGTGTGGATGAAAACGGCAACGATCAGGTGGTTAATGGCTTGTTCGCTTGTGGTGAAATTGCCTGCGTATCGGTTCACGGTGCTAACCGCTTAGGCGGTAACTCACTGCTTGATTTGGTAGTATTTGGCCGCGCAACCGGTTTACACCTGGGTGAAAAGCTTAATGAAATGAGTGCTACCCGCAATGCCAGTGAGTCTGACCTTGAAGCTGCCATGAGCCGTTTCAACCGTTGGGAGAACTCAGAAAAAGGCAAAGGTGAAGATCCGGTTCAAATCAAAAAAGACATGCAGAAATGTATGCAGCTTAACTTCTCGGTATTCCGTGAAGGGGATGCAATGGCCGATGGCCTGAAAGAGTTGCGCGAAATTCGCGAACGTTTGCAGCATGCCCGTTTGGATGATAAGAGTTCAGATTTCAATACCCAGCGTATTGAGTGTCTGGAGCTGGACAATCTGATGGAAACCGCTTACAGCACAGCCGTAGCGGCGAACTTCCGTACTGAAAGCCGTGGTGCCCATAGCCGCTTCGACCATCCGGATCGGGATGATGAAAACTGGCTGTGCCACACCGTCTTCCGTCCGGAAGATGATTCAATGGTGAAGCGCCAGGTGAATATGTCACCTAAGCTGCGGGAAGCCTTCCCGCCCAAAGCGCGTTCTTACTAAAAAAGGTTATCAGTCATGAAGCTAGATATTTCTATTTATCGCTACAACCCGGAAGAAGACAAAGCACCGCGCATGCAAGACTACCAACTGGAGGTTGATGACGGTGTGGATCTGATGGTATTGGATGTGCTGCTTAAGCTAAAAGAGCAGGATCCTACTTTGTCTTTGCGTCGCTCCTGCCGTGAAGGTGTATGCGGCTCGGATGGTATGAACATGAACGGCAAAAACGGCCTGGCATGTATTACCCCTATCTCGGCACTGGGCAAGGGCAAGATTGTGATTCGCCCGCTGCCAGGCTTGCCAGTGGTACGTGATCTGGTGGTTGATTTAACCCAGTTCTATACCCAGTACGAAAAAGTGAAGCCGTTTTTGATTAACGATGCTAAGCAGCCGCCGGCGCGAGAGCATCTGCAGTCACCAGAAGAACGTGCTAAGCTGGATGGTCTGTACGAGTGTATATTATGTGCATGTTGTTCAACCTCTTGCCCCTCGTTCTGGTGGAATCCGGATAAATTTATTGGTCCGGCAGGCTTGTTACATGCGTATCGATTCCTGGCCGACAGCCGTGACACCGCCACGGAAGAACGGCTAAACGACCTGGATGACGCATTTAGCGTATTTCGTTGCCATAACATCATGAATTGTGTCAGCGTATGTCCTAAAGGATTAAACCCGACAAAAGCCATCGGTAAAATCAAATCGATGCTATTGCAACGGGCTGTTTAGTTAAAATTCTGTAAATAAAAAATTTACAGAGTGTGAACCCCTAAATGGCCATCCCTTCGCGGATGGCTATTTTTTTATATACGTGGCCTAAATGGTTGGTTCTGTTGTAAATAACAGTCATAATAAGCGCCTCGTGTTATTTCAGTTTTTACAAAACGTAGCAAGGCACAAAAATGCAAGAAAGCGTGATGAAAGCATGGTGGGATTCGTCGCACATGGCTGGCGCCAATGCCGCCTATGTCGAAGAGTTGTACGAAATGTACCTCGAAGATCCGCAGAGTGTTTCAGATTCCTGGCGACAAGTCTTCGATAACCTGCCTAAAGTAGAAGGGGCAGAACTAGAAAAAAACCATTCTGCCATTCGTGACCAGTTCAAAAAACTGGCCGCATTAGGACCCACCGCGAGAATGGCCACGCCTTCTCAGGACAATGCCAGCGCCGCCGACGGCCGTCAGGTCAAGGTGCTTCAGCTTATCAATGCGTACCGTTTTCGCGGTCATCAGCACGCTAATCTGGACCCGTTAGGCCTGTGGCAACAACCTCGGGTGCGGGATTTAGAATTATCTCACCACAATCTTTCCGAGTCTGATTTCGACAGCATCTTCAATACTGGATCGTATGCCTATAACGGCGAATCGATGTCACTGGGCGATCTGTTCAAATCGCTGAATCGGACCTATTGTGGCTCGGTAGGTGCAGAATATATGCACATTACTGATACCGAACAAAAGCGCTGGATTCAACAAAAAATAGAATCTGTGCAGGCCAAGCCGGAAATCAGCAAAGACCAGAAGTTATCCATTTTGAAAGGTCTGGTGGCTGCTGATGGAATGGAAAAATACCTGTCTTCAAAATTCCCGGGCGCCAAACGCTTCTCGCTGGAAGGCGGCGATTCACTGATTCCGATGCTTAAAGGCCTGATCAGCGAAGCCGGTACTGCCGGGGCCAAAGAAGTCGTCGTGGGCATGGCTCACCGTGGCCGCCTGAATGTACTGGTTAATGTACTGGGCAAAAACCCGTCGGTACTGTTTGATGAGTTTGCCGGTAAACATGATGAAAGCTTAGGCTCGGGTGATGTGAAGTACCACGCTGGCTATTCATCTGACTTTGCTACGCCAGGCGGTAATGTGCACCTGGCACTGGCGTTTAACCCGTCACACCTGGAAATTGTAAATCCAGTGGTGATGGGCTCTGTACGTGCCCGCTTAGTGCGCCGTAACAACGATACCAGCGCGGTGTTGCCTATCACCATTCACGGTGACTCAGCCATTGCCGGTCAGGGTGTGGTGCAAGAAACCTTTAATATGTCTGAAACCCGCGGCTTTGCAGTGGGTGGCACAGTCCGCATCGTGATTAATAACCAGGTGGGCTTTACAACCTCCAAGTTGGAAGATACCCGCTCCACGCAATACTGTACTGACATTGCTAAAATGGTGCAGGCGCCGATTTTTCACGTGAATGCTGATGATCCAGAAGCCGTGGCTTTTGTCACCAAGCTGGCGCTGGAATATCGCAACAAGTTCAAAAAAGATGTGGTGATTGACCTGGTGTGCTATCGCCGCCACGGCCACAACGAGGCCGATGAGCCGAATGCCACCCAGCCGCTGATGTATCAGAAAATCAAAAAGCATCCGGTACCCCGCGTATTGTACGCTGATCAGCTGATCGCCGAAGGCATCATTGAGCAGCGTGACGCGGATAAGATGCTAGAAGATTATCGCGCCGCGTTAGACCACGGTGCCTGTGTAGTAGATGAATGGCGGCCGATGACCGAGCACTCGGTGGACTGGTCACCGTTTTTAGGCCACGACTGGGATGTGGACTATGATGGCAGCATCACGGTAGAAAAACTTAAAGAGCTGGGCGAGAAAATTACCAGCTTTCCGGAAGATGTGAAACTGCATTCACGGGTCAATAAGCTGTATCAGGATCGTAAGGCGATGGTGGCCGGCGAGAAAAAACTCGACTGGGGAATGGCTGAAAACTTAGCCTATGCCAGCCTGGTGGATCACGGTAGCAGCATTCGTTTTACCGGCCAGGATTCGGGCCGTGGTACCTTCTTCCACCGTCATGCGGTACTCCACAACCAAACCGATGGCTCCACTTATATGCCACTCCAGCATATCCGTGAGGGTCAGGGCGAAATCGAAATATACGATTCTGTGTTGTCAGAAGAAGCGGTAATGGCATTTGAATACGGCTTTGCCACAGCAGAGCCGAGCTGTCTGACCATTTGGGAAGCACAATTTGGTGACTTTGCCAATGGCGCGCAGGTGGTGTTTGACCAGTTCTTAAGTTCTGGTGAAGCCAAATGGGGCCGTTTATGTGGTCTGACAGTCTTGCTGCCACATGGTTATGAAGGGCAGGGTCCGGAGCATAGTTCTGCACGTTTGGAACGCTTCTTACAATTGTGCGCCGACCACAACTGGCAGGTGTGTATCCCCTCGACACCGGCACAGGTATTTAATATGCTGCGTCGTCAAATGCTGCGCCCCATGCGTAAGCCGTTGATTGTCATGTCGCCTAAGTCGCTGCTACGGCATGCGCAGGCCACCTCTAGCTGGGAAGAACTGGCCGAAGGGGTGTTCCACAATGTGATTGGTGAAGTGGATGATCTGGACCCGTCAGAGGTCAAGCGCGTGGTCATGTGCTCGGGCAAGGTTTACTACGATTTGGTCGATCAGCGCCGCAAAAATGAGCAAACAGACGTTGCCATCATCCGATTGGAGCAGCTTTATCCATTCCCGTCTGAGGAATGTGCTAAAGTCGTGGCCCAGTACAGTCACGTCAAAGATTGGGTTTGGTGTCAGGAAGAGCCACAGAATCAGGGTGCCTGGTATAACAGCCAGCATCATTTCTGGGCAACCATTCCAGAAGGCGCCAAGCTGTCATATGCAGGCCGTGAAGCATCGGCTTCACCTGCCGTAGGTTATGTATCAGTCCACAATCAGCAGCAAAAAGCCCTGGTTGAAGACGCACTCACGATTAAATAAGGAACAATGATGACAATTGAGATTAAAGTTCCGGTCCTACCAGAGTCAGTTGCCGATGCCACCATTGCAACCTGGCACGTCAAGGCCGGTGACTCGGTAAAACGCGATCAGAACCTGGTTGATATTGAAACCGATAAGGTAGTGCTGGAAGTTGTAGCACCTGCCGACGGTGTTATCAGTGAAATCATTAATGACGAAGGCGAAACCGTGTTAGGCGAACAGGTTATTGCTAACCTGGACGAAAACGGTAAAGCTGACAGCAAAGCCAAGGCTGATGAAAGCGACAAAAAGTCATCTCAAGATAGCCAGAAAGACGAAAAGTCCAGCGAAAAAGCTGAAGCTAAAACTGCGGACAAAGGCGGTAAAACAACCGACGTAAAAGTACCGGTGCTGCCTGAGTCTGTGGCCGACGCCACTATCGCCACCTGGCATGTGTCCGTGGGTGAGCAAGTTAGTCGTGACCAGAACCTGGTTGACATCGAAACCGACAAAGTGGTGCTGGAAGTGGTTGCCCCTGCGGATGGTTCCGTGGCGGAAATCCTGGCTGAAGAAGGCGCCAATGTGTCAGCCGAAGAAGTGATTGCCAAGTTTGTTGAAGGTGGCACTGCCCAGGTGGCCAAAGATTCTACCGATGAAGGTGTTGAATCTGATACTGACAGCGACAGTGACGCACTTAGCCCGTCGGTACGTCGTTTACTGGCGGAAAAAGGTATCGATGCTGCCAAGGTCAAAGGCACCGGTAAAAATGGCCGGATCACTAAAGAAGATGTGGAAAAGCATCTGAAATCTGATCAGGGTCAAAGCAAATCTGCATCGGCATCAAAATCGCAACAGCAGGAGCAGCCAGCTGAACTGCCTACTGGCGAGCGTACTGAAAAACGCGTACCTATGACGCGTCTGCGTAAGACTATCGCGAACCGTCTGCTGGAAGCCAAAAACTCCACCGCCATGCTGACTACGTTCAACGAAGTCAACATGAAGCCAATCATGGACCTGCGCAAGCAGTATCAGGACAGCTTTGAAAAGCGTCACGGTATTCGCCTGGGCTTTATGTCTTTCTATGTGAAAGCGGTAACTGAAGCCTTGAAGCGCTTCCCTGAAGTGAATGCGTCGTTAGATGGCGATGATATTTGCTATCATAACTACTTTGATATCTCTATTGCGGTATCAACACCACGCGGCCTGGTAACACCGGTATTAAAAGATACCGACACGCTGGGTATGGCTGGGGTAGAAAAAGGCATCAAGGACCTGGCAATCAAAGGCCGTGATGGCAAACTGACCATGGCAGAGTTGCAGGGCGGTAACTTCACCATTACCAATGGCGGGGTATTTGGTTCATTGCTATCCACGCCAATCATCAATCCGCCGCAAAGTGCGATCCTGGGTATGCATAAAATTCAGGAGCGTCCAATGGCGGTCAATGGTAAAGTAGAGATCTTACCAATGATGTATCTGGCGCTGTCTTATGACCACCGTATTATCGATGGTAAAGAATCGGTCGGCTTCCTGGTCACAGTAAAAGAAATGCTGGAAGATCCAACACGTCTGCTGTTGGATGTCTAAGACTTTTGTCGCACTGAATTGTGTGTAACGGCACCCTGAAGGTATCCTTGGGGTGTCATAAGCACATTGTCGGCTGGCCTGCGGGCTGGTCGGTCAAGTTAATCAAGTCGCTCTAAGCGGCTTTTGTCTTACTAATAATCGGAAAGAAACACCATGAATTTGCATGAATACCAAGGTAAGCAGCTATTCAAAGAATATGGCTTGCCTGTTTCTGAAGGATTCGCATCAGACACACCAGAAGGTGCTGTTGAAGCGGCTGACCGCATTGGCGGTGAAGAATGGGTTGTAAAATGTCAGGTCCACGCAGGTGGTCGCGGTAAAGCGGGCGGCGTGAAGCTGTTCAAAAACAAAGATGACATCCGCGCCTTTGCTGAGAAATGGCTGGGCAATAATCTGGTGACTTTTCAGACAGATGAAAATGGTCAGCCAGTAAGCAAAATCCTGGTTGAGTCGTGCACTGACATCGCCAACGAACTGTACTTAGGTGCTGTCGTTGACCGTGGCACACAACGTGTTGTGTTCATGGCCTCCACCGAAGGCGGTGTTGAGATTGAAACTGTTGCCGAAGAAACACCAGAAAAAATCCTAAAAGCTGAAATCGACCCAATCGTTGGTCCGCAGCCGTATCAGGCACGCGAAATGGCGTTCAAACTGGGCCTGGAAGGCGACCAAATTAAGCAATTTGTTAAGATCTTCATGGGTCTGGCGAAAATGTTTGAAGAACTGGACGTGGCGCTGATTGAAATCAACCCTCTGGTTATCAAAACTGACGGCAATCTGCACTGTCTGGATGCCAAAGTTGGTATCGATGGCAACGCGCTGTATCGCCAGCCTAAAGTAAAAGCTATGCACGATCCTTCGCAAGAAGATTCGCGCGAAGCTCACGCTGCGCAGTTTGAACTGAACTATGTGGCTCTGGATGGCAATGTTGGCTGTATGGTTAACGGCGCTGGCCTGGCCATGGGTACCATGGATATTGTTAATCTGCACGGCGGCAAGCCAGCCAACTTCCTGGATGTTGGTGGCGGTGCGACCAAAGAGCGTGTTGCTGAAGCATTCAAAATTATCTTGTCTGATGACAACGTAAAAGCCGTTCTGGTTAACATCTTCGGCGGTATCGTCCGTTGTGACATGATTGCAGAAGGTATCATCGGCGCAGTAAAAGAAGTAGGCGTAAATGTCCCTGTGGTAGTACGTCTGGAAGGTACAAATGCCGATAAGGGTCGTCAGGTTCTGGCTGACTCTGGCCTTGATATCATTGCTGCAAGCAGCCTGACTGACGCAGCTCAGCAAGTTGTTAAAGCGGCGGAGGGCAAATAATGTCAGTTTTAATCAATAAAGACACTAAAGTAATTTGCCAGGGTTTCACTGGCGGTCAGGGTACCTTTCACTCTGAACAAGCCATTGCCTATGGTACGCAGATGGTTGGCGGTGTAACGCCAGGCAAAGGCGGCACTGAGCACCTGGGTCTGCCAGTATTTAACACAGTGCGTGAAGCGGTTGAGCAAACCGGTGCCACTGCATCTGTGATCTATGTACCTGCACCATTTTGTAAAGACTCAATCGTTGAAGCCGCTGATGCCGGTATTGAACTGATTGTTTGTATTACAGAAGGTATCCCTACGCTGGATATGCTGTATGTTAAAGAATATGTTGATGCCAAAGGCGTACGTCTTATCGGTCCAAATTGCCCGGGTGTGATCACGCCAGGAGAGTCTAAGATCGGTATCATGCCTGGTCATATTCACAAGCCAGGTAAAGTGGGCATCGTGTCTCGCTCTGGTACTTTGACGTATGAAGCAGTTAAGCAAACTACGGATGAAGGTTTTGGCCAGTCTACCTGTGTAGGCATCGGCG
Organism: Alteromonas sp. WD8-37; assembly: GCF_055326825.1. NCBI lineage: Bacteria > Pseudomonadati > Pseudomonadota > Gammaproteobacteria > Alteromonadales > Alteromonadaceae > Alteromonas > Alteromonas sp. WD8-37. The sequence goes on from NZ_JBUZOV010000001.1 coordinate 542,946, forward strand.
GTGACCCTATCCCGGGTTCAAACTTCATCGATATCCTGAAATTGTTCCAGGACGATCCGCAAACTGAAGCCATCGTGATGATCGGTGAAATCGGCGGAACAGCAGAAGAAGAAGCTGCTGCATTCATTAAAGAAAATGTGACTAAGCCAGTAGTTTCTTACATCGCAGGTGTTACAGCGCCTCCGGGTAAGCGTATGGGCCATGCCGGCGCCATCATTGCCGGTGGTAAAGGTACGGCAGATGAAAAATTTGCTGCCCTTGAAGATGCGGGTGTGAAAACCGTTCGCTCTCTGGCCGACATCGGTAAAGCACTACGTGAAGCGACCGGCTGGTAAGCTGTTGTATTTATATGTGTTATAAAAAACCCGCCACCTGGCGGGTTTTTTGTGTAATAACAAAGCTATTATCTTTAAGATTATCTGCTTAATAATTAATCTGTTTAAACTTCAACCCTTCTGAATCAGGCTTACTTTAACAATTCTTAACATCCGCAAAAGCTATACCAATTGCGTGCTACTTTTTATTTGCATTTGCTCATCCTAAAATTTATCTAACCCCTTTTAATCCAACAAAAACAGCTACTTAAAATATCTATTTTTGATCACAAACCAGCAGTGTTTTTTTACGACTGTTAATTAGATGTATAAATTTGCGTATGAATACGTATGCAAAAGATTGTCGTGCTGTGGTCTTTAAAGATAGGATTTAGCCTGATTTTTACATCTGTCCTGCAAAAGCAAAAATAACAACAGCAGGGTTTTGTGGATAGTAATGGGACACCTACATAATGAAACACTTTAAACCAAATTTAATTAAAATCGCGCTAATTGCAAGCGGCCTGGGCACTGTGGGTGCACCAGCGCTGGCGCAGCAAGACATCGATGCCGTTTCTGCTCAGCCTGAAGAGCCACCGGTAGAAGTTATTGAGGTTTCTGGCATTCGCGGCAGTCTGCAGCGAGCCCAGGCTATCAAGATGGATAACACCTCAATTGTAGAAGCGCTATCTGCGGAAGATATTGGTAAATTGCCTGACACCAGTATCGCCGAATCCCTGGCGCGCTTGCCTGGTTTATCCGGTGAGCGTCGTAACGGCCGTACCAGTGGTATTTCGGTGCGCGGTTTTAATGAAAACTATGTGGGCACCTCACTAAATGGCCGTGAGCTGTTAGGTATGGGTGACAACCGGGGTGTCGAATTCGATCTGTATCCTACTGAGATCATTTCAAATATTTTGGTATACAAAACCCCAGAAGCGGGCATGGTTACGCAAAATATTGGTGGCTCTGTAGACCTGCAAACTGTTAAGCCACTGGTTGCTGAGCAAACCTTTACCATCAATGGTACCTACGAAAAAAATGCCGAAGATGCGGCTAACCCGGATTTTGATGACAACGGCCACCGTTTGTCGTTCAACTGGATTGATCAGTTTGCCGATGACACATTAGGCGTAGCACTAACTTTTGCTACCATGGAGTCGCCGCGTCAGGAACAACAGTTCCGCGGCTGGGGCTACCCGAATGCCGAACCAGGTACAGGTGCTGAAGGCATTGATATTTCCAAAGATTCGGTTTCTATTCTGGGCGGACACGATAGCTTTGCTCGTTCAGCTATGATGGAGCGGGATTCTGTTGCTGCGGTTATTCAGTGGGCACCCACCGATAACCTGACCATGCAGCTGGATGCCCTGTACATCGACTTTGTGGAAAACGATGCACGCCGTGGTGTCGAAGAAGGCGGCCCGGTGTGGGGTGGTGTGGATTACACCGTAACCGAAGTGCAGGATGGCCTGGCTACCCGTGCTTATCACGATGGTTTTTATAGCGTTATTCGTAACGATGTGCGTGAACAGGAAGCCGAGTTGAAGACCTTTGGTCTGAACTTAGAATATCTGCTGAATGAAAACTGGAGCATCCACGCCGATGTGTCTACCGGTGAAGTCGATAAAACTATTACTGACGTCGAAAGTTACTCGGGTACTGGCCGTGCTGGCACCGAAGGTCGCGCACTCACTGCGCGCTCGTGGGAAATGACCGGGGACGGCGTGATGTTTTCTGATCACCCAAGCCTGCCTACCATCGATCTGACTGATCCGTCACTGATCCGTTTAGCCGGCCCGCAGCCATGGGGCCAGTCGTTGACAGATGAAAATGGTAACCAGTTATTTGCTGCTGACGGCCAGGATGGGTTTGTTAACCAGCCAATCTTTAAAGAAGAACTGGATTCAGTACGTCTGAGCACCAAGGGCTTTGTTGAATGGGGGGTATTCTCAGGTATTGAGATTGGCGCAATCTATTCTGATCGCACAAAATCCAAAGACAACAACGGTGCATTCCTGGTATCTCCAGAATATCCAGCCAGTGGAGCGATTCCTGATGTGTTAGGTGTAACCTCGCTGGACTTTGTGGGTATCGAAGGTATTTTAGCCTATGACGCACTGGGCCTGTATAACAGCGGTTACTATGATGAGCTAAATGCTCAGCAAATCGAAACCGGCCGTTTAGGTGATACCTACACGGTTGAAGAAAAACTCACGACGTTTTATACCAAGCTGGATATCGATACGCAGGTAAGTGATATTTATATCCGTGGTAACCTGGGCTTACAGGTGGTGCATGCTGACCAGCAATCTACCGGTTTTGCCACCACTAAAAATGAACTGGGCTTTGTAGAGTCGCTGCCAGCCTCCGGTGGCGCAGATTACACCGATGTTCTGCCGACACTTAACTTAAGCGCTGAAATTGGTGAAGGGGAATTCGTCCGGTTAGGTCTGGCCAAAGTACTGACTCGCCCGCGTATGGATGATATGCGTCCGAACAACCAGGTGTCTTTTGCCTTCCAGGATGCACGTATCACCAGCACCGATCCGGATAACTCACCGTGGAGTGGCAGTGCGGGTAACCCTGAGCTGAAACCGTACGAAGCTAACCAAATTGATTTGGCTTACGAAAATTACTTTGCCGATACTGGCTATGTGGCTGTGTCCTGGTTCTTCAAAGATCTGAAAAACTGGCACAGAAGCAATGCGGTACAAACGGACTTCAGTGAATTCTATATTCCAAGCATTCACCAGGGTTCTGAAGGGCAGGTACCTGAGTTGTTTGTCGGCGAGCGTAGCCGCCCGGAAGATGGCTATGAAGGTTTTGTACGTGGCTATGAAATCCAGGGTAGCTTACCCGCTGAACTGATCCATGAATCATTGCAAGGATTTGGTTTGTTTGCCAGTGCCACCTTCCTGGATGGCCAGGCCGATGCCTCACCGGGCACCACTGAAACACGGATCCCCGGTCTGTCAGACGAAAACTATAGCCTGACGGTATATTATGAAAATGCTGGCTTTGAGATCCGGGTAGCCGGGACCAAGCGTTCAGATTACCTAACTGAAACCCGTGGTCTGAGTTTGGCTCTGTCAGATTCAACTAACCAGGGCGGTACCTTTATTGATGCACAGATTGGTTATGATTTCAGCGAATCTGGTATTCAGTCACTGGAAGGCCTACGTGTCACCTTGCAGGCGCAAAACCTGACCGACGAAGAAGATGTGCAGACAGCTGGCACTGATTCCCGCCAGGTCACATTGCACCAGTCTTACGGTGCTAACTACCTGTTAGGCTTTAATTACTCGTTTTAATTAAGCCACAGAGCAAGCAAAAAACCGCAGCGCCCCAGCCTGCGGTTTTTTTTGCATGTTTATGTCTGTATGGCGCGAGTGCGCTGGCCAATAAGACCGTGTACGTTGATTGCCATATTCTATACATTCAATGGCGTTGCTGACCACATCACGAACATTCCTATCTGCGTTAACGCTTCTGTTACTTTTGTGAACGATATGTATATTAATTTGTTATGAATACGTATGCATGATGTTGCTCTAAAATTGAGCAAAACGATATATTTCGGGTGAACCCTTCGTGTAAAAGGGATGGGATATTTTTTACACGAAAATAACACGGAAAAAATGGGACACCATGAATATATTTAAACCGAATTCCATAACCGCTGTGCTGATGGCAAGCGGGCTGTCTTTGACGCCGCTGCTCGCTGCCGCGCAGGAAAACACCACGCCCCCGGATGAAGAAGCCGTTGAGCGCATCGAAGTCAGAGGGTTTAGTACCAGCCTGATAAAATCACTCAATCAAAAACGCTTTTCCGATACGGTCACCGAACAAATCTCAGCCGATGATTTAGGTGGTTTACCGGATGTATCAATGGCTGATGCACTGACCCGTCTGCCGGGGATCTCCGCGGTTCGTACCGGCGGTCAGGCAGCCGAGATTAACATCCGGGGTCTGGCCGGTGATTTTGTGTTCTCGACCCTCAACGGGCGCGAACAGGTTTCCACCAGTGGCAGTCGGGCCATCGAATTTGACCAGTATCCTTCTGAGCTTATCAACTCTGCGGCAGTCTACAAATCCCCAAAAGCGTCGCTGATTGAAGGCGGTGTGGCCGGTACCGTGGAATTAAAAACCGCCAGTGCCTTAAATAACGAAAAAGTGCATACCTTTAATGCCAATGTGCGCGGTATGTACAACGACCGGGCCAGCGAAGTGTCGGATGCCACCGAATTCGGTCACCGTGTCAGCTTTTCCTATCAGGGCCAGTTTTTTGATAACACAGTCGGGGTTTCGGCCGGGTTTGCCCGCTTATATCAACCCAGCGTAGCCACACAGTTTGTCGGGTTTGCCAATAACCAGCAGATTGATGTTGATGGCATCGAAGGCGATACGGACAACGCCGGCACCGATTGCCCCGAATGCGAACTGGTCAGCGAAGGCTTTGAGTTGCAACACAGTGGTGGTGAAGAAACCCGAAACGGTTACATGGCCTCGCTGGAATGGGCGCCGTCGAATGTGTTTTCTATTAAAGCCGATGCCTTTATCTCAAAATTTGATACCGAAGCCTTTGCTCGTGGCATGCGGGTGAAGTTAGGCGGGCCGAATTCTGAAATTACCAATCCGGTGGTGGTGAATAATGCGGTGATTGGTGGTGTCTTTTCCCGCACCGATGACAATTTCGCCCGTGTAGAGCTGGTCAATGATGATAACCAGGATTTTGATAAAGTTGAAAGTTATGGCATCAAAGCAGACTGGCAAATCAGTGATTCGCTGAATGCCCAGTTTGATATTTCACTGTCTAAAGCCGAAAGTAACTTCAGAAATGGATTGCTGTGGAGCTTAGTCGCCGAAGACGCGGCTGCTGCAAACCCGGTATTAGACGAAAATATTCAGATCGCCTACCGCTTAAATGAACTGAATTTGCCGGATGTGGCGTTTAATCAGGCCGACGCCTTTGATGACATCAACCGGGTAATGCTGAGTAAATATGGTATTTACCCGTTTGAAAATGAAGATGAGCTGGATGCGTATCGCGTCGATTTTCAGTATTACACCAGTACCCCGTTTGTCTCGTCCTTGGAATTTGGTTACCGCTACTCCGATCGTGAATACAATAACCAGCGCTCGGTATTTGAATACGGCGATGATGGGGCCTTTTCTGTTAGCGAGCCAGCGCTGCGCCTGACCGAGGACATGGTCGAGCAGGTTAACTGGTCGGGCGATTTTAGTTATTTCCCCAGCTATCTATCGATTAACCAAGATGCTGCATTGGCTGCCTGGTTCCCTGAAGGCCGGCCTGAACCGGTACAAACCTGGGGCCCAGGTGCCGCCGGTGTCATTAACGGCCCGGGTACCGGCGACAACACAGCCTGGACCATTCAGGAAAGTGGCCAGGTATTTGAAACCGTAAATGCCGCCTACCTGATGGCCAACCTGGATTTTGAAGCCGGAATTCCCATTACCGGTAACATCGGTGTGCGCTATGTGCGTTCTAAACAAAGTGCTACCACCTTACAACGCGCCACCCAATTGATCACCGATGAAGAAACCGGTAACCAGATTGAGGTCAGCGATCCGGCAGCCGGGGCGCAAAATATTACCGACGAAGTGGGCCTGGTGAATAACTTCTACCGCCCGACAGTACTCAGCCACGAATTTACCGACTGGCTGCCGTCACTGAACTTAAACTTTAAGCTTACTGACCAAACCCAACTGCGCTTTGCTGCGGCCAAGGTCATGGGTCGGGCGCCTATTAATCGCTTTGCGGCCAATGCTTCTACCACCGTAGAAGATGTCAGCGCGGTAATGGACCGCGATTCCGGCGAAGTCACCTTGTCACGGCCTACTGCCAGGGTGAATGGATCGTCGCGCAACAGCCCGTATCTGGACCCATTCTACGCTACCCAGTATGACCTGTCGTACGAGTACTATTTTAGTGAGTCAGACGGCGCCATCGTAGTAGCCGGCTTCTATAAAGACATTGATTCGTTTATCGAAAACATTGGCATTGAACCGTATGATTTTGCCGCTAATGGCTTTGTCACCCCGGATAATGTACAGGTCCCGGTATTCTTAGAAACCGAATTTGTCGGTCAGGAGCCAGAAGCAGCCACCGATGCCAACGGCGATCCGCTGTTTGTCACGGTCCCGACGGAAAATGGCCGTTACGACACCGCCGTTAACAACGCCAAAGGCGGCTACATACGCGGTATTGAGATTGCCTACACCCATATTTACAGCATGCTGCCTGGCTTATGGTCCGGCTTAGGGGTGGATGCCAGCTACTCCTATACCGAAAGTGAAATTCAGCGCACCTTAAGTGATGGCGTGTTTGCCAGCCAGTTGCCCGGATTGTCGGAAAATGTGGCCACGCTGACTGTGTTCTGGGATTACAACGGCTTTGAAACACGGATTTCCGGCCGCTACCGCGATGCGTTTGTGTCGGAGCAGGTGGCCGTGAATGACCAGACCGTTAACTTTGCTGAAGAGCTGGTAGTGGATTATCAGGCATCGTATGACTTTACCGATAATCTTAGTGCTTTATTCCAGGTGAACAACTTAACCGACGAGCCCACCCGCAGTTACTTTGGTAACCAGGCGCAAACCGGCACCATTCAGTTTTTCGGCACCCAGTATTATCTGGGTATGACGTACTCGTTTTAAGGACTGAGCATGAAAACAATAACTTCAGCGCGTTTGCGTCAGCCTGAGCCTCTTTCGGAGTTTGCTATGTGTATGAGATCTTTCTCAAGGATGGTGGCTATTTGCTTTGCTGCCTTATTTTTTCTCACCGCCTGTGGCGGTGCGGATGTGGAATCGGGTAACAGCAATCTGCTGACCTGCGACGTACCCAATGTGCCTAATGAAAGTGGCACCGAATGTGTGCCGCCACCGCCTATCGCCTGCGATCCGCCCACTGTGCCCAATGAAGCCAACGATGCCTGTGTGGTCGGTGCCAATCCGGACCTGCCAGACCCGGTCTTTTTCCCAGGCGCCAACCAGGCGGTGTTGTACTACAATCGCGGCGATGTGGATGCCGATAATACGCCTAATGATCCGGCCTACGATGGCTGGAAACTGCATACCTGGAACAATGATGAATGTGATGCCTACGCCGACCCTGATACTGCCTGGGACAATGGCCGCACCATCTCGGGCATCGACCCCACTTATGGGGCCTACTGGGTACTGGACTTAAAAGCCGATTATGGCAGCTGCCACAATTTTATTATCCATAAAGGCACCGATGATGCCGGCAAGGAAATGGGGGGCGGCGATTTTCAGGCGTCATTGGTTCAGGATGATGAAACCTATGTGCGCATGAATTTCACCTTATCCGGTGAACCCACGCTGTTTGAATATCCCATCGACAGCTTAGGTCCGCAACCGGTTGAAATTGAAGGCGCGGCAGCGCACTGGCTGGATGCTAACACCTTTGTATGGAATGCCCCTGAGGCAGTCATGGAGGTCAAACTGCATTATTCGGCTGATGCCAGCTTAGAAACCTCGCTGGAAGAAGGTTTAAATGGTGAAGTGTTTGCGCTGCAATCTGCCAGCCTGAGCGAAGAACAGCGTCAAATCTATCCGTATGTCGCCGATTGGCCAGCCTTTGCCGGCGACTGGAGTGCCGAGGACGCCAAAGCGGTGCTGCAAACCCAGACCGTACTGGGCGGTTATGATAGCGATGGCAAACTGATTGCCGCTACCGGCATTCAGATTGCCCGGGTGCTGGATCAGCTGTATACCCAAAGCGACAACGATGCCGATGAAGCAACGTTAGGCGTAACCTATGCCGATGGCCAAATCACGGCCCGGGTGTGGGCACCTACTGCGCAATCGGTGGCGTTGCTGAGCTACAACGACAATAAAACGCTGGCAAACCGCATCGACATGCAGCGCGATGATGCCTCCGGTGTCTGGAGCTACACCGGCGATATGGCGCTGGACCGTACCTTGTACCGCTATGAAGTGACCGTGTATACACCGGCCACCGATGCCATTGAAACATTGGAAGTGACTGACCCGTATTCGGTGTCGGTGACCACTAACGGGCGTTTTTCACGCTTTGTAAATCTGGCCGATGATGACTTGAAACCTGCCGGTTGGGATGATCACAGTGTACCGACCATCGCCAACCCTGAAGATGCAGTGATTTACGAAGGTCATATTCGTGATTTCAGTGCCCGCGATGAGTCGGTCAGTGAAGAAAACCGGGGTAATTATCTGGCCTTTACCGAGACCAACAGCGCACCGGTCATGCATTTGCAAAAGCTGGTGGATGCCGGCCTGAATTATTTTCATATTTTACCAGCCAATGACATTGCCTCTATCAATGAAGACCCGGCCCAGAGCATCAATTTATACAGCACTATCGGCGATCTGTGCCGATTAAACCGCGATGCCACTGTATGTGACGAAGAAGCAGCCGACGCGCGCATCATTGATGTGTATGAAAGCTACTCGCCGTCGACAGAGCAGGGCAAAGCACAGGAGCTGACTCAGCAACTGCAAGGGATCGACACTTTTAACTGGGGCTATGATCCACATCATTTCAGTGCGCCGGAAGGCAGTTATGCCAGCGATGCTGAATCGGTGGCCCGAATTGTGGAAATGCGTGCCATGGTGCAGGCTTTGCACGAACTGGGTCTGCGTGTGGCGCTGGATGTGGTGTACAACCACACCAATGAATCAGGCGTGTTTCCCAAGTCAGTACTGGATAAAACCGTACCCGGCTATTATCACCGTTATGATGCAGAAAGCGGCGAAATTATTCGTGAAACCTGCTGTGAGGACACCGAGCCGCAAAATGTCATGATGGAAAAGCTGATGAAGGATTCTCTGGTGATGTGGGCCAGCGAATACAAATATGATGCTTTTCGCTTTGATATCATGAGCCAGGCCACCGTGGATACCATGGTGCGTTTGCGCGAAGCCGTCCAGGCTGTGGATGCAGATAATTATTTTTACGGTGAAGGCTGGGTGAAAACTTACCCGGGCTACGAGCAGGCCAGCCAGTTCAACATGGCTGGCACGCAAATCGGTACCTTTAATGACCGCATTCGTGAAGCGGTGCGCCAGGGTAATATCTTTAGCCGCGATGCCTCTACCGGGCTGGCTGACCAGGACAAGGTCAAAATGAGCCTGGCCGGTACGCTGACCAACTTTTTACTAGAAACCCACACTGGCGCAGCAGTAGAAACTCAGGCACTGGGCGGCTATGCGCTGGACCCGGCAGATATCATTAACTATGTATCTAAGCATGATAATGAAACGCTGTGGGACCAATTCAACTATACCTTGCCCGATGATATTTCACTGGCCGAGCGGGTACGTGCGCAGAATATCGGCATCAGCATTCCGTTGATGGCGCAGGGCATTCCGTTTTTGCAAATGGGTGGCGACATGTTGCGTTCTAAATCTATGGATCGTGACAGCTACAACTCAGGCGACTGGTTTAACTATGTAGATTTCACCTACACAACCAATAACTGGAATGTAGGCCTGCCGCCGGCAGAGAAAAACGAAGAAAGATGGCCGGAGATGCTGCAGTTTATCTTCGAACCTGAGCGTGATGCCCAGATGTCCGATATTTTGTATGCGTCCGACATTTTTGCCGAATTTTTACAAATCCGTACGACCTCGCCCTTGTTCCGCCTGACCACAGCAAAAGCGATCAAGCAGCGTGTGGGCTTTCATAACCTGGGTAAAAATCAGCAGGCTGGCCTGATTGCCATGAGTCTGGATGATGGGTTTAATGAAAGCGATGAAACCCCGTTAGCTGACCTGGATCCGTCGGTGGATGCCATGATGGTGGTGATCAACACCGGCTATAGCGAAAAGACCATTGAGGTGGCCACGGCCAGCGGCTTCCAGCTGCACCCGGTGCTGGCCAATTCGATGGATGCTACCGTTGCCAGCGCCTCCTTTAACGAAGGTGAAAATGGCGGACAGTTCACGGTACCGGCGTTGACTATGGCAGTGTTTGTTAAACCGCAAAGTGGTGCCCAGGGTTATGGTCTGTCGGCCATCGCCACCTCAGGTGCACCAGATGTGGCCCCGTACAATGACACTACCGTGTTGCTGCGTGGTGATATGAACAGCTGGGGTACCACCGACAGCTTCACCTATCAGGGTGATGGCGTCTACACGGCGAGCGCGATGCTGAGTGCCAACAGTACCTATGGTTTCAAAGTGGCCTCTGAGGACTGGTCTACGGTCAATCTGGGCGCCGATGTAGTGGCAACGGTGGCGCTGGATGAGGTGGTGACTTTGCGTGCTGGTGGTGACAATCTGGCGTTTACCGCACCGACTGATGCCTTGTATGAGTTCGTGCTGGATGCCTCAGCGGATAAAGATGCCCCGGTACTGACAGTGCGTTATGAAGAGCCATATGCCAATACCACAGTGTATTTGCGCGGTGATTTTAACAGCTGGGGGACCGATAATGCCTTTACCTATCGGGGTGACAAACTGTATGGCGCGGCTATCACTCTGGATCCGGGGACCTATCAGTTCAAAGTCGCCAATGAAGACTACAGTGTGGTCAATTTTGGCGCGACGCAGGACACTGCCGAAGCGCGTGCTGTTGCGGTAGATGGGCAGGTCGCATTGGCCGACAATGGCAGCAACCTGGAAGTCACGATTGAGGAAACCAACGACTATGTGTTTGTGTTTGATCTAACTGACGCGGCTAACCCGGTGTTAAAAGTGTTTGTGGAAGACTTCTTTGCCGGCACCGCGGTGTATCTGCGTGGCGAGATGACCGACTGGGGCACCAGCGCGCAGTTTGCCTACCAGGGCGGGGGTGTCTATACCGTCACCGTGACCCTGGACGGCGGGCCCAAACAGTTTAAAGTGGCCTCTGAAGACTGGAGTACGGTGAACCTGGGCAACCCGGATGATGCAGCCAGCAACGAAGTGTCACTGGGCAAGATGAAAATCCTGGGCACCAGCAATAACAACTTGCTGATCGATGCCCCGGCAGGCACTTACCTGTTTACAGTTGAAGGCCCGGATAAATTGAATTTGCGCCTGACGGTGACAGCCATATAATTGGTACCTAATACCAACGTTGAAAAAGCTCCTACGGGAGCTTTTTTTATTTGGTATGCAAATGAATATGCAGGATTGGCGGTTATTTAGGCATTTATGTCGGGTATATTAAATAGTTATGCAGTTTGCCGTGTGTGTATGTCGCCTGGCGATGATGTTTGTTAATTCGTTTTCATCTTTGATTGTATCTCTGCAGGCTGTGGCCAACAGCCCGACAATAAAAAGATGTAAAAACAATTATCTATCCATTCCAGGGAGCAAACATGCTAAGACAAAGTGTGATCGCACTGGCGATCAGCACTGCCATCGGCGTATCAGCACCAGCGCTGGCCGCCGGCGGCAGCACCTCCAGTATCTCCGGCCAGATTGAGGCCTCTGCTCAATCGCAACTCACAGTAACCGCCACCAACCCAGAAACCGGGTTTTCTCGTACCGTTGAGGTTAATGACGATGGCAGTTATCGATTTGCCAAAATGGACACCGGTACTTATGTCATCCAGATAAAACGTGAAGGCGCAGTAGTTGCCGAAGTCCAGATCCAGGTCAACCTGGGTTCATCCAAGCGCGCTGATTTTAATGTGGCAGCGATGAATGCCGAGCGTATTGAAGTGACCGGCGCGCGGGTGTCAGCCATTGACTTATCCTCTACCGATTCCGGCCTGATCCTGGGCGAAGAACAAATCGATCGCATGCCCATTGCCCGGAATATTACCGCGGTAGCGCTGTTGGCACCCGGCGTGGTGCAGGGCGACTCCGGTTTTGGCAATGTAGCCTCGTTCGGGGGCGCTTCGGTGGCTGAAAATGCCTGCTATATTAATGGGCTAGAAGTGACCGACACCCGTCAGGGCTTAGGCTGTGGCGCGGTACCATTTGAAATGTACAAAGAATTTCAGGTCAAAACCGGTGGCTTTTCGGCCGAATACGGCCGCGCAACCGGTGGCCTGATTAACGCAGTGACCAAAAGCGGTACCAATGAATGGCGCTTTGATTTTGTTGCCAACTGGGAACCATCTGCCTTACAGGAAGAAGGCAATGTGAGCCGTGGCCGGGGCAGCACCGGGCGGGTGTTTCGTGACCAGCGCTTAAATGAAAACGACGAGTGGGATTACAGCATCTCGGCTGCCGGTCCTATCATAGAAGATAAGCTATTTATCTATGCCTTGGTCAACCCACGCTCGGTATCGCGGGACTTTACCTATGTATCGGGCTCTGATGAATTTACCAGCACCGATCAGTTGCGTCATCGCGAATCCAGCGGCTCCGACAATCTGTTCTGGGGTGCCAAGGTGGACTGGGACATCACCGAAGGCCATCGCTTAAGCTATTTTGCTTATTCGGACCAAAACGATGCCACCGAAGATGTGTTTGAATATGATCCGGAAACCCAGACCATCGGCGATTACTCAGGCTCGTTTTTACGTAAGCGCGGCGGCGAAGCACAAAGTGTGACGTACACCGGCTATCTGACTAACGATTTGTCGGTCACCGCCATGTGGGGCGAAATTGAAACCCAGTACGAAACCGCGCCCACCAATTTAGAATGTCCCACTATTGCTGATGAACGTGATGGCGGCAATGCACCGCAATGCGGCCCCGGCGGTTCTTTTGGTGACAACTTTGATGAAAATACTCAATACCGATTGGACATTGAATATTACTGGGGTGATCATCTGATCTCTGCCGGTATCGATAAACAGGATCGCGCCACTACGCGTATCACGCGCCCGGTGGGCGGCCATTCCTACCGTTATTTCACGCTGGCGTCCGGCTCTACGATCCAGGGTGACAACGGTGCGCTGTACACCAACAACACCAATGCGGCGCAGGATTTGGTCTCAGACCGCATCTTTGACGGCGGCGGGTCGTTTGAGTCAAATCTCACCGCGTATTACCTGGAAGACAAATGGCAGGTGACCAATAACCTGATGCTGACCTTAGGTGTGCGTAAGGACATGTTTGAAGGGGATGGCACCACCGGCAAAACCCTGTTTGACTTTGATACTGATATAGCACCGCGCTTAGGCTTTAGCTGGGATGTGCTAGGGAATGGGGAGTCCAAGCTGTACGGTAATTATGGCAAGTATTATCTGCCCATCGCCAACAACACCATCTACCGGGCCGCCAGTGGGGTGAGCGATACCACCACGTATTATACCTTTAATGATATTGATGGGCGCACCGGCGCACCGCTGGGCATCGATCCGGTCAATGGCGCGGTAGGTAACTCGCAAACCACCTCGTCGGTATCGGCAGTTCCCACCCAGGCTACTTTTCAGGCCCAGGAAGCCGATCCGTTCTCCCGTGACGAATATATCTTGGGCTACCAGTTCAGCGTGAATGATTCGCTCACCGCAGAAATCACCGGTACTTATCGTGAAGTCACCAGTGCACTGGATGATTATTGCGGTATTTATGCCTACCCGTATTGTGTGATGCTTAACCCCGGCGAAGACATGAGCTGGTTTAAAGATGGCTATTACTGGGATGGCGAGCAACTGGATGAGTCCAAGCTGCCGTTGTTTGACGGTGAAGCCGACGAGGGCTCGCTGACTACCCATTCGGCCGAAACCCTGCAACTGCCAGAAGGGGAAAACGAATACACCTCGGTACAGCTGAAGCTGAATTATGTTGCCGATGTGTACCGCCTGAACTTCCAGTATACCTGGGCGCGCAGTGTGGGTAATTTTGAAGGTGCGGTGAAATCTGATATCGACCAGGCTGATGCCGGTATCACCCAGGACTTTGACTTCCCGGCATTGATGGACGGTGCCTACGGTTACCAGCCTAATGATCGTCGTCATACCTTCAAACTGTTTGGCTCCTATGATGTAACCGACAACCTGGTGGTGGGCTTTAACTCCTCACTGCAAAGCGGCCGACCGCTGACCGCGTTTGGGCAAAGCTATCCCAGCACTGACCCGAATGTGTACGGCAGCTATGGGGATACTTACTATGTCCGCACCGGTTGTACTGTGGAGTTAGGCGCTGATGAGGTTTGTGCCCAGGCGGATAAAGAGTTTGGCTTTAACCCGCGCGGTACTGCCGGACGTACGCCGTGGACCTTTAATCTGGATGTCTCGGCAGCGTATCAGTTTACCTATCAGGACGTAGATATGCGTATGGCGGTGAATGTACTGAATCTGCTTAATACCCAGGAAGCCACCTCGACCAATGAGCATTATGAAATTGAGGAAGGCACAGTCAATCCGTTTTATGGGGCTGCTTATTCGTGGCAGGCGCCACGCTCTGTACGTTTGACCTTTGAGGCACGCTATTAATCTGCGGTTAAATGGACACAGTGCACATTTGAGTGCAAAGTAAAAAAAGGCCCGGCAAAGCCGGGCGTTTTTGTATGTGCTAGGGGTGAAGTACAATGTTGTCTAACTGCACCACCGCACCGGTGGCTTTGCCCCAGTCAGGAAATACCAGCAGTAAGTTGAACTGCTCCAGCGTCAGACCTTGCTGGGCTAAACTGGCCAGGCTGAAGGTGTAGGTTTGCCATTCTCCCACTACCGGGCTGACCCCGTTAAGGTTATCGGTGAGCAGGATCTGAGCAAAACTGCCGTCGGCGCCTTCGGCTTTTAGCAGCCAGTTGGCGCTGGGATCCTGCGGCGCAGCGGCTACCTTGATATCCATGCTTACCGTACCGCTGTACAGGGCAGATACATCATGGGGCGTCGCTGCCCGTAAACCAGACACGGTCGGGGCTGGGCCAAAGTAGTCCAGCTGAGCTACCGGGCCGCGTTGGCTGTCACCCACCATAGACACCTGCGCATTGGCACAACAATCCCACAGCGACCAGCCTTGCGCCAGGCCGTCATCCAGCAGGGCAAAGGTATCGTTGACCATCACTACGGTGGGGCTATTGTCGGTTTCGCCGCTGCCGGTCAACATAACATTGTCCAACTGCAGCACCACACCTTGTTGGTTACCCCAGGCCGGAAAAATCACCAACGGGGTATCCACCTTGGTCAGATCCAGCGTCGAGCCGGGGTTAGCCAGCAAATCAGCAATGCTGATTTCATAGCGGGTCCACTCGCCGGTGGGTGGCGCGGCAATAGCAAAATCACCGGAGGAGCAGGGGTGGCCACAATCCATTTTAATCATAAAGTTCTGGGTGGCACGCGGATCTTCCAGCACTTTCAGATCAAAAACCAAGGTGTCAAAGCCGCTCACATTGATGGGTTGCGGTTTGCCTTCAGCATCAGGACTGGTTTGAAAATACACCACCGACTCGTTGGTGTTAAAGGTCAGTTGCTTGACCTCGCCATGACCACCGTCAGCGCTGACAACCTGTTCAGCCAGCACCGAGCCGCTAGCCACATACTGGCCTAACGCGAAGGGCGCACGATCGGCATCATCAAACACCACCAACTCGGTCGTGCCGGCCAAGTCGTACTCGTAGCGCACATTGTCCACTTGCACCGTGATAGGGCCATTGGCTTCCAGTACAAAGGGGTTAACTACCTGATCCAGCTGTGCCTGGTTGCCTGGCGCGTAGCGGTTGCCGGCGGCCAGCAGGGTATCCATATCCAGTACCATACTGTGCCATTGATCATCCTCTGGCAGGGCGAGCGCGGTATCGCTCACAGCTGGCCAGCCGCTGTCGATTTTCACCAACAGCTGGGTGTCTGCTGCGCGATCCACCACCCGCAGGTCAAACTTGAGTTTACCCAACTGCTCAAAATGCGCCAGGTTGATAGGTTCGCCGGCATTAAAGAACAGATTGCCGCTGTTACCCGTTTGCTGCATCTCAAACACCTGGCCGCGCTCAGCCACAGCCGGCTGGCTGCTGCTGACCGTGCCCTGCGGGTTGTAGCTTTGTACTGCCAGAGCATCATTTAGGGCATCATCAAATAACATAAATTGTGGCCCGCTACCGATGGCTGAAGATACGCCGGGCAAGGGCGGGGCGCTAACCCCAGGCACTTGTTCTGCCTGCTCACCCACTGTGGCGCAGCCCTGGCCAGTGGCCGGATTGACACTACATTCATAGACTCGTACATAGTCTATTTCCAGGGTTTGCGGAAAGACCGATTCATCAATTCCGGTAGCGTTAGTATTGCCCGCCCAAGAGCCGCCCACCGCCAGGTTTAACAACAAATGAAAGCGTTCGTCAAACGGCGCGCTGCCGGTGCCGGTTTGCCACTGACCATCGGCATCCTGATACTGGGTGTACCAGCCTGCTTCGGTTTGGGTGGCAAAATGATGGCCATCCACATACCAGCGGATCTCGCCTTGTTCCCATTCGATGGCATAGGTATGAAAGCCATCGGCCGGGCTCTGGCCGCCGGGCAGCCGATAATCTGCACCGGCGTGTACATTGCCAGGCCAGGCACGGCCAAAGTGCAGGGTGCCATAGACCCGGTTTTCGGCGGTGTCCGGGGCTGACGGGTCGTCAGACGGGGTGCCCAGGTTCACCGCTTCCATGATGTCAATTTCACCCGAGGCTGCCCAGGTGCCATAGGTATTGTCGCTGGGCAGCATCCACACTGCCGGCCAGGTGCCCTGGCCCTTGGGCAATTTTGCGCGGATTTCAAAGCGCCCATAGGTCCAGTCGCCTTTGTCCAGGCTACGCAGCCGGGCCGACGTGTAAGGCAACGTGGTGACACTGGCCGGGTCGCCCTGGGGGTTATCCGGGCCAGTGAAATCTTCGCGCTGGGCTTTGATGACAAGCTTGCCTTTATCAATAAACGCATTGTCGCTGCGGTCGGTATAACATTGCTGTTCGTTGTTGCCGCCACCCCAGCAATTGGTTTCAAAACTCCATTTACTGGTATCAATGGCCCGCCCGTTAAACTCATCCTGCCACACCAGTTGCCAGTTATTGCCCGGTCCCTGGCGGGTCATCAGTCGTGCCTGCAGGTTCATCCGCTTGCGGGCCAACGCCATGCGCACCGGGATCACCACAGATTCACCGGCCGCCAGCGCCGGTACCGGTAAAAACAGCATGTCGTCTGCCCGTCGGCCGTTGGTCACCGTATGACTGCTGCGCACGATTTGCAGGCGCGCATCATCGGCCAGCGTCTGGTCAGCAGTATTGGTTACCGTAATATTGACCACCATTTCACGCTGGATGCGATCAAAAAATGGCCGGCTTTGCTGGGTGCGAATATTCTCGGCCGGGCTGTACTGCGCCATTACATCGGGGGCCTGACCCAGCAACAGGACAGAAGCTAAAGGTGCAAGGTATTTCATACGCGAGCCTCCTTAATAGTGCGACGACGGCTTAGTAACAAGCCCATGCCTGCCAGCACTAACGGCGCTGACGCCGGGGCGGGCACATTGGCCAGCGCAGTGATAGAAAATTCATCAATAGTGAGGCTGGCCGGGGCGCCATCAAAATTACTTACTAACTGTACTTCAAGGAACCAGCCTGGCTGGGCGGCAAACATCGGGTCCAGCATCATACTGCCCTGGTAGTGGGCAAAGCCGTTGATATCAGGCTGGCCAAACAGCGTGCCTGGCTGGCCATCGGCGCCAAAAAACAAACCGTCGCCCTGGGTGAAGCCGATAGACAAATAGTCGGCAAAGAACGCCTGCTGGTCAGTGAGGGCACTGTCTACACTAAAATCGTAGGAAAACTGCAGCGGGGCGGTGCCGGCTGCGCTTAGGTCCAGCGGCTGAAACAACGTATTAAACATCGCCATTGAATTATCGATGATAATAGTCGCCGCGCAACCCGTGGAGGAGGGGGCGACGGTAAAGTCGGCCGGGTTTCCGGGCATACCGTCAGAGTCGGTAGACCAGCCAGACAGATCGCACTGGCTGAAATCACCATTGTCAATTATGTTGGCAGAAGCCGGGGCGGCTACCAACGCGGTGCCCAACAGCAAGGCAAGACAGGTTGTTTGCATGTGTGTCTCCAGGTGTATTCCATGTGTGGTATTAGTAATGGTAGCGCTTACATTTTTACGGCAACCGTTCCCTGGTTCAGATAAGGTGGGGAAGATAACAAAATGTTAGCGCTTACAAGCTAACGCCTGAAAAACAAAAAATCAACAAACTATTAACCTTTTGTGCGCCGCATGGCTTGCGTTAGTTCAAAGCCCAAGCGCGCAGCCAGTCGTGCGGTACGCTGTTGTTCATCATGAAAAGGGTTCATTTCGGCCAGGTCGGCCAGGCGCCAGATAATATGATGTTGCTGGCAGTGGCTGGCCAGCCAGCGAATGATGAGTACTGCTAAGGCAGGATCAATGCCCAGCGCTGCAGGGGCGCTCACTCCCGGTGCCTGGGCAGCGGGAAATGCATCCAGGCACACCGTGACATAGATTTCATCAAGATGAGCCAGAAACTGGGTGAGGTGGCTCTTGGCTGTGTCGATATCTAATGCCACATCCTCTACCCACAGGGAATTGGTGCGACGGGCCGTGGCAAATAAAGCCGGGGTATTGGCGGCTGCCGAGACGCCCAGACAGCAATAGTTGAACACCTGCTGGTGGGCCTGGCACCAGTCGGCAACTTCCCAAAAGGGTGTGCCCGATGAGCCGTGGGGAGCTGGGCTGCGCAAATCCAGGTGGGCGTCAATATTGATAATACCCAGCCGGTGGCCGGGGCGCGCCAGCGCTTGTAACGCTAAATAACTGCCTTTGGCCATATCATGGCTGCCGCCCAGGCCCAGTACACAGTCACACTGGCTCAACATAGTTTGTAAGGTCTGACAAAAACGGTCCTGTGTAATAGCCAATTCATCGGCGGCTTCGATATCACCAAAATCTACCAGGGCACCGGGTCCGTGCCACGGCAGATTAGACATCGCCTGGCGCAGCGCCGCCGGGCCCTCGGCAGCGCCAGGCCGGCCCTGATTCAGGCGCACACCCAGGTCACTGGCATAACCGAGCACACCTACCGCCAGAGCCCCGGGTGTCCTATCCGGGTCGCTAACAACCTGATGCCAGCGCTGCTGGTCTAGTGCATCGCTATCTTTGCGGCCCTGCCAGTGTTGTTTAGACCACACGGCGGCCAGCCAGCCATTTTGCCACCGGCCGGTGGGCATTCATTTCATAGATCAGTTCACTGGGGTCATTGATGGCCCACAGGCAACAATCAGCTTGTTGGCCAGGGGCCAGGCTGCCGGTATGATGCAGCCCCAGCGCCCGGGCGGCGTTAGTGGTAATGCCACGTAGCGCCTCAGTTACTGTCAGGTTAAATTGTAAACAGGCTAAGGTGGCGCATGTCAGTAAGGAAGCAATGGGCGAGGTACCGGGATTACAGTCACTGGCAATGGCCATAGGCACCTGATGCATTCGTAATGCCTCTATAGGCGGCAGCTGGCATTCTTTTAGGTAAAAAAATGCGCCGGGTAACAACACCGCAGTGGTCCCGGCACGGGCCAGGGTCGGCACATCGTCCGGGGCCAGGTACTCGATATGATCCACACTCAGCGCGCCGTAACGGGCGGCTAAGACGGCGCCTTTTTGGTCACTGAGCTGCTCTGCATGTATTTTGAGCGCTAACCCCGCTTTTTTTGCAGCATCAAACACCTGCTGAGTGTGAGACAGATTAAAGCCCACCGATTCACAAAAGACATCCACTGCGTCTGCTAGTTGCTGCCGGGCAATCAGCGGGATCATGTGCGCACACACAAAGCGTATGTAGCCGTCGGCATCCTGCTGATATTCCGGTGGCAGGGCATGGGCTCCCAAAAAAGTCCGCACAATATGCATAGGTACATGGTCGGCCAGGCGTCCGGCGATGGTCAGCATGCGTTGCTCGGTCAGCTCATCCAGACCATAACCGGATTTAATTTCGACGGTAGTCACACCTTCGTCGGCCAGTCGTGAAGCCCGCTGAATAGCGCTATCCAATAATTGCTGGTCAGAAGCCTGACGGGTGGCGCTGACAGTGGCGCTGATGCCCCCGCCACGAGCGTGGATCTGAGCGTAGCTGAGGCCGGCCTGGCGCGCCTCAAATTCATTAGCGCGGCTACCGCCGTACACCAGATGTGTGTGGCAATCTATCCAGCCAGGCAGGCACCACATGCCCTGAGCATCAATGGTCTCGGTGTGCACAAAGTCGCCGTCAGGCACGCGCCCTACAGCCAGAATTTTACCGCCGCCAAGCCACAGCTCCGTGTCCCGTTCGATGCCAATGGCTTCCGGGTTGCCGGTCATGGTTGCCAGATTCACATTGCTGATGCGAACTGCATGCATAATGTCTCCTGCTGATGATAAATAACCTCGGGCTTGTTGTTCCAGGCGCCACAGGCTACATTAACAATATGTTAACATTGAGTCATTTATATGCAGTCTGGCCTATTTCAGATTACTGTCGGTTGGTGCCTGATACCTGTGCAGCCGGGCGGCACTAAAACCACGCCGATTTCCATGGGAGAGCTTGTATGAACCGCCACGATCCCAGCCGCCAAATCCGGGCACCCCGGGGCACTCGCCTGACAGCGACCAACTGGCAATGTGAAGCTGCCTTGCGCATGTTGATGAATAATCTGGACCCTGAGGTAGCTGAGCATCCCGAAGCGCTGGTGGTGTACGGTAGTATCGGGCGTGCAGCCCGCAACTGGCAAGCCTTTGACAGGATTGTTAGCACCTTACAGCGGTTGGCGGATGACCAGACGTTGCTGATCCAGTCAGGTCAGCCTGCCGGTGTCTTTACCACCCACCCGGATGCGCCCCGGGTCCTGATCGCCAATTCCAATCTGGTGCCACACTGGGCCACATGGGAGCACTTTCATCAGTTAGATCAACAAGGCCTGATGATGTACGGGCAGATGACCGCAGGCTCGTGGATGTATATTGGTTCGCAAGGGATTGTTCAGGGCACCTTTGAAACCTTTATGAGTGTGGCCGAACACCATTTTGACGAGCAGCCCGCCGGACGCTGGATCCTGACCGGTGGCCTGGGGGGCATGGGCGGGGCTCAGCCACTTGCAGCCACCATGGCTGGATTCTCGATGCTGGCGGTAGAGGTGGATGAATCGCGCATCGATTTACGGCTCAAAACCGGCTATCTGGATTGCAAAGTCTATCGGCTAGAGGATGCGTTACGACGGCTGCATCAGGCCCGCGAAGAAGGCAAGCCGGTGTCAGTGGGGCTATTGGGTAATGCCTGTGACATTTTTACTGAGCTGGCAGAGCATGCGCAGTGCCCGGATGTAGTTACCGACCAAACCAGCGCGCATGACCCGCTCAATGGTTATGTGCCTAGCGGCTGGTCGCTCAGTCAGACCGAACAAGCCCGCCAGCATCAGCCTGAACGGGTCATCGCTGCTGCCCGCCATTCCATGGCCCGCCAGGTACATGCCATGCTGGTGCTGCAAAAACGTGGTGCAGTGACCTTTGATTATGGCAACAATATTCGCCAGATGGCTCAGGAAGACGGGGTGCACAACGCCTTTGATTTTCCCGGGTTTGTGCCTGCTTATATTCGACCATTGTTTTGCCAGGGGATCGGGCCGTTTCGCTGGATAGCCCTGTCGGGTGACCCGGCTGACATTGCTGCCACCGATGCTAAAGTCAAGGCCTTGCTGCCGGATAACGACAGACTGCACCGCTGGCTGGATATGGCCAAAACACGGATTCAGTTTCAGGGGCTGCCCGCCCGGATCTGTTGGGTGGGTCTGGGCGACAGAGCCCGCCTGGGTCTGGCCTTTAATCAAATGGTCCGGGATGGCGAGTTGTCCGCCCCGGTGGTGATTGGTCGTGATCATCTTGACTCAGGCTCGGTGGCTTCACCGAATCGCGAAACCGAAGGCATGCAGGATGGCTCCGATGCTGTGTCAGACTGGCCGCTGCTCAATGCCTTGCTCAATACCGCCAGTGGCGCCACCTGGGTCAGTCTGCATCATGGTGGCGGCGTGGGGATGGGCTTCAGTCAGCATGCCGGCGTGGCCATTGTGTGTGATGGCAGCGAGGCAGCCGATGCGCGCATTGCCCGGGTGTTGCACAATGATCCGGCCACCGGGGTAATGCGCCATGCCGATGCCGGCTATGCGCTGGCACAACAGTGCGCGCGCGATCATCAGCTGGATTTACCCATGCTTGATAACCTGTCAGAAGCTAATCATGGCGCAGACTGATATTGTCCTGACCCCCGGCCAGCTTAGTCTGGCGCTGTGCCGGCGGTGCATCCATCAGTCATTTACTCTGAGTCTGGCTAATAGCGCGTATCCGGCCATTGAAGCCGCTGCAGCCACTGTACGAAATGTCATTGCCCGGGGCCAGACGGTGTACGGCATTAACACCGGCTTTGGCCTGCTGGCCAACACTCGCATCGCCCCGGCCGAGTTGGCCACCTTGCAGCGCAGCATTGTATTGTCCCATGCTGCCGGCTTTGGCCCGCCTATGGCAGCCAGCACCGTTCGCCTGATGCTGTTATTAAAAATTAATTCGCTGGGCCGCGGTATGTCCGGGGTGCGCGCCGAGGTCATTGATGCGCTGCTGGCGTTATTTAATCATCAGGTGTGGCCGGTGATCCCGGCCCAGGGCTCGGTGGGTGCTTCGGGCGATTTAGCGCCGCTGGCGCATATGAGCGCGGTGCTGCTGGGCGAGGGCGAGGTGTGGTTAGACGGTACGCGTCAACCGGCCAGTGCGGGTCTGCGCCGGGCCAATCTGCAGCCGCTGACATTAGCGCCTAAAGAAGGCTTGGCATTGCTTAATGGCACCCAGGCTTCTACCGCATTTGCATTAGAAGGGCTATTTGCTGCTGAGCGGGCGTGTGCCAGCGCTCTGGCGGTAGGCGCATTGTCGGTGGATGCAGCCCGCGGCTCCCGGGTGCCTTTTGACCCGCGTATCCACGCTGCCCGCGGTCATGCCAGCCAATCTTTTTGCGCCGACATACAGCACCAGTTACTGGGTAGCTCAGCCATCGGCCAGTCTCATGTCAGCTGCGAAAAAGTGCAGGACCCGTACTCCTTACGCTGCCAGCCGCAGGTAATGGGGGCGGTGGTGGAACAAATCCGTCATGCGGCCACCATTTTACATACCGAGGCCAATGGCGTGTCGGATAACCCACTGGTGTTTGCCGAGGATGACGCTATTTTGTCCGGGGGCAATTTTCACGCCCAGACCGTCGCCATGGCGGCAGATAATCTGGCCCTGGCGCTGGCCGAAACCGGCGCGCTGAGTGAACGTCGGGTGGCACTGTTAATTGATGGCAGTTTGAGTGGGTTGCCACCGTTTTTGGTCAACAATGGTGGGGTTAATTCCGGCTTTATGCTGGCTCAGGTAACATGCGCTGCGCTGGCCAGCGAAAACAAATCACTGGCTCATCCAGCCTCGGTGGACTCGCTGCCCACCTCAGCCAATCAGGAAGATCATGTGTCTATGGCCCCGTATGCCGGGCGGCGCTTACAGGCTATGTTTCAAAATGTGGCCGGCATTGTAGCCATCGAATGGCTGGCTGCGGCCCAAGGCATCGACTTTTTACGCCCGCTCGCCACCAGCCCCATGTTGCAGCCCGTGCATCAGCTATTGCGTCAGCATGTGTCTTTTTATGACAAAGATCGCTTTTTCGCCCCGGATATCGCCAGTGCCACAGAGCTGGTGGAGCAGGGCGGGTTGCACCAATTATTGATGGAGTTGCTCCCGCCCATAAAAAACTTGCTAAATAGTGACCACACCATCTAGGCAGACCTCACAGAGTTTGGCATACTTTGCCGCCTTTTTTTCATGACTGAGAATGCTGTGGTGTCTGTTCCCAATTCTGCCCATCAGGGCCTGGTTTCGATCGGGTTGCTCAATCCCAAATCGGCCACCAATGTGGCGTCGGTGCTGCGGGCGGCAGGTTGTTATGGCGCATCGAGTGTGTTTTACACCGGCCAACGTTACGGTTATGCCAAAGACTTTAATGCCGACACCAAGGCTATGCACAAAATCATTCCGACCATTGGGGTTGATTGCCTGGCCACCGCCATTCCCCGTGGTGCCACCCCTGTGGCCATCGAACTGGTGGAGGGGGCGACACCGTTACCGGCTTATCAGCATCCGGACAATGCCTTTTATGTATTTGGCCCCGAGGATGGCTCGTTAAGCCAGCAGGATGTGGATATGTGCCAGGATGTGGTGTATGTGCCGACCCGTTCGTGCATGAACCTGGCAGCCACCGTCAATGTGGTGCTTTATGACAGAATGGCTAAATCTGCCTATGCCCATAGCGACACTCTGATCCGCCAAAGCCGCGATGGCAACAATCAGACTCGCCGGCAGGGCAAGATGTTGCCTTCCTACTAGTAGTGTTTCCATTTACCAACATCTCTAATAAGTAGTTGGTCTTATGTCATTTTTTTTAGCAACACCCGACAGAATCAGGGTTTTATGCGCATTTGATATTTTCCGGGTGATGCCAAATGGCAACAAGTTTTGCCGCCCAAGGCTTATCCGCTGTTCAGACCAGTTATTACAAGGGTGTAATATTTCGACAAACTCAGCGACCCTGTATTATTCTTTGGTATAAAGTTTCAAAATATATGCAGGGTGGCCCGGCCGGACCCTGGCGGTTACGCGTAGCCTTGCTTTAATTCCCTCATACTGGTTACACAATCAGTGATCTTATTGTTTTATAAGAAAGTAATTCTTGCTGACTGTATTTACTAAAATCACTGAGGGTCGAAAACCGCAAGTTGCTGGCCAGCAACGCCGGTCAGTATGGCAGCAATAGCATGTGCCACAAACATCAGACTGGCACAATAGTTGATATCCCCCAGATACAATAAATTTTACATCCTCATAAATAAAATTGACCTCAAGTTCGTCCAGACGCAATGTCATTACACATCACTGATTAGTTTACTTTAGTGCATGTTTGAGGCAGTGTATCTGGCGCGCGAGCCCATCGAAGGATTCTTTTTGCGCTTCAGGGAAGTCAATTTACGAGGTATAGCAAAATACTATTTTGACAAACGGGAGCTAAAGTGAAACGTCGCTTGCTAAATGCGTTTAAAAGAGTACACCAAGTACCTGGGATCAAACAGATGATCCGCCCTGTTGTGCGTCGCAAAATGAATAAAATTATTGATGCTGCCGCGGACCACTTTTTCGAACACTTTACGTTGGTGGTAGCCAACGAGGAGCATGAACAGCGCACCTGTTTTAAAACCCGCCACCAGGTGTATTGTGAAGAAATGGGCTTTGAGCCGCCGCAGGCTTCGCAAATGGAAGTGGATGAGTTTGATGAGTTTGCCTTAAGCTGCTATATCAAACACAAAGCCACCGGAAACTGCGCCGGAACCATCCGACTGGTGATGCCGCAGCACCCTGGTCAGTTGTTGCCGGTAGAACAAAATTGTCCAGACGCCATCCGCATGGATGAGCACAGTCCCCAACGTTACCCGCGTTTTCAGGTGTGTGAAATCTCCCGCCTGGCCATCCCCAAACAGTTTCGCCGCCGTCGCTCCGACAGCAATGTGTCTCCGGTGACCGGTAAGTCCCTAAACGGCAGTGTCAAAAACGATTCGCCCGGGCGTAATTTTCCATACTTATCTCTTGCGTTGTATTTTTTCGCTGCCAGTATTTGCATCTTGCGTGACATCGAAAACGTATACGTGATGATGGAACCAAAGCTTGCGCGCAGTCTGCGGATGTTGGGTATTAACTTTCAGCAGTTGGGACATGAAATTGATTATCACGGCAAGCGTGCCGCCTATCAGTTATCACCCACTGAATTTATGCAACAAATTTCACCGGCTTTACAGCGTTTTCAGCGTAAGATTATGAACGAGTTGGAAGAAGTGCCGAATTTTGGTGCAATCTTCCGTCATCAGCCGTCGATTTTGACCAAGATCCACGCCGAGCAACAGGCTGCCTAAATTGGTTGAATACGTATGCAGACGATAGGAGCACAGCGCTAAATAACGGTATCCTTGGCCTATGTTGATAGGATGTAAAAGGAACGTTAGTTATGCCTGTAAAACTTCGCGCAAGCTGGCTGGCTGTGACACTTGCCACAGCCGGACTCGGCCTCGCTGCCTGTCATACACCGGCTGATCAGCAGCAACCGGTGGCCGGGGAGCAAACCATGTCAGTAGAACATGTCAAACCTGTGGTCTATCAGGTTTTTACCCGCCTTTACGGCAATACCAATACAACCAACGCACCGTGGGGCTCCATCGAGCAAAACGGCGTAGGCAAATTTGCTGATTTCACCGACCAGGCCCTGGCCGAAATTCACGCCATGGGGGTTTCTCATATCTGGTACACCGGTGTACCACACCATGCAACCGCCACTGATTACACAGCCTACGGAATATCGTTAGATGATCCGGATGTGATCAAGGGCCGCGCCGGCTCACCTTATGCGGTTAAAGATTATTACAACGTTGACCCGGATTTGGCCACCGACCCGGCTAACCGTATGGCGGAGTTCGAAGCCCTGATCGCTCGTACTCATGCTAATGACATGCAGGTGATCATTGATATTGTACCCAACCATGTGGCCCGCCAGTATGAATCCATCAGTGCACCTGATGGTGTTGAACCGTTAGGGGCCAGTGACGATACCAGTCAGGTCTATCAGCGCGATAACAATTTTTATTATGTGCCGGGTGAGGCCTTTAAAGTGCCGGCTCA
Organism: Alteromonas sp. WD8-37; assembly: GCF_055326825.1. NCBI lineage: Bacteria > Pseudomonadati > Pseudomonadota > Gammaproteobacteria > Alteromonadales > Alteromonadaceae > Alteromonas > Alteromonas sp. WD8-37. The sequence goes on from NZ_JBUZOV010000001.1 coordinate 569,851, forward strand.
TCCAGACGGGTTTTCTCCTACCGGCGGTGCCGGTCATCCCCGCGAGGATGGCCTGTTTGACGAACAGCCGGCCAAGTGGACCGGGAATGGCGCACGGGCGGCTCAGCCAGATAAAAATGACTGGTATGAAACCGTTAAAATTAACTATGGCGTAAAGCCAGACGGCAGCTACGATTTTGCGACCCTGCCAGAGACTTATGCCGACCAAGACCATGCTGCGCATCTGGCCTTTTGGGAAAATAAAGATCTGCCCGATTCCTGGTACAAGATGCGTGATATCGCGCTGTTTTGGCTGGACAAAGGTGTTGACGGCTTTCGTTTTGATATGGCCGAAATGGTGCCGGTAGAATTCTGGTCCTTTTTGAATGCTTCGATTAAAGCCAAAAATCCTGATGCATTTTTGCTTGCCGAGGTTTATCAGCCGGACCGTTACCGCGACTATCTGCACCTGGGAAAAATGGATTATCTGTACGACAAAGTGGGTTTTTATGATTCGCTAAAGGCAGTGATGCAGGGTAAGGCATCCACGGCGGTACTGGATGACGCCAATCAGCAGGTGGCCGATATCGCCCCGGCGATGCTGAACTTTTTGGAAAATCATGATGAACAGCGCATTGCCAGCCGGGAATTTGCCGGTGATGCAGCCAAAGGAAAACCCGCCCTGGTGATCTCGGCACTAAAAAGTGCTGCACCAATCATGATTTATTTTGGTCAGGAAGTCGGGGAAGATGGCAGTGAGGAAACCGGTTTTGGCGATCCGTCACGAACCACTATCTTTGATTATGCCGGAGTACCGGCGCATCAACGCTGGATGAATGATCATCAATTTGATGGCGGCCAGTTAACCGACAGTGAAACGCAACTACGCCGCTATTATAGCCAGGTTATGAATATCGCGGCCTACCACCCGTCGATGCAAAGCCCGTTTGTGTCATTGCAACAAGCGCACACGCAGGCTAGCCATCCGGACACTGTATACAGCTTTGCCCGCACCCATGCAGACAAACCGCTGGTGGTGGTAAGCAATTTAGGCGAGGCAGAAGCCTCCGGAAGTGTGAATGTGGCAGCCGCTGTACCGGATGCGGTGAAAAACCAGGGGCCGGTGCAGGCCCGGGATTTATTGACCGGACAGACACTGCCACTTGAAGCACAGAGCCAGCAATGGTTGCTGGATTATCGCCTGGCCCCGAATGCGTCAGTGGTGGTGGAAATCACCGCAGGAAAATAGCCACACATTCCAATATACGTGTCGTTGACGGTCAGCGGCTGAGAAACAGGCAAGGCCAGTCTATCTGACCTTGCCTTTTTTATTAGTGGTGGGTTTGAATTACCAGCAATTGATCGTTTTCATAGATTTGATTGAGCGAGACTTTTTCCGTTAGCCAGCCGGTGGGCGAGCCGCCTACATCATACAGCTTGCTAAACGAAATAAACTCCCGTTCTACCCGCACCAGTATATCATCAATACCTCTGTCATAGGTTTGCAAGTCGGCTTCCGAGAGCGTACTGGCATCCACCTTGGCCGGCAGTGCCAGATAACGGGCATTAGCTGCAATATCGCACAACAACACACAATTGTTGCGTTCGCAGCCCTGGGCCATGGCCATCAGCCGCGCCTTGCATTGCTCATCAGTTTGATAGGCCACAAAATGCTGGCCGGCGGCTTTGGGTACGCCTTTGACTTCGGTCAGCAAGCAGCCGCCCTGATGTTCGATGGTATGCGCATCTTTTTGGATGATAGCCGGGTTGGGGCCTGCCTGGCCCTGCGAAATTTCCACATCACGGGTCATGCGCTTAAGAATATCCAGCGACACATTCCGGCAAAAATGGGCTACCTGCAGGTAGCTTACCGGTGAGGTCGGATGAAAAGCATTAAGCGTGTTGGCAAGATTTAAAATTGTTGGGTTTAACATAACCAATCCTTCACAAAACATCCCACTCCAGGATCGCTCATCCGCACAACATGGTCGGCTGCGTCCTGCTCTGGTGGGGTGGCTAACCGCTTCTACAGCCAACAGTGCCAGATGCCAGCACAACCGTGCTGGCGCCGAATCTTTTTACTAGCAACTTATTGCTAAACAATAAGTGTAGAACAGCGCGTAACAGGCAGCCAAATTTTTAACACTAAATATAAACAAATGGTTACATAGTTACGCGTAACAAAGGCCAGCATGAAAAAGGACAAAAATGTGTGCGCAATTCCCTGCGTTCCAGCGGTTGAATACGTATGCAAAACCTTGGTAGACCACAACCACAAAGGGTAACATCCTGTTAACCTGGTTTGGCCGCTTTGTGTAGTTGGCGTTAACAATTCGAATAAGGATTAACATGCAGCGTTTTACTTTTTCCGGCAGGGTTGTGTTTGCTTTGGGCGCACTGGCTGCACTCAGTGTACACGCCGCAGCGCCGGCTGATGAGGCCGGTTTGCAGATCTCGCCGCCACACTGGTGGGCAAAGATGGCCGAGCCCCAGTTGCAGTTAATGGTGCATGCCCCCGATGTGGCCCATGCCAGCGTGCGCGCTACCCAGCCGGGTCTCAATATCACCGCCACCCAGGCCTTGGACAGCGCTAATTATTTATTTGTAGATGTGGATTTGCGTAATACCCGACCCGGTGATTATACGTTGGAATTTGTGCAAGAAGGGCAGGTCATCTACACCCATACCTACACCATTGCCGCACGCGAAAAGGGCAGCGCCCAGCGCCAGGGGTTTGATCAGACCGATACCATTTATCTGGTGACGCCAGACCGCTTTGCTAATGGTGATACCAGCAACGACCAGATGACCGGCTATGCTGAAGGGCTGGATCGTAGCGCGCCGGGTGGCCGTCATGGCGGTGACATTCAGGGTATGCTGGCGCACTTAGATTATATCGCCGAGATGGGCTTTACCCAGATTTGGTCGATGCCACTATTAGAAAATGCAATGGATGCTTATTCGTACCATGGCTATTCCACCACCGACTATTATCAGATTGATCCTCGTTACGGTAGCAATGCCCTGTACCGAAAATTCAGCGATGCTGCTGCCGAACAGGATATTGGCATCATCATGGATATGGTGCTCAATCATATTGGCAGCGGTCATCTATGGATGACTGACAAACCAGCATTGGGCTGGATTAATAATAATGGTGAGTTCACGCCGACCACCCACCGTCGCGAAGTATTACACGATCCCCACGGCGTTCTGGCTGATGAGCAGGCATTCAGCAACGGCTGGTTTGTACCCACCATGCCCGATCTGAATCAACAAAATCCGTATCTGGCTAACTATCTGATTCAAAATGCCATTTGGTGGGTCGAATATGCTAACTTGAGCGGCATCCGGGTGGACACCTATTCGTATTCGGATAAAGATTTTTTATCGCAGTGGACCACGCGGCTGATGCAGGAATACCCCAACCTGAACATTGTAGGTGAAGAATGGACCACCAACCCGGTGATAACAGCTTACTGGCAGGCCGGCTCTTACCGTGCCGACGGCTACGAATCAGCCTTGCCCAGTGTGATGGATTTTCCGTTACAGGCCACCCTGGTAGATGCACTGACCCAGGATGAAAGCTGGGGCACCGGGTTAGTGTCCTTGTACAACCTGCTAGCAGGGGATTTTATTTACGGTGACCCGTATAACCTTGTGATCTTTGGCGATAACCATGACATGAGCCGGATTTATACCCAATTGGACGAATCCTACCCGCTATGGGATATGGCGATGACCTTTTTATTGACCGCGCGGGGCATTCCGCAGGTATATTATGGCACCGAACTGTTGATGGCTAACCCGGACAATACCGATCATGGCATTATCCGGCAGGACTTTCCCGGCGGCTGGCCAAACGATTCGCGTAACGGGTTTAGCGGTGAAGGGCTGGACCCTCAGCAGCAAAAAGCGCAACAACGGATGAAATCATTACTGTCTCTGCGCCAGGCCCATCCGGTGGTCACCCAGGGGCAGTTTGTTCACTATGTGCCTAAAGATGGCGTGTATGTGTATTTTCGTGAAGGCGGTGAGTTTGATGAATCGGCCATGGTGGTGCTGAACAAAAATAGCCATGAGGTAACCCTGGATCTGGCTCGTTTTGTTGACCAGTTAGGCCATGCTGAAAAAGCCACCCACTGGGGCAGCCAGACACAAACCGAGCTGGCAGACGGGACGCTAAGCGTTTCTGCGCAAAGCGCCGGTGTGTGGTTGATTCAATAATTTTTTTCTATCTATAACGATAATAAGTGGTAGCTATGCATACAACACAACCCAGACTAAATTTCTGGCAAATCTGGAATGTCAGCTTTGGTTTTTTGGGCGTACAATTTGGTTTTGCTTTGCAAAATGCCAACGTGTCGCGCATTTTGTCCGATTTGGGCGCCGACCTGCACTCGCTGTCGCTGTTCTGGCTGGTGGCGCCCATCATGGGCCTGCTTATTCAGCCCATTGTGGGGGCGGCTTCTGATCGTACCTGGAATCGGCTGGGGCGGCGGCGGCCATTTATCTTAGCCGGTGCTATTGCCGCAGCCATTGGCATGTTTTTGATGCCCAATGCGCCACTATTTGTCGCCTTTATGGCGCCAATGATTTTTGGTGCGCTGATGCTGGCGCTAATGGACGCCTCGTTTAATATTTGTTTTCAGCCTTTTCGCTCGCTGGTGTCAGACATGGTGCCCCCCGAGCAGCGTAATATTGGCTATTCGGTGCAGTCGCTGCTGATCAATATTGGTGCGGTCATCGGGTCAATTCTGCCGTTTGTGCTGACCAATGTGGTAGGGCTGGAAAATACTGCGCAACTGGGCGAAGTGGCGCCTTCGGTGGTCTGGGCCTTTTATATCGGCGCCACCGTATTGCTGGGTACCGTGATTTGGACAGTGATCCGCACCAAAGAGTATGCCCCCAAAGAATACAATCACTACAAAAATGTGCAGGAAGAGCCGCTACCTGAAAACAAGCCTCCCGTGGGCGTTCGTTTGCGCGAGTTCGGCAAACTGGTGGTGAATATGCCCACTACCATGAAGCAACTGGCGGTGGTGCAATTTTTCTCCTGGTTTGCGCTGTACATCATGTGGGTTTATACCACCCCGGCTATCACCCAGCATATCTGGAATGTGGACAAAAAATGGTTCGACCCCAGCTACATCGCATCGGTGCCCATGGTGCCGGAAAGCATCGTCATTGCCAAAGGCGCCGCCGGTGACTGGGTGGGCATTCTGTTCGCCGCGTACTCGGTATTTGCCGCGATCTTTTCTGTCTTTTTGGCCCGCCTGGCCGACAAATTTGGCCGCAAGTTTATCTATAGCCTGTCGCTGCTATTAGGCGGCCTGGGCTATATCAGTTTTTTGGTGTTTCAGGACCTGACCCTGGTTAATGTCAACCTGCTTATTACCGAGGTGACCGTGCCCATGGGAGCGGTGAAACTGTTGCTGCCCATGATCGGAATTGGTATCGCCTGGGCGGCCATCCTGGCGATGCCCTATGCCATGCTGGCCGGGGCGTTGCCACCGCAAAAAACGGGAGTGTATATGGGGATCTTTAATTTCACCGTGGCGGTGCCGCAAATTGTGGCCGGGTTGTTCTCTGGTGCCATCTTAAGTTATTTGTTTGATAACGAAGCCAAATACATCATTGTGGTGGCGGGTGTCTCCATGCTCGCCGGTGCGGTTTCGGTCTTTTTTGTGCAGGAGCCTGAACAGCCTCCTGCCTCCCCGGTATAAAGGAGTGAAAGTGTGAAGCAGTTTTCTAAAACCTTGTTGGCCATGGGCGTGGGCCTGGTCATGGCCGGTTGTAATCAAACCGGTACGCCGGCCAGCAGCGCGCCCGAGCTGGTGATCCAGGGCACTGATGAACCTTTTGCCAAAGAAGCCATTTATTTTGTGGTTACCGATCGCTTTGTCGACGGCGACCCCAACAATAATTATGAAGAGCAGGGCGGCGAGTATCCGACCTGGGATCTGCGCCTGGACGGCCCCGACGGCAAATTTGCTAATGTGGGCTACATGGGCGGTGACTTACAGGGCGTGCTGAATAACGCCCGCTACATTAAAGAGCTGGGCTTTACTGCAGTATGGCTGACGCCGGTACTGGATAACCCGGATCAGCACTTTACCGGCAGTGAGCAAATAACTTATGGCGGACAGTTCAAAGATGGCGGCAAAGCCGGCTATCATGGTTATTGGGCCACTAACTTTTACAAAGAAGATGAGCATCTGGTCAGTGATAATCTTACTTATAAGGATTACACCGCTGCCATGCGCGAGCAGTACGGCTTAAAGTCGGTGTTTGATATTGTGGCCAACCATGGCTCACCCAGTTACACCATGCCACAAGATCAGCCTGGCTATGGCGAGCTGTACGATCAAAATGGCACCCTGGTGGCAGACCACAAAAATCTGCACCCCACCGAACTGGACACCAGTGACCCGCTGCAGGCATTTTTCTATCCGGTACCGGATCTGGCCGAATTGTCGAACCTGGATGACAGCAACCCAGATGTGCAGGATTACCTGATCAATGCCTATCTGTATTGGATTGAGCAGGGCGCCGATGCCTTTCGAATCGATACTATCCGCCATGTCAGCCACGATTTTTGGCGTACCATGTCAGACCGCGTGCGTGCCGAACACCCGGACTTTTTTATGTTTGGTGAAAGCTTTGTCTACGATGCCAATTTTATCGCCCAGCATACTCTGCCCAAAAATGGGGGCGTCAGTGTGCTCGATTTTCCCATGCAAAAAGCCATGAACGAGGTATTCGGTAAAGACGGTGGTGACTATTCGAAACTGGCCGAAGTACTGCACCTGACCCACGGTCCGTATGCCAATCCGTATGAGCTGACTACCTTCTACGATAATCATGACATGCCGCGGATGGATGCCAGCGACACCGGCTTTATCAATGCCCACAACTGGTTATTTACCGTGCGCGGGATCCCGGTAGTTTATCAGGGTTCGGAAATCGGCTTTATGCGTGGCACAGGCGAACATGAAGGCAATCGCAACTATTTGGGCCAGGATAATCTGGATACGGCGCCGCGCCACCCGATTTATCAGCCGCTGAAAACCATTGCCAATATCCGCAAAGCTACCCCAGCACTACAGCGCGGCTTGCAGGTTAATGTAGATTTTGATGAAAATACGGCGGTGTTCTACCGTATTGTGCAGGATGCCGAGGCCAGCCAGATAGCCCTGGTGCTGCTGAACAAAGGCGATAAGGCGGCGGACAAAACCGTCAGCCAGTATGTGCAGCCCGGTAGCTGGGTAGAGCAGGTTAGTGGTAATAGCCAGACAGTAACTGAAGGTGGCAGCCTGACCACTCAGGTAGCGGCCAACGGCGTGCAGGTTTGGGTGTTAGATGAGGCGGTTACCCAGCCTGAGCTGGTCAGCCAGGTCAAAGAACAGATGCGCCGCCAATAGGCTGGCGCAGTGGGCTAGGATGCGCCGCAGGAGCTGCGTATCACTAGCTCAGCCGGCATCAGATAATCCTCCACCGGTTGTTTGTTGATGGCTTTTATCAGGGTGTTGACCAGCAACTCACCGGCCAACACTGTATTTTGACGCACGGTGGTCAGCCCTGGCGTGGTATAGCCGGCAATGGGAATGTTGTCATACCCGACCACCGCCACATCTTCGGGCACTCGCAGCCCGGCACCGCGCAACGCATCGAGCACGCCAATAGCGATTAAGTCCGAAGCACACACAATGGCCTGAGGCAAAGCATGTTGCGCCAACAACTGTTGCATGGCAGCAAAACCTGAGGCTTCAGTGGAATGTGCCGCCACCTGCTGATAGTCAGCCTGATTGAGCTGATGATCATGCAGCGCCTGCACAAAGCCGGTATAGCGGGCGCGAAATTCCGGAGCATCCTCACCATTATCACCGATAAATACAAAGGAACGATGACCTAGCGACAGCAAGTGACGAGTGATCGCCTGCCCCCCCTGAAAATTATCACAGCCAATATTGACCCCCGGATGGGCTTTATCCTGCGCACCCCAGCGGACAAAGCGGGTGCCTTGCTGTTCCAGCTGGTCAAGCTTGCTGCGATAAGCACTGTATTCGCCATAGCCTAATAAAATGATGCCATCGGCTTTATTGGAATCTTCGTATTCGGCATGCCAGTCATTTTGCATATTCTGAAAAGACACCAGCAAATCATACCCGGCACTGGCGCTGGCCCGGGTGATACTGCCGAGCATGGATAAGAAAAACGGGTTTATCAATGAGTCATCGGTGGTAGGGTCTTCAAACAATAATAGCGCCAGGGTACTGCTTTTTTGTTTGCGCAGATTACTGGCATTTTTATCCACCTGATAGTTCAGCTGTCGGGCAATTTCCTGAATTTTGTCCCGGGTAGCCTTACTGACCAGCGGGCTGTTACTTAAGGCGCGCGATACTGTAGATTGAGAGACACCGGCGCGGTGGGCGATGTCAAAGGACGTGGCTTTTTCTTTCATAGTCTCTTGTTATTACCAAGGTAGAGGGCCTACCAGATGGCGCTACCATAGCATAAGTATGCCACACGCCTTGCATGTTACCGTAGGCTGGCCTGCGCGTTGCCGATATATTGAGCACTTAAGCCGCGCAGATCACGAAAAAATATCACCTTCATAGGCGGGATGTTATACTGCGGCGGTTTAATTAAAAAATGAAATTTATTAAGGGGAATTCGCGAATGGCGGAGACTGAAATTCGTCCGACCAATTTTATCCGGCAAATTATCGATAAAGATTTGGCTGCAGGTGCACATCAGCAGATCAAAACGCGTTTTCCGCCCGAGCCAAATGGTTTTTTGCATATTGGGCATGCAAAATCGATTTGCCTGAACTTTGGCATCGCCGAAGATTATCAGGGCACCTGTAATCTGCGCTTTGATGATACCAACCCGGAAAAAGAAAACATCGCGTTTGTAGATAGCATCAAGCAGGATGTGGAGTGGCTGGGCTTTGAATGGAATGGCGAGGCGCGCTATTCGTCAGACTATTTTGACCGCTTGCACGGCTTTGCGGTGGAGCTCATCGAAAAAGGGCTGGCCTATGTGGATTTTTCCAGCCACGAGCAGATGCGTGAAATGCGCGGCACCCTGACCGAGCCGGGTACCAACAGCCCCTATCGGGATACCGATGTGCAAACCAACCTGCAGGAATTTGCCAAAATGACTGCCGGTGAGTACAAAGAAGGACAATGCAGCCTGCGCGCCAAGATTGATATGGCGTCGCCGTTTATGTGCATGCGTGATCCGGTGATCTATCGCGTCAAGTTTGCCCATCATCATCAGACCCAGGATAAGTGGTGTGTGTACCCCATGTACGATTTCACCCACTGTATCTCAGATGCCATCGAAGGGATCACCCACTCATTGTGTACGCTGGAGTTTCAGGACAACCGTCGTCTGTATGACTGGGTCATTGACAATATCACTATCGATGCCCAGCCCCGTCAGTACGAATTTTCGCGCCTGAACTTAGAATACACGGTGCTGAGCAAGCGTCGCCTGATCCAACTGGTGGACGAAGGGCACGTAAGTGGCTGGGATGATCCGCGTATGCCAACCATCGCCGGTTTACGCCGCCGCGGTTATACACCGGGTGCTATCCGTGAATTTTGTAAGCGTATCGGTGTGACTAAGATGGATAACATGGTCGAAATGGGCATGTTGGAAGCCTGTATTCGTGATGACTTGAACGTCAATGCGCCGCGCGCCATGGCAGTGCTGAATCCGGTCAAACTGGTGATTGAAAACCTGGCCGAAGATGCCAGCGAAACCCTGCATGCGCCTAATCATCCTAACGATGAAAGCATGGGGCAACGCGAGATCTCTTTTAGCCGTGAGATTTGGATCGAAGCCGACGATTTTCGTGAAGAAGCCAATAAAAAATTCAAGCGCCTGGTGTTAGGCAAAGAAGTGCGTCTGCGTAATGCGTATGTGGTTAAAGCCGAGCGGGTCGACAAAGACGAGCAGGGCAATGTCTCCACCATCTATTGCTCCTACGACGCCGATACTTTGGGTAAAGATCCGGCTGATGGCCGCAAGGTCAAGGGCGTGATCCACTGGGTAGATGCGCGCACTGCAGCCCCAGCCGAATTCCGCTTGTATGACCGCTTGTTTAATGTGCCAAACCCAGCAGCGCAGGACGACTTTGTTGATGCCATCAACCCGGACTCACTAGTGGTGAAAAAAGGCTTTGCCGAGGCCAGCCTGGCAAGCGATGACAGCCAGTCCAACTGGCAGTTTGAGCGTACCGGTTATTTTTGTCGGGATGCAGATAGCAACGCGCAGACACTGGTATTCAACCAGACTGTCGGCCTGCGTGACACCTGGGCTAAAATCGCCAACGATTAGGCCACTGCCAACAAATCTGATACTAAAAAGGCCACTGCAACGCAGTGGCCTTTTTTCGTGTTGCAAGCTAATAGCCTAAGGTATGCGCTGCTAGTGTTTAGGCTGACAATCCAGTGACTGGCCATTCACGGTTTCACTGTCGCTGCCCATCAAATACAGATACAGCGGCATGATATCCGCTGGCGTTTTTAAGGTTTGTGGATCCTCTGCCGGAAACGCCTTGGCACGCATATCAGTGCGGGTGCCGCCAGGATTGATACAGTTAAACCGTACGGAGCGCTGTTTGTGCTCAGCCGCCAGCACTTGCATCATGCCTTCGGTGGCAAATTTAGACACTGCATAGGTGCCCCAAAAAGCCCGGCCCTGGCGGCCCACGCCAGAACTGGTAAAAATCACTGACGCCTGGCTGGCCTTTCGCAGTACCGGCAACAAGGCCTGGGTCATCAAGGCAGCGCTGGTCACATTCACATTAAGCACATCCCGCCATTCGTTTTCCGGGATATCTTCAAACGCACTCAAATGCCCTAATAAGGAGGCATTGTGTAAGACGCCGTCTAACCGTGAAAATTGCTCGTCGATGGTGCGCACCATGTCCTGATAATCCTTTACAGTAGCGCCGTTTAAATCCATCGGCACAATGGCTGGTTCAGGGCCACCCTCGGCCACAATGGTATCGTAGACTGTTTCCAGCTTACTCACAGTGCGGCCTAGCAAAATACAGGTGGCACCAAAGCGGGCATAGGTTTTGGCCGCCTCGGCCCCGATCCCATCGCCAGCCCCGGTCACCAGAATCACTTTGTCGGTTAACAATCCTTCGGGTGCCTGGTAATCGTGCATGCTTATCTCATTTGGTTGCTAAAAGAATAATTATCATACGTGGCTGCCAGCACGGATACCAGCCTGTCAGCCCGACAGCAAAAAGCCGCCTTTACAAAGCGCGGAAGCGGCCGGGAAAAATAAAGAAAATAAAAAGTTAACAAAGTTTTGCAAAGTTGCTGCAAAGTCCATAAGATTGCGATATAACAAACTGGTCTTACATGTTTAAAATCGGGTTTGCTAAGCGGTATCGGGCTGCTCTTTTTCGGCAGGGAGCCAACCACAAGGTTTTAGACAGACAATAAAAACAATGAGTCTTAGGGAGAAACAATGAGAAAACTACTTATCAGCTCCAGTGTCGCCATGGCACTGGGCCTAGCAGGGTGCGGCGGCTCGGACGATTCGTTTGACGAAATTGAAGCAAGCACTCCGGATCAAACCCCCTTTTCCCGTATTGTGTTTGACCCTGCCAATGGCAATCTAAACACCCCTAACGATTTATTAATGCTGCCAGGGGATGACGGCTTTTTTGATTATACGCTAAATATTCCGGTAGACGATCCTACGGATTTTGGCGATCCAAAAGTAGCACTTAATACCCTGGATGGCTGGTCAACTCAGCATCCGTTTGTGATTGATATCGACACCCCCGGAGCCACTGCCATTGACGAAAGTACACTGGCTGACGGTATCTTTATTCATGAAGCCACCCTGGGCCTTGACCAGAGTGACCCGGATTGTGCGGCTGCCGAAATTCCGTCGTCTGGCTGTAAAGTCGGCGATGCGCTGGTATTTGGTACCGATTACACCCTTCGTCTAGTGGACAATGACACCATTTCGGTGATCCCACTTAAGCCGCTTAAATCCGCTCAAGGCTATATGCTGGTGATGACCACCGGCCTGAAAGATGACAGCGGTAAACCAGTCAAAGGCTCGACCACCTGGGATCTGGTAAAGCAGGATATCAACACGCTGCCATTATCCTCTGAGGCTCAGCTGCGTTTGCAAACCCTGGTAAATACCTATATCACTCCTTTGGAAGGCGCAGGCTTCAGCCGTGATGAATTGACTTATGTGTCGGCCTTTACCACGCAGTCTGCCGGCCAGTCGCTAGCGGCACTGAAAAAAGTGGCTATCTCAACCTATGCGGTGCGTGTGGCGGGCGGTGACCCGGCAGCCGGCGAGTCCTTACCTCAATTAACAGTAGGTGACCCGCAAGGCCCTACTAATGCCATGGAAACCTTAAACCTGGTAAGTGATGAAGTGCTGGCAGATTCGGTAGCCTCGGCGATTGATAGCGCCGGGCTGGATGCCGGAACCGCGGGCGCAATCAATGCAACCTTAGCCGCCGGCGGCTTTGATGGCTTGCAAACCTGTGGCGGTCTGCTGACCACCGCAGCCGGTGGCTCTGCCGGCACCTATGGTCAGTTAAATGATTTTGCTGTGGGCTTATCTGGTGCCATTCTGGCCGAAGTCGGCTCTTTTTGCGCCGCCAAGCGGTACGAAGGCAGCATTACCTTACCGTATTACTTGGGCGTGCCGTCTACCGATAATCCGATGGCACCGGTCACCGATTTTTGGCAGGCAGCCTGTGACAGCGGCATTGTATTGGCAGGAGCACCTGATGAAGTGCTGGCAGGCGCAGAGCCTGGCCCTAACAATGCATTGTGTCAGCAACTGGGTTTGGCCGATTTACGTGTGAATGGCCAAAAACTGGATCCCGCGCGCAATATCACTCGCTTCAACCCGGTTCCGCAAGCCACAACCATGCAGGAGCTGGATGTGCAGGTCACAGTGCCCGATGTGGCGGTAGCGGCTGGACTTGGCTTTACCATTGCGCAGCCAGAAGCCGGTTGGCCGGTAGTGATTTTGTATCATGGTATTACTCGCCAAAAAGAAGATATGCTGGCGATTACAGGTACCCTGGCTCTGGCAGGAATTGCATCGGTGGCCATCGATCATCCGTTACACGGTTCGCGCGGCTTTGATGTGGATATGGATGGTACCGATGATATTAATGCCACCACTGTCACTGCCACGCATTATATGAACCTGGCCAATTTGCCTACCGCGCGGGATAACTTGCGCCAGAGTGTGGCAGACCTGCTAGGCCTGCGTTTAGGTATGAATGCGCTGACCGACAACACCACTGGTGACAATGTAAACCTGGATGTGAGCAATGTGTCGGTGATGGGTGTGTCATTAGGGGCAATGACCGGCGGTAACTTTGCGGCGGTGGCTAATACCAGCATGGGGGATGAGCTGGCCGCACTGGACGGTGCCTACGCGGTCAATGTGGCTTCATTGGAATCGCCCGGTGGTGGTGTGGCGCAATTTTTGATTGAGTCACCCAGCTTTGGCCCCTTGATTAAAGGCACCTTATTGAGCCAGGCTTCGGCCGAATTCCAGGGGTTGCTAACCCAATTGTATGGCAGCACCGAGGTCTCCAACGAAGAGCTGGTTGCGGCAGTAGGCCAGTTTGAAGCTGCACTAACGCCTGCGCAGGCGGCAGAAATCGCAGGGATTCTGGGCGAGTTTGCCTTTGCTGCGCAAACCGTATTGGATGCAGCTGACCCGAACAATTACGCGGTGCAGCTGGGCCAGACCACACCGGTGCATATGATGACCGTGGTAGGTGATGGCAGTGAAGCTAATAAACCTGACCAGGTCATTCCGCCGACTACCAGCCTGCCATTGTCTGGCCAGAACCCGCTGGCGGCCATTATTGGCCTGCAGCAGGTAAGCAGTACAGTAACCGGTGATCCGGTATCCGGTCAGGTGCGTTTTACCGAGGGTGCGCATGGCTCGAGTCTGAGCCCGGTTGCCAGCGCGGCAACTACCGAAGAGATGCAACGTGAGGTGGCCACCTATATCGCCACTGAAGGCACCACCATCCAAATCAGCAATCCGGATGTTGTGGCAAACTAAGTTGCCCGGTAAGTCATCTAAGGCCAGCATTTGCTGGCCTTTTTTTTGTATCAGGTGTCTGGCTGTCGTTATTTTGAGTGAACACTGATACACTTCGTGGTTGATTTTTTACAACTGTAGCATGACAACATAAGCAGGAGTCGACAGTGGAGTTTCTGTACGAGTACGGGTTATTTTTAGCCAAAGCGGTAACCTTGGTGGTTGCCATTGTGGTGGTTGTGGCTGCCATTGTGGGTGCCGCCAACCGTCAAAAACCTGGGAAAGGTCATCTGGAAATTGCGTCGCTGAATGAGCAGCTTAAAGATATCACTCAGTATGCGCGTTCTGTATTACTGGACAAAGCCAGTCTGAAAAAACTGGCTAAGCAGCAAAAAAAGGACGCTAAGCAGGAAGAGGCTAACCAGCAACAACAACCGCGCCTGTTTGTGATTGAATTCAAAGGCTCTATGGATGCCCACGAAGTTGAGCGGCTGCGTGAAGAAGTGACCGCCATTTTATGTGTGGCTGATGAGCAGGACGAAGTGCTGGTTAAACTGGAAAGCGGCGGCGGTGTGGTACACGGCTATGGCCTGGCGGCTGCACAATTGCACCGAATCAAAGATAAAGGCCTGAAACTGACAGTGTCAGTGGATAAAGTGGCTGCCAGTGGCGGGTACATGATGGCTTGCGTGGCTGACGAACTGATGGCCTCACGCTTTGCCTACATCGGCTCTATCGGCGTATTGGCGCAATTGCCTAATTTTCACAAGTTGCTGAAAAAGAACGATATAGAGTTTGAGCAACACACCGCGGGTGCCTACAAGCGTACGCTGACCGTGTTTGGAGAAAATACCGATGACGGGCGGGAAAAATTCCGCGAGGAAATCGAAGAAATCCATGTGTTGTTCAAAGACTGGGTCAGTGAGCAGCGCCAGAACATGGATATCGAAAAAGTGGCCACCGGTGAGTTCTGGCCTGGCATCAAAGCCAAAGAACTGGGCCTTATCGATACCATTATGACTTCAGATGATTATATTTTGTCGGCTTATCCCAACAAACAAATCTTCAGCGTCAAATACAGCCAAAAGAAAAATATGGCGGAAAAACTGGGGATGTCGTTTGCCAATGTGGCGCAACAGCAAATGATGCGCTTGTGGAGTCAGGCCCGGACCTGGTTTTATTAATCACGCTCATGACCAAACCAACTAAGGTTCAGATCCTGGACCATGCCGAAGCCCTGTTTGCTGAACAGGGCTTTGACCAAACCTCCATGCGTACCATCACCGGCATGGCCGGCGTCAATCTGGCTTCGGTAAATTATCATTTTGGCAGCAAGAAGAATCTTATTCAGGCAGTGTTTAAACGCTATTTTGATGTGTTGATGCCACGTGTGGATACTGTGCTGGCCCAGGCCAGTCATCAAACCGGCCAGCCAGGCATCGAGGCCTTACTGCGCACCCTGATGCAGCCGATGCTCGAACTGAATCAGTTACAGCCCAATGGCACCGCCCGATTTGTGATGCTATTGGGGCGAGGGTACAACGAAACACAAGGTCACTTGCGTCGGTTTTTATTGCAGCATTATGGCCAGACTATCGGCAGCTTGCTGGATCATATTCATCAACGCCTGCCCGGTGTCAGTGATGAAGTGCTATTCTGGCGCCTGCATTTTGCCATGGGGGCCTTTGTGTTTTCGCTGTCCTCAAGCAGTGCCCTGACTCAGATTGCCCAGTCCGATTTTAATCAGCAGGTGGATGTGGCTGGGGTGATCGAACATCTTATCCCTTTTGTCGCCAATGGAATTGCCGGCCAGCTCACCGCAAGCTAAGCGGCCTCTCGCCACAGACACCTTGACGCTGCAGTGATACACTGGGGCAGTATGATTTTTCGGAGTGACTATGATTACCGCCAATGAATTAACCCGGGTCCTGGATGGCCTGCTCAAACCACAGTTAGTCAAAGACTACAGCCCCAATGGGCTGCAGGTGCAGGGCAAAAATAAAATTAAGCGTATTGTCACCGGTGTGACCGCGTCGCAAGCGCTGATTGATGCGGCTATCGAGCGTCAGGCTGATGCGATCCTGGTCCATCATGGCTATTTCTGGAAAGGCGAGTCACCGGTGATCACCGGTATGAAACAGCGCCGCCTGAAAGCCTTGTTGACTCATGATATCAGCCTGTATGCCTACCATCTGCCGATTGATATCCACCCTACACTGGGCAATAACAGCCAACTGGCCAAGGTGCTGGATATTGCTCAGGCGGCGCCGCTGCAGGGTATTGAACCAGAAGGCATTGTGTTTCACGCCAGCCTGCCTAAACCATTGACAGCGCAGGCGCTGGCCGACAAGCTGGAATCAACATTGGGCCGCAGTGTGATCCAGGTGGCCGATCCGGATACCACCATTAGCACCCTGGCCTGGTGTACCGGCGGCGGGCAGGGCTTTATCGACCAGGTTGCCGCGCTGGGCATTGATGCCTTTATCAGCGGGGAAATTTCAGAGCAGACTACCCACAGTGCGCGCGAGCAGGGGATCCAGTATTTTGGCTGCGGCCACCATGCTACAGAACGCTATGGTGTAAAGGCCGTGGGGGAATACCTGCAGCACAATCTGCAACTGGATGTCATCTTTATCGATGTAGATAACCCGGCCTGATATGAAAGCCACTGATCGTTATTTTGACGATATTGCGGATAAATTTGTCAGCAATATTTATGGCACCACGAAAGGGCGACTACGTCATCTGCTGTTACTGGAGGCCATGGCCCCTTATCTGACATCCCCGAGTCGTATCATCGAGCTGGGTGGTGGCTCTGGCATTATGACCAAAGCCCTGGCCGACTCAGGTCATCAGGTTACCCTGACCGATGCCTCGGCAGAAATTCTGGCGCTGGCGCGTGAGCTGCTTGCTGACTATCCGGCAGTCACGATTGAACATGCCCCGTTTCAGCACATCACTGATTTTAACCAGTATGATCTGGTGGTTTGCCATGCCATGCTCGAATGGCTGGCCGAGCCGCTGGCCGCCATCGACCACCTGGCGATGCATATGCCAAGCGGGAGCCGGCTGAGCTTAAGTTTTTATAATCGCGATGCGGCATTGTTTACCAACGCGGTGTATGGCAATTTTGACTATATTGCCCGCGGCCTCAAGGTTAAAAACCAGGTGCGGCTTAACCCCACCAATGCATTGCGCCCGGCCGAGGTAATTGAACAGGCTCAGGCATGTGGATTTCGGGTCCTGGCGCAAACCGGCATTCGCTGTTTTCATGATTATATGAAAGACAAACCCAACGATGAGGCGGTTTTTGCGCAGCTGTTAGAGTTGGAGCGCACCTATGGCAGTCAGGCGCCATTTTGCTGGTTGGGCAAATATTTTCACCTGATGCTGGAGAAAGCCTAAACCACCCGGTTGGCGTCCGGCAGGCGGGCTGCACACAGATTACTGATGGTGGTCTGCGCAATTTCAGCCAATGCTTCAGCGGTAAAAAAGCCCTGATGACCAGTAACCAGTACGTTAGGGAAGGTGGTGAGGCGGCCAAACAGATCATCATCAATGATATCGTCAGAATGATCGGCAAAAAACAGTGGCCCTTCCTGTTCATACACATCTATACCCAGATAACCCAATTGACCGCTTTTTAGCGCTGCCACCACAGCGCGCGTGTCCACCAGAGCGCCGCGCGAGGTATTAATAAGCATCGCCCCGCGGGGCATCTGGCTAAGCGCGCTGGCATCAATCATATAACGGGTATCTGCGGTCAGTGGACAGTGTAGTGTAACGATATGGGCACAAGTTAATAAAGTACTTAGTCCCACATAACTGACCCCATCGCGCGCCAGCTTTGGGTCGGGTTGCGGATCGCAGGCTAGCACCTTGCAACCAAAACCCAGCAGCAGGCGCGCGCAGGCCGCGCCGATGTGGCCGGTACCAATGACCCCGGCAACTTTGCCATGCAGGGTAAATCCTAGCAGCCCCTGAAGCGCAAAATTGCCTTCGCGAACCCGGTTGTAGGCGCGGTGAGTTTTGCGATTTAAGGTTAAGATCAATGCAAGGGTATGTTCTGCTACGGTATGCGGCGAGTAAGCAGGCACCCGCGACACTTGCAGCCCCAGCGCTTTAGCTGCAGGGATGTCCACCTGATTAAAGCCGGCACAGCGTAGAGCAATCTGACGCACACCGAGGCGCGCCAGTTGATTCAGTACCGGCTCACTGAGTTCATCATTGACAAACACACACACCGCGTCCATGCCCTGACTCAAGTGCACTGTTTGTGGATTCAGCGGCAGGGCAAAAAAATGCAGGGTCAGTGGCTGGCCCTTAGCTGCCACCTCTAATACATTTTCATCGTAGGGCTTGGCACTGAAAACTGCCACCGCTGTTGCCATTAACCCTCCTTAAAGTTAGTCATTGTGTACAGGTAAAGTGTTGACACAGTCTCAGCAAAAATCAATGATTTGTGCATTGATGTCACTGCCGGCTAAGTGTAGGCAGCAAAACCAGGAAATCAGGTATGAAAAAAGTCGCATTTTTAGGGCTGGGTGTGATGGGCTACCCCATGGCCGGGCATCTGGCCACCGCCGGTTACGCCGTCACTGTATACAATCGCACGCGGGCCAAGGCGGAGCAATGGTGTAAAGACTATGCCGGGCATCTGGCACCGTCTATTGCCGCTGCGGTAGAAGATGCTGAAGTGGTGATGATGTGTGTGGGCGATGATCAGGATGTGCTCAGTGTGGCCGACCAGGCCCTGGCGGTCATGCAGCCAAAAAGTGTGCTGATTGATCATACTACCGCCTCAGCCGATACCGCGCGCAAACTGGCAGATCAAGCAGAGGTCAAGCATATTGGCTGGCTGGACGCCCCCGTGTCGGGAGGTCAGCAGGGCGCGCAAAATGGTGCCTTGACTATTATGGTAGGCGGCGAGCAGGGAGTATTTGACGCGGTCCGCCCGGTGCTGAGCACTTATGCCCGCCATGTGCAGCGGATCGGCGATGCCGGCAGTGGCCAGCTGGCAAAAATGATGAACCAGATCTGTATTGCCGGCGTGGTCCAGGGTCTGGCCGAAGCGCTGCACTTTGGTCAGCAGGCCGGGCTGGATTGTGCGCAGGTGGTCGATGTGATCAGTAAAGGAGCTGCCCAGTCCTGGCAGATGGATAATCGTGCTGCCAGCATGCTTAACAATCAGTATGACTTTGGCTTTGCAGTGGATTGGATGCGTAAAGATCTGGCTATTGCGCTGGCCGAAGCGCGGCGCAATGGCTCGACCCTGGCGCTTACTGCCTTGGTGGATCAGTATTATGCAGATGTGCAAAAAGCCGGTGGCGGCCGCTGGGATACGTCTAGTCTGTTGACCCGGCTGCAGCCGGCTTCGTCCGGCCGTTAGTCTGCTGTTGCCGAACCTGGCGGCGTAACTGCGCCAGTCGCTGGCGCCCCGAGTCGGTATGCGGCAGGCTTTGCAAAGCGTTTAGCAATTGCCCTACCGACAGGCTCCGATAGCCGCTATGGCCGGCTTCCAGCAGACAGTGCAGCAGGTTGAGGCCTAATGCCGGGGTGTTTGGCAGCAACTTGTAAGCCTGATAAAAATAATACAACGCATCCAGATAACGTTTTTTAACAAACAGCGCGGTGCCCTGATTATTCAGCTCAAAGGCCTGTTCGGAGGCCAGACCCAGCTGATGTTCGGTGTGCGTCAGGCTGGCCTGATGAAAGATTTGCTCAGCCAGGCTCAAGGTCGAACGATTACGACTGTGTGCCTGGCTCAGTAACTGCCGGGCCTGCTCGCCCAGCCCCAAGCCCTGAAAGACCTTGGCCCCGGTAATCAGCGTGCCGGCGTCGGTGCGGCCAAAATGTTCTGGTGCGGTGTCTTTCATCAGGTTTCTCGCCCGTTGCGGGGCATCTTCCAGCAACGCTGTATAAGCCATCAGCAGGGTGCGCTTCTGGCTGGCCTGAGCATCACTGGTGTGACGCCCGGCAATGCCCAGTAAGCGGCGCGCCTGGCTTAAGCTCTCTTCACGATTGGTTAGCGGCTGTTGCTCAGCAATGGCCAGGTAAAATTCAGCCAGTTCCACCGTCAGTTCGTTAAAGCGGTCAGTGGCATCGCGATTGGCATTACGCTGTTTTTGCAATAACTCGATGCCCTCAAGAGGGCGTTGCTGGCGCTGATAGGTGAGAGATTTCAAACGGGTGGCAGGCACGCTCAGCGCACTGGGGCTGATTTGGTCCAGATAATATTCGGCTTGCTGATAGGCTTCTTGTTCAAAGCTAAGGCTGGCCAGCCATTCAAAGGCTTTTTCCCGCGCCAGTTCGCTGCCGATCAGGGCATCCAGGTCGCCCTTACAGCCGGCCCAGTTGCCTTCCCGGTAAAAACATTTGATGCGCCCCCACTGCGCCCACAATACCTTGTCGCAGTCGATCAAAATGGCTTCATACAGCGCGCGGGCCTGCACGATATGACCGGCATCAAACAACAACTGGGCTTTGAGTTTGTAAAGATCATTGCGGATACGGGCGGGGACCTCGCCTTGTAGTCTGTGTTCCAACAAGGCCAATGCACGAGCCGGATTATCCTCATCCATCGCCTGTAGCGCTGGCTCGGCATACTGGCGATACGCCAGATACTGATTGAGGCCTCGCGACAAGGTTTGCAAATTATAGGGTTTGATGAGCAGCAGATCCGGCTGACAATCGATAATCTGGCCAATGGTTTGCGCTACCCGGTCAGAGGTTAAAAACACAATGCCGGTACTGGGCCGTAAAAATTTGCTGCGCCGCAGATGCTGCAACCATTCCACGCCGGTTTTTGACGCGCCCAGATAATAATCAAACACCACCAATTCAAAATGCTGACGGCGTAGGGCGGCCTTTAGTTCCTGGCCCGAGCTGAAACTGCTGACCTCAAAATCCCCCAGGCGCAGTAAGTGACTGCGCAGGTTGGCCCGTGCGGTGGCATTATCTTCAACGATGGCAAGGCGATACGGCATGCTGGCCCATGGTAGATGTACAACAGTAATGCCAGCAGTATAGAGCATTGCAAGCAGTCTGCCTGCCTTTACCTGCAACTTTTTTATACCAATATGGTAATCAGGCACCCGACTTGACCCAGCAGGCTGGGCAAGGCTACAGAATTATGTCACATTATCTTTACATAAAAACAACCTCACGTTGATGGTTAACGTTTACGTCAAGGAGAGGCAGCGTTAATGTGTCAGTATGCCTAAGCAGGAAGGAAATCAGTCATGAAACAGGTCCCTATTTTAATTAACGGTGAGTTCAAGCGTTCTGACGCAACGCAATATATTGATGTCACCAATCCGGCCAATAACGAAGTCATCGCACAAACTCCGTGTACCACCAGCGATGAAATCGAACAGGCCATTAGTGCGGCCAAAACCGCGTTTGCCACCTGGAAAGAGGTCCCGGTGTCCGAGCGGGCCCGTTTGATGATGCGCTACCAGGCGCTACTTAAACAACATCAAAAAGATATCGCCAAAACACTGGCCACCGAAACCGGTAAAACCTTCGACGATGCCATGGGCGATGTGTGGCGTGGTATCGAAGTGGTAGAACAAGCCATGAATGTGCCTTCGCTGATGATGGGCGAAACAGCTGAAAATGTGGCGCGCAATATTAATACTTACAGCTACACCCAACCACTGGGCGTGTGTGCCGGGATTACGCCATTTAACTTTCCGGCCATGATCCCTTTATGGATGTTTCCGCTGGCGATTGCCTGTGGTAATACCTTTATTTTGAAACCGTCTGAGCAGGATCCGCTGACGCCTATGCGCCTGGCTGAGCTGTTCAAAGAAGCCGGTGCACCAGACGGGGTGCTCAACGTCATCCATGGCGGCAAAGATCAGGTAGAACCGCTGTTGACCCACCCGGATATCCATGCCGTCTCATTTGTCGGTTCAGTACCTGTGGGCCAGCATATTTACCGCACCGCCACCGATCATATGAAACGTGCCCAGTGCTTTGCCGGTGCCAAAAATCACACCGTGATCATGCCCGATGCCAACAAAGAGCATGTGCTAAATAATCTGGTCGGGGCCTCTGTAGGCGCTGCCGGGCAACGTTGTATGGCGATTTCTGTAGCGGTCTTTGTGGGTGAGGCGCAAGCCTGGATCCCAGAGCTGGCTGAGCGCATCAAAGCGGTTAAGCCAGGCCCCTGGGAAGACAAAGACTCCGCATTTGGTCCACTGATCAGCCCGCAAGCCAAAGCGCGCGTGCTCAAAATGATTCAATCAGGCAAAGATCAGGGTGCGACCTGCCTGGTCGATGGCTCTGACTGCACAGTTGCCGGTTATGAAAATGGCAACTGGGTCGGTCCCACAGTATTTAGTGATGTCACCGCTGACATGGATATCTACAAAGAAGAGATCTTTGGCCCGGTGTTGTCGGTGATGAATGTTGATAGCCTGGATGAGGCGCTTACTCTGGTGAACAATAACCCGTATGGTAACGGTACCTCCATTTTCACCAACAGCGGGGCGGCCGCGCGCAAATATCAGCACAATGTGACGGTAGGTCAGGTGGGCATCAATATTCCGATCCCGGTACCGATGCCATTTTTCTCCTTCACCGGTTGGAAAAAGTCCTTCTATGGCGATTTACATGCCTATGGCAAGCAGGCCATTCGTTTTTACACCGAAACCAAAACCATCACCTCGCGCTGGCTGGAAGATGATATCCCGGGTGGCCCGAATATGACGATTTCGCTCGGATAAAGAGGTAGTTATGAACTTTGAACTGACCGATGACCAACAAGCCTTTGCCGATACTGCGCGCCAGTTTGCCCAGGAAGTACTGGCTCCTAATGCTGCGCGCTGGGATCAGGAACATCATTTTCCGGTGGAAGCCATTCGCCAGGCTGGCGAGCTTGGCTTTTGTGGCCTGTACAGCCCGGAAGAAGCCGGCGGCTTAGGTTTAAGCCGTTTGGATGCCTCCATTATCTTCGAACAACTGGCCATGGGTTGTACCACCACCACGGCCATGCTGACCATTCACAATATGGCCACCTGGATGATTGCCACCTGGGGCAGCGATGCGATCAAGCAAACCTGGTGTGAAGCACTGGTCAGTGGCAACAAACTGGCTTCTTATTGCCTCACTGAGCCAGGATCAGGTTCTGATGCCGCGTCGCTGAAAACTTCTGCTAAGGCAGACGGAAACGGCTATGTGTTGAACGGCTCCAAAGTATTTATTTCCGGCGCTGGCAGCACGGATGTGCTGGTTGTCATGGCCCGTACCGGCGGGGAAGGGGCCAAAGGAGTCTCAGCCTTTGCCGTACCGGCTGATGCGGAAGGGATTACCTATGGCAAAGCCGAAGAAAAAATGGGTTGGAATGCTCAGCCTACCCGCATGATCACCTTTGATAATGTGGCGCTGCAGGCCGACTGGCTGCTGGGCAACGAAGGCGAAGGCTTTAAACTGGCGATGCAGGGCTTAGACGGTGGGCGAATCAATATCGCCACCTGTTCGATAGGTACCGCGCAGCAGGCGCTAAACACCGCCCGCAACTATATGCAGGAACGGGAACAGTTTGGCAAGCCGCTGGCGGCGTTTCAGGCGCTACAGTTTAAACTGGCCGATATGGCTACCGAGCTGGTAGCAGCTCGCCAGATGGTGCGGCTGGCCGCCTGGAAACTGGATAACAATGATGCCGATAAAACCACTTATTGTGCCATGGCCAAGCGCTTTGCCACTGATGTCGGCTTTACGGTGTGTAATGAAGCGTTGCAGTTGCACGGTGGTTACGGGTATATCAAAGAGTACCCGTTGGAGCGGCATGTACGCGATGTGCGTGTGCATCAGATATTAGAAGGCACCAACGAAATCATGCGGGTCATTATTGGCCGCCGCCTGATTGCGGATGAACGCGAAGTGCTCTGATCAACCCTCAGGAGAGATGCATGAGTGATGCAACACAATCCTTACCGGTTCTGGTAAATGAGATCCCGCTGGCCAACGGCAAAGTGGCTGGCCAGCTGACACTGAATAAGCCCAAAGCGCTCAATGCCCTGGATTTGGAAATGGCCGAAATTATGCTGGGCGCGCTGCATGCCTGGGCCCGCCGGGATGACGTGTTATTTATCGTAATGGACGCCGACGGTGATAAGGCGTTTTGTGCTGGCGGCGACATTGTCAGCATGTATCAGGCTATGCAACGCAATGCCAATCAGGTACCGCCATTTGTAAAAACCTTTTTTACTCTGGAGTACACTCTCGACTACACCTTACGCACCTATAACAAACCGGTGATAGCCTGGGGCCACGGCATTGTCATGGGCGGCGGCATGGGGCTGTTGTCCGGGGTGTCTCACCGGGTGGTGACCAGTCAGTCTCGTCTGGCTATGCCGGAGATCACCATCGGCTTGTATCCGGATGTGGGCGGCAGTTATTTTCTGCCGCGCATGCCAGGCCATACTGGTCTGTTTTTAGGCCTGACCGGCGCCAGCATCAATGCCACCGATGCCTTGGAGGTAGGGCTGGCCGACCATTACTGTGAACATCAACATAAACAGGCGGTGCTTTCGGCATTGGCCGAGCGTGAGCTTAATGCTGACACCATCCATCAGGCCATCAGTAAAAGCTTAGAAGCTCATAGTTGTGATCCTGACGACCGGGTTGCCAGCCAGATCAGCCCGCTGCGCAGCCACATTGACCAGGCCTGCGATGCACAAACGCTGGATGGCATTATTGAAAATATTCTGGCGATGGATGCCACCGACAATAAGTGGCTGGCTAAAGCGCAGCAAAGTCTGGCCAATGGTTCGCCCATTACCGCGCATCTGGTGTATCAGCAAATTCAGCGCGGCCAATCATTATCGCTAGCTGAGTGTTTCAAAATGGAACTGGGTATTTCGTGCCGCTGTGCCGAATACGGTGAATTTGAAGAAGGAATTCGGGCCCTGCTCATTGATAAAGACAATGATCCGCAGTGGAAATTTGCGGATGTCAATCGGGTGCCCGACGATGTTGTGGATTATTTTTTCAGCCCGGTGTGGCCGGCTGATGAACATCCTCTGGCCACTCTGGGAGAACAGGCATGACAACACATATTGCATTTATCGGTCTGGGCAACATGGGGGGCCCGATGGCGGCCAATCTGCTCAAACATAAGCATCAGGTGACGGTATTCGACCTGGTCCCGTCAGCGGTCAACGCGGCCTGTGAGTTAGGTGCTACAGCGGCTGACAGTGCCCATGATGCGGTTAAAAACGCTGATGTGATCATTTCCATGTTACCGGCTGCAGCGCATGTTAAAGGCTTATATCTGGACCAGCAGGGCGTTTTATCGCACACCCGAGAGAATGCGTTAATCATCGACTGCAGTACCATTGATGCCGCCACTGCCCGCCAGGTTGGCCAGAAGGTGGAGCAGGCCGGACGCCATTTTGTGGATGCGCCCGTCTCCGGTGGTACTGCCGGCGCTGCGGCAGGCACTCTGACCTTTATCATGGGTGGCACCTCTACCGCGGTAAAGTCTGCCCGTCCTGTTCTGGAATGCATGGGTAAAAATATCTTTCATGCCGGCCCGCTGGGTGCTGGTCAGGTGGCCAAAATATGCAACAACATGTTGTTGGCAGTGCTGATGGCCGGCACCAGCGAAGCCTTGCAAATGGGGATAGACCACGGACTGGATCCTAAAGTGCTGAGTGACATCATGCTGCAAAGCTCCGGCTGTAACTGGACGCTTGAAAAGTACAATCCGTGCCCTGGCGTGATGGACAACGTGCCCAGTGCCAAAGACTACTCCGGCGGCTTTATGGTTAAGCTGATGAACAAAGATTTATCGCTGGCCATGGATGCAGCAGCGCAAAGCCAGTCTGCCACGCCACTGGCCGCTGCCGCGCAAAGTCTGTATCGGTTGCATCAGGGCCACGGCTATGCCGAGAAAGACTTTTCGAGCATTTTTGAGCTGTTTAACCACCGCGATTAGCCCTTCACCTTTGCCGCCGGGCGCCCCCGGCGGCCTTTACATTTCGTTTTGACCGCTGTTTCTGCTAGCATTTAGCCACCTGAATCATTCGTGTAATCATGCAAAAGTGCAGAAAAAATGCAGATGTCTATGTGGCAATGTCCGATATGCCAAACCCCGCTTGATACCACCCACCGGCAATGGCAATGCCAGCAGGGCCATGGTTTTGATATGGCCAAAAGTGGCTATGTAAATTTGTTGCCGGTGCAACATAAAAAATCGCTGCAACCCGGTGATGATAAAGCCATGCTTAAAGCCCGCCAGGCTTTTCACCGTAGTGGTGGATACGCGCCACTGATGCAGGCGATGGCCGAGGCTGTAGGCGATTTTTTTGGTAACCAGTCCCTGGAACTAATGTACGATGCTGGTTGTGGCGAAGGGGCGTATTTACGTCACTTACAGAGCGCGTTGTCGCCGCGCTGGCCAAACCTGCACATTGCCGGTAGCGACATTGCCAAGCTGGGTGTGGAAATGGCGGCTAAAGCCGACCGTCGGGGCCAATATGTGGTGGCCAGCTCTTTTCAATTACCGGTACAGGCTAAAAGTTTAGACGCGCTCTTGCAGGTATTCGCACCGGGATCGCATTCCGAATTTAGTCGCGTTCTGAAAACCGGTGGTTTGCTGCTATCTGTCGAGCCCGGCCCGCAGCATTTATACGAACTAAAACAACAGGTTTACCAGACTCCACAGCCGCATACCGTCACTAAACCCCACAGCACAGAGTTTGTGCTCAGACACGAGCAAACTGTGGACTTTACCGTGGACCTGGATGATCCTGATCGATTACACGGCCTGCTGGGTATGACGCCCTACATCTGGAAATTATCAGAGTCGGCCCGTGACCAGTTGGCAGCTTCGTTGCGCCAGGTATCGGCCGAGTTTGTTCTACGTTGTTGGGAAAAAGCCTGATGCACACATCTACAGCGCAAAATCGCTTGTTGTTTTTAGACCGCGACGGGGTGATTAATCATGACAGCGGCTATGTGTCTAAAGCCGAAGAATTTCGCTTTTTACCCGGTATTTTTGAGCTGGTAGCCGAATTTGTGAACCGCGGCTTTTTGCCGGTGGTGGTGACCAACCAGTCCGGCATCGGCCGCGGCTATTATACCGTTGAGGCGTTTTTACAGCTCACCCGCTGGATGCAGGCCCAGTTTAGTCAGCATGCCTTGCCCCATATTCCGGTGTACTACTGCCCGCATCATGCTACAGCCGGGCAGGGTGAATATAAGCAAGAATGTGAATGCCGGAAGCCCCGCCCGGGCATGCTATATCAGGCAGCCAGCGATCTGCATGCAGATTTAACCCAAAGTGTGCTGATTGGTGATGCCTGGCGGGATATTGAAGCCGGTGCCGCAGCCGGTTTGCCAGCCCAGTGTTTGGTAAGTACTGAACCGGCACCCCAGCAGCGGCTGGGGCCCAGCCAGGTGTTTCAGGCCGCCTCTGTGGAGCAGGTGCGGCCGTTGGTCGAGGCGATTATTGCGGCGTCGAAAAGCGCGTCAGATGCTTGATCGCTCGGCTTAACAAATCCACATTCAGGTTATCGGTGCTACGCTGCTGGGTGGCAATGTCAGTGATCTCAAAGCTGCCATTACTTAACACTTCAATCTGCTGATCATTGTGCATCACAATCACCCGTTCACCGGAGGTGCTCACCAGCCAGTTACGGGTGGGATTAAGCAGATTCTGTCCGGTAGAATAAAAGGCTACCGGTGCCGAACAGCTTAGCGCATTGAGCACAGTGGGGGCCAAATCTTCGGTGCTGGCCAGGCCCTGTTTCAACGGCAGGGTGGAGTGTAATGTACCCTGGCTAAAGCCACCATCGGCGTTAAAGCCGCTGGCAATGACCAGCTCACTGTCGGCGAGCTCAGGCTGGTTCAACAGCTGCGCAATCTTATCGGCCGGTAAAAAGGCCAGATGCAAACCATCGTGGGTGTTGCTGATGGGCTGGCGAAAGCCTTCTAATAACTGGTTGGGTAAGGCTTCGTCGGTATGAATAGACACCGGCATGCCCAGCGCCACCGGTAACGCCAGCAAAACCGGGTTTTCAGCTTTCAACGTATCCTGATAGATCTCCGGCACGCCAAACAGGGTGGTCATAATCAGCCCTTCCAGCGACGACGCAGTGGAAAAATACTGGTTGCGCTGCGTTAGATCATACTGCGGCAAAGCCGGCAGAGGCGCCGAATCAGTTTGCACCACGACCACAATGTTACGCGGGGTGACCGAACAATACACCGGTTTGATGGGGTAGGTGATTTTATGGATCTCAGGGTCAAACTGTAGCTGTTTACGCTCCTCGTAGCGGTCTAAATCCAGCAAGCCATAACGTGACATGGTGGTTTTAGCGGTGGCCGGATAGGATAGCGGGAACATGTTGTCCTGTTTGATGATCGGCTGATACAGATTGGCATCGGCCCACACATGGATAGCGTGACTGCTGACGAAACAGACCACAAAAATAGTGGTGACCGGCGCACCGATATGATGTTGCTGTAGCCGGCTGATACGCTTCCAGATAGCATTGGCCAGGATCAGCTGAAAACCCAGCCACACCACAAATAGCATGCCCAGAAAGCCCCAGTCTTGCAGCGCAAACTGGCTGATTTGGGTTTGCGCCTCACTTTTTAGCAAACTGGCCGAGCTGAAACTAATATGGAAGCCGGTGCGGTTAAACAACAGCGCATCAAACGCCAGCAGCGCCAGGCCCACCGCCGCAATCACCGAGGCGCAGGCCTTGATCATCTTCGGGCTCACCGCCAGATAACACAGTGGCAGGACAAAGATTACAAAGCCAAAAAAGGTCATAAAGCTGATATGCCCTAACCAATTGGCCGTCATATACAGAGTGCCTAAAACGGTGTCAGGCAACGGTGAAGAAAATATAAAAACCGAGGCAATAATCAGCGCTATGGCAATATTTACCAGGGCAAACCAATGCCCCCAATTAACCAGTTTTGTGACCCGTTGCCGGCGTGGAGATTCCGCTAAAATCATGAGGCCCCGAGCTTATTTTTTGATGCTTTTAACCAGTACGTCAGCAAATTTTTCGACCATGGCTGCACGGTCTTTCGGCTGTACCTGGGTTTGGAAAATATGCGTGATGACATTGCCTAATACCATCAGTGATAAATCACGGTCAGCATGATTTTCTTCCAGGGTAGCCAGGACTTTATTCATCAGGGCTTCAAAATCGGTATCCTGATAACGACTATTTTGGGGCATGGTTGTGCCTTTTAGAATAATTATCTTTTGCCAATCTTTGGCAAAAAGAATGGTAAAATGAGTACAAGGATTATAATCGTTGTTTGAGTGATAACAATCATTCATTCATAATTCCCGCCTCAGGTTGACCAAAAGTTTTCAATTTTTAATCAATAGGATGCCAATTTTATTATGAGCGCACTTATCCACCACTTTGTTGTTCACCGGCTGATTGTCAATCAGGAGGACAAAATTCAGGCTGTGCCGCGGGAAAAGTGTCTGGCGGTAACCCCGCAAATTGAGCATTTGGCCCACCAGATCAATCACAGCTTTAACAGCAAACCAGGCAAAGGGGTGGGGCATTTTGTGTCCACAGCACCAGCCGATGAAGACAGTGACACCGGGCCCAAAGATGTCAGCGCTTTTGCCAGCCAGCTGGATGAGTTCATGCAGGCGCACCAACAGGGCGCCGATGACTTAGAACCGCGTTTTCATCAATTTTCGGTCAATGCCACCGAGCGGCTGATCCAGTCGCTGGTTAATACTGGTAGTGTGGAAACCGGCTTTTTAATTTTTTGCCAGTATGAACATCTGGCTACCCAGTATCTGATGATTGCTTTGCTCAATACCCGGGCTCATGTAGAAGTGGATAAAGCGTTGGAGTTGTATGAACGCGAGCATCTGGATTTGGCTAAAATGCAGCTGGCGGTGCGAATCGACCTGACCCAATACAGTGTGCAGCCTGAACGAGAGCGCTATATCAGCTTTATTAAAGGGCGCATGGGGCGAAAAGTCTCCGATTTCTTCATGGACTTTATCGGTTGCGAAGAGCTGGTGGATAACAAACAGCAAAATAAACAGCTGATCGCGTCGGTGGACAGCTATCTGTCGGGCGAAAACCTCAACCGAGAAGAGCAGGCACAGCATCGTGACGAGCTAAAAAGTTATTTCAAAGAAAAAATCGACAGCGGCGAAACCGTCTCCGTGCAGGAACTTTCTTCGCGCCTGCCCGCTGATGAACAGGCTAACCGCAGCTTTGAGCAATATGCCCAAAGCATGGAAGCGCCGCTGGAACAAGCCATTCAACCTGATCCGGCAGCGCTGCGCCAGTTGTCTAAATTCAGCGGCAGTGGCGCTGGCGTCAGCATTAGCTTTGACCGCAAACATCTGGGCGAGCGGGTGGTCTATGATCCGGCCACCGATACACTGACCATTCATGGGGTGCCGCCGAATCTGAAAGATCAGCTGACCCGCCAATCCGGCGGATAAATTGGCTGGCCAAGGGTGAGGCAAGTCACAATTTCCCGTATACTGACACAAACACTTTGCTTGTAAGGGCAATATGCAACTTTTTGTAAATGATTTAACCGTGATGGACTTTTCCTACCTGTGCCCCAAGCGCGGCATGGTGGGAGAAAGCTGGATCGTGGATGTAATACTCGATGGCGACCTGAACGATGAGAGCATGGTGCAGGATTTTGGTAAGGTTAAAAAAGATCTTAAACGCCTAATCGATGAATATGTTGACCATAAGCTACTGGTGCCAGCCGAGCATCCGGGTGCCGATGTGGTGCATCTGGACGATGAGCAGGTAGAAGTACGCTTTACCCAGGATGACCAGAAGATCATTCAGCTTCATTGCCCGGCTGAAGCTTATGCTTTTGTATATGACGAAGCCATTACCATGGCGTCGGTGGGCAGTTACCTGCGTGAAGTGATTGCCACCCATCTGCCGGATAATGTGGCCAACCTGGACCTGCAACTGCGCGCTGAACAGATCCTAACGCCATTTTACCATTACACCCATGGCTTGAAAAAACACGATGGCAACTGCCAGCGCATTGCCCACGGGCACCGGTCCAAGATTGGGATCTTTATCGATGGCGCAGCCTGTCTGGAAAGCCAGCAATACTGGGCCCAGCGTTGGCAGGATATCTATATCATCACTCAGGAAGATATCATCAATATTGCTGATCGCCGGTCAGCCGGTGATGTGCCTCAGCCACAGGACTATTATTGCTGCGCGTATGAATCCTCGCAGGGCTATTTTGAGCTGATCATACCACGCACCCGGTGTGAGATAGTCAGCACCGATTCTACTGTGGAATGTCTGGCCCAGTTTATTTTTGATGAACAGAAAAAACGTAGCGGCGAAGGTAAACTCAAAGTGATGGCCTACGAAGGCGTAGGCAAAGGCGCAATGGTGGCAGAATGATGATAGCAAAACTGGCCCGGGCGGGCGCATTAGTGGCTGCAATATGGGCAGGTACCCAGGCAGCGCAGGCTTCTGAACTGGTATTAAATGGCCAGCTCACCCAGGGCAGTTTGCTGCGCGGGCAACTGCCTGCTGGTAGCTCGGTGACCTTAAATGGTCAAGCGCTTTCGCTTAACGAGCAGGGCAAGTTTGTGTTTGGCTTTGATCGCGATGCCGAGCTGAATCATACCCTTCGCTGGATCTTGCCGGATGGCAGCCAGGGCCAGCGCCAGTTGACGCTCGCCGAGCGCGACTATCAAATTCAGCGTATTGATGGCCTGGACCAAAAAATGGTCACCCCGCCGCAGGCAGTACTGGATCGTATCCGCACAGATGCAGCCAATGTAGCTCGGGCACGCAGCGAGCAATCGGCCTTGGATGCGGTATTCACCGGCTTTATCTGGCCGGCCGACGGGCCGATTACCGGGGTTTATGGCAGCCAGCGGGTGCTAAATGGCAAACCCAGCCGGCCGCATTATGGAGTCGATGTGGGCGCGCCCACCGGCACGCCCGTGGTCGCCCCGGTAGCCGGCACTGTCACGCTAGCTGATGATTTATATTATTCAGGCAATACACTGGTGATTGACCATGGTATGGGCGTGTTCAGTTCATTTTTACATTTAGACACCATGCAGGTGCAAATTGGTGATACCGTTAGCCAGGGTCAGCAAATCGGCACCATCGGGGCAACCGGCCGTGCCACCGGTGCGCATCTGGACTGGCGCATCAATCTGAATAACCAGCGCCTTGACCCACAGTTACTGGTGCCGGCCCGGAATTAACCTGTCCGCACGCTAAAGGTTTGTGAGAATACCGCCCGGTTGGCCCGGGCGGGGAATTCACACCGGCTACAGCTGCAACCACTGCTGCAATTTGGCAGGCTCTTCAATGCTAAAGAAATAAGCATCATCGGCTACCGCCTTGACCGCCAACGGCAACTCCAGTAAACGGCCGTCCCGCATTACGGTCAGCTGCACTGTTTCAGTCTGGGCGGTATCTAACAGGCGCTGCATCAAGGCATCATTGACCACCCAGCCATCCAGCGCCAGGATCACATCATTGAGCTGTACCCCAGCGCGTTCGGCCGGACTGCCATCGCTGACTGTTTGCACCAGCACTCCGGTGGCCGCATTTTTCACGGTGGCACCAAAGCGGCGCATAATGGGGTTTTTCGGCAGCGGTGTGCCGCCTTTGTCGGTGCTGTTCTGACGCGGGCGGCTGCGCAGAGTGACACCGATATCGGCCAGCCAGCTTTCCAGTGGCACATCTTCGGTGCCATACACCACCTTGTTCAAATACTCGGTGATATCAATACCAAATTCATCGGCGCACAGGCGCGCAATCACGTCATCCGGCGTGCCAGACTCCTGTTTACCAAAGTGCTGCCACAAATGGCGCATCACATCATCCAGACTGTATTGGCCATCACTTTGCCGGCGCAGCAATAAATCCAGCCCCATGGCGATGATCCCGCCTTTGGTGTAATAGCTGACAATATGATTGAGCGAATTGGCATCCTGTTTATAAAAGCGGGTCCAGGCATCAAAACTGGAGGCGGCGGCACTCTGACGCTTGCGTCCGGGTGTCTGGGCCAGTCGGGTCAGGTTCTGGCCGACAATTTCCAGATACCGCTCAGGGCTAATCAGGCCACAGCGGGCCAGCGTTAAATCATCATAAAAGCTGGTGAAACCTTCATAAATCCACAGCTGGTCGGTATACACCTCGCTCGTCATATCCGGTTTGACCATATTGGCCGGCTTGATCCGTTTTACATGCCAGGTATGAAACAGCTCATGGCTGCATAAGCTCAAAAAGACACCGTATTTTTCATTGATCGGACCATTTTCACCCGGTTGCGGTAAATCAAAGCGCGGATATACCAGCGCGGTTGAGCTTTTGTGTTCCAGCCCACCAAAACCGGTGTCGGCCACCAGGGTCATAAATACATAGCGAGATACCGGCGCGGGTGCGCCAAACAAATCCAAATGGTGCGCGCACACCGGCTCCAAATCGCGGCAGATTCGTGCCAGATTGACCGGGGCATCGCCACTAAATAGCACCACAAATTCAACACCCTGCGCGGTAAAGGACTGCTGCTGGCAAATCCCCATAAAGATAGGGTGGTCAATCAGCTCCAGATAATTGTCACAGCCATAATGCTCATCCACCTTCGGCATACTGGTTTGCAGTTGCCAGCCGGCCAGCTCAGGCTGACGGATATCGACGGTATGCGGCTGCTCTTCAAACCCGGCCACCTGCAAAAACACCGATGTACCATTGCAAAATGCATACTGGTCGTTGATATAGGCTGAGCGCACCGACAAATCAAAGGCAAACACTTCGTAATCCAGTACCACCGCCTGGCCGTCGGTGTCGATGACCCAGGTTTGTTTATCCTGTTTATGTACTGCCACCGCATTACCCTTCTGGGTGGTAGCTGTAAAGGCAATAATATTACGGGCAAAATCCCGAATCATATAACTGCCCGGGATCCAGGCTGGCAGCGATACAGTAAGGCTGGCTTCATCAGTGGCTGGAATATGCAGGCGCACGCCAAACACATGGCGGCTGCGAGAAACCAGGTTCAATTCATAATGCAAAGAAGAATCGGTGGGCATAATTATCCAAAAATGGCCAAAAAAGATGTGACTATGATGCACGTTAATACGCAAATTGTCAGCAAACAGGGCCAGGCGTACAGATAAAAGTGCCGCTTGCCAATGGGTTCGCGCAGATTTACATTTTATTAACCTGCTGACTTGTGCAGGAGACCAGCTTGCTCGTAAGATAGTGTGTATCGCCTGGCGCTGGTAGCCAGGCCGGGCATCAGGGGACGATCTTATTATGCGACAAATTGAACACTTACTGGCGCGGTACGGCGAAAGCCACCAAAACCGTACCAATATTGCCATTCATGCCATTGCTGTACCCAGCATCTATCTGGTAACGCTGGGGCTGATCTATGCCGTGCCTGTGCCGGAGTGGCTGTCGGCAGCCCAGGTAACCTGGGCTCACCTGCTGGCGTTGCCGGTGCTGTATTATTATTTCAGATTGTCCGGTCCCATCGGCGCAGCCATGACATTGCTAACCCTGGCATGCTTTGGCGTCATCGCGGGCTTAGAAGCGTTGGGGATCAGTGTCTGGCAATTTTGCCTGGCACTGTTTGTAGTGATGTGGGTATTGCAGTTTATCGGACACAAAATTGAAGGCAAAAAACCCTCCTTTTTAGAAGATTTGCGCTTCTTACTGGTGGGGCCGGCCTGGTGGTGGGTGCACTGGCTTAAGCGCATGAATATAGGTTACTGATTAGTTTGCCATCATTTTGCGGCTAACTGCGACCAGCCGTACAACAGATACGATTAAGCTGGCCAGGTAAGTGGCGGTTTATGCGTATAATTGCAAGCAGTATGGAAAAAACCGGTAGCAATGTGAGCCGTTGGCAGCAAACCTTTGAAAGCAACGAACGCTTGTTCTGGACCCTGCACAGCATGGGCTGGGCAGGCTTTGCGCTGATTTATTATATCGGCTCGTTTTTGCATGATGTGCGCCCGATCTGGGTGTTTATTATTATGCTAAATGCCTATGCAGGCTGGCTGCTCACCATTCCATTGCGCTATGTTTTTCGCCGGGCGCGAAAACTGGCACCGCTAAAGATGCTCGGTGTGGTGTTGCTGGCCTGCTATATCATCGCATTGTTATGGGCGGTGGTGAAAAACATCAATTACTGGGAAATCTATAAACACGGCTATCGGCCCGATGCCTGGTACATGTATTTTACCAATACCATCAATTCGATGATTATGGTGGGCTGTTGGTCCGGCATGTATTTTGGCATCAAAAACTTTCAGATGCTGCAAAAAGAAAAACAAAATGCGTTGAAGGCCAGCACCATGGCGCACCAGGCGCATATCAAGATGTTACGCTACCAACTTAATCCGCATTTTTTGTTTAATACTCTCAATGCAATTTCAACCCTGATTTTACTTAAAGAAAATGACACCGCTGAGGCGATGGTGTCTCGGCTGAGCAACTTTTTACGCTATTCGCTGGATAATGACCCTATCAAGCGAGTGCCACTGAGCCAGGAAGTGAAAGCATTAAGACTATACCTGGATATAGAAAAAGTGCGCTTTGATGATCGATTGGAAGTGGACTGGAATATTGACACGGGCTGCGAAGATGCCCTGGTGCCCAGCATGATTTTGCAGCCATTGATTGAAAATGCCATAAAGCATGCCATATCTAAAATGGAGCGGGGCGGCAAAATTGCCATTTCGGCCCGCAGCTTTGGCAATGATTTACTAATGGATGTGGCTGACAACGGCCCGGGTGCCGATATACAGGATGGCCAGTTATCCCGCGAAAATGGCGTGGGGCTGGTGAATATCCGCGAGCGCCTGCAGTCGCTGTATCAGCGCAACTTTGCCTTTTCAATTGAGCATAATCAGCCCACCGGCGTGAGGGTACGATTACGTATCCCCTATGAAGTAAAAGAATCCAAATTATGAGTGAACACATTATACAAACTATCATTGTGGACGATGAGCCGTTAGCCCGCCGGGGTTTGCGTGCACGCCTGGAACGTTATGATGATGTGTCTGTGGTCAGTGAGTGCCAGAACGGGCTGGATGCGGTGGGAGCTATTTCCCAGCATCGCCCGGACCTGGTGTTTTTAGATATTCAGATGCCTGGCCTGAATGGTTTTCAGGTAATTCACAAACTGCGGGAGCTGAATCAGCCCATCCCGTTGATTGTGTTTATTACCGCCTACGACAGCTATGCCATTAAAGCCTTTGATGTGCATGCGCTGGATTATTTGCTTAAACCGGCCGACGATGAGCGGCTGGTGGAAGCCTTGAATAAAGTACGCGAGCATTTGTCGAGCCAGCAACAGGATGTGCAGTCCCGTAAACTGGCCAGTTTGGTAGCGGACCTGACCGGTGATGATTGCGAAGAAATTTTACGAAAGCTGGCTAGCGGCGAAGCCATCGATACCAAACCGTACCCAGAAGTGCTGGCCATCAAAGATGGTTCCGAAGTGACCCGGGTGGCTGTGCAGGATATTCAGTGGATTGATGCTGCCGGCGACTATATGTGTGTGCATGCGCTGGATGGCATGCATATTATGCGTAAAACCATGAAAGAGCTGGAACAAGAGCTCAACCCGCAATGGTTTGTGCGGGTGCACCGCTCGGCCATCGCCAATATTCGTTTTGTTAAGAAGCTGGTCAGTCATATCAGTGGTGAGTACCACCTGATTTTACAAAATGACACCGAACTTAAAGTCAGCCGCAGCCACCGTGATAAAGTCAAGGCGGCAATGAAGTTGTGACCCTGCCAGCGCTATACATAGCGCTGGTTCATCAAGGTTTGCATGGTGTCCACCGACGCGGTGTCCAGTGATTTACTGTTTTCCCAGGTCTGGGATAAGGGCACTGTAACCACAGCATGATTGTGGATGCCGACCATCACGTCAGTGTCTGGCTTTCCCACCAGTGACACTGCATAGGTGCCCAGTTTAACCGCCAGCAGCCGGTCCTGACTGACTGGTGAGCCGCCACGCTGCACATGGCCTAAGGTGACCGGGCGCACTTCCATCTTACTTGCATGGGCCAGCTGGTCACACAAATCATGGATCCCGCCAGGCCAGACATTTTCAGCCAGCACGATAACGTAACTGACCGCGCCCCGTTTTTCCTGACGCTGGGTGATTTGCCGGGTGATTTGCTCTAAGCATTCTTTAGGTTCAGTAAACAGTTCCGGCAAAATAGCAAAATCAGAGGCAGAGGCCAGGGCGGCATTCAAACCCAAAAAGCCGGCATGACGGCCCATCACCTCCACTAAAAACACCCGGTCAAAGGCATCGGCGGTATCGCGCACCTTATCAATCGACGACATGGCGGTTTCGATGGCGGTGTAGTAGCCGATGGTCGCATCGGTACCAGCCACATCATTGTCGATGGTGCCGGGGATCCCTAAAATCTGCCCGGACCACATATCAGCCAGAGCGTGAGCCCCGCGAAATGAGCCATCCCCACCGATAACAATCAGTGTATCAATGCCGGCGGCAGTAAGATTATCGGCCGCCTTCTGCCGCCCCTCTGGGGTGCAAAATGGCTGACAGCGGGCACTATGCAGCAAGGTCCCGCCGGCTTGTAAAATGTTATGCATGCGCTCGCAGGTCAGAACCTTACTTTGATTTTCCAGCAAGCCGTTGTAGCCGCGTAAAAATCCCGATACCTGATGACCAGCACGGTCAGCTGCCAGCACAATAGCCCGCAGGCAGGCATTCATACCCGGGGCATCGCCGCCGGAAGTCAACACCCCAATGTGTTTGCTCACAATTTGAAACCTTTTTGATCAATATTAATGGCAAAATTTGTATATGCTACAAATAGCTTAGCGTACACGCTGATACTTAAACCGCTGGCCAGCGCACGGTGCGCCGGTTAAAACCACCTTTAAACTCATTTCAGGAAGATGCATGAAAAAGTGGCTGTTAATTGTTTTCGCTAGCCTGTCGATAATGGGCTGCTCCTCGAAATTAGCTTACGACAACCTCGACTGGCTGATCTATTGGTATATGGACGATTATGTGGAGCTGTCGGATCACCAGGAAGACAGATTTGATGCATATTTAGCCCGCTGGATTGACTGGCACCGCAGTAAAGAATTGCCAGCCTATCAGGAGCAGCTACAGCAACTGCGGGCGCATATTAAAAATGATGCTCTGGATAAACAAACCATTGCCTATCATCTGGAGCAGGCCCGTCAGCACGTGGAAACCCTGCGTGTCAAACTGGCCCCGGATTTGGCCGAACTGGCCAGTGAGCTGACCGATGAGCAGGTTATTTATTTATTTGCGGCACTGGAAAAAGAAAATCGTGAGGAAGAAGAGGAAATTCTGGAGCGTCGCGACAAAAGTGCTGCTGAGCTAAAAGAAGATCTTATCGAGCAGGTCGAAGAGGAATTCGAAGACCGCATGGGAGATTTGACCGATACTCAGGAGCGGATTATTGGCCGCTATGCACCGCAGTTTCAGCGCTCCGGTTTACTGTGGATTGAATACCGGCGTGCCATTCAAAATGCGGCGCGGCGTTTATTCATCCAGCGCGACGATAAAGCCCGCTTTGTCGACAAGATGACCCGCCTGATGATGGAGCCTGATGCGTATCGCAGCCAGGAGTACCTGGCATTACGCGAAAGCAATCGCGCATTGTCGCTGGAGTTGACTACTGAGCTGGTACAAACCTTAAATGCCGACCAAAAAGCGCATCTACTGGACAAAGTGGATAACTGGCTGGAAACCATAGAAGATTTGCGGTGATGTGTAGCAGACTAAGGTCGACCTGTACAGGCAGAGACCGTATACTTACGCTACCATTTTTTTCATCGTAGTTCAGGCAGCAGGTATGAACCAAGCTCACCAGCAGGATGTGCAGGCGATACAGTCCATAGACGCTGTGCCACATATAATGCAGATGATCGCAGATGCGACCAACTTACGCTTTGTCTGTGTGGCTAGAGTCACTGACACCACCTGGACCACCTGTGCTGTGCTCGATAACATCGAGTTTAATTTACAGCCGGGTGACGAGCTGGACATCACTACCACGATG
The DNA here is from genome assembly GCF_055326825.1 of Alteromonas sp. WD8-37. Lineage (NCBI taxonomy): Bacteria > Pseudomonadati > Pseudomonadota > Gammaproteobacteria > Alteromonadales > Alteromonadaceae > Alteromonas > Alteromonas sp. WD8-37. Next base: position 608,963 of record NZ_JBUZOV010000001.1, read on the forward strand.
TGTGATCAGGTGCGGCGCTCTTCTAAGCCGATCTTTATCGATGAGACCGCCACCGATCCAGTGTATCACGATCACCCGGTGCCAAAAATGTTTGGTATCGAAAGTTATTTTTCGTATCCGATCTATTCCAGCGAAGGTGAATTTTTTGGCACACTGTGTGGCCTGGACCCCCTGCCTAATAAAATCAAAACCGATAAACTCAAAAGCATGATCAGCTCTTTTGCCGGGCTGATTTCGTGCCAGATTGACAGTGGCAAGCGTCTGGCTTCGATGGAGACAGCCTTATTGGATGAGCAACAAACCGCTAAGTTACGCGAGCAATACATTGCGGTGCTCGGCCACGATTTGCGCACCCCGCTTTCTTCTATTTCAATGGGGATCGAGCTGTTAAAAGAACACAGTGAAGGCCAGGCTGCAGCAGTGCTGTCCAAGATGGAGTCCAGCTCCCGGCGCATCTCACGTTTGATCAGTGATGTGATGGATTTTACCCACGGTAAAATGGGCAGTGGGATCCCGCTGACCTGTACCACCACCGACAAGCTTGCCTATTACCTGAAACATACGGTATCGGAGCTGGCCAGTTTATATCCTGACCACAGTGTAGAAACCGATATCACCATCAGCGGTCGCTTTTTTTGTGACCCAGCGCGCATCTGTCAGCTGTTGTCGAATTTACTGGTCAACGCACTGGTGCATGGCGATCCGGCTCAACCGGTGCAGGTCAGCGCCTGGCTGGAACAAGATAGTTTGCATCTTGAAGTTGCTAACGGCGGCACACCCATCCCAGATTCAGTAATGCGTCATATCTTTGAGCCATTCTGGCGCGAAGCCGGTCAGCGTAATGCCAAAGGGTTAGGACTGGGGTTATTTATTGCAGCGGAAATTGCCAAAGCCCACCAGGGGGTACTGACAGTGGGCTCTGACGAGCATGAGACCCGCTTTACCTTTCGAGCCGACCTGACGCCGGAGCACACCTCCACAGCTTGATGGTGCAAAATTTGTACGCTTAGACAGATCTCGCACTATACTCAAAGTACAGGCAGCGTACAGATGTAGCACCATGAGTGAACAAATTATTTATCATTTTTCCCGCAACCGACAGCACCAGGCCGAGATTCTGCGCAACATTGCTTTGTGCTGTCTAACCTACATTGGCGGCCTGATTGTCTTGTGGTATTTGGCTGAGCTGCCAGTCTCCAGTGGTTTTGTGATTATCTCCTCATCCATTCTTGCTGCCATCGCTGCGCTTTTCATCGCACTGATTGTCTGGCTCAAATTACATCCGGCAAAATTTGAAATCTGTCTGACCCAACAAAATTTTTCGTTATTTTACCCGGACGATCCGCAGCGCAGCTTTTGTGTGCCGGTAAAGCATATCCGTTGTTTTGAATATCGCCGCAATATGTCACCTAAAGGGCCGGGGTTATTGCATAAGGGCCTGGTGACTCTGGATGGTAAGTTTTATGAATTATCGACCCACTATGGCTGTAGCCTGCGTGAAGTAGTGCAGGCAGTCCAGCAAATCAACCCGGAAGTAACGCTGGAAAAAAGCGTCAATATCCAAATGCCGGCGGCTTTACGTTCTTTGCAGCATGCAGGGCGCAAAAAAGCAGTTTAATTCAACAGCGCGGCCAACTCGTCTTTTAAATCGTCGAACTTTTCCTGATGATGGGCCCGTAAGGGCGTATCCCGCAGCCATTTGTTCAGCCGGCGGCATTCGGCAATCAGTTCGGCAGAACAGGCCCCTTGTTGCTGATGCAGCTTCAAAATACACTGGATCAGATTAAGTGCTACGCCGGTATTTACCGGAGCATGCTCCTGGGCCAGACTAAATTCCACTCGGGCATCTTCATATTTGTTTTGCTGATAAAGCGCTATGCCCTGGCGGTTGTGCTTCAAATACAAGGCATGTCTGGCGCTGGCTTGCTGCGCACTATGTTCAATGGCGGCCAGGCCGGGCGCGTCCAACTGACTGTGGCTGTCTTTGGCCTGCGCCAGCAACGGCTGGGCTTCATCGTATTCACCCAAATCTAGCATGACTTTTACCAGATCGGGCACATACACCGGCGGGCACTGGTCATAGCGGCTGGCGATATCATCCTGAGAGTCATACAGGGCCTGACGTGCATCCTGCAGTTTACCATCTATGGTGGCTACCCGGGCCATCATCATCTGTTCAAAAATAGTCAGGTCGACATCGTCTTTTAAGCGCTGGACCACTTCATCGTTACGACCGCGCTGCAAATGAAGTATGGCATCCTGCTGATAGCGATTTCGGATCCGTTTGTCCTCGGCAAATTCAGCCACATCCAGCATACTGCGAATATAGCCGCACCAGTAACCAATATGTTGATGCACACTGCGCTTGGACAACTGCCAGATGGCCCCGCTGGCTGTACTGGCCAGTTCGAAATCACGGTGCTGGCGCGCAATATCACAGGCAGTAAGGTGACGGGGCAGGGAATAGGGCGACAACTTGATGGCCTGGTTGATCGCCTCGATGGCAGCAGCCCCATCGTCTTTGGCCATGCGGGCCCCGGCAATAATGTCGTAGGCATCGGCACTAAAGCGATTTTGCTCCAGCACGTTATCACATAATTGCAGAGCCTGGTCTGGCTCTTGTAGGTACAAATAAGTGCGGGCTAAGGCAATCTGCATCCATTGCGACTGGGCCTGCCCTTGGTAAGGGGCCAGCACATCCCGAGCTTGTTCATATTGTTGAGTTTGCCAATACAGTTCGGTCAGTAACAATTCCACAGTGTGTGTGTAGCTGCCCGATTCGGCCAGCAACGCCTGGCAGGCAGCTATCGCAGTAGGGCGATCGCCTTCATCAATTGCACGAAACACCGGTAGCAACGCCTGACGCTTTTTCCATGCCCGGTTGAGCCGGCTTTTAAGCTGCGCCTGGGAAAAGGGTTTGATCAGATAATCATCCGGGCGCCGCTCAATGGAGCCTAATACCACAGGCCGGGCACTGTCGGCGCTGATAATGACCACCACCGCACTGGGCGGGATGAGCTGGCGGGTACGCAGTTCTTCAACAAACTCAAAGCCATTTTTTTGATCAGCGCCCAAATGCAAATCGGCAATGACCACATCAAAGGCTTGCTTGCGGCACACCGCCAGGGCTTTTTCGGCTGATGACTTGGTCACCACTTCGGTGGCACCCATGGAATTCATTAACCCGCGTAGCAACAATAAAAACGGGCGCTGGTCTTCCACAATCAACACCCGTTTATCAGCATAATTCATACATAAGCTCGTACAACAAAACAGTCCTTTTTGTTCTCAGAATGCCGTTGGTAAGCGGATCAGTACCGAAAGCCGACAGTCTGTATTAAAGATTTTAGCGGCAAAACCGATATAACCCCAGAGCAGCAGGAGAAATTTGTGACACAGGCAGTATCGCCCGAATCGGTATTTAAAGGCAATCTGGATTGGCACGGTCAATTGAACCGGGCTACCGGGGATCCGTCACAATTTGCCTTGTTTCTGGCCATGCACCTGCAACCCGGTGGTGAGGCCGCACGGTTTGCGCCCGATCCGGCACCCCAGCAACCGGCCAGCTTACCGGCCAACTATTACCGGCGCGCGCCGCACACAGCAAGCGCCGGTATCGACGCGGTTAATCGCTACAGCCAGCTAGTGGCCAGTGGTGACACAGCCAGTCTGATGCTGTGGCGGGCCATGCATCCCGACCCGCTACACAGCCATGATAACCCTGGTCACTTAACCCCTGAGGTTGTGGCGAACTGCAGTTATGCCACCCAGCGCCGCCTGCAACACACGCTGGCCACAGCAGCGGTACCTACCGATCCGAGCCTGTTGGATGACATTGTAAAAAGCTCGAGCGCCTTGCTGGCCTAGGCTGGCCTGGCCATCAGCGGCATTTTTTGCTATATTCGCCGCCGCAATTTGCACTGGTTTTACGTTCCAACTCGCAAAGGTTATTCAATCTATGTCTCAATATGTTGTCTGCGCAATGTACAAATTTGTTGCGCTGGAAGATTTTAAACAATTACGTGCGCCGCTTCAGGCCAAAATGGAAGAGCTGGGTATCAAAGGCACCCTGCTGCTGGCAGTTGAAGGGATCAACGGTACTGTGTCAGGCACCCGTGATGCCATCGATGGCTTACTGGCCTGGCTGAATCAGGATGCCCGTATTAATCCGATCTCAGTAAAAGAATCGCTGCATGAAGAACAGCCGTTCTACCGCACCAAGGTCAAGCTTAAAAAAGAAATTGTCACCATGGGTGTGGAAGGGATCGACCCACGCAAGACAGTGGGTAGCTATGTGAAGCCTAAGGACTGGAATGCACTAATCAGCGATCCTGAGGTATTTGTGGTCGATACCCGTAACGATTATGAGATTGATATCGGCACCTTTAAGCACGCGGTGGACCCTAAAACCAAAACCTTCCGCGAGTTTCCTGATTATGTAAAACAGAATATGGACCCGTCTAAGCATAAAAAAGTGGCCATGTTTTGTACCGGTGGCATTCGCTGTGAAAAATCCACCGCCTATATGAAAGAACAGGGCTTTGAAGAGGTCTACCATTTAGAAGGCGGTATTCTGCAGTATCTGGAAGATGTGCCGCAGGAACAGTCGCTGTGGGAAGGTGATTGCTTTGTGTTTGATAACCGGGTGGCGGTGAATCATCAGCTGGAAAAAAGCCAGTATGAAGCGTGCTATGCCTGCCGCCTGCCAATTACCGAAGCAGACAAACAGTCGGCTCAGTATGAAGCTGGAGTTAGCTGCCCGCATTGCTATGGTACCCACTCTGAAGAGCAACTGGCGCGGTTTCGTGAGCGTGAAAAACAGGTGCAGCTAGCCAAGCAACGTAATGAAGAGCATGTGGGCACCGAGGCCCGCGAAGCCATGGAAAAGCGCCGTCTGCAAAAAGCGCAGGAACAGCGTGAACGCGCCCTGCAGGCAAAGCAAAAAGAAGCATAGACAGCCAGCATTGAGGGCGTTACACTGAATTTATTGTATTTAGCCGTGAGTAATAGGGATAATCAGTGAACGCCCAACTTTCAGAAGAAAAAATTGCTGAAATAAAGAGCGATTTTAGTTTTTTCGACCGCGATGGTAATGGTCAGATTGACCTGCCGGAATTTATCGAACTTTTGACAGTGTTGTCGCCCAAAACCAAAGCCAGTCATGTTGAAGAAGGCTTTAAGCTAATCGACAGCAATGATGACGGCTACATTGATTTTGACGAGTTTCTTTCCTGGTGGCAGGAAGGCTGGTGGGAATATTAAGCTAGTCTGTCTAGATATCAAAAAGCCTGCAATTGCAGGCTTTTTTTGTGGGTGCAGTTTTTTTTAGGTGAATGTCTGGCGCCCAGACGAAAACTGAGCGCCAGTGATCAATTTTCGTCTTCGTCATCCTGATCAAGGGATGGGTCCACCTGCTTTTTACGCTTTATCGGCAGATTGCCCACATCTTCCCCAGCCGTGGTATCCACCCGGCGCTTACGGACCGGCTGACGTTTTGTCGCCGGGCGCTGAGCCTGTTTGGCTGAAGACTCGGAATCCGTCTGCGGCGCCGAAGTACGTTTGGGCTTTTTGCCGGTAAACTTAGCCGGCAGGATTTCGTGACTGGTGGCTTCCAGCGCATAGTCGACCTGATCCCGGATTGCCTCAAAGCTACGCCAGTCTCGTGGCCCGACCAATGAAATGGCGGTGCCTTTATGACCGGCACGGCCGGTACGGCCAATTCGGTGAATATATTCATCGGCTTGCTTGGGCAAATCATAGTTAAATACCAGGCCAACCTTACGCAAATCCAGGCCACGGGAAGCCACATCGGTGGTGACCAGAATCGAATGCTGGCCACGGCTAAATTCACTCATGATCTGGGCGCGTTGGTTTTGCGGTAAATCACCACGCAAAGCAATCGCCTCACGATGATGGGCATTAAGCAGAGCACACAGCCGGTCAGTGTCTTCGCGGGTAGCAGTGAACACGATAGCCTGATTGTAGTCTTGTTCATCCAGTATCTGCGCCAGCAGAGCATCTTTGTGCTCCACATGATCGGCCAGCACGATATGCTGTTCGATATCCTGGTGCGCGGCACTGGCCTGGCCCACCGCGATACGCACAGGTGCGCGTAATAACGAGCGGCTCAGATGCGCTAGCTCCAGGTTATCCAGCGTGGCCGAAAATAACATGGTCTGCCGTTTACGGTGATCGGCATACTGATTGATGATATTTAGCTGCGCAGCAAAACCTAAATCCAGCATACGATCAGCCTCATCAAACACCAACAGCTCCAGGCCATTTAAGAAAAAGCTTTTATCCAGCAGATGATCAGCCACTCGTCCGGCAGTGCCCACCACAATGGCCGGGTTTTTACGCAGTACATTGCACTGAGTATTATAATTTTCACCACCTACCACCAGAGCACAGCCGATGTTCAACTGGCTGGTCAGGCTTTTAGCTTCCACGTACACCTGCTTAGCCAGCTCCCGGGTTGGCGCCAAAATCAGTGCCCGCGGATCCTTTTTACTCAGCGCTTTTTGGCTGAGTAAGCGGTGCACCAGCGGGATCAAAAATGCCAGAGTTTTGCCTGAACCCGTTTGCGAGGACGCAATGATGTCTTTGCCGCTGATAGCCGGCGCTATGGTTTGTTGCTGGATCTCGGTCAGAGTCTCAAAGCTTTTTGCCTGCAGCTTGGTAATGATTTTGTGATGAACAGGAAGATCGCTGATGTGCAAGAGTGCATGCCTTTTAATAAATAATGGGCACATTATCCCTGAAGGCGGGGTGAAATTAAAGGAGCAAAAGCGCGGCCGGGCGCTGCTGCCGGCCGCATACGGTAGCTACTGTACCTGCATTTCGGGAATGTCGCCCTCGGCCACCAGTTTCCCTGCGGTTTTTTCGCGAATATCATCCACTGACACACCCGGTGCCCGTTCCTGCAAATGAAAAGCGCCGTCTTTGACTTCCAGCACTGCCAAATCGGTGATAATTCGGGTAATGCAATTAACCCCGGTCAGCGGCAGCGTACATTCTGGTAGCAATTTGGAATTGCCGTGCTTGTCAGCGTGGGTCATGGTGACGATGATATTCTTGGCGCCGGCCACCAAATCCATCGCACCGCCCATGCCTTTGACCAACTTGCCCGGAATCATCCAGCTGGCGATGTTGCCATGCACATCCACTTCAAACGCGCCTAGCACGGTAAAATCCACGTGGCCGCCACGGATCATGGCAAAACTTTCAGCAGAATCGAAGATAGAAGCGCCCTTGATGGCAGTGACCGTTTCTTTACCGGCATTGATCATGTCAGCATCCACTTCAGCCTCAGTAGGGTAGCGACCCATTCCCAATAAGCCGTTTTCTGATTGCAGCATGACCTGTACCCCGTCCGGCACATAGTTTGCCGCCAGCGTCGGAATACCAATACCCAGGTTAATGTAGCTACCGTCTTTAAATTCCTGCGCTACACGCATTGCTATTTGTTCACGGGTTAAAGCCATGTTAGCGCTCCTCCTTTGCCAGTACTTTACGCTCGATGCGTTTTTCAAATGTGCCCTGAATCACCCGGTCAACATAAATGCCCGGCGTATGGGTGTGGGCCGGATCCAGTTCACCAGGCTCAACAATTTCTTCGACTTCTACCACAGTAATTTTGCCGGCAGTAGCTGCCATCGGATTAAAATTGCGAGCGGTATGCCGGTACACACAATTGCCAAAGCGGTCAGCTTTCCAGGCTTTGACGATGGCAAAATCGCCGGTAATGGACGGCTCCAGAATATATGGGCGGCCGTTAAATTCTTTCACTTCTTTGCCTTCACCCACGGGCGTACCATAACCGGTGGCGGTGAAAAACGCCGGAATACCTGCGCCACCAGCACGCATCTTCTCTGCCAGAGTGCCTTGCGGCGTCAGTTCCACTTCCAGATCGCCGGCCAGCAGTTGCTTTTCAAACAAGGCATTTTCGCCCACATAAGAAGACACCATTTTTTTGATTTGGCGGTCTTCCAGCAGCACGCCCAGGCCAAAACCATCCACACCGCAGTTGTTAGAAACCACTGTAAGATCTTTGGTGCCCATTTTTTTTATCTGGCCAATCAGGCCTTCCGGGATCCCGCACAGCCCAAAGCCGCCGGCGATGATCGTCATACCGTCGGTAAGGCCTTCCATCGCCGCTTCATAACTGGTGACGACTTTATCGAAACCTGACATGTGACGCTCCTTATGCATTGTTTTTAAAGGTGAGTTAAGAGTATCAGTGCTTGATAAAATTTTGTAAAATTAATTTTATATCAATATTAATAAGATAAATTTATCAATTATGGCCATCTCTTATCGCAACATGCTGGCATTTTTGCGGGTCGCCGAATCGGCTACTTTTGCTGAGGCGGCAGAGAAGCTCCACCTGACCCAGCCCGCGCTGTCCAGTGCTATCAAAAAAATGGAAGAGCAGTTGGGCGGCAAGCTGTTCAGCCGCAGCACCCGGCGCGTGCAACTGACCCCGGAAGGCCAGACCTTGCTGCCCAGTGCCCGGCGGCTGGTGGATGAGTGGGATGAAACCTTCGAAGAAATGCAGAATCTGTTTGCGGTGCGCCAGGGCAAGCTGACCGTAGCAGCAATGCCATCGTTTGCCGAAGCCCGTCTGCCAGCGTTACTGACCCGCTTTCATCATCAATACCCCAATATCCGGCTGCGTATTCTCGATGTGGTGATGGAAGCCACCATCAATAGCGTGCTGGCCGGCCAGGCCGAAATGGGCTTTACCTTTGAGCCGCACAATACCGACGGCCTGGTGTTTACCCCCTTATTTAGCGATGCCTTTATTGCTGTGCTTTATCCGACTCATCCTCTGGCCAGTGCAAAAACAGTCAGCACCCGCCAGTTATTGCAAAGCCCGTTTGTGGCCATGAATCGTGGCTCTTCAATCCGTCGCTGGACCGATGAACTGGCCAGCGCGCACCAGGCACCGGTGATTGTGGCAGAAGCCGGTCAGCTCGGTTCGGTGGGCCAGTTAATCGCCAAAGGGCTGGGGGTGTCGGTGGTGCCACAGTTGTGCCAGGCGCAAATGCAGCGCAACGGCCTGGTTTGCCTGCCTCTGGCCGACCAGCCACTGGTGCGGCAGGTGGGCATGATAAGGGCCAGCCGCAACAGCATGTCGGTGGCCGCGCAGGCGCTGTGGGCGCAATGCCTGGAAGAGCAGGGCAACGACTAATCCGGCATTTTCACCCCCGCCAGTAATTTGCTTTCACAGTTATCCCCATGCAGCACAGAAATATCGCCGGTGGTTTCCAGGATAACCGCGCGCACCTGAGACAACTCGAGCACATTGGCTTCGCGTAGTTTGGCAATCACATCGCTTTCGGCCACTCGGGTTCGGGATAGCGCATCGTGCAACATCACACCATCACGCATCAGGAGCACCGGGGCGTTTTGCATCACAGCTTCAAGCTTATCCGAAGATTTGCGTACGCGGGCAGTGGTGTATTGCACTAAAAACAGCGCCGCCATGGCCACAACCGCCTGTAAAAAACTGTGCCAGTCACTGGCCTGACTGGCATTGGCCAACAATGAACCAATGGCAACGGTCATGACAAAGTCAAAGCTGGTCATCTTGGAAAATGACCGCAAGCCGTTGACGCGTACCAGTATTACCACCCAGATCATGGCGACTGCGGTTAATAGCAGGCCTCGGAGCAGGGTGTCAGCTGTAGCATCTGTAATAAACATAGGTGCCTTTGTTCAAAACAAAGAAGTGGATACGCTGTTTGCTGACAATTTGACTTACAAACATCATCTTCTTATTAGCTCAGGCTGTATAGATAAGTCTGATACAACTGTCGCAATACTTTGTCATACAGACCGGGCAGAGCTCGAATCGGGGAGCAACTATGAAAACGGTTATGGCCGACTCCAGGGAAGAGCCTTCTGGCTCACCTTTAGGTGAAATTAATGCAGCTTTTCACAAGCTTTATAACGAGCAAAAAGAAAAAGTTAAAAAGCAGGTTGCGCAGGGCGAAGTGGTGATCGTTTGCCGCATGGATAATCGTTTGCTGGCGAGAAAAGGCGACGACACACGCGAATTTCGTATCAATGGCGATTATTATCATGAGCTTAAAGCTCTTGCGCATACCACACTGGCAGCGTTCTATACTCTGCTCAATGCGCCTGGCGCGAGCTCAGTTGAGCGTGTAAGCCGCTGGTGTGAACAGATCAAGACAGACCATGTTTCGGCAGTCGCTGCCCAGGTGGTTTCGCTGACTGAGCAATTGCTAAAACAGGTAGGGAATGAAAAAGCGCTACCGCATACCACAATCCAGTGGTACCAGCAGGCATTAGAGCCCGTGTATGCCGAATTGCTGATGCTGGCCGCCAGAGATGAAATGAATATGCTGGTGCGAACCTTGAACCAGGTCAAAGAGCAGTATGATTGCACCAGCAGTAACATGTTTTTAGTTACCCTTGGCGGTCATCAACCCCGCTATAAAGAATTATCGACCATGGTGTTTACCCGATGGTTCTCTAAGCAGTATGCGCACATTGTAGATACTGACCATTATGTCCGCTACTGCGAAGGCGGAGACAGTCTGGACGATGCGGTTGACCTGGTTATCACTGCGATGACCGATCGCAGGCTGGCCAACTCTATGCTGGGCACAGCCAGTGGCCTTAACCAGGACGTACTGGGTATCGTGGCCCAAAAAGCCATCGACAATTATTGGCCGGGCAGTCAGTAAACTGCCAGGTGTAGCGCGTCAAATCAGACAAAAAACAAGCCCTAAGAATCAAGGGGTAGGGCATACAAAAATAAAGTTTTAGTGAGTGTGAACACTTGTCTCAGACGGACTGTATTGAATGCAGGAAAAACCAGGTCCGCACAAGAAGCTGCGGCATTTTTATCGAGACAATGTATGGATTTACACTCAGGTCAGTGTTATTGGCCTTTACAGTCTGGCCGGCTGCATGCTTATCCTCAGCTGACATCAGATACAGACTGTGATGTTGTTATTATTGGTGCAGGGATCACCGGCGCGCTGCTCGCGGATCAGTTTGTTAAAGAAGGCGTCGATGTGGTGGTGCTGGAGCGCCGCGACATCGGCAGTGGCAGTACCAGCGCCTCCACCGCTATGCTGCAGTATGAAATTGACACCCATTTAACTGAATTGATTAAAACCAAGGGCCGGGATCAGGCTGAGCGTGCGTACTGGTTGTGCTGTGATGCTATCGATGAGGTAGAAACATTGTGCCGGTCATTACCAGTAGATTGTGGTTTTAACCGTCGCGGCAGTTTTTATTTTGCCTCGGATGATGATGATATCCCTGCCATGGAACAGGAGTTTGCAGCCAGAAAAGCTGCCGGCTTTAATATCGAGAGGTGGGACAGTCATGAGATCGCCAAGCGCTTTAACATTGACGCTAAATTAGGCCTGTATTCTCACCATGGTGCTGAGGTGGATCCCTATCTGCTGGCCCAGCTGTTATTGCAGCGAGCCTACCAGGGGGGCGCACAAATTTTTACGCACACTACCGCCAGCGCCATTGAACACACTGCATCAGGTGTTGCAGTGACCAGCGAAAAGGGCCATTGCGTACACGCTAAAAAAGTGGTTTTTGCCAATGGTTATGAAGCGCAGGATTATTTGCAACAAAAGGTGGTGGATTTAAAAACCACCTATGCGCTTATCACTGAACCGCTCGCGCATTTTAACGGCTGGCATGAACGCTGTCTGGTGTGGGAGTCGTCGCGCCCCTATGTGTACCTGCGCACCACAGCTGAAGGTCGGGCCATTATTGGTGGCGAAGACAGCGACACGCCGTCGGCTGAACATCGCGATGCAGTGTTTGCCCAAAAATGCCAGCGTCTGGAGCACAAATTCGGCGAACTGATGCCTGATATCCCTATGCAAACTGCCCATCGGTGGGCCGGCGTGTTTGGAGAAACCAAAGACGGCCTGGCTTATATCGGCGAAACCGATGAGTACCCCAATGGCTATTTTGCGTTAGGTTACGGCGGCAATGGCATTTTATATAGTGTGGTTGCGGTCAAGATCCTCACCGACCTGTATTTTGGCCGGCCCAATCCGGATGCTGACTTGTTTAGTTTTACCCGGCACTTAAAGTAACGGCACCCCGGGTATTTAATTCCTTCGCCATCCCGGCGAAGGCCGGGATCTCCTTGGGTTACCTCTGCAGCCTACCACTACCATCTTTTTCAGGCTTGCCATGGCTGGTGGGAGATCGCGGCTTTCGCCGCCATGACCGGTAACAGCGCAGACATGGATCTTCTTGCCTATACTTGTCTCAGCAATTCACACTTGGCAGAGCACAGCACCATGCTGGTAGAAATCATTCAGATCATCCTGATGTTCGCCGGTTTGGGCATGTGTGCATTAATCATTGCCCGCTTTGTGCCATTGCCCTTCTCTTTGATATTGGTCATCACTGGCTACCTTTTTTCGCTTATTATTGAGCCACTAGATATCGATACCGGGATACGAGCCCATAATTTTCAGTCGTTGATCATGTTTGGTCTGCTGCCCATTTTGATCCTAGAGTCTTCCTTAAGCCTTGACCTGAATAAATTTAAACAGTTTTTTCCCACAGTACTCACTCTTGCCACCCTCGGTTTTATTCTGGCTACCGTCATTACCGGCGCCATTTTGTTTGTTGGCATTAATCATCCTGGCTTTCCACTGATCGCTGCTTTATTAACCGGCGCTGTCGTTTCGGCCACCGATCCGGTTGCCGTGGTGACCCAGCTAAAATCCTTGGGCGCCCCCAAATCGCTGGAAGTGCTAATAGAAGGAGAAAGTTTATTTAATGATGCCACCGCCATTGTATTATTCAGCGTACTGCTGGCGGTGGCACAACAACAGGTCGACGCCGATATTCTGGCCGCCACCGGCACTTTTCTCACAGTGTTTTTTGGCGGAATATGCCTGGGCGCACTGGCAGGCTGGGGCGCTGCGATGATCTCCCGGGTGATAGTACTCAGTGCGCCGCATCTGGCATTACTAATGATTTTAATGGCTTACGGTTGTGTGCTGGTGGGCGAGCACATCTTGCACGTATCCGGCATTCTGGCGGTGCTGGTAAGCGCACTGGTGTTCAAACAATTTGCCTGTACCCAATACCGCGATTACGCATCTGCATTGCAACATGTTATTGAGTCACTGGGATTTCTCGCCAACACGTTTGTATTTTTGCTGGTAGGGCTGGTGATTCATATGGATATGTTCACCTCGATGTGGGTTTCCATACTGCTTGCCATCGCTGGCATCACAATCGCACGGGTGCTTTCGGTGTATGCCTCGACAGCGTTAACCCGGGTTGTGTTTGCACAGCCAATAGATAAAAAGTACCCGCCGGTGATGATTTGGGGCGGCCTGCGCGGCGCGGTGACCATCGCTTTAGTGCTTTCCCTGCCCACCACCTTGCCATACTGGTATACCGTCCAGTCCATTGGTTTTGGGGTGGTGTTATTTACCCTGATTATTCAGGCTACCACTACTGGGTGGCTGGTGCGCAAACTTAATCTTTAACCAGGCTGCCCCTGTTAGCCAGCTAGAGCATATAAAAAAGGGCAACATTGCAGTTGCCCTTGCCTTTTCCTTTGCGCTGGCTTGCGCGTTAATGCGGCTGCGGCAGCTCAGTTGGTTCGCTTTCCTGCGTGGGCGCGTATTTCTCAAACCACGCCAGGATATTTTCCACCTTAGCAATCATTCGTGAAGGCTTACCAGCAATCCCGTGCGGAGACTCAGGCACCTTGACCAGAATTGAGTCCACCCGTTGCAGTTTTAATGCCTGGTAAAACTGCTCAGTCTCCGACATGGGCGTTCGTTTGTCTTCCACCCCGGTGATGAGCATGGTGGGGGTAGTGACATTACCTACCAGCGACAAGGGAGAGCGTTTCCAGTAATGCTCCATTTCTTCCCACGGCATGCCTGGCATCTGGTAAGGAATTTGATACAGCCCGGAATCAGCGGTCAGCACCTTGGATAACCAGTTGATAACAGGCTTGGCCACCACCGCTGCCCGAAAACGGTCAGTCAGACCAATGGCATAGGCTGCGGCGATACCGCCGGCAGAACCGCCGGTAATATACAGCTGCTGCGGGTCGACCAGACCTTTATCAATCAGTGCATCCACGCCAGACATATGATCGGCAAAATCGTATCTTGAGCTGTATTTGCCTTGTAATAACATTGCAAATCGTTCGCCATAGCCGGTACTGCCGCGGTGATTGTCATAAAACACGATGTAGCCTTCGGCTGCCATGCGTTGCAGTTCAGCAGTAAACACCGGGCCATAGGCCAGATTGGGCCCGCCGTGGATCTCCAAAATCAGCGGGTACTTTTTACTGCTGTCATAGTCAGGCGGCAAAATATACCAGCCCTGAATTTCTTCGCCATCAATGGACGAGTTGTACACAATCTCTTTAACCTCGCCCAGCGTCTTGTGGCCGAACACATCTTCGTTGAGCGCGGTTAACTGCTTTTCTTCACCATGACTGACAAACAGATCTGCGGGTCGGTGGGCGGTACCTTTGGTGTAGGCCACAATATCATCCACGGCATGGAAGGTGCCGAAGATATACGGGCGACCTATGGTAGTGCCACTGATGCCACGGGCAATGGTCTTTTTGTTCCCCGACAGGGAGGTGTAGTTCACCTGGATCATGCCGCGCACGGCTTGCTGAAAATACAGACCGTCAGCGTCTTTCCAATAAAAATTTGACACTGTATTGTCGATATCGGCGGTTAGGTTGGTGTGCTCTGTGCCATCAGCGTTCATCACATACAAATAGCTGTTGCGGTACATCACCTTCTTATCATTACGGCGTGAATAGGCCACATGCTCGCCATCTGGAGAGACCACTGGCGAGGACTCATTGCCCGGAAAATCCGTGATTTGTTCAATATTGCCAGCCATATCCACGGTGAAAATATCCGCCTCTACCGGCTCGTATTCCCACTCATCACTGCGGTTAGCAGAAAAATAAATCTTTTGTGCGTCAGCGGAAAAACTTAAATTGCCGCCATGGTGATAATTGCCCGAGGTCAACTGTCGAGCGGTACCACCATCGGTGGGCACAACAAAAATATGGGTATAGGCCGGATCTAATACCCCTTTACCATCTGCCTGGTAGCGGGCCTTGGTAATGTATTTAAATTCCGGCGACCAGTTGGCGCCTTCTGGTTTTGGCGGCAGCTTAACCTCTAAGGGCGTTTCTTTAACATCCACACTCATGGTGAAAGCGATGTATTTGCCATCCGGCGACCACGTAATGTTGCCGGGTGCTGCAGTGACATTGGTGACCAGCGCGGTTTGCCCGGTGTCCATCCAGCGGATATACAGTTGCGGTTTACCCTCTTTATTGGACAGATAAGCCAGCCGCTTACCATCCGGTGACCAGCGAGGCGAGAAAAAATTCTTTTTGGAAGACAGCAATGGCCGATGGCTTGAACCGTCGGTGGCGGCTAGCCAGATATTGGAGCGAGTGCTGTCTGTCATCACATCGTTAGAGCGTCGCTCATAGGCCACCCACTCACCATCGGGTGATACCTGCGGATCACTGACATACTCCAGGTCAAAAATATCTGCGGGCTGAAAATGCTGGTGGTCAGTGGTGTCTTCTGTGTTTGTTTGAGCGGGCGGTGCGTCTGCCCAGGCTGGGCTGGTGAGCCCGGCCAGCAAGCTGATGGCCAGATAGTAAGTAAGTCGCGGTACAAAACGCGCGCGCCTTGTTGTTGCAAATGTGCGTGTGATCATGGATCCCCTTATCTTGTTGTTTTGTTAACCCATCATATGAATATCTGACCCGCAGCGGGAAAAAATCCGATGAGTCTGGCCTGACAGACGATAAACACCCAATTGGCAGTAAAGACGTGATAAATGGTCAGAGGATAAGGACTTTTGGCTGTGCAGGCCGGTTACGGGCCAGCCTGGACACAGCAGGGTGCAGGGTTAGCAGAAGGGGAAAAGCAGGTTTACTAACCCGGGGTTACCATTTTTTCTTGGGCGCAAACAATTCATCCAGTTCATCCCGTTCGGCTTCTTTGCGCTTGGCCCGGTCCTCGGCATTGACGGATTTTAGATTGTCCTGGATCTCTTCCAACCAGGTTTTGAGCATATCGATACGCCCGGTGATGTATTCGTCCCGCTGGGTCTGGTTGTCCAGTGCAGCTACGGCTTTTTCAAAATACTGACGCGCCGAGCCCAGCATGGTGGATTGCATGGCATTACGGCCACGTTTGATCAGCGTTTCCACATTGGTTTTTAATTGCAGGCGCTCCAGCGCTTTGTCTTCTTCAATAAAAGTACGGGTGTCGACCTTGCCCTTTGAATGTTCTGAACGCAGCAGGGTGCGCAATTTTTTAACCGCCTGGATATACTGGATAATCATCTTATCATTATCCGGCAGGGTAAATTCAGCCATGGTGCTGCCGTCTGGCACTTCATTGTTTACCCGTTGCTCGGCATCGGTCAGCCGCTGCTTTAGATCGTTACTGGTATTGCCGGCTTCACTGATAGCTTTAAGCGCCCAGTACACCCGGGTGTGCAGGATATGCTCCAGGCGGCCTGATACAGGCATATTGCTGCAGGCCATAATCACATTTTCGGTTTCATCCACAATGGCACGGTGCTTGGCCATCTCGGCGCGGCGCTCAGCCTGCACTTTGGCCCGGTGTTGCTGAAATGCATTGATAAAAATCGCTGCAATGAATAAGACCACTATCAGTATTATTATTATCGGGAACATGGTTATGTTTTTCCGTTCACGTGTTGTCCAGCCATCAGCCCGCGGCTTTGGCGTTAATGCTTTTTTGGATAAGTTTACGGTATTTTTACGGTAAACACACTTCCGCCAAGCTGGCCACCGTTGGCCAGCATAATTTCACCAGTCCGGCTGTCACGGGTATGCGCCGTAGCAATCAGGCGGGCAAAAAACAACCCCAGCCCGGTGCGTCCCTGGCTGACGGCAAAGCTGGCCAGGTCCAACTGGCTCTGCGCCAGCATCGACGGTGGGTAGCCGCTCCCGTCGTCCTCAACCCTGATAGTCAGCCCGTCGGCATCGCGCCAGGCCGATAAAATAATGCGCTGCTTGCCATAGCGCAGGGCATTTACCACAGCATCGTTGACCAGCATATAAATCAGCTCGCCGTCTAAATACCAGCACAACTCTTCATCGCAGTGCACCTCCAGCTCAAAGCCGCGCTGGCGCACCGATAATTTTACTGCATCACACACATCTTCACACAAATCGGCAATAAAGTGCTCATCCACTGTGATGGGCAGAGCGGACACCTGGGAACGATACAAAGATAAGATTTGCACCAGGCTGGTGTTTAACCGGCTGGCTTCATAGTGCACATCGGCTACCTGGTGGCTCATGCTGTGATCATCTTCAGGAATACTGGCTGACAGGGTCTCAATCGACTGCAACAACAGGCACAATGAATTTTTCATGTCGTGTACGGCTGCTGCCAGCACAGAGGAAAAATCGATATTGTGGGCAGACTTAGGGGCAAGCTCTGGCATAATGTTTTCGTCGAACATCCATGAAGGCATATGCTAGTATTCACCAAAACTGAACATATACCTACAATTTAGGTATAAGAATTTCATTACAAACACAAATGGCAATAGCAATACGCGCACGATTTGGTTATAACACTACCACAATAATATCGTGCGCCACTAGCTAAGGGTTAGCAGGAATGAAACTACAGCAACTGAGATACATTGTAGAAGTAGTGAATAACAATCTCAATGTGTCGGCCACCGCCGAAAGTCTTTACACATCGCAACCTGGGATCAGCAAACAGGTGCGCATGCTCGAGGATGAGCTGGGTGTGCAAATCTTTGGCCGCAGTGGCAAACATCTTACTCATGTAACCGATGCAGGGCGCGATGTTATTGAAATTGCTAGACAAATTCTGGCTAAAGTGGAAAGTATCAAATCCGTGGCGCGGGAACATACGCTGCCAGATCAAGGCAAGCTGAATATTGCTACCACGCACACTCAGGCTCGCTATGCACTGCCCGATGTTATACAAGGGTTTATGCATAAATACCCAAAAGTGTCATTGCACATGCACCAGGGCACGCCGTCGCAAATCTCTGATCTAGCGGCCAAAGGCGAAGCGGATTTTGCTATCGCCACCGAAGCCTTGCATCTGTATAACGACCTGGTCATGTTACCGTGCTATCACTGGAACCGCAGTGTGATCGTTAACAAAGACCATCCGCTGTCGAAAAAATCCAGTATCGACATCAGTGATATCGCCGACTATCCGTTGGTCACTTATGTATTTGGCTTTACCGGGCGCTCCGAGCTGGATCAGGCATTTGAGCGGGCTGGCCTGACTCCCAAAATCGTGTTCACCGCCACCGATGCTGATGTGATCAAAACCTATGTGCGCCTGGGCGTGGGCATTGGCGTAATTGCATCTATGGCGGTTAGTGAAGAGCTGGACAGCGATTTGGTCAAGATCGATGCCAGTCATTTGTTTGATTACAGCACCACCAAGATTGGCTTTCGTAAAGGCTCGTTTTTACGTAGCTATATGTTTGATTTTATTGAGCGCTTTGCTCCGCATCTGACCAAAGATAAGGTGGAAAAAGCGATGATGCTGAAAAACAATGATGAAGTGGAAAAGATGTTCAAAGGGGTGACGCTGCCGGTAAAATAGCCGCGCCACCGCCTCAGTGTTTAACACTCAATAATATTGACCGCTAAACCGCCCCTGGCGGTTTCTTTGTATTTGGTTTTCATATCATTGCCGGTATCGCGCATGGTTTTGATCACTTTATCCAGGGATACCTTGTGCTCGCCGGAACCACGCATGGCCAGGCGTGAGGCATTGATAGCCTTGATGGCGCCCATGGCATTACGTTCAATGCACGGTACCTGTACCAGGCCACCTACCGGGTCGCAGGTCAGCCCCAAATTGTGCTCCATACCAATTTCAGCCGCGTTTTCTACCGCCAGCGTAGAACCACCCATGATTTCGGTCAGTGCGCCAGCGGCCATAGAGCAAGCTACACCCACTTCACCCTGGCAGCCCACTTCAGCACCGGAAATCGAGGCATTTTCTTTATATAAAATACCGATAGCACCAGCCGTTAATAAAAAGCGTGCCGCCACTTCGGTATCCACCGGACGGATAAATTTATCATAGTAATGCAGTACCGCAGGCAAAATACCTGCTGCGCCGTTGGTGGGGGCAGTGACCACGCGGCCACCGGCCGCATTTTCTTCATTTACAGCCAGCGCAAACAAATTGACCCAGTCCATGGTCTGCATGGGATCCGAGGTATGCTCGGTTTGCAGACGCCGGTACAGACCGGGTGCGCGACGCACAACTTTTAGCCCGCCCGGCAAAATCCCTTCGCTTTCAATGCCGCGCTGCACACACTCTTTCATGGTCTGCCAAATTTCATACAGTTTGGCTTTGACTTCGTGTTCCGGGCGGTGCACGGCTTCGTTTTTCAGCATCAGTGAACTGACCCGCATGCCATTGGCTTTGCACAGTTCCAGCAAGGCTTCCGCGGTTTTAAATGGGTAGGGCACTTTGGCCTGCACCGACATTGCATGCTCTTTGACATCATCAAAATCTTCGTGGCGCACGATAAAGCCGCCGCCGATGCTGTAGTAAGTTTGCTCGCGCAGTAAGGATTGCTGCTTATCAAACACAAACAATGTTAACGCATTGGCATGCCGGGGCAGGGATTTACGGCGATGAAACACGATGGCGTTTTTGTTGGGAAACTTGATTTCATGTTTGCCGCCCAGCTGAATTTTCTGGCTGGTGTGGATGTGCTCAAGCCGGCTATCGATGCTATCTACATCCACGGCTTCGGGTGCTTCGCCCAGCAAGCCTAAAATCACCGCTTTGCCTGTGCCATGACCTTTGCCGGTCTGGCCTAATGAGCCAAACAATTCCACCTTGATGCTGTGTACCTGCTCAAGGATACCGTCTCGCTCAAGCTCAGCCACAAATTCGGCGCCTGCACGCATCGGGCCCACCGTATGTGAGCTGGACGGGCCAATCCCGATGCTGAACATATCAAATACACTAATCATAAACTGGCAATATCCCCAATAACATTCTGTCTGTGATCTTGCCTCTTACCAACATTAACTACAATACAGAATTGCTAATCTGCTAATAAGAAAAGCTAACTCAATGTAAACAAATGTTGATGAATGTGTATTCGTTGGGCAATGCTCAGGTATTAATGTGCAAATGATGCGCAAGATTTCGCAAAATGGCCGCGGTGGCGCCCCAGATGGTGCGTTCGCGCCAGGGTATAAAATAGATAGGAAAACGGCGTCCGTCACGCTCGCTGTAGTGCACCAGGTGGTTAGCTTTATTCATCAGATGGGCCAGGGGCACATCAAATACACTGGCCACTTCATTGCTATCAATCTGGTAGGTAAAATGCGGCTGCACAAAGGCCACTACCGGCGTGATCTGATAGCCACTGATGGTGCGGTACGCCGGTAAAGTGCCGATGATGTCGACATGCTCGCGGGGCAGGCCAATCTCTTCAAAAGCTTCGCGGCAGGCAGTGTCCTGTAATGAACGGTCCTGTTCTTCGTAGCCGCCGCCGGGAAAACTGATCTGACCAGGATGATGACGCAGATGGTGCGCCCGTTCGGTCAAAATCAGATGCAAGGCATCCGGATAATCCAGCAGTGGAATCAGCACCGCAGCATCACGCCCGCGCTTAGCCAGCGGATAATCCGGTTCCTGGTGCACCTGGCGGGCATGATGAAAATAATATAAAAATTCAGCTTTGGTCACGCAATGATTCCAGTGCAGGCAGAATGCGCGACACCTTGTCCAGGGTTTCCTGATATTCTGCCGCTGCATCCGAGTCCAGTACAATGCCCCCGCCAGCCCAGCAATACAGTTGGCCATCTTCAGCCAGCAAGGTCCGGATGGTGATACTCGAGTCCAGATCGCGCTTGATGCCATAGTACAAAATGCTGCCGCAATACACATTGCGCCGGTGCGGTTCCAGCTCCTCAATGATTTCCATCGCCCGCACCTTAGGTGCACCGGTGATAGAGCCGCCGGGAAACGCACCGGCCAGCAAATCCAGGGCACTGGCATTATCGTGAAGGGTACCCTCTACGGTGCTCACCAGATGATGCACCGCTTTATAGGATTCCAGCGCAAATAACTGCGGAACCTGAACGCTGTGGGGTTTACAATGTTTACTCAAATCATTACGCAACAGATCCACAATCATGAGATTTTCCGCGCGGTCTTTTTCAGCATGTTGCAGGTCACGGGCACTATCGGCGTCAGCCTGCGGATCAGCAAAGCGCGGCCGGGTGCCCTTAATGGGTTTGGTTTGCACCTGGTTATCCCGCACCTGTAAAAATCGCTCCGGCGAAATACTCAATACACAGCTATCCGGCAAGCGGATAAACGCCGAAAATGGCGTATTGTTTTGCTCCCGCAGCGCTTCATAGGCCTGCCATTCGGAACCCCGATAGCTGGCGCTAAAGCGCTGCGCCATATTTATCTGATAGCAATCACCGGCCACAATATACTGATGAATGCGCGCCAGGGCCTGGGTGTAGCTGGCGTGGCTTAAATTCGATTGCCAGACGCTGGTCAGGGCAAATGCCACTGGATTCGGCACACTGGCGGAAAACTGCTCAGCCAGGGAGGGCATGTCACTATACCGGCAATGATACAGCTGGCCGGTATGGGTATCGGCAATCACCGATTGTTCGTACAGGCCAATGGCCACATCCGGACACTGATATTCGCCTGGATTATCGGCCGGCAGTTGTTCATAAAATCGCCCCGCATCATAGCCGCATAAGCCCAGCGCCCCAACCACAAACGGTAATTGCGCCAATAGCTGTGGCGCATTGCAAGCTACAGTATCAAGGGCGAAATGGCAGTTCATCAGGTCATCCACACAGGTCAGCGGCGGCGCCTGGCTGATGGTGGTTTGCTGGCTGTAACAATCAGTTATGGTGACGTCAGGATGGCTGGCTGTCACCACAAAGCGCGGGCGCCATACCATAATATGATAACGGCCGGCGCGACTGGCGGCGCTGTCCAGCAGCATGGCATAGGGGGAGTGTTCTACCTGGGCAAACAGAGTATAGATATTGTCGGCAATATCAGCCGCAACGGGACTGATAAGAAGCTCGCGGAGAGCGCTGGATGCATTCATGAA
This sequence comes from Alteromonas sp. WD8-37, assembly GCF_055326825.1. NCBI lineage: Bacteria > Pseudomonadati > Pseudomonadota > Gammaproteobacteria > Alteromonadales > Alteromonadaceae > Alteromonas > Alteromonas sp. WD8-37. The sequence continues at coordinate 631,154 of NZ_JBUZOV010000001.1, forward strand.
AACCACTTTGTTATACACTAACAGATGCAAAGAGCCGCGCTGCGTGGATTTATTGGTGCCACTGCGGCAGATGCGCTAGTATACGCATTTTTTAATAGCAGACACCACAGGCTAGGTAAAAGAGGACGCTAATGACCGTTATTCGTCAACAAGATTTCATTGATAGCATCGAAGATGCGCTGCAGTTTATTTCCTATTATCACCCGCTGGACTATGTCAAAGCCGTAGAAAAAGCTTATCACAAAGAACAAAGCCAGGCGGCCAAAGATGCCATGGCGCAGATCCTCATCAACTCGCGGATGTCAGCCGAAGGCAAGCGCCCCTTGTGTCAGGATACCGGCATTGTGACCTGCTTTGTAAAAGTCGGCATGGCGGTAAGCTGGGATAAAACGGATATGACAGTGCAGGAAATGGTCAATGAAGGCACCCGCCGCGCCTACACCAATGCCGATAATCCGTTGCGTGCCTCAATTGTGGCAGACCCGGCCGGTACCCGGCAGAACACTAAAGACAATACCCCCGCAGTGGTGCACATCGACATGGTGGCTGGCGATAAGATTGAAGTGATGATTGCGGCCAAAGGTGGCGGCTCGGAAAATAAATCAAAAATGGTCATGCTGAATCCATCGGACGATATTGCCGAATGGGTAGTCAAAACCTTGCCTACCATGGGTGCTGGCTGGTGCCCGCCGGGCATGCTGGGTATAGGAATTGGCGGTACTGCCGAAAAAGCCGCGGTCCTGGCCAAAGAAAGCCTGATGGATCCGGTGGACATTCAGGAGCTGATGGAGCGCGGTGCGCAAACCACTGACGAAAAACTGCGTCTTGATATTTTCAAACGGGTTAACGATCTTGGTATCGGTGCACAAGGGCTGGGCGGCCTGACCACCGTGGTGGATGTGAAAATCAAATCCATGCCCACCCACGCGGCCTCCAAGCCGGTGGCCATGATCCCTAACTGTGCGGCTACCCGTCATGCACACTTTTTCTTAGACGGCAGCGGCCCGGCAGAATTACGTCCGCCAAAGTTGGAAGAATGGCCGGAAGTCACCTGGGAAGTGGGTGAAAACACTCGCCGGGTTAACCTGGACGAGGTTACTAAAGAAGACATTCAAAACTGGCAGGTGGGCGAAACTGTGCTGCTGTCAGGTAAGATGCTGACCGGCCGCGATGCTGCGCATAAGCGTATTCAGACCATGCTGCAAAATGGCGAAGGCCTGCCGGATGGCGTAGATCTGACCAACCGGTTTATCTACTACGTGGGGCCGGTGGATGCTGTGGGTGACGAGGTAGTAGGGCCGGCCGGACCGACGACCGCGACGCGTATGGACAAATTCACCGACATGATGCTTGAACAAACGGGTTTGATTGGCATGATTGGTAAAGCCGAACGTGGCCCGGCTACGGTAGAATCTATTGCCAAGCATAAAGCCGTCTATTTGATGGCTGTGGGCGGCGCAGCGTACCTGGTGTCTAAAGCCATTAAAAAATCCCGGGTGGTGGCTTTTGAAGATCTGGGAATGGAAGCCATCTACGAATTTGAAGTAGAAGATATGCCAGTGACCGTGGCGGTGGACAGTACCGGCGCCAACGCGCACCAGACCGGCCCAGCGATTTGGAAAGCCAAAATTGAAGAGCTGGACGGAGTACTGGCCAAATAACCAGTAGTCACGGTAAGATACACGGGCACCCCTAAGCGGTGCCCGTTTTTGTATCTGACAGGCGAACAATAATGATAACTGATCCGATAGTTTTAGCCGGCGTCGCCAGCGCTGCTGGTGTTATGGTGGGCGCGCTGACCACCTATTTCTGGCAACAGCAGCGCTATGCGGCGGCCAGCCAGGCGCTGGAACAAGAGCTGGCCCTGGCCCAACAGCAGCAGGAACAAAGTGAGGTGTATTTTAATCAGCAACTGGCCCAGCGCCAGGAAGCGTTAAACAGTGCCCACGAACGCCTGTACACCCTGCAAAATGAGCGCGGTGAGCTCAGCCAGCAAGCTGCACAGTTACAGCGCCTGGAGACCGAGCACCGGCAGCTGCGCCAAGAGCTCAAAGACACCGAACAGGCACTGGCTACGCTGCGCTCCGAACATCAGGCGCAGCAGGCCAGCCATGCCCAGGCCGAGCAGCACCATGCCGAGAAGGTGGCGGCATTAGAAGGTGCCGAGCAGCGCCTGCAGACCCAGTTTGAAAACCTGGCCAATCGCATTTTCAACGAAAAAAGTGATGCTTTTAGTAAATCCAGCCAGACAAATTTGGGCGCACTGCTTAATCCGCTTAAAGAACAGATCGAAGGCTTTAAGCGCCAGATCAGCGACCAGTACACCCGCGAAGGCCAGGAACGCGCCTCATTAAAAACCGAAATCCTGTCGCTGAAAGAACTAAATCAAAAAATCACCGATGAAGCAGCGGCCCTGACCATGGCCCTGAAAGGCGACAATAAAAAACAGGGTAACTGGGGAGAGGTGGTACTGGAACGTATCCTCAAAGAATCCGGTCTGCGCGAAGGCCACGAGTTCGACACCCAGGTATCGCTGCGCGCGGATAATGGCAAACTGCAGCAACCGGATGTGGTGGTACACCTGCCCAATGATAAAGATGTGATTATTGATTCCAAGGTCAGCCTGGCTGCCTACGAACGCTACTTTAACAGTGACGATGAGGCCGGCCGTGAACGCGCACTCAAAGAGCATGTGGCCTCAGTCCGGGGCCATATTAAAGGGTTAGGCGCTAAGGATTATCATGAGCTGAAAGGCTTAAAAACCCTGGATTATGTGCTGTTGTTTATTCCGGTGGAGCCGGCCTTTTTGCTGGCCATTGAAGAAGATCCCCAGCTAGTGTCGCTGGCGCTCAACCACAATATCATGCTGGTCAGCCCGACCAATTTGCTGGTGGCGCTGCGCACCATCAACAATATCTGGCAATATGAATACCAAAACCAGAATGCGCAAAAAATTGCCGCTCACGCCGGCAAGTTGTACGACAAATTCACCGGTTTTGTACAGGACATGGATAAAATCGGTAAGTCTATCGAGGCCAGCCAGAAGCATTATGACAGTGCATTTGCTAAGCTTACCTCGGGCCGCGGCAACCTGGTACGCCAGGCTGAGCAATTTCGTGAGCTGGGTATCTGCCCGAGCAAAAAATTGCCCGAGGCGTTGACCAAAGAAGCCATGCAGGAATTGCACTGGGATGATCAGGCCAACTCTTGATGGAGAGTAGCCGATAAGCGAGGAGAGAAATTCATGTGCGGCAGATTGAATGTCACCGATAGCCCGGGCTTGCGTTCGCTGTGCGACCAGCTGGGTATTGACCTGTGGCCAGCGCAGGGCATGCGTTACAGCCGCTTTATCCGGGCCACAGAGCGGGTGTCAATAGTGTATCGACAGGATGACAAAACCGTGATGAATAATGCTATCTGGTGGCTGCTGCTGGACAAGCATGTTGACAGCCCTAGTGGCTTTAAACCGTCTAAATACACCTCGTTTAATACCCGTTACGATAAGCTTAACACCCCGCGCAGTGCCGGCTATCACGGATTTCGCCAGCAGCGTTGTGTGATCCCGGCCACCGGCTTTGGTGAAACGCTGGCTAAGGACGGCCAAAAGATTTATCACGATATGACCTGCGCCAATGATGAAGCGATGGCGATGGGCGGCTTGTACCGCACCTGGCAGTATACCGACGAGCAGGGCGCTCACCATTCTGAAATGTCATGTTCAGTGGTGACCCTGCCGCCGCATCAGGCACTGGCCAATGTGCATACCAAAGCCAGCCCACTGATGCTGAGCCTGCACGACGGTAGTCTGCAAACCTGGCTGGATCCGCAGCAAACCCCGGAATCGCTGGAATATCTGCTGGCCCCGGCCATACGTCATCAGCTTGAGGCCACCCCCATCGATAAGCCCTCCACCTACCAGCCGGTGGGCCCGGCCTTTAGCCTTGCCCCGGATTAATCCCTGCTAGTTGACGGCGGGTACGCCAGCGCCACCAGGCCAGCGGCCAGGCCAGTAACAGCCAGCCTGCAACACCCCCTGAGCCACCGGAACCGGGCGACGTGGTGACTACCGGCGGGGTGACCACCACTGTGACACTGTCACTGGCCTGCCGGCCAAAACTGTCGGTGACGGTGACGGTCAGGGTATAGCTGGTTCGCGCAGTCACGGTGGGCGCCAAAAACAACACTTCCTGACTGGTGCTGTTACTTAGCAAACCTGTGCCGGCCGGGCTCACTGTCCACGCATACTGTAGGTTATCGCCATTAGCATCACTGGCCTGCACCGCAATACTGCGTTGCTGGCCACTGCTGATGGTGATTTGGTCGGCCACAATATTGGCTACCGGCGCAGCGTCCACCTGTAAGCCAGTATACAACGCGGCTTGTTCAGGCTGGGTACCGGGAATATTGGGCACGGTGGAGATGACCTGTAACTCAAACGGTCCGGGCGGGGCGGTGTCGGCTACCCGCGCAGAAAAACGCAGATCCGCCACGATCTGTGGGCTCGCTGTTTGCGCATCCGCCATCTGCAAGCTAGCTGCAGGTGTACTGTTACCCAGCGGGTAATAACACCAGATATCGCCACTTTGTAATGCTTCTGATGGGGTATGTTGGCGCGCGGTGCCCTGCATCGATTCAATGCCCATACTGGCCGGCTGGCCGGACAGCTCCGGATAGGCCATAATCATCGCCACTTCACCGGCTTGCGGGGACGCAGCCAGCCACAAGCGGGTCAGCGGCGCGCCATTTTGACCCTGCCAGTCAATTAACACGTTGTCATGCTTGTCCTTTTGCACCTGGGCGAAGTGGGCGGTGGCCTGGTCGGGTGTTTGCCAGTAGGGGGCAATCACCGCATTGGGCAGCTGCTCGGTGTGCAAGGCCGCAGGGTCCAGATGTACCGGGCTAAGCTCACCGGCCAGGGTAACAAAGCCGTTGCGGGCCACAGTAAGATGCGACACCGTCTGCTCACCATAGCGCACATTTACCCCATAGGTGGCATAGTTAGTCAGTGGGTGGCCGGCGGCAAGTGTATCTGCATCCGGCAGGCTGGCAGCAGCGGTCGCACATTGCTGGTCCAGGGCAGCCGAGCTTAAGGCAAAGCGGGTTTCCGGCCGCTGCACCGCCGGTTGCACCACGGTCCAACTGAGCTGTTTACCGCTGACCGTGGCTGCCGGTGTGACCGAGTCAGGTAGCAGGGTCAGGGTGTCCGGTAGCACGGCTTCGATGTTGTATTCGCGGTCGCGATTGGTGTCATTGGTGATCACATTCACGGAGAAGGTGGCGGTATCGCCGCCCTGTACCCGCCCCGGGGTCGGTGAGCTAACAAATACATCATCATCAGCCCGGCGCAAATCCACCGTGGTCAGGCTGATATCATCCTGACCGGGGCCGTTGCCCAACGCAAACGCGCCATAATAGCGATCGCCAGGCTGCGCATCCGGTAATGCCCACAGCACCGTCAGGTCAAATTCTTCCCGCTCTGCCACACTGGCCGGCACCATCACATCCAGGTTGGCATTCGGTACTGCATCAAGCACACCGGTATACAGACTCACATCGTCGTTTTGTGCGCCGGAACCCGCCCAGTTTTGTACCGCCACCCAGTAATTCCCAGCCGTCGGCCGGCGTAGGCTAATGTATTCCTGCACACTGAATGATGTGCTGGTGGCAATGATTTCGTCATCCTGCGGGGTACCGTCTTCGTTTTCATCAAAGATGACAAACAAATCGATATCGTTGGCGCTGGAGTCGGTCACTTCTGCCACCAGACGAATGGTTTGTTCGGTTACTGTCAGTGGGATAAGTGCTACGCCATCCCCGCCGTCTAACAGCTCGCTGTTGGTGGGATCTTCTGGCAAAGACTGACGACGCAAAATGGCTGGCGTGAAGCCGTAGGAACGGGCACTGAGCGCATCGGCTTGCTGGGTAAAAATATCTTCCACTAACAGGCTGTCAAAATCGCGATGAGCTTCGATGTCCAGAGAGGTCGGAATGGTACCGTTACTGGCAAATGCCACCACCGGTATATGCAACGCCGGGCTTTGGCTGCTGGTCAGATTGATTCGGCCAAAGCCCCATTCGTCATTGCTTAAGCCATCGGTTGCCAGAGTGATAGTCAGGGTCTGGCTTTCACCTTCGGCCAGAGTAAAGGATAGGGGCGAGACCGTTACAGCAAAACCTGTGGTCTGGCTAATAGGGCTCACCGTCCAGGTGCCGGCCTGAGTGGCGGTGACAGTGCGCTGCCAGGTGCACTGGCTAAAACATTCGGTATCTACCACCGCAGGCGTATTCAATGCGCGTGGTTCACCGCCGGTGGCCGGGTTGGCGGCAACATAGCGGGCATAGGTTTCATCCATCACCAGGCCACTGGCTACCGCATCACCCACTTGGACCCGGCCAGCGCCCATGTCAAACCAGTCGGCCGGCGTACCAGAGTTACCCGTGGTGACATCTGTGGCGGCTGTCATCATCAATGCCGAGCGTATCTCATCCACACTCCAGTCAGGACGCACAGCTTTAACCAGCGCTGCGGCACCAGCCACGTGGGGGCTGGCCATAGAGGTGCCCGACAGATAGGCATAATCTGCCGGCGCCGGGCCGCTGTTATCATGGCCATAATGTTCATCGGAAAACGCCGCATAAATATCCACGCCGGGCGCGGTCAGGTGCGGGGTCAACGTGGATACAGTTGCATTGGGGCCGCGTGAAGAAAACTCCGCCACAATGTCTGCCGCGCTGTCATCAATGGTGATACCGCCATCGGCGGCGGTAATGGTGGCGCGGTGATTGCTGCCTGACGCCAGCCAGCTGCGCAAGGTGGCACTATCAGCCGCATCCAGGTGAATACCAGGGATCACATAGGTGTCGTTGGCCAGATTATCCGCGCCACCTTCCACATTGGCCAGCACAAATCCGCCGGCCCCACCTTCTGCCACATGGCGTGCTTTATCGATACGCGGGATGTCACCGCGGTCACACACCACAATCTGGCCATCAAAGGTGCCCGCCGGAAATGGCTCCATGCACTGGGCGGGATCGGTGCCTGGCGCATTGGGGTTGACCACATCGCCGGCATAAATCACCGGGGCGCTGATAGCGCCGGTATTGCTCGAGCCAGTCATCGGCGCCGGGACAAAGGTACCGCCACTAAAATCCTGCAATTGTTTTTCATAATCCACCAGGCGACCGTGAGTAGTCGCGCCAACAACAGTGATCCAGGGGGCTTGTTTGTCAGTGGTAAAATTATCCGGGCCTGAGTTACTGGCAGAATGCACGGTAAAAATGCCGGCGTTGTGAGCGGCCAGCCAGGCTTCATTCACCGCGCCACTCCAGGGGTCGCCACCGCCGGATACTGAAAAGTTGATCACATCCACCACTCCTGAAGCAATAGCATCATCGATGGCCCGGGCAATCACCGAGTCGTAACAGCCATTGTAGGTGTCGTCAGTCTCACCTGGCAGGCACACCTGATATGAGACCAGGTTGGCATGCGGTGCCACCCCTGAAATACGTTCATAGACAAAGCCCGACTCAATGCCGTCGCTTTGATTGGTGCCACTGTCGGGCAACACTTCTTTTACATCAAACAGCACATTGCCAGCCGCGGTGGCGGCCACATGGGTGCCATGGCCATTGTAATCTTCACCATTGGCCGGTAGGGGGGGGGTAAAGACCTCATTATCGCTGTAGGCCTGGGTGATCTCCGGATAACTGACCACGCCAATCAATTTGTCGTTACACAGGCTGGCAAAGCCGCTGGCGCAATCACCTAAATAATTGCCAGCGCCCAGTGGATTGCTGTGGTTATAGCCATCGCCACCGATGTCGGCAAAAGACGGGTGGTCGGTATTGATACCGGTATCTAGTACCGCAATGGTCAGCCCTTCACCCAGAGTGCCGGCATTACTGGTGGCCTGGCCTTGCCAGATGGCTGGCGCGCCGATTAACACCGGCCCGGTATCGGTATTCAGCGTGCGTTTTTGATCCGCTTCTACCGAGCGCACACCCTGTAGGCCCCGTAGCTGTGTGGCCTGCTCAGGACTGGCCTGAATGGCGACGCCATTCAAGGCGTAGTGGTAGTGGGTCAACACAGTAAATGCGCCCACTTTGGCTTTCAGCGCCGCAAGGTGTTGCTGGTGCTGATGCGCTAAGGTATCCACATAGGCCTGCAGGTCATCGCGTTCCAGCTGCAGGCGCTTGGGCCGGTTGCGACCGACGGAATCGGTGCCACGAACCGGTTGTGTTAAATGACGAGCCACTGCGGAAGGCGCATCAAAGCGCATCAGATACACATTGCGTTCAGCCGGCTCAGGCAGCGGCTGACCGGTATAGTGATTAGTCAGTGCGGTCTTATTGTGATGCAGGGGTGCCACAGGGGTGTAGGTGTCAGAGTCCGCCAGCGATGCCGTCGTCATTCCCAAGGCCAGACATAGTAAAAAACAAACTTTCAAGGCGTTACTCCGTATTGCGTGTGGCATCCTCGAACACATCATAGCAGGTTCGCAGATCTAACAAGATGAAAAAAGCGCCATCAATCAATAGCATTTATTTCGCTAGCCAAGCTGCATACGTTGTATGTTAAATTATGTGGCAATTGTTTAACGATACGTTAATTTTGTAGGATGCCAATCCTAATTCTAATAAGGTTATGAGGATATCTGTGTTTTTAACCGCCCATTCATACCTGAAATAGCAAGGTCATTCGGCCTCACTTGAATTAGCATAGACAGCAATTGAAAAAAGCAATTTTTTACCTTCACAAGAATAAGAGGGAATCCATAGTGCAAGACAGAAATCATCTGGCACAGGTTAAGACCACTCATCAGGTGCATATTATTGAAAATGGCCTGATTGATATACCTATGCTCCAAATCCTCAAGCCTGACGGCACCCTGCACGACGAAGCCCGGGAACCCGAACTGAGCGAAGACGTAGCGCGCAAGATTTATGACACCATGGAATATATCCGGGTGTTGGATGATCGTATGATTGCTGCGCAGCGCCAGGGCCGGATCAGTTTTTATCTGGCCTCCACCGGCGAAGAAGCCGCGGCGGTAGGCAGTGCAGCAGCATTGTCCCCGGATGATATGATCATGTCGCAATACCGCGAGCAGGGCGCGTTGGCCTATCGCGGCTACACCACCGCGCAGTTTATGAACCAGATGTTCAGCAACCAGGAAGATCCCAATAAAGGCCGGCAGATGCCGATCCACTATGGTGACAAACCGCTGAACTTTATGACCATCTCATCACCGCTGGGCACCCAAATTCCCCAGGCAGCCGGTTTTGCCTATGGCCAGAAGATGGCCGGCAAAGAGGCCATCACCATTTGTTATTTTGGTGAAGGTGCGGCCTCCGAAGGTGATTTTCATGCTGGCCTTAATATGGCCGCGGTGCTTAATTGCCCGGTGATCTTTTTCTGTCGTAATAATGGCTATGCCATCTCAACCCCAGCTGCCGAGCAGTTTGCCGGCGACGGTATTGCCTCGCGCGGGTTAGGCTATGGCGTGAAAACAATCCGGGTGGACGGTAACGATCCGCTGGCAGTGTTCGCCGCGACTCAACGTGCCCGTGAGATTGCCTTAGAAGAACGCTGCCCGGTTCTGATTGAAGCCATGACCTACCGTTTGGCTGCACACAGTACCTCTGATGATCCCACTGGCTACCGGTCGCGCGATGAAGAAGACCAGTGGCGTGCCAAAGATCCTATCGCCCGCATGGCCAAGTGGTTGCAAAGCAAAGGCTGGTACGACGAAAAAGCCAACAAACAGCTGATTGATGAAACCCGTCAGGAAGTGCTCAAGCAATTAAAAGCAGCCGAAAAAGTGCCGGTGAATCCTATCGAAGACATCGTCAATGATGTGTACAGCGAGGTGCCCTGGCACCTGCAAGAACAGCTGGATAATTTGAAAAAACATATCCGCCAGTATCCTGAAGCCTATCCGAAAACCTCAGGGAGAGTGAAGTAATGGCGAAAATGAATCTGCTACAAGCAATCAACAGTGCCCTGATGACCGTGATGGAACAGGACGAACGCGTGATGGTGTTCGGCGAAGATGTAGGGCATTTTGGCGGGGTATTCCGCGCCACCAGTAATCTGCAGGATAAATTTGGTAAAGCCCGCTGTTTTAATACCCCGTTGACCGAACAGGGCATCATTGGCTTTGCCAACGGTCTGGCCTCACAGGGCTCAGTGCCGGTGGCCGAAATTCAGTTTGGCGATTATATCTTTCCGGCCTTTGACCAGATTGTGAATGAGACAGCGAAATTCCGCTACCGCTCAGGCGGCCAGTTCTCCTGTGGCACGCTGACCATTCGTACCCCTTACGGTGGTGGCATCCACGGTGGCCTGTACCACAGTCAGTCACCGGAAGCGTATTTTGCCCACTGCCCAGGCCTGAAAATTGTGGTGCCGCGTAACCCATATCAGGCTAAAGGCTTGTTGCTGGCGTCGATTCGCGATGATAATCCGGTATTGTTTTTAGAGCCTAAACGCTTATACCGCGCCTCGGTCAGTGATGTGCCGGAAGAAGATTATGAATTGCCCCTGGGCAAAGCCGATGTGGTGCAGGAGGGTAGCGATATTACCTTGCTGGGCTGGGGCGCGCAGATAGAGATCCTGCAAAAAGCCGCCGACATGGCTTCAGAAGATGGGGTGAGCTGTGAAATTATCGATTTGCGCTCTATCCTGCCGTGGGATGCACAAGGGGTGGCCGAGTCAGTAATGAAAACCGGCCGTCTGCTTATCAACCACGAAGCGCCTCAGACCGGTGGCTTTGCCAGTGAGATTGCTGCGACCATTCAGGACCGTTGCTTTTTGTATCTGGAAGCGCCGATTGCCCGGGTTTGCGGGCTGGACACGCCGTACCCACTGGCCCATGAAAAAGAATATATGCCGGATGAGTACAAAACCTACGAAGCCATCAAGCGTACATTGAAGTACTAAGGGCCGCGCAATGACAACCGAATTTATTTTACCCGACATCGGCGAAGGCATTGTTGAATGTGAGTTGCTGGAATGGCTGGTGGCTGAGGGTGATACCATCGAAGAAGACCAGCCGGTGGCCGAGGTAATGACCGACAAAGCCACGGTGCAAATTCCGGCCATGCACGCCGGTGTGGTGAAAAAGCTGCATTACAAGGTGGGCGATATTGCCAAAGTGCATGAGCCTTTGTTTGCCATGGATGTGGCCGATGATGGCGAGGCGGACAGCCAGTCACAGGACGCCAGCAATGACGCCAGGCCAGCTGCCGATACTGTCAAAGCTGATGACAACAACGATGACGATAGCAAAGGCGACGATACCAATACTGGTAACAGCCAGATTGAAGATTTTATTCTGCCGGATATCGGCGAAGGCATCGTGGAATGTGAAATCGTAAAATGGCATGTGGCCAAAGGCGATGCCATTGAAGAAGATCAACCGGTAGTTGAGGTGATGACCGACAAGGCTGTGGTGGAGATCCCTGCCAAGCATGCCGGTACCGTGCATGAGCTGTATTATCAGCAAGGTGACATTGCCAAGGTGCACGCACCGCTGTTTGCCTTAAATGTGAAAGGCGAAGCGGGTGATGCGCCTGCATCCTCACCAGCAAAATCACAGGATAGCGGCCAGCGGTCAAACACTGACAGCACCACATCAGGCGCCGCCAAATCACCTGCCACCACCACCGAGCAAAAATGGCCGGATGGTGAGTTTGAGCCACCGGTAGAAATACCTGGCCGGGTGCTGGCCAGCCCGGCTGTACGCCGGGTAGCCCGCGAACAAGATATTGACCTGACCCAGGTCTCTGGCAGCGGTAAAAAAGGCCGGATCTTAAAGCAGGATGTGCTGCAAATTGTGGATAGCAAGGACCAGCCGCAGCCAGCTCCGCAACAGGCACAAACCGCCGAAGCGGTTAAAGCCGCCACCGGGGGTGTGCGCACCGAACCGGTTAAAGGGATCCGGGCTGCCATGGCCAAACAGATGAGTGCGTCTGTGTATACCATTCCGCACTTTACCGTCAGCGACGAGTTGCAGATGGATGCGCTGATGGCACTGCGCGAACAGCTTAAGCCGGTATTTGCTGAAAAAGATGTCAAACTCAGCTTTATGCCGTTTTTTGTCAAAGCACTGTCGCTGGCACTGCACGAGTTTCCGATTATCAACAGCCAGCTTAACGACGATGCCACCGAGCTGTCGTACTTTGATGATCACAATATCGGCTTTGCAGTGGACTCAAAAATTGGCTTACTGGTGCCCAATATCAAACGGGTGCAGGATCTTAGCCTGCTGGAGATTGCCCGCCAGATGCAGGACATCATCGACAAAGCCCGTGAGGGTAAGTTGTCGGGTGACCAGCTTAAAGGCGGTACCATCAGTATCTCCAACATCGGAGCGCTGGGCGGCATGACCGCCACGCCGGTGATTAACAAACCCGAGGCAGCCATCGTGGCGTTAGGTAAAACACAAAAATTACCGCGCTTTAATGATGCCGGTGAGGTGGAAGCCCAGCATCTGATGCAGGTGAACTGGTCCGGCGATCATCGCATTATTGATGGGGCCACCATGGTGAAGTTTAACAACCTGTGGTGTAGCTATCTGACCAATCCGTCTACCATGCTGATGCACCTGCGCTAAGCGCAAGGCCACAGCCAACAACCAGGGGTGCGCCCGCACCCTTGGTATTTTTTAACTGGCACAGGTAAACTACCGGCATCATTATTATTTTGCAGGTTTTTGTGTGCTGAGCTATCGACACGCCTTTCACGCCGGCAACCATGCCGACATTTTAAAACATCTTAGCTGGCTGGGAGTGCTGCAGCACCTCAAGCAAAAAGCCAAACCGTTTGTGGTGTTCGACACCCACGCCGGTGCTGGCCAATATCCGCTATCCAGCGAACAAGCCCAGTTAAACAAAGAATATGAGACCGGTATGGCCGGACTGAATTCGGTAGAACGAGCCACCGGCTTGCTCGGCGATTATCTCGCCTACAGCCAGCCCATATGGCAGCAGAATATTTATCCGGGTTCACCGCAACTGACCGCGCTGGCATTACGTGCGACAGACAGCTTGCATTGCATGGAACTGCATCCCAGTGAGGTTGGCCCATTACAGGAAGTGATGAAACTGCATCGCAATCCCAATCTGCATGTGCATCATCGCGATGGCCTGGAAGGGCTGGTGGCATTGACCCCGCCCGTGCCCAATCGTGGCGCGGTATTGATCGACCCGCCATATGAACAGCTCAAAGAATACCAGGCAGTGACCAACACCTTACAACAGATGTACCGGCGCTGGGCCAACGCGCAAACAGTGGTCTGGTACCCATTGTTATCCGAACGGGCCAAAGGCAAAGCCCAGGCTTGCCAGCAGATGCTTGACGAGATTTCACAGCTGGGCAAGCAGTGCTTTAGAGCCGAGCTAACCGTGTGCGACAACACCCCGGATGCCGGTATGTATGGCTCCGGCGTGTGTATCATTAATCCTGCCTGGCAGCTGGATTCACAGATAAGCGAAGCTATGGCGACCGTTTGCCAGGCACTGGGAGGCGATGCCCGGTTCATGCTAAGCTGGCTCAAGCAGGAAGCCTGAGTTACATGGACCAGCCCGGCGCGCTAAAGCATTTTTACATCCCCGAAGAGCAGTCAGTGTATCTGCTCAGCCACGCCGATGCGAAAAAGCTCAAAGACTGGGTAGCGTTGTGTACCGCACAGCTGGCGCAGTTAGGCTACCGGGATATCGCGCTTATCGGCAAGGGCGCGTTCGGGTTTGTGTTTGCCGGGCGCACTGCCGACAATGCTCAGCATGTGTTTAAATTTTCGCGTATCACCTTGCCCCAGCATGTGCAGGATCGGTTAGAAGACGAAGCCTTTATGCTGTCGCAGGTGGCCCATCCCCGGGTGCCGCCATTAATCGCATTTCAGCAAGTGGGCAAGCAGGCCATCCTGGTGATGCAGCGGGCGCTGGGCCAGGATTTAGAACAGGTCAGCCTGGAACAGGGGCCGATGCCGGCCCGGGTGATTGTGAAAATCACCGTGCAGCTGGCGCATATTCTTCAGGCACTGCGCACCAACCGGCATCAGCAAATTCCACGGCCTATCGTCCATGGCGATATCAAACCATCTAATCTGGTGTGGGATGCAGCCTCTGAAACTGTGCAGTTGATTGACTGGGGCTCGTCGGTATTTGCCCAGCTGGATGAGCAGGGCCAGTTTGTGGCCGGCAACGTGATGGATCTGATGTCCTCGGACATGCAGCAAACCAATGCGCGGCTTGGGGATGTGTATTTTATTGGCGAAGACCAGTTAAACGGGGCTCTGTCCAGCCCGCGCTTTGACGACCAAGGCCTGGCCAGTACAATCTATGCGCTGGCGTCCGGCCAGTCCAGCCGGTTTGGCCGTAAAGTGATCACACCTCAGTCATTAGGCCTGCCCAAGATGCTGGCGCATATTCTGGCGTCTATGTTAAGCGATGATAAAAAAAAGCAGCATGCTGGCGCGGACTATCTGTTTGCGCATTTGCATGTGCTCAATCATATGGTGTTTGGTGATGATACCCCGCCACGTGCAGCGCCGCTTATTCCCATCTGGGTCAGCCAGCATGATAAAGCCATCGAAACGGTGGTGTACAGCTCTCGTAAATCCTATCTGCGCCAGCATGCCCCGGAGGCGGATAATCAGCTTAAATATGTCAATGATGCGCAGTTTGAGCGCTATTACAAAAATTATCTGATGGGCATGGGCGAAACCGAAAAAGGCTTTATCGCCGCGGTTAGCCGGCTGGGCAAATTTCCGGTGGTCGGCGGTATGGCGATTCGCTGGGAGCCAGACGGGGTGTATGTGGATTCCAGTTTGAATCTGTATGATGAAACACGCCAGGCAGCTTTCGAGCAGTCGGTCAATAATGTGATTACCCTGGCCCGGGCAATCCACCGAAGTGGGATATTCAAATGCTGTATGTTTAATGCCAAAGACACGCTGCACATTGAACGCGATGATCCGCAGCAGCCCTTTGCACCGCCGCCGGGGTGCGAGATCCCGTTTGAACTTTCACGCACCCCGGCAGTAAAAGACACCAGCCGGACCCACTCGTATTTTGAAGACGGTGATGATCCGGACGAACTGTTGCAATTGCCCGCCTCAGTGATGCACTTATTAGAACAGCTTAATACAATCCACCATACCGGCTGTATAATATTTGAGGCCCTACCGCAGCATCTTAAAATTCACAGTTATTATATGTTGCTGGATCACAGCCAGGCCGAGGTGTTTGGCCAGCTGCTGGCCGACATCGTCGAGGCGGTGCCCCAGATCCAGGGGCTGGGCATTTCAGGCTTTATGAAATTGCCGTACAAAGACACCCGATATTTTGAACATCGTGCCCAACAGCCTGAGCGCTATTACCCACGAAACCCAAAAGCCATCTTACCAAAGGAGTAGTAACACCATGTCAGAGGTAAAAATGTCCTCGTTGTTTGAACTGGAAGCCATTGAAAAAGGCCTGTTTCGCGGGCAAAGCTGGGATTTGGGATTTCGGGCATTATTTGGCGGCCAGGTGCTGGGCCAGGCGCTGGCCGCGGCTTACCGTACAGTGGAAGCCGACCGGGTGGTGCACTCTTTTCACACCTATTTTTTGCTGCCCGGCGATGCTAAAAAACCGGTGGTCTACGATGTGGAAGTGGTACGTGATGGCCGCAGCTTTTCGGCGCGCCGGGTCAAGGCGGTGCAGGACGGGCGCAATATCTTTTACATGACCGCGTCGTTTCAAACTGTCGAAGACACCATGAGCCACCAGTTTGCCACCATGCCGGATGTGCCGGACCCGGACACGCTGGACTCAGATATCACCTTTTACGAGCAAAACTTTGAGCGCTTGTCCACCAGTATGCAGGAAGCGCTCAGCTACCATAAGCCCATCGATATCCGCACGGTGGATGCTGCCAACTCGTTTAAAGCCCAGGCCCGCGAGCCAGTGCGCCAGGTATGGCTCAAGGTGCGTGAACCCATGGATAATGATTTGGGCCTGCACCAGGCCACACTGGCCTATGCCTCGGATTATCATTTTTTAAGCACGGCGTTGCAGCCTCACGGTATTGCGGTGTCGGATAAAAATCTGCGTATGGCCACAATCGATCATGCTATGTGGTTCCACCGTCCGGTAGAGCTTAATGACTGGGTGCTGTACACCATGGACAGCCCGTTTACCGGTAACAGCCGCGGCATTGTAAAAGGGCAGATTTTTAACCGCGCTGGCGAGCTGGTGGCCACCACCATGCAGGAAGGCATGATCCGCAAAAAGCCCACGGAGGCATCATGATTTACCAATTGGACGAACGACAACCACAACTGGCCGATGGGGTCTATGTAGCACCCGGTGCCCATGTGATTGGCGATGTGCAGCTGGCCGAAGAGGTCAGTATCTGGTTTAACAGTGTGGTGCGCGGTGATTGTGACCGCATCAGCATCGGCGCCCAGACCAATATTCAGGATGGCAGTGTACTGCACACGGATGAAGGCATTCCCATGACCCTGGGCCGGGGTGTGACCGTGGGCCACAAGGTAATGTTGCATGGCTGCAGCATCGGTGATTACAGCCTGATAGGCATTAACAGTGTGATTTTAAATGGTGCGCGTATCGGCAAATATTGTGTGATTGGCGCCAATGCGCTGATTACAGAAAACATGGAGATCCCGGATTACTCCATGGTGTTGGGCTCTCCCGGCAAAGTAGTTAAAACCTTAGATGCCAGCATTGAACAAAAACTGCAGGCGTCGGCCCAGCATTATGTGAAAAACGCCCGGCATTTTGTGCAGAATCTGCAGCTCGCGCGGGACCCGTCAGCCTATCTGTAACATTTGAGCGCTGAATAAAAAATGCCCAGAACTTTCGTTCTGGGCCTAGGGGAATGGCTCATTGCTGAGCCGTGCGCTAACTTTTGCAAAGGGAGAAGTTCATGCAATTGTTCACAGCGGAATTAAATAATAGACCAAAACTGTATACTTTATAAACAATTTTTTATGAATTTTTTTGACATTTTATCAACAAGTTAAAATTCATCAGCTAACTGTTTAATTAATGGCGACTTTAGCCACCGGTCCGATCTCTGCAATCAGGTCGATTATTATCCACATAGTGTGCACAATTTATACACGCGAATTGTTACGCTTCGATGACAAACTGGATCAACCACTTAGCAAAAACCCACTATTCAGCCTGGTGATGTTGGTCATAGCCTGATTGTGCTGGTGTGAATATCTTGTAACAATGCCGTTTTGCCCAAAAAGGACGGCTTATGACGCATTCAACCTTTTTACCGCCAGAACGCACACTGATGGGCCCGGGCCCTTCAGATGTCAGCCCTCAAGTGCTCAACGCCCTGGCACGCCCCACACTGGGCCACCTCGATCCGCTGTTTATCGATCTGATGGACGACATCAAAGCCTTACTGCAATATGCGTTCAAAACCACGAATCCACTCACCATGCCGGTGTCTGCACCGGGTTCGGCGGGTATGGAAGCCTGTTTTGCCAACTTACTCGAGCCCGGTGATACCGCAGTGGTTTGTGTTAACGGTGTGTTCGGCCAGCGCATGGTAGAAAATGTGCGCCGTTGCGGGGCAAACCCAGTGGTAGTGGAAGATGCCTGGGGCCAGCAGTCAGATTTAAATAAAGTGCGCGATGCCCTGCGTAACAACCCTGACACCCGGGTATTAGCATTTGTTCATGCCGAAACCTCTACCGGTGTGCGCAATGATGCCAAAGCCTTATGTGAACTGGCCCGGGAGTTCGATTGCCTGAGCATCATGGATGCTGTGACCTCGTTAGGCGGCATTGAGGTAGATGTAGACGGGTGGGGCGTGGATGCGGCCTATTCAGGCTCACAAAAATGCTTGAGCTGTGTACCGGGCTTATCGCCGGTCACCTTTGGCCCCCGTGCGGTAGAGGTGATTAAAAATCGTACTGCACCAGTACAAAGCTGGTTTTTAGACATGAATCTGGTAATGGGCTACTGGGGCGAGGGCGGCAAGCGGGCCTATCACCATACTGCGCCGGTAAACAGCCTGTACGCCCTGCACGAAGCATTACGCTTATTGCATGACGAAGGGCTGAAACACAGCTGGCAACGTCACCAGCAGCTGCACAATCAACTGCGCGAGGGCGTCGAAGCACTGGGCATGCAGTTTACTGTGGATGCGGCCTACCGCCTGCCTCAACTGAATGTGGTGACCATACCCGACGGTGTCGATGATGCCCAGGTGCGTCAGCGCCTGCTGCAGGAATTTAACCTGGAGATCGGCGCCGGGCTGGGCGATTTGGCCGGTAAGGTTTGGCGCATCGGCCTAATGGGCTATGCCTGTAAACCGCGCAATGTCGACCACTGTCTGGCAGCACTGAAAAAAGTTATCCGATAGTCTTCTACAGCCGGCACTGGCCCTGGTGCCGGCTGATTGTTTTTATTACAAAGCACGGATTTATCATCCAAAGCTAGCTTGCTTTTTAACCAATTTAGCTGGCCGGCACACTGTCCTAAACACTTATATTACGTCGCCATGCCCCTAAAATGTTATATTTACAGCCGGCAGCAGCGCTGCCGTTTTGGCGCTTCGCGCCGGGTTTGCAGACCTAGTATTCGTAGGAGAGTAGGTTGCTGCGTGTAATGCTTAACTTGCGACTGTGCAGTGGTGTTTAGTCTTTGTCAAAAAACCTACACTAATGCTCGGATAAGCCAGCCGACAGTTAAGGCAATAGCAAAGCTGATCAGGGTACCTAGCATCATATACTCAGTCAGACGCATATCTTTGGCCTTGGACAAATCGCCAACTCTGAATACTGTTTTGGTGGCCACCAAAAAGCCCAGGCCGGTGTACTGGCCCACCAGGATAAACGATAGTGCAAGCACCCGTTCCACATAACCAATCCAGCGCCCGGCAGCGCCCAGACTTTGGCTGTCGGTACTGGCCAACACTGCGGTGTGGCGGGCCAGTAGCTGGGCAATCATGATACTGGCTGGTTGCAGCACCACCAGATAGCCCAGGACATACAGCAACACTTTATCTGATCGCAACCACGTAAGCGCCAGCTGCCAATCGCTTTGGGTGACGGGCAGCAGCAAAATCACTACAACCGCCACGATGGCCAGATGGGCAGCCTGGTCCAGCACAAAGGCCGTGATGCTGGTATGGCCGGCTTTGGTCCAGTCAATTAACCAATGGCTGATACTGATAAACAGCGCCCAACCCAACGCCTGGGGCCAGTCGAAGCCGGCCAGGCTGATTGCTAACCAGGCGAGGGCACCATGAATAGCGCTGTGTTTATACAGCGCGACAGCGCGCACGCCCCGGGCATGGCGGTCGCTGATCCAGCGATCGGGTTGCAGATAAAAGTCGCCGATAAAATGGGCGCTTAACAATAATAACAATAACGTCATAATGCGTCTGCCTGCTCAACGCGCTGTGCGATATAATCTAAAAAGGGTTCCAGTAGCTCTGCGCCACAGGCCCGCAGCCGGTCGCTGATATTTTGCCGCGAGGTCTCCAGTTGATTGGCCAACTGCTGATGCGTAGGGAACTCTTCGTTCAGATAGGTGTACAACAACGCTGCCTGATTGCGGGTTAAGCGGTTTAACACAAAACTTAATTGCTGGCATAACAGGGGCAGCGCCGGATCGCTAATACCCAGAACCTGGATATCAAACTGGCCGCGTTTGGTGCTTTCCAGACCGCGCCCCGAAGCCACATAGGTCTGCCCTGTGGCTTTGCCCGGGTCGGAGCCTTCCAGGCGGCCCGGGCCTATGGCCAGACTGGCGGTGCAGGCCAGGGCCGGGGTGGCATGACCGCCGGCCAACCACAATTTAAGCTGCAGCATTAACCCAGCCGCCTGCAGAGGATTGTCGATAGCCAGCTGAAATTCGTCGCCGCGATAGAGCGCATAAATCAGTTTATGGCGGCTTTGCAAGTCTGCTAAATGCTGCTCTAAAGAAGAGAGTGTCTGGCGCAGGTCGGTGGCACTGAGCTTGGTGGACCCCACAATGTCCGTTGTTAATACGCCAATCATAAGCTGTCCTTTTTAATACTGATTACCGGCAAAGAGTATCGAGCTTTTTAGCAACCTTAAAACCTTGCAATACTAAATGCAACCAAAAAAGACTGCATCGAAATCACTGCGATTTTCCTCAGGTTTGGTAGACTGCGGGCAAACAACAATAACAGACCCGGCGATGATTCATAAGATTTGGCTCTCATTTATTCTTACCGCGTTTTTGGCCGCCTGTTATCAGGCAGTAACCGGCACCCAGGCCGCATTTAAAGAAGTAATGGACGCGGTGACCAGCATGGCCACCCTGAGTGTCGACATCGCGCTGGGCTTGATCGGTGTGCTGGCATTTTGGTTGGGTATCTTTGAAATCGCTGAAAAATCCGGGCTTATCCAACGCTTTGCCCGGGTGCTATCGCCCTTATTATGCCGCCTGATGCCAGGCTTGCCCCAGGGGCACCCGGCGCTGGGCAGTATTACCATGAACTTGTCAGCTAATATCATGGGCCTGGACAATGCCGCTACACCTTTTGGGATCCGAGCGATGCAGGATATGCAGCAACTTAATAGCCGGCCCGATACCCTGACCAATAGCCAGATTTTCTTTTTGGTGCTCAATACCTCATCGGTCACCTTATTTCCCATCGCGGTGTTTTTATACCGGGCTGAACAGGGCGCTGCCCAGCCCACTGATGTATTTATTCCCATTTTACTGGCCACAACCGCCTCCACCCTGGCCGGGGTGTTGGTGACCTGCTTTATTCAGAAAATCAACCTGTTGGAACGGGTAGTGCTGTTGTATGCGGCTGCCTTAATAGGGCTGCTAGCAGCCACGGTGGTGTATTTTGCTTCACTGGCGGCCGATCAACTGGCCAGCCAATCCGCCTTTGTCGCCAATTTTTTACTGCTATGTTTTGTGATACTGGTGCTTGTCAGCGGGTACCGGCGCGGGCTCAATACCTATGAGCTGTTTATCGACGGCGCCAAAAAAGGCTTTGAGGTCGCTGTGATGCTCATCCCGTATCTGCTGGCGATGTTGATTGCTATCGGGATGTTGCGGGCCAGCGGCGTGTTGGATTATGCAGCGGATATGCTGGCCATGGCCGCCGCCGCGCTGGGCGCGGATGCCCGCTTTGTGGATGCCATGCCCACCGCACTGATGAAACCCTTATCAGGTAGCGGCGCGCGGGCGCTGATGATAGAAACCATGCAGTATCACGGTGCTGATTCCTTTGCCGGGCGACTGGCAGCGGTTTTACAAGGGTCTACCGAAACCACCTTCTATGTTTTGGCAGTATACTTAGGGGCAGTTGGGATAAAACACGCCAGACATGCGGTCACCTGCTGCCTGGCTGCCGATGCAGCAGGTATTATGGCTGCAATCGGCGTAAGCTATTGGTTTTTTGGCTAAGGCCCTGTACAGGGAAAAGGGTGTTCACATGTATCACGGTAAACATTATCAGGCTGCTAAGCGCCTGTTGATATCGGGCCTGCTGGGTGCAGGCCTGGCACTGACCAGCGTAAGTTGGGCGCAAACCACCCCGGCACCGGGCACCACATTCGCCAATCCGGCGTCGATTTCGGTGCAAGGCAGTGGCAGTGCGGTGGTGGTACCCGATGCCTTTAGCCTGACCTTAATTTTAGAGCAGCGCGGCCAGACAGTGACTAAACTGAATCAGCAGATAAGTCACGATGCCGAGCAGCTAGTTTCGTTCTTACAGGAACAGGGTGTAGAAGCCAAACATATCCAGTCGATGCAGGTACAGCTACATCCCTGGTATGAACACACGCCCAATGGCCGCGAACATCAAGGCTTTGTATTATCGAGGGAAATTCAGGTTACGCATAACCAAATTGGCGGCTATGATACACTGATTGATGGTGCGCTAAAGCGCGGTGTGACGCGCATCGGCAGTTTTCATCTGTTTGCACAAAATCAGCAGCAAGCCTATGAACAGGCCTTGATAAATGCGGTAAGCAACGCCAAATCAACCGCCACGTTGCTGGTTGAGCAACTCGACGCCGAGCTGGGTAAGGTTTTGCACATTACCCAGCAGCCGCAGGGCATGCCTCAGCCCATGGCCAGTGCCCGTTTGCACATGGCCAGTGAGAACGCAGCGATGCCCGGCCAGCAACAAATCGATGCCACCGTGCAAGTCACATTTGCACTACACTAATTCTTAACACAAGCGGAGACCCACTTTGTCTACAGCGATGTATGATCGCCTGGTTGCCCAGGCAGAAGCCCTGGTCAGCGGCGAACCCGACCTGATTGCCAACATGGCAAACCTGAGTGCCCTGATTTTTAATAACCTGGAGCAGGTCAACTGGGCCGGTTTTTATCTGTATAAAGAGGATCAGCTGGTGCTGGGCCCGTTTCAGGGGCAACCCGCCTGTATCCGCATCGGCATGGGCAAAGGTGTGTGTGGCACCGCGGCCGAAACACGTGAAACCCAGCTGGTAGACGATGTTCACGCCTTTGCCGGTCACATTGCTTGCGATGCTGCCTCCAATTCTGAAATCGTGGTCCCTCTGGTGGTAAACGGCCAGCTGCTGGGTGTGCTGGATATCGACAGCCCACAATTTTCCCGCTTTGATGAGAATGACCAGCAAGGCCTGGAACGCATTGCCCGGGTGTTGGAGCAGACTCAGCAATGAAAGATAATGTAGATATTCACGTGGTGCTGGCCACCGCCGACGACATGGATGACTACCACACCGATCCACATGAAGCGGCAGAGCGTTTAAATTTCATTCTGCACGCGGTCTATGACCGGGCTGATGAAGACATTGAGACTCAACGGCTTGAACGATTATTGCACTACAGTTGGGAGCAATGGCACCAAAATGGCAGTTTATTAGACATCGAGGATGATGAATTGTTGGATTGGGTTGACCACACGCTGGCAACTTGGGATGATGCGGATAATTCGGAATTTTACTAACTAGCGTTAAATTTAATGGAATCAGCAGAAAAGTTTTCTAACAGTAAAGAAGTCATCGCCTTTCTTGCAGAGCGTTTTCCACACTGTTTTTCTACCGAAGGCGAAGCCCGCCCTCTGAAAATCGGCATTTTTCAGGATCTGGCCAGCCAATTGGAAGATGATGAGCGGGTCAGCAAAACCCTGCTTCGCTCAACCTTACGGCATTACACCAATAGCTGGCGTTATCTGCACAGCATCAAAGAAGGGGCTTACCGGGTTGACCTGGACGGCAACCAGGATGCGCAGATTGAAAAAGAGCATGCTGACCATGCGCGCCAGCAACTGGATGAAAGCAAGGCCAAAGCAGCTGAAAAGCGTAAAGCGCGTCAGCAGCAAGATGGCGATAAGCGTCCGGCCCGCCGGCCCGCTACTAAGAACACCGACGGTGCGCCCAAGCGTACTAATGATGTGAAAAAGGGAACTAAATCTAAATCTGGAAGACCAATGAAGACACCCCCGGCAAAGCTGTCTGAGGCAGATCTTCAGGCCGGGACCAGAGTTACGGTTAAGTTGGGCAAGGCTCCCATGCCTGCCGTTATTACAGAAGTTGCCAAAGACGGCATCCATGTTCAACTAGACACCGGTATGGTTGTAAAAGTGAATTCGGACGCTTTACGTTTGGCGGGTTCCAAGAGGTCGTAAAATGAAAGATATCCTTCGTATTTCCATTGCCAGTGCGTTTTTGACCATGGGGGTCGGCGCTGGCGCGGTGACCACCACCGCAGATGTTGATGAACTGCCTATTTTGCAGCAGGAAACTCAGCATAGTGTGGCTGCAAAGCGTGTCAGTGCGTTATTTACCCGCGCGCACTACAAGGAAATTGCGTTGGATGATGCGCTGTCCGAGCAAATCTTCAATCGCTTTTTAAAAGCGCTCGACAGCAACAAGCAGATCCTGCTGCAATCCGATATCACCAACTTTAACCGCTATCAGGATGACTTCGATGAAGCCCTGGCGCGCGGAAACCTCAAAGTGGCATACGATATCTTTAATCTGGCTTCTGAGCGGCGGATGCAGCGCTATGAATATGCGCTGACACTGCTGGAAGAGCCTTTTGATTTTGAGCAGGACGGCGACAAATTTTACTATGATCGTGAAGACGCTAGCTGGCCAACTTCTAAGCAGGAGCTGAATGAGATTTGGCGTCAGCGGGTAAAGTATGATGCGTTAAACCTGATCCTGGCCGGCAAAGAATGGCCAGAAGCCAAAGAGCTTTTGACCAAGCGCTACAAGCGCGCCATCAAGCGCATCAAGCAAACTCAAAGCGAAGATGTTTTTCAGACCGTGATGAACAGCTTTGCCCGCAGTATTGAAGCGCACACCAGCTATCTTTCACCACGCAATGCTGACCGTTTCCAGATGGAAATGAACCTGTCCTTTGAAGGGATTGGCGCGGTGCTGCAAAGTGAAGAAGATTTCACGGTGATCAAAAGTATCGTGCCCGGTGGCCCGGCAGATAAATCCAACGCTCTGAAACCCGAAGATAAAATCATCGGGGTGGCGCAGGACGACGAGGAATTTGTCGATGTCGTAGGCTGGCGCCTGGATGAAGTCGTAGATCTCATCAAAGGCCCGAAAGGCTCCACCGTGCGTTTACAGGTGCAAAAAGGCACCAGTGAAAGCAAGGCGATGTCTGTGGTCAGCCTGACCCGCGATAAAATCAAACTGGAAGACCGCGCAGCCCAATCAGAAGTGTATGAGCCTGAGACCGGCCCGCATCAGGGTGAAAAGTTGGGTATCATCACCATCCCGAGCTTTTATAACAATCTGCATGCCGATGTCAGCAAAGAGCTGGATAAGCTAAAAGCGCAGAATGTGAAAGGGGTGATTGTTGACCTGCGTGGTAACGGCGGTGGCTCTTTGACCGAAGCGACCTTGTTAACCGGTTTGTTTATTGAAAAAGGCCCCGTAGTACAAATTCGCTATGGTGAAGGCAAAGTCAGTGTCAATCGCGACACCGATGGCGAAGTGACCTACGATGGCCCGTTAACCGTGCTGGTTGACCGCTATAGTGCCTCAGCATCAGAAATCTTTGCTGCAGCCATGCAGGATTACAACCGCGCGTTGATCATCGGTGAGCAAACCTTTGGTAAAGGCACTGTACAGCAGCATCGTGGTTTAGGGCGTATCTACGACCTGTATGAAAACCCGTTGGGCAGTGTGCAGTTCACCATCGCAAAATTTTACCGCATTGATGGCGGCAGTACCCAGCACAAGGGTGTAGTACCGGACATTCAATACCCCTCGCCGATCGAACCGGCCGAGTGGGGCGAAAGCCAGGAAGAAACCGCGTTGCCGTGGGACAGTATTGATCGTGCCAATTATGCCACCTTCGCCGACGACCAGAGTGCGTTGGATGTACTGACCGCTAAGCACAATAAGCGGATCTTGGAAAATCCGGAATTCGAATATATTTACGAAGATATCGACGATTACAAAGAGAAAAAAGATCGCGATTATGTATCGCTGGTGAAATCAGAGCGTCTGGCAGAAAAAGACAATGAGGAAAATCAGGAGTTGCAGCGTGCTAATGAACGCTTAGCGCGTATGGGCAAAGAGCCGGTGGGATCACTGGACGATTTACCTGAAGAACTGGAAGAGCTGGATCCTTTCCTGGATGAAGCTGCCAATATTACCTATGACATGCTAAACACAGGTAAATACGCGATACACCATAACTAATAATAATGAGCCAAAAAAAGGCTGGTCTCAGGCCAGCTTTTTTTATGGCTTTTGCACACCACAACAATAATAAACAGGAACATCATCATGGCAATGCGAGGTGAATTCTCGTCCCGTATCGGCTTTATATTGGCTGCTGCGGGGTCTGCCGTTGGGTTGGGGAACATTTGGGGATTTCCGACACAGGTTGCCAGTAATGGCGGCGCGGCGTTTGTTTTAGTCTATCTGTTACTGGCCTTTGTACTGGCCTATCCGGTGTTAATGGCCGAACTCATCATTGGTCGCGCTAACCGCTCTAACATGGTGGATGCGCTGGGCAAGATCTCTGGCAGCCGCTGGGGCCGGGCCACCGGTATCTGGGGCTGTGTCACTGTATCGCTGATCTTAGCCTTTTATGCCATTGTCGGTGGCTGGATGCTGGCGTATTTTGCCGATGCCGGGGTCTCCATGGTCGGCATTCCTGCGGTCTCTGACTGGCTAATGGACTTTTCTGTTCCACGCAATTTTCTTTTCTGTGCCGTCTTTTTAGTACTGACCTCCCTGATCGTATTGGGTGGGGTGAAATCCGGTATCGAAAAATGGTCGGTACGTCTGATGCCCACGCTGGTCATCATCATTGTTCTGTTGATTATTTATGTCAGCTTTCAACCTGGTGCGGTGGAAGGCTGGAGTGCCTATCTGGTTCCTGATTTTAGCCGGGTCATGGACCCAGAGCTTCTGATCAGCGCCATGGGTCAGGCATTTTTCTCTATGTCACTGGGCGTGGGTACTATGCTGGTGTATGGCTCTTATGTCAGTAAAGACGAAAATCTGCCATCTATCGGCGCCTCGGTGGCCCTGGTAGACATTGGTGTGGCGATTATCGCCGGTATGCTGATCATTCCTTCGATGTATGTAGCACTGAACAATGGCGTGGAAATTTTTGCTGCCAATGGTGCGCTGATTGAAGGGGACAAGCTGATCTTCACCGTGCTGCCTGCGTTGTTTGATTCCATTGGCAGTGTAGGCCTGTTTGTGGCCTTTGCTTTTTTTGCCCTGATGGTGATTGCGGCGGTGACCTCATCCATTTCCATGCTGGAAGTACCGGTTGCTTATCTGGTGGAAAGCCAGGGCATTGCCCGTAATCGCGCAGTGTGGATAATGACAGGGATAATATTAGCGTGTAGCACAGTGATTATTACAAACTTTGATGCATTGTTTGGCCTGGTCATTTCGTTGACCACCCAGTGGAGCCAGCCCTTGCTTGGCCTGGTGTTATGCATTTTTGCCGGCTGGGTATGGCGGCGCAATGACATCTTGCAGGAAATAAAATCCGGCCATCCGGATGCTGAAAACAGCATGTTTTGGAAAATCTGGCCCTGGTATGTGCGTTTTGTCTGTCCGGTGGTGATCGCCGTGATGTTTGTGCGCTCTGTGCTGTAACCAGGAGGCGATTATGACAACAAAAACTCCCAAGGCACCGTCATTAGCCGATGCCTTAATCCCGATTATTGCCCTGATTATTATGATGGGTTCGGCTGTTTATTTGTTTGGTGATGGCTCTTCCTACGGCCCTAACCAGATAGCATTACTGCTTGGCGCTGGCCTGGCAGCATTGATTGGCATGAAAAACGGCCATAAATGGAAAGACATCGAACAGGGCATTGTTAACGGCATTTCCATGGCCATGGGCGCCTGTTTGATCCTACTTGCGGTAGGGGCGTTGATTGGCACCTGGATGCTGGCCGGTACGGTCCCCACCTTGATTTATTATGGTCTGGAGCTGTTAAATCCGTCACTGTTTTATGCTGCGACCTGCCTGATTTGTGCGGTGGTGGCCATGAGTATTGGCAGTTCCTGGACCACCGCTGCCACCGTGGGTGTAGCGCTGATGGGCGTGGCGTCAGGCATGGGCTTGTCGCCGGCTATCACCGCCGGTGCAGTGGTATCGGGTTCATATTTTGGCGATAAGATCTCGCCGCTGTCTGAAACCACCAACCTGGCCCCGGCTGTGGCTGGCACCGATTTGTTTGAGCATATCCGCTATATGCTGTGGACCACCATTCCCAGCTTCGTAATTGCGCTGATTGCTTTTGTGATTTTAGGCTTTAGCGAATCTGGCGATGCAACTGTTGAACGTATCGAATCCATGCAAACCTTGCTGGCATCATCATTCTCACTGGGCTGGGAACTATTGATCCCACTGGTGATATTACTGACGCTGGCCATCAAAAAAATGCCGGCATTTCCGGCGGTGTCCATAGGCGCGCTGATGGGTGCTCTGTGGGCAGTGTTGTTCCAGCATGATGTGGTATTGAGCATGGCTGAAAGTGGTGACTCAGCTGCCATCGGCACCTTAAAAGTGGTGTGGACCTCGTTGTATGACGGCGTCAGCTTTTCCACCGGCGATGATAACTTAAACAGTCTGCTGAGCCGCGGCGGCATGTCCTCCATGCTTAATACTATCTGGCTGATTATCTGTGCGCTATCATTCGGTGCGGTGTTGGAAAAAGTCGGCTTGCTCAAGCGAGCAGTGACCACAATATTACGTGGTGCCAAATCTGCTGGTGATATGATTAGCCGTACCATTTTGACCTGTCTGGGCACCAACCTGGTCACCGCCGATCAATATATGGCCATTGTGATGCCTGGCCGCATGTACAAAGAAGAGTTCGAAAAACGCGGTCTGGATCAGCTCAATCTATCGCGTAGTTTAGAAGACGGTGGCACCCTTACTTCACCGCTAATCCCCTGGAACACTTGTGGGGCCTATATGCATGGCGTACTGGGCGTGCACCCGTTTGAATACATCTTCTATGCATTCTTTAACGTAATAAGCCCGATACTGGCAGTCATTTATGCCTATGTCGGCATTAAAATCCTACGAATCAAGCCTCCTTTTGAAACAGAACCAAGGGAGTCTGATGCCTAAGCTCTAAAGGAGAAGTCATGAGTAAGCAGGTTAAGCGCCGGGCGGATTATCAGCCGCCCGCTTTTACCATTAGCGATGTAAAAATGGATGTACGCTTACATCCGACCCAAACCCGCGTCTCCACCGAGTTGACTGTATCCCGGCAGGGCCAGCATCGGCAATCTCTGGTGCTGGACGGCTATAAACTGACGCTGCACTCGGTGGCCGTTGATGGCAACCCGTTTAGCGGCTACGAACAATCTGACGAGCACTTAACGCTGCACGACGTGCCGGATACGTTCACCTTACATATCGTCAACGAAATCGACCCCAAGCATAATCAGGCTTTGGAAGGGCTGTATCTGTCTAACGGCACGTACTGCACCCAGTGTGAAGCCGAAGGCTTTCGCCGTATCACTTATTATTTAGACCGACCGGATGTGCTGGCCACCTTTGAAGTGACCATGCATGGCGATAAGCAACAGTATCCAACACTGCTGGCCAATGGTAATCCCATCGCCCGCGGTGAGCATGACGACGGCAGCCACTATGTGACCTGGCAAGACCCATTCCCCAAGCCCAGCTATTTGTTTGCCATGGTGGCTGGCGATTTTGACCTGCTGGAAGATGAGTACACCACGTCCAGTGGTAAGCCGGTCAAGCTGGAGTTGTATGTCGACAAGGGCAAACAAAGCCGTGGGCATTTTGCGCTGGAGTCGCTGAAAAAAGCCATGCGTTGGGACGAACAAACCTTCGGCCTGGAATACGATCTGGACATCTACATGATCGTGGCTGTGGACTTTTTCAACATGGGCGCCATGGAAAACAAAGGCCTGAATATCTTTAACAGCAAGTTTGTGCTGGCTGATCAGGACAGCGCCACCGATGAAGACTTTTTTAATGTTGAATCGGTTATCGCCCATGAATATTTTCATAA
Source organism: Alteromonas sp. WD8-37 (assembly GCF_055326825.1). NCBI lineage: Bacteria > Pseudomonadati > Pseudomonadota > Gammaproteobacteria > Alteromonadales > Alteromonadaceae > Alteromonas > Alteromonas sp. WD8-37. The sequence goes on from NZ_JBUZOV010000001.1 coordinate 660,660, forward strand.
CTGGACTGGTAACCGGGTTACCTGCCGCGACTGGTTCCAGTTAAGCCTGAAGGAAGGCTTAACCGTGTTTCGCGACCAGCAGTTTAGCGCCGATATGACCAGCGCGCTAAGCAACCGCATTAAACATGTGCGGGTGATGCGTGAACACCAGTTTGCCGAAGATGCCAGTGCCATGAGCCATCCCATCCGCCCTGAAGAAGTTATTGAAATGAATAACTTCTATACTGTGACCGTGTATGACAAGGGCGCCGAAGTGATTCGGATGTTCCATACCTTGTTGGGCGCTGAGGGCTTTCGCCGGGGCATGGATGAATATTTCCGCCGCCATGATGGCCAGGCGGTAACCTGCGATGATTTTGTGGCGGCCATGCAAACAGCCACTGATCGGGACTTAAGCCATTTTGCCCGCTGGTACGCACAATCCGGTACCCCCGTAATAGCGGTGACCACACAGTTTGATGAGCAGGCCCAGCGCATGGCGATTACACTGTCGCAACATACGCCACCTACTGCGGATCAAAAAACCAAGCAACCGTTGCTGATTCCGGTCGCCTTTGATTGTATCGACAGCCAGGGTAGTCATTATCAGGATGATGAAGGTAAAGTGGTGGATGGTATGGTCATTCTGGATGCTCCTTCTACCACCTTATATTTCAGTGAGGTCAAAGAGCCGTTAATTCCAGTTATTCTGGGTAACTTCTCGGCGCCGGCCAAAGTGGATAACAATCTGAATGCTGAGCAACTGCTGAGTGTGTTCCAGTATGCCAACGATGATTTCAATCGCTGGGATGCGCTGCAGTCCTTATATAGCTGGTGTATCAGCCAGTATGAAGCTGGTCAGCCTGAGCAAATCGGCGACACTATCTGGCAAGGCTTGCAGCAGGTGATTGACCGGGAAAAGGGCAACCGTGAATTACTCGGTGAGTGTCTGGTCATCCCCAGTTTCGAGACCCTGTGCCAAACCCGCCAGCATATTGACGTGGCCAGTTTGCACGCGGCCCGCGAAGCCTTTTGCCAGGCGTTTGCCGAGCAGATGCAAAGCAGCTTAAAAGCACTATTAGATACATTGGACACTCGCGCCTATCAGTATGATCAGCATTCTGTCACAGCCCGCCGGTGCCGTAATGTGGTGCTGGCCCACCTGGCCCGAACGCAGCAGGGCAGTGCCCTGGTTGAACAGCAATTTAACGCGGCTGACAATATGACCGACACACTGGGCGCCTTAAAAGCTGCGCAGATTGGGGATAGTGATGTATTTGGCCGCCTGATGAATGCATTTGAGCAAAAATGGCAGGACGATCCGCTGGTGCTCGACAAATGGTTTGGCTTACATGCCACCACTGAACGGGACGATATTTTGTCGCAGCTAACCCTGCTACAACAACACCCACAGTTCACCATGGGCAATCCAAACCGGGTACGGGCTGTGATTGGTAGTTTTGCCTTTTTCAATACCGCTGGATTTCACAATCTGGATGGCTCAGGTTATGCCTATGTGACTGATTATTTGCTGGAACTGGATGCAGTCAATCCGCAGGTAGCCGCCCGCATTGTTACGCCGCTCACCCAGTGGCACAACTATGCGCCGGCCTATCAGAAACTGATGAAAGCCCAGTTGCAGCGGTTAATGGATAAGCCTGAATTAAGCGGCGATCTGTACGAAAAAGTCAGTAAAAGTCTGGCCTACGAGACCGGCAGTGCAGGCGGCTAACTATTATTATTTTACCCTGTCGGCCACCTACCAGGAGTGTGAAAAGCTGTATCGCGGCCCCCTTCGCGATGTGGTATTGGTGGCCGACAGTGGCCAGCGGGTGCAGGTTCCCTGCGCCTCGCTACGTCGCTTTATCACCTCCGGCGGCATCAGGGGGCGATTCCGCTTAGGCGTGACCGCGGCCAATAAAATGATCAGCTTTGAGCGAATGGTTTGACCATTCGCTTTTTTTTGTCTTTCTGCTACCCAATTTTAACCCTCTGATCCTGCAATCAATCTTTAAATGTTAACTGGTACGATTAGTTCTTGCGCTCGCTTAAAAATGATGTAATGATTTTGTTAATCGTTATGGTAGGTTAACACTTCGGCGCCACCAAAACGTCAACTTGGGAGAATAAAAACTATGACAACAGGGTTACGCGCATTTAAACGATCACCTGTCGCTGCCGGTGTCCTCACACTTTTAGGGATGGCCGCTGCGCCTGCACACAGTGCCAATTGGCAGGTTGGTGATGCCAGTGTCACACTGGATTCAACATTTACACTGGCTACCAGTATTCGTACCGAAAGCCGGGATTACAGCCTGATTGGTAACAGTAATCATCCACAGTTTAATTGGACCGGCTACAATGCTGCCACCAATGTAATCTACCCAAGTGCTGATGTTTGGGCGCTGTCTGGCGACGGCTCCTATTCCACCAATGGTGATTTGGGCAACCTGGCCCATGATCCGGGCGAAGCATTTTCTACGCAAATCGCCGGTAACCATGAGCTGGATGTCAATTTTGGCGATTACGGCTTTTTTGCTCGTGCGTTCTGGTTCTATGACTTTGAACAGGAAAGCGGCCGTACTGCCTACGAAAACCCCATTACCAATCAACCTCAGGATCTTTGTCGGGATTCAGAAGCCCGTGATCTGCTGTGTCGTGATTTTCGTTTACTTGACGCCTTTTTCTACGGCGATTGGTGGGTAGGCAACAAGCCACTGACCGTGCGTGTGGGCCGTCAGGTCATCAGCTGGGGCGAAAGCACCTTTATCCAGCATGGTATTAATACCACCAACCCGGTGGATGTGACCCGTGCCCGCGCACCTGGTGCAGAATTGCGTGAAGTCTTCATTCCGGTGGGTATGGTGTATGCTTCGCTGGGCCTGACCGATACTGTGAGCGTGTCGGGTTACTATCAGTATGAATGGGAACGCAGCTGGTTGCCGGTAGCGGGCAGTTATTTTGCGACCAACGATTTTGCCGGCGAAGGCGGTCAGTTTAACAATATTCAGCTGGGCTTTTCCGGCAACCCGGATATCAACTTAGATACTCTGTTAACTCAGCTGAATCAGTTAGGTGCAGCGTTAAACGGCGGTGCCGATCCCGCGCAGATTTCCCAGGCATACCTGGCGTATCCTACCAAGGTAGCGGTGCGTGGTTATTCTGATGCGGCGCACAACGATGCTGACGATCAGGGCCAGTTTGGTTTACGCCTGACCTGGTTTGCAGAAAATCTGAATGAAACAGAATTCAGTTTTTACCATATCAACTATCACAGCCAGCGCCCGCTCATTTCGGGTGTGACCTCTGACTTTACTCAGGAAGGCATCGCCCGGGATATCGCGTTTATTCAACAAAATACGATCACCCGTGACAATATCACCGAACTGCAAGCCTTCACCGAATCACAGTTCTTCTATCCAGAAGACATCAAATTGTATGGTGTGAGCTTTAACACCAATATCGGTACCACTGCACTGGCAGGAGAATTTGCCTTCCGTCAGGACGAGCCGCTGCAAATTGATGATGTAGAATTGTTGTACATGGGCATGCCTGAACAGTTGGCCAATGTGGGCCTGCGCCCAGATTTAGCCGGTATCTCGCAGCTGAACAATATTGGCCGTGATGTCGGCCCGGGTGAGACTGCACAAGGTTTTGTATTCTCTGACACCTGGCAGGCGCAGTTCACTGTGTCGCATGTGTTTGGCCCAATGTTTGGCTCAGATAACTTTGTCTTATTGGGTGAAGCCGGTTACGTCAACATCATGGACTTCCCGGATCCGAATGTGGTGCGCCTGAATGCGCCGGGCACTGCGCGCACACCGTCACTGGAGCCCACACCAAGTGGTAACCCGCGTACTGGTTTGCATGTAGGTTTATCTAACGGCCCGGAAACCAATCCGTTTGCAACTGATTCAGCCTGGGGCTACAACCTGTTGGCTGTGGCCGACTACAACAACATTATGGCTGGTGTAAATCTGCGTGCCCGCGCAACATTCTCACACGATGTGGATGGCACTACACCAGACCCACTATTTTTATTCATCGAAGACAGAAAATCAGCCAATTTGTCATTTACATTTGATTATTTGAGCCGTTGGTCGGCAACTGCCTCTTACAGCGCCTTTTTCGGCGGGGTAGGCACCACCAACCAGTTGACTGACCGTGACTTTGTGTCATTCAACGTCAAGTATGCAATTTAAGGGGCGTTATTTATGATTAAGAAACTAGGCATTATTGCTGCTGCCGTATCTCTTTCCTTTGCCAGCACTGCTGTGCTGGCCAAAGTGTCGCAGGAAGAAGCGGATAAACTGGGTAATTCACTGACTCCGCTGGGCGGCGAAAAAGCGGCTAACGCAGATGGCAGTATCCCGGCCTGGACCGGCGGGATCACCACACCGCCTGAAGGCTATTCGCAGGGCGACCATCATCCAGACCCGTATCCTGGCGACGAAGTGCTGTTTACAATTACTGGCAAAAATTACCAGGAGTACGCTGAGTTTTTGTCAGAAGGGCAAAAAGCGCTGTTTGAAGCGTATCCTGACACCTTTGAAATGCCAGTGTATGAAACCCGCCGCTCAGCTTCAAACCCGCAAGCGGTGTACGATGCCACCAAGCAAAATGCCACTCGTGCAGAACTGATTGAAGGCGGCAATGGCCTGAAAGGCGCAGTGGTTGGTATCCCGTTTCCGGTACCACAAAATGGTCTGGAAGCTATCTGGAACCACATCCTGCGTTATCGCGGTGAAGCCGTACAGCGTTACGGTGGTCAGGCTGCGGTTACCTCGTCCGGTGACTACAACGTAATTGGTTTTGATGAGCAACTGCTGATCAAATATGCCCAACCTGAAATGACCCCGGAGCAACTGCTGGAAGACAACATTTTGTTTATGTTTAAACAAAAAGTGACCAAGCCTGCGCGTCTGGCCGGTACTGCATTGCTGGTTCACGAAACTGTTGACCAGATTAAAGAGCCACGCCGCGCCTGGACCTACAACACGGGTCAGCGCCGGGTGCGCGCTGCGCCAAATATCGCGTATGACACGCCGGGAACCGCGGCAGACGGTCTGCGTACCACCGATGATTTCGACATGTTTAACGGCTCTCCTAACCGCTACAATTGGGAGCTGAAAGGCAAAAAAGAAATGTTTGTGGCGTACAACAACTACGAGTTGCACAGCCAGGGCGTAACATACGACGATATCCTGAAGCCAAACCATATCAATCCGGACTTAACCCGCTGGGAAAAGCACCGTGTTTGGGTGGTTGAAGCAACCTTGAAAGAAGGATTTCGCCATGTTTATCAAAAACGTGTATTCTTCATCGACGAGGATAGCTGGCAAATCCAGGTTGCCGATATGTATGACAACCGGGACGAGCTGTACCGTGTCGGGATTGCTTACGGGGTAAACTATTATGATGTGCCTACCCAGTGGTCAACCCTGGATGTATATCATGATCTGAATTCGCGTCGTTATCTGGCTATCGGCCTGGACAACGAAGAGCAGATTTACGATTTTTCAATTCGTCCACGGGATGTTGAATTTACTCCTCAAGCCCTTCGTCGCGAAGGCATGCGTTAATATCACCTCAGCCTGATCGCCTACCGGCGTTCAGGCTGCTTCTTGTTTTATTCAGGATTGTTTTTCTTATGCAAAAACCTCTGGCAGCATTGGCTGCACTGGCATTGAGTACTGCTGTGGGCGCACAGACCGCGTACCAAGCACCGTTGGTCGAACAATCCTTATTACTGGACATTGCTGCCAATAAACAGCTGGTGATGGTCGGGGAGCGCGGGCATATTTTGTTGTCAGATAATGGCACGCAATATCGTCAGGCAACCGTACCCACTACAGCTACGCTAACTGCAGTGTTCACAGTTGGGGATAATATCTGGGCGGCAGGTCATGATGCCACCATCTTACATTCAGCAGATAATGGCCAAACCTGGACCATTCAGTTTGAAGCCCCGGATATGCAACGGCCATTTTTGGATATCACCTTTTTTAACGCGCAACACGGTATAGCAGTGGGCGCGTACGGCATGTTTTATCGCACCCGCGACGGCGGCGCCACCTGGAACCCGGAACTGCATGCTGCCTTGCTCGACCCGTATGATCGCGAATATTTAGAACAAATTCGTGAAGAAGACGAGGCTTTTTACCAGCAAGAACTGAATTCTATTTTACCGCACATCAATCGGGTCACCCAGGTTGAAGAAACCCTGTATCTGGCCGGCGAAGCTGGCACGCTGGCATACAGCCAGGATCAGGGCCAAACTTGGCAGCGCTATGAAGTGGATTACACCGGGTCATTTTTTGACATTAAAGCATTGGATGAGTCGACCATGCTTACTGTCGGGTTACGGGGCAATGTATTTGTGATGCGCGAACCGGGCCAGTGGGAATATGTAAATACCTGTTCCACCAGCACCTTAAACTCTATCTTTGTCGGTTCTGATACCACCATTCATGCGCTAGGCAACAACGGCATGATAGTAACGCTCAACCGACCGCTCCCGGTTAGTCAGCTCGATCCTTATGCCAATCCAGCGCAGTGTACTCCGGCCGAAGGGGTAAAGGTGGAGCAGGTCAATGACAAAGCGGCGCTCATCAATGCCAAACGCTTTAAGCAACAGGTTATCGCGGTCACGGCAAATGGAATTAAGCAGTTAAATTTACAATAAGAATGCATTATGTCAGGTATCACAAATTTTCTTGAACGGCTGGTGTTTACCAATCGCGCCGTAGTGATTGGGTTATTTGCACTGGCCACCGTGTTTTTAGGCTATCAGGCCACCCAAATCCGGCTGGACGCTGGCTTTGAAAAAAACATTCCGCTTAATCACGAATACATGCAAACTTATATGGCGCACCGCAAAGATTTTGGTGGAGCCAACAGTATTTATGTATCGGTGTGTGACACAAGTGGCAATATCTTCAACCCGCAGTTTTTCGACACCCTTAAAAATGTGCACGACCAGCTGTTTTTTATCAACGGTGTGGATCGCTCGTTGGTGGTGTCGCTGTTTTCGCCGTCCACCCGCTTTACCGAAATTGTTGAAGGTGGCTTTGCCGGCGGCCCGGTGATCCCGGCCGACTTCAATGCCAATAGCGTATCAGCACTGGACAAAGTGGCAGCCAATATTGAAAAAGCCAATATTGTTGGCCGTCAGGTGTCTAACGATTACAGCTGCGCCATGGTCACAGCACAATTGCTGGAACTGGACCCGGAAACCGGTGAACCCTTAGATACCCTGGCGCTGGCTGGGGAACTGGAAAAGCAGTTACGCGATCAGTTTGAAAATGAACGCATCTCCATTCATGTGATTGGTTTTGCCAAGATGATTGGCGATGTGGCCGACGGTGCCAAAGATGTGGTGCTGTTCTTTGCCATCGCCCTGGCCATCACCGCCATCATGGTGTATTTCTTTTCGCGCAGCATTATGCTGACCATCCTGCCACTGGCGTGTTCGTTTATCGCTGTGGTCTGGCAGATGGGGCTGCTTTCTGTGCTGGGCTTTGGTATCGACCCCATGTCGATTCTGGTGCCATTTTTGGTCTTTGCCATCGGGGTGTCTCATGGCGTACAGATGATCAATGCGGTGGAGAAAAAAGCCGTAGCCGGTGCCGGGGCCAAACATGCGTCTATGTTTGCCTTTCGCAGTCTACTGATCCCCGGTGGTATTGCACTGCTGTCTGATACTGTGGGCTTTATGACCTTACTGGTCATTGATATCGGCATCATCCGTGAACTGGCCATCACCGCCAGTATCGGGGTAGCGGTAATCATCCTGACCAACCTGGTGTTGCTGCCGGTGCTGATGAGCTTTTTAAAGCTTAACCACGAATATGTTGCGCGCTTTGAAGGCAAAGAAGCACACAGCACCCGGTTTTGGGAGTGGGTGGCCAAGTGCTCGCACAAAAAGACCGCCTATACCATCTTGCTGGTAACCGCGCTGCTGTTTGTGTTTGGCTTGTACCAGTCACAAAAAATGAAAATCGGTGACCTGCATGCCGGTGCTCCGGCGCTGCATGAATCGTCGCGTTACAACCAGGATACCTTTTTAATCACAGACCGCTATGAAGTGACTGTCGACTATCTGTCGGTTCTGGTGGAAACCTCCGGCGATGCCTGTACCAGTTACGATGTGATGCGCTCCATTGATGATTTTCAGTGGCGCATGGAAAATGTCTCCGGGGTACAGTCCACTGCATCCTTAGCGTCTATCGCCAAGGTGGTCAACGCTGGCTACAACGAAGGTAATGTGAAGTGGCAAGTGTTGCCACGAAACCAGCAAACCCTGGTTCAGGCGATTGCCCGCGTGCCTACCTCCTCAGGCTTATTGAACGGCGATTGCTCGGTGATGCCCATCATCCTGTTTATGGAAGATCACAAAGCCGAAACCATCTCTCGCGTGGTGGATGCGGTTAAAGCCTACCGTCAGGAATATGAAACCGATGAGCTTAAATTCAGCCTCGCTTCGGGCCCTGTCGGAGTAATGGCAGCCACCAATGAAGCGGTGAAAAGCGCGCAGTTGCCTATGATGGGCTATGTGTTTGGCGCAGTAATCCTGTTGTGTCTGCTAAGCTTCCGCTCGCTGCGCGCGACCTTGTCGGTGGTGATCCCACTGTATGTGGTATCGGTACTGGCCCAGGCATTGATGACCTATCTGCAGATTGGCCTTACCGTGTCTACCTTGCCGGTCATCGCACTGGGTGTAGGTATCGGTGTGGATTATGGTATTTATATCTTATCCACCATGAATACCCGCCTTAAACATGGCGACACTGTACAGCAAGCTTATCTGGCAGCGCTCAAAGAGCGGGGCAGTGCAGTGATCTTCACCGGCATCACGCTTGCGGTCGGCGTCAGCACCTGGGTCTTCTCGTCACTGAAATTCCAGATGGACATGGGGATCCTACTGACATTTATGTTTGTGGTGAACATGTTGGGCGCCATCATCGTACTACCGGCACTGGCCCGGGTACTTTGGCTCAAGCGCAACGAACATTAAATGCGCAACCTGCAAAATAATTTTGCATAGCTAAGCAAATAAAAGGGCCGTAAGGCCCTTTTTTATAGGTGTTTTTTGCATAGATATCTATCCTGTTAAAATATCGTTAAAACAGGGCTTTTAATACGTCTCGCTTTTAGCGAAAATGGTCAGGCTTTTTCTGCACTTACGACACACTTAAGGTTTTTACATGACAGTCACCGCCAAGCGACACTCTGTACTTCTTGATAATGTTTCCTCGCTGATTGATAAAAAGGTGGATTCGAACCAAAAATCGCTGGTGAAACAATTCGGTCAGCTTCTGTATAAAAATATTTCAAATGAAGACCTGGAGCACCGAAATGATAGCGATCTTTATGGCGCGACACTGAGCCTCTGGAATGTGCTCTCCAAATTCGATAAAAACAGCCCGTACATCCGGGTGTTTAACCCTGAAATTGCCAAACATGGCTGGCATTCGAGTCACACTATCGTTGAAATCGTGGTGCGCGACATGCCGTTTTTGGTGGACTCAGTGCGCATGGCATTAAACCGCCTGGGCATCACCGCGCATTTATTCCTGCACAGCCCGATTGGGCTTAAGCGTGACGAAAATCAGCAAATTATTGAGTTCACCGAACCGGGTAAAAACGGTAAGGATGCTCATAAAGAAACTGTTTTGTTTATTGAAATTGATCGTCAGACCTCAAAAAAAGAAGTCGACACCCTGACCAAAGAATTGCATTCGGTGGTAGATGAAGTGTCGCTGGCGGTCATTGACTGGCAGGAAATGGCGGCCCGTCTAAATGAAGTTAAAGACAATAGCAGTTCACTCAACTGGCCGGTGGATGCAGATAGTCAGCGAGAGATACAACAATTTTTAGATTGGTTGGCGGACCATAATTTTACCATGATGGGCTATCGCTATTACGATGTGAAAGCCATCGAAGGGGACCATCGCTGGATCCCGAACAATGACAGCAGCCTGGGGCTGATGAAAAACTCGGTCAGTGAGCGTGAACGTCTGTTGTCAAAACTGCCGGCATCGGCACGTGAAGAAGCGCTTAGCGGTAACCCGCTGATCCTGACCAAAACCAACACCCGGTCGCGCGTCCATCGCCCGGCGTTTATGGATTATATCGGCGTAAAAGCCTACAACGATGCCGGCCAGGTGATTGGCGAGCACCGTTTCTTAGGCTTGTATTCAGCATCATTTTACAACGCAAGCGTTACGCAGCTGCCAATTTTGCGTGAAAAGATCCAGAAAATCTGTGATATCAGCGGCTTTGAACCCGGCACTCATGCGTACAAAGCCTTTGTGAATATTGTAGAAACCTACCCGCGGGATGAATTACTGCAAACTCCGGCTGAAGAACTCAACCAGATTGTGATGGGGATCTTTCAGATGCAGGAGCGGGGCATTACCCGACTGTTTATCCGTAAAGATCTGTTTGGCCGCTTTTTCTCATGCATGGTGTTTGTACCACGCGAGCGCTACAACACCCAGCTACGTAAAGAAACCCAGGCGCTGTTACGCGATTCATTAGGTGCTACCGAAGAAGTCGAATTTACTACCTTCTTTTCAGAGTCAGTGTATGCCCGTACGCACTATATTGCTCGGGTCGAAGACAACAATGCGGAATACGATGTGAAGGAAATTGAGCAAAATATTATTGAGCTGACCAAAACCTGGAATGACCGGTTGGCCTCAGCCATTACCCAGGCCCACGGTGAAGCCCGCGGCAAAGAGCTGGAACGCAAATACAACAATGCGTTTAGCCGTAGCTATATGGAACAAAACCTGCCCAGCGATGCCCTGGTGGATATCGATAAGCTGGAAGCCTTAAATGACGAGCATAAGCTCGACATGCTGTTTTACCGCCCGCAGGAAGAGCGCCGTGACAGTGAAATTGTGAAGCTGAAGCTGTTCCACAAAGCTGAACCAATCCATTTATCAGATGTACTGCCCATGCTGGAAAACTTCGGCCTGCGCGTGGTAGATGAAAGCCCGTTCAAGATCACCTGCTGTGAGGGTGAGCGCAACTGGGTGATGGATTTCACCATGCTACATAAAGTGGGGGAAAAGCTGGACATGGACAAAGCCCAGGCGTTGTTCCAGGAATCTTTTGCCAAGGTCTGGTCGAAACTATTAGAAGATGACGCGTTCAACCGCCTGGTGCTAGGCGCTGGCATGACCGGCCGTAAGGTGACTATTCTGCGCGCCTATGCCAAGTATATGCGCCAGACCGGCAGCTCGTTTAGCCGGGATTATATTGCCAACACACTGTCTAATTATCCGCAGATTGCCAAATTGCTGGTGACCTATTTTGAGTTGCGCTTCAACCCGCACAAAAAACGCGCACCGAAAAAAGAAGAAGCCACTCTGGCCGAAATCAAAGAGCAACTGGACAATGTGGGTAACCTCGATGATGACCGAATCATTCGCCGTTATCTGGATATGATGCAGGCCACCTTGCGCACCAACTTCTACCAAAGCGACGACGAAGGCAACGAAAAGCCGTATGTGTCGTTCAAGCTGGCGCCGGAAATGATTTCGGACATGCCGTTGCCGCTGCCAAAATTTGAAATTTTTGTGTATTCCCCCAAGGTGGAAGGCGTACATTTACGTGGTGGCAAAGTGGCCCGCGGTGGTTTGCGCTGGTCTGATCGTCAGGAAGATTTCCGGACTGAAATTTTAGGTCTGGTGAAAGCACAGCAAGTGAAAAACACTGTGATTGTCCCGGTCGGTGCTAAAGGTGGGTTTATCTGTAAGAATCTGCCGCTGGGTGAGGGCCGTGAAGCCATTCAGGCTGAAGGCCAGGCGTGCTACCGCACCTTCATCCGCAGCCTGCTGGATATCACTGACAATATCGTCAATGGCGAGATTGTGCCGCCGCGCGATGTGGTGCGTCTGGATGAAGACGACCCCTATCTGGTTGTCGCAGCCGATAAAGGCACCGCGACCTTCTCGGATATCGCCAACAGTATTTCTAACGAATACAATTTCTGGCTGGGCGATGCTTTTGCTTCAGGCGGCAGCATCGGCTATGACCATAAAAAGATGGGGATCACTGCCCGTGGTGGCTGGGAGTCGGTTAAACGTCACTTCCGTGAAATCGGTGTGGATTGCCAGACTACTGACTTTACCTGTGTGGGTGTGGGCGATATGGCCGGCGATGTATTTGGTAACGGTATGTTGTTATCAAAACACACCCGCCTGGTGGCCGCGTTTAACCACCTGCACATCTTTTTTGACCCGGATCCGGATGCCGAGCTCAGCTACAAAGAACGTCAGCGTTTGTTTGAAAATCCACGCTTGTCATGGGATGACTACAACAAGGAGCTCATCTCCAAAGGCGGCGGTGTGTTTAGCCGTTCGTCAAAGTCCATCAAGCTGACCGCGGAAATGAAAAAATGGCTGGGTACCCGCCAGATGACCATGACCCCGAATGAGCTTATCCACAACATCTTAAAGATGCCGGTGGACTTGATTTGGAATGGTGGTATCGGAACCTACATCAAGAGCAAAAAAGAGTCGCATGCCGAAGTGGGCGACCGTGCCAACGACGACTTGCGGGTAAATGGCCGTGATGTGCAGGCAAAAATTGTCGGTGAGGGCGGTAACCTGGGTCTGACCCAGCTAGGTCGGATCGAATACGCAACCAACGGCGGTCGGGTCAACACCGACTTTATCGACAACGTCGGTGGGGTAGATTGCTCGGATAACGAAGTTAACATCAAGATCTTATTAAACTCACTGGTCAATGACGGCGATTTAACCGTCAAACAGCGTAACAACCTACTGTATGACATGACCGATGATGTGGCCGAACTGGTGATCGAAGACTGTTATCGTCAAACCCAGTCGCTGTCCATTACCGAACGCGGCGGTGTGTCAACGCTCAAAGAGCAGCTGCGCTTTATTCACGGCTTAGAGCGTGAAGGGCGCCTGAACCGCGAGCTGGAATTTATTCCTACCGATGATGAAATCTCAGACCGGGTCGCTGCCGACCGCGGCCTGACTCGGCCGGAACTGTGTGTGCTGCTGGCCTATGGTAAAATGGTGTTAAAAGATGAGCTGAACATTCCGGCCATTACCGATAACCCGTATCACGGAAAACTGTTGGTAAAAGCCTTCCCAACAGTGCTGCGCGATAAGTTTGAAGCCCAGATGCAACAGCATCCGCTGCGTGGTGAGATCATTGCCACCAAGTTGACCAATAATATGATCAACGACATGGGCCTGAACTTTGTGTTCCGTATGCAGGAAGAAACCGGCGCCACAGTGGATGAGATCGCCAATGCTTACAGCATTGTTAAAGGTATCTTCAAAATCGGGCCGTTATGGGAAAAAATTGAAGATCTGGATACCCAAATCGATGCCGACCTGCAGTTGAAAATGCTTGAAGAAGCGCGTCGTACCATGCGCCGGACTGCCCGCTGGTATATCCGCCATGGCAATAAAGCCCTGGGCATTCAGGAAGCCATCGATGCTTATCGCTCAACCTTTGATGACTTGTACGCAAATCTGGAAACTTACCTGGTTAAATCTGAGTACAAGATGCTCAAGCAAAATACCGATAAGCTGACCGAAAAAGGGGTACCGGAAGATATTGCGTACCAGGTGGCCAGCTTCTCGAATATGTTCTCGAGCCTGGATATCGCACAGATTGATGATGCCGACCCGCACGATACGCCAATTATTGCCAAGCTGTACTTCCAGTTGGGTAATAAGCTGGAACTGCACTGGTTCTTAGAGCAAATCAATAACCAGGCGGTCAGCAACCACTGGCAGGCGCTGGCGCGGGCTTCGTACCGTGAAGAACTGGACTGGCAACAGCGCTCTATCACCGCTAACTTGCTGCAAAGCCGCGGCGATGCCAAAGATGCTGACGAAATTCTGACTAACTGGATGGACAGCAATCAGGCCTTGCTGAAGCGCTGGTATCATATGATGTCGGAATTCAAGACCAGTTCAGGTCATGATTTTGCGAAATTTTCCGTCGCATTACGTGAATTGATGCTTTTAAGCGTCAAGTCGAACCATTAGAATAGCCGCATCGTCGAAACAAAGCCCTGTCTGACAGGGCTTTTTTATAGCTAAACAAGATATGCCTACCATTGCCCAACAGTTATTACTTAAGTGCGACCCCGAAAAAAGCCACGATTTTGCGCTCACCTGGTTAAAGCGCAGCCAGCACACGCCGCTGAAATGGCTGTACAGCCTGGCTACAGAGCATAAACCGGTAACCGTGGCCGGGATCACCTTCGAGAACCCGGTAGGGCTGGCCGCAGGGCTGGATAAAAACGGCGATTGCATTGATGCCTTTGCCGCCATGGGTTTTGGTTTTATCGAAGTAGGCACTGTCACGCCCCGGCCGCAACCGGGCAACCCCAAGCCGCGCTTGTTTCGCATCAGCGAAAAGCAAGCCATCATCAACCGCATGGGCTTTAACAACAAAGGGGTCGACTATCTGGTAGAAAATGTCAAAAAAGCCCGCTTTAAAGGCGTGATTGGCATTAATATCGGTAAGAACAAAGACACCGAAGAAGCGCAGGCATTGCAGGATTATTTGATTTGCCTGAACAAGGTCTATCCCTATGCCAGTTATGTCACGGTGAATATCTCGTCACCCAACACGCCCGGCCTACGCGACCTGCAATACGGCGAGGCGCTGGATAAACTGCTGCTTGGTTTAAAAGAAGCTCAGGAAAAACTGTGCCAGACACATGGCCGGTATGTGCCTTTGTTTATTAAAATTGCCCCGGATCTGACCGGCGAACAGATCGACAGTATCGCCGCTTCATTGCTGGCTGCTAAAATGGATGGCGTAATCGCCACCAACACCACCTTAAGCCGCGAAGCGGTCAGTGGATTACCCCATGCTGAAGAAGCTGGCGGACTGAGCGGCTCAGTATTAACCCAGCAGGCCCAACAGGTGACCGAACGGCTGTCGGCAGCGCTGGACCGCGCCATCCCGATCATTGGCGTAGGTGGCATTGATTCGCCCAACGCTGCACAGCAACGCCTCAATGGCGGTGCGTCACTGGTCCAGGTCTATTCGGCCTTTATCTATCAGGGGCCGGCGCTGATCAAACAGATTGCACGCGCACTTTAATTTTCCCAACGCCCGCTGTGGCGGGCAAGGCACATTGTTATGAATACCATTATTGTTACCACCAGCCGCGGGCTGGATGAGCTGTTGCAACAAGAAATCGAAACCTTGTGCCCCGGCGTTGAAGTGAAGTTAACCCCCGGAGCATTGTCTTTTAATGGCACCTTGGAGCAGGCACTGACCCTGTGCTTATGGTCGCGCCTGGCCAACCGGGTGATCTGGCAGCTGGCCAAAGGTAAAGTCGACTCCGCCGACGATCTTTACCAGCTGGCCGACAGCGTGCGCTGGTCAGAGCATTTGCATGCCCACCATACCTTGGGTGTCCAGTTTGTTGGGACCAACCGAGCTATCAACAACACCCAGTTTGGTGCGGTCAAAATCAAAGATGCCATTGTTGATCAGTTTTTGCAGCATGGCAGCCAGCGCCCTTCGGTGGAGCGTAAACACCCGGATTTGCCAGTGTATGCTCGCTGCCAGCGCGAACAGGTCACCCTGGGCATTGATTTGGCCGGGGTGAGTTTGCATCAGCGGGCGTATCGCCAGGAAACCGGCGCCGCGCCTTTAAAAGAACATATTGCCTGTGCCATGCTGATGCGCTCTGGCTGGACCGGCGCGCTCGATCAGCCGTTGGCAGATATGATGTGCGGCTCAGGTACCATTGCCATTGAGGCAGCTTATATCAGCCGCAATATAGCACCCGGTATCAAACGCAGCCACTGGGGCTTTTCCCGCTGGCTGGGCCATGATGCTGCGCTGTGGGAGCGCCTGGTGGATGACGCCCTGGCTGTGCAGCGCCCGTTGCAAGGCCCTATCATGGCCAGTGACAACAGCCGCCAGTTGATCAGTGCTGCACGTAAAAATGCCGATGAAGCCGGCGTCTACCATGATATTCAGTTTGCCCAACAAGATGCCACCAAAGCCGCGCCGCCACACAAAAATAAAGGCTATCTGGTATCTAACCCGCCGTATGGCGAACGCCTGGGCGAGCTGACTGAACTGATCCCCTTATTTTCACTATGGGGCAAACAGCTTAAAACCGCCTGGAAAGGCTGGCATGTTACCTTGCTATCCAGCAATCGGGACTTGCTGCGGGTGTTAAAACTGCGTGCAGCCAAAGACTATGCCATGAATAACGGCAAACTGGCCTGCCGGCTGGTCAATTATGTGCTGGATGAAGCCAACTGCGAGCAATTTTCTGATGATGCGCAAAATCACGAGTTCGCTAATCGCCTGCGTAAAAATCTGAAAAAGCAAAAAAGCTGGGTGAAACAACAAAATACCAATTGTTATCGCATCTACGATGCCGATTTGCCGGATTACAATGTGGCCATCGACCGCTATGACGACTGGTTAGTGGTGCAGGAATACGCTCCACCGAAAGATATCGATGAGGATAAAGCACGCCGCCGCTTGCAGGAGGTGTTACTGCATTTACCGGCAGTGACCGGGATCTCGCCCAAACAAATTGCCCTAAAAGTTCGCACCAAGCAAAAAGGCAGCGCCCAGTACGAAAAGCTGGACCAGCGCGGGGTGAAAAAGATTGTGCATGAAAATGGCGCGCAATTACTGGTCAACCTGACCGACTATCTGGATACCGGCTTGTTTCTGGACCATCGGGAAACCCGTCAAATCGTGCAGCGCATGGCCAAAGATAAAGATGTGCTGAACCTGTTTTCCTACACCGGCAGTGTGTCGGTGTTTGCAGCACTGGGCCAGGCCCGTTCGGTATGTACCGTCGATATGTCCAATACCTACCTGGACTGGGCGCGGGAAAACTTTCGCATAAACAAACTGACCGGGCCGTATGCCTTTGTGCAGGCGGATTGTACCAGCTGGCTGGCTCAGCACAGCGGCCGCTATGATCTGATATTCATCGATCCACCGTCATTTTCCAACTCTAAGCGCATGCAATCCACCTGGGATGTGCAGCGCGACCACCTGCAGTTGCTGACGCAGGCCACAGCTTGTCTGAAACCCGGTGGCACCCTGGTGTTTTCTAACAATAAGCGGGGCTTCAAGCTGGATCATGCCGGCCTGGAGGCATTGGGCTTGAGCGTGGAAAACATCACCAGCCAGACCATCCCCGGTGATTTTGCCCGCCATAGCAATATCCACCAGTGCTGGCTACTGACATTGTGCAACTGATTTTATATACCGGCCCGCAGTGCAGTCTGTGCCAGCAGGCCATGAGCCTGTTGCTCACCCAGGTACAGCCGGGTCAGATTACCCAAGTCAATGTGCGGGATGATACAATGCTATATCATCAGTACGGTGCCCGGATCCCGGTAATCAAACGCAGTGACAGCCAGGCCGAACTGGCCTGGCCGTTTACCGGGCCCGAATTAACAAGGTTTCTTCAATGAGTATTTTGCAGCTAAAAAATATCACCGTCATCTATGGCCACCCGCCATTGCTCAATGGCGTGGATTTGGTGGTACAACCCGGTGAACGGGTGTGCCTGGTTGGCCGCAATGGCAGTGGTAAGTCGACCCTGATGAAGGTCATTGCCGGTGATGTGGTGGCCGATGACGGCCAGCGCATCATTGATAACCAGACTATCGTCGCCCGGCTGGAGCAGGACCCCCCGCAAACCACCGACGTGTCATTGTATGATTATGTGGCCGAGGGCTTGGCCGATGTCGGCAGTATCTTAAAGGATTATTATCATCTGACCCGTCAGATTGCCGAGGATCCCAGTGATAAAAATCTGGCCCGGCTGGAAACCCTGCAAAACGCTATCGAAGCCCGTGATGCGTGGCAGTTGGAGCAACAGATTGCTCAGACCTTGACCATGCTCAAATTAGACCCGGATGCTTCACTGACCACCTTGTCCGGTGGCTGGCGGCGTAAAGCCGCTCTGGCCCGGGCATTGGTGCGGGCGCCGGATTTATTGTTGCTGGATGAGCCTACCAACCACCTGGATATCGAAATGATCCGCTGGCTGGAACAAAGCCTGGTGAACTTCAATGGTGCTATCGTGTTTGTCAGCCATGACCGGGCGTTTATCCGCCATATGGCAACCCGGATTGTGGATTTGGACCGCGGGTCGATCACCAGCTACCCGGGCCAGTACGACAGTTATCTGGAAAAAAAGCAGCAGGATCTGGAAGTCGAAGCCACTCAGAATGCCGAGTTTGATAAAAAACTGGCGCAGGAAGAAGTGTGGATACGGCAGGGCATCAAGGCCCGCCGTACCCGCAATGAAGGGCGCGTACGCGCGCTGAAAAAACTGCGTGATGAACGCCGCGCCCGCCGTGAATTACAGGGTAATGTGGTGGCGGCGCAGCAGCAGGGTGTACGCTCCGGTAAGATGGTATTTGAGGTAGAAGATCTGCACTATCACATTGGCGGCAAAGATATCGTCAGTGGCCTGAGTCTGAATGTAATGCGCGGCGACAAACTGGCCCTGATTGGCCCCAATGGCGTCGGTAAAAGTACGTTGATAAAGTTGCTGCTAGGCCAGCTTGAGCCGCAGCAGGGCAGTGTGCGCCAGGGTACCAATCTGGAAGTGGCCTATTTTGACCAGCACCGGTTTGGCCTGGATATCGAACAAACCGTGATTGATGCGGTAGGTGACGGCAAACGCGACTTGATGGTCAATGGCCAGCCGCGCCATGTGATCAGCTATCTACAGGACTATCTGTTTAGCCCCGAGCGGGTCAACGCGCCGGTCAAATCTTTATCAGGGGGTGAAAAAAACCGCCTGATGCTGGCCAAACTGATGCTTAAGCCCAGCAATGTGCTGGTGCTCGATGAACCTACCAACGATTTGGACGTGGAAACGCTGGAGATGCTGGAAACCTTGCTGGCCAGCTATCAGGGCACGGTATTGCTGGTCAGTCACGACCGGGAATTTGTCGATAATGTGGCTAACAGCTGTCTGGTCTTTGAAGGCTACGGCCAGCTAACAGAATTTGTCGGCGGTTTTTCGGATGTGGAGCAGTGGTACAAACAGCAGCAAAGCCAACAGGCAGAATCAAAAAAAGCTGCGCAAAAACAGCGCACTGAGGGAACCAAGCCAGATAGCCAGAGTCCTAAGGCAAAGGCTTCTGTCAGCAAACCGAAAAAGTTATCATACAAAGACCAACGCGAATTAGAAGCGTTACCGGCAGAAATCGAACAACTCGAAACCCAGCTTAGCCAGCTACAGGATGTGGTCAACTCACCGGCCTTTTTCAAACAGGACAACGACAGTACAGCCAGCACCCTGGCCGAACTCGAACAAACCGAAGCTGCGCTGTCACAGCGATACGCGCGCTGGGATGAATTGGAAAGCATGCTGGAAGAGACTCAGCAGTAAATAGGATAGTACATGAAATTAACACAGCTTGCCGCAGCGTTGCTGCTGGCTACAGGCAGTTCAGCTGCTACCGCCGCCACTTATGATGTTACGCCTTTACCCGTTGAGGAAAAGGCCAAGACTAGTTTTGCCAAGTCTATTGATAACACCGGCACCATGCTTACCGCGGTACGCAACGAATTTAATCCGCGCCTGGATGTCGCGTTACTTAATGAAAGTGGGCTTATCGACGTTCTTGCTTTAGAAGACCCCGAAGCCGCACGGGCCGGCCAGTTTACGTCGTTTGACTATCAACGGATTGTGAATACGCTGCAAAGTGCCAATAACACAGCGAGCCTGGTGTTTCCCAGCCTGGCAGACTTTCGTACCTATGTGACCGATACGGTAGAAGCAACGCCCATCAATGGGCTGGACGCGCCGGTGGAAGGCGGAGGGGTTACCCAAACCGCCACCGTAGTGGGCCGCGATAGCCTGAATCGTAATTTTGTGGTAGGCGCCTCGCAGTTGCCATTTGTACGCACAGATTTTACTACTGAAGATGGTGAAGAAGCGTACTTTTTGGGCACAGCCGGTTACGAGCAGGCCTTTGCCGAAGTCAACGGCACCGCTATTCGCTTGCCATCGCCAGATGACACCTTAAATGGCTACGCTGAAGCCTTTGCAGTAAACAATAATTTTCAGGTTGCCGGTTATGGCACCACCGCATTCTCTGAAGCCAGTTTAGAAGCCATTGCCAATTGTGCCGACGAAGAAAGCCGAAATACGGTCACCGAAGCGCAATGTTTGCAAAATGTCACCTACCTGCGTGAATTAGATAGAAATGGAAATCTGGCCAGGATCCGCCAACCGTTAAGAGACGGTGCACAAATCCGCCCGGTAATTTGGCAACTGGATGCTGCTGGTACCCTGGTGGACACCCAGGTATATCCTTTGGTGTTTACCCCGGAAGGTGATCAGCTAAATATCCAATTTTCCGGGCAGGCGCTGGATATTAATAATGTCGGTGTCGCAGTCGGCTATTCTCAAACTGGTGAGATTGTGAGCCTAACGCGTTTAGGCAATTCGCGTCGAAGTAGTGAACGCGAAGAGGTAGCGGTTTTACTGGCCAATGGTGAAACCACTGAATTACTGCCGCGGGACGAAAATATCCAAAGCCGGGCTATCTCGATTAATGATGAAAATTGGATTGCTGGTCAGGTCACCCGCGAACCCAATAATTCAGCCCGTGACTTTTTGTTTGTGCACAACCCGGATACCGGCGAAACCTTCTACCCGCAGAGCTTTTTTGATAATGCGCAGGTGCGGCCTACCGCCATCAACAACAACAATATTGTGGTGGGTAACTCGCAATTCGAACGCCAGGCAGATGCCCGCCAACCAAGAACCCACGCCATAATGTATCAGGTGGGTGATGAAAGCGTGACCGATCTGAACCTGTTGACCAGCTGCGACAGCGAGTATCTGTTGCTTGATGCTATTGATATCAACGACAACAACGAAATCATCGCCAATGCGCTGGTGCGCCGTCCGAAGCAATTCATAGACGGCGAACTGGACCTGGATGCGCAGGGCGAACAAGAGTTGGAAGATCGTATCGTGGCGGTGAAACTGACCCCGAATCCTAATGGGGAAATTGAAACCTGCGAAGCCGATGATGTAGGCAACATTGAAGAAGAAAAATTTGAACGCAGCGGGGCCAGCACCGGCCTTGGCGCATTAGCCGGCTTGTTATTGGTGGCTGGCTGGCGCCGATTGTTGCGTCGTCGCTAAGCAAATAAGCAAAGTGATTAACCAAAAAGAGCCCGGCCGATGTGCCGGGCTTTTTTTATTTATCGGCCGATTAGATAGCAACATCCCAGATTGAGTCTTCGGTTAAACTTTTTTTGTCTTAAAAATGTCTTTTTAATGCAAAAAAAATGTAACAATAAAACCCACCTTTTTTCATGCGCTTAAATATTGTCAACAGGTTAAACGGTTAAATTAACTTGAACCGGGCAGGCAGAGTCGCTATCACAGTACTGTACCGCATCAATACACACACTCGTCGACCCATAAGCTTAGGAGTGATTGTGCTGATGTTGTGCATTAACTGACAAAAGAGGCTTATCAATGAAACGACAAAAAAGAGACAAATTGACTCGCGCCCACGCAAAGGGATATCAAGCTGGAATCAGCGGTCGGTCAAAGGAAAATTGCCCATTTCAATCTTTTGATACACGGTCACATTGGTTAGGAGGATGGCGTGAAGCGGTCGGCGACCGTCAGGTTGGCCTTTCCGTACGTTAAACACTCTCTTTGACGTTGAACAAACAGTAAGCCCCGCGTGATGCGGGGCTTTTTTATAACTCAATGACGTGTAGCGGATCAGAAGTTAGAAGTGTCCTGGAACAGGCCGACTTTCAAATCTTTGGCTGAATAGATTTCGCGGCCATCCACTTCTACTGTACCATCAGCCATGCCCATAAACAGCTTGCGCTTGATCACACGCTTTAAGTTGATCCGGTAGGTGACCTTTTTGGCTGTTGGCAGGATTTGGCCGGTAAATTTAACTTCGCCCACACCCAGTGCGCGCCCTTTACCCGGACCGCCGCTCCAGCCCAGGAAAAAGCCCACCAGCTGCCACATGGCATCCAGGCCTAAACATCCTGGCATTACCGGGTCACCCGGAAAGTGGCATTGAAAAAACCATAAGTCCGGATTGATATCCAGCTCTGCGACAATCTCACCTTTACCAAAGGTGCCGCCCTCATCGGAGATCGAAACAATGCGATCCATCATAAGCATATTAGGGGCCGGCAACTGGCTGTTGCCCGGGCCAAACATTTCACCACGACTGCAGGCCAAAAGGTCTTCGCGAGAAAAACTCCGTTGTTGTTGCGACATAATCTCTCTTACAGGTTAAAAAGCTTGCGCATAATTTAGCGAACACTTGTACGCTAAACAACTCCGAACAGTCGATATTTGCTAATTTTTAAGCAAATTATCATAATTTTGTAAATCAGTACTGCTAAGTGACTGATATACCGTTTTTAGTGTATTCCATCTACTTGCAGTAAAAAGCACTGGGCCTGTTGCTAATTGTCTGTAATATAGACAGTCACCCTTGCTTTTGATTAACGTGGCCCTATGGCAGAAAAAAAGAACCACGCACAGGCAAACGCCGATAAACAACGCCGGTTTCGTGAAAAGCAAAAAGCTGCAGGCCGCAAGATGGTCCGTGGGTATGTGTCGCCCGAAGCCATGCGCTGTTTTGATGAGATGCATCAAAAAACCGGCTGGAGCGACAGCGAAATGCTGACAAATTCATTGCGCGTCATGTACGCCGCGTACAAATGCGGCCAGATAAAGCTGTTAAATGAATGGCTCAAAGATCATGACCGCTAATAACGCCATTCCAATGGGCTAGGGCTGGCGGACTGGCATGCTGTGTTTAGCCACGATGCGTTTTGCCTCTGTCTGCACATCAGATTGCTGGCGAAACTGCCACAGCCGGTCACGAACCAGCGATGCCCGGCGTTCAATATCAATGATTGGTTGCTGATAGCGCGCTGGCACTTTGAGGTCTTCTAAGGCCACCAGCATGGGGGCGATGGCCCAGGGTGTATGGATGTACCGTGTTGGAAGATCAGCCAGTTCCGGCACCCAACGACGGATAAACCGGCCATCCGGATCAAGTTCTTTAGATTGTTTTATCGGGTTATACAAGCGCAGGGTATTGGTGCCGGTCACCCCAACCTGCATCTGGATCTGCGGATAATGGATCCCTGGTTCAAAATCTAAAAACTGGCTGGCCAGATATTCTGCCGGCCGCTGCCAGTGAATATTCAGCCAGTGGCAGGCCACACTGGTGACCATGGCGCGCATACGAAAATTCAAATAGCCGGTGGCGCGCAACGCACGCATACAGGCATCCACCAGCGGCAGCCCGGTCTGGCCTTCACGCCAGTGCCAGAATCGCCAGTAATCCAACGGCCCGTCGGCATAAGGAAAGGCTGTGTAAGCATGATTCACCGGCCGAAACTCCATGGCACTTTCACTTTCAAACTTTTGCACAAAATGATCATGCCATTGCAGCCGTGAAGACAACGCCCGCAAAGGGCGCTGCCAGCCGGGTTGTTGCGCTGCCTGAAAGTCACAGTATTGCACCACCTAACGTACTGACATATTGCCATAGGCCAGATAGGGGCTGAGCCGGCTACAGCTGCGCCGGGCCAGTTCAGGCGACGAAATATGCTGATGATAACTGCGCCCGCGCTGGTGAAAAAAATCTTTCAGTACCGCCCAGGCGCGCCGCTCTCCACCACGCTGCATGGCTAAATGTTCCGGATCGTCAGGCTGCATCATGTGCTGCGGCCAGGTAATCTGGGCCCAGCGCACACTGGCCAGGTCTACATCTACACAGGGCGCCTGATAATAGGCCTGCCAGTCTTTGCGCCAATACTTGCGGTTGGCCAGTGGGCGGGTCACCGCCGATTGGGCAAACTGATGCCAGGCCAGGGCGTTATCATTGCACCATCGGGCCATGTGCTTATCCCGGGCAAAGGTATTGGCCAGGCCGGTTTCTTCGTGGGAGTATAGGCCATTAATCGTAAAGTGGGTTTTCAGTGAAGCAAGCAAATCGGTAAATTGGCCGTGGGTCACTAGCACCTGACTATTGAAAGGCTTAAGCTGGCCGTTAAGATCATCCAGGCTGTGCCAGACAAACCGCCAGTGCCGTGCACTGTAATGAGGATCGGCCAGCAGTTCGGGTTCAAACACATACACCAGCAGAAGATGCCCGGGCTGCTGGGCAGCATGATACAACGCGCTGTGATCACGCAGGCGTAAATCGCGCTTTAGCCAGACAACATTGAGCCCGTCAGGACAACCATGTGTGAATAAACTTTCGCTCTGGATCATATCGCTCGGTTTGTTGCTGCATGTCAAATTTGCGTTGCCCTCGTGGATCAGATCCTCCGCCAGCAAGATAAAGCCAGTTTCCCCAGTTGCTGGCCACATCAAAGTCAACCAGCATTTGCTCGAAATAGGCAGCGCCATAACGCCAATGCTGAGCTAACTCATGCACCAGATAACTGGCACATAATTGCCGCGCACGGTTTGACATAAAGCCGGTATGATTCATCTCGCGCATGGCGGCATCCACAATGTCACAGCCGGTATCGCCCTGGCACCAGCGCTTAAAGGTGGTGGCATCGTAGGCCATGTTCGGTTGATGCTGCTTAAAGCCTCCGGCGGCAAAAAATAAGGCCTGATGTTTTTTCAGCTGCCAGCGAAAAAACTCGCGCCACAATAACTCAAAGTATAACCAGTAGGTGGATTCATTTTGCGTTACATGTTGTTCATAGTCCGCCAGTCGTTGCGCCACACGACGCACAGACAGCATACCGCTGGCCAGCCAGGCTGAAAATTTACTGGAAAAATCCCAACCCACCATGCCATTACGGGTTTCTTTGTAGCGCGCCACAAAATCAGTTTGTTCGAAATAATAGTCTAACTGCGCCAGACCATAGCGCTCGCCGCCGTGCCAGCCTTGTAAGTTGTTACGGTCAATGGCTTCGTGAGCCACAATCGGCAAATCCATGGGGGGCGGTTTGAGCGTCCGTGGCGCTGCTATGGGTTGCTCGGGGCTGACCGCTCCTTCAATCTTTTTTCGCCAGGGTGTGAAGGTGTTTTTCATCTCTTCAAGCTGGTGCGGCAGGCTTTGGCGAGTAAACAGGGTATCACTGGTTTGGGTATGCCAGGTGATATGCGCCAGTTGTTGTTGTAACTGGGCCCGTTGCCTGGATTCATACACACCGGGCACTTGCGATACACCGATATCAGTAATGTTGTGATCTTCACACCAGGCGGGCAGTGCCTCCTCCGGCTCGGCGTCGATCAGATGAATATGCTGGCCCCAGTCGCCGACTTGTTGGTTTAAGTCGGCCAGGCCCTGTGCGGTGAATGCCCAGCGATGCGCGCCCATGGCTTTTAAGCCAAACTGGTTAGCGGTAAACCAGCTCGGCTGTTTGAAATACACCAGAATCAGCTTGTCCACAACTGAATTTAATTTAACCAGCGACGGCATGTCATCCAATCGCAAGTCGCGCGTAAACCAGTACAATCCAGTTCTTTTGTTTTCAGCCATTACTGCTTTCCACTGCAGATCATTTGATGCGTATTTACGTATATGTGCAAAGCAAAGACCAATAACTAAGGGGACCCTGTGACAGTACCAGTCAGCCTGATGTGGTTTAAAAAGGACCTGCGTGTAAAAGATAACCCTGCCTTAAACGCCGCCTGTGACGCAGGCAAAATCATCCCTGTCTATATATACGATACCGCTGCGCCCGGGGGCCGATTACCAGGCGGGGCGTCTCAATGGTGGCTGCACCAGTCATTAAAAAGCCTTGATGAACGGCTCAATGGCCACCTGCAAATTTTCAAAGGGGATGCCAGCAAGATCGTTCCTCAGTTGATGGAAGATTTTGGCATTTCGCATATTTTCTGGAATCGCACCTACGAGCCCTGGGCAATCAAACGGGATAAGCAGCTCAAACAGGACTTAAAAGATGCTGGCCACGCAGTGAAAAGCTTCAATGGCAGCCTCTTATGGGAGCCCACCAGTATTGAGACCAAAAGCGGTACGCCGTACAAAGTGTTTACCCCCTACTATAAAAAAGGCTGTCTGCAAGCCAGTGAGCCACGGTATCCTATGGCGCCGCCGGCCCGCATTACCTATGCCGATGTGGTGCAGCGCGGTGATGGGCTGGACAGCCTTGCATTGATACCAGACATTCACTGGTACGACACAATTGAAAAAACCTGGAAGCCCGGGGAAGAAGGCGCCGCCGACCGCCTCAGTACTTTTATTCAGGATGCTGCCCAGCACTACGATGAAGAGCGTGACTTACCTGCCGTAGAAGGCACCTCGCGGTTATCCCCGCATCTGCACTGGGGCGAGATTTCACCCAATCAGGTGTGGTATGCCATCAAAGATAAATTTGGTGACGGGGAAAACAAAGACATTGATACCTTCTTAAGCGAACTGGGCTGGCGCGAATTCAGCTATTATTTGCTGTATCACTTTCCGCATATTGTTGAAGATAACTTCAAAGAAAAATTCAATAACTTTAATTGGCGCTACAGCAAAAATGATCTGCTGGCCTGGCAACGCGGCCAGACTGGGATCCCTATTGTAGATGCCGGTATGCGCCAGTTATGGCAAACCGGGTGGCTGCATAACCGGGTGCGGATGATTGTGGGTTCGTTTTTGGTTAAAAATTTACTCATGCACTGGCATCAGGGGGAGGAATGGTTTTGGGACTGTCTGGTGGATGCGGATTTGGCCAGCAATACCGCCGGCTGGCAGTGGGTGGCAGGCTCGGGAGCCGATGCGTCACCGTATTTTCGCATCTTCAACCCGGTCACCCAGGGAGAGCGCTTTGATAAAGAAGGCGAATATGTGGCGCAGTACTGCCCTGAGCTGAAAGATATGCCCAAAAAATATATTCACAAACCCTGGGAAGCACCAGCTGATGCTTTGAAAAAAGCGGGTGTAGAACTGGGGAAAAACTATCCTGAGCCCCTGGTGGATTTGAAAGCCAGCCGCCAGCGCGCCCTGGATGCTTTTGACGAGATAAAAGGAAGCTGACATGAGTGGCACCTTACGCCTGATCTTAGGCGACCAGCTTACCGGTGACTTGCCCATTTTAGCAGACATGGATAAAGATACGGATACCGTGCTGATGGCTGAGGTGAATGAAGAAGCCACCTATGTTAAACATCACAAGCAAAAGCTGGTGCTGGTGTTCTCTGCCATGCGCCATTTTGCCAAACAGCTGGAAGAGCAGGGCGTAACAGTACGCTACCGTAAGATAGATGCCGACAATAATCAGGGTAGCTTGTTAAATGAAACGCGCCTGGCGTTAGACGAAACCGGTCTTGAGTCAGTTGTGGTCACCGCACCCGGCGAATACCGGCTGTTAAACAGCTTGTATCAGTGGGAAAACCAGTTAGGAGTGCCGGTTTCTATCCTCGACGACACCCGCTTTTATTCAACCCCGAAGGCGTTTTCTAAATGGGCCGAAGGGCGCAAAACTCTGCGGATGGAATTTTTTTACCGCGAAATGCGCAAAAAAACCGGCATCCTGATGGAAGAGGGAAAGCCCGCAGGGGGCCAGTGGAACTATGACGAAAAAAACCGTGAAGCCCTGCCAGCAGATAAAACCGTGCCGGAGCCCAGCCGATTTGAGCCGGATGACATCACCCAGGAAGTGATCGACCTGGTACGTGAACGCTTTGCCGACCACTTTGGCGACTTGAACAGTTTTCATTATGCGGTCACCCGGGAGCAGGCTTTGGAAGTGCTCAATACTTTTATTGAGCAGCGTTTGCCGGATTTTGGCCGCTATCAGGATGCCATGCGCCATAACAAGCCCTGGCTGTTTCATTCGCATTTATCCTTTTACCTCAACTGTGGCTTGCTCACTGCGCATGAAGTAATCGACCAGGCGCTGACTGCCTGGCATGCCGGTGAAGCACCGCTGAATTCTGTCGAGGGCTTTATCCGCCAAATTTTGGGGTGGCGTGAATTTGTGCGCGGTTTTTACTGGCATTTTATGCCGCAGTTGCAGTCGGACAACTTTTTTAATGCCAAACGTGACCTGCCGGCCTTTTTCTGGGACGGCTACACCAACATGAACTGCATGCGCCAGTGCATTACCGACACCAAAAACAATGCCTATGCCCATCATATCCAACGCTTAATGGTCATTGGTAATTTTGCGCTGCTCACCGAATTGGATCCGCAACAGGTACAGCAATGGTATCTGCTGGTGTATGCCGATGCCTATGAGTGGGTAGAGCTGCCCAATGTGTCAGCCATGATCCTGTTTGCCGATGGCGGTAACCTGGCCAGCAAACCCTACGCTGCCAGTGGCAGTTATATCAATAAGATGTCGGATTACTGCAAACATTGCGGGTACAGTGTATCGAAAAAAACTGGCGAGAAAGCCTGCCCGTTTAATTATCTGTACTGGCGCTTTTTAGATGCGCACAAAGACAAACTGCAGGACAACCCGCGCATGGGGCTGGTGTATAACAGCCATGCCCGTATGAAAGATGAAAAGCTGCAGGCCATGCGTGACGATGGCGCCGAGTTTTTACGCAAAATATCTAACGATGAAGAAGTCTGACTTACCAGAAAAAATCTGCCCGGTGTGCCAGCGGCCATTTCGCTGGCGTAAAAAATGGGCCAAAGACTGGGAGCAGGTCAAGTACTGTTCAAAGCGCTGTGCCGGCAATCGCCATAAGATATTGCCGCCGGCCACCGACTAACACGATTAAGAGGTGCTTAATGAAAACAAACCTAACAAACACCGCGATGACACTGGCCATCAGTACATTCGTACCTGCACAGACTCTGGCCGACACGCATACTGCCCAGAGCGGCGTAAGTGAAAGTGCCCAGGCCGAACTGGTCAAAGCGGTACAGGGCACTCAGATCACCGGGGTAACCGTGGCCAAAGATGGGCGTATTTTTGTTAACGCGCCCAACTGGCGTGATGGCGTACCTTTTGCGGTGGCACAAATTGACCCGCAGGCCGACACACTGACGCCGTATCCGGATGAAGCGTCAAACCGCTGTGTAGCCGACAGCGAGGCGCGAGAGGATTGTTTTTTAGCCGTGCAGTCGGTGGTGGCTCATGAAGGCAAGCTGTATGTACTGGATACGCGTAACCCCAAGCTGCAAACGGTGGTAGATGCACCGCGATTATTTGTGGTGGACCTGGCCACGAACAAAATCACCGATACCCTGAAACTGAACCGCGAGGCGTATCATGATGATTCTTATATTAATGATTTGCGTGTGGATAGCGCTACACAGCGCATATACCTGACCGATTCTAATCATCCCGGGCTGGTGGTGTATGATTTAACCAGTAACGAAAGCTATCGCATCCTGGATGGCCTTGCCAGTGCCTCGGCTGAGTTTGCCTCGTTTGAAGTGGCTGGCACGCCAGTCAACATGACGGTGCATGCCGATGGTATCGCGCTGGATACCCGCAACCACACCTTATATTTTCACGCGTTGTCAGGCTATACCCTGTACGCGGTGGACACCCACGCCATCGGTAAAGACAAAAATGTCGGCAAAGCAGTACGCAAGGTCGCCACCACCGGCGCACCCGACGGCATGATTTTAGATGAGCGCGGTAATCTGTATCTGGCTGACCTGGAACACAATGAGGTGCAGTATCTGACGCCCAGCATGGATTTGCGAACCCTGGTGAAAGGCGATGCAGTCAGCTGGGCCGATACGTTCAGTATCCATGATGACTATCTGTATTACACCAACAGCAAAATCCAGCATGCTGGTCAGGATGTCAGTGATATGAGCTTTGAAGTGTATCGGGTGCAATTGCCGTAGCAAACATCAAGGGGGCAATCGCCCCCTTAAGCTTGCGGGCTAGTTGGTGGCTCGACGCAGCTGCACGCGACGGACCAACAGATACAACGCCGGTAACACCAGTAAGGTGAGTATCAGTGCGGTAACCATACCTCCGACCATGGGCGCCGCGATGCGGCTCATCACTTCTGCACCGGTACCCTCGCTAAGCATAACCGGGATCAACGCAAAAATGATGGTGGCGGCGGTCATCAATACCGGGCGGATACGCTTGCTGGCGCCTTCCAGTAATGCCGTGTGCAAGGTTGCCTGCTCAACCTTTGCAGACGATACCAGTGGCTGGTACGCCTGGTTCAGGTACACCAGCATCAATACCCCGGTTTCCACCGCGACACCCGCCAGCGCAATAAAGCCGACCCCGGCAGCCACCGACATATTATAACCCAGCGCATACATCAGCCACATGCCGCCGGTCAGGGCCACCGGCAGAGTCAGTAAAATCAGCGCCACTTCGGTAAACGCCCGAAAGCTTAAAAACAGTAGAATGACAATTACGGCCAGTGTAATGGGAACCACCACCTTTAGCTTTGCCTGCGCTCGCTCCAGATACTCAAACTGGCCCGCCCAGCGCAGGGCATAGCCAGGTGGCAAGCTAAGTTTGCTGGCCAGGGTAGCCTGGGCCTGTTGCACATACTGGCCAAGATCCATATCGGCAATATCCACAAACACCCAGCCATTGATCCGGCCATTTTCACTCTTAATCCCCGGTGGGCCGTCGGTAAGGCTAATATCGGCGACATCACCCAACACAATGTGGGCGCCCGACGGGGTGACTAGCGGTAGGCGGGCAAGTTGCTCAGGTGAATTTCGATAAGACTGTGGATAGCGCAGATTCACCGGGTAGCGCTCGAGCCCTTCCACTGACTGGGTCACTTCGGCGCCTCCCACCGCACTGGCAATGACCGCATGGACATCGGCAATATTCAGCCCATGGCGGGCAGCATCGTCGCGTCGGATGTCCAGATTGATATAGCGGCCACCATCGACCCGTTCGGCATACACCGATGCCGTACCGGGTAAAGGAGTCAGTACACGCTCAATCTGCCGGCCAATAGCTTCAATTTGCGCCAGCTCTGGCCCGGCAATTTTAATTCCCACCGGCGTTTTGATACCGGTGGCCAGCATATCGATACGGGTTTTTATCGGCATTACCCAGGCATTGGTGACGCCGGGCATCTTTACTAGCTGATTAAACTCTGCGATTAACTTGTCGGTGGTCATGCCATCGCGCCACTGCTCGCGGGGTTTTAGCTGAATAAAAGTTTCAATCATGGTCAGCGGAGCCGGATCGGTGGCGGTTTCGGCTCGGCCTACCTTGCCAAATACATTGGCCACCTCGGGCACCGTGGCGATCAGCCGGTCGGTCTGCTGCAGGATTTGGCGGGCTTTACCGATGGAGATCCCCGGATACGTGGTGGGCATGTACATCAAGTCGCCCTCGTCCAGCGGCGGCATAAACTCACTGCCAATTTTCGTCCAGGGATAAGCCACCGACACGATTAACAGAAATGCTACCGTTAATATCCACTTGGGATAGGAGAGCGCGAGCTTAAGCAGCGGCTGATAGGCACGCTGAATAGCGCGGTTGAGTGGATTATGCCCGGCATCACGGATCTTGCCACGGATAAAATAGCCCATCAAAACAGGCACCAGGGTAACCGACAGACCGGCTGCGGCAGCCATGGCGTAGGTTTTGGTGAAAGCCAGTGGGGCAAATAAGCGGCCTTCTTGGGCTTCAAGCATAAACACCGGTAAAAACGACACGGTAATGATTAACAGGCTGAAAAAGATCGCCGGGCCCACTTCGATAGCGGCGCGGCTTACCAGCTTCCAACGGTTGTGCCGGGTTAACGGTGTCATCTGCATATGCCGGTGCATATTTTCTATCATCACAATGGCACCATCGGTCATCGCACCAATCGCTATGGCGATACCGCCTAACGACATGATGTTGGCATTGAGGCCTTGCACGCGCATGATGATAAAAGCGGCTAATATTCCTAAGGGCAGGCTGATAACCGCCACAAGGGAAGAGCGCAGATGAAACAAAAATGCTGCGCAAATCACGGCTACCACAAGCAGTTCTTTAGCCAGCGTCCACCACAGGGTGTCCACCGCCCGATCTATCAGTGCCGAACGATCATACACCGGAGTGATAGCCACACCTTCTGGTAATGAGGGTGATAACTCGGCGATGCGCTGTTTCACCCGCTCGATGGTTTGGCGGGCATTTTCGCCATAGCGCATGACAATGATGCCGCCCACGGTTTCGCCATTACCGTTCAGCTCGGCCAGGCCCCGACGCATTTGCGGCCCTAGCTGCACCGACGCCACATCCTGAATTGTGACCGGCGTACCGGCATCCAGCACACCAACCGGGATGTGTTTAATCGCTTCAACACTGTCGATATAGCCGGTGGCTGTCACCATATACTCGGCTTCGGCCATCTCAATTACTGAAGCACCGGTTTCCTGATTGCCTCGCTGAATTGCCAGTTGTAACTGGGCCATGGTGAGCCCATAGGCCCGTAGTTTCATGGGATCAGCTTCGACCTGATATTGGCGCACCATGCCGCCCACGGTGGCCACTTCGGCTACGCCAGCAACGCTTTGTAGCTCATATTTTAAAAACCAGTCCTGTAAAGCGCGCAGATCGCTCAGGTCATGCTGGCCGCTGGTATCGGTGAGCGCATACATATACACCCAGCCCACACCGGTGGCATCGGGGCCTAGGGTAGGCCGGGCCTGGGCAGGCAGGTTGGCCGTGGCTTGGTTAAGATATTCCAGCACCCGGCTACGCGCCCAGTACAGGTCGGTGTCATCTTCAAAAATGACATACACGTAGGAGTCGCCAAAAAACGAAAACCCGCGCACAGTTTTAGCTTTGGGCACTGACAGCAATGCGCTGGTCAGCGGGTAGGTAACCTGATCCTGCACCACCTGTGGTGACTGCCCCGGATAGCGGGTTTTAACAATCACTTGCACATCCGATAAATCCGGCAGCGCGTCTACCGGAGTGCTTTTTACTGCAAACCAGCCACCCAGCGCCAGCAAGATGCTGCACAACAAGACCAATACCCGATTATGCACAGACCATTGGATGACCGCATTAATCATGATGCTGGTGCTCTTTTGATTGCTTGTTAGACGCTGGTGGATCGGCAGGCCCATGCTCAGCATGGTCATGCATTGCCGGCATCCTGTTGCTCATCTTATGTTCTGCTTCATGGTCCATTTTTTGTTCCATGTTATGGTCCATCTTGTGTTCCATGTCATGGTCCATGTTGTGCTCCATGTCATGGTTCATCTTAACCCCTGCAGCAGGCTCTGGCGCCATACGCTGGTCAAACTCAGCGGTTTTGCTGGACTCAGAATCTAATAAAAACTGCGCTGAGGTCACCACCATATCACCGTGGGACAGCCCCTGGGTCACTGCCACCATGTCATTACTCATCAACCCGGTCTGTACCGGTACAGATTTAAATCGCCCGTTACCTAACGCCAGCACTACTTTTTGCTGGTGGCTGGTGCGAATAAGAGCATGGCGGGGAATTAACAGATGATGCTCACCTGAGCCGATATTCACGCTCGCGCTCGCCAGCATTTCAGGGCGTATAGCTTGTTGCGCATTGGGCAGGGTTACCCGCGCCTGCAACGTGCGGGTAACCGGGTCGACACTGGGATACACATAGTCAATATGAGCGTTAAACTGGCGCCCGGGCAGACTGTCAAAGGTCAGCTCTACGGGCTGGCCCGCGGCAATTTGCGCGCGCTGGGGCCCACTGATATCCAGTATCACCCAGATATCCGCCAACTGGCCGATGCTCATCAGCGTCAGATCGGGCTTTATATAAAAGCCCGGTTGGATGTTCAGCTGATTGATCACGCCGGTTTTGGGCGCATAGTAGGTGGTGGTTTGCAAAATTTCACGGTTCTGGGTCAAGTTTTTGATGGCGTCAGCGGCCATGCCCAGAGCTTGCAGACGCTGTCTGGCCGCGTTAATCAAAGCCGGTTTTTGTTGGCGTAGCGCAAACACATATTCTTCCTGGGCATTCACCAGCTCTGGTGAATACAAGGTATACAATGGCTGGCCTTGTTGCACCGGATCGCCAGTCGCAGCAACATGCAGGGTTTCTACCCAGCCGCTTACGCGTGAATGAATATGAGCCACCTGCTGTTGATTAAACTGAGCAATGCCCAGGGCCTTGACGTGCTGAGAAAGAGCATCATGGGTAACAGTGTGGGTGGTGACCCCCATAGTTTGCTGCATGGCCGGGCTGACCTTGACCACGCCAGGCTCTGGCTTTGATTGTTCGGCATACACAGGCACCAAGTCCATGCCCATGGGCGATTTGCCGGGTTTGTCGCGCCGGTAACTGTCATCCATGGGCGCGACCCAGTACAAGGGTTGTTGTTCTGCTGGCTTGTTGGTGGTGGCTGGTGCATGCGGCAGCAACCACCAGGTAAGTAGCACGCCGACGGCCAGACCTACGGCTACGCCGGCCAAAACGGATTTATTCATGAGGTATTCCTTGAACCTTGCGAGGCGCGCTGGTCAGATAATTAAAATCTGCCACGGCATTTAGTACGGCAATATCAATTTCCAATGCCGCTAATATATTTTGCAGGTGGCTGATCCGGGCCCGGATCACCTGGGCAAAATTTCCATCATCATGGGTATATGCACTCAGTGCGGTGTCTGCCTGGGCCAGGCTTTGCGGCAGAATTTTTTGCTGGTATAGCTCTTGGCGCTTCGCTAAATGATGATATTGCTGTCGGGCTTGTTGGGCCTGGGCAACCAGCGTCCGAACCGCTAACTGTTGTTCGGTTTTAATCGCAGAAGCTTCATGAATGGCAGCACTAACCTGGCGTTGCTGTTTGTGCTCAGCAAACAAAGGCACCTGGACACCGACTCCGATAGAGAATAAATCCGGCCGGCTATGGCCCAATGAATTTTCCTGACGCACACCATACGCCGCAGATACTGTCCATTGTGGCTTGCGCTGCTCTTTGGCCAGTTGCACACCTTGCTGCTGTGCCTGCCATTGCTTATCAAACACCTGCACAGCAGGATGTTGACTAACATGCAAAAGCAGCTCTGCCGGAGTCGCAGTCAGTAACTGCGGGTGATCAATCGGCAGTTCAGGTAGCGCTTGCTGACCATCAATATCAACAACACCACCCACGGGCTGTAACCATTCCAGTAATGCAGCCTGGTTGCTGGCATAGCGTTGCTGCGCGGCAAGCTGACGATCCTGTAATTGCAACAGCGCCAATTCCGCCTGCACGATATCCTGCTGCCGGGTTTGGCCTACAGCGGTGGCATAGCTGGCTTCGGCCACCTCTTGCAACTGGCTGAACCACTCTTCGCTTTGGCTGGTAATCGCTAGTGTACGCTGCGCCAGATAGGCATCCAGCCAAATTTTGGCAACCTGACGTTTAACACTGGCGATACGCTGCTCGCGTTGCCAGGGGGCGGCCTGGGCCTGGGCCGTTAATTGGCGTTTGGCAATGCTCAGCGACTCACCCCGTGGTAATGCCTGGCTAATGCCCACCTGGATTTGTGTCATATCCTGGCTGTTCAGCGACCAGTCGCCAACTGGTGCATTCATAATTCCGGCCTGAATGGTGGGGTCCTGCCACACAGCGGCCGCTTTAGCACGCTCACGCAATGACTGCTCGGACGCGATGCTGGCATCCAGCCGCAAATCCTGG
The DNA here is from genome assembly GCF_055326825.1 of Alteromonas sp. WD8-37. NCBI lineage: Bacteria > Pseudomonadati > Pseudomonadota > Gammaproteobacteria > Alteromonadales > Alteromonadaceae > Alteromonas > Alteromonas sp. WD8-37. Next base: position 696,215 of record NZ_JBUZOV010000001.1, read on the forward strand.
GACACCGCCTGTTGCATCGCTTGTTCTAACGATACCGCCCAGCTAGCGGGGCTTAGCAGCGCGATTATTAGCAGTACGGAAAATAAGCGCCCAACCATCAATACTGCTCGGCTGCTTCAGAGACTTCGGCATAAATCTGCGTGCTGCCATCGTCCAACAATAACAACACCTGGTAAGGCTGAAAGCGATTGCCCATTTCCATGCCTGGTGTGCCTACTGGCATCGCCGGTACGGCAAGACCAATAGCATTAAGTGGCTTTTCACTTAAAAACTGACGGATAAACTTGGCCGGTACATGGCCTTCAAACACATACCCCTGGGGGGACACCGCCGTGTGGCAGGACTGTTGCGCCGCCGGGATGCCGTATTGCTGCTTGATGTTACTCATGTTGGTCACATCACGGGCGGTTGAAGTGAAACCGGCAGCTTCCAAATGGCCTAGCCACTTGCTGCAACAACCACAGGTGGGCGATTTGAACACCGTCAGAGCTTCATCGGGCTGACTCTGGCCAACCGCCTGTGGAGTAAACAAAGCTGCGGCCAGCAACGCGGCCAAAAATAGAGATAATTTCATGATAATAATCCTGATCATTCACAGCGCGCCGCTCTCATAGCTGGGCGCAGGCTGCTTATTCGAACAAAAAATGAGACGTCTACCGTTTGGCAGGCGCAATTGTGCTGTGATCAGGCAAAAATCGGTGGTCGAAAGGGTAATGCGGGAAGAGGGCTGATGTCTGCTTTTACAGGGTACCCTTGGCGAGATCCTGTGGCGGATGTATTAAGGCTATGTACTGCTGCCGGTAGGACCGGTGACGCAAAACATGAACCATCAATACAGACACACTCGGCCTGGCAGCAGCCTGTCTCTTCATGAGAGTGGATGCCTGCAGCGTGGTGCAGGGGGCTGATAGAGTCCATATCATGGACCGAAGGTGTTTCGTGAGTTGGCTGTGCTATGGTTGACATTGCAGCACAGGGTTTTTCGTCACCCATTGCAAAAGCCTGCGCCGATAGGCACAGTAAAATTGCGATAAATATGAATTGGGCAAAACGAAAAAGCATAAAACTCTCAGAGCAATTGTTGATTGCAGTGTAATACACTTTTATCGTTTTATTCCAGCACTAATCGGCCACCAGAATACCATCCGATACAATTGGGAATGTTTGTATTTACAAGAAAACTATGACAACAATAGAATAATGAAGGGAAGTTACGTCGGTTTATATGATGGATCATGTTAAACCCATTTTATGGGTAGGTATATTGTGTGCAGGATTGAGCGCCTGCCAACCCGCACCAGAAATTTCTGACTCAGCCATACGGCGCAACCAGGCCGACCAACAGGTTCAGGTACTATTTAACAAAGCTCAGCCTTTGTTACAGCAACCGGTGTTTGACAAGCCCGTCGCCTATCTTGATGAGCTTATTATCTTACAAAAGCTGGTTAGGCAAGCCGATACTGTGTATCGAAAAGCGAGAATCAGCCATGTTACTCATCCAGAATTTGAACAGGTCGCACAACAGTTAGAGCAATCTAACGTGCCATTAGCGAAGGCCAGCCTCGATGCTTTTGAACAAGCTATCGATATAGCATTAGCTTTTAAACAAAAAAAGGCAGCGGTAGAAACCTTGCCCATTTACGACAACACCCTGGCCAAGCGCGCCTTGCTGGAAGAACTAAAAGTATTAAATGAGGAGCTTAAAGACTGCTGTACCGATCAGATACATAGCATTAACCAGCTACTTCAACACAATGCTCATGAGTTCAATGAGGTGATCAGGTTGGGCCACAGTACACTCGAATACATGGGCATGCTGATCCGCGAAGATATCGATGTAAAAACATTACAGCAGAAAATTTCTGAACAAAGACAGTATCTTGCCTTACTCAATAATGAAAAAGCCGAACAAACACCCTAACACAAATCTTATACCTTTTACGTCGCCATACCTTATGCCTTGTAATAAAACATAACGGCAGCTATGCTGCCGTTTTTCGCGCTTCGCGCCAGTATTCAAAGAATCTGTGCATCGCACCATTACAGCTTCATATATAGGCGGGGCCGGGCCGCCACCAACTGCCAATTCGACGAACTGGCTGGCTCAGCCTTTTTACAATAGTCTTTAAGCATCGTGACATTTGGTTTGTTGGTATGTTCAGCAATTAAAAAAGGCAGGCTGGCACTTCGCCCTTGCATCGCGCCGTCAGCATCACGAACAGAACACTCCGGCCGAAGTTTATTCGGCCGTCGCATACTCAGTTTTTGCGCACCGCAGGCGGCAATTTGCTGTTGTTCGCTGTCAATCAGAGCATTCCAGGATGCCTGTGTATGATTGGCCGGGATGGTATAACGCGCTTTGTCGAGCCTGAGGATCCATTCATCAGCAGAACGGGTTTCACTACGACAGCGCCGAGACCAATTAAAATAAAAGCCTTTATAATCCCCTCGGAAAGCAAAAATATGGCGGTACGCCATGGTGGTGATCAAATAATTAAAACGGTCATGCACTTCATAAAATTTTTCTTCAGCCCCTTCGTACTTTTGTACTTCCTGACGAAAGTTGTTCTTTGCCAGATTAATTTTTTCGACAATCTCGGTAACTGCATGCCAGGAGCAGGATAGGGCGATGAGGCCTGGATATTTCTGCACAAATCGTCGCGACATGTTGTTATCAAACACATACATATCCTTAAAGGCCTCAAGAGCATATTCAATTGCCCCCTGACCATATAGCGGTGTGACCGGTATCGTCTCATAATCATCTTCAATAATTTTGGCCTCGTCTTCCTTGCTGATTGGTGGCAATGCGAACATCACTGACATCGCCGGCTGCGCCGATTGATGCACTAAAGAGCATAAAGCATCAAGACCTTGCTCAATTTCGGTCATGTAATAGCGTAATAGGTTCATAAATAGGCAATTTTATAGATAGTGTATGTTTATACAGCATAAAGTAAAAGCGCACCATTTGTCATTTGAAAATGACTCGTGGGGTTCTAAGTACTACTTATTGTCAGTATAAATTGAAAGTAAAGCTATATTCTGGACTAGAGTACAGTTCATCTATTAGGAAAAGTGACTATGATTATTTTGTCATAAGGAATTAATGACAGCATTTCAATCAAAAGGAATCTAATTATGAAAGATCTGACTATATCAGATATTCAGCATGTTAATGGCGGGATTGCTCCCTGGGCAATAATTGTTGGTATTGGGGCTTACGGAGCAGCCTTAGAAACGGCGTGGACATTTGGAGGAGGATTAGGTTCTGGTCTCTATGACGCATTGCATCCATAAACATATTATTGGAGAACAATATGAAAGAGTTAAATACTTATGAAATTCTGAATGTTGCAGGTGCTGGTGCAGTAGAAAGCTTTGGCTATGGTGTAGGGTATGCGATTGGTGGTGGCATACGCGGATTAAACAATTTCGGTCATTGGCTAGGTGGTGCAATCTACGACTGGTCCCATCCGTAACGTAATAACTTAAGTTGTGTAATATGAAAAAATCAATTACTTACAGCATAAGAACTTTGGCGTGTATACCAATTTTAGGCGCGCTGGCTGAAGCTTTTTTTATTGCTATTAGGCAAGATGTATTTCTATTTTCGACAAATTCATTTATTTCGGCGATGGTTATGTGCCAGCTATATGTATTAATCGAAGTATACATTTTTCTGCATAATAAATATGAGCATGTAGGTAGATAAAGGTTTTACATAAAGCGCTGGTCAATAGCTATCAACTGGCGCTTTTTTCTCACATATCGAGAGCTTTGTGGCGAAAATCCTGTAAATAGCAGACTGCGCTTAAGCATTAGTTATATACCTCAAACAGGTTAAATGTCTTTTGATTATACCAGATAAGCGCTGCTCACAGGTGTGACAGCATATGAATCGATGCCTAAATCATCTCTTTTATGATCAAACCCTTACTCAGCACAAAGAACATCCGCACCGATTTGAGACTCGAGTTGCTCGTGAGCGCGCCACGCAAATCCAACAAACCAGACAACTGGAAAAGGACTTTTTAAGTGAGATTGGACAGCTTATTTTTACTGGGCATGGACACCAAAAGTGAGATTTTTCTACTGTTTATGGACTCGGTAACGGAGTCTCTTTAGTGTCCAGGACAACTTATATGAGATTGTTTTACATGAGTTTCCTGAGGATTATTTATACAGGTATTTTAGAAAAAACTCAATATCAAGAGTTCTCTTCGACGGTTGTTCAGATGTAGTTTGTAAAAGGAGAGTGGCGTTTATGATTATTTTTCTTTCACGCCAGGCGAACGACGTTTAGGGGCGTTTCAAAAACAAGTGGATTGCTGATGGTTTGTACTGTCGAGTGTAAAGTTTTTTCGGTTGGTTAAACTCACCGGATTTTATATAACTGAGGACTTGAAACTTGCATGCATAAAATGAAGTTTCTTCAATCGGCAGAATGCCTGCGACCAGCAGTTTTTCATGCATGCTGTCATAACTGAGGTTGCGAAGTTTACAATAACGACGAAGATTAAAAATCATCTTCTCAGCCTTGAAGATTTCGCCAACGCGGAAATAGTCTCCGGATCGCTGCCACCCCAGGGCTTTCAGAATGTTCTCTTCAGCCAAAAACCGAAAGTCCTTTTTGGTATAGCCGAACAGCCTTGTCACCTCGGATTTTTCGATCTTTTCATTAGCAAAGCTATACATGTGGTTAAGCAGTCGTTTGATAAATTTAAACGTTTTCACGATATCAAGTCGATGCAAAACCGGACCTAGCCCAGGTAAAACCGCTAAATCATCATTGTTTTCCAGTAATCCCTTTATGATAAATGATGGATCCGCAAAGAAATACTTCAAGTGAGATAGGTCTAAGCCTTCGTTTATAGAGTTGGTAAACTCAGATGTGTTAGATATTGCACATTTAAGCTTTCGTTCCAGTTCACAGATGTCTAATTCCGTCTCAGATTGAACTCTCGATCTGTTCAATGACGTTAGATAGCTCTCGTGTATAAGAGTGAAAACGTCATACGTTTCACAACCTAAAATGTCTGCTACTGTCTGAGGTAAGCAAATTGTGTTTGCTGCTTTTTCTTTAGCATCAGGAGTCGCAATTTTGCTGCGCCAATAGGGCAAAATCTCGAAGCAGCCTGAGTCGATAACTGACAAAGACTCTTTATATTTAGGCTCCAAATAGTGTAATCGGGGATCTTCAACGCGAGAAGTCAAAAACTCCCAATCCAATTTCGTTTCGTTTGATAAGTAACGCGGACCTGCATATACACCTCTCAGTCCTAGTGAACTTAAACCTGTAGTTTTTTCCTTTATGTTTGCCAACCAGTTTTCGATAGCGTTGGGAGATGTCAATAAATCAAACGCATCCTTAAATAGTTGATCCCAGTTTTGAATAGCCGCCGGTTTGATTTTAGTTGGCACGATGTCAAAAGGGCGAAGAACAAAACCTGCGGCAAGGCAAAGGTCGTGTACGAATGCAGCTTTACTCTCCACAGGTAACTGAAGCAGCTTTTCTTGATAGGCCGGTACTCCTATTTTGTTAAAAAGGACTGGCTCTAAGCAGAATGGACATAAACCGTCCAACATCATTCTTTGCCAAGAGTAAGGTTCACCACAATGATTACACGCTGACTGAAGTTCACAACCATGCTTCTCACAAACATTCATTGTCACATAGCGGTGTAAAAATGGCGCAGTATTTTCTGATAAGCAGTCAGGGCAAACCTTTACGCTGTTATCCACAAGGGTAGTAAAGTAACGATCTTTATCATATTTTAAGTAGGCAGGCTCAGTATACGCTACATGCTTGCCTGTGAGTTCAAAGATTGCTGCACAATGCGCTTCTAAATTTCCTATACGCTTGTTATCCAATGTCTGATTGTAAGCTTTAAGCATATGCTCTGGGCTTGGATAGCTATGCGCCGAGGCTAACTGTGTAATGTAAAAGTTAGGATGCATTTCACTATGAAATTCTACGTCTATCGGCAATTTCATGCTGCAATCTCCCTTGTCTTGATTCCCTCTGCAACAATTGAAGTCAAAAAACTTTTTAGCTCTTTTTTCTCACAATCAAATGGATTGAATTCAAGGCCGTTTCCCCAGCTTGCACGGAAGTTATAAGATTCTTTGAGTGTCGAGAGCGTAATGTGACCTGTGTCCGGCATGAAAATAAACGTGCCTACAAGGATTTCCGCAATACGGCCAAAGTGGCCTTCACCAGCTGCCCAAAGGCGGCTCTGCATTTCTGGGGTTGTTAGTGTTAGGATATGTACCCCAAACTCACTTTTTAACTCTTCGAAAATTTGAGTGTAACCCTGGACGATGGAACCCATATGCTCAGCGTCCCCAGGTTTAATTGGTGTAAGTTCAATTCCGGTAACTGAACGGCGCAGAAGTTGCTCCTCTTCCAATTGGTCTCTGCCTGGTCTTGCATGAAATTTATTTTGAACAATGGACTTAACCCTGGGTAAGCCGCAAAGCACGATAAGAACGCCCGATTTATCAACGATATTCTTCACTGTGTCCGCAAAATTCTGAGTGTTTTTACCGTTAAGTTTGTTCGGAAGGCTGTGTTGGGCTTCATCCACAAGCAAATATTCAATACCTAGATTTTTGATGTTATTTGCAACCATGCTTTCAAGCTCTTCCGTACCGGTTCGCTCTGGCACTTTAATCTGAAAGCGATTCAATAAAGTGGTTAGGAATTGCTTAGGGGTTGTACGTGCAGCAAGATTTAGACGCACTACGTTTGTGAGGCCTTTTCCTGCTTCGATAGGTTTAGAGTGATGTTTCTCGAACATTTCTAAAACTGTCGATTTTCCACACCCGGATTCCCCAGTGATGGTTAGGACTTTTCCATTGGACTTGTCGCCACAGACCATTCGCGCTTTGAGAATGTGATCAAGAGCTTTTTCCACTGGTGTATATTGAAAACGTTTTGCCATAAATGTCTTAATAAGCAAATTGCGTTTATCTTTAGTAAAAATCATTTAATTCTCCCTTTTCAGTTATAAAGTTGTAACGTTGTAGTCGACGTCAGAAGCATCATCAAACATTAGAAAATCCTCAGATTCGCCGTCTGAGATATCACTAATTACGCGTGATTGATTTGGTTTTCTGTGTGGTGTGTTTAATACGCTTTCGAGAAGAGCGTCACTTTCAAAAGCATTAGCTGGAATTTCGGCAGTAACGTCGATCAGATCGTGGTTAGAAGGTGTCTTACCGTATCGTGAACGAGCATCTTCATTGATCAGAACTTGTTCGCCATCGTGCACAGCTTCTTTACGCCCTTCGATTACATCCATCTCTACGAAATACTTTCCTCGTGCGTCAGGATTAATATTGGGTACTTCTAATAGCTTCAATTCGCCAGGCGAGTCTGTTAACGCCTGAGGGTAGGCGACTGATACGGAACCAGCGTCTGTTGGGCATACAAAGATGTCTACATACATTTCTGTACTTGAATTCAATTTAGATTTTTCTAATTTGTCATACGCGGCATACATCTGTTGTAGTAGCGTGCTATTAAATTTCTGATACTGATAAGTCACGCCATACTGAGGGTTATATTTGACCTTTTTACGGATCCCTTTAATTTTCTCGATGCCGTTTGTATCTGCAAGCACGCACGGTTGATAGAGTGCGGTGCCAGCACGCCATGCTTGATTTGGACTCCTATTACCAAGTGCGGCCTGCGGAGTATCGTGATACTCAGCTAAAAAGTTACTGAATTTTTGTCTGAATTGATCCAGCGTAAGTTGCGCTTCTTTTTTTACAGTTTTGTCACTACTCCTTTTGGGGTCAAACTTACCTAAATAACCATCGACTCCGGCAAAAAATGTTTTACGCAAATAGCCCACAAAGCTTTCCACAAATGGCTTCTTCCAGGGAGCATTAACTTCCGTAATCTCAAAACGAACGTGTAAGGCATCTAAAAACATTTGCATTGGATCTGCACGGTAACCGGCACCAGCATCAGCTTTTACAAACTTCGCAACACCGTGTTGAATGTAATTTTTGTCGGGCTTTTCACTAAACGCATGATAAAGAGCTGATACTGCAAGCTCCGACGACTCACCTTTGTTTCCGATACTGATCGCGTAGCCAAGAAGGCTTCGAGTTCCGATGTCAAACACCAGAGCCATTGATACTGAACCAAGAAAGTATTTGTGTGGTCCTTCGCGGTGGATAAGTCCAACGTTAAAGTGCGCCATGTCGCATTCAATCTGAGAAAGCGGTGGCATTGCGCTGTACTTTTTCAATTTGGTGCGTAAATATTTTTTAGCTTCTGTAACACCTTCTCTTGCTTCAATTAATTCAAGTTCTCCTCGTTGTTTGATTCGCCTACAAAATGTCTTGTAACACGGCATATTTCCGGCGTAGCCCATGTCTTCGAAAATATTTTTAGTTTTTGCATAAGCGTATGCCATGGTAGGCGCAGAACGATTCTTGTAATGAAGTTCAATTCCCTGCTCAAGTAATCTGTCAATTTCAGGATCAAGATGGTTAATGCGCTTTCGACAACGTAAAACCTGGGGGATAGCGCTATAACCAGCATCCCTGTACTTTTTAAAATGCTTTAGCAGTGTTGATGGTTTGTAACCAATAGGGTCGTTAATTTCTGCTTTTACCTCATCAATGACATATTGAATCACCGTTGTAGGGTGCTTGTGTGAAAGCAAAGCATGGAAATAGGCTTCCCTCCTGGTCACTTCGGCCTTTTGAGCATCTGTAAGCGCAGTGCCGTCATAAGGGGTTTTGACGTTAGCAACAAAACAAATGTCCTGATTTTGAACCAAATCTTTAAAGTGATCGAAAGGGAGCTTAGTGATGGTTCCACTCTCAAATTCAATAAAGACCTGTTTTGTTCGCTCATCTACGGCACTGATATTTGCAACTTCACCAAAGTGTGTGATTTTCTTTCCCGCAACTTGATGAATGTTTAAATAATTAATCATGCAGGCACCCCCATGCATTCTGTCGTTGAGGCACCTGCAACGTACAAGGGCTTACTCCAAATTTTCAGTAAAGCTGTTCGCATAGGCGCGTTAAAGACACGTAATGATGAACCTGAATTCAGCGAATTTGATAGAAAACACGTGGGCAATCCTGTTTTCTCAAGCAGTTCCAAGCGTTGTTGACTTAAACGTTTTGAATTTGATCTACGCATGGACCACCTCCACAGGTAAATCAAATGAGAACGGTTGCTTAAAATCAACGATTACTTTTTTAGTAGCGATTAAAGCGGGACCGAAAGCTTTTGTAACATTCAGTCGGCTGCATAGCTCATAGAGTTCACCCACGGATTTAGCTGGTGCTAAGATTTTTAGAGCTTTCTTCAAATCGTATCTGGAGAAGTCATAACTCTTGTACTTATGAAGTTCCCTGAAGTTTTCCTGCTCAACTTCGTCAAAAAAATCATCTTCAGTCACCAGCGTAAGAGGGCGGTGATAATTCATTAAGAAAAAGTCGTTCAATAGTCCAAACTTTTTCAGAAAGCTTGGGTCCGAAGCAAATCGCTTCGGCTTTACTTCAACAATCTCAATAGTCCCGTCTACTCGCTTTACGATTGCTTCCGGGGTGTATCGCCTTTGTTCGTCATTGACGGTATAAACGAAACTAGTTGGCTGCCATTTAAACGACTCAACGCTTTCATCGAATTCAAGATACAGAATATAAGATAGCTCAAATTCACTTTCGGGTCGTTGACGCCCGATTGCTTTCATCGGTGTCAAAAAGCGTTGTGCCTTTTTTCCATATTTTTTTAATTTTCTCTGATACATATAAAACCTCAATATAAAGCACCATACCCCGTGGTGCAGTTAATGATTGATCGGCTTAATAGCTTTTGTCAATAAAAAGTGCTAAATTTCACATGGTGTAATAAACGGTGGGTAAAATAACAACAATGAAAACACTTGCAGACATTGCAGAAATCACCGGCGGAAGGTCATTTCGCGGAGCCATTAAGCCAAGTGAAAATGGCACTCATTACGTCATACAACCCGGAAACCTGGTTGAGGAAGATGGACAAGTTCGTATCAATTTAGACGAACTGGTTTTGACTGAAATCCGGGTAAATAGGGAAGTTAAATGTCTGTCAGAAGACACTATATTGCTATATCCGAAAGGACCTAATCGTCATGCAGTTTTACTTCAGGGAATTCCTTCAAATACCGTATGTAATCAGCATTTTATAGTGATTAAGCTAAGACCAGATGCTGGTTACTCGCACGAATTCATAATGACATACTTGAATACAGAGCCAGTTCAGCGTTGGTTCGAAAACAATAGTACTGGCAGTTATCAAAGCGCCTTGAATACCAAGACCGTTGACGGATTATTGATTCCGACCATTTCAAAAGAGAAGCAAAGTCTGATAGTTCAATTAGCTTGCTCCATTCAAAAAGAAATTGAAATCTACAGGTCGCTTACTTTAGAGCGCATGAGAGAGTTGAATGTCGTCGTATCAAACCTGATGGAGGCCGATGATGAGTAGCCAGTCTCTATCAGCCGCGCTAGCTAAGATGTATTTTGACTTTGGCTTAGAGCAACGTAATACAGAACAAAGAGCCTATTTTTTGAGTTTAGTGACAATCTGTCTTTGCACCGTTAACGATTTCCTTCAACTAACTGAAAACGACAGCTCATTGTTTCTAGAAACAATCAATCCTAAAAAGCTGAGTCAGCAGCATCCAAATGCCTTAGCACCTATTGTTAATTTTAAAGGAGATAGCGACGGCATAATCAAGCAAGTCTTCGCTGTTTTTGAGCGCGATGGTGGTGTTATATCCAGGCAAAAGGCAATAGAGATATATGAACAAACGCTAACTCGATTGCAGGTAATGAATTTTACACCGAAAGAGAGAGTTAGAGAGGGGTTTCAATTTGATATAGAGCCGCATGAGTTGGCGAAACTCCTTGCCGGAATCTTACCGAACTCCGGCAGCATTTATGATCCGAACGCCAGAAGTGGTTACTTGGACAGTCTCATTGCATGTAATTCGCAGAAACTAGACTGGACGTGTGAAAGTTACGATCAGCAAGCTATTTACTTTCACCAACGACAGTTAATCGCAGATGCTTCATCAGTCGAAGTGTCTAACACCAATGCTTTGGCAATGCAGCCAATTGTAAGTGCCAAGCAGTTCAATGCTGCGGTTACATTATATGAACCGGCGAGGATTAAGCGTAAGCGAGAGCTATCGAAGCTTTCTGTAGATGGGCCCTTTAATACAAACAGGTTTCGCCAAAGTGAAAGTGAGTATGCATTTTTGGAGTTTGCTTTAATTGAACACATGATATGGAGCGTCAAGGATAAAGGTACTATCGCGGCAGTAGTCGGCAAAGGCGCATTAACACGTGAAAAAGACCGTGAATTCAGAAAAGCCCTACTAAAAGACAATCTGATAGATGCAGTTATTGAACTACCTCCCAGATTAATAAATGCAAGATCTGTATCTTTGTTCGTTGTCCTGATTAAAAAGGGTAGGGACGATGATGATGTTTTGTTCGTTGATGCTTCAAACTTTTATGAACCGTTCGGCAAAATAAACAAGCTTATTGACATAGACACCATTTTAAAAATTACTACAGAGAGAGAAATCGTTCCGGGTTTGTCGGCTAGAGTGAACTTTCAGACAAGTGAAGACGAAATCGATGACGATTTGTACATGTTGAGTGTATCAAGGTTTGTTAATAAGGAGTCAGCTGAGTCACGAGTAGCGACGCATGATTTATTCGCCGAGCTTGAACAGGCAAGAAGGACTACAGATAGTTTACTTGCTAAGCTTTTGGAATAACTCTTAAGACTGAAAGCATCTTACAATCAGTTTAGGCGTAGGTGACTAATTCAGAACTCCATCTGAAGTTGCAGTTGAGTAGGTTTCGACCTCATCAGAGAGCTGCTTTCTGTGACAGTTAATCCAATCTTAGTGCTAAGGTAAATGGCCCCGACAATACCAAATTCATAATAATGTTTGTGATGCAAACGCATGTTTTTTCTTAGGTAAACCAGCTCTAACCGATTTTTTTGTCAAATTTACTTTATAAAAATCGGGATATTTCTATGATAGATCATAATGCACCATGCGGTATGGTGTTTTTGTGGTGGAGTAATCTATGGCAGCTATTGAGTTTGAAGAAACCTTAAAATCGAAATTTAAAAATAAAATTGCACAACATTGTACAAGTGGTCAGTTTTACTTTGGGCAAGGATATGCAAATAAAGAAGCAAGAATTGATGGGTTCACGTTTCCTTTAAGTTTTTTACAAGAGGTAATTTCAAGGAAATTTTCCGGTTGGCCAAAAAAGAGCGAGATGGCCAAGGTCTTAGTTGGGATGGAGTACTACTCCCGTAAGGAAAAAGCATATAAAAACTTGAACAAACGTATGTTTGAAGCCTATTGGCAGATGATACTCAATGAATTAAAGCTGGAAGCCATCACTTTGCTTCCAGAATACCAAGAGTTTGACCCAATAAAGGTCTTCGATGAAAAACACATTCCGCTATTGGTCGGGTTGTATAACAGCGATGGAGGAATTGATTTAAATCGTTCTGTCGCCACCATTATGATGAAGGTACAGCACTTCAAGGAGCTATTTGAATCAATAATAAATACCAACACTGGTATTGCTAGTCAAAAACCAGGTTTATCTGACCTAAAAAAAAATATGTTTGCTCTTGATTTAAAAGGGGAAGACTCTAGAAGCATTGAATCATTATTCTTAACTGCATGGTTAATGCAACATTTTGGTGGACCCGGTGTCAAGGCATCGTGTATGAGTCCTTATCCAAAAGTTTTACATCAGTGGAACGATGAGGCTTTAATTCGATATTGCCTTGGACTCTACATTGGTGATGGCAGCATTAGTGTTGCCACAAAGAGCGATTCTCAAAACAAGATAGGTAATAGTTGTAGATTGCTCTGTAAACCATCTACGAACGTTCCTGGTTGGAAAACTCAAGCTGAAATGCTTTTAAAGCGTACCGGTCTGAACCCAATGCATATCTCAGAAGATTCCAAAAGCAATATGGTTGGGGTAACGCAATATGGAGCTTATTTATTACTAAATGCTTGGAAAGACATAGGTCTAGGACCAAGTTATAAGACTACTTCATTAGAGCTAGCTGTAAGGCTGATGACACACCCTTGGATGAAACTATCAGAAGAATTACGTAAAAACCTCTCGGCCTTGAGGCTAACCAGTAAGCCTATTGATATTAATCTTAAAACAATAAAATTACTTACAGATTTAACACATGAAACGGGAGACTCCATTTCTATCCCGAAGCCACCTAAAATAGGTGTTCCAAGAGACCTTTTCGACCCAAGAATCGATACTATCCAAAATGAAAGTGCACAAAGGATCTTTCATCAAATACTACACAATGTTTACTTGAAGCCAACAAAACACCAATTTCCATCTTCTAGAAGGGACGTTGGTGATTTCATGAAAAAAATGCCTCAATTAATAAAGCCGCTTGAAAAAATAGGTTCAGAGTCAATAGGAAAAGCATTTGAAGAAATAGCAAGTACAGTGGGGGAAAAAAGAAATATTCGCCCATGGGAGATGATTATGGCTGAATCGGCACCAGAACGTTCTCATTTTGTGCTTTTCTCCAAAAAATTAATTAGCTATTCGATGCTTAAACAGGCCTTCTTAGACAATGAGAAGAAATTTGATAACGGTGCCTATATCCAATGTAAGCCAGAACGCCAAATTAGGGAGCGGCTAATGGAGTATTTTAAATCTTTGAACATCAAGTAACCGTCAGAGGCTAAATGCCTATATGCTTTTTGTTTTTAACTAAGTGGTGAGTAGGTTATTCTGTTTGCTGCAAAGCAATGTATCTCAACGGCAGGGTATAACTGCTTAATGCCAATTAAATAAAAAGGATCGTTAATGGAATTAGCAACGATAGAAAAGCAACAACAAGAAGCCGCTGCCACCATATTAAAAGAGATGGAAGCTATCGCTTTGAGTATCCGTGACTTAATACTCAGTATGCCGCCAGAAGATCTTTTGGGTTACCTGTATTCCCATCGTTTGTTGCAGGTTAACGTTGACCAGATAGACAGTAATTCCATTAATGATGAACCTCCAGCAGTTGATGCTATAAACAAAACACAATTTTTGCTTGAGTATGTTCACGCAGTCCTTGCGTCTGATATTAGTCCCGCAGGAATAAGTTTTGATGAGACAAAATGCAACCAACTATTTGAGCTAAGTAGCGAGCTGTTAAACAAATCGATTGTTTTCGCCATGGCTTCGTCCGCCAACTCTAAGGATGGGGCTTTTGGCCCTGATACTTCCGAAATTGAGTTTTATGCTAAATTGAATTGGGTTTCAATACGAGGTCACCGCCATCAAGTTTTGGAACAGGAGTTTTATAATTTCGTACTCGCGCCACACGAAGGCACCCTACGGGAAGTTTATGGCGTTGGAGCGAAAGAGGTTGCAGCTGGTTTTCAAGCCTTGACCGATGTTCAAAGATCAGGACAGGCAAATGCTTTTGAAGAGATATACAAGCAGCTTGAATCTGCAAACACTCTTGCTAGTCAACAAGGTAAAGCTATAGAAGACGTTGTAGAAATCTGGAAATCAGAAAACCCCTGTAGTGTAGAGATGCTCGCATCGGCCATGGACGATATGTTCTGGGGTGGAATCACAAATGTAAGCCGCCACACCGACCTGCCAATGACTTTATTGGCAGATCTTGCTTATGAACGTGGTGAGGACGATGATTTCTTTGCAAATGGTGAGTTCTCAGGAACGCCGTTCAGAACACTTCCTGTTAGAAAGAAACCACTGATAAAGCTTGGTGAAGACTTTCACGCCATCGACCCTTGCTTTGTCCGTGACGCTGGGTATCGCGCTCTTCTCTTTAATCTTTTACAAAAACGTCCTGACTATAAAGACGAATTTAAAGAACGCCAAAAGGAAATGAGCGAAAAGGCTTTTCCTGATATTTTGGAGAATCAGTTACAGGGAGCAACCGTTTACTATGAAGTTTATTACAAAGATCCGATTACAAGGCAATGGTGCGAGAACGACACTCTTATTTTGATAGACGACGTTCTTTTTTTAGTTGAAGCGAAAGCAGGTGCGGCAGCGACGATTGCATCGCCAGCTATCGACTTCAATCGTCATGCCCAATCTGTAACTGACCTCGTACTAAAAGCATATAAACAATGTGAGCGTTTCTTCAATTATCTTAACTCCGCAGATGAGGTTGAAATTTTCACGCTAAAAAACGGTAAATATATTGAGTGCGGTAGGCTTCGTAAAAATGATTATCGGGTAATGGTACCGATAGGATTGACCGTAGAATCATTTTCGCCTTTTTCAGCATACTGCAAACAATTGCCAGATATTCAACCAATCCTTGAAAAACATGCTTTCGTGTCAATGTCGATTGATGATCTATTTGTACTGAAAAGATTCTTACCTACAGCCGGAGCGTTTGCACATTATATTGAAGTTCGTCAAGCTGTTGCAGGAATACGTCACGCTCATTTGTATGATGAGTTGGACCATCTTGGGGCTTATATCTCCAAGAATAGGTTTGACCTTACAATACTTGAACAACTAGAAAATAAAAATGCTTCGATGACAATCTGGGATGGAATGAGCAGAATAGTTGATAGGACCTTCGAACAAAGTGATTGGGAAACAAAACCAGTTCCTGCTCAAGAATTCCCAAGCGAGATTATTAATCTTCTCAACTCTCTAAACTCGACTAGAGCATCAGGCTGGCTAAAGGTAGATAGCTACATTCGAGACTTCGGAGAAGAAGCTCGCAACAATTTTGCTCAATTTCTGGTAAACCTCCGGAACACATTGAGGCAACATCCGGCTCGTTACTTTACTTTCCTTGGTGATGGAATACCTATTTTTGTATGGATTCAGGACCAACAAATCGAAACCGATTGGAAGAAGGTCAATGATAAAGCTAGTGCAGCTTCGCTATTTGCCAATACCAAAAACATTATTGGCCTGTTTCTCAAAGTAACTAAAGATGGCAAGTTTGCGACAGCAGAAAGTTTCGAAGTAGAGATTCCACTTACGTGTACTAAAGAGAATGCTCACGTTTACGATGATGCTAGAAAAATGAATGACTTTCGAAGGAGAGTGGATCTGAATACTACAGAGATATCGAAGGCTTTTGATAAACCCAAAAAAGTCGGACGCAACAAGCCATGTCCTTGTGGCAGCGGCATTAAATACAAGAGATGCCACGGTCGATGAAGTATTCGCCTTAATTGAAAAAGTCTGTGCTAGTACACGTGAATAAACTTAAATCCCCAATTCATCTGTACCATTTACCATAGTGGCTCTCCTGTCAGTTTTACTCGTCGTTTATACCAGCTTAGCATGCTCAAATTTCTTTGCAATTTGGTTGGGATTTGATACTAATTCGTCTGCGCTTCGTTAAGTTGCCAGATTGGTGATTATGTCATCGTAGTCCGCACCCAAGCGGCTGTCATAGCTGATTAACATACCGTCTAACTTGTACTTGATATCAGCGATCACCAGGAAATCTCCAAGCTTTTTTGCTTCATAGTCCAAGCGGTGCAATAGAAATCCGTTTACCAGCCGTTCCCAGCCCTCAAAGATGTGAATAGCTTCGAATGGATGGGTAGCTTCTTGCTTCGACAGAAGCTTATGAGATTGCTTTAGTAGCGCATGCATTTCGAGCTTGTTCTTATATTCGTTGATTGGTATCACACGTCGATCTTTCACGAATTAAGTACCTTATAGTCACATTTTGGGAGCGGAGGATGTGATGATTTTAATCCCCGGCGTTTCAGCCTCAGTCAAATAATCCAGAATTCTCTTTTCTAAGCGTGACTGGTCATGTTTGTATCTGGCATGAAAGTGAATGATGTTGTCTTCACGTATTGCTCTTATGTCGTTCATCCCGTTGTCTATGTTATAGCCACCGAACGTACCTTCAATTTCGTTCACTCTTCTGGCGTTGAAACACGACACTCCAATTTCGGTCATAATCCGATAGCACGTATCGTCATCTACACATTGCAAACTAATATTTAATCTACCCATTTGCGTTTCTACTTCTGAATTCTTTAACTTTGTCGGCCATAAAGGAGAAAGCATAGTTTTCGGTAGGGGAGTCCAAATTGCTACCGACTTGTTTCTCATGACTTACATAGACCCAACATATGTGAAGCCAAAATAAATCTCCTTTGCTTTGAGTTTTAACATAAGCCAAGTCATCACATTCGTCTTGAATAAAAGAATTGAATGCTAAACGAAGGTAATACAAAGCTGTTTCATCAGAAATGACAGGACCGTGTACTTTTGAGTAGGAACTTAACGTTAACCCAAGAAAAAGCGCCGACAATGGACACTTAGCCGCTGCTAATTGTTGGGTGACTGCTTGAAACTCTATACTTTCCCATCGCATTGGCCCATATAACTCGTTCCACTTCATAAACAAATTATCACTATCGTATCCGGCGGAGATAATGCTATCGATTTTATCTTTTAGTTCGTAGGTTAAAGCTTCACTTAAATCCAAATGCATCACCATCTCCTCGCGTCGTTTCATTTAAACATACGCCGTTTACGGATGTTTTGTGAAAGATTGAATTACCATAAGCGACATGAATGTGATGAAAAAATGGTCTTTCACAACAGTGTATGCTATGGTCAATAGTGACGCTATCTTACTGATAAGCCTATTATTATACGGTTTATTAATTACCCGCACGTCCTGCACCTCCACATAAATAACACTCAAATAATCGTTTTTTGAATTGATATTCGTATCAAAATGACACACACTGTACTTTGGTATGATTTGGGTGCTTTCGCATGAGCATTGAAGAACTAAATTACGCGCAGAAACAACGTCTTGCTTACATCGATTTTAAATTAATGTTTGTGGGATATGTTACTCGAGCTGAAGTTGTAAGTTTTTTTCAACTTGGTGTCTCATCGGCATCACGCGACATAAACCTTTACAAAAATTTGGCACCGAAAAATATGGTTTATGACGCGAAAGTAAAAAAGTACTTTCAAAGTCATAGCTTTAAGCCTGTTTTTGTACATGATGCGCGTAGAACGCTCATTAAAATGTCGCACCAAATCTCCGATGGCTTTGATGCAATTAGCGACACGGCATTTCCGGTTGAATCACCAAGCCAATTAAATGTCCCTGATGTCTTCGTTATTGCTGCACTAACCAGAGCCATAATTAACAAGCAGGCAATAAAGGTTAGCTACGTGTCACTGTCTAGCGGTGCGGGAAATCGAGAAATAGTACCACACAGCATTGTTGATAGTGGCGTGCGTTGGCATGTGCGAGCGTACGATAAAAAAAGCAAATCGTTTCGTGACTTTGTGCTAACACGGATAACAAAAGTAACGAACTCGAAGGCAAGTGTAGAGCAGGGTGAAGATAAGCTTGATGACCATCAGTGGATGCGAATTGTGCCGCTAGAAATAATCCCGCATCCAAACAATGTTGAGTACCCAGAAGCGATAAGACTCGATTTTGGGATGGTAAATGGCGAACTCGAAGTTAACGTCAGAGCGGCGATGGCTGGTTACTTGTTAAGAAGGTGGAATGTTGATTGTACTGAAGATGCTTCATTACGAGGTGCTGAATATCAGCTATGGCTCAGAAATAGGCAGACTTTATATGGTGCGGAAAATCTTTTAATCGCTCCGGGCTACACCTCTCCATGAAAAGGAAGACATGAAAATAATACAAGCAACAATCCACAATTTAAAAGAAATTACACAACAGGCACTTTCCGTAGGGGAAATGCAATCTACTTGTGTCATTTTTTTGGTGCTCGGTGAAAATGATATTAAGAATATTTCAGCTATATTTCCAAACGAAGTATTTTTGAATGTATCAAGGCTGTTAGCTGAACGCTTGATTTCGATGTCAAGAAAAGAGCGAGAAGATAATCTTGCAACTGAATTGAAATCTATTGTTCTTAATAGCAACAACATATGTCATATGCAGCGATTTCAATTTTTATTTGCCGAAGAGCTGAATATCGACCCAATAAAGCTGCTTCAACAAATTAGCAGAAAGAAACCAATAGTAGCGATTTGGCCGGGTGGGTTAGATAACAACAATTTATTTTACGCCACACCTGGGCATGCAGAATATATCAATTACCAATTGTCAGAATTACAAGATGTACTAGTGATCAGTACTTGTGAACATGGAGTTACAAAATGAAGAAGTACAATGAATTAATCCAATTCGAGCCGGTTAAAACGACTATCGAACTAGAAGACTCGGCCGATCATAAAAAAGCTGAACGCCTTATTTCGTCCTATGTTATTTCAGACAAAATGAAGACAAAGCTTAATGACATCATCATAAAACATCTTCAATACAATGAGTTTGCTGATAACAAAGCGTTATGGATTGTAGGTAATTACGGTTCAGGTAAATCACACTTAATGTCTGTTATTGCTGCTCTAGCAGAATTTCCAGATCTCGTTGAAAAACTAACAAACGAAGACGTTAAGCGCTGTGCTGAGAAAATTGCCGGTAAGTTTAAAGTTATCCGTTTCGAGATTGGCGCAAGTAAGATGGATCTTACTGACATCATTACTTTCCAATTAACCAAAGGTTTAAAGGAAATTGGTATCGACTACGAATTTCCGCCAATGGATCAGATAACGTCAAACCACAAACAATACATCGAAGAAATGATGGCTGCGTTTAATAATAAGTATCCAGATCATGGTTTATTATTAATCTGTGACGAAATTCTTGATTACTTCCGCTCTCGAAACAATCAACAGCTTCCACTTGATATGGCGATGTTGCGTGTTCTTGGTGAAGTTATTGAAGGCACACGCTTCCGATTCATCGCTGGTGTACAGGAAGCAATATTTGCGGATCCAAAACTTAGCTTTATCTCAAAAGAAGTGAAACGGATCACTGACCGAGCGGTTGAAGTAGTAATTGCTCGTGAAGATATTAAGTTTGTTGTAGCTGAGCGCTTATTAAAGAAAAATGCTCAACAGAAAGAGTGGATTAGAAACTACTTACAAAAATTCACACCATATTACGAAAAAATGAACGAACGATTGGATGAATTTGTTCACATGTTCCCTGTACACCCTGACTATATCAACACCTTTGAACGAGTCCGTATTGCTGGTCTTGAACAACGCCAGGTTTTGCGAAGCCTATCAAATTACATGGAAAAGTTAATGCCAACGGAAGTTCCTGAAGAACAGCCCGGCATTTTTTCATATGACACATATTGGCATGAGCTTAGTTCAGAGCCAAGCATGAAAACCAACCCAGAAGTTGGACAAGTTATTGAAACGGGTGAAACGCTCGTTGAACGAATTGAGCAAGCATATCCAACTCCTAGCGAAAAAGATTTTGCTAAACGCTTAGTAGCAGCATTAGCCATTCATAGAATGGCGGTGGGTGATATTTACAATGAGATGGGCGCTACGGCAGCTGAATTGCGTGACTCATTATGTTTATTTATTAAAACCATCGATGCTTTACCGGGTGACAAACATAAAAACTTAGAAACGCACATTGTCACAGTACTAGGCAAAGTAAGAAAAACAGTAAATGGACAATTCTTCGCTCGCAATAAAGCCAATGACCAGTTTTACATCGACTTAAAACGTACTGTCGATTTCGATGCAAAAATTGAAAACAAGGCAGCGACATTAGCAAGCGATAACGTTAATGATGCCTACCGTGCAGCTATGCTTGAAATACTTGAGCAGTCAGATACTCAGCAACTGCATACAATGTGGCAACATGAACTGAAGTGGATTGATCGTAATGTAAATAGACAAGGTTGGTTATTTCTAGGCTCACCAAATGAGCGTGAAACGGCTAAGCCACAACGTGACTATTACATGTACTTCATCCAGCCAGAAGATGCACCAAAGCTGAAAAAAGAGCACATCAGAGATGATGAGGTTCTATTTGTGCTGAAAAACAGAGATGAAGAATTCAACCGATATCTTAAATATTATGCCGCTTCAGTAGAACTTAGAGGCCATGCTACCGGAAATGAAAAGCAAACTTACAAGCTTAAAGCAGATGAATACCTAAGAGAAATGCAAAAATGGATCCGTAATCATATCGCTGACGCATTTGAAGTTAGATATAACGGCCAAGCAAAACCAATTATGGATTGGCTAAAAGGTACATCAGTACGTGATATTACAGGCATATCTGCCAATGAACATGGCAACGTTAAAGATATATTTGAAGCTGTAGCAAGTTATGTATTCTCTGGGTACTTCGAATCATTAGCGCCAGAATATCCAAAGTTTAGTCAATGGATAACAGGCGATACCATGCAAGGTGCAGCGAAAGATGTGCTAAATTATCTCGCAGGTGGGTCGGCTACTAAACGTGCAACCGCTGTATTAGATGCTCTAGAGCTGTTAGATGGCGACAAATTAGCAGCAACGAAATCTCGCTTTTCAAGTACAGTGCTTGAAATTCTAAAAGCAAAAGGGCATGGACAAGTAGTAAATAGCTCGGAATTGCTTGAACAAGTAAACGCTAATCTTTATTTCAAACCTAAAACATATCGCTTAGAACAAGAGTGGCTATTGGTGATCTTAGCGGCTCTCGTTTATTCAGGAGAGCTGGAGCTATCGGTTGTTGGTAATAATATATCAGCAAGTAATGCGGATTTATTTAAGTCTACTGATTTTGACGATTTACTTAACTTCAAACACATTCAAGCACCAAAAGATTTTAATACGAGCGCAATTAAGTCATTACTTAATTTACTTGGGATGAATGAAGGACTAGCGACCTCAATTCAACAAGGTGACGACAGTATTGTTAGGGAAATGGTTGATAAAATTGAGGGCAAAGTTAAAGCACTTGTTTTAGATATCCAAACCGTTAAAGGCCGTTTACAGCTTTGGGGCCAACATGTGTTAGAGGATAATGAAGCAACCATATTGGTTGAGAAACTCTCATCGGCAAAAGCCTTCTTGGAAGAAATGCAGCGTTTCAACACGCCAGGCAGACTTAAAAACCTAAAAGCATCGAGTGAAGCCATTAATGCGCAACATGAGAACTTGCAAGAATGGCACAACTTCAAGCAACTAGAATCAATCGTTAACGAGTTTACTGACATAGCAAATTACCTTAATCAAGCACAGTTGGTACTTAGCGAAACTGACTCTTGGCAAGAGTCAGTTGCACACTGCAAACAAGAACTACGCACTGGTATTGCAGACAAAGCTCAGCGTTTGTCGAGTGAATTTAAACAAACGATGATGCAGCAACTCGAACAAGTTAAAAAAGCCTACATTTCTCGCTTTATCGAACTTTATCAGCGCTCTCACCTAACGCTTGCTGAAAACAAAATAAAAGGCGACTTAATTAATGATGAGCGCCTAAAAACACTCGATTTGTTATGTGGGATTAGCTTATTACCTGGCGCTCAAATTAAAGACTGGCGTGAGGAATGGGCAAAATTACAACCTGCTGCAAATATTGATAGCAAACAGCTGGCAATTAACCCTTCGCCTGTAGCATTTTCTCCAAGAACAGAAGGCACATTAGCGCCTGCTTCAAGTCGTTTAACTAGATTGGATGACCAATTGGATGCAATGCTTACCGAGTGGACGTCAAACTTAAAATCAAACCTTGATGACCCATTCATCGACCTTAGCCTGGTCCACATAGAGCAAAAAGCTGAAATTGAAACCTTTATTGCAAGTGGAGTGTTGCCAGACCCTGTATCAAACGATTTTGTTACTGAAGTAAACAAAGTTTTAGAAGGCTTAGTGAAAGTAACCATTAGCTCCCATGACATTGTAAGCAGCTTAGGTAAAGGTACTCCGCAAAGTATTGAAGAAATCAAAGTACGTTTTGAGCGCTTAGTTGCTGAAAGAACAAAGGGTCAAAACAGCGATAAAGTACGCATCGTTATTCAATAGATATTTAAAATGGCGAGTATATAACTCGCCATAAGGTAAAAGTAATGGAACAAAATTCACTATTAGAGAATGACAATATCGAGACAAACTCTGGTCCCGTTGAATGCTTAGGGTTAACGTTTGAAAATGATGAAGCCCGAAGGGAGCATTTTACAAAACTATTAGCCGAAAAATTAAAAGAACCGGAATTTAGGAAAATAGAAGGGTTTCCAATTGGAACAGACGAAGCAATTTTGGAGCTATCTGATCCACCTTTTTATACGGCTTGCCCTAATCCTTGGTTAAATGATTTTATATCTTTATGGGAAAGCCAGAAGGAAGGAGCAGATGACGATTATCATCGTGAACCATTTGCAGCTGATGTAAGTGAAGGTAAGAATGACCCCATATATAAGGCCCATTCTTACCATACCAAGGTACCTTATAAAGCTATTATGCGTTATATTTTGCATTTTACAGAGCCTGGAGATTTATTGCTGGACGGTTTTTGTGGAACTGGAATGACTGGGTTAGCAGCTCAGTATTGCGGTGACAAAAAAACAATCGAGTCGTTAGGATACTTCGTAACACAAGAAGGAAAAATTTATGAAGATCCGACAAAAAAAGTCTATATCGGAAAAATTGGTCAAAGAAAAGCGGTTGTTAATGACATATCTCCAATAGCATCTTTTATTTCAGCGAATTATAACTTAAAGCCCGCAGTAGAGTCTTTCGACAAAATTTCAAAAACTTTGTTGAAGGAAGTTAATGAAGAGCTAGGCTGGATGTACAAAACTAAGCACAGTGATGGCAAGCTCTATGACATAGACTTTATTGTATGGAGTGAGGTTTTTTCATGTCCCGAATGTTCATCTGAAATTACATTCTCAGAACAAGCGTTAGATATTGAGACAGGTAGAGTCGCAAAGTTATTTGATTGTCCTTCATGCTCTACTGAGCTAAAAAAAGATGCCCTTGAACTAATTTATGAAACAGTTCACGACTCAGCTATAAATGAAACTAGAAAAGAGCCTAAGCGGGTTCCAT
This sequence comes from Alteromonas sp. WD8-37, assembly GCF_055326825.1. Lineage (NCBI taxonomy): Bacteria > Pseudomonadati > Pseudomonadota > Gammaproteobacteria > Alteromonadales > Alteromonadaceae > Alteromonas > Alteromonas sp. WD8-37. The sequence continues at coordinate 720,188 of NZ_JBUZOV010000001.1, forward strand.
TTTTAATTTTCTATAAAGTTGGAAAAGACCGGTTGCATAAAAAACCTGACTTTTATGATTTTGAAATACTAGAAAAAATAAATGAGCAACCCTACCCAGAAGGGTTCCCTGTTATTAAAGTCCCAGATATGCAAATGATGAGAGTTGGAAGAATGAAGCCATCAAACATTGAATATCTGCATCACTTTTTTATGAGGCGCCCCCTTCTAACAATATCAAAACTTTGGGATAAGGCTTCAAAAATAGAGGACTATCAAACTAGACGCCTATGTCTATTTTTTGTAGAACAGGCTATTTGGGGGATGTCTAAGTTAGCTAGGTATACTCCGACTCATTTCTCTCAAGTTAATCAATATTTGTCGGGGGTGTTCTATATAGCCTCTCATATAGTAGATGTTTCTCCGGACTACATATTAAAAGGGAAGAGGCAAAGGTTAACAAAAGTTTTTGAAAGTTTAGAAAATATAAATGGAAACTCTCTTGTTACAACACAAGATTTAGCCACAGCAAACATTAAACATGAAAGCCTTGATTACATATTTATTGATCCCCCTTTTGGTGAAAATATATATTATTCCGATTTAAACTTTCTTATCGAAAGTTTTCACGGAGTAAAAACAAACGTTTCGAACGAAGCGATAATTGACAAAGTTAAAGAGAAAGACTTTGCTGAGTACCAGAGGCTTATGCTCAATTGTTTTAAAAATGCATACTCTGCACTAAAACCGGGACGTTGGATTACGGTAGAGTTTTCAAATTCTAGCGCCTCAATATGGAACTTACTCCAAACAAGCTTAACTGGGGCAGGGTTCATAATATCTAGTGTGTCTGCTTTAAATAAGAAGCAAAGATCGTTTCAATCAATAGTCTCAACTACCGCAGTAAAACAAGATCTAGTTATTTCAGCTTACAAACCAAATAAAGGGTTCATGACACGAGTGCAAAAAGAGAATAGCTCTGTTGCTATATGGGATTTTATCGAAAATCATTTAAAGTTCCTTCCCGTATTTAAATACGATGAAAACTTTCTAGCTTTTATACCAGAACGAGACCCTAGAATTTTGTTTGATAGAGTTGTTAGTTTTTTTCTTGTAAATAACAGAACTGTACCTTTTAGTAGTGCTGAATTTCAGAAAAAGTTACAAGAGCATTTTTATTATGTTGACGGCATGATCTTTACAAAGTCACAACTTATTGAGTATGAAAAAGAGAAATCTAAAGGTTTAAAAGTCAAGCAACATAGTATTTTTGTAGATGATGAGTATTCTGCGATTGAATGGCTTAAGCGTCTATTGATGGATAAACCAAAGGTTCAATCTGATATTCATCCTGATTTCATGCACGCTATCTCTTCTTGGAAGAAAAATGAACTGCAATTAGAGCTTTCTACTTTGCTTGAACAAAACTTTATTAAGTACGATGGTAAAGAGGATGTTCCTAACCAAATTCACACCTATCTTTCGACTAACTTTAAAGATATGCGTGGGCTAGCTAAAGATGATCCAGCACTAGTTTCTAAAGCCAAAGACCGCTGGTATGTGCCTGATCCAAACAAAGCAGGAGATTTAGAGAAAGTTCGTTTACGTGCGTTGTTACGAGAGTTTGAAGTTTATAAAGCGGAAAAGAAAAAAATTAAGCAACCAAGAGCAGAAGCATTGCGTGCAGGCTTTAATCACTGTTGGGAAAACCAAGACTTACAAACCATTTTAGACATTTCAGCGAAAATTCCACCTGCTGTACTTCAAGAAGATGAGAAGCTACTCATGTTCTATGACAATGCAGTAACGCTAACCTCAAACACTGATGATGATTGGGATTAAGCTAAGATTAATGGAGTAATCAGGGATGTTTGAAGTCGGTGAATGGGCTTGGAGTCAAGCCCATCAACAACATGTGAAAATTATTGAGTCCTCTGGCCTTTGGGGCCAGAATTTCTATCGAGTTTGGTTACAGCAGCAGGACAGTGTTGTAAAAGTTAAAGCTGGTGACTTAGTCCAACCAACCAAAGAGCACTCTACTTCTGAACACTTTTTATCTTATATTTCTGTAGCGGCAAAAATATCAAATGCTCAGCATGAAGATATATTGTTAGCACCAATAGAATCTAACGTTATACCGCTTCCTCATCAGCTAAAAGCGTTAAATAAAGCAATGGCTCGCAAGCAAGTCAGATACTTATTTGCTGATGAAGTTGGATTGGGTAAAACAATTGAAGCTGGTTTAGTTATGCGTGAGTTAAAACTCCGTGGTATGGCTAAACGCATATTAGTGTGTGCACCCAAAGGGCTTGTTAGCCAATGGGTTAGTGAGATGAACACTCACTTTAACGAAAACTTTCACCTTTTGCTGCCAGGTGAGCAAAAGCCAGTTGATGAAAACGATAATGTTTGGAAACGGTATGACCAAGTTGTTTGCCCTGTTGATAGCATAAAACCCATTGAAAGCCGCAAAGGCTGGTCACTTAAGCAAGTTCATGAATATAACAAACATAGGTTTGATGACCTGCTAGCGGCAGGTTGGGATTTAATTGTTATTGATGAAGCTCACAGGCTCGGAGGTAGCACTGAGTTAGTGGCTCGCTATAAGCTAGGTCAAGGCTTAGCTGAAGCTGCTCCGTATTTATTGCTATTATCAGCAACACCACACCAAGGTAAAAGTGATGCCTTCCATCGATTAATGGCATTGCTTGACCCTGAAATATTCCCTGATATTGGCAGTGTAACTAAAGAACGTGTGCAGCCTTTTGTTGTTAGAACTGAAAAGCGAATATCTATTGATGGTGAAGGAAAGCCTCTATTCAAGTTAAGAAGAACTGAACTTATTCCTGTCTCTTGGCAAGCAAAACATGCCAAGCAACAGCATTTGTATGAAGAAGTAACCGAATATATCAAAGAAGGATACAACCAAGCTAAAGCGAAAAAACAAAATGCCGTTGGCTTCTTAATGATCTTAATGCAGCGCTTGGTTAGCTCTAGCAGTGCAGCAATTGCAAAAACATTATCAAGACGTTTAATTGCGCTTGAAAATATGGTGGTTGAAGATGAATTACCGTTAGCTTTTGCTGAAGATTGGGCAGAGTTAGATGCGCAGTCTCAACTAGATAACTTAGTTGTAAAAAGCCAGCAAGCGCTTGATGATGAAAAAGCACAAGTATCTTATTTACTTAAACTTGCTGAAGATTGCACAGCCAATGAAAATGACGCAAAAGCAGAAGCACTTCTAGATTGGTTATACGAACTCCAGCAGGAAGAACAGTCACCTCAGTTAAAAATGCTGGTGTTTACCGAGTTCGTCCCAACACAACAAATGTTAGCAAAGTTCTTTAGTGATAGAGGCATTAGCGTAGTGTGTTTGAATGGCTCTATGGACCTCAGTGAGCGTAAAAAAGTACAAGCTGCATTTGCTGAAGACGCTCGAATTTTAATATCAACGGATGCTGGTGGTGAAGGTCTAAACTTACAGTTTTGCCACGTTATTGTGAATTACGATATGCCTTGGAACCCGATGCGGATGGAACAGCGCATTGGGCGTGTTGACCGAATTGGACAACGACATACTGTGCGAGCATTGAACTTCGTTTTAGAAGGCACAGTTGAGCATAGAGTTAGGGATGTATTAGAAACCAAGTTACAGGTTATCTTGGAAGAGTTTGGTGTTGATAAAACCAGTGACGTACTGGATTCAGCGGAAGCCAACCACTTGTTCGATGAGCTTTTTATTGAGTCGCTTACCAACCCTGACATGATGGATCAGGAATTAGCTAAAGCGTTAAAAACAATTCAAGACGCAGGCAAAGATAAAAAGTCACAAGATAGTCTATTTTCAGATGATGAGGCATTATCAGCTGAACGATACAAAGAATCCGCCAATCACCCTTTACCATATTGGCTCAATACAATGGTTGAGCAATATCTTTGTTGGCAAAACAAAACTGGAAAAAACGCTAATTTTAAAACAAACGACAACGACAGCGTAGATATAACTTGGCCAGATGGGGCTACTTGGCAAAACATCACTTTTATTGGTAAACAAGCACAAGAACAACCGTCACTTAAACATATCACGCTAGAAAACCCTAAAATTAGAGGTTTATGCACTAACCTGCCTATTTGGAATGAAGTTCAAGATATTCCTCAGGTTAGTATTTCGTCTCTCCCTTCTGGTGCTGACGGTTATTGGTCTCTATGGAGTGTTAGATTTGCTGGCAATGATGAGCGGCAAATGCAGTATTTCCCTATTTATATAAAACCTAATGGCCAATTTTATGCGACAGCTTCAAATCGAGTTTGGGAAGCCATTAGCAATTGTGACTTAGCCGTTATTAATAATAGTGATTCAAATGCAATTGGGGACAAACAAACTGTCTACGAGCAACTTACCGTTTGTGCTGAAAATGAGGGTAAACGAATATTTGATGTGATGCTTGATAAATACAATGAAAACCTTCATCAGCAAAAAGAAAAAGGTGAGTACTCTTTTGCTAGTCGAAAAAGAGCAATAGAGCGAATTGGTTTGCCCGAAGTAAAAAACTACCGACTAAGGCAGTTGGCATCTGAGCTACTAATTTGGCAAGACGAAATGAAGGAAAAAGAAAACGTGTTTCCTGAACTCTCGCTTCACTTAGTTTTTGAGATAAAAGGCTGATTATGAGCTGGCAAGATAAGTATTTAAATAAACTAGATTTAACAGCGAAACAAGCCTATCTGATTAACGATCCAGACCAGTTATGTCTTGTTCCTGCTATTTCAGAAGCTATCGATACTTCTGAAGTAACTTTAGTTGACGTGGATGACTTTGTATCCCTTCGTTTGCTTTATGAAAATTGGTTGGAAACTGACTCCACAAAAGCATTTTTGATTAGACTTACTGAACAAGTCGATACTAATATTCCTTTCGATATTGAGAGCGACTCAATTACCGTGGATTTTTCAATAAGTGATGTTTTGCCTGAGTTAGATTCATCAGTGGTTTGTAATATACGGCCTGACAATATTTCAACTTTAATAAAAGCAGTAAATCAATACCGACCAGGAAAGCTAGGTAAAACAGCGACATTAGACTTCATTCTTCGCCATCTTTATAAGATTGCACCAGAGATCATTCAGACTGAGTCTGATCTTGTTCGACTGCTAATTAGAAAGCATTACATTGGCAGTAATATGCCTCAAGCTGTAGAGCATCATTTAACGTCATATCTTCAATTAAGTAGTTTGTTCAGTGATTGGGATTTCAACCTTTTAGTACCAAATCGAACAGCGTTCTTTGATTTTTTACAACAGCAGTGGACACTCTATGTACATACTTTGACCTGTGAGCAAGAAATATCAGAGCCTTGGCCAACGCAAAAGCTTATCGTTCCGTTTGACGATCAAGATATACAAGTTTATGTAGACAATCTTTTTGCAGATGGATTATTGCGCCCTGTTGAAATGAAGACTTTTGTCAGTGAACACTGGGCCAAGATTGGCGTTATAACCGAGCAGAATACACCAGACAAAACAAGATTTGAGCACTTACTTAAAAGCATTGATATCTCTTTTAATGATGAGAGTTGCTTGGCTGAAAGTGCTGATTTTTGGGGCGATAAAGCGTTTGAGTTAGGAATGTTGAATGCCTTGAGCCACAAACCTCAATTTAATGAGCAATTGTCTGTACAGCACAAGACGCAATTAGTCGCTCTAAACGAAAGAGTGGATGGTTATTTTGAAAATTGGCTAGAAAGTAGATTTACTAGTCTAATCAATATTCCTTCAAACAAGCATCCTAATATGCTGCACAAAGTACCGGATTGGTTAAACAAGCGTGTTCAATCCGACCAGAAAGTTTGCTTACTTGTGATGGATGGAATGGGCTTTCAACAGTGGGCCATTTTTAGAGAAGAGTTAAATTCGATGGAAGCAATTTCTCTCGATGAATACTTTTCTTTCGCACTAGTACCAACGATAACTTCAATATCACGCCAAGCCTTATTTTCAGGAAAACTCCCTTTCTACTATGCAGACTCGTTATTGACGACAGCAAAAGAAAGCAAACTCTGGCAAACATTTTGGGAAGACAAAGGGCTAAAGGCCCAAGAAGTCACATATGCTAAAAAGGTGGAGAAGATTGAATCAAACGATGAGTTTTATGATCTAGTCGCTAAACCTTCGCTTAAGGTAGCAGGTATGGTTGTTAATTTTGTTGATGAGCAAATGCACGGTATGAAAGCCGGTATGATTGGTTTGAATTCTGTTGTTTCAACTTGGTGTAGGACGTGGGACTTTAAAAATAAAATTAAAGGGCTAGTTGATGCTGGTTACGAAGTCATCATTACAGCTGATCATGGAAACCAAGAAGCCATTGGGTGCGGAGCACTTAATCAGGGTGTACAAGCTGAAACCAAGGGAGAACGTGTTCGTATTTATGAATCTGAACTAACTGCTGAATCTAGCGCTGAGAAGTTAGGTGATAATGTGCTAAAATGGCCGGGCCAAAAATACGGGCTACCACAAGATAGACACCCAGTAGTGAGTAAAGGACGGCATGCATTTGTAACAGAAGGAAAAAAAATAGTTGGTCATGGTGGAATAAGCTTACACGAAGTTATTGTTCCACTTGCCGTAGTAAAGAGAAGTAATATTAAATGGTAAAGAAGGTTAATTTCAGTCGTCATGTAGAAGTCTTTTGGCTAAATCAAACAGCCCTTTGGGCAGCTGAGGGACTAACAAAGCCTGAAATAAATGACAAAATTAACCTTATGCTCAGTTCACAAATCAATTGCAAAGTTAATCTAGGTAAAACTCGGAACCAGCTTACATCTTTGTGGGTAGACTCTGATGAGTCAATTAAAGCAGACTTTACAGAAACAGCGATTAATTTGGTTCATGAATATGAAGAACTACCGCTAGCACTTCACTTTGGCCTTCTAGTAGCCAAGAAGAAGTTTTTTGCTGATGTCGTAAGATTTATTGGTCGTCACTCAAAGTTAAATGAATCTTTCACCTATGCGCAAGCACAAAAGAAAGTGGTTGAGCTATATGGCGATACTGAGACAGTAAAAAGAAGCCTTCGTTCCGTATTAAAAACACTGGTTGAACTCGGCTTCATACAAAGAAGTGATAATAGAAATTATGTTGTAGCAAAACAGAAATTCACTGTACAAAAAAAGTTAAAAAACTGGTTGTTATCGGCTGTTCTTCATAGCGAAAATGCTAGAAGCAGAACGTTAAGCGACTTGTTAGATGATGCAGTGTGGTTTCCTTTTGAATTTTATGTTGATCCTGCTGAGATTGATAAAGAGCTATTTGAAATTCATCATCAGGGAAATGATGAAATGTTGTTTTTGAAGTAATGAGGTAAATAAGGATAAATGAAAGTTTCGATAGGTTTTAACAGGCATCTAGAGTCTGATTGGTTGGCTCAGACGGCTTCTTGGGTAGCTAACGATATAGCTGGAAATGAGCTGAAAGACAAAATAGATGATCTGCTGACACCTGCATTTACGAGCCAAGTTGCAAAAGACAAAACAAGAAATCTGCTTTTTGGTATTTGGAGTAAATTACCAAAACATATTCCAGACAGCTTTCAAAAAAGTGCAGCAAATTTGCTAATGGAAAACAGTGAGCTAAATCTGGTATTTCACTGGGGCATGATGCTCGCCAAATATCCTTTCTTTAAGTCGGTTGTTGAGCAAATTGGCAAACTGACCAAATTGAATGACACATTTATCTATTCACAATTAGAACAGCGGATCACTGAAACCTATGGTGACACTTCAACTATAAAACGCAGTATGCAATTTGTAGTCAGAACACTAATGAATTTGGAATTGCTTGCAAATCCGAAACAAGGTGTTTATCAGCTAAGAAAGCCAATATCAGTGACCAAACCAGAAATAAAATCATGGCTAGTTGAAGCAAGCATATATTCAGAATCAGTTACCAGTAGAAGCCTGAATGCAATCAATGATGAAGCAGTTTGGTTTCCATTTGACATTTACTTTGATGAACAGGCAATTGAAGAGTGCGTTCGCTTAGAGCTACATAGACAACATGCCGATTCGATTATTTTTACCTACAAGGCTACAGCGTAATGATTATTTTGGGGTAGGGGATGAGCCACACAGTCATGTCTTACTTCCTTTGATGACAAAACCATTATTCAGGTAATGGCTGAAGCATTGAACGAGCCAAAGCAAAGTTTTTTGGAAATGGATGTAAACCTGGTCGAGCAATAAACAAGAATCTCCATGACCAAGAAATACGTATTGATAATGGTTGCACAGTAAAAATTGGCCGTGGATTAGATTTTTTCAGAAAGCAGAAAGTTGGTTTTGTGGTAGGGGCAGGGTTAACGACCGCAATCTAAGGAGGTGCCTGGAGACTTCGGTCGATATTTTTAAGCACAGATCCTGCTTTGGCTTCCGCATGAAAAAAGGAGCATCGAGCTAATGGCATGAAGCTTCTATTGCCAAGATGTTTAACGGCTTGTTGCATCAAAACAGTAGTGTAAGTGTGAACAAAAAACGTACAAGTATAGTGGGGTATAGTGAAGTACTGTAATTACTAACTTTTACCTTAAACACCTATAAAATGTGTGTTGTCGATTGAGTTAGGTTTGCATTGAGCTAGTCGATCTATATGACCCTATCAGAGTGTGGTAATGCCAAAAAGATACTTTGTGTTATGAGGCAAGCTTAACCGCACCGAAATAGCAAAAGGTGTGCCCCCGGACATGACCAAAACAGCAAAGGAAGATTCCGAACAGCTCGAGTTTGGCTAACGCCAGTTTCTCCATTTCATCGACATCACAATGCATGTGTTCTTCACAGCGAAAGACAATCCACTTTTTTATCGTCTTAGGTTGGTCTGGAGAAGGAGCAACTATTTCAGTTCGGATATCAACATGCTTATTATGGCAGGCTGTACACTCCGCATTTTCAAAATCAATTTCACCTGGCGGCATCTTTGGCACCTTGCGACGTTGGTTAATAAAAGAACAACTCAATACTACAGCCTAATACATAACTTGCAGCAGTAATCTGTAAGCGTGCAGACATCGCCACGCCCACAATTGTCCAACAGCTTGTTGGCCAATTGTACCGGAACCTGAATTCAGATTTATTTTGACACTTTGCAGTAAGCTGATAGCTACGCTACCGGAAATGACCCGACCACGACCAACGAAAATAACAGCAAACTTTTTATAAGGGCGTATCAGCCAGAACCTTACGCAGTACTTACGATTCAGGTATCGACCTTAACAAAAAATCTCACTTTGAAAGTCCAGCAATGAAAAATCTCGCGTATGTCCATAATCTCACTTAACTTGTCTTTTCCCACAACGCACCACCCACATCCAGCACAATAGATAATTGCGTATAATGTATATTATGTTAAATAGGATATTTTATCATATACACGAAAAGAGTAGCTACAGGCCCCATTCTACCTGGCCTTAATAAACCTCACCCGAAACTGAGATAATATTTTGTTTTACAAAGATGTCCGAAATAGAATTGCTTAAGCGTGTCATTGCACATCGTGATACTCATTATCGGTTGCCACACCTGTCGCCAAGTTGGTGTCGCGCTCGGTTTCTAGGTTAAGGAGTTTCCAAGGATGCCGCTTATTTCTAGAAACCATTCATCTCATAAAATCATTTATTCCAAGAAGTTGTTTATCTTAGGAAGCCATGCTGGCTATGGCCAGTTCACAGCCAGGCTCCAAAGTTTGAATCAAGCTGGCGTTCGGCGGCTAGTACTCTATAGCTCTCTGATTTGCTTAATATTCAGGCGATGCTACGTGAAATCTGACAGGCTTTGCGTGCTATGACCTTGCAGATTTTGCGTAGCGTAAGCTGTTTTTTAACCAAATTTGAACTTGCTCAACGCTTTTAGAATTAATAATAAACCAAGATTAGTACTGGCGAATACGGTGAATATTGAGGTGACCAGCAAGCATCCAAAGGTATTACACAGTACAAACAGCTCGGATATATCGGCAATATTCAGCAAGCAGTACCTCGCAAATAGACTTGTCACGGAACAAAATACACTAATCGCAGAATCTAAGCTAACAGACTGAGATAGCTTGAAAAAAAACTGTTTAACTGTATATTTAAACAGTTATATCGAATCAGTGCATAGAAGTAAGGATCTAATTTGATCTGTGCGATCCATCACGCACGATAACTGGAATTATCATGCGTGAAATTTTAGGGCATAAATTTAAGTTGTTGATATGAATAGCTATCTTTCACCAATTGCTGGCTTTACCACGGTTTATCGCGACGCGGTTAATCAGTATTTTCGTGATATCTTTACCAAGTTACCGCGTAACACCCAGCGCGCTTATGTCAGTGACTTTAACGAGTTCGCAATATTCTGTGAGCAAGAGGCCTTACCCGGCTTTAACGAATCCATGGATAACAATGAAAATTGTGTAAAATGTTATGTTGAGCGTCTGTGCCAGTCGCCGCTGGCCTACCGCACTATCAAGCGGCGGCTCAGTGCGCTGAGTAAATTTTTAGGTATCGCCAAATTGCCCAATCCCATTGTGCAGTCGGTATACCTGAAAGACTTTATCAAGTTGTCGTTGGCTGAAAATGAAAAATATCAGCTAAGTCATTCTCAAGCTGTACCACTGACATTAGATATTCTGGAGCAAATCAATGATCGCGTGATCCCTGATACGCTGCTGGAAATGCGCGATTTGGCCATTATCAATTTGATGTTTGATGCGTTGCTGCGTGCCGATGAATTGGTTCGTGTTCGCCTGGAACATGTGAACAAGCGTAATAATGCGTTGCTGGTTCTAACGTCAAAATCTGATCAATCCGGCAAAGGCAGTTATCGCTATTTATCCAACAGCACCCTGGCGATGATTGATGAGTACATCGATGAAGCTAACTTTGATAAAGCTAATGACTGCCCTCGCCCCTCATCTGATCCGCGTCGCATCAATCAAGGCATTTTATTTCGGCGAGTATCTAACCGTGGTCATGCGCTGCTTCCTTATGATGAAAGTGCTCAGGGTAAACATTCTGCTGTGTTGCAATATTCCAGTATCTATCGCACCTGGCAACGAATTGCCCAGATGGCGCAAATAAAAGAAAAGATTACGCCGCATTCGGGCCGCGTTGGTGGCGCTGTGTCGTTAGCAGAAAATGGCGCAACCCTGCCCGAAATGCAGCTGGCCGGAGGTTGGCATTCACCGGAAATGCCTGGACATTATGGGCAACAGGCCGCGGTAGGCAGAGGCGGTATGGCCAGACTGGCGAAAAAAAGCGGCCGTTAACCCCTTCCTTCAAGCCTTATTGATTCACATTCGGTTGTTAAAACTGGTACTCGGTGTCCTGCCAAAATATATGTTAGTTGCACTATTATCTTACAAAACCTGCGCGAAGCGCAAAATCCGGCAGCTTTGCTGCCGGTAATATTGGATATCATTATGCGGTATGGCGACGTAAAATGATTAACCCTAATGTTTCCCTCGATATTTCCATCTGTTGGTGAGTAAAACCGGTTAGGAGGTGCAAAGAATAATTTAAATGTAATTTGTAGTGATAAAAATAAGGTATCATTACTTTGTAAAGAACATATAATCAATAAGCATCAGCACAACTAAAATTAGAACAAAACAAAAGGAGAACTTTTCGATCTTACTCTTTTTATCAAGCATACCTTTACCCAAATAAAATTTGCCGGAGATATTAAAATAACCCCCGCTTTTGCTTATAGAATTTTATGAGTTAGATCGTATATCTCTCTACCCAATTATCTACCAAACTGATGCAGTTCTCTTATAACGCTACCAATTCCATAGCCAAACGTAGTAGAAAATGTCTTCTCCACCACAGATTAATTTAGTTTTCTTTCTACAAGTAGATCTATTATTTACGGGTATATTACTCACGGCATCATATAATCCGCTGTCTATTTAATGAGCAATCCGGCCAATGAAACCTGTGCCATAATTTGAAAGAAAATGCGCCAAAAATACAACGCAGGCTTCTCCTCAAATACTCATAAACTTATATTCTTTCAACTTATTCACATATTAAAATCGAACTAAAAATTAACTTTAACGGCTCGAAAACTTTAAGCCAAAAACAATTTAGCCAGTAAAAAACATTTAGAAAACTGTATTTTGGGATAGTTTTGAATTGTTGAGAGATACTTACCATTAAATACAAGCAGTTAATCGAAGGACAACATTGAAAATCTTTTCGACGTAAACAGTAAACTACCAGGGAACGGTTCGGAATTTTGCGATCATAGACATGGTGCCAATCGGCTGAGAACAGATATTTACTTAGCTAATTAGCTCTCGTTGTGGGGGAACGGTTTGGGCCTGCCCGCTTACATCCAACTTAGTCACATCGTCCGAATGAGACATTACGCAGCATCTGACTACCCCGCATTAATCGCAGGCCGACAACACGCAGTGCCGTCTCTCCTTAAAATATGGTAATGCAACTCATTCTCATTGATATTTGCAGCTAAATAAGTAAACTTCGGTGCCTAATGTCGGTAACACTTGCTTCTACTATTATTAAGAGAGTTGTTCATGCCACACCTGCCAGCGCGCAAAGCTTTACTCACCCTTCCCATTCTTTCGTTATTTCCACATCTTGCCAGTGGCGCCCAGCAGTCAGCGCCTGAAGCTCCTACAAAGGAAGAGCAATTGGAGGTGATTAAAGTGACCGGTTCCGGGTCTCAGGTCGATCTTACAAAATCCTTTGCAGGCGGCCAGGTTGCTCGTGGGGGCCGCGCCGGGCTGTTTGGTAATTTGGATTTTATGAATAGTCCGTTTGCCGGCATGGCTTACACCGAGCAGTTGATTGACAAACAACAGGCCCAAAATATCGGTGATGTGCTGCAAAACGACCCCACCGTCCGCGTCACTAAGGGGTTCGGTAATTTTCAGGAAGTGTACATGTTACGTGGCTTCCCAGTATTTTCCGATGACCTGACACTTAATGGCGTATATGGCATTTTGCCGCGCCAGTTTGTTGCCGCTGAATTGATTGAACGGGTCGAAGTGTTTCGCGGTGCCAATGCCTTTATTAACGGCGCGGCCCCTGGCGGTAGTGGCGTGGGCGGCTCCATTAATCTGGTGACTAAGCGCGCACCAGTTGGTGGCGTGAGTACCGCTTCTTTAGAGTATGATGCCAACAATGTGTTGGCCGGTGCCCTGGATGTTGGTCGCCGTTATGGCGCCGACGACGAATGGGGTGTGCGTGCCAATGCTGAGGTTCGCGAAGGTGAAACCGCCATCAACGGCCAGGACCAGCAGTTGTCAGTGTTTTCTTTAGGCGGCGACTACAGAGGCGACAAGCTGCGAATCTCCGCCGACCTGGGCTTTCAGGATAATCGCCTGGACGCGCCGCGCCCGCAAATCACCCCGCTGGGCGCCATCCCGGCAGTGCCCGATGCTGATGCCAACTTTGCTCAACCCTGGACATTCTCCGAAGAAGAGCAGCTGTTTGGTGTGGTTCGGGGAGAGTACGACCTCACCGATACTACCGCGGTGTGGCTGGGTGCCGGTTTTCGTGAAGGCGAGGAAAATAATGATTTAGCCAACCCCAACATTGCTGAAAACGGTGAAGGGACAGCCATTCGCTTTGTTAATACCCGTGAGGATTCCATCTATTCTGTAGATGCCGGTCTACGTAGCGAGTATCAACTCGGGGCTACCACCAACCAGGTAGTGGTATCAGGTTCGCTGATTGATTCAGAGTCTAAAAATGCTTTTGCCTTTGCTGACTTTGCCGGCTTTGCGACAAATATCTATAACCCGCAGGCCGTAGTCCCGCCGGCGACGGATGCGTTTATAGGCGGCGATTTGAATAATCCGCTGGTTACCGAGGCCACCAAAAATCACAGCTTTGCTATTGCCAATACGGCCGCCCTGTTTGACAGCCGCTTACTGGCCACTGTCGGGGTGCGTTTTCAACATATCGATACTCGTTCATTTAACGCCGCCGACGGTACCCAAACCGGCGCGTATGACGACAACGATATCACCTCCATAGCAGGCCTGGTCTACAAATACTCCCCGGCGGTGTCAGTGTATGCAAACTATGCACAAAGCATCCAGCCAGGAGCTACTGCACCGAGCAGCAGTAATGGTGAGCCGGTGACCAACGCCGGGGAAGTTCTGGCCCCCTTTGCCGGTGACCAGTATGAGCTCGGGGTAAAATATGACGGCCAGACTGTGGGCGCCACAGCTAACCTGTTTACCCTGAGCCGGCCCAACGCGATTATTGAACAACGAACCTTCACTGCCGATGGAGAGCAACGTACCCGCGGCATCGAGCTGAGTGTCTTTGGCGAGCCTATAGACGGTCTGCGCATTGTCGGCGGCGGTACCTACCTGGATGCCGAACTGACAAAAACCCAGGCAGGAGTGGATGAAGGAAATAGCCCTATTGGCATTCCTGAGCTGCAAACCAATCTCAATGTGGAATGGGATATCGCGGCAATCGACGGTTTAGCAGTTGACGGGCGCTGGATTTATACCGGTGAGCAGTACACCAACACTGCCAATACCGTAGAGCTTGACGACTGGCATCGGTTCGATATCGGGGTTTCCTATGGGTTTGTGTTGCGCGACACCCTGGTGGATGTGCGTGCCCGGATCAATAATGTAACCGATAACGACTACTGGGCTTCTACTGGCGGCTTTCCCGGTGCCAATTATCTGATCATGGGCGAACCGCGCACGGTGTCAGTGTCTGCCATGTTCAGCTTTTAAGTAATGAGCCTCTAGCATGCAAGCAGCCACCTTTAAACGCTGGGAATGGATCCATAAGTGGTCGAGTCTGGTGTGCACTTTGTTTTTGATCATGTTGTGCATCACCGGCTTGCCGCTGATTTTTCATGACGAAATTGATGCCACGCTAAACCCGACCCAGTGGCAACCTGCTCACACCGATGGCCGCCGCCTCACCTACGACGAGGTGCTGCGCGAGGCGCTTGCGCAGCAGCCCGGCGACGTGCCCATTTTCATGAGCTTTGATACCGATTGGCCGGTGGTCAATGTCACCACTGGTCCAAACCCGAATGCTGCTGACAACCAAATGACCTTTATGTCCTTTGATCATACCAGTGGCGCGCGGGTGCCACCGGCGGATGTGGGCGAATCGATCATGGAGTTTATTCTGCAATTACACACCGATATGTTTTTAAGCCTGCCGGGGATGCTGTTTTTAGGTGCCATGGGGATCATGTTTGTGCTGGCGGTGATCAGTGGCGTGGTGATATACCGTCAGTTTATGCGTAACCTGCCATTTGGCACAGTCCGGCATCACAAACGCCGGCGCACCCGGTTTCTTGACTATCACAACCTGTTCGGCATCACCACGGTGGCCTGGGTGTTCGTGGTCAGCCTGACCGGCACTATCAATACTCTGGAAACCCCGATTATTGATGCCTGGCGCAACGACAGTTTGTCAGCGCTGATCAATGATAATGCGGGCGGTAAAGCCGTCTCTTCGGCGGCCTCGCTGGATGCAGCCATTCAGGCAGCCAAGGCAGAACTGCCGGGCATGACACTGCAATTTATTGCCTTTCCCGGCAGTGCATTTTCCACCAGCCGGCATTTTGCCGTGTTTTTACACGGCACGACTCCGCTGACCAGCGAAATCATACAACCAGTGCTGGTCGATGCAGTCTCTGGCGAGGTGGCTGGAGCCGCCCCCATGCCCTGGTATGTCACTTTGTTGTCGGTGTCGCGGCCGTTGCATTTTGGCGATTATGGCGGGTTAGGATTAAAACTTGTATGGGCCGCGCTTACTGTGATGACTCTGGTGGTGTTGATCACTGGCCTGTATCTTTGGTGGAAAAAACGTAAGCTGGCAGCGGCTAAAACCGTGAGTAAACCGGTTTGAACAAGACCACTCGCGCCAAATGGCGCATTTTTAAAATACCGCTGTTAATATTTTTTGTGTCGTTACTGGGCCTGATCGCCGCGTTGCTGGTCGATGGGTACAACGACGTGGTGGCCACATTAGCTGTCAGTGTCTCTGTGCTGGTGCCGCTGTGGTATGCCTGTCAGCGCCCCGGATAGGTCACATAACAGCCCGCTCAGCTAGGCAGGGGCAGCGCATAGCACTTTAATATTCAGTTGCTTATATGTCACAGTAGCCATAGTTGTCTGTAGGCTTTTATACTGTGAATAAACTAACCCTCAAAGAGGTGGCCAAGCGGCTGAATGTATCAACCGCTACAGTGTCCAATGCATTTAAGCGCCCTTCGCAATTATCCCAGGCTCTGCGCGAACACATTCTTAGCGAATGCGCCAAGATGGGTTATCTGGGCCCCAAAGCACTGGCCCGCCATCTAAAAACCACTAAAACCCATGTGATTGGGGTGATGGTATCCCACGAATTAAGCTACAGCTTTGCCGACCCTATCGCCAATCATATGTTGCAGGGGCTGGCACAGGTGTTTGAACCCTATCAGTATAATTTACTGTTGATGCCAGCCCGTCATGATGCCAAAAGCCAGGATAATATTGAGACGTTTGTGGAAGGGTTTATTGTCTACGGCCCTCCTGCAGAGGCACGACTGCAGCGCTTATTGACGCACAAAAAAGCCATTGTCGGCATTGATTTTCATCACCCTGAGCTGGTTTCGGTCAATATTGATAATTATCAGGCAGCAAAACAGATAGCGGATCATGCCCTGCTCCACCAGCCGACGCGAATTGGCATAGTTGCACTGCGTTGTGGCGCAGGGCCCGCGTGTGCCCCGCTCGATACGCTTACCGCCTACGGCCAACACAATATAATGTGTCAACGTCTGTCCGGCTTTATGGACAGCGCCGCTCAGGCGGGTTATTCGGTGGCGTCTGATGCCATTATCAATATCAATGACAATACCCGGGAGTTGGGCTATCAGGCTGCTCGCCAACTGCTTAGTCAGCCCTCCCCACCTCCCCTGATTTTATGTATGAGCGATCAAAGTGCGCTGGGCGCTTGTCAGGCTGTTACTAACATGCAGCTTGCCGTGCCAATAGATGTGCAGGTGACGGGTTTTGATGGCATTGATCTTAGCGAGCCTGCATTACCGTCTTTAACCACCGTGCGCCAGCCAGACTTAGACAAAGGCCGCGCGGCAGCAGAGATTTTTGTAGGCTTACGCCCTGAACAGGATGTGCTTCTAGAAGCAGCATTTTATATAGGACAAAGCTGCCCCTAGCGGCCAGCGATTTATGTTAAATCCAGGTAAAATTAAGCCGTATTTAAGATTAATCAAGATAAATAGATTCGCTACACTGGGGCAATCCTGTACGCCCTGCCTTTACTGGCGGCGCAAGCAACACAACCCGCATGAGGACATTCTATGCACAACTGGTGGAAAGGCGCGCTTATTTATCAAATCTATCCGCGCAGTTTTTACGACAGTAATAACGATGGTATTGGCGACCTGGCCGGTATCACCCAAAAGATGGACTACATCGCCTCGCTTAATGTAGATGCCATTTGGATTTCACCATTTTTTACCTCTCCGATGAAAGACTTTGGTTATGACATTGCTGATTATTGCGATGTGGACCCCATGTTTGGCGATTTGGCGCAGTTCAAACGCCTGGTGGAAGCAGCCCACCAGCATGATATTAAAGTGGTCATCGACCAGGTTATCAGCCACTCCAGCGATGCCCATGCGTGGTTCAAAGAAAGCCGCCAGAGCCGCGACAATCCCCGTGCCGACTGGTACGTATGGGCCGATCCGGCCGAGGGTAGCGGCCCGCCCAATAACTGGCTGGCCTTTTTCGGCGGCAGCGCATGGACCCTTGATGACACCCGTGGCCAGTATTATCTGCATAACTTTCTGGTTAGCCAGCCGGATTTGAACTTTCATAATCCTGAGGTGCAACAGGCTCAATTGAACAATTTGCGGTTTTGGCTCGACCTGGGCGTGGATGGCTTTCGCCTGGATGTGGCGAACTTTTATTTTCATGATGAGCTGTTACGCGACAATCCGGTGCTGCCAGATGACATCTACACCGACGTGGGCGTCAGCAAGCTTAACCCTTATGCCAAGCAGGAACATATTTACGATATCACCCAGCCAGAGAACATTTCCTTCATTGAGCGCCTGCGCCGCCTGATGAACGAATATGGCGCTACCATGACCATGGGGGAAGTCAACGGCGAGGATTCGCTACAAATCATGGCCGATTATACCCGTGGCGATGGCCGGTTACATATGGCTTACACCTTCGACTTACTCGGTGAAGATGGCTCGGTGGAGCATATTCACAAGACCATTGCGGCCATCGAAGCTCAGGGTGAAGACTGCTGGCCGTGCTGGGCGCTGGGCAACCATGATGTGATGCGAATGGTCAGCCGCTGGAATCAGAACGAGGCGCCCCACGCCTTTGCACTGGTTGCCATGGCCATGCTGGTATCGCTACGCGGTACAGTTTGTTTGTATCAAGGCGATGAGCTGGCCTTGCCAGAAGCCGAAGTGGGCTTTGAAGATCTGCAAGACCCCTATGGTATTGAGTTTTGGCCACAGTTCAAAGGACGCGATGGCTGTCGCACGCCGCTGCCTTGGACCGATGCCGAGCACGGCGGATTCAGTGAAGCCCGCCCCTGGCTGCCGGTGGATGAACGGCACATTGCCCGTAACATCAGCGCGCAACAAGCCAATCCCGACAGTACCCTACAGGCTGTTCAGTCGCTGCTGGCCTGGCGTAACCAACAGCCAGCGCTAAAAACCGGGCGGCTTCAGCTCAAAGATTGCCGACATGTCCTGGTGTTTGAGCGTCACCTGGATGAGGAAAGGATGGTGTGTGTGTTTAATCTAGGTGCCGACACTCAGACCTACACCCTGGATGAAGATGCCACTGCGCTTGAGGGGCATGGTTTTACCAGCACACTGGCCGGTCGGAAGGTAACCCTGCCTCCCTATCAGGTCTTTTACGCTACGCTGAACTAGCGGGCGAGGCGCGCATCACTGTCCCGGTGTTGCGCGTTTTTTTATATAAAAACAAAAAATACAGGTGACATGTGATTGAAGGATTAAGCAACATCGATTTAGCCATAATCATTGGCTATATGGTGCTGGTTTTGATTATTGGCGTGGCTGTGGGCATGCAAACCAAAACCGGTGAAGATTTATTTTTGGGCGGGCGCACCCTTACCTGGGGGGTAATCGGCTTTTCCCTGTTTGCCTCAAACATCTCCAGTACTACCTTAATTGGATTAAGTGGCGCGGCCTACAGTACCGGTATCTCATCGTCAAACTATGAATGGCTGGCCGGCCTGCCGTTAATATTAATGGCCGCAGTGTTTATCCCGATTTACCTGCGCGCCCGCTTAACCACTATCCCTGAATATCTGGAGCTGCGCTTCGATTTGCGTTCACGCAAATTGTTTTCAGCCATAACCATTTTTGTCAGTGTGGCGGTAGAGATGGCCGGCGGCTTGTATGCCGGGGCCGTAGTACTGCAAACCTTTATGCCGCAACTGGATATCTGGTCCACGGCGTTAGCACTGGCATTATTTGCCGGTGCCTATACCGCCTTTGGCGGGTTAAAAGCGGTGGTCTACACCGATGCTCTGCAAGCCATCATCTTGATTGCTGGTTGCTCAATGCTTACTTATATCCTGTTTGCCGAACTGGATTTTTCCTGGTCTGCGGTGGTCGATGCAACCCCAGAAGGCCATTTGTCGGTAATCAAACCCATGGACGATCCTACTCTGCCATGGCTGGGTACCCTGGTTGGTGTTCCCCTACTGGGCTTTTGGTACTGGGCCACTAACCAGTATGTCACCCAGCGGGTGCTCGCCGCCAAAAATATCGACCATGCCCGTAAAGGCGCCATGTTTGGTGGCTTTTTAAAATTACTGCCAGTGTTTATCATGGTGCTGCCTGGTGCCATGGCCATCAGTGTTATCCCGAATATTCCCAATAGCGACATGGTGTTTCCCACCCTGGTCTCACAAGTGTTACCGGTAGGCGTGGTAGGCTTAGTGATGGCAGGGCTTATTTCAGCGATTTTATCAACAGTCGATTCAACGCTGAACTCGGCGTCTACCTTAATTGTAGTGGACTTTATCAAGCCCAGTAAACCCGATATCAGCCCGCAGAAGGTTGCCCGCTATGGCCGTATAACGACCATCATTATAATGGCTATATCTTCGGCCTGGGCGCCGTTTATCGCCGATTTTGGTGGTTTGTGGCTGTACCTGCAACAGATGTTTTCGGTGATCGTGCCGCCCATTGTGGTGCTGTTTTTAGGCGGTGTTTTTTACCCTAAAGCCGGCGGTCTGGCCGGTTTTATCACCCTGGTCAGCGGGTTGGTGCTGGGTGTGGCAGTAGTGATCCTACGCCAGTTTGACCTGTTCGAATTACACTTCACCATCACGGTGGGGCTGATGATTGTCATCTGCTCACTGATTTTTGTGCTCTGTGGGCGTTTTATTGCCGAGCAGCCTAAGGATATCACCCAGCTGATTTATCAGCCGGGCATGACCCAACCCGCACCGTCGACCCGGTGGTGGCAGGATTACCGGGTGCACTCCGGCCTGTTGCTGGTTTGTATGGCCGCTATTCTGGTGGTGTTCTGGTAATCCCACCAGCAATACATCATAGCCGCCCTTCTTGAGGCGGCTTTTTCGTCCGCCCCCTGCCGCCCTGAGTAAACCAGCCTACCCAGCCGGCCGTAGTCACCGCAACACATCGCAATAATCTGTAGAGATCCGGTAATCATGGTTGTATTTCAAAGTTGGCCAGAGCTGGGCCGTGTAGCACTGACTGCATTACTGGCCTATGTCGTCTGCGTGGCCCTCATCTCATTATTTGGCAAACGCTCCAGCGCCAAGATGAACAATTTTGACTGGATTGTGACAGTGGCAATGGGTTCGATTCTCGGCTCATCAGTTTTACTGAAAAAAGTAGTGATTCTTGAGCTCGCCTTGGGATTGGTGATTTTACTATCTTTGCAATTTTGTTTTAACATGCTCTCAGTTCGTTTTAAATGGTTTGAACGGCTTACAAAAAAATCGCCAACACTTTTGTTTTACGATGGTCAATACATGGATAAAGCCTTACGAACAGAGCGGGTAACATATGAAGAAATACAAGTGGGCATTCGAAACTGGGGGTTTGTTGATGAGTTGGAGGTCAATGCGGTCATCCTTGAACCCAACGGCGAGTTAAGCATTATTCCCAAAGCCGAACGCCCCCCGCGTTCTGCACAAGATATCAAGCAAACCCCGGCGCGTTCTGATCGTTAGTACCGGCCAATCTATTTAGCAGCAGTGCGCGTAACCATTACCAACCCAACCATGAAAGGAGTT
The DNA here is from genome assembly GCF_055326825.1 of Alteromonas sp. WD8-37. NCBI lineage: Bacteria > Pseudomonadati > Pseudomonadota > Gammaproteobacteria > Alteromonadales > Alteromonadaceae > Alteromonas > Alteromonas sp. WD8-37. Next base: position 741,485 of record NZ_JBUZOV010000001.1, read on the forward strand.
GTTTATGGCGTATGAGATCACAGAGCACCATGCAAAAACTTTGATCCAGGTGATTGATCAATCGTCAAACTGGAAGCTGCACCCGGAAAAAAAACCAACTTTTGCCAGTACCAAAGAAGCCAAAAAATATGTTGAAACCCACAACGAACCTCTATGTATTCGGGTTCCCATTGCCGGCGCCGATGATCATCTGACCGTTCAGGTTACCTCGGAAGGTGAAGACATGGTGTTTAAAAATGTCAGTTTTGAAGAAGCTATCGAGAAAAAAGTGCACTCCTCCCACCTTAAGCTGATTGCCAGCACGGTGACTGAAATGCTCAATGAACGCTTACCCGAAGGCACCAAAGTTTCTTCTTTTTAAGCTACACTGATACAGCCTGGGCGGTAGTGCAGCTGGATGTTAATCCGCCAGCAAAATTGCTGCCCACACCACACCTGCCAGCACCAGGCTGACAAATACTGCCGCTGAGCCGATATCTTTGGCCTTACCAATTAACACATGTATTTCAGTACTCACCCGATCCGCCAGCGCTTCTATGGCAGAATTTAACAGCTCGGCAATCAGCACTATGAATAAAGTGATGATCATTAGCAGTTGCTCCACCAGCGTCACGTCTAGCCAGAAGGTTACCGGCACCAGGATCAGTATCGCGGCCAGCTCCTGGCGCACTGCCGGCTCACTGCTAAAGGCTGCTTTTAAACCCTTGACTGAATACACAGTGGCATAATACAGGCGGGCAACGCCGGTCACTTTTGATTTCATTGGCAGGCTACTTCAACAAAGTCTACGACAACATCTAGAAAACAAACTATGCCACGCAGAAGATAAAATTGTAAGTTTTCTCACACCTTAGTGGATTGCCATGGCGCCAATAGTACACTGAAAATTCTCGCGATTACCGATCAAAAAAGTGCCCGGCCCGCGTACAAAGCCAGTACAATCATTGCATGCCTTTCATCCGATAAGGCCATATGGTAAAAAGAAAGCTGATGTTTGCGCGTGCTGGGAACCAGCGCCGAATCAGTTTTTTTTCACGCATGCAAAAAAATTAACCTTTAATGGGGTAACGCGCTCACATGTGGATTCTGATCACCTTTATTGCTCTTGTGGTCTTTGTGTATTGGTATACCTACCCAAAGCCCGGCGAATTCTTGTTAGCGGCTTACCAGCAACGCGCGATGCAGCACGCCGGTCTGGTTCGCCGCCGATATTCAATCAACGGCATCAGTATGAGTGTTCTTGAAACAGCCGGCAGCCGTGACAAAGCCAAACCCATGCTGATGATGGTGCACGGGTTTACTGGCGATAATACCCTGTGGCTGCCGTTAGCGGCCTTATTCAAAAATGACTACCATATCGTTATTCCAGACTTACCGGGCCATGGTCACACCGGGTTTTCGCCTGAATGGCATTACGACATTGCCGCACAAAGCCGCTTGTTAACCGCGCTCATCTGGCGTATCGGCTATCATCGCGCCACTCTAATCGGTAACTCCATGGGCGGGTATATCGCTACCTGGATGGCCCGCCACCATAGCCGTTCGGTGCATCAGGCTGTTTTGTTGAGTCCGGCTGGGCTTACCGGGAAAAATAAAAGCCGCCTGGATTGCATGCTTGACCAGGGCACCAACCCGTTTTTTGTGACCCGTCGGCGGGCGTATTATCGCTTACTGACAATGTCCATGGCGGCCGGGCCCTACATCCCAAAAATGGTCAAAGATGTGCTGGCTGACCGGCATATTGCGCGGGTCAGCGAATACCAGCGGGTGTTTGACGATATGGTGTCAACCGGGTATTTCAGCATCCAGGATTTGGCGCAGGTATCTTGCCGCTGCCTGGTGATCTGGGGTGCCAAAGATGAATTGCTTGATGTCTCCTGCCTGAAAAACTGGACCGCCGCGCTGCACTGCGATCAGGAAGTTTTTCATGATGTGGGCCATATGCCCATGCTTGAAGCCCCGGGACGGACCTACCAGCGCATCGTACATTTTTTAAATCATAAACATTTAGACCAGGCTGCTTAACCCACCACCAGCAGCGCCCCACGCAGTATCCAAGGATTGTTAAAATGGAGTATATTTTTCTTTTATTTGCCTTTCTTTGTGGTTTGTCGGTCAAAATGGCCGGCATTCCGCCGATGGTGGGCTATCTGGCAGCGGGGTTTATCCTCAACGCCATGGGCTTTGCCGCCTCAGATCAATTGCAGCAAATTGCCGATTTGGGCATTACCATCATGCTGTTCACCATTGGTCTGAAACTCAATGTGAAGGACTTAAGCAAGCGTGAGGTGTGGGCCGGCAGTGCATCGCACGCGCTGTTGTGGACCGGCGTGACCACCTGTGTACTGTATGGCTGCGGCATGGTGTTGGCTGAAGTGACTGGGGGGATCGACTGGCAAAGTGCCGCGCTGATCGCGTTTGCCTTAAGTTTTTCCAGCACTGTGTGTGTGGTGAAAATTTTAGAAGAAGCCGGTGAAAGTAAAACCCGTCATGGTCGCCTGGCTATCGGTGTACTGGTCATGCAGGATGTGTTCGCGGTGATTTTCATGGTGGCGGCGACCGGCAAGCTGCCGTCGGTATGGGCATTAGGGCTGTTATTAGTCGTACCCGCTATGCCCATTATCAATCGCATGCTTGATCGTTCCGGCCACGGTGAATTACTACCCTTAACCGGGTTTATTCTGGCGCTGGGCGCTTATCATTTGTTTGATGTGGTAGATATCAAGGGCGACCTGGGCGCGCTGTTGATGGGCATGTTGCTCGCGCGGCACTCCAAGGCTATCGAATTGTCAAAATCGTTACTGGCCTTTAAAGATTTGTTTCTGATTGGCTTTTTCTTATCGATTGGCTTAACCGCGCTGCCGGATATGCCTATGCTGATCACCGCGCTGATTGTGTCTGCGTTACTGCCCTTCAAGGCAGCACTCTTTTTTGGCTTGCTTACCGCACTGCGCCTGCGGGCGCGTACCAGTTACCTGACCAGCCTGGTACTGAGTAATTTCAGCGAATTTGGCCTGATTGTCGGGGCGCTGGCCGCCTCCCTGGGCTTACTCGATGAGCGCTGGCTGGTGATCCTGGCGCTAAGCGTGTCTATCTCGTTTGTGATCACCAGTTTGTTGTACCGCAATTCACACTCCCGCTATATCCGTATTAAGCACAAGATCACACCATTTGAGCGTGATACCCGGCTGCCGGAAGATGTCTACCCCAGTATCAATGACGCGGAATTTTTAATCGTGGGGATGGGCCGGGTGGGCCTGGGTGCCTTCCGCTCGTTGAGCAAGCTGGTGAACAGCCGTGTGGTAGGCATGGATGCTGACCGCCTGAAGGTCAATAGGCTCAAAGCCCAGGGGCTCAATGTGGTTTGTGGCGACGGTGAGGATATTGACCTGTGGGATAATCTGGATGTCGGCAATGCGCAGCTGGTGTTGCTGGCATTGCCCTCCATTGAGGATGCCATTAACATCACCCGGCAATTGCAGCATGCCGGCTTTACCGGCAAGGTGGCCGCTATCGCACGCTACGAAGACGAGGTGCATGCCCTATTGGAAAATGGCGTGGATAAAGTGTTTAACTTTTTCAGCGAAGCCGGCCTGGGCTTTGCCGAAGAAAGCCTGGCCTATGTGCATGCTAACCAAGATGTGGTGGTACCGGCCAAAGTGGTGCCAGCCAAATAGGAATGGTAGCCGAGATAAGAATCATTAATGTTAGTATGCCTTTGTTTTTAAAAGATATTTTTGACAAATCGAGGTTTTAAGACTATACTCGCGTCACATTGATTAGAAGGAATCTCCCATGCAAGGCGACAGACAGGTGGTAGCCAAGCTCAATGAGGTATTAACCTGCGAGCTGACTTCCATCAACCAATACTTTTTACATGCCCGCATGTTTAAAAACTGGGGCATTCATAATCTGGATAAGCGAAATTACAAAAAGTCGATTAAAGACATGAAACAGGCCGACGATCTGATTGAACGGATCCTGTTTTTAGAGGGGCTGCCCAATCTGCAGGCGCTGGGAAAATTGTATATCGGTGAAGAGCCGGTTGAAATGATCGCTTGTGATACCAAATTCCAGCACGAACAAATTCCCCTGCTCAAAGACGCCATCGCATTATGCGAGCAAAAACAGGATTATGTGAGCCGCGATCTGCTCGAAGACATCCTGGAGTATGAAGAAGAGCATCTGGACTGGTTAGAAACCCAGGAATACCAGATTGGCGCTATGGGCATCGAAAACTACCTGCAAGCGCAGGTACACGGAGACGACTGATGAAAGGCAATAAACAGATAATCGATGGCCTTAACGCCCTGCTCGCCTATGAGCTGGCAGCCATGGACCAGTATTTTATCCATTCACAAATGTATCTGGACTGGGGCCTGCATAAACTTTACGAACGGATCGATCATGAATTTGACGATGAACGCGGCCATGCCACCAAGCTGATTGAGCGGATGCTATTTCTGGAAGGGATCCCGGACATGCAAACCCGTACAGGGTTTAAGGTCGGTAGCGATGTGCAGGAAATGCTGCAAAGTGATTTGCGCGTCGAATACGAGGTGGATGCCAAGCTGCGCGAAGTGATTGCCCTGTGTGAACAAGAAAAGGACTATGTTACCCGTGACATGCTTATCGAGCTGCTGGATGATACCGAAATGGATCATGCCCGCTGGCTGGAGCAGCAGCTTAATCTGATCAAGCTGATAGGGCTGCCTAACTACCTGCAATCACAAATGTAATACGTCTGCTGTCATCCTGTAGGCGTAGTAAAGACTATCGTGTAAGGGCGTTCGCGCCCTTCGATAGACAGTACCATCCGCCAGCGCATATTGGGTTCGCTGCAACTTCCCAGCATAAACCAACCTTTCAGCCCCTGTGCATAGCTGGCTTTAACAAATACCGGGATTTTTCCCATGTACATATTGTCGCCTTCCACCACGATGTCGGAGATCACCACTCCGCTGGGTGTGACTATTTCAAATTCAATTTGCTCTTCCACCGCCGGCGGCTGGTCAAAGATCACCTGAATCGAACCTTGTGGGTAAGCCAGTTCGCAGCCCTGCGCATCTAGCACGCAGTCGCCGGGAATCTTTTTGGCCGGCCATAACGTATAGCTCAATAAAGCGGCTAGCAGGCCCAGGCCAGTCAAAGCAGCAATACGGTGAGACGGTTTTTTCTTAATTAACATCAACAGCTTCCGTATTAACAAGTGTGTAAGGAGCAGGTAAACACGTTTCGCTTCTGCTTCATCAGTATGTGGTATCTTTCTGTATCCAAAAACATTATCATCGTTTAGCATTTAACCGGTTTGTGTATACTAAGTAAACAGCGGTAACGGCCCCGAATTGATGTGGAAGATCCAATATAATGAGTGACCAAAGCCAAGCACACCCTGCCTATAACTATAAAGTGGTTCGGCAGTTTACGATCATGACGATTGTCTGGGGCATAGTCGGTATGAGCCTCGGTGTTTTAATCGCCGCCCAATTATTCGCTCCGGCCCTGAACTTCGATATTCCGTGGCTGACCTTTTCCCGGCTTCGTCCTCTGCACACCAACTCGGTGATTTTTGCGTTTGGCGGCTGTGCCTTATTTGCCACCTCATATTATGTGGTACAGCGCACCTCCCAGGTGCGTTTGTTTAGCGACAAACTGGCTGCCTTTACCTTCTGGGGCTGGCAGGCGGTCATCGTCTCTGCCATCATCACCCTGCCGCTTGGGCTGACCACATCCAAAGAATATGCCGAACTGGAATGGCCCATCGATATTCTGATAGCCCTGGTCTGGACTGCATACTGTATTAACTTTTTTGGCACCATCGCTATCCGTAAGGTCTCGCATATTTATGTCGCCAACTGGTTTTTTGGTGCTTTTATTCTCACCGTGCTGATATTGCATATCGGTAACAGCATGGCCATTCCGGTCTCGTTTACCAAATCTTATTCGTTATACGCCGGTGCGGTGGATGCCATGATGCAGTGGTGGTACGGCCACAATGCGGTGGGCTTTTTCCTCACTGCCGGCTTTTTAGGCATGATGTATTATTTTGTGCCTAAACAGGCCGGCCGCCCGGTGTATTCTTACCGCTTATCCATCATCCACTTCTGGGCATTGATTTCACTGTATATCTGGGCCGGGCCGCACCACTTACACTATACCGCACTGCCTGACTGGACTCAGTCGTTGGGGATGGTGATGTCACTGATTTTATTTGTGCCGTCCTGGGGCGGCATGATCAATGGCATCATGACCTTATCCGGTGCCTGGTATAAATTGCGCACCGATCCGGTGCTGCGCTTTTTAGTGGTGTCACTGACCTTCTATGGCATGTCGACCTTCGAAGGGCCGATGATGGCTATCAAAACCGTTAATGCGTTATCGCATTACACCGACTGGACCATTGGCCATGTCCACTCCGGCGCCCTGGGCTGGGTGGCCATGATTTCCATCGGCGCGGTCTATCATCTGATCCCACAATTATTCAATCAGCCCAATATGTACAGTACCCGCCTGGTCAATGTGCATTTTTGGCTGGCGACCATCGGCGTGGTTCTGTACATCGTCGCCATGTGGTTCTCCGGCGTACTACAGGGCTTGATGTGGCGGGCGGTTAATGCTGATGGCACCCTCACCTACAGCTTTGTGGAATCACTAGAAGCATCCAAGCCTTATTATGTGGTGCGCTTTATCGGCGGCTGTTTTGTAGTGACCGGCATGCTGGTGATGGCCTATAACGCGTATCGTACTATCCGCGCGCCGCAAGGCTCGATTGCGGTGGATACCGCCACCCAGCCAGCCTGACAAGGAATTTGCAGATGAAACGCAATCTTCATGAAATCGTCGAAAAAAATGTCGGGCTGCTCACCATCCTCATCCTGGTGGCCATCAGCTTTGGCGCCATGGTGCAAATTACCCCACTGATGTTTCAGCAACAAACCATGGAGCCGGTGGAAGGGTTGCGCCCGTATACTGCGCTGGAGCTGGAAGGCCGGGATATCTATATCCGCGAAGGCTGTGTGGGCTGCCATTCACAAATGGTGCGGCCATTTCGGGCAGAAACTGAACGCTATGGCCATTACAGTGTGGCTGGCGAATCCGTCTGGGAACACCCCTTTTTGTGGGGCTCAAAACGTACCGGCCCGGATTTAGCCCGGGTGGGTGGTCGTTATAGTGATGCCTGGCATATCGCGCACCTGCGCAATCCGCGTGATGTAGTGCCTGAGTCCAATATGCCTGGCTTTCCGTGGCTGTTAGAAAACACCTTAAGCGGTGAATATACGGCAGAAAAGATGCGGGTTTTTCAAGGCTTTGGTGTGCCGTATACCAAAGAAGATATCACCGGGGCCCGTGATGCCGTCAAAGGCAAGACAGAAATGGATGCACTGGTCGCCTACCTACAATCACTGGGAACACATTTGAAATAGTATGGATCAGGGTTTAATTGGCAGTATTTTTACCATTGTAGTGTTTGTGTGTTTTGCCTGCATTGTGTGGTGGGCATTTAGCAGCCGTAACAAAAAGAAATTTGACGATGCGGCTAACCTGCCCTTTGCCGATGAACCGGACAAAGGTGAGCAACAAGACAAGCGGGAGTCTTAACCCCATGACGATGTTTTGGACAATCTGGATCTCGGTGATCACCCTTGGCAGCATTGCCGGCTGTTTTTTTCTGTTGCGCTGGTGTCTGTCTAACTTTGCCCACGTCGAAGAAGGCGAGTCCATGGGTCACAGTTTTGATGGCATTGAGGAGATCAACAATCCGCTGCCCAAATGGTGGACCATCCTGTTTTATGTCACCATTGTTTTTGCATTGATTTATCTGGCGCTGTATCCCGGCCTGGGCAGTTATGGCGGGATATGGGGCTGGAAAAGCTCCAACCAGAATATTCAGTCGCTGGAAGAGTCCCGCCAGGCCCGCGCCGATGCCTTAAAAGAAGGCGATTATGTGCAGTATGATGTGGAGCTGGTTAAAGCCGCTGAACGCTTCGACCCCATTTTTGAAGCCTTTGCCAAGGTACCAGTAGAAGAACTGGCTTTTGATGAAGAAGCCAACAAAATTGGTCGGCGGCTGTTTTTACAAAATTGCGCCCAGTGTCATGGCTCAGATGCCCGTGGTCAGTCGGTGGGCTTTCCGAATCTGACCGATGACGACTGGTTATACGGTGGCAGCGGTGACAAGATTGTGGAAACCCTGATCAACGGCCGGCAGGCTGCAATGCCTGGCTGGCTGGAGCAATTTGGCGAACAAGGGGTCGAGGAAGTGGTGGCTTATGTGCTTAGTCTTAGTGGCCGTAAGGTGGATCAGGCGCTGGCCAACAAAGGTGAAACGCGCTTTTCAGTCTGTGCCGCCTGTCATGGCATGGACGGTAAAGGCAATCAGACCATTGGCGCGCCTAACCTGACTGACAATATCTGGCTGTATGGCGGCAGTAAGCGAGCGGTGACCGAAACCCTATATTATGGCCGTAACGGGGTGATGCCAGCCTTTAAAGACACCCTGGGTGAAGACAAGATTCATGTGGTGGCCGCCTATGTGTATAGCTTGTCCAATCAACCGCCCGCGTCGGCCTCGCAGGCAGACGGACAATAAGCCATACACCTAAGTGTGTGGTGGATGTAAAAACATGATGCAAAAGCCCTGGTATAAAGAATTCTGGCCGTGGTTCTTAATTGCGATCCCCACGGCCTCTATGGTGATGGGGGCGGTGCTACTCAAATTGGCAGTCTCTACCCAGGACAGTCTGGTGGTGGATGATTATTACAAACAAGGTAAAGCCATCAACGCCTCGCTGGCCAAGCAAAAAGCTGCCCGCCGCCTCAATGTGCAGGCCCGGGTAACTATCGACAACGGCGCGGTGTCGGTACAGTTTGCCAGTGGCGCCCCGGCCAATGGCCAGGCCCTGCAACTCAACTTTTACCACACCACTCTGGCCGAGCGCGATTTTAGTATGTTGCTGACCCGGGATGCCGGTGGCCGCTACCGCGGCTATACCGAACAAGCCAGCCAGGGCAAATGGCAAATGACCCTCACCCCGCTTGATGAAAACTGGAAAATTCAGCAGCAAATCTGGCTGCCCGCAAGCGCACCGATTGTGCTGGAGCCTTAGATGGACGCTTGTGAGATGGGCGCTTTTTAATGGATACTCCGGTCACTGCTTGCTACCACTGCGGCCAGCCCACCAATCCCAATATGCCGCTTAGTGCTACCGTGCTGGGCCAACCACGCCCTATGTGCTGCCCAGGCTGCCAGGCAGTGGCCCAGGCTATCACCGCCAACGGGCTGGAAGATTATTACCAGTTTCGCACCCAGCCGGCAGATCCGGCCAGCCCGGCTGATGCCGCTTTGATGGCACGACTAGCGGTGTACGATGACCCGCAGGTGCAAAGCGAGTTTGTCATCAGTGATGGCCCCAGTGCTGAGATCCAGCTGACCCTGGAGGGGATCAGCTGCGCAGCTTGTGGCTGGCTGATTGAAAAACAACTCACCCGCATGACCGGTGTCCAGCAGGTGGCGGTCAATGTGAGCCAGCGCCGGGCCTGGATCCGCTGGCAAGCCCAGGCGCTTAACTTAAGCCAGATTTTACAGGAACTGCAGCGCATTGGTTATCAGGGTTATCCGTTTCAGCCAGATAAGCACGAAGCAGCCTTTGCCGCTGAGCATAAGCGCTATTTAAAAAAACTGGGGCTGGCCGGCCTGATGACCATGCAGGTGATGATGCTGATGGCTGCCACCTATTTTGACCCGCTGGACAACATGACAGACCAGATGCAGGGCTACCTGCACTGGATCAGTCTGGTACTCACCACCCCTGTGGTGTTTTACGCCGGCAGTGTGTTTTACACCGGCGCGTTGCGGGCGCTTTCTGCCCGCCAGGTGAATATGGATGTGCCCATCTCATTAGCCATCGGGCTGACCTATACCGGTGGTGCGTATGCCACCGTCAGTGGCCAGGGGCCGGTGTATTTTGAGTCCATCTGTATGTTTATCTTTTTACTGCTGCTTAGCCGTTTTGCCGAGCACCGCAGCCGCCAGCATGCCATGCACACTTCGGCTAATATGCTTAAATACATCCCGGTAACCGCCACCGTGGTGGACGGCGATACATTGCATGCGGTGCCCGCCAGGCAGCTGGTCTGTGGCCAGCGTGTACGGGTGCGTGCCGGTGAAACCATTCCGGTAGACGGCCATATTGTTACAGGCTCAGCTGAGGTTAATGAATCAATGCTCACCGGCGAATTTGCCCCGGTGGCCAAGCAGCCCGGCGATGCTGTATTCGGCGGCAGTGTATGTATTGATAACCGGCTGGATATCGAGGTGGGCCAGCCTCTCAAGCATTCCCTGGTCAGTCAGATTGTGCAGCTGCAGGCCAAAGCCATGGCCAACCGGCCACGTCTGGCGCAACAAGCTGATCAGCTGGCGCAGTATTTTGTTTGTGCGGTATTGGTGCTGGCCGCATGTACCTTTAGCTATTGGCACTGGGCCGGCCAGCCTGACGCTATCTGGATTGCTGTGGCGGTGCTGGTGGCCACCTGCCCCTGTGCGCTGGGCCTGGCCACGCCCACGGCGTTATCCTGTGCCATGAGCAGCCTCAACAGGCTGGGCGTGTTAATCAAGCAGGCTGATGTGCTTGAAACGCTCACCCGCTGCCAGCGTCTGGTATTGGATAAAACTGGCACGCTGACTGAAGGCCGCTACAGCATTGAACAATACTGGTTGGCACCTGCAGCAGATCCCAGCCACATTGCACAGCTAGCCGCCAGTTTAGAAGCCGGCTCAGAACACCCTATCGCCGCAGTATTTACCGCATCGTCTTTGTTACCGGTGGATGATTTTTGCGTGCATCCCGGCCAGGGTGTGGCCGGTACCATTGATGGTAAGGCCTACCGCATGGGCACGCCAGCCTTTGCCGGTGTCTGTCAGGCAACGCCCTTCGAGCCCAGTGTGGTATTAAGTTGTGACGGCACGCCTCTGGCAGCCTGGTTATTGCAGGACAGCCTCAAAGACGGGGTCGCCGAAGTACTTGGCACCACCAGTCCGCTACATCTGACCATTTTGAGCGGAGACACCCATGCCAGTGTGCAGCACATCGCCCGGCAATTGCATATTGACGATTTTTTTAGCCGCCACACCCCGGCCCAAAAGCTGACCCGGGTAAGCCAGTGGCAGGCTGAGCGGCAACGCCTGATCATGGTCGGCGATGGTATCAACGATGCCCCGGTCATGGCCCAGGCCGATGTGGCCATCAGTGTAGGCAATGCCACTGATATCGCTCGTAGTGCGGCAGATATTGTGCTGCTTACACCCAGTTTACGCGCACTGCCCGTTCTGCTGCGCCAGGCCCAGCGCACCACGGCAATCATTCGTCAGAATCTGGGCTGGGCGCTGGGCTACAATGCGCTGGTGCTGCCGCTGGCGATGACCGGCATGCTCAGCCCCTGGATGGCTGTGCTTGGTATGTCATTTAGTAGTATTATCGTAGTGGTAAATTCATCGCGTTTACAGCGCCCGTAAGAGGCCTAGTCATGTCCATCATCTATGTACTCATCCCGCTGGCTGTGTTGATTGTGGCCATTGCGGTGGCGGTGTTTTTCTGGGCGGTGAAATCTAATCAGTTCGACGACCTGGACCGGCAGGGCTATTCCATTTTGTTTGATGATGATTTGCCACCAGAACAAAAAACCGACCCCGCCAGCGACAAACCTTCGGCCAAGGATGACTGAACTATCTGTTCTCACCGCCTTCATGCTGGGCTTGGCCGGCGGGCTGCATTGTTTTGGTATGTGTGGCGGCATTGCCTCAGCGCTGCGCATGGCGACGCCTAACCAGCATTCCCACTGGCCGTATACCCTAAGCTATAACAGCGGGCGCATCATCAGCTACGCTCTGGCCGGTTCGCTGGCCGGGGCGCTGGGCCAGATGGGCAGCCGCCTGCCCGGCGGCCCGGCAGTGCTGGGGCTAATCAGTGGCTTATTACTGTTGGCCATGGCCGCCTATCTGGGCCGGTGGTGGCTGGGCCTGACCTGGCTGGAGCGCCAGGGTGCCGGACTGTGGCGCTACCTGCAACCGCTATCCCAGCACTTTGTGCCATTTTCATCCCCGCTGGCTGCGTTTCCTTATGGCCTGATTTGGGGCTGGTTACCCTGTGGCCTGGTGTATTCTACGCTGAGCTGGGCATTGGCCAGTGGCAGCGCAGTGGATGGAGGGCTTATCATGCTGTGCTTTGGCTTAGGCACCCTGCCGGCGCTGGTGGCCACCGCTTTGGGCGCGCAATGGCTGATGACCCGTCTGCAACAAGGCTGGGTTCGCCAGTGCCTGGCCTTAATGATAGCGCTGTTTGCACTGGCGATCCTCACCCGCGCTATACAACATCTGCTGATGGGCTAAGCCCAGGCCATTCAAATTTAAGCGGCTTTTGTGCCTTTCGCGTACTACACTTTTACAGTAGGTTGCGACTTTTGCCGGAGCATTTGCATGATCAATTACAACTCTATTCTTGCGGTTATCGACAGTGATCTGGATACCCAGCCTGCCTTATCCCGCGCTCTGGAACTGGTCGATAAAACCGGGGCAGAATTGCATGTGGTGCTGGTGGTGTACGACTTTTCGTATGAGATGACCACCATGCTGTCCGGCAACGAGCGTGAAGCCATGCGCGCCGCGGTGGTCAAAGACCAGACCCAATGGCTTAAAGAACTGGTGCAAGGCTACACCGAGCAATCGGTGCACGTTCATGTTAAATGGCACAGCCGCGCCTTTGAGGCGGTCATCCGCACCGCCTATGATTGTGCTGCGGATATTGTGATCAAAGCTGCCCGCCAGGCCGATGATCTGGCTTCGGTGATCTTCACTCCCACCGACTGGCATTTGTTACGCCGCTGCCCGACCCCGGTGCTGATGGTCAAAGAACACGCCTGGCCAGCCAATGGCAATATCATTGCGGCGGTGAATGTGGGCACCGAAGATCAGGAGCATGCCCAACTCAATGACAAAATCACTGAGGTAGCGATGGATTATGCGCAACTGCTCACCGGCAATGTGCATCTGGCCAATGCCTACCCGCGCGCGCCGGTCAGTATCGCCATTGAGATCCCCGAATTTGATACCGAAGCCTACCATCATTCGGTACGCGAACATCATATGCAGGAGATGCATGCCCATTGCAAAAAGCACGGTATTGATACCGCTTGCTGCCAGGTTCACGAAGGTATGCCCGAGCAGGTGGTGGCGCAAATGGCCCATCAGCTGGATGCTGAACTGGTGGTCATCGGCACCGTAGGACGTGTGGGCTTATCCGCAGCCTTCATTGGTAATACTGCCGAACATGTGATTGATGCCCTGCATTGCGATGTGCTGGCCATCAAGCCTGATGGCTTTGTCTCGCCTGTGCACGCAGAATGATTTGGCACGCGGTGCTTTCAGCAACCGGTGGGCTTTTGTATAATCACGCTTTTTACAGCCAAGTTGTAGTGTATGAGTCAGCAAGCCCAGGCCGCCGAAGGCAGCCACAGCTCCCAGAGCAAGCAAAAATACAGTTTTAATAAACTGCAAAAGCGGTTACGCCGCAATGTGGGTAAAGCCATTGCCGATTTTTCCATGATTGAGAACAACGACAAGATCATGGTGTGTCTGTCCGGCGGCAAAGACAGTTACACCATGCTGGATATTCTGTTGTTTTTGAAAAAGATCGCGCCGATCCACTTTGACATTGTGGCGGTGAACCTGGATCAAAAGCAGCCCGGTTTTCCTGAGCATATCCTGCCGCAGTATTTAGATGAGCTGGGCGTAGACTACAAAATCGTTGAAGAAGACACCTACTCCATCGTTAAAGATAAAATCCCGGAAGGCAAAACCACCTGTTCGCTGTGCTCTCGGCTGCGTCGCGGGATCCTGTACCGCACCGCCACCGAGCTTGGTGCCACCAAGATTGCGCTTGGCCACCATCGCGATGATATGTTGGAAACCCTGTTTTTGAACATGTTTCATGGCGGCAAGCTTAAATCGATGCCGCCCAAACTGGTCAGCGATGACGGCCAGCACATCGTGATCCGGCCGCTGGCGTACTGCACCGAAAAAGATATTGAAAAATATTCCAAAGCTGTTGATTTTCCGATTATTCCTTGCAATCTTTGTGGCTCGCAGGAAAACCTGCAGCGGCAGAATATCAAGCACATGCTGCAGGATTGGAATCAACGCTTTCCGGGCCGTATTGAATCAATGTTTCGCGCTATCCAGAATGTGGCACCTTCGCATCTGCTGGATCGTGAACTGCACGATTTTGATGCAGTCACCCGTGCAGACGGGCCGGTCAGTGACGGCGACACTGCGTTTGATACCCCGGAGTTTGCCCCTGAACCCAGCACGGAACAGGATGTGGTACAGATCGTTAATTTGATGGAATAATATGAAAATAGGCATTGCATTGGGCGCTGGCGCTGCCAGAGGCTGGACACATATTGGTATTATCCAGGCATTGGAAAAGCTTGGGGTGAAGATCGATATCGTGGCCGGCTGCTCCATCGGTGCCTATGTGGGCGCTGCATATGCCAGTGGCAAGCTGGATGAACTGCGCGAATGGTCATCATCGCTCACCGAATGGCAGGTATTGTCATTGATGGGCATCGGTATTCGTAAAGGCGGCCTGGCCAGTGGCCAAAAGGTGTTTGATAAACTGCGCAATGATTTGTGTGTAGAAACCTTTGATGAAATGCACAAAAAATTTGCCGCGGTGGCCACAGACTTACACTCTGGCCGTGAAGTTATGTTTGCTGCCGGTCCGGTGGGCAATGCGATTCAGGCATCCTGCGCCATCCCCGGTTTGTTCAGCCCGGTATTACATGACAACCACTGGCTGGTGGATGGCGCGGTGGTCAATCCGGTCCCGGTTAACTTGTGCCGGCAACTGGGCGCAGACTTTGTGATTGCAGTGAACCTCAATGCCGACTTTTTGCCTCAGCGGCTGGAAAAACTGGCCGAAAAACATGAAGCCAACGAGCGAAAAACCGACCACTTTTTACAAAAAAGCTCTGGCGTCATCCGTCAGTGGTTTTCACCAGATAATGGCCCGGATGTAAATACCCCGCCAGGGATATTGAGTGTGATGAGCAGTTCGCTGGAGATTTTGCAGGCGCGGGTGACCCGCTCGCGGCTGGCCGGTGACCCGCCGGATGTGTTGATCGAGCCGCAGTTAACCGATGTGGGTTTACTGGAATTTCACCGGGCGGCCGAACTGTGCCAAAAAGGGGAAGAAACCGTCAATCGCCTGGCCGAGCAGATCCGCTACCAGCTGGTGATGAACTAACCCCGGCCAGCAATGGCGGTTATGCGTAACGGTTTTTCCGGCAAAGTAAGCGATTTTTTCTGTGCCAGCCAGGTGTTGGTTAAGCGTAGCTGCCCGCCCTGAATAGCCGGGGCGCCAGCCAGTGGCCGGTTTAACTGTTCATCGGCAAAGTGCACCGTTAACCCCTCCACAGTAGGCATCATGAATGACAAAAAGCTGCCCATTTCATTAAAAAATGCCTCGTAGTGCTCCACCAGCATGGCCAGTTCTTCAGCGTTATAACGGGTTTTTAAATAGGCCGGCCGGGTTTGTAGCTGCACTGACATATCACACTGATTAGCTGGCCCCGGCAGAGCAATGTGCACCATGGCGTCGGCCAGTTTCAAGGCATGCTCGGTAGGTAAGGAAAAACGTTGCTCGGCTGTGATAATCACCGGCATGGTTTGTTTATCGGTCACGATGCTGACTTTATCCAGCGGGCACAGCCGGCGCTCTTCGATGTGCACAAAGCCAAAGGCAAATTCTAAAGCCTGCACATCCTCGCCGCTCAGTTTGGCCAGGTGGCTGTAAAAGCGGCTGTATTCTACTTCCATTGTGTCAGCCCACACCGGGCTGGCCATCACAGCCAGACATACCGCACCAACGCGCAATAAATTCGTCATTCGCTTAAATACTCACGGTTAAAGCGCATCATGGCCTGCAGTTCTTCAACATACGACGCTCCGCGCTGTGAATAATTCATCAGGCCTTCGGCCAACGCCATGCCGGTCAGTTGCTTTTGATTGCGACGTAACCGCGACCGGATATTGCGCAGATCGCGATAGGCATTATGGCGGTTGATATTGCGCATGTAGGTATAAGTTGCGCGAGATAAATTATCAAACTTAGCCACTTCATGGGCAGCGCCTTTGCTACGCTGAGACGGTACAAAACCGCAGCCTTTACGAAAACACCACAGACCAAAAAAATTGTAGCCCTGCTGAGCAAACCGGCTGGTGCCCCAGGCTGATTCATTGGCCGCTTGGGCCAACACCAATTCTGCCGGCAAGATATCCACGCGGCGTAACAAGATGGTCAGCTGCTCGTCTAACTCTTCAGCTTCAACATCGTATTCTTCCACCAGCCAGGCAATGCGCTGGGCATCATCTTCAGACAGCGGCTGGCCGCTGTTGTGCTGGCGCTGCAGCGTTTGTACAAAGTGGCGCAATGACAACAGATATTCATTTTGCTTTTCTATTTCCGGGCGCAAATAGTCATAAAACGCCCCCTTGCGATCTTTAACATTGTCATAGGACGCAAAGTCCGGCACCGGCCGCGACGACTGCTTGGTTTCCGGCACATCCAGAATGTCCGGCTCGTCGGTGGCCAGGATCCATGCATTAATCACCACAACGGCCAGCACACCCAGTATGATAAGCACAATTTTGACAGTTTCAGTTTTATGCATCGAACGTCGACTCACGTTGTGTTGCTACCGCTTTAGGTGCGGCCGGTTGCCCATCCTGGGCAAACAAATCCTGATACAGCAGGCCCAACGCGGCATAATACAGGGGCATCACCCATAATAACGCAACGCCCAGCGTAAAGACCACTAGCACCGCCAGCAGAATAAATACTGCAAATAGCCCGGCGAAGCCTAACAGATACTTGTTCACCACCCGGCAGGATAATATCAATGCGGTTACAATCGACAGCTTTTTATCTGCAATGAGCGGTAAGGTAAACGAGGAAGCTACAAACAGATAGATCCCGGGTAATAACAACAGCCACAGGCCCAACTGTACCAGCATCGAAATCAGCAATTGGCCAATGGCCAGCACCAGAACGCTGGGAATATACTGGAATAACTGAGAAAACTGCCCTTGCCCGCCAGCGGAGAGCCGCGCGGACAGTAAGATCAGACCCGTGATAATTGGCGCAGTTAAAAACACCCCGGCAATATCCAGCATTATTTGCTGTTCCGGGCTCATGTTCTGCAATGTCTCGACCGGATACTGGCTAAACAGGATCCCCAGCAGCAAGGCACAGATGAGGATCAATACTGCACAGCCGCTCATCAGTAGCGGATAATGCAGTTTAACCATTTCATTGGCGCGGCCAAAAATGCTGGCAATCGAAAAGTCATACTCGCCATTTAGCGCGCGCTGCAAATTATTTTGTGGTGGTGGGGTAGATTCTGACACTACAACCTCATTTACGTCTAACTACACAATACATACGAAACTTATTTACCGCTGGCGTATTACAGCCACACCAGCTTGACTGCCAGGCCCAGTAACAGCAGGCCCATGGTCCGATCGAGCCAGTAGCCTTTGTCACCAATAAGCTGGGCCACCTTGCTGGTACTTAATAACCAGGACAAAAAGCAAAACCACAGGGCGGTGGCAAGCGCCAGATAAACACCATAGCCCAGTTTCACAGCCAGCGGCGTGGATACATCGATAAAGGCAGTAAACAGCGATAAAAAGAACAAGGTGGCCTTGGGATTCAGGCCGTTGGTTAAAAAGCCGATCCATAAGGCTTTTTTAGCGCCCAGCCCGGCGCTGGCCGGTTTTTGGGTACCCGGTTCACTGGTCGGGGTTGCCGGCGGGCCACTGCGCAAGGCGCCAATGGCCAGATAGACCAGGTACGCTGCGGCTAAATAGCTGATTGCCGTAAACAGCCAGGGCGTGGTTTTTATTAACACACTGAGCCCCACCAGCGAATAGGTCACATGGATCAGGATCCCCAGCCCGATCCCAATACTGGTGTACAGCGCAGCACGCCGCCCAAAGGCCACGCTATGACGAACCACCACCGCAAAATCCGGCCCGGGGCTAGCCACCGCCACCAGATGGATAAGGGCAATGGTTAAAAATTCCTGCATAACTAACTTCTCAAAAATGATGATACAAATGCCGGCACGGTAGTGGCAGCCGGCCCGGCGTGATACTCGGCAAAAACATGCTGCTGATCGGCGGGTTCTAAGTTTAACAGCACCGTGTGCACGCCGTAATCGCGCGCCATCTCAGCAAAACCGGCGGCCGGATAGACCTGACCAGAGGTACCGATGGCCACAAAGAAATCGGCCTGCATAATATGCTCATAAATGGTGTCCATTGCCATCGGCATCTCACCAAACCAGACAATGTCCGGGCGTAGATTGCCCGGCTGGTTGCAACACCAGCAAGCCGTGGTGGCATCAAATGGCGTGTGGGTGGTCCTTGACTGGCCGGTGGCCATACAGCGTGCCGACAACAGTGTACCATGCATGTGTATCACACGCTGACTGCCGCCACGCTCGTGCAAATCATCCACATTTTGAGTGACCAGCAGCAGGTTATCCCCTAGCGTGCGTTCCAGCTCGGCCAGCGCTATGTGGGCCGCGTTGGGCTGAACTGCCGGGTCCTGTAGCTGGGCCCGGCGCGCATTGTAAAAGCGATACACCGTCTCCGGATCGCGGGCAAAGGCTTCCGGGGTTGCCACATCCTCCACCCGCTGCTTGTCCCACAATCCATTGTTATCTCGAAATGTGTTTAAACCTGATTCAGCGGACACCCCGGCCCCGGTAAGTATCACCACTTTTGGCCGGCTCATAGGGTAGCCACCGGCTGGTCACTGCTGCCCCACTCGGCCCAGCTGCCGTCATACACACTGACTTGACGCGCGCCGCACAACAGTGCCGCCACGCCAATAATGCAGGCTGTGATCCCGGAGCCGCAGGTGCAGATGATAGGCTGACCCAGATCAATATTCCGCTCGGCAAACAAAGCGGCTAATTGTTCAGAAGGCAAAAATTGCCCGGTCTGCGCATCTAAGACTTGCTGATAATGCAGATTGACCGAGCCGGGGATATGGCCAGCTTTGACGTTGGGCCGGGGATCGAGCTGCTCACCGCTAAACCGGGCCGGTCCGCGGGCATCCACAATCTGGCCACCCTGCTCACTGGCTGCGGCTACCTGTGGCAAATCCACAAACCAGCCAGGCTGTGACGCGGCTTCAAACAGCCGGTGCACCGGCACCGCAGCTTCACGATTAGTCAGGTAACCAGCGCGTTGCCAGGCTGGTAACCCGCCATCCAGCAGCGACACCTTCGTATGGCCCAGAGCCCGTAACATCCAGTACACCCGGGCGGCACTGAACATCCCGCGGTTATCATAAACCACCACCGGCGTCGCCAGACTGACCCCGCACTGACCAAACAGAGTTTGCTGTGCGCTCACCGTCGGCAGACTATGACTCAACGCAGCATCCTGCGCGCTGGCCGGGCCGTCCAGGTCCACATCCACTGCCCCAGGCAGATAGCTGTCACTGTGGCGATCACTGCTTTTATCTACCGGGTTGTCCATCACACTGCGCAGTACGCACACCCGCTGATGCTGCAGCAAGGCCATCGCCTCGGCACACGGGATCACAGGATGTTGGCAATCGCTGGTCATGACTGGGCCTTTTTTGCAATAAAATTAATCTGTCTATGATACGGATATTTCAGCACAAAAGACAGATGATGAGGCAATGTGGACTTGGTCCCCTGCGAGCAGGATTGTAATAGCTATGCGCTTTATGCTAATACTTATGCACCAGTTCGGTAAATTTAAGCCGGTTACCGGCAATTCTTACACTGAATGCCTCTACGCCACTATCAAGAATATCAAGCAGGCCGTGGGATTTCAGCAAGTTATCGTTTACCGGTTCTGGTTTACTTTTTGCTGCGGTTGCCTGACCGCGCATTTCTCAGGATGCATGTTGTTTTGTCTGAACCCATAAGAGGAAAACAGGATGTCGACCCCATTTAGCGTTGTGACCACAGTGTCACAGTCGGTATCGCAGGATACCCATATCATCAGTGATTTTATTCAGCGATTAGAACAGGCCGAGCACATTCCTGCCGAAGTGGTAATTGTATGGACGGCACCGCCATCCAACCAATCTTTGCTGCAAAGCCAGTGTTTTGATGTGCAGCATCGTTTTTTAACCGGCACCGACCTGCCCCAGGCTAAAGCCAAAAACAAAGCCTTTGCCTGTGCCAGTCACGATGTGGTGGTGTACAGCCAGGCTGATTGTATCTGGCCGGCAGACTTCTTTTCTAACGTGCTGCAACACTGGCAGCCTAAAACGGTGTTTACCTGTGAGGTAGAACCGGTCAGCGCACAGCATACCGCGGCATTGCCCCACCCGGTGGATCTCACGCAATCCCATCAGTCTGCTTTATTTGCCATCAGCAAAACCTTGTTTGAAGAATTGGGTGGCTTTGACGAGCAATTTGCTGGCTTTGGCATTTGCGACATTGACTTTATTACCCGCTGCCGCGGCGCTGGCCTGCATATCCAACAGCTGCCTTTGACCGCCTATGTTCCTGATAACCCGGCCGACCACCCGGTTCATCATCTGGTAGACATAGTGACCAATGCTAATCTGTTTTGTAAAAAATGGGGCTATTACCCGGCTACTCAATGGTTAGCCAGCTTTGTGCAGCACGGCTTTATCAATGCCGACTTTGAGCGCTGCGGTTTATCTATATTGCGCTTACCCAGTGCAGAAGAGATGGAACAGTTGCACCAGAGTCCACCAGTTGCTGCACCATCCGCGCTGCCACGAATGAGCGCCTAGCTGATATTTTATGATCTTTCGCCGGCAACTGTTCTACTGTTAGTAAAGGATGTTTGTTGTAATGGGGAGTAAGGCATGGCGAAGATGCAGCACCGGTATCGTTTTTTTGTAAAAGACAATGTGATTTTTGATATTCCCAGCAGTGTGTATGATGAGTCCAGTGTCGAAGCGTGGCAGCGTGCCATCACCAAATCTGCCAGTGAGTTAGATCAGTGGGTGATTTTATCCATCCCGGATGTCACCCACACTATCACCGCCAATGCGGCCAAAACCATGAAAGCCAATCTGAACGGCCTGGCCAACAATGGCTGTAAAGGCCTGTTGATTCTTACCTCGACGGTGACCGCCAAAATCTTTGCCCATGCTCTGCATAAAGATGATGGTGGATTGTACATCGAAGGCGATGACTCTATTGAAACCCTATGTCAGCGCGCACAATCTCTGCTGGGTTCTGAAGGTATTTTAAATATGGTAGTTAACTGACACGCCTAAGCCTATTCATGCTTTATTGGTATTCCACCGTTGCTCTACAATTTGGCGTGAACAAGACTGCCTTTTGCACCGTAACCGATGAAGACACGCCAGGTATTGCAAGGCAAGTTTAACCAGCCTGCTTACCTATATTCATCCACCAGCAAGCGAGGACTTATCATGCAAGTGCTTAAAACTGACATGCAAAATGATAAATACAAGTACACCTGGGGCGGCGATGAGGATGTTGGGCCGGCAAGGGGCATGAGTGATCGGGTTAAAATTGATCGAGATCATGGCGCCGAAGTGCGAGATTTTATCCAGGCCATCGTTAATCGCTTTAATATCGAAGATCAGGGTATGATCCCTAAAATTGAAGATGCGGTGCACGCTGCCGACGACAGCCATGTGGTATCCCGCCATGAACTTGAACAGGATGTAATTGACCGACTCAATCTGAGCTAAAACCGGCTACAGGGCGCTCACAGCGCCCTGATGATTTTACTGTTGCGTGATTTCCAACTCAACATCTGCAATGAAGACCTCAGTGGTACCTTCGAAACCTGAGTCAATAGATACATATACCCAGGCATCGCCCGATGAGCTAGTGGTGACAGTGTATCCCTCATCATTTGCTAACGTCTTTAGCTCCCAGGGTTGGGATTCCTGGGATGCTTCACAGGAAATGGGTAAACCGATATTACCTAATAACGCAACATCTTCTCCGCCGGACTGGCCATCGTCGATATTGACTCTGTACATAGCGTTGACTCCCGACTCTGAGGAGACAAAGCGCGTTGGCTCGAAGGACAACACAGCGCCTTTGACATACACAGACGAGCCCGGCCCGCCGCCAACGCCGGCGCATTCGTTTGATTCGCTGGTAATAATCTCCACACGAAAACTCACTGAATACGTTGTATCAGCCTCAAGCTGGGTAATTTTCTTTTTTATAAATCCTTTAATATCAGCTGAATAATTGAACCAGCTAAACCTGATACCTTGGCGATATTCATAAGGTTCGGGTAATTGCGCTAAGCCAGCCGCAATTTTTTTATTATCTGGGTGGTCGACATAATAATCGGCGACATCAATTTCAAATCCTTCCACACTATTAGAGAAGTTGTATGAAAGAACCACGCGTGGCGCGATTGGCAAAGCAATGTATGACGGCGCTTCATTTTTCTCAGAAGACGAGCCGCAGCTAGTTAGGAGTATTATAAACGGCAGCATACCGTATCGGTAAGACATTAAAATTCCTTTTCAATGTAAGACATGTGCAAAACAAACAATGTTTTGATTAAAAGCTACAGATAAAAATTGACGCACTGTAAACAGAAGCCTACCGCTAATACAAGCGATTGCCAATCTTAATAAAGGAAGGTGTAAGAAAAATGGTGCCCGGGGCCGGACTTGAACCGGCACGCTGTTACCAGCGAGGGATTTTAAATCCTTATGAAAAATCCATATATCTACTGTACTCATCGGATAGATCGCCTAACTACCCTACTCATTTAAGTCGTTGTTTCTCCGTTCTACAGTTGGGTTTTGTTAGGTACAGAATTTTTTTAGAGTCACACTCTATTACTGCTCGCAATACGTCTTAAGATGCTATGTATTATAGTGCCAAGGTTTACCTTGATACTACTAGCGGTGTTCTAGATGAGAAAACCGATAGATGTTAGCGTCTTTCGACGCGTTTGCTAACGGGCTAACTGGACCACTTAGCTTCTTTCAATTTTAAATTCAATGCGATTCTCAAGTATGAATTTTTCTAGCTCATCAATAGAAGTGCACTTCTGAGAAAAGTTGAAAGCTAAAGCCTCACGGATTTTATTTATATCTCGAAGCAAAAGTTTCTTTTGATTCTCCCGAAAGGAATTAATACTTCTGCTGCTACGTACGCGCGACTGGCAGCTTCTGCATATTAAAGCTAGATTTGCTAGTTTGCTTTCTTCTCCGTCGCGATATTTAATAACACCTATTCGTCTATCATCTACTAAGCTACCGCATACCTGGCAAGTACAATTACATTTTTTGTGTACCCATAACCGTAACTCTCTTGGTATCTTAGTTGATACTGACTCTTCCGAGCTCAACCATTTTTGAGCTTGTTCAATCACTTCCTTTGGAACCAAAGCAATGTTCAAAGGCGGTTTAAATTTCCTAATTAGCGCTGCTTCGCAATGGTCAATTTCATTATCGGGAAGCTCGCAAAAAGCTATTAAAACTTCATTCAAATCATAGTCACTCTCAATTTCTTTTAGTTTGTGATGCGCTAGCCACCTGGTGTAGAAATTATTGGTCTTTCCGATGTATAGGATTTGAAATTTTAATAACACAACGATATAAACGCCGGCTTTGGTGGGAAGTTGCCCCCTGTCGCTAAACGGCAATGCTGGAAGTAGATTTAAAACATCACCTGCACTCGCTATATTCCTTAAATCTTGATTCATATTACGGTACCCGGATAGTAAATAATCAGACTTTTAGTGAGAATAAGCAGTAAAATTCGTTTCTGCTGAGAAGCCATATTTGGACATGTATGCATATGTACGAAGCTGCTGATACTATTGAGAATAGCCAATTTCTTTTCAGGAGGTGAGCTAGACTTCAAGCTACGTGCCATGTTTTGTTATTCTCATCCTATTACATAGGGCTTATTACAGGCACAATTATTACTCTGCTTATTTAGTATAGTGCCAACCTTGCACATCCGCTGGTAGAACCTCGTATCTAAACCAGTGCTGTGTGAGTCTGAAAATCGGCGACATCAATTTCAAATCCTTCCACACTATTAGAGAAGTTGTATGAAAGAACCACGCGTGGCGCGATTGGCAAAGCAATGTATGACGGCGCTTCATTTTTCTCAGAAGACGAGCCGCAGCTAGTTAGGAGTATTATAAACGGCAGCATACCGTATCGGTAAGACATTAAAATTCCTTTTCAATGTAAGACATGTGCAAAACAAACAATGTTTTGATTAAAAGCTACAGATAAAAATTGACGCACTGTAAACAGAAGCCTACCGCTAATACAAGCGATTGCCAATCTTAATAAAGGAAGGTGTAAGAAAAATGGTGCCCGGGGCCGGACTTGAACCGGCACGCTGTTACCAGCGAGGGATTTTAAATCCCTTGTGTCTACCAATTTCACCACCCGGGCATGGGTTGGTCGGGATGACCTGGTGCAGGCGGTTGGCCTGTAGAGAAACAATGTGGAGGCGGAACCCGGAGTCGAACCGAGATAGACGGATTTGCAATCCGCTGCATAGCCATTCTGCCATTCCGCCACATTGTTTTTGTATGTTTAAAGACGTTTGGAGCGGGAAACGAAATGCATAACTGGCAACCACGTTGTCGCGACTCGTCGCAATACGTTGTGTACCCTATCACCTGCATTTTCCAAACCAAAAGACGTTTGGAGCGGGAAACGAGATTCGAACTCGCGACCCCAACCTTGGCAAGGTTGTGCTCTACCACTGAGCTATTCCCGCATACATAAACGTGCAATAAACACTGCTTGGGTGGGCTGCTGCCTGCCTCAAACGTGGGATGCATTCTACCTACCCCACCCAAACTGTCAATACGAAAAAGCGCTATTTTTCAGGTAATTTTGCTCATTTTGAATCGTTTGCTAGTTTTTTATGCACTTTGCGTAAACGGCAAACAATTTGAGCAAAATCAGGCTTTTCCTGTGAGGTGTTTTGAAGCTGCAAGAGTGTAGCTGCACATAGACCACAACGACAATAACGCAGCGATGTACAACAAGATATACCCTAAGGTCACCCAGTAGATCGGTACACCCATAAAGGTTTCTAAGCCGGACAACAAGCCAATCAAGGCCAGCATCTGGGCCATGGTCTTGGCTTTACCAATAAAGGATACCTGCACCTGGTCGCGCACGCCCTGGCTGCCCATCCATTCACGTAGCGCTGACACATAGACCTCACGGATCATCAATACAATCGCCGGTACCGTGATCCATAACGACGCATAGCTATGGGTAATCATCAGCAGCGCAGCCGCCACAATCAGCTTGTCTGCCACCGGGTCTAAAAACGCGCCAAATGGGGTGCTTTGCTTGAGACGTCGCGCCAGATAGCCGTCAAACCAGTCGGTGATGGCCGCCAGCCAGAATAAGAACGCGCCGGTTTCTTTGGCCCAACGCCAGTCCAGAAAATACACCATCACAAAAATGGGGATCAAAATAACGCGAAATAAAGTGATGATATTGGGTACGGTCCACATAGTAACTTCTCTGTTAATACCACAAGGGTGGTTCGGCCTGCTTTGCTTATTGTTAGTTGTGCAAATGGTCGTAAATTGTTTCTGCCAGCTCTTGGCTGATCCCGGGAATGTTGGCTATTTCTGCCTTGCTGGCTTTTTTCAGCCCCTGCAGTCCTCCTGTGTATTTTAATAGCGCCTGGCGCCGTTTAGCGCCTATTCCTGGTATTTCTTCCAGGGTGGACGTATTTCGCACTTTTTGCCGGCGATTGCGGTGGCCGGTAATGGCAAAGCGGTGTGACTCATCACGTATATGCTGAATCAGATGCAGCGCCGGGGCATGGCTTTCCATAGGAATAGTTTCATGGCTATCGGCCATAATCAATGTTTCCAGGCCTGGCTTACGGGTTGTACCCTTCGCCACCCCAATAAGCATCGGCCGCTTGTCGTTTGGCCAGTGTTCAAAAAATGACTCAGCCTGGGCCAGCTGGCCTTTGCCGCCGTCGATAAACAAAATATCCGGGATCTTGTTCACTTCACTGGGTGTTTTATACCGGCGTTTGAGTGCCTGCGCCATGGCCGCATAATCATCGCCGGGGGTGATATCTTCGATATTGTACCGTCGGTAATCGGCTTTTAACGGCCCTTCCCGATTAAACACCACACAGGAGGCCACAGTCAGCTGACCGGATGTATGGCTGATATCAAAACATTCCATGCGCTGGATGGGCACTTCCCGTTCCAGTGTTTCTTCTAAATTAAGATAACGAGCGTGCACCGATTTTTGTTCAACATAACGCGCTTCTAATGCGCTTTGGGCATTATTTTGGGCCAGTTCCAGATAGCGGCGCTTTTCTTCCCTGGCTCCACGAAATAGTTTAACCCGATATCCTGCCTCACTGCTAAGCACATCGGCTATCGCAGCTTCGTCACTCAACGGCATCGGCAGCACAATCTGTTTTGGAATGATCTTGTTGCCGGCCAGATAAAACTGCAAAAAGAAGGATTCAAACACTTCTTCGTCTGACGCAGTCGGTGGCACCTTGGGATAAAAAGCTTTGCTGCCCAGTAGTTGGCGATCGCGGATAAACATGGATTGAATACACGCCATGTTGCCGCGCAGGGCAAAACCAAACACATCCATTTCGTCCTGGGTACCGGCTACCCATTGACGCTCCTGCACTTTGCGCAGCGCAGTAATTTGATCGCGATAGCGGGCGGCAGCCTCAAAATTCATCGCCTTGGAGGCATCTTCCATGCGCGCCACCAGCGTGCCGATGACCTGCTGGTTTTTGCCTTTTAAAAACAGTTTGAGCAGGCCCACCTGCTCTGCATAGTCTTCATCACTGACATAGCCTTCGACACATGGGGCGCTGCAGCGTTTCATCTGATATTGCAAACACGGCCGGCTACGGGCGCGATAGTAGCTGTCCTCACACTGACGCACCGGAAAGATCTTTTGCATAGAACGCAGGCTTTCACGCACTGACCAGGCGCTGGGATACGGGCCAAAATACTCGCCCTTGCGCTTTTGCGGGCCGCGATGAAACGCCACCCGCGGGTGCTCGTGATCGGAGATAAAGATAAATGGGTAAGATTTGTCGTCCCGTAACACCACGTTGTAACGTGGTTTATATTTTTTGATGAAGTTGTTTTCCAGCAAAAACGCTTCGGTTTCGCTGTTAACCACCGTCACATCCATGTTGGCAATCTGGCTGACCAGTGAACGGGTTTTGGCGTTGTCGACCTGCAGCCGAAAATAACTGGCCACCCGTTTTTTCAGGTTTTTAGCTTTGCCCACATAGATCACATCCCCCTGCTCGTTGTACATGCGGTACACGCCGGGTTGATGAGTAAGATGTTTTAAAAATTCGGCTGCGTCGAATGTAGCCATGCCTGCCTTACAATGCGTTGGGATCGATCAATTTGTGCCGGTAGGCCAGATGGGTAAGTTCCACATCGGTAGCCACACCCAGCTTTTCAAACATCCGATAGCGATAGGTGTTTACGGTTTTGGCGTTGATGCTGAGCTCATCGGCGATTTCAGGTACACGCTGGCCGCGGGTTAGGCGTAACGCGATGCTGAGCTCCCGGGTGGACAGGCTATCAAAAGGATTTTCAGAATCAGCGGATAATTTATTGATAGCAATATTCTGGGCAATTTCCGGTGGTAAATATTTTTGCCCTGAGGCCACTTTGTAAATGGCACGGATCATTTCTTCCTGCTCGGCGTCTTTAGTGATAAAGCCAAAAGCACCAATCTGCATCACCTGGGCAGGAATAGGATGTTCTTTATGCATGGATAAACAAATCACGCGGGTACTTTCAGCCATGCGTAGCACTTTTTTGGTGGCTTCAAGGCCGCCCATGCCCGGCATGTTCACATCCATCAACACCACATCCGGGGCATTACGCCTGCACAGGGTTACAGCCTCTTCGCCACTTTTGGCTTCGGCTATAACAGAGAAATCTTTCACATCATCGAGGATACGACGGATCCCTGTTCTGACCAGCTCATGATCGTCCGCCAGGATTATCTTTATCACCTTGTTGCTCACCGCTATCGTTGTTGTGATTTTTATAACAGTAAAACTGCTACGTTGGCATAATACCATGGTTCATTTATGTGTGAAGCATCGGCATTATTTCTTTTATTAACGGCAAAATGACGGAAAATCTTAATAATTTTGCTGCTGATTACATAATAAATACTTTAACAATAGCAACTAATTACATGCCCGAGCTGAATATCCAGCCCGGATTTCGGCAAGCGGGTCTGCCAATATTTAAGGGCGTGGCATATCAAACCACAAGGCTTCAAATGCCTCACCAGCGGTAAGTTGCAGGTCTGGCTCATCAATCAGCCCTACGCCATCACCAGCGGCCAGCATTCCCGTTTCCGCCAGCTGAGGTGTGATTGCATGGCCGCGCACCACCTGCAGATAACCGGCCCGCTGCCCTAGCGGCAACTGGAGCTGTTCGCCTTTTTGTAACACCAGCCGGGACAAGATGAGATCCTGATTCACAGAAATGGCAGTGTCACTGCCAGTGGGTGTCACAATAGGCGTCAGCGCCTGTTCCTGGTGTATGGTTTTTTGCGCATAGGAGGGCGTGATACCGGTTTGCTGTGGCATCACCCAGATTTGCAAAAAGTGCACATCGTCGCTGTCCGAGGCGTTAAATTCAGAATGCATGATGCCGGTGCCAGCGCTCATGCGCTGGATATCCCCGGCCGGGATAACCGCCTCATTGCCGGCGCTGTCTTTATGCTTCAAGGCCCCCGAGACCACGTAGGAGATAATTTCCATATCTTTGTGGCCGTGGGTATCAAAGCCATAGGCTGGCTTGACCCTGTCATCATTGATGACCCGTAAGACCGAAAAGCCGTTATGTTTGGGATCGTAATAGCGGCCAAAGGAAAAGCTGTGGCGGCTTTTTAGCCATCCAAAATCCGCAGTGCCACGTTCAGTGGCCGGGCGATAATAAATCATAAGGGTAACTCCAATATTGTGATACCCATATTGTATGTACTAGTTAAAAGAATAAAATTGCAAACATGTGCAGTTTTCATTCTATTAAATAGAACATTATGGAGCCAGTCGCGCTAGTACCTGTTGCAGATAACCGGGGTGAGTGGCCAGATTTAGGCGAAAGTAGCCTGGCGCGCCGTATTGAGAGCCCGGGCCTAGTGCTAGCCGGTAGCGTTCAAACATAATCTGCTCGGCCTGCTTTCCCAATGCAGTGGCATTCAGCCAGGCAAAATAAGTTCCGGGACCCAGCCAAATAGAAAATTCTTGTGCCAATGGCGCGTCTCTGACTATCTTGCGATTGACTTTTAGTTGCAGCATGAGCTCGTCAAACCAGTCTTCACACTGGCTGTAGGCGCGGTTAAGAATGGCGCAGGCCAGCCATGACGGTGCCAGGTGCCGGGCTTCAATGGCCTGGCTGAGTTGTTCGCGCCGCTTTGGATCGGCCACCAGCGCATACGCGGCGTTATCTACACTGGCCAGGTTAAAGGATTTAGCACCCGAGCGCAGGCTAACCACTGTTTGTCTGGTAGCGTCAGGTAAGGCCAACAATGATGCAGGGGCCACCTCAAACACAAAGTCGGCGTGCACCTCGTCACTGATCAGCGTGATATTGTGCTCATGGCAAAATGCTGTCAGTTGCTGTAACTGCTGTTGGCTATACATGCCACCCGTAGGATTATGCGGCTGGCAGATGATCATGGCTGCCACATCGCTACGCAACAAAGAGGGATCAAAGTCTATCCCCTGCCCCTGAAGCGTAAGCGGAATAGTGTGCAGCTGACGCTGAGAGCCTGTCACACATTGCATAATGGGCGCATATACCGGCGTAAATACCGTGATGGTGTCGCCTGGTTCGCTGAACAGATCTACACACAGATACAGTGCGTCAACCACATTATCCAGCGGTACGATGGTATCAGCCTCTACCTGCTGACCATGCCGAGACAACCAGTAAGTCACTGCATCATCGATGGCGCCCCGGCAATATCCCACCACCGGGTGACGAGCCTGGTCGGCCAGCACCTGGGCTACCGGCGGCGGCATCAGTACATCCATGTCCGCAATCCACATTGACAGCGTGTCGTCATACACCCTGCCAAATTTCGCTTTCACGCCATCGTATTTAAGCGCGCCAGTGCCCTGGCGCTCGATGAACATGCTCATCGGACGCGGGTAAACACGTTAAACTCCGACAGCGAATGTTGGAACTTGCGCTTAGTTTCGCGGATCACAAATTCCACTTCAAACGGGTCCGCCAGGCGTTCGCATTTGTCCATCGCTTGTTCCAGCGCAGCAGTAGAGGTAAGAGTTTCGCCATTGGCATCTTTATAGCCGCCTAGCCATTCATCACGCTCAGTGTAGTCGGTGAGCCAGGTAAACGGCGAGGCCACCACCAGTACTCCACCCACGTTGAGCCGCTGTTGCAAGTCTGCCAGCACTTTTCGTGGTGAATACACCCGGTCGAGCAAATTGCCCATAAAAATCAAATCATAACCGGTATACTGGGGTTTCAAATTACACGCATCACCCTGGGCAAAATGCACTTTATCAGCGACCGCTTCCAGGCCCATATCGCTCAGTTTGCGCGCCTTAAAGCTGGTCAATTCACCTTCATCAATCAGGTGGTAGCGGATCTCTTTGCGCTCCTGCATGGCAAAGGCGGTTTTGATAAACCGTGCTGAAAAATCGATGGCGTCGACATGGTCAAAGTGCCGGGCCAGTTCAAACGCACTGCGCCCCACTGCACAACCTAAGTCTAATGCTTTTCGTGCTGGTTTGTGCTGGCAGTAGGCAATGCAGTGCTCGGCCGAGGTTTTGGCAAAGTTAGCCACACCATAGTAGGAATCGCCATAATGAAATTCACTATATTGCGACACCTGGGTGTCACTTTCATAATCAAAATCAGTCACTGTGATGGCAATGTCGGACTCGACATACCGAAAGCCGGCATGCTGAAAAAAATGACGGCGAAAAGCATACCGGCTGTCGCGGGTAGCCTCATTGCCGGTGGAGGCCCATGAGCCGCCTTTAATCAGATTGTGCTTATTGTCAAAGGTGGGCGTTGTGAAATCATCGTATAAGGGGTGAACCTTGAAACCCTCAAATGGATAAATCGGCGTTTCTGTCCACTGCCACACATTGCCGGCCACATCAAAAAAGTTGCCATGCGGGTTGCTGTCCACCGGCTCTGATGAAGCAGCTTTAGACAGGCTGATATTCATGTTGTCGGCATAGCGTGCATAAGTCAGCCCGCTTTCATCACGTAAACGCTGCCATTCATTTTCTGTAGGCAGGCGAATCGAGATATTGCGGGTTTGGCTGAGCCAGTTACAGAATGCCTTGGCTTCGTGATAATTGGCATCCACCGGCCAGGACAGAGGTAACGGCATTTCTTCTACCATTGCCCGATACACATAGCCATCCTTGGTCCGGCGCCAGAATACCGGATGTTCCGCTTGGGTGTAATTACGCCACTGTAAGCCTTCCGGCTCCCACCAAGCATCTTCGGAATAACCGCCAGCTTCTACGAAGGTTAAAAACTCCTGGTTGCTGGTTAGATATTTGGCTGCGCGAAATGCCGCCACCTGCTCATGTTGATGCCCATATTCATTATCCCAGCCATAATACTCGGCATCTTGTTGCTTGTTGTTAATTACCACCCCGGCAGCGACTTCCTGAAGTTGATTTTCAGGCGGCTCACTGTGTGTTGTGGAAGCGCGCCAGTTGTCCTGCGCACTGATATAGGCCAAATCCAGCTGACGAATAAGCACCGAAGAGGTTTCAAGATGAATGCGTTCGTGCTCGATGCCCATGATCACCGGCCACATGGGGCTTTGCCAATCGATGGGCATGCTAAAGGGCATGGTTCTGATCAGGTCGCTTACCAGTTGGCGCACAGTCTGACGATACTCCCGGACGGCCTCCACCGCTGGCCAGTTATAATTTTCCTGATTAAGATCATCCCAGCTCATCTCGTCTACCCCGACGGCAAACAACGACTCAAACTCGGGATTGATGCGGTCGTTGATAAGTTTGGCCAGCACCAGTTTGTTAATAAAAAATGTGGCGGTATGGCCATAATAAAAAATCAGCGGATGACGCAGCTTTTCCGGGCGCTGATAAAATGCTTCGTCACCGGCCAAGTTCGCGAACAAGCTTTCATATAAATCAAAGGTGTTTTCAAAATACGCCAGTATCTCTTCGCGTTTTTGCGCCTCGGACCCCGTCCGAAGGTTGGGCGTATGCAGTGCTGCCATAATACTTCCTTCTTTCCCGCAGACCTAAGTTGGCACAGATTGCTGCAGGCATGATGCTTTTGGGTTAGTTAAAATGGGTAGGAGTGTGCTGCTTTTTTACGGGCAAGGCGGAATATCAGTTTACAGCGGAGGGTTTGATTGAATGAACAATTGTTCATGTAGGTGGATTAGTGGGATTTGTCGTCATCAACGATGCTTAGAAGCAGTTAAGCTGCATCTTGGACAGAGTCATCGAAGCACCAAACCGGGATCTCCTACTACAGCGTTTGAGAGGCTATAGAAACACTACGGTTATCCCTAGGAGATTGCGGCGTGCGCCGCATCTCATACACAGTCTTCCCGGCGCTAAGCCGGGATCTCCTGCTACAGCGTTCGTGAGGCTGTAGTAACACTCCGGTCAAACCAAAAAGATTGCGGCTTGCGCCGCAATGATGGATGTTGTTTATTATGCCGCGCCAAAATTTTATCCACGACCCACCATAGACACCGTCATCCCGGCGCCAAGCCGGGATCTCCTGCTACAGCGTTCGTGAGGCTGTAGTAACACTCCGGTCTACCCAGAAAGATTGCGGCTTGCGCCGCAATGACGGATGTTGTTTATTGTGCCGCGCGAAAATTTTAGCCACGACCCACCATAGACACCGTCATCCCGGCGCCAAGCCGGGATCTCCTGCTACAGCGTTTGTGAGGCTGTAGTAACACTCCGGTCTACCCAGAGAGATTGCGGCTTGCGCCGCAATGACGGATGTTGTTTATTACGCCGCGCGAAAATTTTAGCCACGACCCACCATAGACACCGTCATCCCGGCGCCAAGCCGGGATCTCCTGCTACAGCGTTCGTGAGGCAGTAGTAACACTCCGGTCAAACCAAGAAGATTGCGGCTTGCGCCGCAATGACGGATGTTGTTTATTGTGCCGCGCGAAAATTTTAGCCACGACCCACCATAGACACCGTCATCCCGGCGCCAAGCCGGGATCTCCTGCTACAGCGTTCGTGAGGCTGTAGTAACACTCCGGTCAAACCAAGAAGATTGCGGCTTGCGCCGCAATGACTATTGAAAGGAATTTTTTCAACCCAAACAAAAAAACCCACCAAAAGGTGGGGCTTTGTAATGTGGCGGAGAGTGAGGGATTCACTCGCGCCGTCCCTGGCGCTCGCCCTGCGGGCAGCCTTCGGCTGTGCAAAAC
Source organism: Alteromonas sp. WD8-37 (assembly GCF_055326825.1). Taxonomy (NCBI): domain Bacteria; kingdom Pseudomonadati; phylum Pseudomonadota; class Gammaproteobacteria; order Alteromonadales; family Alteromonadaceae; genus Alteromonas; species Alteromonas sp. WD8-37. The sequence continues at coordinate 775,024 of NZ_JBUZOV010000001.1, forward strand.
GGCTTTCCTGCCGTTTTGTCGAACCAACGGGGGTTCTCACCCTCACGGAAGGTTCTAAAGTTTTTTCAACCCATACAAAAAACCCACCAAAAGGTGGGTCTTTGTAATGTGGCGGAGAGTGAGGGATTCGAACCCCCGGAAGGTTTGACCCTTCGCCTGATTTCAAGTCAGGTGCATTCAACCGGACTCTGCCAACTCTCCAAAACTGTGCTACCTTGCGGTAGTTGTATGAACCTGTCCGTTGGTTCTGTTCGCATCGCCGTAGCAATGCGTATATAATATGGCGGAGAGAGAGGGATTCGAACCCCCGGAAGGTTTGACCCTTCGCCTGATTTCAAGTCAGGTGCATTCAACCGGACTCTGCCATCTCTCCTGAAGAAGTGATGCGTATCTTAATGATATTTTGAGGGCTGTAAAGCCTTTATTAAAAAAAAGATGTTAAGTGATGGCCATTTAGCCAACTTAGCCATAAATTAAACAAAGTAAGAACAAGATCATCCACGGCTGCGAATATTTCGTATAATATGGCAGTTCAAATACTTGAAATTGGGAACTAAAACCCATACAACTGACTCAAATAAAACACTTACCGGTTTTGGTGTATTTTTAATCCTGTTGGAGGGAATGATGGACAACCGTTCGATGTATGCAAGTGCATCACAGCAGTCGGTGCTGGAAACCAATAAGGTGTTACGCAACACCTATATGCTGTTAGCCATGACGCTGACCTTTAGTGCTGTGTGTGCCGGAGTAGCGATGGCTGTGGGCGTAGGTCCCATGGCATCGTTGGGAATGATGATTGGTGCATTTATTACGCTGTTTGTGGTACATAAAAAAGCAGATTCTGCATCGGGTATTTACTGGGTATTTGCCTTTACCGGCCTGATGGGCGCATCCTTAGGCTATACACTGCAGTATTATCTGCAAGTAGGCGGTCCTGAGCTGATTATGCAAGCCTTAGGCGGCACAGCGCTGGTGTTCTTTGCTCTGTCCGGCTATGCCCTGACTACCAAAAAAGACTTCTCATTTATGGGTGGCTTCTTAATGGTTGGTCTGGTTGTCGTGATTGTGGCAGGTATTGCAAATATTTTCTTTGCAGTGCCCGCGGTGAGCCTGGCGCTTAATGCAGCGATTGTGTTCATCATGTCTGGTTTGATTCTGTTTGATACCAGCCGAATCATCCACGGTGGCGAAACCAATTATCTGCGTGCGACTGTTGCGCTATACCTGAACATTTATAACCTGTTCACTTCACTACTGCACTTATTAGGTGCCTTCGGTGGCGACGACTAACAGGTAACAAGAAAGGAAAACACCCCGCCAGGCGGGGTGTTTTTGTTTGTATGGCAGTTTATTCCTTACTTATCACCCAGCCGCCATCGGCCACGTTGAATACCCTGGCCGCCCAACAGTTTGCCAATGATTTGGTGGCTGCCGGGCATACGCTGGCGCAGGTCTTTTTTTATGCTGACGGGGTGTATCATGCTAATTATCTGGCTACTCCACCCAATGATGAGCATGCCACCTATACCCAATGGGAAGCGCTACAGCAGCACACCGGCTGCCGCTTGCTGGTTTGCGTGACCGCCGCGTTAAAGCGCGGTGTAGTGGATGCCGAGACTGCTCAGCAGGAAGCATTGGCCACCTACACGCTCAAAGCACCGTTTGAGCAAGCCGGGCTGGGTGAGTTTTTTACCGTGCTGCATGACAGCCAACATCTGGGGCAATTTTAATGGCCTCTATCTTAGTGCGCTTTACTCAAAGCCCGTACCAGGGTAGCGCGATGCATGATGGTCTGGAGTTTGCCATGAGCGCCACAAACTACGGCCATGACGTAGCGGTATTATTTGATAACGAAGCAGTGCGCGCATTTGTGGCACACCAGGCTCCCCCGGCTGGGGTCAAAACTGTAGCTAAGCGGCTTAATGCGCTGGCGTTATTTGATGTTGAGCCCTGCTATGTCAGCGCATCAGCGTTGGCTCAGCGGGCGATTCAGCTTGAAGATGACGATGACATCACACTTATCAATGATGACCAGCAGCGTACGCTTCTGGCCGGCTTTACCCATGTGGTGACATTCTAATGCTGATTACGATTTCTAGCCTTCAACAACTGCATAGCTCTGCCCTGGCACATCTGACCGATGACGACGTGGTTGTGCTGATGCACGAGGCGGTATGCAGCCCGGCCAAGCCTAATACCGGCGCTGCCCGGGTCTATCGCTATGCGCCGCATTTTTTGGCTTATGGCGGCGCGTCGGATCAGCCTGATTTACTTTCAACAAGCGAGTATGTGGCCTTAAGTGCAGCGCATACTCCCTGGGTCCAATGGTGATGACACAACTATACTGGCACGGGCAAGCTATCCCGTTAGACAAACATGGCTATTTACAAAATGTGGATGATTGGAGTGAAGAGCTGGTGCCAGAACTAGCCAGCCAGGAAGGCATCACCCTGACCGAGGCGCACTGGGAAGTGGTGCTGTTTGTGCGGGAGTTTTATTTAGAATACGACACCAGCCCGGCTATACGCGCGCTGGTTAAAGCCATGGCCAACAAATACGGTCCGGAAAAAGGCAACAGCCGTTATTTACAACGCTTATTTCCCAAAGGCCCAGCCAAACAAGCCACCAAACTGGCCGGCTTACCCAAGCCGGCTAAATGCTTATAAAAAAAGCGCCTCGCGGCGCTTTTTTTGTGGCCTTAGGCCGGTGAAATCTGGGTCACACCGCCCATGTAGGGCACCAGCACTTCCGGGACAGTCACACTGCCATCGGCTTGTTGATAATTTTCCAGTACGGCTACCAGTGTACGGCCCACAGCCAGGCCTGAACCATTCAAGGTATGCAGCAATTCGGGCTTGTTGGTTTGCTTGTCGCGATAGCGGGCCTGCATGCGGCGCGCCTGAAAATCACGCATGTTAGAGCAGGACGAAATTTCACGATAAGTATCCTGCGCCGGCAACCACACTTCCAGATCGTAGGTTTTGGCCGAGCCAAAGCCCATGTCGCCGGTGCACAGCAGCATCTTGCGATAGGCGAGACCCAAACGTTGCAAAATCTGCTCGGCATGGCCGGTTAATGCTTCTAGTGCCGCGTCACTGTCTTCGGGTTTAACCAGCTGCACCAATTCCACTTTTTCAAACTGGTGCTGACGGATTAAGCCGCGGGTATCCCGGCCGTACGAGCCGGCTTCACTACGAAAACATGGCGTATGCGCGGTCATCTTCAGCGGCAACTGGTTTTCATCAAAGATTTCGTTACGACCGATATTGGTCAGCGGCACTTCGGCCGTGGGGATCAGGGACAAACCCTGGCCTTCTTCGGTGGCCGGCTGAGTATGAAACAGATCGGCGCCAAATTTGGGTAACTGGCCGGTGCCATACAGGCTGTCGTGATTTACCAGATAGGGCACATAGGTTTCTTCATAGCCATTTTCAGCCGTATGTACATCCAGCATGAACTGGGCCAGTGCCCGATGCAGGCGAGCCACCTGGCCACGCATTACCACAAACCGGCTGCCGGTCAGTTTACTGGCCAGGTCAAAATCCGCGCCGCGCGACAGATCTGCGGCCACGTCTACATGATCTTTAATATCAAAATCAAAGCTTGGCGGCGTGCCCCAGCGGCTTACCTCCACATTGTCTTCTTCACCTTCGCCATTCGGCACACTGCTATCCGGCAAATTCGGAATTTCCAGCATCAGCGCCTGGACCTGATCCGCAATGGCGGCAAATTCAGCTTTGGTGACGTCTAACTGCTCACCCAGCTGGCCCACTTCGGCTAACAGCGGGGCAATATCTTCGCCGGCGGCTTTGGCTTTACCGATGGATTTACTGCGCACATTGCGGTCGTTCTGCAAATCCTGCATTTTCATCTGCAATGATTTACGTTGCTCTTCCAGGGCATTGAAGGCCTCTACATCAAGATGATAGCCACGCGCTTTTAAACGCTGTGCGGTGGTATCGATGTCGCTTCGCAAACACTTTGGATCTAACATGTGCTTCTTTTTATCCTTTCATCAGTAATAAGGCTAGCCAGCCTGCTATCAGACACGCCGCCACATTTAAGCCAATGTTGGCAGCAGCTTTTACCCAGTGGCCTGCTTCGAGCAGCGCCAGGGTTTCTATTGAAAATGTTGAAAATGTCGTTAAGGCACCCAGCAACCCGACGCCAAGCAGCGCCCGGTACGGTGACTCAGCCAGGTGATGGTGGGTAATGGCACCGTACAGCAGGGCCAGGCAAAACGACCCCAGCACGTTGACTGTCAGTGTACCAAAGGGAAAGCCTTTTCCAAACCAGGAATCCAGCTGCCCGGACAAAAAGTAGCGCAGGCACGCGCCTACCGCGCCACCGATGGCCACATACAGATACGTCAGGGCTGCCGGGCTCATCTAGCGCGATTTCTTGCTGCTGGCATTAAGCGCATCCAGATAATCCCGTTTGGCTCTTAAGGTTTTTTCCATGCCCCGCTCCACCGGCTCATATAAGCGGGTACCGGCCAGTTCGGGTGGCAGATACACTTCGCCGGCCGCAAACGCATTGGGCTCATCGTGGGCATAACGATACCCCTGGCCATGACCCAGCTCTTTCATCAGTTTGGTAGGCGCATTGCGTAAATGGTTGGGCACCGGATAATCCGGTGCTTCTCTCGCCAGTCGCATGGCCGCCTTAAACCCAGTGTAGACAGCATTACTTTTTGCGGCCAGCGCACAATACACCGCGGCCTGGGCAATGGCACGCTCGCCCTCAGCCGGCCCTACCCGATGAAAGGTGTCCCAGGCATTGAGCGCGACTTCCAGCGCGCGGGTATCAGCATTGCCAATATCTTCTGACGCAATGGCCAGCAGCCGTCGTGCCACATACAAAGGATCGCCGCCACCGTTTAATATCCGAGCGTACCAATACAGGGCAGCATCCGGATCAGAGCCGCGCACTGATTTGTGAAAAGCCGAAATAAGATCGTAAAAGGCATCGCCCTGTTTGTCGTAACTGGCGACCTTTTCCCCCACAGCCTGTTCAATATCGGCCAGCTGAATTTGTGCAGCGTCGGTAAAATCTGCCGCCAACTCTAAGTAAGTCAACAAGCGACGGGCATCCCCGCCAGCCAGGCCAATCAGCGCGGTTCGGGCATCCTCAGCCAGCGTCAACTTGCGCTCGCCCAGGCCGCGCTGTTCATCGCTTAAGGCGCGAGTGAGTAAGCTATCCAGATCGGTTTCTTCCAAGGCTTTTAGCACATAGACCCGGGCACGCGACAACAAGGCTTTGTTAAGCTCAAAAGAAGGATTCTCGGTAGTGGCACCGATGAAGGTAACCGTGCCGGCTTCCACGTAGGGTAAAAATGCATCCTGCTGACTTTTATTAAAGCGATGTACCTCATCCACAAACAGCACGGTGCGCTGCTGATAGCGCACATCGGCTTCGGCTTTTTCCATGGCAGCGCGCACATCTTTTACCCCGGCATTAACCGCCGACAGGCGCACCACATTGGCCTGGGTGTAGCTGGCAATCAATTCAGCCAGCGTGGTTTTGCCAGTGCCCGGCGGGCCCCACAACACCATCGAGTGACAGTGGCCCGCTTCCAGCATTTTACGTAACGGCTTGCCCGGGCCCACCAGATGCGCCTGCCCGGTGTATTCGTCCAGATTTTGCGGGCGCATTCGCGCCGCCAACGGCGCAAAGGGTTCGTCGTTGGAAAAAAGCATTAACGCTGATCGTCGATGATATAGGTATCAGGAATGGTGACCTCAAACCGGCTTAGCGCCGGTTTAAAGCCGGTATTAATGTCGTTGAACTGCAGCCGGCTGGATTGTTGCTGGGCGTCCAGCATGGTCAGGCCGGTCAAGGTTTGCTCGTCAAATACCAATTCTAACTGTTGGATCTGACCTTCACCGTCTTTAGGGGTAATGGTAAAGGTATTGGCCTGAGGCTGGGCGATATCAAATTGCTGCCATTGCTGTGCGCTGTCTGAGGTCAACAGCACAATGGGGTTATCCTGCACCGCGCGCTGCTGGTCCAAAATCGTAACCTGCTCGACAAACGGATCGACATTCCACACTGCCCGGCCATCAGCAATGAGCAGGGTTTCATCCGGCATGCTGGTTTCCCAGCGCAATTTATCCGGCCGGGCCATTTCCAGCTGGCCACTGGCTTCATAAACCACTTCGCCGTCAATGTCCGTGACCGTCTGGTCAAAACCCGCGCGATACTGTTGCATCGCTGCCAGTTTTTGCTGCAAATTTTGCTGCGCCTGGGCGGCACTTACCGGTGCCTCGCTTTGGGCCAGGGCCGGGATTGTCAGCAGCAATGCGCCGGCTGCCAGGCATCTATACATTATATTCTTCATCTGTTAATCCTTCGGCGGTGGCGGTGCGATGACTTCGCGATTGCCATTGTGGCCTGGTGAACTTACGACGCCGCTTTGCTCCATTTGTTCCACTAATCGCGCAGCGCGATTGTAACCAATTCTGAATTTTCGCTGCACCCCGGACACACTGGCCCGCCGGCTTTCAGTGACAAAGGCCACCGCCTCGTCATAAAACTCATCAAATTCCTGGTCGCCACCTTCGGGTTGTTCACCGGGTAATAGTACCTCGGCCGACGCATCACCATTTAAGATCTCATCGATATATTCGGGTTCGCCGCGTTTTTGCCAGTCGGCAACTACGGCATGAACCTCATGGTCATCCACAAAGGCGCCATGCACCCGGGTAGGCACGGGGCTACCCGGCGGAAGATACAACATGTCACCCATGCCCAACAAGGCCTCAGCGCCCTGCTGGTCAAGGATTGTACGCGAATCGATTTTACTGGATACCTGAAATGCGATGCGCGTAGGAATGTTGGCTTTGATCAAGCCGGTAATCACATCCACCGACGGGCGCTGTGTGGCCAGCACCAGATGAATACCGGCGGCCCGCGCTTTTTGCGCAATCCGGGCAATCAACTCTTCCACTTTTTTGCCCACAATCATCATCATATCGGCAAATTCGTCGACAACCACCACAATACTGGGCAGCTTGCCCAGTTCAGGGGCCTCCGGCTCCATGCTGTCTTCCGAGCGCCATAGCGGATCTTTGATGGGCTCGCCAGCTTCAATGGCTTTCATCACCTTGGTGTTATAGCCTTTGAGATTTCGCACACCTAGTGCTGACATTAGCTTATAGCGGCGTTCCATCTCACCCACACACCAGCGCAGCGCATTGGCCGCTTCTTTCATGTCGGTGACCACCTCGGCCAGCAAATGCGGGATCCCTTCGTACACCGACAGTTCGAGCATTTTCGGGTCGATCATAATCATGCGCACATCTTCGGGCGTGGACTTATACAGCAGGCTGAGGATCATGACATTGACCCCCACTGATTTACCCGAGCCGGTGGTACCGGCAACCAGTAAGTGCGGCATTTTGGCCAGATCCACGACCACCGGTTTACCACTGATATCCGAGCCCAAGACCATGGTTAAGGGTGAAGCATGGCTTTGGAAGGTGTCACAACTGATGACTTCACTTAAGCGCACCATTTCCCGTTTTTTGTTTGGCAGCTCCAGGCCAATCACTGACTTGCCCGGAATAACCTCGACTACCCGTACCGAGATTGCTGACATGGCACGTGCTAAATCTTTAGATAAGCCGGTGATTTTACTGACCTTCACACCGGGGGCCAAATCCAGCTCAAAGCGGGTGATCACCGGCCCTGGGTACACGCCCACCACAGTGGCTTCGATATTAAAATCAGCCAGTTTTTCTTCTACCAGCCGCGATACCGCATCTAATTCTTCCTGGGTGATGGGGTTTTCGTGTTTATCGGGGCGTTCTAGCAGGTCAAAGGACGGCATCGGGCCTTCGGCCGCCTCTTCGGCTTCAACCGGCGATGACTCTGCCGCAGAGGGCTTCGACGCTGTATTAGTAGATGCAGGCTCAGGGGCAGACTTAGCCGGCGCCACTTTTTGTTTGAGCGCCGACATAGAAAAACGGCTTTCTTTCGCGGCCACGGCTGCCGGCGCGTCATCTGCTGCTGGCTGTGGCGCAGGCTTTGGCGCGGGTGATGAAGGTGCGGAAGTACCTGACTGGCTACCCTGCCCTGCCGGTGCTGAAACCGGTTCATCAATAGAAAACGGGGGCAGATCATCTTCGGCGTCAAAGATTTCATCAGGAATGCCAAATGACGGCTCTGCCCGCTCTTTGGGGGCTGTGCGTTCGGCCGACATATTAGTGGTACTGGGCGGCGGCTCGGCGCGCATACTGGTAATATCCAGCTCTTCGCTGTCCGGGGCGGTAGAGCGCCGGTTAAAGGTAGGTAAAGATAAGCGCGGCGCTTCAAAATCCAGCAATTGCTGGGGGGCCTGCCAGGCTTTGCGCCCGCCCCATAATACCAGGTGGCCCATCCCGTCAATCACGGTGAGCCAGCTGATGCCGGTCATGAGCGTGAAGCCGGTACAAAAAAAGCATAGCAGCAGTAGGATGGTGCCCGGGGTGTTGAAGTAAGGGATAAGCGCTGAGCTGATCACATCGCCCATAAAGCCGCCGGCAGAAAAATTAAACACATCGTTAAAATTTACGCTGGCAATACCACTGGCACCCAGGCAAATTAACAGAGCACCGATAATGCGCAGGCCGATGGTAAGATAATCAAACTGCTCCAGCTGCTTAATATGCTGAAAACAAAACCAACCTAAAAACGCCATACAAAATGGCAGCAGGTAGGCCAGATAGCCAAAGCTAAACAACAGTAAGTCCGCTATCCAGGCACCGGTGGCCCCCACCCAGTTATGCACATTGAGTTGCAGGCCAGCCTGGCTCCAGCCCGGGTCACCAGGATGAAACGAGGCCAGTGCCAGTAAAAGATAAAATGCAAATACGCAGGCAATGATCATACCTGCTTCCAGCAATCGCTGAATTCCGGAAAGTCGCGCCATAACCCTCAAACTTCTTGTTAACCGTTGTGCAGCTACGCACCTGTCATTAAATCAGCATCCATGTACCCTTGTGTTGTGCCCTATCTGGCAACACACTTAGCAGAGACTGGCTTCGGTTTTTTTCTTATTTAGTAAAGACTACCACAAAGAATTCAGCCACACCTACGATAAAGCTGTACAAATACACAGATTTTGCTATTTCAGGTTAATTCGTAGACGGGTGGTAGTTTTCACTTCTTCCATCACCACATAGGTGCGTGATTCACTCACCCCCGGCAGCCGCAACAGGGTATCACCCAGTAAGCGCCGGTAGCTGGACATGTCCGCCACCCGGGCCTTAAGCAAAAAATCAAAATCGCCGGAGACCAGGTGGCATTCCTGAATATCTTCATGCTGTGACACCGCCGCAGAAAATTCGGCAAAAATATCCACCGAGGTTTTGGTCAGGGTGATTTCCACAAACACCAGCATGGCCGCGCCCAGTTTGTGCGGGTTAACCACCGCATGGTAGCCCAGGATATAGCCCTGGGTTTCCAGGCGGCGCACCCGCTCTAAGCATGGGCTAGCGCTCAAACCAACCTTGCGGGCTAATTCCACATTGGAAATGCGGCCATCCTTTTGTAGCTCATTGAGGATATTGCGATCGATGCGGTCGAGCTCTTTAGGGGTTTTTACCAGCATATTTTATTCTGATATAGAGACAATACACCAAATATAACACGGTGTTTGACCTGTTTTCAGCACATACTTTGCTTTAATTGTCAGTATACTGCGCGATCTTAATCAATTATTAACACAGAGAGCACATATGCTGATTGGTGTACCAAAAGAAATAAAAAATCATGAGTATCGGGTTGGCCTGACCCCGGCCGCTGTGAAGGAATTTGTCACCCATGGACACCAGGTGATGGTGCAAACCAATGCCGGCGAAGCCATCGGCTTTACCGACGAGATGTACCAGGCAGCCGGCGCCTCCATTGCCAGCTCACCGGAAGCCATTTTTGCCGAAGCAGAAATGATTGTAAAAGTGAAAGAGCCGCAGCCTAATGAGTGTAAGCAGTTAAGCAAAGGCCAGACCCTGTACACTTACCTGCACCTGGCCCCGGATGCAGTACAAACCGAATTACTGGTCGCTTCTGGCGCAACATGTATTGCCTATGAAACAGTGACCGACCGTCAGGGTGGCTTACCTCTGCTGGCGCCGATGAGCGAAGTTGCAGGCCGCATGTCGGTGCAGGCTGGTGCCCACTATCTACAAAAAGCCCACGGCGGCTCTGGCACCTTGCTGGGTGGCGTACCGGGTGTGGCCCCAGGCAAAGTATTGATTATTGGTGGCGGTGTGGTCGGCACCAACGCGGCTAAAATGGCATTGGGCCTGGGTGCAGACGTCACCATCCTGGATCGCTCACTGCCACGCCTGCGTCAGTTGGATGATATTTTTGATGGCCGCCTGAAAACCGTATTTTCTACGGTTGATGCCATTGAGCATTATTCTTCAAAAGCTGACCTGGTTGTGGGTGCGGTACTGATCCCGGGCGCTGCAGCGCCAAAACTGCTGAACCGCGAGCACATCAAAGCGATGAAGCCAGGTTCTGTATTAGTCGATGTAGCCATCGACCAGGGCGGTTGCTTTGAAACCTCAAAAGCCACTACCCATCAGGACCCGGTTTATAGCGTGGATGATGTGGTGCACTATTGTGTGGCCAACATGCCAGGCGGTGTTGCGCGAACCTCAACCATGGCATTAAACAATGCCACCATGCCATTTGGCCTGGCGCTGGCCAACAAAGGCCCGGCCCAAGCCATGTTAGACGACCCGCATCTGCTGGCTGGTTTGAATGTGCATGAAGGTAAGGTGACATATAAGGCCGTGGTTGACGCCTTAGGCGACAAGTTAGACCTGACTTATGTGCCTGCGGCTGACGCCTTAAAAGGCTAATCTCACTTAAAGCGCAAAAAGGCCATCAGATGATGGCCTTTTTTGGGTCTGCTCTATTTGTGTTTGCTTTTGCGCAACGCACCCGGGCTTAGTGCTGAGCAAGCTCCTGATTCACCGCTTTGAGTACTGCCAGCGGATGTTCGGCCTGGGTAACAGGCCGCCCCATCACCAGATAGTCCACACCGGCTCGCAGCGCATCCGCCGGCGTCATGATGCGTTTTTGGTCGCCAGCCTCACTGCCGGCTGGGCGGATCCCCGGCGTTACCAGCAAAAATGGCGGTGGCACTGCATCACGCAACAGCTTTGCTTCTAGGGCAGAACATACCACTCCGTCCAGACCACTGGCATGGGCCAGCTTTGCCAACTTTAGCACTTGATCAGCCGGGCTGACATTGCCTACCACTTGTTCCAACTGAGTCGCGTCCATACTGGTTAACACTGTCACTGCTGTCAGTTTGGTCTGTGGATGTGCACTATTGGTTATGGCCTGTCTGGCGGCTTCCATCATCGGCTGGCCGCCCGAGGCATGCACATTGACCATCCACACCCCAAGCTCGGCAGCTGCTTTACAGGCCTTGGCCACGGTGTTAGGAATATCATGAAATTTCAGATCCAAAAAAATCTCAAAGCCCTGTGCCACCAATTCGCGAACAAACTCGGGCCCGAACAGAGTAAACATTTCCTTGCCCACTTTGAGCCGGCACATACTTGGGTCGAGTTGCTGGACCAGCGCCAGCGCTGCGTCTTTTTGATCAAAATCCAGCGCGACAATGACTTTAGGATCGGGGGTCTTCACATTATTCTCCATCAAGGCCTTTGATAGGTTTAACAACATTCCACTTACGGCACGACGGACATAGCCAGTAGAGCTTGCGCCCGGAAAAACCGCAACTGACACACCGGTATTTGGGGCGGTGGGCGATCTGGTTTTCCACCAGTTCTTTAAGTAACTTCAGGCTCTGGGTCGACGCACTGTCTTCAAGCTGGTCGATATACAGGCCCATCAGGGTTTTAAACCCTTTCATGGTCGGCCGCTTGCGCAGCTGTTCCAGCAGATAACTGGCTGCCTGTTCGGTCTGATCCTGGCGTAACAAGACATCCACCATGGCCAGATAGGAAGTGGCGCACTCCTGCCAGTGCGACTCCAGTTGTTGGGCAAATGTCTGCCACTGGCCGGTTTGTTCGGCAATGGTCTCCAGATGCGGCACCGCTTCACAAAACCAGTTGATATCACGCTCAGCAACCTGCAAAAAATAGCCGGTAGCATCCTCATAGCGCTGATGCTCCAGCGCCATCTGGCCTAACATCAGCCACGGGCGTACCGCCCGCTCATCAGCATTGACCGCTTCCTGTAACAATGGCAAAGCCTTTTCATCGTACCCGGCACGCCGTTCCAGCAAGGCCTGTTCACAATAAAAATGGGCCAGGCGTTCGCTGACATCATCATTGTCGCCATGGCAGCCCACCATGCGCTCGGCCAGTTCAATGGCGCGATGCCATTCTTTGGTGGTCTGATAAATATTAAATAATTGCTGCCGGGCGATCACATAGTGCTTATCGCTATTAAGCAATTGCAGAAAGGCATTTTCGGCACGCTCTAAAAAACCGGCCTGTACATAATCAAGGCCCAGCTCTTTGAGCGCATTTTCGCGTTGGGTGGGTTGGATTTCATCGCGCGAGACCAGATTCTGATGCACCCGGATGGCGCGGTCTATTTCACCCCGGTGGCGAAAAAAGTTGCCCATAGCGATGTGGGTTTCCACAGTATCGCTGTTCAGATTGATCATCTTGATGAGGGTGTCCACCGCCTTGTCAGGCTGGTCTGACAGCAAAAAATTCAGGCCGCGGAAATAGTGACGGGACAAGATGCTGGATTGTTCACGCTGCGCCTGGCGCACACTGTTACGGCCCATGATCCAGCCATAGCCAGCAGCAACCGGTAAAAGAAGAAACAGCAGCTCGAGCATATTAGTGGTCTTTTTGCGCCTTTCTCAACCGGTTACGCGTGGTAGTCAATTGTAGCCGCAGCGCCAGCCAGCTGGTCAGCATCATCAACAACCCGATGACCACCCCTACGCCCAGCGCAATGGCAATTAAGGTCGAGATGCGTAGTTGAGCCTGAGCAATCAGGTAATTTACCGATACAACCGCATCATTTTGCGAGCCGATGGCAAATGCCAGAATCAGTAAAAACAGGATGATAAGAAGTGAAATAATACCTTTCAACATGCTAGCCTGGTTAACCTAAGGTGTTAATCAGCATAGCAAATTGCTTCGCATCTTGATATCACTTGTTGTGATATTCAGCGTAAATACACGAATTTTGTTTACCAGGTCTAACCCATTCCTACTGGGCGACCGGCTGGCGTGCTGGTTTGGCTGCGGCAGTGGTTTTGGGTGGTACAGGTTTTAAGCGCGCCCCCACTAGTGCGGCTTGTAGCGCCGATTCATTAGACAGGTAGATTACGTGGGTGTAAGACGCCTGGAGGCTGAGCATCCGCTCGTACATCACTTTATCCACCTTGGACAATTGCGCCAGCCGCTTTTTGGTCATCGGACCCACTGCATCTAAGCACTTTTTAGCCTGAATTCGGGTTACGCATAACTCTGTTTTCTCTTCAGCCAAATGCTGTGCAATGTGCTGTCGCAACGGTTTAAACAGATAGTCCTTTTCCGGTACAAACACCAGCTTGTTATCGCTCTTGCGCTGGCAGTGAATCACGCTGGACTGGGATTGCTTGCCCTTAAGCAGATTTTGTAACAGGGTGGACTTGGGCTTGGTTTGGCCCTGGTCGGCAAAAAATCCGTGCAGCGGGGCCACATCCGTTTGCATGGCAAACGGGTACAAATCTTCCGACGCCTCGCGCATATAGACAGTTTTGATCCGCTCCAGTAAAAAGCGGCTGGCGATACATAACACACTGGCTGACGGGTGTTCGCGCATGGCCAGCTCCCACACAAATCGGTGCATCAGGCGCTGCTGACGGGTGGTATCCCGGCTGCGAAAATAGCTGGCATTGGTTTCCAGAAGCTGGGCGATAGCCTGCTCGCTGCGGGCGCCTTCGGCCAGGCGTAAACGCAGCAGCCCGGTGGGTTCGTGGTACTGGATAACCTGGTATTTCTCATTTTTTATTTTAAAATCCGGCACGGTCACTTTGATTTGCCCGGACACGCGGCTTGAGGCCGGGGGCTGGGCCAGATACAAGCGCATACCGTGCGCCGAGATATCAGTAAGCCTGGCCTCCATGGATTGCAGCAAGCCTAATTTGACACTGGAGGGTTTATCAATCACATAGCGCGGCTCCTGTCGGCGGTCGAGGCCATCTTCCACCACAAAATTGATTTTGCGGCGCTGGGTGTCAGCCCACAATGACTTATGCACCGGGCCTAACTGACACGGCTCGGTCAGCGCCAATGCGCCAATGCGAGCGGTGATATCGGTGTAAAACAGCAAATGGCTAAGAGCACTTAAATCGGGGTGGTCGTGCCGGCTAATATCATGGGTGGCAAAGGCCACCTGCTTGTGCATATCGTCAACGGGCGTCAGGCGACAATGGTAACAACGAAAATCCGGGTCTTTCACCAGTAAGAATAACAATGGGGTGAATACATTGGCAGCCTGCAACTGACGATGGGTGGCCTGAATATGAATACTGCCCTGCTTTGTTTTGACTTTGCCAGACAACATAAAGGCTTCGCCAAAGGTGCGCAGCTCATCGATGAGCGCGGCAAAGTTGGCCCGGCCGCTAAAGGCCTCCAGTGAACTATAGCCACTATTATGCAGGCTATTGGTGCTGGTAAATAATGCCATCACCGGCTCCAGCGTGGTGCCCTGGCTTTTTAGTGCAACCGGTACCCACGGGCTATGCAACAAGATCCGGTCGCGTTCCAAATCCTGCATGGCCCGTTCAATCTCCAGTTCACGGCTGAGCGGCTGCTGATACATGGCATTTCGCACATAGCGGGTGATTTGGTCGGCATGACTGCCCGCGGTATCGTTTACCAGCTTAAAATGGGTCTCGTATTTTTCGCTATCTTTGTTAAAACAGACTTTATCCACCTCATAGCTGACCAGGGTGTCTTTATTGTTGCTTCCAAATACCTCTGGCAAGGCAAACTGAAACACCTTGTCTTTTTCAATGCGCGGCGGCCGTTTACTCTCAACCGCCAGATACTGATGACTCAATGCTGCTACTGTAAAATGGCGGCCTTTTTCGAATTCGGCAGCAGCCACCTGAAAATTGGGCGCCACCGCAATATCCTGGCCGAATTCAATATCGTTTAACGACTGAGACTCCACCGCAAAAGCATCCACAATCTTTTTATATTGTTCTTTTTTGATGTGTGACTGATAAAAGTCTGAATTGGTGATGGACTCAAACACGCCCACTGTATAGCGGTTTTGATACAGCGATGATTCGCTTTTAAGAATATGCGCGCCCACCTTATCCAGCCGCATATCAATGCCAAAATGTTTAAATTTAAAAACCGGGAACTGGGCAAAGGCTGAATTGTCTGCCGGTGCGTTGGTCAGGGAGGTCAGGCGCACCACTTCATCACGCACCACTTTACGCACGTTGCTGGGAATACGTTTAGAAAAGCGGTTCAACCCTTCTAATAAGCGATTTTCCTGTTCATAAGGGATCAGCGCACGAATGAGGGTTTGATATTGTTTTATTATTTTATTTTCGTCGTCGGGCATGACGCAGCACTAATTCCTTTGTAGTAGCACTGCTAATATATAATTCTTTCGTTTAACTGGTCAACAGATAACCGGCTTAAATAAAAATGTGGGAATTGCATGATTGTAGGAAAAAAAAACCGCAGCTCGAAGGCTGCGGTTTTTGCGATTAAGCGATTGAGGCGTCTACCCGCTCGCGTAGTTCTTTACCCGGTTTGAAGTGAGGCACGTACTTTCCGTCCAGTTCGACGGTCTCCCCAGTTTTGGGGTTGCGGCCTGTTCTTGGCGCCCGGTAATGAAGTGAAAAGCTGCCAAATCCGCGAATTTCAATACGCTCGCCCCGTTGAAGGGTTTGCGCCATTTGCTCGAGAATTTCTTTAATCGCCAGCTCCAAATCTTTTGCAGGCAGGTGACGATATTGATCCGCGAGCCGTTCTATCAGTTCCGACTTGGTCATAAAAACCTCTTTGTCCAAAAATATTAAACAGCTACTACACATCAATATACGCCAGATTTGCTAATCTGGCGCACCCAAATTAATTATCGCTTTTCGCTGCTTTAAAGGCTTCTGCCATTGCGTTAGCGAATCCGCCGTCATCTTGCTTATTGACTTTCTCGATAGCGTCTTTCTCGTCAGCCTGGTCTTTTGCTTTTACGGACAGGTTAACAGCGCGATTCTTACGATCCACACCCATGAATTTCGCTTCGATTGACTCACCAACATTCACAACTTCAGACGCATCTTCAACACGGTCACGAGACAGGTCAGCTACACGGATATAACCGTCAACTTCTTCAGCCAGATTCACGGTTACGCCTTTAGCGTCAACTGCAGTTACAGTGCCAGTTACGATAGTACCTTTCTTGTTGTCAGACAGATACTGGTTGAACGGGTCTTCTTCGATCTGCTTCACGCCCAGTGAGATACGCTCACGCTCTGGGTCGACTTGCAGAACCACTGCAGAGATTTCGTCGCCTTTTTTGTAGTCACGCACTGCATCTTCGCCAGATTTATTCCAGCTGATGTCAGACAGGTGAACCAGGCCGTCGATGCCGCCGTCAAGGCCGATGAAGATACCAAAGTCAGTGATTGACTTGATCTTACCGGTAACCTTGTCGCCTTTTTCGTGCGACTTAGCAAACGTTTCCCAAGGGTTATCGATACACTGCTTCAGACCCAGAGAAATACGACGACGTTCTTCGTCGATTTCCAGAACCATTACTTCTACAGTGTCACCTAAGTTAACCACTTTAGATGGGTGGATGTTCTTGTTGGTCCAATCCATTTCTGAAACGTGTACCAGACCTTCAACACCATCTTCGATCTCTACGAAACAACCGTAGTCAGTCAGGTTAGTAACCTGGCCAGAGATCTTAGTGCCTTCTGGGTAACGTTGAGAAATATCTTGCCATGGATCGTTGCCCATCTGCTTCATACCCAGAGAAACACGTTGCTTCTCTTTGTCGAACTTCAGAACTTTAACATTGATCTCATCACCAACATTCACGATTTCGCTTGGGTGCTTCACGCGCTTCCAAGCCATATCGGTGATGTGTAGCAGGCCGTCAACACCGCCCAGATCTACGAATGCACCGTAGTCGGTCAGGTTCTTAACGATACCTTTGATTTCATGACCTTCTTCAAGGTTAGCCAGCAGTGATTCACGCTCTGCACTGTTTTCGGCTTCGATAACAGCACGACGAGAAACAACCACGTTGTTGCGCTTGGCGTCCAGCTTGATTACTTTAAACTCAAGCTCTTTACCTTCCAGGTGAGTGGTATCGCGTACCGGGCGAACATCAACCAGAGAGCCTGGCAGGAACGCACGTACACTGTTAACTTCAACAGTGAAACCGCCTTTAACTTTACCGTTGATAACACCTTTGATGGTTTCTTTTTCTTCGTACGCTTTTTCAAGCTCAACCCACGCTTCGTGGCGTTTTGCTTTTTCGCGAGACAGTACGGTTTCACCGAAGCCATCTTCTACAGCGTCAAGTGCAACATCAACAGAATCACCGATTTCGATTTCTAACTCGCCTTCGGCATTTTTGAATTGGTCTGCTGGGATAGCACTTTCTGATTTTAAGCCTGCATCAACAAGAACGATGTCTTTGTCGATAGAAACTACCGTACCTTTAACAATGGAACCAGGACGGGTTTCTAATTCCTGTAAGCTTTCTTCAAAAAGTTGTGCAAAATTTTCAGTCATAAGGTCTTTATAAACAAATAGTTGAAATCCACATTACAATCCGGCTAACGTGGGGTTATTAACATCTGTCGCAACATCCGTGTTGCAACTGGCTGCTTTGGGGCTATTCGGCTCACACATTTTTGAGGCGAGAGGAGATAACGTCCATCGCTTTTTCAAATACCTGGTCAATGTCCAGGTCTGTTGAATCTATTACTACCGCATCCTGAGCCGGCACCAGTGGCGCGACTGACCGGTTGGTATCACGCTCGTCTCTGGCTTGAATATCGCTCAAAAGGCGCGCAATGTTAACATCTGCCCCTTTTTCTTTCAACTGGGCATAACGGCGCTCGGCGCGGGCCTCGGCGCTTGCGGTAAGAAAAATCTTCACCGGCGCGTCAGGAAACACCACTGTACCCATATCGCGGCCATCGGCTACAAGGCCAGGGGCATCCTGAAAAGCACGCTGGCGCCGCAATAAGGCTTCACGGACGCGGGGCAAAGCGGCCACTTTTGAAGCCACTGAGCCAATTTGCTCAGTGCGGATATCATCGGTGACATCCTCACCTTCTAAAATAATTCGGGTGGTCTCACCGTCGGTTTCAAAACTGACATCCAGCCCGGTTGCCAAAGGAACAATAGACGCTTCATCATCAATCGGCAAATCATGATGCAGGGTGGCCACAGCCAAAACGCGATAAATCGCGCCGCTGTCGAGAAAATGCCAGCCCAATTTTTCTGCAAGTAAACTGCTTAGCGTCCCCTTACCTGCCCCACCTGGGCCGTCAACCGTGACTACGGGAATCGGATGCATACCTGCTCCAGTTATATTAATGAAAGGTTAAAAATCGGCGGCAATTATACGCGCTCAGCCAGGTTTCGCAATGTTCGTACCAAAATGCCGCCAACGTATTGATTCATGCTGTGTTATGAACGCGTATCTGTCGGCTTACAGATACTGGCAAAGCGGCTGAAGTAATCCGGGAACGTTTTGGCGGTACAACCCGGATCATTGATGGTCACCGGCGTATCACTTAGCGCCACCAGAGAAAAACACATGGCTATCCGATGATCATTATAGGTGTCGATGGCTGCATGTTGCAGGCTGGCCGGCGGCTCAATGCGAATATAATCTTCGCCCTCTTCCACCGTGGCGCCCACTTTTTGTAATTCTGTGGCCATCGCCTGTAAGCGGTCGGTTTCTTTGACCCGCCAGTTATAAATATTGCGGATGGTGGTTGGGCCGCGGGCAAACAAAGCGGTGGTGGCAATAGTCATGGCCGCATCCGGGATATGATTCATGTCCATATCTACGCCGCTAAGTGGCTGGCCGGTCACTTCGATATACTCATCGGCATAAGTAACCTGCGCGCCCATGGCCTCCAGCACTTCGGCAAAGCGGATATCGCCTTGCACACTGTGCTGGCCAATACCGGTTACCCGAACGGTGCCGCCTTTAATGGCGCCAGCTGCTAAAAAATAGGATGCCGACGACGCATCGCCTTCCACCATAAAGCTTCCCGGTGAGCGGTACTGCTGACCGGCACTGATCACAAATTCGGCGTAATCATGGTTTTCCACCACCACCCCAAATTTGGCCATGGTATCCAGGGTGATATCAATATAGGGCTTGGACACCAGGTCGCCGATGATGCGAATACGGGTGGCTTCATTAAACAATGGCGCAGCCATCAATAACGCTGTTAAAAACTGGCTGGACACACTACCGTCTACTTCAATATCACCGCCGCGCAATGCCTTACCGGTAATCGCCAGCGGCGGATAGCCTTCATTTTTAAGATAGCTGATGGTGGCACCGGCCTGGCGCAGGCTGGTCACCAGATCGCCAATAGGGCGCTCTTCCATACGCGGTTCGCCGGTCAGCTCTACCTGGACATCGCTGGCCGCGAGTGCAGCGCACAAAGGCCGCATCGCGGTACCGGCATTGCCTAAAAACAAGCTATGATGACCTGTAGCGGTAAAACCACCGCCCAATCCGTGTACTTCGCAACGGCTGTTGTCGTCGCTTAGATGATAATGAACACCCAGTTCGGTCAGGGCATTGAGCATGTGCCGGATATCGTCACTGTCCAGCAGGTTGGTTAAGGTGGTGGTACCTTTTGCCAGCGCGGCTAATAACAATGCCCGGTTGGACAGGCTTTTGGAGCCGGGAACATTGACCTGGCCGCTGACACCGGCGATGGGATCGAGTGTGAGTTGTTGCATAAAGCGATAATTATCCGTGAGTTCGTTCAAATTCAGCCATAAAGTCGACCAGCGCCTGCACGCCTTCAATAGGCATGGCGTTGTAGATACTGGCGCGCATGCCGCCCACAAAGCGGTGCCCTTTTAACGCCAGCAAGCCCTGCTGCTCAGCTTCGCTTAAAAAGCGCTCGTCCAGGCTGGGATCGGCCAGTTGAAAAGGCACATTCATTTTTGAGCGGCAAGCTGGATGAACCCGGGAGCGATAAAAAGCAGAGCCATCGATGGCGCCATACAACAATTCGGCTTTAGCCGTATTGCGCTGTGCCATTACCTCTACCCCGCCTTCCTCTTTAAGCCACTCAAACACCAACCCGGCCAGATACCAGGCAAAGGTCGGCGGAGTGTTGTACATCGAGTTGTCCTGGGCAGCTTTGGTGTAATCAAAAATTGAGGGTGTGGCCGTTTGCGCGCGGCCTAATAGATCCTCGCGAACTATGGTCACTGCCAGACCCGACGGGCCGATATTTTTTTGGGCCCCGGCATACAAGATGCCGTATTTAGCGATATCCAATGGCTGTGACAAAATGGTCGACGACAAGTCTGCCACAAGCGGTACCTTGCCGGCGTCGGGCAACCAGTCGTAGGCGATGCCATCCACTGTTTCATTGGGGCAAAAATGCAGATAAGCCGCGTCCTGGTCAATGCTATCCGGTGATGGCGGCGCGATAAAATCCAGGCCATCGCGTTGTTCGGTTTCACCAATGACTTGCGCGGTATTGTATTTGGCTGCTTCGCCTACCGCCCCCTTGGACCAGGAACCGGATACCAGATGCAGTGATGTATCGCCAGCCGCTGAGATATTCAACGGGACCGCCGCAAACTGACCGCGACCACCGCCCTGTAAAAACAGCACTTTGTAATTATCAGGGATCTGCAAAAGGTCACGTAAGTCGCGCTCGGATTTTTCTGCCATAGCCACAAAATCTTTGCCGCGATGACTGATTTCCATCACCGAGGTGCCGCCGTTTTGCCAGTTGATAAATTCCTGCTGGGCGCGTTGCATCACCGCAGGCGGCAGCATGGCCGGGCCCGCACTAAAGTTAAATACCGGATTCATGTGATTTTCCATACCTTCAAAACAAAGCAAGCGGCCTTATCAAGCCGCTTGCACCAAATCAGTCAGGGTCGCCAGGCCTGCCGAAGCAGGCCCTTATCAGGCTACTCTTCAGGTGTCGGAGGCTGCTCTTCGTCGCTGCCGATAGCATCTGTGGTCACCACAGGCTCGCCGTTTTCGTCCAGCACGATTTCATCTTCAACTTCTTCGATGCGTTGCAGACCCACCACAAACTCGTCTTCGGCAGTGCGGATAAGCCTTACACCCTGAGTGTTACGCCCTACCACAGAGACCTCTGACACGCGGGTTCGAACCAGGGTACCCTGATTACTGATAAGCATGATCTCATCGGTGTCATCCACCTGGACCGCGCCTACTACCTTACCGTTACGTTCAGAGACTTTGATTGAGACCACACCCTGAGTCGCACGGCTCTTAGCCGGATAATCATCCAGTGGCGTGCGCTTGCCAAAGCCATTTTCGGTAGCGGTCAGCACTGCACCGTCACCACGTGGCACAATCAACGACACCACTTTCTGGCCGTCCTGCAGCTTAATACCGCGAACACCAGTGGCTGTCCGGCCCATGGGGCGCAGTGCCAGCAGCTCTTCACCGGTTTCAGCATCGCGTTTCACAGCGCCGGTTTCTGCATCACGCAGTTTTTCATTAAAGCGCACCACTTTACCGGCATCGCTGAACAGCATGATGTCATCGTCACCTTCGGTGATTGCCACACCAATCAGTTCATCGCCTTCATTCAGATTTACCGCGATGATGCCGCTGGAGCGTGGCCGTGAGTACAGGCTCAGGTCGGTCTTTTTCACTACCCCGTTGGCGGTAGCCATCAGTACAAACTTGCCTTCGACAAATTCTTTGATTGGCAGGATGGCGGTAATACGCTCATCGGCTTCCAGTGGCAGAATATTCACAATCGGCCGGCCACGGGCATTGCGACTGGCAAACGGCAGCTGGTAAACCTTCAGCCAGTATAGGCGGCCGCGGGTGGAGAAGCACAAAATATGATCATGGGTGTTGGCTACCAACAAGCGCTCGATGAAATCTTCATCTTTCATTTTGGTAGCAGACTTACCTTTACCGCCCCGACGCTGAGCTTCGTAGTCAGACAGTTTCTGGTATTTCACATAGCCCTCGCGGGACAAGGTCACTACCACATCTTCCTGCTCAATCAGATCTTCGATATCGATATCATGGCTGGCAGCGGTGATTTCGGTACGACGTACATCACCAAACTCTTCGCGCACTTTTTCCAGCTCTTCGCGGATCACTTCCATCAGGCGCTCTGGCGAGCGCAGGATATACAGTAATTCTGCGATTTGCTCTAACAGTTCTTTGTATTCTGCCAGGATCTTGTCGTGTTCCAGGCCAGTCAGTTTGTGCAGACGCAGGTCCAAGATGGCCTGGGCTTGTTGCTCGGTTAGATAATACTGCCCATCGCGAATGCCAAACTCAGGAGCCAGCCATTCCGGGCGGGCGGCATCGTCACCGGCACGCTCCAGCATTTGCGAAACATCACCTAAGTTCCAACCCTGAGCCACCAACTGTTGCTTGGCTTCCGCCGGGCTGGGCGAAGCTTTGATCAGATCAATTACCGGATCGATGTTGGCCAGCGCAATGGCCAGACCTTCTAAGATATGGGCACGGTCGCGCGCTTTGCGTAATTCATACACTGTGCGGCGGGTAACCACTTCACGACGGTGCAGAATAAAGCTTTCCAGCACTTCTTTAAGGTTGAACACCTTGGGCTGGTTGTTATCCAACGCCACCATGTTGATACCAAACACGGTTTGCAGTTGGGTATTGGCATACAGGTGGTTAAGCAGCACTTCGGCCGATTCGTTGCGCTTCACTTCCACCACGATGCGCATGCCGTCTTTGTCCGACTCATCGCGCAGGGCAGAAACGCCTTCGATGCGTTTTTCTTTAACCAGCTCAGCGATTTTTTCAATCAGGCGAGCTTTGTTAACCTGGTACGGGATCTCGTTGACGATGATGGTTTCTTTACCATTGTCTTCGGTTTCGATCTCCGCTTTGGCACGCAGATAGATTTTGCCGCGGCCGGTGCGATACGCATCTTCAATGCCTTTGCGACCGCTGATTAGTGCAGCGGTGGGAAAATCCGGGCCCGGGATATGTTCCATCAGACCATCAATGCTGATGTCCGGATCTTCAATCAACGCCAGACAGCCATTGATCACTTCAGTCAGGTTGTGTGGCGGAATGTTGGTGGCCATGCCCACAGCGATGCCCGACGAACCATTAACCAATAGGTTAGGCACTTTGGTGGGCAGTACTTCGGGGATTTGCTCAGTGCCATCATAGTTGGCCACAAAATCCACGGTTTCTTTGTCCAGATCAGCCAGCAATTCGTGGGCAATCTTGGCCATGCGTATTTCGGTATAACGCATGGCAGCCGCCGAATCACCGTCTACTGAACCAAAGTTGCCCTGCCCGTCGACCAGCATATAGCGCAATGAGAAAGACTGGGCCATGCGCACGATCGTATCGTATACCGCAGAGTCGCCGTGAGGATGGTATTTACCAATTACATCCCCGACCACACGGGCAGATTTTTTATACGGCTTATTGAAATCGTTTTTCAGCTCGTTCATGGCGAACAACACGCGCCGGTGAACAGGCTTCAGGCCATCGCGTACGTCAGGTAGTGCGCGGCCAACAATAACGCTCATCGCATAGTCTAGATAGGAGTTTTTAAGTTCCTCCTCTATATTGACGGGGAGAATTTCTTTAGCGTTATCAGTCATAAACTGCTTTATCCCTTAACTTAGGTTTAGTGTGCGCTGCGCAATCAGGCCTCAGACCCGGCGATACAGCAGGGCGCGCACATTCTTATTATGTGAGGCGGCAAAACAATCTGTGAGTGTACCACTGCCGGGGCAAATAATGTAGCGCTTAATCTTCGCAAATCCGCGGTGATGGCTTAAGCGGCGAATTTTCACGCAGGTAGCGATTTGGCGGTGTCAAACTGTGCCATTTCAGCGCAATTTACGCTATGTTATAGGCCTTTTTTGTGACAGGAAGCAACCATGTCAAATGTGGATGAACAGGAAATTGCCAAATTTGGCGAACTGGCCTCACGCTGGTGGGATACCGAAGGGGAATTTAAACCTCTGCACGCCATCAACCCTTTGCGGTTAGATTTTATTGCCCAGCATGCTGATGGTTTGTTTGATAAACAGGTACTGGATATCGGCTGTGGCGGCGGCATTCTGGCCGAGGCGATGGCGCGCATGGGCGCGCAGGTCACTGGCATTGATATGGCAGAAGCCTCACTGGAAGTAGCCCGGCTGCATGGGTTGGAGTCCGGTGTTTCGGTGGACTATCAGCAAATCACTGCCGAGGCGTTTAGCGAGCAGCATGCCGGTGAATTTGATGTGGTGACCTGTATGGAAATGCTGGAACATGTGCCTGAGCCGGCATCCATCGTACAAGCCTGTGCCCGGTTGGTGAAACCCGGCGGCCAGGTGTACTTTTCGACCTTAAACCGAAACATCAAAGCCTACTTGATGGGGATTGTCGGGGCCGAGTATGTGCTTAATCTGGTGCCTAAGGGCACCCACCAGTATGAGCGGTTTATCAAGCCCTCCGAATTGATGCAGATGACTGACGCGGCAGGACTGCTCACCCGTCATGCCACCGGCTTGCACATGAACCCGCTAACTAAAACCTTTTTTACCTCGGATCGAAACATCGATGTGAATTACATGTTGCATGTTACTCGCCCGGAGTAACACAACATATAGTGTTACTGGTTAATCGTTAACACTATATATCGAGCAATTATAGCTCAGAAGTAAATAAGAATAATAAAAATGCTTCACGGATCTTTTGATCAAAAATGCTTGCATTCTGGATAAATAACGCTTGTAAAATCGTTTTAGGTTAGTCATTACTAACATTGATTTTGCAGGCGTCTAACTGCTGGTTTTAGCACCAGATATTGGGTTGCATTAGAACGCAAACCTCACTATCTTGTGCTTATTCTCAGATGCCGCTAACGCCCTGATCGCCCAACTTTAAGGCCGTCAGGCTATGGCTGTTGCGTCATCCTGGCAATATCTATCGCCTATGCTGTGAACGCCTGTCGCTCACAGGTATTGCGAGCAAACACCAATACAATGATAATTTGGGCACCGCCCACGCTTCACGCGCTAACAGACAAAACGGCCAGTAATAATGAATAACGACCTCCTCGTCACCAAACGCAATGGCGAACAAGAGCCCATTGAACTTGATAAAATCCACAAAGTGATTACCTGGGCTGCAGAAGGACTTGAAAATGTGTCTGTGTCTCAGGTTGAGATCAAAGCTCAGATCCAGTTTTACGATGGCATCAAAACCAGCGAAATCCATGAAACACTGATTAAATCTGCCGCTGACCTGATTTCTACAGAAGCACCGGATTATCAGTATCTGGCAGCCCGTTTGGCGATCTTCCATTTGCGTAAAAAAGCCTATGGCCAGTTTGAGCCGCCGGCTTTATACGATCATGTGGTGAAGCTGGTTGAGGCAGGTAAATACGATCCGCACCTGTTAAACGACTACAGCGCCGAAGAATTTGCCCAGATGGACGAGTTTATGGACCACTGGCGCGATATGAATTTCAGCTATGCCGCGGTTAAGCAGCTGGAAGGTAAGTATTTGGTGCAAAACCGGGTGACCGGCGATATTTATGAAAGCGCGCAGTTTTTGTATATCCTGGTGGCCGCGTGTTTGTTTGCCAATTACCCACAGGCAACCCGGTTAGACTATATCCGTCGTTTTTATGATGCGGTGTCTACTTTTAAATTGTCGCTGCCCACGCCCATCATGTCAGGCGTGCGTACCCCGACCCGCCAGTTCAGCTCGTGTGTTTTGATTGAAACCGGTGACAGCCTGGATTCTATCAATGCCACGGCGTCTGCCATCGTAAAATATGTGTCGCAACGAGCCGGGATCGGCGTAAACGCCGGACGTATCCGCGCGTTAGGCAGCCCCATTCGTGGCGGCGAAGCATTCCACACCGGTTGTATTCCATTTTACAAGTATTTCCAGACTGCGGTAAAAAGCTGCTCGCAAGGCGGCGTGCGCGGTGGTGCGGCAACCTTGTTCTATCCATTATGGCACCGTGAAGTTGAATCCCTGCTGGTATTGAAAAATAACCGTGGTGTGGAAGAAAACCGGGTGCGGCATTTGGATTACGGCGTGCAGTTCAACAAGCTGATGTATCAGCGCATGATGAAAGACGATTACATCACCCTGTTCAGCCCCTCGGATGTGCCTGGGTTGTATGATGCATTTTTTGCTGACCAGCCTGAATTTGAAAAGCTGTATGTACAGTACGAAAACGACGACAGCATTCAGAAAAAACGCATCAAGGCGATGGAACTGTTTAGCTTGTTTATGCAAGAGCGCGCGTCTACTGGCCGTATCTATCTGCAAAATGTGGATCACTGCAATACCCACAGCCCGTTTGACCCGAAAGTGGCACCGGTTCGCCAGAGCAACCTGTGCCTGGAAATTGCGCTGCCCACTAAGCCACTGCAGCATGTGAATGATGAAGAAGGCGAAATTGCGCTATGTACGCTGTCGGCCTTTAACCTGGGTGCGATTAACTCGGTCGATGAGTTTGCTGAATTGTCCGACCTGGCGGTGCGCGCATTAGACAGCCTGCTGGATTATCAGGATTACCCGGTTCCGGCAGCGTATAATGCCACCATGAACCGTCGGACATTAGGTGTGGGCGTAATTAACTTTGCCTACTTCCTGGCTAAAAATGGCGTGAAGTATTCAGACGGCAGCGCCAATGGCCTGGTGCATCGCACCTTTGAAGCCATGCAGTATCACTTGCTCAAAGCATCTAATAACCTGGCCAAAGAAAAAGGTGCGTGTCCGAAGTTCAACGAGACCACCTATGCACAGGGTATCTTACCGATTGATTCGTATAAAAAGGATCTGGATAAGGTATGTAACGAGCCGCTGCAGATGGATTGGGACTCGCTACGCGAGGACATCAAAACCCACGGATTGCGTAACTCTACCCTGTCGGCACTGATGCCATCTGAAACCTCGTCGCAGATCTCTAATGCCACCAATGGTATTGAACCGCCACGCGGTCACATTAGCATCAAGTCGAGCAAAGATGGTATCCTCAAGCAGGTAGTACCAGAATACGAAACGCTGAAAGATAAATATGAATTACTGTGGGATATTCCATCGAATGATGGCTACCTGCAACTGGTGGGTATCATGCAGAAATTTATCGACCAGACAATTTCAGCCAATACTAATTATGATCCAGGCAAATACGACAGCGGCAAAGTACCGATGAAACTGTTGTTAAAAGATTTGCTGAGCGCGTACAAACTGGGTGTGAAAACATTGTACTATCACAACACCCGCGACGGTGCGTCTGATGCCAGCTCGGTTGAAGCAAAAACGCAGCAACCTCAGGCGCAGACAGCAATAGTTGAAGAAGATGACGATTGTGCTGGCGGTGCGTGTAAGATTTAACACGCGCCCCATGTCATCCTTTTTATAACCAATCAGATTCGGTTTTTTGGGATATATGAAATACACCACCTTTAATCAAAAAAGTGTGAATCCGCTGATGGAGCCAATGTTTTTTGGTAATCCCGTCAACGTGGCTCGTTATGATCAGCAAAAGCACTCGATTTTCGAAAAGCTGATTGAAAAGCAAATCAGCTTTTTCTGGCGCCCGGAAGAAGTGGATGTCAGCCGTGATCGGGTTGATTTTCAAAAGCTGACTGAGCCGGAAAAACATATTTTTATTTCCAATCTGAAATACCAGACCTTGTTGGACTCAGTACAGGGCCGCAGCCCCAATATCGCATTTTTGCCGATTATCTCGCTGCCAGAGCTGGAAACCTGGGTTGAGACATGGTCATTTTTCGAGACCATCCATTCGCGCTCGTACACGCACATTTTGCGTAATCTGTTCTCAGATCCCAGTGATATCTTTGATGATATTGTTGAAAATGAAGAGATTAAACAGCGCGCTTCGGACATCTCACGGTATTATGATGATCTGATTTTTGCTACACAACTGTGGCAAACCCAGGGCGAAGGAACCCATACTGTGAATGGCGTCCACCACGTCATTAATCCGCGTGAGCTGAAGAAAAAACTGTATCTGTGCATGAACTCTGTGAATGCGCTGGAAGCTATCCGCTTTTATGTGTCGTTCGCCTGCACCTTTGCCTTTGCCGAGCGTAAGCTGATGGAAGGCAATTCTAAGATCATTCGCCTGATTGCCCGCGATGAAAACCTGCATCTGACCTCGACGCAGCATATTCTGAATATCTGGGCCAAGGGCAAAGATGATCCGGAAATGGCCGAGATTGCCGAAGAGTGCAAGGAAGAAGCGCGCGAGATCTTTATGAGCGCGGTGGAGCAGGAAAAAGAATGGGCGGATTATCTGTTTAAAGATGGTTCGATGATTGGCCTGAACAAGCAGATTCTGTGTGAATACGTGGAATACATTGCTAATCAGCGCATGAGCGCCATTGGCCTGGATACCCCGTTCAAGGTCAAGAGTAATCCCCTGCCCTGGATGAACAACTACCTGAACTCCGACAATGTTCAGGTCGCCCCGCAGGAAGCCGAAATCAGCTCCTACCTGGTAGGCCAGATTGATTCAAGTGTCAGCGAAGACGACTTTGCCGATTTTGAACTGTAAGCTGGCTGTTGTATGTCGAAATCTGATCCTGCGTTTCACATCGACGTGGTCGATGTGGGCGCAGTGTCGGCCCGCCCCGACCAAACTCTGCTCGAAGCATTAGAATCACATCGTATAGAAGTACACTATCATTGTCGTGAAGGTTTTTGCGGGGCCTGCCGAACCAAGCTGCTGGATGGAAAGGTCAGCTATACCACCGATCCCCTCGCCTACATCGATGATGATGAAATTTTGCCATGCTGCTGTGTGGCACAATCAGCGTTGAAAATAGACGTTCCGCGCTAGCGATAACGAATCACCAGCCCAATCCCGCCCAACGTCAACAATGCCGCTCCGGCCATTTGCACAGAGATAACTTCGGCCAAAAATATCCAGCCAAGCAGCATGGCAATCACCGGCACACTAAGCTGAATAGATGCCGCCACGGTGGCCGACAAGTAAGGCATCACGGCATACCAGATAGCATAACCGGCACCGGAGGCCAGCGCTCCCGAAGCGATTGCGTAACCGACACCCGCCAGCGGCGGCCAGTCTGTTGGCAACCACGGCAGTAAAATGATGCCGATGGGCAAGGCCCGGACAAAATTCCCGGTGGTCATGGCTAACGGCTGGGTGGCACGCTTGCCCAGTAGGGAATACACGCCCCAGGCCACGCCGGCGATGAGCATTAACATGGCGGCGCCGAGACCAGGTACGGACTGACCGGGGCTCAACAACCAGACCAGCCCGGCCACCGCAGTGCTGAAACCCAACACCTGCCAGCGATTGAAACGATCGCCTCGATACCAGCCCACACTTAACATAGTGAGTTGTACTGCCCCGAATAACAACAATGCCCCGGTGCCGGTATTCATGCCTACATAGGCAAACGAAAAGCCCGCCGCGTAGATAAACAATGCTAATGCACCAAGCCAACTGCCCGCACCTTCCCAGCCTTGCGCGTGGCCAGATGCCTGCTTTGGCGAGCTATTGCCCGAACGGTTGGACATCCACAGTAAAATCACCAGCATTACCGCGCCACTGGCCACTCGCAGCAGCGTAAAACTGGCAGGGGCTGTATCTGTATTCACCAGCGCCATTCGACACAGCAGAGAGTTGGCTGCAAAGGCCAGCATGGCCAGGCACGTTAAGCCAACCACCCGCATACGCTCTCCAGGCATTTTCACTACATCATTCATCACCGGCCTATGTTTTTAACCCTCATCAACCCAGCCCACAGAGTATGGCTCACGAAAAACTTATCAACCCTACCGGCAAGTTACTTTCATTTCTCGCTGGACATCCACTCATATTTACAAGGACATCCACCTGGTACCGGTTTCAAATAAGACACCCACCCCACGATGATCCCATACTCGGCGTCACCACAATCAGAATAGGCTTAAACAAGACACCCACATCTTTCACGCCCAACCGGCAGTCGCACGTGGGACATCCACCCGCTCATCGTTCTATTGACATCCACCTGAAGACAATGCCAGAGCTGATGCAGGCAAATTCAAACAATAAACCCATTAAGTTCACCGAGTCACGCTCAATGCTCGCCCATCGGTGGATGTCTGGTAACACGTTTTTATTTAAGCCGCAGTGTCATTTGCTGAAGCTCAACAGGTGGGTGTCCATGTTGAGAGAACATACAGACTGGCTGACCGGGAATACCAAAGCGCGAGTCTGCTATTGACCGTTTATCGATGAGGTAGGTGTGGGTAGAAACAAAAATGGGGCCCTTAGAGGCCCCATTTTAAAATCTTAGAAGATTACAGTGCTAAGCCTAATCGGTTAGCCACTTCGATATAGGTTTCCACCACCGAGCCCAGGCCCTGACGGAAACGGTCTTTATCCATCTTTTTACGAGTTTCTTTGTCCCACAGGCGGCAACCATCCGGCGTGAATTCATCGCCTAGAACAATATTGCCCTGACTATCGACGCCAAACTCCAATTTGTAATCCACCAGCAGCATACCCGCCTGGTCAAACAGGGCTTTTAACACCGTGTTGACCTTGAAGGTCAGCTTTTTCATTTGATCGATTTGAGACTCGGTTGCCCAACCAAATGAAATGATGTGGTAATCATTAACCATAGGATCGTGCAGTGCATCGTTTTTGAGAAAAAACTCAAATACCGGCGGATCCAGCAGTTGCCCTTCTTCAACGCCCAGTCTTTTTACTAATGAACCAGCAGCTACATTGCGAACCACACATTCGACCGGGATCATGTCCAGTTTTTTGACCACAGATTCAGTATCAGAAAGCAGACTTTCTACCTGCGTGGCTACGCCGGCTTCTTCCAGCTTGGTCATAATGAAATGATTAAATTTGTTATTCACCTCACCTTTACGTTCCAGCTGCTCAATCTTCTGACCGTCAAAAGCAGACGTGTCATTGCGAAAATGCAATACCAGCTTGCTCTCGTCATCGGTTAAATAAACCGTTTTAGCCTTACCACGATAAAGTTCTTCGCGTTTTTGCATCTTAATCTCAGTCTTAAATATCCAGATTGTCTTGGTTCATAACCTCAGCAAAAGGTTCGTACAATTCAGTCACCTGTCCGGCTTCGAATGGCTCGCTTTGGTCGTTCATAAAGGTCACGGTGGTGCTTTGCTCGAGCGGCTCGATGCGCAAGCGGTAGTCACCTTTTTTCAATAACTCGTCATCACCGGAGAACAGGTTGCTCCACCAGCCGCTATCACTGCCGTTATAGGTCACAAATAATAATCCAGTGGATTTATCCAGGTCCTTCACGTCAAAGCCCAGTTTGCGCAGCACCAACAACATACGCGGCCATACCACGTCGTACTTGCCATTTACCACAATGGCTGGCTCATCCTTACGGTTAACGCCCATTTCAGTGTTCAGACCCTGACGGATTTCGGCAATCCGGCGGCTGTTATCTAGCTGAATTTGATATTCATAGTGGCCGATTACCCGATTCAAAATCGCCACTTCTTCGCGTTGCGCCGCAAACTCATTAAGCTGCGTAACTTTGTCGTTACCAGCCACAGCTTCAAACTCAACCAGCTCTGTGCGTAACGACACAGTACGGCCATGTGGCTTCACCGCCATATCAAATTTAAAGCGTCGCTTTTTCTGCGCATCAATATCTGACGACCATGCGTACCAGGGGCTGTCTTCGTCTTCAACTTCCTCGGTAAGCACAAACCAATCGGTGATCAGGGTATTATTTTGCTGATCAAACTCTCGCACGCCCACATTTTGTTTGTCTAAAAAGCTAAGCACAGCATCCCATACCGCTTTTTTCAGCGGCTGTCGGTCATCAACCTGGTCAAAGGTCACAACCGCGCCCTCTGTGCCTTCCTGAATATGCGAACCACTTACTAGCGGATGAACCAAAGCCGGTGATACCACCCGTAATTGCCGGCCAACCAATTCCTGGTCTGCCCCATCGCCTAATTCAGGCAATGCATATTCACTGGAAAATTTTGGCTGGTCCAGAGATTCAGGCACTTTGACCGGCGCATTTTGTTCGGCCTTTAAATATTTATAACTGCCGGACGCAGTATCTTTTTCCAGTTGGCTTGCACATCCGGTAACGGCCACAACCACCAGGCTGCTTACCAAAGCCAGGGACTTCTTCATCTGTATTCCTTCTTAACCTGCTATCAAGGCGTGTTGTTTTAATAGTTGTTCGATATGTTTTTGACTGGCAAGTTCCGGTAAAACCATCGGCAGGCGTAAATGCGGGCTATTGATCAAGCCCATTTTGAACAAAGCCCATTTGGGCAGCACCGGGTTTGGCTCCACAAATAAGCCGGTATGCAGTGCTTCAATTTGTTTATCGATTTCGCGGCAACGCAGCATATCGTCGGCCAATGCAGCGTTACACATATCAGCCACAGCCTGGGGCACAATATTCGCTGTGACTGAAATAACGCCATGGCCACCCTGACATAAAAATTCGCAGCTGGTGGCGTCATCGCCGCTTAGGTATAAGAAATCTTTACCTACCTGAGCCTGCATCTGTTTGAGACGTTCAATATCGCCAGTGGCATCTTTGATGCCGACAATATTTTTATGCTGCGCCAGTTCGGCCACTGTTTCAGGCATCATATCAGCTACGGTACGACCCGGCACATTGTATAACACAATCGGCACATCGGTGGCATCGGCGATAGCGGTAAAATGCGCAATCATGCCGGCTTGCTGAGGTTTGTTGTAGTAGGGCACCACACTTAAAAAGCCGTCAACGCCTACCTTGGCCATCTGTTCACTTAAAAATATTGCTTCAGCGGTAGAGTTTGCACCGGCACCGGCTAACACCGGAATTTTTCCTGCCACCATATCAACGGTGCGTCTAACAACCTCAACATGTTCATCAAAAGGCAACGTTGGCGATTCACCCGTGGTCCCCACAGACACGATGCCATGTGTGCCGTGCTCGATATGAAACTGAATTAACCGCTCAAGCGCCGGATAGTCAATTTCGCCGTTATCATGCATGGGCGTGATAAGCGCAACATAACTGCCTTTAAACATAGTCTCTCCGCGTTAAGTGAGCGCACATGTTAATTACTCACCCTGCTAAAAACAAGCGTGCACACGGGTTTATTTACACAATTTGTCTATGGGTTGAGACTGGCATCCACAAAAACCTGTGTGCTACTATTTATGGCTAAATCCTAATCTGTACTGTCTATGAAGCAGCAACTCATTGTTACCATTTTGGGTACCGACCGCAGTGGTATTTTAAGCGAGATTTCAACGCTCGTCTCCGAAGCGCACTGCAATATCCTGGATAGCCGCCAGGCCATATACGGCAAAGAATTTTCACTTACGATGATTCTGGAAGGCAACCATACGGCCATTACTAAAGCCGAATGCTTATTGCCACCCTTGTGTCAGCGGCTCGACCTGTTGTCGATGATGAAACGCACCAGTCATCACGAAAAACAAAATCTTGAACATCTGTTTGATGTCGAGTTTTCTGGTACAGATGCTGCCGGGCAATTGAAAGCAGTGACTGGTTTTTTTGCTCAGCGGCAATTGTCTATCAGTGCTTTTCGGCAACGGGTAGATACTGATGGCGACAGTGGCAGTGACATCATGCGCTGTAAGTTTGTGGTCACCGCACCAGACACAGTGGACTTTCAGCAGTTGCAATCTGAAGTTATGGCCTTATTTGAGTCATTGTCATTAAGTGGCAAAATCGTTGATAAATACAGTAAGGAGTCTTATGAACACACTACAAGCTGGTGAAGCTGCCCCGCACTTTTCGTTGCCTGATCAGAATGGCGAAACCGTCAACCTGCAGGATTTTGCCGGTAAGAAAGTGCTGGTGTATTTTTACCCAAAGGCCATGACGCCTGGCTGTACTACTCAAGCGCAATGCTTGCGTGACAGCAAGAGTGAACTAGAAGCGCACAATGTGGTGGTGTTAGGTATCAGCCCGGACCCGGTCAAACGGCTTCCAAAATTTATCGAAAAAGAAAACCTGAACTTTACATTGCTGTCCGATGAAGACCACGCGGTTGCCGACCAGTTTGGTGTGTGGGGGCCGAAAAAGTTTATGGGCAAAGAATACGATGGGATCCACCGTTTAAGCTTTTTAATCGATGAAGACGGTAAGATCGAGCATGTATTTAACAAGTTCAAAACCAAAGAACATCATACAGTGGTGTTAAACTATCTGACCGGCCAGTGATCACCGAGGCCACCGTACGTTGCACGGTGGCCAGCTGATGATTTATGCCGGATGTTGTTGTGCCGGCGGGTTACTGCTCCAGGCAGTGATCAATGCTTTGACCAAAGTTGCCAGCGGAATGGCAAAGAACACACC
The DNA here is from genome assembly GCF_055326825.1 of Alteromonas sp. WD8-37. Classification (NCBI taxonomy): domain Bacteria; kingdom Pseudomonadati; phylum Pseudomonadota; class Gammaproteobacteria; order Alteromonadales; family Alteromonadaceae; genus Alteromonas; species Alteromonas sp. WD8-37. Next base: position 809,577 of record NZ_JBUZOV010000001.1, read on the forward strand.
CCAAAAGCCCCACAACCCACCAAAAAACAACACCGCAACGATAATGTATAAGGGGTGCAGGCTGACTGCTTCAGAAAACAGCACCGGTACCAGCAAGTTGCCATCTAATGCCTGAATAATAAAGTAAGCGGTCATCAGATACCAAAATTCCGGCGAAATCCCCCACTGAAACATTGCGACCACCGCTACCGGAATGGTCACCACCGCGGCACCGATATACGGGATCAGAACTGATAACCCCACTAACACGCCCAACAGCATGGCATAGCGCAAGTCCATTAAGACAAAGGTAACGCACGACACTGCACCAACGATGATAATTTCGATCACTTTGCCGCGAATGTAGTTTGCGATCTGAATATTCATTTCCTGACCGACCTGCGTGATAAGACGTCGTTCACGGGGTAATACAGCCGAAATACTGTGGGTAAAAAATGGCTTGTCTTTGAGCATGAAAAAGACCATCAGGGGCACCAGAATGAGGTACACCAATAGTGCTGCTAAATCACCAATTGAGCTCACCGACGCAGAAATCAGCTGTTCGCCTACTTCCACCAGTTTGTCATTGAGCCCCTCCATCATCTGATGAATTTGGTACACCTGCACATAATCCGGATATTTTTGCGGCAAGGTCAGAATCCAGTCCTGGGCTTTTTGCCAAATCAGAGGGGTTTCTTGAATCAGATTGATACTTTGCCGCGATACCACCGGCATCAGGCCCACCAGCAGCAGTATACTGACCGCAATGAAGCCCAATAACACCAGGCTACAGGAAATGGTGCGGCTTAGCCCGATACGGACCAGGTGGGTCACTGGCCAATCCAGCAGATAGGCAATTACCGCGGCCACTAATACTGGCATAACCAGCTCTCCCCACAGCAACAATAATGCCGTGGTGATGATAATCAGGATCAGCAGCATGGCTGCATCTGGGTCAGAGAACTTACGGCGATACCAACGCCCGAAGACGTTCAACAAACTCATTAATTGGTCTCAATGTTAAGCAGTTAAGGCAGGCATCATAGGGTATGCCCTGAGCCAGAGCAACTGCGATTTCACCCGCATTGATTTACCTGAGTTCGTGGACATCCACCTGTAGCTCGTATGTGTTCGACAGATGTTTGTATTCGACAGACACCCACCTGATTCGGTTACCGCTGAAAGCTGGTCGGCGACTTTGCACTGAAATTGTATGAATGAAGGACATCCACCTGTGTCTCGTTTGTGTTCGACAGACGTTTGCATTCGACAGACACCCACCTGATTCAGTTATCGCTGAAAACTGGTCGGCGGCCTTTCACTGAAATTGTATGAATGAAGGACATCCACCAGCGATGACACATCGTGCGGCCTTGGGTTGTCACACAGCATACAACGTTAAGTGTCTACCAGATAATTTACCACTTTAGCCCCGTTTACCACCGCACCGGGTTGCTGATAAGCAGGTTAGGTTGTATGGATGTCCGTCAATATTTTCGCTTTGATAAAAGACACCCACACTAATGATAGTCTTGCGCTCAAAGACACCCGACGGCTCGTTGGCGATTTCCAGGTTGCTCAGTTTCACTATGGACTGACAACACGCCGGGTAAGTGTCCCTCGTAGTATATGGATGTCCTTTATAAAATTTGTTTTGCCGCTTTATTGAACTATCTGGCTGTCCTTGCTATTTATCGGCGTTTCAGCGTCGATGTCCTTTAGAAAAATACTGGGAAGCCCGCTCCTCATCATCCTTTGCAAGAAGGTAAATCGAACCTTGAATTTGCCTAACATCACTATCCCCCAACCTCGCTAATAGCGCCCTGGATTGGCAGGTTTTGCTTATCACCAGAAAATGGCGTGGTGTAAAAGTGGCAAATCCACCGTATGTGCGGCAAAATACTAAAATCACAATAAAAAATGAAACTGATCCACCTTTGTCATGCTCTAACGTAACTGTCACTGGAGCTGCACTCAGAGAAAGGGCGTAATGAGAGTATTTGTGAAAAATCGTATGAAAGCCGGGCTGTTTCTCCTGTTATGTAGCTTTTCACTGGTTGCACAGGACAGTGGTTACAATAACCGTAACACATTGCCTGAAATTGGCGTGGTGGCTGCAGATGTATTGTCACTGGATAAAGAGCTCATTATTGGTGATGCCGTCATGCGTCAGATGCGCGGCCAGGCGCCACTCATCATGGATCCGGTGTTAGATGAATACTTGCAGGATTTGGGCAACCGCCTGGTCGCTCAGGCCGATAATGCCAAATTTCCCTTTAATTTTTTCTGGGTCAATAATTCAGCAATCAACGCATTCGCCTTTTTTGGTGGCTACATCGGCGTTCATGCCGGCCTGATCCACAATGCACAGAATGAAAGTGAGTTGGCTTCGGTACTTGCCCACGAAGTGGCTCACGTTACGCAACGCCACCTCGCACGCAAGATGCAGGCTCAGCAACGCAGTGCGCCTTTGGCATTGGCCTCAATGGTCGGTGGCTTGTTGTTGGCGATGGCCAACCCAGAAGCCGGTATGGCCGCCCTATCAGCCTCCCAGGCAGCCTCGGCACAGATGCAGATTGATTACACCCGTTCAAACGAAGAAGAAGCTGATCGCATTGGGATCACTATGCTGGCCCGTGCCGGCTTTGACCCGCGCGGCGCAGCCGACTTTTTCTCTACCTTAAATGAACAATACAGGTTGGTCTCTCGGCCCCCGCCCCGCTTGCTGTCGCACCCGTTAACCGAATCACGAATTGCTGATGCGCGGGCCCGTGCTGCCAATTTTGACCCGGTCTCTGTCCCAAAAAGCCTGGCGTTTCACCTTGCTCGTGCCCGTATCATGGCCCGTTACACCTTTGAGCAAAAATTTAGTCTTGAATATTTTAAGGCTGCTGTTGAAAAACAAAATTATCCTATGCAGGCAGCCGCTCAATACGGTCTGGCGTTAGCCTACATGCGCAATAATCAAATGAACCAGGCCCAACCTATCATCGAAACATTACTTGCCAGCCACCCGGAAAATTTATTCTATCTGGATGCAGCCACAGACATCTCGTTAGCGCAGCAAAAATACGATGAAGCCATCACGCGACTGCAGCCGCATTTAGCGCGTACGCCGCGCAACCAGGTGCTGGCACTTAATCAGGCAAATGCGATGATTGAAGCGGGCCAACCACAGCAAGCCATCGGCATATTGAAAGATTTCTTACTGGTAAAAGATGACTATGAAATTGCTTATCAGTTACTCACAGCGGCCTATAAAAAAGCTCAGGACAGAAAAGATATGCACCAAAGTAAAGCCGAGGTGCTGGCATTGAACGGCGCCTACCAACGTGCCATTGATGAATTACAGTTTGCCTACAACTACACTGGCGAAAGTCATCTGGAAAAACAAAAAATTCGCGCTCGTATTAAGCAGTTACGCGAAGAAGAAGAACGCCTGAAAAATCTATAGTCTACGGGTGTCTAACATCGTTCGCAGACTGGTGGCGGTGATTTCGCCGGTAAACTGGTGAACAACATTGCCCTGCGGGTCGATCAAATAAGTGGCGGGCAGGGCCGCAGGCGGCGGTACCGGCATTTTAGTCTCTGACTGATTTACAATTAACTCAAACTGCATGTCATACTTTTCATACAAGGCTGCCGCCTCGCTCATGCTTGTCCTATCATAATTAACCACCAACAAACGGGTATGTTCCGGCACAGCGCGGGCAAATTGGTTGAGCTCCGGTAGCTCTTTGAGACAGGGGGCGCACCAGGGCGCAAAATAGTTCAGCACCACCCATTCACCATGCAAATCACGCCATTGATAGCGCTTGTTATCCAGGGTTATAAAATCATACCGGGTAGATTGCTGCATCAAGATACCACCCACTAACCCAATCAAGGCTAAGGCGCCCCATAACAATGGCTTAGCTACCGGTAATTGCTTGATGTTTTTATACTTGCGCTGCATAGTGGTAACCATCTTGTGGTTGAAAAATAACAGCATACCCGCCACTGGGTTTTGCCGTCCATGAAAAAGGAACAAACATGACGCAGGTCACAATATTGCATAATCCACGCTGCTCGAAAAGCCGGCAAACATTGCAATTGTTGCGCGATCAAAACATTGAACCCACAATCATTGAATACTTAAAGGCTCCTTTGTCCAAAGCGGAGTTAGCGGCGGTCTTTGCCAAGTTGCCTACCGATGCGATCATCGACATGATGCGCCCGAAAGAAGCCGAGTTTGCCGACGCTGGCCTGGACAAAGCAGAACTGACCGCTGAACAAGGCCTGGCTGCCATGGTGCAGTTTCCCAAACTTATGGAGCGGCCCATTGTTATTCACGGCGATGCGGCGCGTATTGGCCGGCCTCCCGAAGCGGTGTTGGAGATCCTCTGATGCACGAAATTTTAGTGCTGTACTACAGTCGTCATGGCTCCACTGCCGCACTGGCACGCGCCATCGCCAAGGGCATCGAGCTTGGCGGATGTCAGGCGCGTGTTCGCACTGTGCCGCCGCTGCGTGACTATTTGTCTGATGAAGTGCCACACGTTCCCGACTCGGGTCCGCCGTATGTGCAAAAGTCCGATCTGGAGTCGTGCATCGGCCTGGCGCTAGGCAGTCCTACTCGCTTTGGCAACATGGCAGCCCCCCTCAAGCATTTTTGGGACAGTACCAGCGATGCCTGGCTCAAGGGCCACCTAATTGATAAACCCTGCACGGTGTTTACCTCTAGCAGTAGTATGCATGGCGGCCAGGAGACCACCTTGTTAAGCATGGCCATTCCGCTGTTGCACCATGGCATGGTGTATTGCGGGATCCCTTACAGTGAATCCGGCCTGCACGATACCCGTAGCGGTGGCACGCCATACGGTGCCAGCCATGTGAGCGGGCACCACGGCGAAAACCTGACCGATGTAGAAAAGCAGTTAGCAGTGGCTCAGGGCGAGCGATTGGCCAGCCTTGCAACACGGCTGGCAGGGGCAACATTATGAAACCCATTACGCGTCAGTTGCAGTTGCTGGCGCTGACAAGTTATGGGCTGTTATTGTCATGGATGGGCATTTGGCATTTTTTTCTGGCCAGTGATCAGCCCTACTCTCCTGGCTTTGTGGTACTGATGTATATTCTGCCGCTGCTACTGCCAGCCCGTGGCTTACTTAAGGGCCGCCCTTATACCTATGCATGGGCAAATTTCATCACACTATTGTATATTATTCATGGTATTACTATTGCTTATGCTGACCAAGACGAGCGTATGTATGCCATTATCGAGTTAGTGCTGGCGTGTGCTATGTTTACAGGATGTAGTTTGTTTGCACGCTATCGCGGCAAAGAACTTGGCCAGGCCCTGCCCAAGCTCAAACAAGAAATGCAAGATGAACAAGCCAGGTATAAAAAGCACTAACGCATTATTGGTACTCGCTCTTTTCGGTGGACTGGCATTGCCAGGCTGTGGCGATGGCGCTGCTGATAGCCCTGCACGTACATCCGCCCCATCTGGCACGCCAGATGAGCTAGCGGTTATCCTTGAGGTAGTAGGTGATACACACGTCGTTACCGGTCAAAGTGTGGGGTTGGTTGTCAAGGCCAGTAATGGCCAGTCCTTAAACAATGTAATGTGGCATGTCGACACCTACAACGAGGCAGTGCTGGCGCCGCATAGTCAGGCGATTGGCTTTGATGCCACTATCCCCGGTACCATAGCCTGGCGGGTGTCCGCCACCCTACCGGACAAGCAACGCCTGAGTACGACTGGCACCTTACAGGTTTACGATGATGCTCCGCCGGTGGTGGTGGCGCGTTTAAGCCAGCAAGCAGTGGAGTTGGGCGATGTGTCACTTCGAGCCGACATTCCCGGGTCAATGACGGCAGAATCTATTTCCTGGGCGCAAACTCAAGGCCCCACCGTAACCCAGAGCTATGGCAGTTCGGCGGTCGCCCATGAGATGTATTTTCAGGCACCTTCTGTAGATGCAGATACGCTGCTTGCTTTTGAAGTCACCGCCAGTTTTGAGGATGGCAGTCAGGCACAGGATACCGTCTGGGTGTTGGTGAACGATGTAGCCAGTGACGCTGCTGCCTACTTCCCCAGCAATGAGCTGTATCCAACCTCTTTGGTTCACCCCTATCGGCCAAACGGTCAATGGGCCAGCACGCTGGTTCCCTGTACCTACACCCAGATCCTGGCCCGTTCGTGCTCTTTTGAAAAATTGCCTTTATTGGGCCAAAAGACAGCCACCCCGACTATCGACGATGTGTTAGCGCGCACCGTGGTATCCCATGATTGGATGGGAGATGCATTTGCCGAATTTCTGGCAAATTCGGAGGCTCAGGATGATCTGTTGAGCTTGCTGGGTGCCACTACCGCTATAGTCATCGCCCATGACATTCGGCCGTCTTTTTACTGGAGTGCAACCGGGGCAATTTATCTGGACGCAGCCGCGTTATGGCGCAGCCCGGAAGAACGAGACAGCATCAACAGCCAGCCCGATCCGCGCGGTCAATTTGATGAAGGGCTTGATTATCGCACCAGTTGGCGGCTGGTTTCACAGAATCAAAATTATTTTCCATTGCCTGGGTTGTCCCGCGCAGCGCGTCAGGCACGCGATCCTAGTCAGGTCGCTGCAGCATTAACCTACCTGTTATATCATGAATTAGCTCATGCCAATGATGTCTTTCCTCGGGCAAGTTGGTCAGGCTTTCGCGCTGACGACTCGCCATTGAGTATTGCCAATTCGCAACCTCCTTTGTCACAGTCTCTGGACCAGGATTACCCGCTAACAAACGAGAAATTGCGGGAGCTGGCGCAGGTTGCCTTTGGTGGCGCACAGGCGAGCTCGCTCCAGCGCCATTACAGCGTGCAGCAAGTAGCTGAATGGTTCGAGCAAGATGCTGCTGTTTCCCCGTACAGTTACTTTTCTCCGCAAGAAGATTTTGCAATGTTATTTCAGGCGTTCATGCTATTGCATAGACTAGGCGTAGAGACAGATGTCGGCTTTTTTACCCGGGATACGGTGCAGTCTGGAGAACAACTTATCAGTTGGGGGCAGCGCAATCGGGTGAATGCGCCGCATATCCAGCCTCGCGCCGCTTTTGTGGTCGACCAATTGCTTCCCGGAATCGATATACCGGCAGCTCAAAATGCCGCACCGAGCCCGCAATACCTGCCAGTTAACCAGCCGTGGCGCGATACCGTTTCGCTGGATCAGCGGGTGGAGTCTATTGCCCTACCCAGTGTCAAAATTCGTCCACCACGGTTGCCATCTCATCACATTGAGCACCATTTACCGTTGCCTCTGCAATAGCCGGTGCAGGCAACGGTAATGTTGACAGTGTTAATAGACACCCACATTTATTATTAGTGTGCAGCATAGCCCTGGACAGCGACCTTGCACCACATAGTTGAACTGAAGATTAACAGATGGACATCCACCCGTCCCTAATTTCGCTCCATGAGTAGACACCCACCGCCAAGTGGATTTCAATAATCTGGGCTAACGGCCAGTTTTTCTGTCGTGCAACTTCCTGCATGCTAGATAAAAATGTTCCTGGTTATGAAAAATGGCTGTCGCTCGCAAATATCAAATTAATCTTCAAGACACTTCATATTATCATTGTGTATCGCGCTGTGTGCGCAAGGCGTTTTTGTGTGGAGTCGATAGCCAGACCGGCGTGAGCTACGAGCACCGCCGCGGCTGGGTCGAACAGCGTATTGCATTGCTGGCTGCTAATTTTGCTATCGGCGTGTGCGCTTATGCAGTGATGAGCAACCACACGCATCTGGTGCTGCACATCGACGCCCAGCAGGCTAATCGATGGTCGGATGAAGAAGTGCTAACCCGCTGGCACCAGGTGTTTGCCGGTACCGCGCTGACCCGGCAGTATATGGACCCGACCCAGCGCCAGCGATTAAGCGCGCTCCAATGTGCGACGGTGCGCAGTATTGTTACTGTGTATCGGGCACGGTTAGCATCTATCAGCTGGTTCATGCGCGCTTTAAATGAGTATATTGCGCGCCAAGCCAATAAAGAAGATGACTGCACCGGGCGGTTCTGGGAAGGCCGCTACAAATCGCAGGCTCTGCTGGATGAAGCCGCTTTGCTAGCCTGCATGGCCTATGTGGATTCAAACCCGGTGCGCGCCGGCCTGGCCGACTCCCTAGGCGACTCATACCACACCAGTATCCGGGCGCGCCTGCTTTCGCCCGCATCAACCCCGGCAACCTTGCAGCCATTCAGTGACGCCCGCGGCATTCATCACACCCCCCTACCCGGCACTTTTGCCAACTACCACAGCCTGCTTGAGCACACCGGGCGCTGTCTTATCGACAAAAAAGCCAGCCTGCCCGATGACCACGTGCGGACGCTGGGTGTCAGTGCCGAGCAATGGCAACACATGGCTATCGAGTTTGAAAGTTGTTTTGGCCGCGCCGCCGGCTCTGTGAAAGAGCTCGAGCATTATCGCATCAGGCATGATCTGGTGCGGATAAAAAGCCGTTTTCGCCATCTTAATGATTAAGCGTGCCCATTCGGTTAAGCCCGTTTATTCATTCCAGTAAAAATTCAGCCCTTCTAAGGGCCGGCCAAAGGTATCCGTAACCGGTCGCAATTGCGAATCAAGCGAAAGCGCATTCATGAAGTCAGCCTGGCTGCCTACCAATTTGACATCAAACGCAGCTACCGACCCAGCCTGTTGTACCAATATCGCGGACTCAACGACACTCATATCAGACAAGAACCGCTGCACATGCACATACTTTTTCAACTCATCTAAATTGGCCACTGAAATCGTGATGGCACTTGCCTGCTGGTTTTGTTTTTCAAACGAGAAGGCAAAGCGCTCGCCCAAATAATCACTATAAATATCAAGCAACTGTGTCGCAGCCTCTGCCGCGCTTTGGGCATAAACACTGCCGAAAAACTTCTTACCTTCTACCATCATCAGCCAGTCAAGGCGGATCGCTCCCTCTCCCACCCGGGCCGGCATGGTCACTGGTTGGGGCGCAGGGGTTATATGAATGTCTTGATGGGTGTCATTAACAAGCCCATTGTTAACCGTACTGCGATTCTGCTGGCGGTTCTCAAGTGGCTGTCCACCGACAGTGCTTTCACCGTCGCTTTTGGCTGGATCGTACTGTGATTCCTTTGGCACTCCATCCTGGTTTTGCTGCTGGTTGTCATAGGCAAAAGCCAGGCTACTGTTTGCCAGCGCATCCGCAAGCTGCTCCTCGGTGCTTAAAAATTCCGGTGCCTGCGAGCCGTCATGCTGGCGGATCCGGGCTGCAAGTACAATATCCGGTTGATAGCGTGTAGACGCGCTGCTGAGACGATCGGCAAATAGCCCCCAAATGTCATACACCGATAATTTGCTGTTATCGGTCAAATCCATCAATGGCAGGGCCAGCGGTATGCCGCGCTGTTCGGCGTGCTGCATGACTGATTCTACCAGTGGGTCCGGCTGGCCTTCCCGCAGTATCCACTTGTCCCGCTCTTCCTGGTTGACCATCCAAAGCAAAGTATCTGGGCGGCGTTGGCCCCACAAAGGAAGCTTTGCCTCGCGCAATAACCTGGCGATCGCTTCGCGCGAAAACTCGCCAATATAATATTGCTTGTTTTGATGCTGATCATACTCATAGGCAATCAAAAACTGCGCGGGTGATTGTAAGGCTGAACGAATTTTTGGGTGATTCAACACCATCTTTGAACCGGACATTTTAACCAATACCTGGGCAAAGGCATCGCGCAAAGCGGAGCGACGGGTGGATGTCTGTTGGTCAGCCACCTCAACCCGCGCTTTATTAGTTTCCACTACTGTACTGGCCTGGCTTGGTGAAACCATGAGGGTAATAAGCATGGATATGGCGAGAATGGCAAATGTCACGAAAGGTTTGGTCATTGGCAAAATCTGTTTATCTACTTGGCTATGCATCAAAGATGGGTGTCTTGCGGTATTGTGGGGCATTTAAACCTCTTTTTCATCTACAATTTTTATCCTCTGGCGGTTGGCGGAGTAACATTGGACTTCATGCCACTTGCTGGTAGAATTCGCGTCTTTCCATCCTTTGCACCAGGGCATTATCGTGAGCGACAATAAAACCTCTCTTAGCTACAAAGACGCCGGCGTTGATATCGATGCGGGTAATCAGCTTGTTGACCGAATCAAATCTGTAACCAAGCGTACGCACCGCCCCGAAGTCAAAGGCGGATTAGGAGGTTTTGGCGCATTATGCGAAATTCCTGCCAAATATAAGCGGCCTCTGCTGGTGTCTGGCACCGATGGCGTTGGCACCAAGCTACGCCTGGCGATGGATGCGGGCGTGCACCATGGCGTGGGGATCGATCTGGTGGCGATGTGTGTTAATGATTTGATTGTGCAGGGTGCTGAACCACTATTTTTCTTAGACTACTATGCTACTGGCAAGTTAGAAGTCGACACTGCCGCGGAAGTGGTCACTGGCATCGGCAAAGGCTGCGAGCTGGCAGGCTGTGCCCTGATTGGTGGCGAAACCGCTGAAATGCCTGGCATGTACCATGACGGTGACTATGACATCGCCGGTTTTTGTGTGGGTGTGGTTGAAGCCGAGGATGTTATCGATGGCAGCCAAGTTCGCCCTGGGCAAAAACTGATTGCGCTGGGTTCATCTGGGCCACATTCTAATGGCTATTCGCTGATTCGTAAGGTATTAGAAGTGAGCAATGCCAGCTTATCTGACACGCTAGGTGATAAAACCCTGCAGGATCATTTGTTAGCCCCAACCCGCATCTACGTTAAATCTGTCCTGAAACTACTGGAACAGGTGCAGGTTAAAGCGATTTCTCATATTACCGGGGGTGGTTTTTGGGAAAATATTCCGCGAGTGCTGCCCGAGACCGCTAAAGTTGTCGTGGATGAACAAAGCTGGCAATGGCCTGAAATTTTTAACTGGTTGCAAACCCAGGGCAATATCAGTCAGCACGAAATGTATCGCACCTTCAACTGCGGCGTAGGCCTGGTGATTGCGGTAGATGAGTCCGATGTAGCCTCCACGCTATCGATTCTTAAGGACCAGGGTGAAGAAGCCTGGGAGTTGGGCACCATTGAAGCGCGCGAAGGCGATGAAGACCAGGTGGTGATCAAGTAACTATGGCGGTTTCTATGAATATTTGTGTGCTGATCTCTGGTAATGGCAGCAACCTTCAGGCACTAATTGATGCTTGTGACGCTAATCGCATTGCCGGCACCATTCGGGCGGTGATCTCCAATAATCCTGACGCATACGGTCTGGAGCGTGCGCGTCAGGCTGGTATTGAGACCTGTGTTATCGATCATCGCGAATATGAGAACCGCGAAGCCTATGATGCTGCGTTACAACATGCTCTGGACAGCTTCGATGCGCACTGTATCGTGCTGGCTGGCTTCATGCGTATTCTGACGCCCGGCTTTGTGGAGCACAATGCCGGCAAGCTGCTCAACATCCATCCTTCGTTGTTGCCAAAGTATAAAGGATTGCATACCCATCAGCGCGCCATCGACAATAAAGACAAGGAGCACGGCGTAAGTGTGCACTTTGTGACCCCCGAATTAGATGGCGGCCCGGTGATCGTTCAAAGTCGTGTGCCGGTATTTGAAGAAGATACCGCGCAGGATTTAGCCGAGCGTGTAAGCGAACAGGAGTTGCGTTTATACCCGTTGGTGGTTAAATGGTTCTGTGAGGGCCGACTGGCAATGGACAACAATAAGGCGATTCTCAATGAGCAGATTTTACCCGAGACCGGTTACGCGAGCGATTAATGTGCTAATGGCAGTGGGCTGTTTAATGCTTGCTGCCGCCCCTGCCCTAGGCCAAGACGACAATCCTCTGCCTGAGCTTATTCCGTTTACTGCTACTTACACGGCATTTAAATGGGGAGATGATGTCGGCAGCGCCACTATGAAGCTGGAAAGTTTGAGCGAAGATCAATTTTCGCTGACTTACTCCTCTGAAGTGTCGAAGTTTTTTTTATCTGACGAGCGCTTCGAGCACTCTATTTTTTATGTGCAGAACGATTTACTCATCCCTTCTCAATATCATTACAAGCGTACCGGCACCGGCCCAGACGATAAGCTAAATGTGGCGTTTGTTAGCCAACCTTCGCCAACGGTTAAAATTGAACAACAGGAAAACCTGCCCTGGGACGGCGAACTGGATAATCAAATATACCGTCTCGATATCGCCCGGCAGCTGGCCGCCGGCAATCAGCGACTGCGTTATGATTTTATCAACTACCGTGGTGAGAAACGTTCATACGGTATCGAAATTCTCGGGCCTGAAATGCTCTCGCTGCCCTACGGAAATCTTGAGACCATCAAGGTCAAGCTGGTCCGCGACTCCAAAACCCGCGAGACATTTGCCTGGTTTGCACCTGCTCTGGATTTCAACCTGGTGCGCCTGCAACAATTCAAGGACGGCGACGAACAGGGCGACATCAAACTGCGCGAGTTTAAACGGCTTTAACCAGCAGCCAACAAAAGTTGCCATTGTGTACACTCGCGAACGTGTTGAGTGCCTGCTTTTGCTTGATCTTTTGCCAGCATGAATATAGGTTTAACAAAAGCTGGTCTGACCTCGAATCTCAGTAAATTGAATTTGGCGTATAAATAGGATCAGCATAAGCCGACTTTTATCAGGAGTGTAAAATGGCAGAGTTTATCTGGTTTCTTATTGTTTTACTGACCCTTTGTGTGGCCAGTTACAAACGATTGGGGCTGATCAATACTATCGCATTAACCACTGGCGTCATGCTTATTGGCACAGTATTTGGTGATATTGGCTGGCTTGGCTGGTTAGTGTTTTTAGCGGTGGCAATCCCGTTTGGTGTTGCAGATATCCGCAAACCTTACATCACAAAAAAGCTACTGGCCTTTTATAAAAAAGTAATGCCGGAGATGTCACGTACCGAGCAGGAAGCGATTGATGCAGGCTCTGTATGGTGGGATGGCGATATTTTCAGTGGCGCTCCCGACTGGGACAAATTGCACGGCATTCCTAAAGGCCGTTTGACCGCTGAAGAGCAGGCATTTTTGGATGGCCCGGTGGATCGCGTTTGCCAGATGGTAGACGAATGGGAAATCAACCATCAAAAAGCTGATTTACCGCCGCGTATCTGGGACTACCTCAAAGAGCACAAATTCTTTGCCATGATCATCAAGAAAAAATACGGTGGCCTGGAATTTTCTGCTTATGCTCAGTCGCGGGTACTGCAAAAACTAGCCGGTTCCAGTGCGGTATTGTCAAGTACCGTAGGAGTGCCAAATTCATTGGGCCCTGGTGAATTACTGCAGCACTATGGTACTGCTGAACAACAAGATTACTATCTGCCGCGTCTGGCCAAAGGTGAAGAAATTCCCTGTTTTGCGTTAACCGGCCCAGAAGCTGGTTCGGATGCTGGTGCCATCCCCGATACCGGTGTGGTCTGTAAGGGCCAGTGGGAAGGTGAGGAAGTGCTGGGCATGCGCCTGACCTTCGATAAGCGCTACATTACGCTGGCGCCGGTCGCCACGGTAATTGGACTGGCATTTAAACTTCAAGATCCGGAAGGCCTGTTGGGTGAGCAAAAAGATCTTGGCATTACCTGTGCTCTCATCCCACGGGATACTAAGGGGTTGGATATCGGTCGCCGTCATTTTCCATTAAATACGCCGTTTCAAAATGGCCCCATTCGTGGCAACGATATCTTTGTTCCGTTAGATTTCATTATCGGTGGTCAAAAAATGGCTGGCCAGGGCTGGCGTATGCTGGTGGAATGTTTATCGGTTGGGCGTTGTATTACCTTGCCGTCTACGGCTGCTGGTGGTGCCAAAACTTGTGCTCTGGCTACCGGTGCTTACGCCCGCATCCGCCGTCAATTTCGTATGCCAGTGGGTAAAATGGAAGGGGTGGAAGAAATGCTGGCTCGCATCGGCGGTAATGCCTACCTGATGGATGCAGTGACCCGATTTTCGACTGTTGCGGTCGATTTGGGTGAAAAGCCCTCGGTCATTTCTGCCATCTGCAAATACCACCTGACTGAAAAGATGCGTCAGGTGATCAATGATTCAATGGATGTGCATGGTGGCAAAGGCATCATGCTGGGGCCAAATAATTACCTTGGTCGCGCGTATGAAGGAGCGCCAATTTCAATCACCGTAGAAGGCGCTAACATCTTAACGCGTAATATGATGATCTTTGGTCAGGGTGCCATGCGTTGTCATCCATATGTTCTGCGCGAAATTGAAGCCGTAGCAATCGAAGACCGTCAAGAGCAGCTTAATGCCTTTGATGACGCTGTGTTCGGTCACATTGGTTTTGCATTCTCGAACAAAGTACGCAGCTTATGGTTTGGTATTACCAGCAACTATTTCAGTTCCGCCCCGTTTGCCGATGATACTGCGCGTTATTACAAGCTGCTTAAAGGCTACAGCGCTAACCTTGCCCTCTTAACAGATGTTTCCATGGGTGTATTGGGTGGCGATTTGAAACGCCGTGAGCGCTTGTCGGCGCGCCTTGGCGATATCTTAAGTGGTATTTATCTGGCCAGTGCTACGCTTAAACGCTATGACGAAGAAGGCCGGCTGCAGGAAGACGCGCCGCTGATGCACTGGGCGATGCAAACCACCCTGTATGATATCGAAACAGCCATCGTTGAATTTTTAGCCAACTTCCCATCACGCCCGGTGGCGCTGGCGATGCGCGCGTTAGTGCTGCCATTTGGCCGCCGTTGTGACAAACCTTCGGATACGTTGGAGCACAAGATTGCCAGCATCTTACAGCAACCTTCTCCAGCCCGGACGCGTCTGGGTGACGGCCAGTATCTGACCCGCGAAGAAGGCAGCCTATTTGGCGACCTGGAACAGACTTTGGAGAATGTATTGGCTTGTGAGCCAGTGTTTGAACGTATTTGTGAAGCACGCGGCACAAAGCTGCCATTCACCCAGCTGGACAAGTTAGCAGATCAGGCCCTACAGGATGGCATTATCAATCAGGATGAAGCCAAACTGCTCAAAGAAACCGAAGCGGGTCGTTTACGTACCATCAACGTAGACGATTTTGATTCTGCAGAGCTTATTGCCGCCTCTGCCAAAGATGACGACAATTCGTCAGCCGCAGTCGCCTAGCCCTCAGTTAAGCAACAAATCCCCTGCTCCTACGCGGGGGATTTTTTTTATCTGCCCTAAGAACGCTCAAGCTGTGCTTGTCACGCGTTATAGGTGTGAATCCACCTAACTGTTTTTACTAAAAATTAATGCATTCCAGCGTATTTAGCAGAAGATTTCAACAGACACCCATCCCAATAATGCGCAACATTTCTTCCCGTTCATTAATTATTGATTGCGATACACGAGGTGTCTTCTCTAATGGATGGGTGTCCCTTTAGTTTATGGATGGATGTCCATTTAGTTTTTTTATTAACTCAAAAAATTTCTCAAACAAGACAGCCACCTTTAAGTATTTCTCCATTCACTGAAGCGTGTTTGATGTGGTATGCGACCGCTGACAGTCAATGTAATTTACGAGCTAATAATTTTTCCAAATACTTTTACCTAGGTAGATTAAAAATGGCCATTAGTCGCCACATGGTGGGTTCATAGCAGGTGATCCTGCGAGCGGTCTCCCGGCACAGGCACATTCCAAAGATAGATGTCCAATTTGTGAATAGATGGGTGTCCATGTTTTCGAATGAATGGCTTACTGAAAACGGCAAACCAGGTGAGTTTCATCTTTGTGGCTTCTCACAATAAAAGGATATTGAAGGACGGTATCCAAATTGAATTACAGCGTGTGCACCGTGGACCGGGAATTTTCAGGTGGGGGTCTTGTTTGAAGCCACAAACTGGGAATTTAAGGTGGGTGTCTTGTTTGCAGCCATAAACTGGGAAATTAAGGTGGGTGTCTTGTTTGCATTGTTTGCAGGCACCAGGCTACCGGGCGAATGCCAGGCTAAGGCGGGGTGTCGCTTTCGTAGGTGTGGACCTGGTTGCGGCCGTATTTTTTTGACTGAAACAGAGCCAGGTCGGCGGCGGAGAATAAGTTGTCTAGCTGAAAGCCCACACGTAGCGTGTCACTGACACCAAAACTGGCAGTAATGGTAAAATGCTGACCAGAGGTCAATGTATCAATATGCTGGATCGCTTTACGGCAGGCTTCGGCGATATCTACTGCATCGGCGCTATCACAGGATTTGAGCAATATGCCAAATTCCTCGCCCCCGATCCGGCCCAGTTCATGTTTGTAGGCGCGGCATTGTTCACGCACTGTTTGAATCACTTGTTGCAACACCCAGTCGCCAGTTTGATGGCCGTAACTGTCATTGATGCGCTTGAAATGGTCGAGGTCAAACAGGATTAGCGCCACCGGCAGGCCGGCTTCACTGGCCTGTTGAAGAGCCTGTTTAGCGCGCTCGGTAAAAAAATGACGATTGTAAATACCGGTTAACGTGTCCATTGCGGCCAGATGCTTAAGCTGCGCCTGCAATTTACGGGTGCGATACGACCAAAATAATAAGGCCACCACTGCCACCAGCGCCAGGATAAGCACCATCACCATGCTTTGAACCTGCTCGCGCACCAGTCGGGCTTCAGTACTCAGCAGCTGATTACGCTTATCCAATAATTCAATCTGGCTTTCTTTGTTTTTTAAATCAAAGCGCGCTTGTTGCAAAGCCAGAGATTTTTCCACCCGCTGATCATGTAACGAGGCTTCTAAACGGGTCAGGGCTGTTTGGTGGGTGTATGCTTGCTGATAATCCCCTGCTTCAGCCAACTGGCTGGCGAGCAAACGATATGCACTGATCAGCGGATTGGGATACTGCTCTTCCTGATCCATTTTAATCACTTCGCGGGCTAAAGCGATGGCCTCATCGGGCTGCCCGGTCGCTACTTTAAGCTCAGCCAGCGCCGCCAAAAAGCCGCTTTTTAAGAATATATAATCCACCGCATTGATTTTGCGCATGGCATCTTCCGCCACGGTCTGAGCTTTCACCAATTCACCCTGTTGCATATAAAAATCAAACAAATGCACAATATTGAAACCAATATAATAAGGCTGCTTAGCCGCTTTACACACCTCGAGTGCATCGTAAAATGCATCTTCGGTGACTGTCCCCCGAGCCAGGCTTATTTCGTTTTGCATGCTTAACGCAAAACAGCGGTCATCCCCCGAGGCATAAGCATGCTGCAAAATCTGTGATGCGTAGATAAGTGCAATGTCAGGTTGTTCCACACTGCTGTAAAACACCAGTAAGCCCTTGTAGGCATCAGGTTGAATAGAGGGGGCATCAATCCGTTCAAGCAGATCATCCAGTTGACCGGCAAGCTCAAAACTTTGACGCCAATTTTTGGTATAGGATGCCAGCCCCAACATGGAAGTGAGAACGCGGATCCGTAAGCCGGAGTCGGGAACTTCGCCAAGCAGGCGTTTGTAGCCTTCCAGGGTTGCCTGAATATCTCCATCAAAAGTCGACAGGTATACCGTCAAATAACGAAACAATAGCTGCTGCTGCGCGCTTAACTGATCTTGCTCCATACTGTTCAATAACTGCTGCGCCTGATCTGGATCGCTCAACCGCAAGTTATCAGCACGACTCAGCAGACTGCTGACATCTGTTTGTGCTACAGCCGGTGTGAGGGTGAGACACCATACAGCACAGCAAATAGTAGCCAGGCGCGTCAAGCGTCCAATACTGGGGTTATCGAAAATCAGGCGGAAAATCATCAGGCTCCGGCGAAGGTTCATTAGGATCAGTAGGTTCAACAATCGCCATCAGCGCACAGATTTGTTGCGCCTGACGGGAAAGACTGGCAATGGCGGTTTGTTCGAATGGGGTTAAATGGCTAACCTGTAACACAACATCTTCAGCAAGTTTTGCGACCAGCATGATGGGGTTCATAGCGTATCCTTTGTCCCGGCACCGGCGACGGCCAGCGCATCCAAAATCCTGTGGTTTTTCACCAAGCGTGTGGCTGGCGGAATGACCAGAGTGGTAATGGTCGTCAGATTTGCCTGGGCCAGTTGTGATAAGTGTATACGATCTTCACGAAAAGGGTCAGTAATTAAGGTCGGGCTTTCATATAAAATCACTTCATGATCAGGCGGATAGTGCTCTAATAGCAATGACACTAACACTTCGCGTTGCGCCGGAGTACTGGCATCACGTGCCAGAGAAACATCCCCGGCCAATGCCACCTGCCACAAGATGACATAGCCACAGGTATCCAGCCGACGCTGGTAAAACATAAACTGACTGGTTTCAAAATGCTGGCAGCCAAAGGCCCCCGGATCGATGCCCAAATCAGCATACAGGCAGTCTTCGGCAGAGACGCCAGGCTCCATATGGGCGCTGTATCCTTCTCGTCGCGCCTGCGCAATGGCATGATGCGGCACCTGAGCAAATACCCCCGGATGACCATAAAACGCCCCAACCACATAGCGATTCTGACGCACCGGTATTAGCATGGTGCTAACCATCTGCTGGTAGGTCAAACGGCGATCTTTACCAATAGCATACAGCGGCTGTAACGAGCGCACATCAGGATGCAGTTCTTGTAGCCATTGCTCCATCAGCGGATGGCAATTGCAAAACACAACATCGGCATGAGCAATATGGTTTTGACATCGAGTAGAAATATGCGCGCCAATGGTGATGCCCAAGCCAATACACACTAACTTACCAGTCATCCTGCTGCGTCCTTTCAGCGTTGCTTATAAGATTTTCATTATGCCTTTGCCGCCCCTGTGCGCAAGCAAAACTTTGCTAGCGCAGTTCCGCATGTTTTGCCTTACGCTTGTGCGGCAGGCTTGTTAGAATGTGTAAAATTTTTGTATCTGTAAATTATGCGCAAACATATCTACATTGCTTACACCGGCGGTACTATTGGTATGAAGCCGTCTTCGCAGGGCTATGTGCCAGCAGCCGGCTTTTTGGCCGATACGCTGAAAAAAATGCCGGAATTTCATCGCAGCGAAATGCCACGCTTTACATTGCATGAGTACGACAATCTGATTGACTCATCAGACATGGACCCCGAAGACTGGCAAAATATCGCCGATGATATTGCCGATCATTACGATGAGTATGACGGCTTTATCATTTTGCATGGCACCGACACCATGGCCTATACCGCCTCAGCCTTAAGCTTTATGCTGGAAAATCTGGGCAAGCCGGTGATTGTGACCGGTTCACAGATCCCGCTGGCAGAGCTGCGTTCCGACGGCCAGGTGAATTTGCTCAACGCGCTGTATATCGCGGCCAATTATCCGATTGCCGAAGTCGGGCTGTTTTTTAATAACCGTCTGCTGCGCGGTAACCGCAGCCGAAAAGTCGATGCCGATGGGTTTAATGCCTTTGATTCGCCAAACTTTCCCCCATTGCTGGAAGCCGGTATCAATATTCGGTTAAATGCAGGCAAACTGGCTGAAGGCACGTTGGCACCTTTACACGTGAGCCACGTCACCGCCCAGCCTATCGGACTGGTCAGCCTGTATCCGGGAATCTCAGCCCAGGTGATCAAAAATATCCTGCAACAGCCTGTTAATGCACTGATACTGCTAAGCTACGGGGTGGGCAATGCGCCACAACAAGAGGCCCTGCTGGAGCAACTACGTCACGCCCACAAAAATCAAATTCCGGTGCTCAACTGCACACAATGTACTCGCGGTCGGGTCAATATGGGCGGCTATGCCACCGGCCACGGCCTGGCCGAGGTTGGCGTGCTGCCCGGCAGTGATATGACCCCAGAGGCTGCGCTGGCCAAGCTGCATTATTTATTAAGTAAAGGGTTATCCTTTGACCAGCTGTGCACCTCACTGACCCAAAATCTACGCGGAGAAATGAGCCAGTAATATGCCATCAGTTCACGGAAATATTCGAAAAATGCGGGTATCTGTGCCCCAACCTGCCGAGCCGGTTCATTATGAATTGCCTGTCGGCGACGCGCTGGTCGATATGAATGCACTGGTCGGCCATACCATCAGTATGGAATACGCCGGCGCCATTCATTGTGTGCATTGTGGAAACAAAACCAAAAAAAGCTTCAACCAGGGTTATTGTTACCGCTGCCTGATCAGCCTGGCCCAATGCGACAGCTGTATTATTAAACCGGAACAATGTCACTACCATGAAGGCACCTGCCGCGATCCGGCCTGGGGCGAACAAAACTGCATGAATGACCATTTTGTTTATCTAGCCAACACCGGCAATCTTAAGGTAGGGATCACCCGCCACGTCAGCCAGGCAATATCCAGCCGCTGGATGGATCAGGGTGCCAGCCAGGCGTTGGTAATGTTGCGCGTTCCCGACCGGCTGACCAGTGGCCTGGTGGAAACCCTGTGCAAACAGCATATCGCCGATAAAACCAACTGGCGCACCATGCTTAAAGCCGAACCGGACAGCCAGGATCTGGCGGCCACCCGGGATGCCCTCCTTGCAAAAATTCAGCCTGAACTGGATGCGCTGATCGCCGACAAAGGATTGCAGGCTGTAAGCCATACCGAACATGAGGCAGTTGCTATCCGCTACCCGGTGGAACAGTATCCGGAAAAAATAAAATCCATCAATCTGGACAAAACACCGGCTTTTTCAGGCACACTGACTGGGATAAAAGGCCAGTATTTGATGCTAGATGGCGATCGCGTTATCAATATGCGCAAATACGCCGGCTATGCCCTGACCGTCGATTATTAAAAAAGGGCCGTCAGGCCCTTTTTTGTTATCGCACTTCCACTCCATTCAGATTGCGCGCCAGATCATCCAAATCACTGGCGGTGGAGTCAAACTTGCCGTCCAGGTATTGATAAGCCACCTGCACGTGATGATCCGATCGCCCCAGCTTCACCACCAGTTGTTCAGCATCAAAATGTATCGCGGTATTTAAAAAGCGATACGCATGCTGTTCAGTTGTAAATTCATACTCAAGATGTACTTTCACGGGGTTCATCCTGTTGTGATGCAATGAAGCAGGTACGTATGACCTGATTAAAACGTTTCACCAATGGCGTTTCGTTTGTCTGGATCGGCCCACAGGCCAGCCAGTCGACGATAGCCTGCTCGGCAGTCGTGCTTTGGCCGTCTTCCAGTTTGTGCATCATCATTGCCAGCTGTACATCCTGGCGTAATGGCGATTGCGCGTCCGGTGTGGGCATATTGCACAGCACTTCCAGTTGCGTGGTATACCACAGACGGCTTTTATCGACAGTCCTGGCTTCCTGCAAGGCTTGCTGATGCGCCCGGTTAAGTGCTGCCCAAAGCGTTTGATCAATATGCTCAGATGCCGGACTTGAATGGCCCTGCCACTGGGCGATGGCAGCCAGTAAGCTTTCATATTGCTGAGTACGTTGATGTTGCTGTTGCTGTTGTGCCTGCTGGGTTTGACGCTGTTCAATCTGGGTTTGCCATTTAGCAATCTTGCGCAGCACGTGCTGCTGCACAGAGGGTGGCAAGTCGGCTGCTTGCCCGGCCAGCTCTTGTAACCGGGCCAGGCTGTCCTGGCTTTCCAACTGCCGAACAGCTTCACCGGCCTGCTCCAATAACGCATCAGCCTGAGCCTGCTGCGCTTGCTTTGAAGCCTGATGGGCTTGTTTGGCAGCATCAAACAGCGCATCGTTAGCCTTGCGAAAGTGACGCCACAGATTGTTTTCGTGGCGCCCCGCACTACCAATCGCTTTCCATTGTTGCTGCAACAGCTTGGCAGCTTCGGTCGCCTGGGCGCGATCGTCCTGACTCAACAATACCTGGGCCTGGCCGATCAACGCTTGTTTTTCATCGCGATTGGTAGCTTGCCATTGCTGTACTATCGCCAACGCTGGTGCCAACGCACGATCCCATTGTTTTTTGAGCGTTTCAAAAGTCGGTTTATCTGTTTGCCCGGCATTTCGCCAGGCTTGTCGCAACTGTTCCACACAACGAGCCAGCGCTGCCGGCTCTTGCTGGGTGTCCAGTGCTGCAGCCTGCTGAATTAAGGCTTCACGCTCCTGCTGGGCGGCATTTCGCTTAGCGTCTTGCTCGGCAAAATGCACGCGACAAGGCTCAAACGCTGCAGCCAACGCGACATCAAAGGCCAGCTGCTGTTCATCACTGCCCTCGCCCGGCTGCACCAGGCTTTGCCATTGTGCGCGTAAATCTTTAACCCGTGCTGCCCGCTCACCGATGTGGTCAGGCGTTTGCGCTGCCAGTTGCTGAGCCTGCTCGAGTAATTCCGGTTTGCGCGGCGCAGCCAGATAGGCTTGCCAGCCGGCCAGGTGCTCGACACTTTCGCGCGTTTGCTCGTACCGTTTTTGCAGCGGTACTCGGGCGCGCTCTGATAATGCTTCAAAGGTTTGGCGAGCTTGTTCAAATCGAGCCATTGCCGGCCTGAACCGTCCCTGCTCAATTAAATTATCAACAATGTTAAGATGTTTACGGCAGGTTCTTTGTGCCTGTTGCTGCTGGTCCTGCGCGGCCTTGTGTTGTTGCTGCCAACTCTTGGTATGCTGATGCCACTGACGCGACAGCGCCTTGGGTACCTTGCGCAGCTGCTGGCTTAGCTGTTGCCAATGTTGTTGCAGTTGCGCTTGCTCGGCCACTTGTGGTGGATGTTGATTATCATAGTGGCCAGCTTGCTGGATCAATTCTGCCAGCTGTTGGGCAGTGCGCTGCTGGTCATCAAACCCGGCAAGTTGCTGCTGCAGATTTTGCAGGCGTGTGCTTAGTCCAGCGAAGCGCGTCGGTGTCTTCGCGGTCTGTTGATTATCGTCTCTGGCCTGCTGTTCAAGGGTAAGCAATGCTGTTACAGCCTGCTCTGCCTGGTCCAATTGCTGTTGAGCCGATGCCACCTGTTGGACAGACGCTGTTACCAGCACTTCTTCAAACAGCGCGGTGATAGCACCTTCTGCCTGTTGCAGCTGCGTCTGGGCAGCGTAAACCGCTTCCTGATGGGCCAGCTGGGCCTGCATCTGCTGCCATTGTGGCTTCAAGCGTGCCAGATGGCGTTCCAGCTGGGCGGTCAGCTGGCTATGTTTTTGCTCGGTGGTGCGGATACTTTCATCGCTTAACCAGTCAAATTGTGGCTTGAGCGCGGCATATTCCTGCTGCAAAGCATCCATACGCTCGGTAATGTCGGCATAATCAGCCCTATCCAGCAACGCATTGAGTTTAGATAACACCAGCGTAATTTGCTGCTGAACCTGCGAGGGCATGTGCGCAGCCTGATGCAAGGTATGACGGCGAGCATCAATGTCGGCAATTATTTGCGGGTCGGCTTCTTTTTTGGCGTACTTATCCAGCACCGACGGACTGTCAGCCTGTCTAATCAATGCCTGCTTTACCACAGCACTGGCCTGACGCTGAAAATAACGCTGTGTAAACTCTGCCTGGCCAACTTTCTCCAGCAGCTTCAGTACCAATGTATCGTTAAGCTGTGGCACCGGTTGCAGCAGCGCGGCCTTAACCAGGTCCTGCGGGGCCGATTCGCGTAGATAATCGTCGCGTTGCTGCCGCTCAGCCTCTGTTACATCGTTAGCCAGAATGGTTTGTTCAACCCGCTCGCGCGCGCTGCGTTTGACCGTTTCCTGGCGCGCCAGTTGCGCAGATTTTTGCCACAGGGCAAAAGAATCCAAACGGGTCAGCGCCGCCAGAATGACCTGAGGATTGTCGTCGTTAAACGCCAGCTCGTGCAAGATGGCTTTATCCTGCTGCTTATGCGGCGATAATTTTTCGATGGCCGCTTGTCTGACCGCGGGATCCTTATTGGCATGCGCGGGCGTGAAAATCCGACTAAATATCATCCTGTCTGAACCGTGCTATTTCGTTATCATCCGTTGCTTCAAGCGCCTGTTTAAATTCGCGCTTACTTTTGTGCACAATCTCGCCACTGGCGTTGACCGTCATATGTTCTGTCGACTGGGCCACTTTAGCCTGATACAACATGACCGCCTGCATGGTGCTTTCACGTTGCTCATCACTAAGCGGTGTCCCATCGCCCCACTTACCGGTTTCTACTGCCTGACGCAGGCGTTCATACACCTCGGGCGTCATGGCGGCTAATAAAGCATCTATATTCATGATGAAAATCGTTTGATAATTAAAATCCGAATGCGATTAACGATGTACCAGATAAACCCGATAACCACCGATAACACCGCCAGGTTGTACTGCAAATCGCCTTTATTGGCACCGCCCCAGTACATAAAGCCAAAGCCTGCCACAAATAACAACATGGCAATCATCGACTGATTTTGAATACTGTGCAGCTTTTTAAAACGCGTCAGTTGTTGCTTACGCAAAATATCTTCTGAGGAGGCTTCGGCCAACGCAAAACCACAATGTGGGCAGCTATCGGCTTTATCCGAAATCTTTTTGTTACACGACGGGCAATCTATCAGTGCCATGAAATCTCCAGGTTTGTTTGTTGATGCTACGGCCATCCCTGTGGCCGGCACTCAACAAGGCATACAAAAAAGCGCACCAGCGCAAATAAAGAACACTCCCTATTCACGTGGTACGCATTTTAGCAAGACTGCTATTTTCTGTGAAACTGGCTCCAGTAATTATTCACGGTCTGCTTCATTTCTTTACTAAGCATCAATATACCAAACAGGTTCGGCAGGGTCATAATTACAATTGCGACAGCTGACAACGCCCATACCAGGGTGGTATCTGAAAAGGCTGCCCAGATGAAGCCCGCCACATAAATCACCCGGTAAGGCATCACCGAACGGGGGCCGAACAGGTACGTCATGGCGCGGTCACCATAATAAGACCAGGCAATCGCGGTAGAAAAGGCAAACAGCATCAGCCCCACCGACACAATATACTGGCCCCAGTTACCAAAGTATCCGCGGGTAAAGGCGATGGTGGTCAACGCTGCTGAGTGCACCAGTGATTTACCTGAGACTTCCAGATTTTCTTTAACCGGTTTGCCATCGACAATTTTCAGTGAACCAGTAAAGGCATCTTCATCACCCACCGAATAGATCACATCTTCGGCGACAGAGCGCGCATTGATTAGCGTAAAACCATCGGATACTGCGGTGCCATTGACCACTCGAATCTCGCCGGTGTACGGCTTGATTTCATGGCCTTCAATTTCATTGAGGAAGTTGTACAACTTGCCCACATCTTCGGCGCGACTGTCATCAAAACTACCTTGCACAAAGTACATGTCCGAGCGGTCAAAATTGTTCTCGTGCTTTTCTTTCCACACGCCCGACGACAAGATCACCAGCCCGGTGATGGTACAGATCACGATGGTATCGATAAACGGTTCCAACAGCGATACCATGCCCTCTGACGCTGGCTCTTTGGTTTTCGCCGCCGCATGGGCAATGGGTGCCGACCCCTGACCGGCTTCGTTAGAAAACAGGCCGCGGTTCACTCCTTTGTTAAAGGCATAAGCCAGTGACGCGCCCAGGAAGCCGCCTGCTGCAGCAGAACCACTAAAGGCATCCGACACAATGGCGGTAAACGATGGGCCAATATTTTCCAGGTTGGCAAAGATCACGGCCAGCGCACCAATCAGGTAAATCACCGCCATCAGCGGCACCACCCGCGCGGTAACCGCCGCTATACGCTGAATACCGCCTAGGATAACCAGCGCCAGTAAGATCCCCAGCACACTGCCGACAATGGCCGGTTCAAAGCCAAAGGTGGCTTCGATGCTCTGGGCAATACCATTACTTTGCGGCAGGTTACCAGTACCGAATGAAGAGATCACTGTGGCCACAGCAAATGCCACCGCCAGCCATTTCATATTAAGGCGACGATCCATGTAATACATGGGGCCACCGGCCATCGTGCCATCTTCGGTTTGCACCCGGTATTTATGCGACAGGGTCACTTCAACAAATTTTGTGGTCATACCAAAAAAGGCTGTAGCCCACATCCAGAACAAGGCCGCCGGCCCGCCCAGATACAGGGCAAACGCCACCCCGCTGATATTACCAGTACCAACAGTACCAGACAGTGCGGTGGTCAGGGCGCGAAAATGGGTGGTGTCACCCGGTTCATTGCCTTTATCGAATTTACCAAATACGACCTTCCAGGCATGCTTAAAATACCGCACCTGCGGAAAGCGCAGATACACGGTAAAAAATAGGCCCACGCCTAACAGCACAAACGGAAACCAGGGCGAACCCCCTAGTATGCCGTCCAGCGACGTTAAAAAATTGTACAAGCCTTCCAAAACAGGTTCCCCTTAATCTTGTTATTGTGATTTTGTTTTATTTGGCGTTTTTTATTATTAGCGCAGTGTTGGTAACACCGAACGGGTGGCAATCAGCAAGTCCTCGCCTAATTGCTGACACCGCTGAACCGACCAGCCAAAGACCGGATCAGGTAAATTTGCATTATCTTTAAATGGCATTTCGAAGGTATAGGCCAGGCATTTGAAACGCTCACCCACCGCATTGGAGGCCACGGCTAAATTAGCTTCGCCTGGCTTGTCTTTGGGATAGCCAAATTCGTCCTGAAATTCAGGGGTAACCGCCAATAAGGTTTGTTTAAACGTGGTTTCCAGTTGCTCCAAACGCGCATCATACGATGGGATGCCTTCACTGCCTGCGACAAAGTTATACGGTAGTGCTTCATCACCGTGCAGATCCAGGTACATGTCTACGCCAATCTCATCCATGGCATTTAACACATACAGCACCTCTGGGCTTTTTTCAGACGTGGGTTCGGCCCATTCGCGGTTTAAGTTTGTGCCGGCGGCATTGGTGCGCAGATGACCGCGGGCGGATCCATCGGGGTTCATGTTGGGGATTACATAAAAGGTCGCCTGGTTGAGTAAGTCGCGGGACAACCCATCTTCTTCATCCAGCAGGCGATAGATCAAACCTTCGGCACACCACTGCGCCATGCTTTCCCCAGGATGCTGGCGGGCGGTGATCCAGACTTTTTTCTTGCCCGGGGCTTCATCACCAATGACCAGCATGGATAAGTCGCGGCCATCAAGAGTCTGTCCAAGTAAGCGATGTTCGCAGTCTAAAAACATTTGTGCATCGCTGATGAGGTCCAGATGGCGCTCATAGCTATAAGGAATAAAATACGCAAAGAACACACTGGGCTGTTCCAGCGTCAGCGAGAATTTCAGATTATTGCCATCAAACTCGCTGTCCACCCGAAACCAAGTTTCACGATCATACGAAGCCAACACATTGTAGTCTTTCCAGCCGTCCGGATAAGCCGATTTGGCCAGGTCAGTAATGGTCAAGGTGTGGGTGGTGAGGACCTCACCAAACAAACGAAAATGAAACCACTGATAAAATTCAGACTGATGATCCTGGTTGATCCCCAACACGATGTCTTCGGGGGCGTCGGCTTTGATAACCCGAATGTTGCCGCTGTCAAACTGACTGGAAATATGCATACGATTTGTGTTCCTCAGATGAGTTTGCGCGGTAATTTAGCATACTGTGTTTGGTTAATACCATGTTTATACCGTATTAGCCGGCTGCTAACAGAACCCTTTCATCGTATTTTGTGCACAGATGATGACACTTGGCTATTCATTGACCAGTTAGTTTTGGGGCGTGGGTTTGGCTGGCACCGCAGGGGTATCCTGGCGCGCAGTTTTCGGCACATCCGGGCCGGGTGAAGAAAGCCAGGTACGCAGCTTTAACCCGGCCGAGGATGAATACCCCAGCGCCCGATCCACCACCTTAAATTGTTCATCCAACAGATAGTAGGACGGATAGCCCTGCACCTGAAAATTTGACTTCAATTTAGCATTGCCTAAAAAGACTGGCCCGCTTACATCAGCTTCTTCAATAAACCGGCGCACATCGGCCACGCTGTCGTAATCCAATGCGACCCGAAACACCTGATATTTTTTACGATCCACCACGTCGGTGTTGGCGATGCTTAATTTGCACACCTCACACCAGGGCGCAAAAAAGTAAATCAGTGTCCGTTTGCCGGCGCGGGCGGAAATGGTATACGGCTCGCCGTTGAGCGTTTTCACAAAGGTCACTGACGGCGCGGCGTCACCATCGGTGGTGAGCATCCCCCGCATTTGCCACTGACTGATGCCGTAGATCACTGCCACAATAATGCCGATGTCGCGTATCCAACGGATCAGTGAACGGCGATACCACGGCAGGGGTTTGTTTCTATTCATTGCTACTACCCTGAATTCATCATCACGCTTGTTTGTACGTGAAACTTCGCTCAAGGTACAAAAAAACCGGCCCCGAATCTAGCAGGCCGGTATATAAGCTTGCCAACGCTTACGCTGGCAATGTTGGGAACGTTAAATTCGCCATGTCACGCACCACCCGCATCACCTGGCACGAGTAACCAAACTCATTGTCGTACCAGACATACAGGGTTACCCGGTTGTCCGCCACAATAGTGGCCTGGGAGTCCACTACCGCCGCGGCGCGCGAGCCCACCAGGTCGCTGGACACAACTTCTTTACTGGCTGTGTAATCAATCTGATGCTGTAACGGCGAGAACAACGCTGTGTCACGCAAAAACTCATTGATTTGCAGCTTGTCGGTCTCTTTGCCCAGGTTCAGATTCAAAATAGCCAGCGATACATTGGGAGTGGGTACCCGAATCGCATTGCCGGTGAGCTTACCCGCCAGTTTAGGATAAGCCTTGGAAACTGCCTTGGCTGCACCGGTTTCGGTAATGACCATGTTAAGCGGCGCACTGCGACCACGACGCTCAGCTTTATGGTAGTTATCAATCAGATTCTGGTCATTGGTGTACGAATGCACTGTTTCCACGTGCCCGCTGGTGATGCCGTATTCTTCATCCAGTGCTTTGAGCACCGGGGTGATGGCATTGGTAGTACAGCTGGCCGCCGACAAAATCGTGTCACTGTCGGTCACATCGGCAGAATTGACGCCGTGCACAATATTTTTGATGTCACCCTTACCCGGGGCGGTCAGCACCACTTTTTGGGTGCCTTTGGCTTTAAGATGTAAGCCAAGCCCATCACGGTCACGCCAGATGCCGGTATTGTCCACAACGATGGCATCGTTGATGCCATATTGGGTGTAATCCACCTCATCCGGGCTATTGGCATAAATCACCTGAATAAACGCACCGTTGGCTTTAATGGCCTGACGTTCTTCATCCACAGTAATGCTGCCATTAAATGGTCCGTGTACCGAATCGCGGCGCAGCAGGCTGGCCCGTTTTTCCAGGTCGCCTTCACGGCCGCCGCGCACCACAATGGCACGCAAACGCAATTTATTGTTCATGCCCTGGCGTTCAATCAGCAGTCGAGCCAATAAACGACCGATACGGCCAAAGCCATACAGCACTACATCGCGTGGGGTTTGGTTGTCTTGTTGGTCGACGACATCAGCCAGTTGCTGGCGCAGATAGGCATCAAGGTCGGTGTTATCAACAGCCGCCCCATAATGAAAATCAAATGCCAGCTTACCAATATCAATCTGAGCAGGAGCCAGCTGCATGGTGCTTAACGCTTCCAGCATCGGCCAGCTTTCGCGCAGGCGTAATTTGATGCCTTCATGCAAGCGCACCATACGGTGGGCTTTGATCACATCAATAGCGCTGGCGTTTAATAACGGACGGCCATAAACTGAAATTTCTACTGCATATTTGCGGTACAAGCGCCCAATTAACGGCAGCATCATTTCTGCGAATTCCTGGCGTTCCTGCCAGCTGCTTTGCAATTCCTGTTCAAACTGTTGATTCATGCCCTTGCCTTCATCGACTAAAATAGTTTGGAGAGTGACCATCCCGGCCCTATTATTTTAGGGTACACTAGGTGAGTTATGCGGCCGGTGATGGACGCTGTGTATTCTAAGGAAGCCAGAAAGGAAGACAAATTGTTGAATAGTTTCAAAAACCTGCTTACAAGCCAGTCTGATGCAGGATTGTTCCGTAAGTTTTCAACATTAGCGGCAATCGGGCTGGCCACCTTGGGCAGCCTGACCGGATGTGAGGCCTGGCAGCAAACCAGCATTGCCTCAATTTGCGAAAGTCACCCGACCATGTGCAATGATTTAAATCCGGATGCCTGGTGTCGGGCTGAAAAAGCCGAAATTATTCGTCACCGTTATCTGCAACTGACCGAGCCGCAACGTATGGCCAGCGGCCAGCAACAGTATGCCTTGTTTAACAAGTGGGAAGCCTACCAGGCGTGTATTGGTAAAGCCTCGGGGATCCAGCATATCAAACAGCGCGACAAAGAAGCCGGCCGGATGCGTGGCGTGCTCACCGCGCAGCGCGAGCTGAAACAACTCAAGTGGCAAACCCAGGACAGTGCCGATCCCTACCTGGCTTTTTATCACTGGAGCCGCTTTCACCAGACGCAAGCCGGTGAACGCTTTATGCAGGCAGCCAAGCGGGGTGAGCTGCAGCATGATCCGCAGTTGTTGGTGATGCTCGCCAGCATGCAGGTCAAAACCGACCCGCAAACCGCTCGCGCCACGTTGTTTGACGCACTGGCGCTGTATCAGGACCCGGACCACATTGACCCGGAAATATTCGGCAGCTTGAGCACCATGGCCATGTATCGTGAGCAACTGGAAGCTGCCTATGTGTGGTTACAGGTGGCCCGGGCGTTTGACTTACCAGAAGATGCCAGTATTACCCGGCGGCTGGCCAGCCTGGATGCTTCGCGTACCGAGCAGCTCGATGATGTGGCTGACAAGGTGGTCGAAGCCCTCGAGGACAGCGCCTTTAATGCCTATAATCTGGGCCTGCACCGTCTGTAAACTGAGGCTGTAAACTGAAAGTTAATTTCATCGAAAAAAAGTAAAAAGCGGCTGGATCTGCATAAAAAAAGCGCGTGTTTTCACACGCGCTTTTTGTTTACCGTTCTGACTGGCTAAATAATCACCAGTTGTTAAGGGCTTAGCCGCGTACAGTATCGTTATCCTCAGAGGTAAAATTCATCGATAACGAATTCACGCAATAGCGCTGCCCGGTTGGCTGTGGCCCGTCTGGAAACACATGACCTAAATGCGCATCACACTGCTTGCAATAAATTTCAGTGCGCTGCATGCCGTGGGAATCATCTTCACGAAAGCCCACATTGCTGTGTGCGCTTTGATCATAAAACGATGGCCAGCCGCAGCCGGCATCAAATTTGGTGTCTGATGAAAACAATTCGGCACCACAGGCTTTGCACACATACATGCCATTGCGCTCTTCGTTAAGCAGCGCGCCGGTAAATGGCCGCTCGGTGCCGGCTTCGCGGATCACCTGATGTTCCTGTTCGGTCAGTTGCTCAGTTTGTTTATCGCTCATCACTGTCTCCTACCTGCGGGTATTACTTCTTGATAGCAACCTGCCGGCGTTGTGGATCGCTCCAATCCAGATGGAACTTTTTACCGGCCGGTTTATCAATCCGCTGATAGGTGTGCGCGCCAAAATAATCGCGCTGGCCCTGTAGCAGATTAGCCGGCAACACAGCCGTGCGGTACGAGTCATAATAGCTTAACGCCGACATCATGGCCGGGCACGGAATACCGGCCAGGGTGGCCTGAGCAATCGACGCCCGCCAGTCAGACTGCATCTGCGTGATCTGCTCGGCAAAGAAAGGATCCAATAACAGGTTTTCTAAATCTTCGTTGTTTTCATACGCCTGAGCGATGGATTGCAAAAATACCGCGCGAATGATGCAGCCGGCGCGCCAGATTTTCGCAATACCGCCAAAATCCAGGTCCCAGTCATGTTCTTTGGCCGCGGTGGCCATCAGCTGAAAACCCTGGGCATACGCGCAAATCTTAGAACAGTACAGTGCCTGTTCCAGTTTATGCACAGCCGCCATCTTGGCATCATCGTCGAGCACCGGCGTTTCCGGGCCTTTAAGAATATCGCTGGCTTTTACCCGCTCATCTTTTAAGCCTGAAATACTGCGGGCAAACACCGCGGCAGTAATGGTTTGGGCCGGGCTACCCACCTGCAGTGCACTGACCGCCGTCCACAAGCCAGTGCCTTTCTGACCGGCTTTATCTAAGATCACATCCACCAGCGGCTCACCGGTTTCCGGGTCCAGTTGCTCAAGCACCTCGGCACTGATTTCCATCAGGTAGCTGTTCAGCTTGCCTTCGTTCCAGCGCCGGAACACCTCGGCGATTTCGCCTGGTGCCATGTGCAGCGAGGTACGCATGACCTGGTAGGTTTCACAAATCAGCTGCATGTCGGCATATTCGATACCATTATGCACCATCTTGACATAATGGCCGGCGCCCATGGTGCCAATGTAGGTCGCGCACGCCTCACCTTCGGTGATCGGCTGGCCGGGTACGCGGGATTCCAGCGGCTTACCGGTTTGCGGGTCGACCTTGGCGGCGATGGCTTTGAGCACCGGTTCGATGCGGGTCCAGGCATAGGGGTTGCCTGAGGGCATCAACGACGGGCCAAACCGCGCGCCCACTTCACCGCCAGAAACCGCGGTGGTAAAAAAGATAAACTTGCTTTTGTACTGCTCTTCCCGTTCCACCGAGTCGGTCCACAGACTGTTGCCGGTGTCGATCACAATGTCGTCGGCTTTGATGCCGGCATCAATCAGATGATGACACACATGATCCACCGGGTCGCCGGCAGGAACAGATAAAATAATTAGATGCGGGGCTTTGAGTTTACTTAAAAGCTCCGTGTAAGAGCTGCAACCTTCAACGCGAGGTGCGGTTTGCGCGGGGCGTTCTGCGCCATCTTTGGCAATAATAGCGTCGACCTTACTCTGATCCAGATCAAAGCAGGCTACGCGATAGCCATTATCTGCCAGATTCATGGTCAGATTTGCTCCCATCACTCCCAGGCCAATAAAGCCAATATCACATTGCGCCTGAGCCTCTTGCTGTCCATCTTCTTTTTGCATGGTTGTCACCTTAGGTTGCAGATGGCTGCGCATCTTATCACCCGATGCGCATCCAAACACTATCATTGCGGGAATTTCAACAAAAAAACATGCTTAGCGGATCGTTAGGCTTGCTTTACGCCTGCCTAGCGCCAACAGACGCCGCTTTTTTCGGCACTGGTCAACCTCACTCCGGCCTGCCTCAGGCAGGCAACTGAGCAAAGCGAAACAAGGCGATGGATCGTGGTGCTTGCTGAAAAACCCGTTGAATACAGATTTGTGGGTGGTCGCGCAGGGAGGCATAGCGGGTATCCAGCTTCAGGCGCCAACCGCTGCGGGCAGCTACGTAGGGTAAATTAAACCGCACATCATGATCGGCTGAATTAAAGCACACATACCAATGCTCAGAATTACGGGTGGTAGTGCCACTGCCTTCAATTTCCAGCGCAAACGAACGATTGTCAGAACGGTGCCAATCTTTGGTTTGCTTGCGGCTGCCATCGGGCCGGTACCAGCACACCTTGTGCACATTGGTTTTGGTTTGCCAGGTATCGTCGGCCAGCAGCAGGTGCGACCACAAAGAACTGGATTTACGCAACGCGATAACAAAACTGCAAAACTCTAAAAAATCCTGTTTTTGCTTGTTAAGCTGCCAGTGATACCAGTTTAACTCGTTATCCTGACAGTAGGCATTGTTGTTGCCCATCTGGGTGCGACTCAGCTCATCGCCCCCCAAAATATGCGGCGTGCCCTGGCTTAAGATCAGCGTGGTAAACAAATTGCGCTTTTGCTGCTCACGTACCGCCAATATGGCCGGGTCGTTGGTTTGCCCTTCAACGCCATAATTAGCCGATAGATTATGGCCATGGCCGTCACGGTTTTCTTCGCCATTGGCTTCATTGTGGCGCTCTGCATAACTGACCAGATCATGCAGGGTGAACCCATCATGATAAGTGACATTATTGACCGACGTATTAATATGCCGGGCTCCTTTGGTAAACACATCGGTAGAGCCCATCAGGCGTGTGGCAAAATCGGCGGTGGTGTTGGCATCGCCACGCCAGAACGCGCGCACAGTATCCCGGTATTTATCGTTCACTTCCAGCCAGTCGCTGTTAAAACTGCCGAGCTGATAGCCGTACGGGCCGATATCCCAGGGCTCGGCGATTAGCACCGCATGTTTTAGCGTGGGATCCTGACGCATGGCACGTAATAAACCGGATTGGGCTGAAAATGCCTGAGGATCGCGCCCCAGACTTACCGCCAAATCAAAACGAAAGCCGTCTACCCCAATTACCTCCACCCAGTAGCGCAAAGCATCCATGATCAATTGCATCATGGCGGGTTGGGCGGTGTTGACGGTGTTGCCGCAGCCTGAATGGTTGCTGTATACCAATTCGCCATTGGGTGCTTGTTCAAACAGATAACTTTGATACGGGCTGAAGCCTTTAAAACTTAATACCGGGCCGCCCTTACCGCCCTCGGCAGTATGATTCACCACCACATCAACAATCACTTCCAGGCCTGCTTCGTGGTAGCGATCGACCATATGCTGCAGCTCACCCACGGCATCAGATTTGGCATAGCGGGGTTCAGGGGCAAAAAAATTGACCGGGTTGTAGCCCCAATAGTTGGTCAGGCCTTTTTCGGTAATATAAGGCTCAGGCATAAACGCCGCCAGCGGCATAAATTGCACCGAGGTGACACCCAGGTTTTTTAAATGTGTAAGCACCGCCGGGTGACAGGCGCCGGTGTATTTGCCCTGATCGGCTTCCGGCACGTCCGGATGTAGCCGGGTCAAGCCTTTTACGTGGGCCTCGTACACAATCCGCTGATGCACCGCCAGGCCCGGTTTGGGTGGCCGGGGTAACGGGTTGGCGGTCGGATCGATGACCACACTTTTGGGTACCATAAAATGTGAGTCGTTCTGATACTGGCGCGCGTTCCAGTGCAATGGCCGACTCAGCATTTTGGCGTACGGGTCGATGAGCAATTTGTCGGTGGGCGCATGCAGCAATTGTGAGGTACCACGGTTAACCCGATAGGCATAATGCTGATGATGGCCCAGCCCGGCGATATGCGCATGCCAGATATCGCCTGTTTTATTGGCCACTTCTATTTCATTGACCGGCTCTTCGGTATCGGCGCTAAATAAACATAACATGACCGTGGTGGCTTCCGGGCAGTATACTGCAAAGTTTACCCCCTCCTCGGTCACTGTGGCGCCCAGCGGATGCGCTGCACCGGCAGATTGCTTCATAACTACAAACCCTGTTCGCGTTTATACGTCTGTTTTTAATGCCCAGTACACTGTGGCTAACGGCGGCAGTGCAATTTCGATGGAGAACGGCTGGTCGTTCCAGGGTGTTGCCTGTGCGTGCACTGTTTGCGTTACTGCATAGTCACTGCCCCAGTATTTTCCATTATCGGTATTTAACACCAGCTCATAAGTGCCATCTGACGGTACACCCACCCGGTAGTGCTCTCGTGGCTGCGGCGTGAAGTTGCACACGACCACCAGTTTCTGGCGTTCTTCCCGGCTATTGCGCACAAATGACAATACACTTTGGTCGGCATTGTTATGATCGAGCCAGAAAAAGCCTTCGGGCGCATGGTCCAGCTCATGCAATGCCGGCATTTCTTTATAGGCGTGATTAAGATCTTTATACAACTGCTGCAGCCCGCGATGCTTATCAAACTCCAGCAAATGCCAGTCTAACGAGCTATCGTGATTCCACTCGCGATACTGGCCAATTTCGTTGCCCATGAAGTTGAGCTTTTTGCCCGGGTGGGCAAACATAAACGCCGCATAACAGCGGTGGTTGGCAGCGCCCTGCCATTCATCGCCTGGCATTTTATCGATGATACTGCCTTTGCCATGCACCACTTCATCGTGAGACAGCGGCAACACAAAGTTTTCATCGAAGGCATAGACCATGGAAAAGGTCATCTCAGAATGATGATAGCGCCGGTAGGCCGGATCTTTGGCCATGTAATGCAATGAATCATGCATCCAACCCATGTTCCATTTAAAGCCGAAGCCTAAGCCACCCATACTTACTGGCCGTGACACACCCGGAAAAGAGGTAGACTCTTCGGCAATGGTCATAGCGCCCGGGTAATGGCGATACACTTCTTCATTCATCCAGCGCAACAGGCTGATGGCTTCATAGTTTTGATTGCCGCCATCGACATTAGGGATCCATTCACCGTCGTTGCGTGAATAATCCAAGTACAGCATGGAGGCCACGGCATCCACACGCAGCCCGTCCACATGATATTTATCCAGCCAGAACAATGCATTGGCAACTAAAAACTGACGAACAGTGTCCTTACCAAAATCATAGATGCAGGAGTTCCAGTCCGGATGCCAGCCTTTACGCGGATCATCGTATTCATACACATGGCTGCCATCAAAACGCGCCAGGCCATGGCCATCTTCGGGAAAGTGCGCCGGTACCCAGTCGATGATGACGCCGATGCCTTGCTGATGGCACTGGTCGACAAAAAATTTAAAATCATCCGGGCTGCCAAAACGGCTGGTGGGAGCAAACATGCCCACCGGCTGATAGCCCCAGGAACCGTCAAACGGAAACTCAGACACCGGCAACAATTCTAAGTGGGTGTAGCCCATGTCCACCACGTAAGGAATTAGCGTCTCTGCCAGCTCGCGGTAAGACAGATAGCGCCTATCATCGCCTGGTTTGCGCCACGAGCCCAGATGCACCTCATAAATGCTCATGGGGCGATGATAGCGGTCCTTGCCGCGCTGCTGCATCCACTGGCTGTCCTGCCATTGATAGGTATTGTGATCATAGATCACCGAGGCGTGGGAGGGGTATTGCTCGGCCTGAAATCCTAACGGATCGGCTTTGTGCGGTAGATCATTACCGTGACTGTCTTTGATCTGGTACTTGTAGCGCTCGCCAGCACCCAGCCCGGGCACCACCAGCACCCAATAGCCCATATCGGTTTTTTGCATCGGGTGCAGCCGGCCATCCCAGCTGTTGAAATCACCGATGAGCGAAACGGCTGCCGCATTGGGGGCATACACACAAAAACGGGTAGCCGCGATGCCGTCCAGGTCAATCAAGCAGGCACCAGCCTGCTGGTACAAATTCTCTGGCCCGTGGTCAATAAAATGCACCGCATGAAAGGCTTCATCCTGAAACTGATACGGATCGACCGCGGTGTCTTCGTAATCGTCATATTGTGCGGTAATCGCATACGGCTGGCCGGGCTTAAGGCCATTCACCGGGCCACAAAAAAAGCCGTCGCCACGCGGTTTATCAAAGGTGGCGAGTGCTTTTTTGTGACCGGCGCGGGTCACTGTTACCGCACTGGCGCCGGGGCGCCAAATGCAAATCTGCCGGCCTGTGGGCGTGGTTTGCGGGCCCAGTGATTCAAAAGGGGTGGCACATTTGGCCCACGCCAACTGCTGCTCGATTTGCATAGTGTACTCCTGTGACGCTACCGTGATCCCGGCAGCGTATTTTTATTACATTATGTATTACGACTTGTTCGTGCTGGCCTGGCGTCGGGCCTGGGTCAGGCGGTTGGCCAGATCACGTACCTCACCCTCGGCAAAGATATCCTCCAGGTTACGGCTTAATTTGCGCCGCCAGTTTGGATACTCATCAAAAGTGCCCGGAATATTCACCGGCTTGTCCATCTGCAGCCAGTCTTCCAGCTGCAGGCTTAACAGCGCACTGGAGCCGGTAGCCATGTGAGTTTGCAGCCCGTAATTGAGAGCCTGGGTCATACCGGTGTGGTTCACATCGTGGCCCACCTCGTCACCCACTGACTGATGACCGTGCAGCGAGTCTAAAATCGCCTGCTTATCCGCATGGCGGCTAGCATACAGGGTCTCCAGGATCTCATCGGTCGGATACAGCCCAATCTGTTTACCCAGCTCCAAATCCAGGCAATGCCAGTAACCAATCAGGGTCGGCATATCATGGGTGGTCAGCGTTGACATGGACTGCTCGGGATAATGCGACGGCGAGAAAAAGCCGCCATCCTCAGCCTGTTCAAAGAAAAACACCCGATATGAGAATATGCCATTGTCCGCCAGCTTGCCACGAATCTCTTCTGGTACTGTACCCAAATCCTCGCCAATGACAAGATTCTGATTTCGATGACTTTCCAGCGCCAGGATCCCCAGCAGGTCATCCACCGGGTAATAGACATAGCCGCCATCGCGGGCATGATCGCCCTTAGGCACCCACCACAGGCGCAGCAAGGCCATCACATGGTCGATTCGCAGTGCACCGGCCGCGGCCATGTTAGAGGCAAACAGATCGATAATCGGTTGGTAGCCCTGTTCGTACAAGCGTTTCGGGTCCATCGGCGGCAGGCCCCAGTTTTGCCCCAACGGACCTAATACATCCGGCGGCGCACCCACACTGGCTTTTACGCAATACAAATCTTTATTACCCCAAATTTCGGCGCTGCCTTCGCTGACGCCCACCGCCAGGTCAGTGTATAAACCGATGGTCATGCCGGCATCCTGTGCCACCTGATTAGCCGCTTCCAACTGCTGTTTAGCCTGCCATTGCAAAAACTGGAAAAACTGCACCCGGCCGCGGTGCTTTTTGGCAAATTTGGCCACGTCAGGCTTGTGGTATTCTTTGAATTTGTCCGGGAATACCGGCCAGCCCCAGGACGGCTCGCCTTTTTCTTTAAGATGCTCCTGCATAACATCGTACACCGCCAGCATGTCGAGGCTCTCACCGCCCTGCTCGATAAATTCAGCAAAGGCTTCACGCTGTGCACTTTTTTGTTTCAGATGGCGTTTGCCATAAGCGTCAAATACTTTGGTCAGCACCTGCAGCTTCAGCTCTGCGACCTGTGCATAGTCCACATGCTCTACCGCGCGGGCTGCTTCCAACTTTTGCTGAAACTCGGCTGAATTGACCAGCGCCTGTACGGCTTTATCGTCATACCCGTCGATGGCGGTGACATCCAGGTACAGGTAGTTGAGCCAGCGACGGGATGACGGACCATACGGGCTGCACGCATCCGGGTTGGCCGGGTATAGGGCGTGAATGGGGTTGAGACCAACAAAATCGGCGCCCACCTCGGCGGCCTCTTTGACCAGGCGCGACAGATCAGAAAAATCACCGATGCCCCAGTTGGTGGCGCTGCGCACGCAGTATAATTGCACACTCAGCCCCCAGATTTTTTTGCCCTGGGCAATGCTATCGGGCTGATAGCAGGCATCCGGGGCCATGATTACCCGCATCTGGCCGATGGCTTCTTCATCGCCTTCTACATGCAACGCCAGCTGGTGATAGCCAGGTTCGATAGCATGCTCAAAATCTACCACATATTCCTGGTACTCCACTTCATCAAGTTGGGCGACGTGAATTAGCTGGGTATCCACTGGCGTGAAGCTGTGGCTGAACTGTTTACCCTGCTCGGTGGTCAAAACAAACGTATACTCGTCGTTGACCAGCTCGATGGGCAGACGCACCGTGAATTGCACAGTATCCGAGACACGCAGCACCTGCACCGGGTCCAGCACAGATTGCCAGTGCGCAGTGGTCTCGCCCTGGATTTGTTCAACCATGGCGGTTTCATCACTGGTGCTATAGCCCAGCGCCTGAAGCAACTTTGCCTTACTGGCGTCAGCGATGGTAGCGGGCTTGCCCCACGCATCCACATAATTGGATTCGATACCCCGCATTTCTACCAGTTGCTGCAAAACTTGATTTGTCATTATTTCGTATTCCTGTATCGGGCGGTTCTAGCGCGTCTTAAATGAAAAAGATACTACGTGCTTTTGTACAAAGTTTTAACATTATTGTTTAAAGCTAAGCTTTAACAAAAGTGAATACGTTTGCATAGATTTATTTTTGTAATTTTGCAACATTTTAGCTTTTTCTTTTGCTTAGTATGCCATTTTGATCCATACTTTACGTAATTTTATTTCAAACTCACTTTCAAGTAGAGGTACGTTATGACAGTACGCATCGGTATCAACGGCTTTGGCCGAATTGGCCGTCTGGTAATGCGCGCAGCCGCACAGCGCGACGATATTGAAGTTGTAGCAATCAACGACCTGCTGGACACAGACTATATCGCTTATCTGTTAAAGTATGATTCAACCCACGGTCTGTTTGATGGTGACATCAAGGTCGACAATGGCAATTTAATTGTTAACGGTAAAACGGTACGGGTTACTTCGCAAAAAGATCCGGCGGATCTGGCCTGGGGTGATGTAAACGTCGATGTGGTAGTCGAATCCACCGGCTTGTTCCTGACCAAAGAAACAGCTGAAAAACACCTGCAGGCAGGTGCTAAGAAAGTGGTCATGTCAGCACCGTCTAAAGATGACACACCAATGTTTGTAATGGGTGTTAACCATGACAGCTATGCTGGTGAAAGCATTGTATCTAATGCGTCATGTACCACCAACTGCCTGGCGCCTGTGGCCAAAGTACTGAACGACAAGTTTGGTATCGTAGACGGCCTGATGACCACAGTTCATGCTACTACAGCAACACAAAAAACTGTGGATGGTCCGTCAACCAAAGACTGGCGTGGCGGCCGTGGTGCCGGCCAGAACATCATCCCTTCGTCTACCGGTGCAGCCAAGGCTGTGGGTAAGGTTATCCCGGCTCTGAACGGCAAACTGACCGGCATGGCGTTCCGTATTCCAACACCTAATGTGTCTGTGGTAGATCTGACAGTAAACCTGTCAAAAGCAGCCAGCTACGATGATATCTGTCAGGCCATGAAAGAAGCCTCAGAAGGTGAATTGAAAGGCATTCTGGGTTACACCGAAGATGCTGTGGTTTCCAATGATTTTCTGGGCGATGCCCGTACTTCAGTATTTGATGCCGGCGCCGGTATCGCACTGACAGACACCTTCGTTAAAGTGGTGTCCTGGTATGACAATGAATGGGGCTATTCAAATAAAGTCCTTGATCTGGTTAGCCATATCAGTAAGTAATAAGCATAGACTGAAACAGCCTGTTAGCTCAGGCGGTTTGCCATCAAAAAGGTGCGACTCAGTTCGCACCTTTTTTATTGTGTGCTTTCTAATGGATAAGGCACTTGCAGTAAGTGCCCAT
Source organism: Alteromonas sp. WD8-37 (assembly GCF_055326825.1). Classification (NCBI taxonomy): domain Bacteria; kingdom Pseudomonadati; phylum Pseudomonadota; class Gammaproteobacteria; order Alteromonadales; family Alteromonadaceae; genus Alteromonas; species Alteromonas sp. WD8-37. The sequence continues at coordinate 850,376 of NZ_JBUZOV010000001.1, forward strand.
GCAGGAACCCGAGTATGAGTATTGCCAGCAGTATCCGTGTGACCGAATCAGCCGGGATCACATTTTTGGACATTGAGAATCCGTTCGCCAGTGCGCGTGTCAGCTTATTCGGCGGCCATGTGTTGTCTTATACGCCCAGGCAGGATAACCAGGAGCGGCTGTGGTTAAGCCCCCATGCGGTATTAAGTGGTGAAAAACCCATTCGCGGAGGGATCCCGGTATGCTGGCCCTGGTTCAGTGATGCTCACGGCCGCGAAAAAGGCGCCCTGCCCTCACACGGCTTTCTGCGTAACCAGGTCTGGCAATTGATTCACAGCGAAGACACGGATGCCGGTACCAGCATCCGTCTGGCGCCGGCATTTACCCGCGCCGACGGCTTTGAATACGATTGCGAAGTGGCGCTGGTGATTGAAATTGGTGAGCAGCTTTCGGTCAGCCTGTTAACGACTAACCAGGGCGTGGTGCCCTTTACCTTTAATACCGCGCTGCACAGCTATTTTCAGGTGGACAGCATCAGCCAGGTGCGCCTGACCGGGCTCACCGGCGACTATAAGGATAAGACCGACAACTGGGCAGTGAAATCGACCCCTGACGAGTATGCGATAACTGGGGAAACCGATCGCATTCATCTGCATGCTGCAGAGACTGTGACCTTGCAGGAGCGTGGCCAGGCAAGAACCCTGATCCATTCCAGTGGCCATGATTCGGTGGTGGTGTGGAACCCGTGGCAAGGCGCTGCATCCATCAGTGATATGGATGCTTTTGGCTACAAACATATGCTGTGCATTGAGACGGCCTGTACGCAGGATGTCACCCTGGTACCCGGGGAAGAACATTGTCTGCGTCAGCAGGTCGCTGTGCCTGATTAATCACAGTATGTGACTATCGCTGGTTATAACCAGCCCAGGAATAAAAAAGCCGGCGAAGTGAAGTTAGCCGGCTTTTTAGATGGAGGTGTAAGGCTAACGCTTACCGAGCGCCTTCCACAGCTTCTTTTGCCAGGTCGGTAATACGTTGCCAGTCACCGGCTTCAATAGCATCATCCGGGGCCACCCAGGAGCCGCCTACGCAGGCCACATTTTCTAGTGCCAGATAGTCACGGTAGTTGGATGGGCTGATGCCACCAGTTGGGCAGAAAGTTACATCCGGGAACGGACCACTGATGGACTTGATGGCTTTGATGCCGCCAGATGCTTCGGCCGGGAAAAATTTCATGTGCGTATAGCCGGCATCTTTGCCTTTCATCAAATCAGAGGTTGACGAAATTCCTGGGATCAACGGAATGCTACCGTCCTGACCAGCTTTTAGCAGCTCCGCAGTCATGCCTGGGCTGATGGCAAATTTTGCACCTGCCTCAGTCACGGCTTTTAACTGTTGAGCATTGGTTACCGTGCCAGCGCCAATTAAGGCATCCGGAACTTCCTGAGCAATACGCTTGATCACATCCAACGCTGCCGGGGTGCGCAAGGTCACTTCCAGCACCTTGATGCCACCGGCCATCAGCGCTTTGGCCAACGGTACAGCTTTGTCCGCATCATTGATCACCAGTACTGGCACCACGGGGCCAGCTGCAAAAATTTCCGCTGGGGAAAGAGTCCAGTTTGTTGTCATGATTCACTCGCAATGTGTTGTTGTAAGTACGCCGCTGCCCCGAGCAGGCCATGATCAGGCTCTGCAATTAAAAAACAGGGGATATTTTTGACGTAATGTTTCATTTGGCCTTTAGCTTCAAACCGGGCCCGAAAATCGCTGTCCTTGATAAAGTCAGCAAAGCGATTGGCAATGCCGCCACCGATAAACACACCACCGGTGGTAGCCATATTTAAGGCCAGGTTGCCGGCAAAGCTGCCCATGATACGGCAGAACTGGGTCAACGCAGCTTCACAGATATCACAGGTTCCGGTAAGGGCCTGGTCAGTCACTTGGGCCGGGTCGGTCAGCTCCACCTTCACGCCGCGGGCATTGGCCAGGGCGGTGTAGATGTTCAAAAGGCCACGACCTGACATCACTTCTTCAGCAGAAGCCCGGCCGTGCAGATTTTGCAGATGACGCCAAATCACCACATCGGTTTCATCTACCGGGGCAAAGTCCACATGACCGCCCTCGCCGTCCAGGGTTTGCCAGCCAGCAGTGGTCATGGTGATATGCTCAACACCCAGGCCGGTGCCCGGGCCAAATACAGCAATATTGCCGCCTTCAATCGCGGTGCCTTCACCAATCTGGATGACCTGATCATCCGACAATGTTGGCAGCGAATGCGCCACGGCGGTGAAATCGTTGATTACACGTAAGTTTTTCAAGCGCAATTGCTGCTTCAGCGCTTTTTGCGAAAACGCCCAGCTGTGGTTGGTCATCTCAACCTGATCGCCTAATACCGGACAGGCAATGGCAATACAGCCATCGCTAAACTGTACCGCCGGCATATCGGCAAAATAAGCCTGAATGGCTAAATCAATGCTGGCAAAATCGCGGCACTGGTATTTTTTGATATCGGTTACGCCGGTGCCGGTGACCCGCGCCAGGCGGATGTTGGTGCCCCCGACGTCAGCGACAAATTGTTCGCTCATAGCGCTTGCTCCTGGGTGTAGAACAGCGAGCACGCGCCTTCTTCTGCACCGGTCAGGATAGAGCGCATACCGGCAAACATTTCCCGGCCCATGCCCTGAGCATGGTTGGTCAGATCGGCCACAGCCGGCTCGCGCGCCTCCAGTTCCGCCTCGTCAACACACAGGGTCAGCGCACCGGTTTCAGTGTTCAGCTCAATTATGTCGCCATTTTGCACTTTCGCCAGCAGACCACCATTGTACGCTTCCGGCGTCACGTGGATAGCAGCAGGAACCTTACCGGAAGCCCCGGACATCCGGCCATCAGTCACCAGCGCCACTTTATAGCCACGGTCCTGAAGTACACCAAGCGGAGGCGTCAGACGGTGAAGTTCTGGCATGCCAATCGCTGAGGGCCCCTGGAAGCGTACGACCACGATGCAATCTTTATTCAAATCGCCATTGCGAAAGGCATCATCCAGATCGAACTGGTCTTCAAATACCACAGCCGGCGCTTTGATTTGGCAATGCGGTGTGCGCAGCGCAGAAGTTTTGATCACTGAGCGGCCCAGATTGCCATCCAGCACCGTTAAGCCACCATCGGGTTTAAACGGGGTAGCGACCGACGCCAGAACTTCTTTGTCGATGGATTCGGTGGCACCGTCACGCCATACCAGCTCGCCATCTTCCAAACGAGGCTCTTGCGTATAACGCTCCATCCCGCGGCCACAGATGGTGTTCACATCATTGTGGATCAAGCCGGCATCCAGCAGTTCGCGGGTCAGTACTGCCATACCACCAGCTGCCACAAAGTGGTTAATGTCGGCATGACCATTGGGATAGATGCGGGTTAGCAGCGGTACCGCATTGGAAATTTCAGAAAAATCATTCCAGTTGATCAGAATACCGGCAGAACGCGCTACGGCGATCAAGTGCATGGTGTGGTTAGTCGAGCCACCGGTGGCTAGCAAGCCTACCAGGCCGTTAACAATCGCCTTTTCATCCACAATGTGGCCAATCGGCATATACTTATCACCTAAGTCGGTCAGGCGAGTGGCCTGCACCGCAGCGGCTTTTGTCAGCGCATCACGCAGCGGCGTGCCTGGATTGACAAACGATGAACCTGGCAGATGCAGCCCCATCATTTCCACCACCAACTGGTTGGAGTTGGCGGTACCGTAGAAGGTACAAGTACCGGCCGAATGATACGACTGGCTTTCCGCTTCTAATAACGCATCACGACCCACTTTGCCTTCGGCGAATTCTTGGCGGATACGGGCTTTTTCTTTGTTAGGCAGGCCTGATGGCATCGGGCCGGCAGGCACAAAGATAGTGGGCAGGTGGCCGAAGGACAAGGCACCCATCAGCAGACCCGGGACGATTTTATCGCAAATGCCTAGCATCAATGCCGAATCAAACATATTGTGGGACAGGCCAACCGCGGCCGCCTGCGCAATGATATCGCGGCTCATCAGGCTTAAGTCCATGCCAGCATTACCCTGGGTAACACCGTCACACATTGCCGGAACCCCACCGGCAAACTGAGCCACACTGCCCACTTCCTTGACGGCTTCTTTGATCAGCACCGGGTAAGTTTCGTACGGCTGGTGCGCAGACAACATATCGTTATAGGCCGACACAATCGCCACGTTGGCTTTGGTCATGCTGCGCAGATCAGATTTTTCAGCTGCGCCACAGGCAGCAAAGCCGTGGGCCAGGTTACCACAGGACAATTCGCCGCGGTGCGGGCCCTGACGACGGGCATGTTCGATTTTATCCAGATACGCTTTGCGGGTAGCTTTACTGCGTTCGATAATGCGCTGGGTAATTTCGGCAATTTGGTTATTCATAATTTACTCCTAAGGTGCCCACATCAGGGTAACAGGGGCACGATTGACCACCGCGGTCACCGGCTTTTCCAGCTCGGTGTTGTGTTCAAGGGCCTCTTCCAGAACCACTTTTTTCTTCTCACCAGTCAGGTGAATAAAGATGTTGCGGCTGTTCAATAGCGCCGGCAGGGTCAACGAAATACGCTGGTGCGGTGCGGTGGTAGGCTGAACTGCCAGGCAGATTTTGCCACTGGACATATTCAGGCCGTCTTCAATCTGGGCTGAGCACGGAAACAGTGACGCGGTATGGCCATCTTCGCCCATGCCCAGGATCAGCGCATCAAACGGCTGTGCCATGCTGGATAAGCGCGACTCCGCCTGTGCAATACCATCGGCTGCATCCGCATCATCAGTTTTCAGAGCCACAAAGTGCGCAGCTGCTGCTTTGTTTTGCAACAGATGTTCATGTACCAGACGGGTATTGCTGGCCTCATCGTCTTCATTCACCCAGCGTTCATCGGCCAGGGTAATATCCACCTTGGCCCAGTCCAGGTCTACCTGGCTCAGCGTTTGGAATAAGCCAACCGGCGTGCGACCACCGCTGACCACCAAACTGGCGCGACCGCGGGTAGCGATCCCTTCGCGCAGAATCTCGGTGAGCTGCTGCGCAAACTGCTCAGTGAGCGCTTCAGGTGTGTCGAAATGCTTCTGTGTCAGTGCCATATTATTTCTTCTTTGTCAGTTTGCTTTCATACCAGCTGCGGTTTTCGCGGGCCAACAGGCCAATGGACGCAACCGGTCCCCAGGTGCCGGCCTGATAAGGCTCTGGCGGCTCGGCGGAATGTTTCCAGGCATCTAAAATGGAGTCGACCCAGTGCCAGGCCTGTTCCACCTCATCGCGGCGCACAAACAGCGCCTGGTTGCCCAGCATCACCTCTAGTAACAGTTTTTCGTAGGCATCCGGAATACGATCTTCAGAAAAGGCTTCTGAAAAGCTTAAATCAAGTTTGGATTTTTGCAGGTCCATTGAGCCAGAACTGGTCAGGCCGGGCACCTTGTTCATCACGGTGATTTCAACACCCTCATCCGGCTGCAGGCGGATCACCAATTTATTGGGTGGCAGGCTGTTAAAGCTGTCGCCAAACAAATTGTGAGGCTGACGCTTAAAGTAAATAACCACTTCTGACACCTTGGTGGGCATCCGCTTACCGGTGCGCAGATAAAATGGCACGCCGGCCCAGCGCCAATTATCGATTTCCGCTTTGATAGCCACAAAGGTTTCGGTCTTACTGCGGGTGTTGGCATCATCTTCTTCCAGATACCCGGGCACTTCCTGCCCTTTCACAAACCCGGAAGTGTACTGCCCGCGCACCGTCACTTCATTTACATTGGTGGCATTGATGGGGCGCAGTGCTTTTAAAACTTTAAGTTTTTCATCGCGGATGCTGTCGGCATCCAGTGTAGTTGGCGGCTCCATGGCCACCAGGCTCAAAATCTGCAGCAGATGGTTTTGCACCATATCCCGCATCTGGCCGGCGTCATCAAAATAGCCCCAGCGGCCCTCAATGCCCACCGATTCGGCCACACTGATCTGTACATGATCGATACAGTTGTGATCCCAGTTGGTGGCAAAGATGGAATTGGCAAAACGCAGGGCAATCAGGTTAAGTACCGTTTCTTTACCCAGATAATGGTCAATGCGGTAAATCTGTGATTCGTTAAAATACTCAGATACTTCATCATTAATCACTTTGGAAGAATCCAGATCGTGACCAATGGGTTTTTCCAACACCACACGCACACTGCTGTCGATGATATCGCAGCCGTGCAGGCCGCGGCAGATATCGCCGTATATGGCTGGCGGGGTGGCCAGATAGCACACCATCACCCGGGTCGGATCAACCGCGGTATCCAGGGCTTTGTAGCTGTCGACATCTTTCATGTCGATGCAGATATAGTGCAGGCGGCTGGCCAAACGGTCCCAGGTTGCCTGGCACATGGCCTTTTCGCTAAATTTTTCAATATTAGCTTTGACTTCTGCGATGTATTCTTCTCTGGTCATTTCCTGACGAGCCACTCCGATGATGGTGGTGTCAGGGTGGATCAGCTCGGCTTTTTCCAACTGATACAAAGACGGCAGTAATTTGCGTCGTGACAAATCCCCCATGGTACCAAACAGTACAAAGTCACAGGGTTCAAACGAATTATCCATTACCATATTGTCGACCTTTTCATGATAACGGGAACACAGCATCCAGTTGGCTGCCCTCCCTGATGGTATTACTCATAGTTAACACCAAATGTAGTAAAATTACAACTTCGCTTCAGTCTATATGAGCAAAGCCTGTTCATCGTTCTTTGCGCTGTGTGTCAGTCACCATGTTGTTAAAAAATTACATTTTCCTTGTCACGAGCAACACATCAAGTAGTATAGATGCTTAGAACACAGGGTCCGGATTCTATATTTAAGACATAAAGCCGTATGAATATTCTCGAAAAAATTACCCAGAGCAAAGCTGCATTTAGTAAATCCGAACGCAAGGTGGCAGACGTAATTCTGGCCAGCCCGCAAACCGCGATCCACTCCAGCATTGCTACCCTGGCGAAAATGTCTGATGTCAGTGAACCCACAGTAAACCGCTTCTGCCGGCGCCTGGATACCAAAGGGTTTCCGGATTTCAAATTACATCTGGCGCAAAGCCTTGCAAACGGTACCCCGTATGTAAACCGTCATGTGGATGAAAGCGACAGCCCTGAGGAATATACCAACAAAATATTTGAATCCACCATGGCATCTCTGGAAGTCGCCCGCCAGTCCTTAGACATAAACGTGGTGAATCGCGTTGTGGATTTACTGACTCAGGCACAAAAAATATCTTTTTTTGGGTTGGGCGCTTCGGCTTCTGTAGCACACGATGCATTGAATAAGTTTTTCCGCTTTAATGTGCCGGTGGTGTATTTTGAAGACATCCTGATGCAACGCATGAGTTGCATGAATTCCACTGATGGTGATGTGGTGGTGCTGTTTTCGCACACCGGCCGCACCAAAAGTTTGGTAGAAATTGCCCAGATTGCGCGTGAGAACGATGCCACTGTGGTGGGTATCACCTCGGCCGACAGCCCGCTGGCTAATGAATGCAGCTATGTCATCTCGCTAGAAGTGCCTGAAGATACCGACATGTATATGCCGATGGCGTCACGGATTGCCCAGCTGACCCTGGTAGATGTGCTGGCCACCGGATTTACACTGCGTCGCGGCAATAAATTCCGCGAAAACTTAAAGCGGGTTAAAGATACCCTGCGTAATTCTCGCTTCGAAAAGCGTGATTAACAATCATCTGCAATAATCAGGCGGTCGCCCGGCCGCCAGCTCGATCTTTCTCATCTTTCTTGTATTAATTCTGCACCCGCCCTGCCTGGGCGAAATTGCAATGGAATTTAAACTGGTACGCGTTGTCTGACAAATTGCGTATCGCAATTCACTTTTTTGCAAAATTCATCTAGTATTCTGTAATAAAATTACGGAAAGTGATTACACAAAGACGACATTTGGCCGCTGTTGCGGTAGGATCACGCTCGTCTTTCATCAATCAAAGAAACCAAGCGACTGATAACACTATGAGCAGAAGAACCAAAATCCTTGCCACCCTAGGCCCGGCAACTGATTCATTAGAAAAAATTGAAGCCATTATTGCAGCGGGTGCCAATGTTGTACGCATGAATTTCTCTCATGGTCAGGCACAAGACCATATTGAACGCGCTGAGCGCGTGCGCAAAGCCGCAGCCAACCTCGGTAAATACGTGGCTATTCTGGGTGACCTACAAGGCCCGAAAATCCGTGTAGCCCGCTTCAAAGAAGGCGCGGTGAATCTTCAGCCTGGCGCAGCCTTTACATTAGATGCCGAACTGGATCGTGACAGCGGCGATAGCACCATGGTCGGTATCGACTACAAAGCTCTACCAGACGATGTCAGCACTGGCGATATTCTGCTACTGGACGATGGCCGCATTCAGCTGAAAGTCACCGGAGTGGAGGGCCGCAAGGTACGCACTGAAGTGACTGTAGGTGGCACCTTGTCGAACAACAAGGGTATTAATCGCCAGGGCGGCGGTTTGTCAGCCGAGGCGCTGACCGAGAAAGACAAAGAAGATATCAAAACCGCCGCCAAGATTGGCGTAGATTATTTGGCGGTCTCTTTTCCTCGCTGTGGTGCCGACTTGAACTATGCCCGTGAGCTGGCTCATCAAGCCGGATGTTATGCGCAGATCTGTGCCAAGGTAGAGCGTGCGGAAGCCGTAGCCACCGATGAAGCCATCGACGATATTATCTCTGCCTCAGATGCAGTGATGGTGGCGCGTGGTGATTTAGGGGTAGAGATTGGTGATGCCGAACTGGTGGGTAAACAGAAAAAACTCATCTCTCGTTCTCGCCAGCTGAACAAAGTGGTTATTACCGCCACCCAAATGATGGAATCGATGATCAACAGCCCGATGCCAACCCGCGCGGAGGTGATGGATGTGGCCAATGCGGTATTGGACGGCACCGATGCGGTGATGCTGTCGGCTGAAACCGCCGCAGGTAGCTACCCGGTCGAAACTGTGCAAGCCATGGCGCGGGTGTGCGAAGGCGCTGAAACGCATCCCAGTGTAAAGCTGTCCAAGCATCGCATGGATGATGTGTTTTCTACCGTAAGCGAAACCATTGCGCTCTCAGCAGTGTATGCTGCCAACCATTTACCAAGTGTTCGTGCCATCATCGCTCTGACCGAAAGTGGCAACACGCCTAAACTGATGTCACGCATGACCACTACCCTGCCGATCATTGCGTTGTCACGCCATCAGGGCACATTGAACATGATGGCATTGTTCCGTGGTGTGAAGCCGGTGTATTTTGACTCGCAAAATAGCGGGCCAGGTCAGCTGAAACAAGATGTGATGGAAGCCCTTAAAGCGCTTGGACAAGTGGCCCCGGGAGATACCGTAGTCATGACCTATGGCGATGAAATGGAAAAAATCGGCGCCACTAATGCGATGAAGATTGTGAAGGTCGACTAATTTTATTTAGCGCTTAAGCAATACGCAGTATATAACCGGTAGCAGGGCTTCCCTGCTGCCGGTTTTTTGTTTCTGCCCCGCGTGCTTATGTTAATTTTATATTGAGCCCGGTAATCAATAAGCCGACCTCAAATTTCATTGTCACATCCCTTTGAACAACTTCTGCTTCGAATTCGCTCAAGCGCCAATCAGGCCGAGCCTGGCCGCGACATACATCGTGCCTTGCACAACCTGCGCGAAGCGCATTCGGCAGCAGCGCTGCCGAGTAGTTTTTAGCAATAAATAGGAATGGCGACGTAAAACCGCTATTGTTGTGAACGTTATCTTAAGTGTTATAAATCGCACATACTCAGTTCATGTTTCGATGAACGCCCGTTAGCTGCGGAGAGTCACTCTACATCGGCCTGGTATTAAGTGAGGATGCACTTTGAACAACTGTTCACGCCAACCCTCTCAATCAGGAACTTCAATGAAATTATTAACCCGTATTCTTATTGTTTTCCCACTCTGCATAAGCCCGGTATGGTCTGCAGAAAAACCCAAAGTAATATTTTTTGATGTCAACGAGACGCTGCTTGATCTTAATGCCATACGTAAGTCCGTTGCTGACGCGCTAGGTGGGCGCGATGACCTGATGAGCTTGTAGTTTTCCACCATGCTGCACCATTCACTGGTAGATAATGTCACCGGCCGCTTTCATACCTTTGGTGAGATTGGGGTCGCGTCACTGCTGATGGTAGCCAAGGCAAACAACATTGCGCGTAGCGAAGCAGCCGCACGCGAGGTCATTGTCACCCCGTTAAGAAGTTTGCCACCGCATCCGGACGTAAAAGCCGGCTTAAAACACTTAAAACACTTAAAACAAGCAGGCTGCCGGCTCATCAGCCTGACAAACTCATCAAATCAAGGGGTAAAGACACAGTTTGACAACGCCGCTATGCTCGATTTATTCGATGACCGCTACAGTGTAGAAGATATCAGCCACTACAAGCCGGACCCGCGTACATACCAGTGGGCCTTAGAAAAAGCTAGTGTGGAGCCTGGTGAGGCTTTGCTGGTTGCCGCGCACGGGTGGGACATTGCCGGCGCCAAGGCTGCGGGTTTGCAGGCTGCATTTATACAACGCCAGGGCAAGGTGCTATACCCGCTGGCAATCGCACCGGATTATCAGATAAAGACGCTTACCGAACTGGTATCGCTGCTGTAGCCGGCTTTGATGCCCTTTCCGCCCGGCGCTTAAGCGCCGGGCGGAAAAAGCAGTCTTAACCGATTAGCTGCCAAGCAACAAAGCAACCCGCGCAAGAGCCTACCGCCAATGCGAAAAATAGCTGCTGCTGTCACGGGTCGGGGCTTGCGGTGTATCCATGGTTGGCGTGCCCAGATATAAAAAGCCCACCAGCTCATCGTTGTCAGCTAATTCAAGCTGACTTTTTACATAGTCGCAGTGGGCATAGGCCCCGGTACGCCAGATGCCGTTGAAACCCTGGGCAATGGCCGCCATCTGCATTGCCATTACCGCACACGCAGTGGAGGCAATTTGTTCTTCGCGTGGCACTTTTGGGTGCTCACTGTATTTGGCGATAGCCACTATCACCATGGGGGCGCGTAATGGCAGTTGCGGCGCCCGTTCAATTTCTTTTTCGCTTAGATCATTTTGTATGGCGGATTGTTCGAAAATGGCACCTAAGCGCTCCAGCCCTTCCCCTTCGCAGACAATAAACTGCCAAGGGGTCAGTGCAGCGTGGTCCGGGGCACGCAGTGCCGCCTGTTTGATATTCTCTAAGGCTTCGCCGCCTGGGGCCGGCGCAGTAACGCGGGGTTGGGACCGGCGATTGAGTAACAGCGCTAACGCATCCATCAATGACTCCATTAAATCAGGTAAACGCTGCGATCCTACGAATCCTCGCTGCAAAAGACCAGCATTATTCGCGACGTGCGCGCGCCAAAAAATAATCGATGCTGACAAACCGCCCGCCGCCCTGACAGAGCAGCACCAGCAACATCACAAAATAGGTCGCGGCAAATTCAATCCCATTGTTTAAAATCACAAATTTGCCACTGGCAGTGAGCCAGTCAATATACCCGTGTTCGGCCAATATTGCGTTTGCTGCCTTGAGTTTTTCTGGTGCAGCCATTACCGCTTCGTTGTACAGCAGCGTCCCATCTGCCAGCCATGATGAGGCATCGGCAATGGCCGGCCAACCGTGCTGCCAGTGCACTATCCCCATTGCGATCCCCATGGTCGCCAGCAGCGGTATAGCAGCCAGCCGGGTCAGCAGCCCCACCAGAATCAATATCCCACCGACAAGCTCAGCCCCGATAGCCAGAGCAGCCAACAACGCAGGAAACGGTAAGCCCAATCCCCAGTCAGGATTACCAAACCAGGCAGCGGTGTCAGCAAAACTGATCAGTTTTGTCCAGCCTGCCTGTATCATTACTGGGGCCAGATACAGTCGAATGGCAAGTAATGGAAAAAAGGTCAGTGCCTCTGCTGAGTGCACAAACCGCTGGTATGCGGTACGAAAGATAGCCATGATAATTCCTGCCGTGTTTTTTAATAAGAACTGGCCACCATGAATAATCTTTCATTTAGCCTGGCTGGCCTGACAAATCAATAAGTAAAACAGTAAATTAACCCTGCCGGGGAGGTATTCCCCCAACCCGGCCAATGGTACAGTTGTGGGCTGGTTACACTTCATTACAATTTAAGGTAGCGATTCAGGGGAGTTTCGATACCATTGAGTACATATCATCTAGAGGTAGTATAAGTTATGGCAGCAAATGGAAGCTGGACGAAGTCGTTATTTGTAGGGCTTTGGACGGTCCTGAATTTTTGTAGAAAGCTTTTTTTCAACATCATTTTCATCTTTTTACTGGTGGTTATCATTATTGGTCTGACCGCGGACAAAGATCCGATCACGGTCAAGCCTGGCAGTGCCTTATACATGAACCTCAAAGGCCGGCTGGTAATTGAAAAAGAAGCGGTGGATCCGTTTGAACAATTTATGCAGGAAGCCTTTGGTGATGAACCGGAAAATCCGGAAATTCTGGTGCGCGATGTGGAAAAAGTGCTGCGTAATGCCAAAGAAGACAATCGCCTACAGGCGCTGGTACTGGACTTTTCTGAATTCGAAGGCGGCGGTCTGGACAAATTGCGCCAGGTTAGCGAAGCCATCGCGGATTTTAAAACCTCGGGGAAGCCGGTGTATGCGGTGGGTGATTATTTTGGTCAGAACCAATACTATCTTGCCGCCCATGCAGACCATATCTATTTAAACCCGATGGGTGCGCTGCTGCTGGAAGGGTATGGCCGATATGGTTTGTACTTCAAAGACATGCTGGAAAAACTCAAAATTACCACGCATATCTTCCGGGTCGGCACCTACAAGTCTGCGGTAGAACCATTTTTACGCAACGATATGTCTGATGCAGCCAAAGAAGCTAACCGCGAGTGGCTCGATGCCTACTGGCAGCAGTATAAGCAGGATGTGGCAGCCGCCCGCGGCATTCCTATGAGCCGCTTTGATGAAGATCTTGATACCCTGGTGGAAAAGTTCAATGCTGCTGACGGTGATTTTGCCCACTACGCATTGGCCAACGGCTGGGTGGATGCACTGAAAACCCGGACTGATATCCGCGAGGAACTGGCGGAGCTGGTAGGCCGGGATGATTCAGAACTAGGCGTTAATCTGACAACTTTTAATACTTACATGAAGGTCATCAACCCACCTCTGCCTGAACGTACCTCTAATGGCGACCAGGTGGCTATAGTAGTAGCCAAAGGCCAGATTCTGGATGGCGAACAAAAGCCTGGCACCATCGGCGGTGACAGCACAGCGCGTCTGCTACGTCAGGCCCGCATGAACCCGGATGTCAAAGCAGTGGTATTGCAGGTTGACTCACCGGGAGGTTCATCGTTTGCCTCTGAAGTGATCCGCCAGGAAGTATTGGAATTGCAGGCGGCGGGTAAGCCGGTGGTAGCCTCAATGTCGACCTACGCAGCCTCTGGTGGCTACTGGATCTCGGCCCCGGCTGACAAAATTTATGCCTCACCCAGCACCATCACTGGCTCCATCGGCGTATTTGGTATGTTTATGACCTATGAAAATTCTCTGGATTATATCGGGGTGGCCAGCGATGGAGTAGCATCCACCGAGATTGCCGGCTTGTCCCCTACCCGTGAACTGGACCCGCGCTTTGGAGATATTTTGCAGCGCAATGTGGAAAGCAGCTATCAGCGGTTCATCAATATGGTAGGCGAAAATCGTGGCATGAGCGCTGCCAAGGTGGATGAAATTGCTCAGGGCCGGGTATGGATCGGCAGCAAAGCCAAAGAGCTGGGTCTGGTGGATGAACTGGGCGATTTAGATGCTGCTATTGATGCCGCTGCAGACCTGGCCGGGCTGGAAAAATATGACAGCTACTATGAAAAGCACAAATTAAGTCCACAAGAGCTGTTCTGGCGTGAATTCTTTGGCCAGGCCGTAGCCTGGGGTATCAAAATGGAATTTGGTGGCAGCAACAGCCCGCTGATGAGCATGGTTAAAGACCTGGTCAGCCAGTACCAGGGCATTCGCCAGCTCAATGATCCCATGGGCGTGTATGTCCTGTGCCTGCAATGCGAAGTGCACTAGGTAAACAACAGTTGGTCAGCCAGGCTGACCAACTGCTCATGCGCGAGCGCATGCAGACATTATTTGCCCAGGCAGAGGAGGCGCTTAACAGCGCCTTTTTACTGCCTCAGCTTACCTGGCGCCGGTCGGGTAAAAATGCCGGTACTGCCAACCTCACAGCCAATCGTATCAATCTTAACCCGGTCTTGTTTTGTCACAATCGGGATGCATTTTTTGATGAGGTATTACCACACGAGGTAAGCCATATTGTAGTGCATCAATATTATGGGCGGGTTCCACCCCATGGGCGGCAATGGCAATGGGTGATGCAGCATATTTTTGGCGTGCGCCCTGATACTACGCACAATTTTGACCTTGAGCCTCTGGCGCTAAAAACTTTTCGCTACAGGTGTCAGTGTGGCCCAGTAGAATTGACGGCGCGACGCCACAATAAAGTGGTCAGGCTACAGCAGCAATATCAGTGCCGGCGCTGTAAGTCAGTGTTGCAGCGCTGCCCACAGGCTACATAGATCTGATTGGTTACCGCCTAAAATGGCCGCTGACTATGTCAGACTATGTAAACATTAGCTGAGTCTTGAAGAGAGTGAGGGCGTGGCAGATTACGAAAAATTAAAGTGGCAATCTGCCTATATTACAAAAGACTAGTCGAACCAACTGCGGGTAAACACACGGTCCAGCTGGTCAAAAGCGGCTTTGAGTAACGCAGCCAGTTCCTGATATTTTGGCTGGCTGGTGCGTTGCTGCACTTTACAACCTTCCTGCTGCATTCTGGCATGAATTTCCATGTACCAGTTTTTCAACGCCGGCGGTAAAGTCTGGTTGGCACGATGCCCTAGCCATAGCAGCCCCTGCAGGGGTAAACTTAGAAAAAATGCACCGATGGCGATGGTTTGCGGCAAGTACTCCATGCCCAGGGTGTTGAGCAGCATGGCACAACTGACCAGTGCCGCGGGCGGCATGGTGGCAATGGCAAAGCGAGTAGCGCTAATCACCCGGCACTCAGGAAAATGGGGAAATAATTCTTTTTTAACCGGCCAGGTACGCATGTAGTGCTGCCCGTCACGGAATAATGTCAGAACAGATTGTGACATAACTCACCTCTTGTGCTGGGTATCAAAACCACAAAAAATCATGCCACTGCCAAATAGGACTGTCACAACAGCAATCTTTTCTTATAATACCCCTTTGGTCAGAGTATAGCTCAATCCCTGATGCAACCCCATTGAAAAAATGTTCATGTAAGCGGCTCATTGCATCCCTTCCTATTGAATGTAAAAATTTTGCCCAAATAAACACAGTCACAGATTTTTCAGCCTGTTAAGCAGGTTTTGATTGGAGATAAAAATGGCAGAGACCAGACACGTTCGCCTTATGATTTTGGGGTCAGGCCCCGCAGGTTATTCCGCTGCTGTATATGCAGCTCGGGCAAACCTCAATCCGGTTTTGGTAACCGGTATTCAGCAAGGCGGCCAGTTGACCACCACGACCGAAGTCGAAAACTGGCCTGGCGATCCTGAAGGCCTGACCGGCCCGGATCTGATGGTCCGCATGCAAAAGCACGCGGAAAAATTCAACACTGAAATCGTGTTTGACCATATCAACAAAACTGACCTGAGCAAGCGTCCTTATACCCTGTACGGCGATTCCGGGACGTATACCTGCGATGCATTAATCATCGCCACCGGTGCTTCAGCTAAATATCTGGGCCTGGAGTCTGAAGAAGCCTTTAAAGGCAAAGGCGTATCGGCTTGTGCAACATGCGATGGCTTTTTCTATCGCAATCAGAAAGTTGCGGTTGTCGGCGGCGGCAATACAGCAGTCGAAGAGGCGCTGTATCTGTCCAATATCGCCTCCGAGGTGCACGTTATTCACCGTCGTGATTCGTTCCGCTCTGAAAAGATTCTGGAACAGCGCCTGCGCGATAAAGCCGAAAACGGCAACGTTGTACTTCACCTGAACCGCACATTAGATGAAGTGCTGGGCGACGAGATGGGGGTCACTAAGATCCGTATCGCCGACACCCAAAGCGATGCCAAAGAAGAACTGGATGTAATGGGCTTGTTTATCGCCATCGGCCATAAGCCCAACACCGATATTTTCTCTGGCCAATTGGAAATGCGCGATGGCTACATTGTAGTTAACAGCGGCTTGCAGGGTAACGCCACCCAAACATCGGTGGAAGGTGTGTTCGCCGCCGGCGACGTCAGCGACCACGTTTACCGCCAGGCAATCACTTCAGCCGGCACTGGCTGTATGGCTGCGCTGGATGCTGAAAAATACCTCGACGGTGCCCACGCCGACCAGTGGTAAGTACTTTCGTGTAATAAAAAAACGGTGAGCCTGGCTCACCGTTTTTTTTGCCCGCAGCCATTCCCCGCCAGGCAACCTGGACACCCAATCCAAACTGGACACCCACCTCAAACTGGCCCCCCCCCAAACAGGACCCCCACCCCAAACAGGACACCCACTTCAAACAGGACACCCACCCCAAACAGGACACCCACCCAAACTGGACACCCAACCCAAACTGGACACCCACCCCAAAATGGACACCCATCCAGATCATCTGCTCTGATTAGCTTCCCTTTTATCCAACCTTTTATAGATCCTTTCTTTCCGCCGATGTTATTCACCAGCTGGTAGCAGGCCACCCACTAGAAAAAATCGTTGCCACGGATGCGTCTTTGGTGCGTATTACAGTATCATTGAGGAAACACAGCTATTCGACATTGAACGCGCGCTATTTGCCATTATGATTGAACTGCCCTACCTGACAGAACACACCCCTTTTCCGCCCGTTACTGAAGCGCTGGACGACCCCAATGGCCTGCTTGCCTTTGGTGGCTCACTGACCCCGGCGCGATTGTTGTCAGCATACAGTAAGGGCATTTTTCCCTGGTTTAGCGAGGGTGAGCCCTTGCTGTGGTGGTCCCCGGATCCGCGCGCCATCATTAACCTGGATGAATTTCACTGTTCAAAAAGCCTGGCCAAGCTGGTGCGACGCCAGCACTATCAGGTAACTGTGAATCGGGCATTTGATGTAGTCATAGAAGCCTGCGCAACCAGCCCGCGGATGGTGCGCAGCGCCGGCGAGGAAGCTGAGGAAAGCAGTGCCACCTGGATAACCGCTCAAATGCTGGATGCCTATAAAGCCTTACACCGCTTTGGCCTGGCCCATTCGGTGGAGGTATGGGATGACAGTCAAACCCTTCAGGGCGGCCTGTATGGCGTGGCTGTGGGCGAAATATTTTGTGGCGAGTCGATGTTTCATAAAGCGCCAAATACGTCTAAGCTTGCTATGTACGCGCTGGTAAAGCACATGCAACAGCATCAGCTTGCTTTTATTGATTGCCAGATGCCCACCGACCATTTGGCCAGTTTAGGCGCTGTTACCGTCAGCCGGTCAGAATTTATCGCCCGCTTGCGGCAACATAATCAGACGCTGGATAGCCAGGGCGCTATATTGTCGGCTTATCGCCAATGTTGGCAGCAGCAGGTTATCACGCCATGAAATTTGGTATTACTCAGACCTTTGATTGTAGCTATCTGCCCGGTGAACATGAACAACTGCTAGTGTTTGCCGAGCAGGACCAAAATTATGCCTGGCGATACGGCCAGCTGGTCCAGGCCGGTTTTCGGCGCAGCGGTGAACAAATCTATCGGCCTCATTGCCCACAATGTCAGGCCTGCCAGTCCATTCGTATTCTGGTGGATGAATTTTCCCCATCACGTAGTCAAAAACGTATTTTGAGCCGTAATCAGCATTTGCATTCGGTTCTGGCCACCCAGCCTAGCGACGAATATTACCCCTTGTATGAACGCTATATTACAAACCGCCACTCGGATGGTACAATGTATCCGCCTAGTCGTCGGCAGTTTGATAGTTTTGTCTGCTGTGCCTGGAAGCCGCCGGTGTTTATCGAAGCCTACGCCGGCGATACGCTGGTTGCGGTGGCGGTCACCGATGATATTGACAGCGGTGAGCTGCATCAGGCTTATTCTGCCTTGTACACCTTTTATGCGCCCGAGTTGCATCACCTGTCACTGGGTACCTGGATGATATTGCAGCAAATCGCCCATGCGCAGAGAAATGGTAAGCCCTATGTTTATCTGGGTTATCAAATAGACGGCTGCAACAAAATGAACTATAAAAGTAAATTTTATCCAAATGAGCGATTTTGTAAGAACGAATGGCTACGTTTCGATAAAAGTTAATGTTTAACCTTTACATAGCCGGGTAGATTGGTTAAGGTCTGCGCGGCAAAAATTGACTTACTGAGGTAACTGCTATACATGGCAAAAGAAGATTCTATTGAAATGGAAGGTGTGGTACTTGATACCCTTCCTAACACAATGTTCCGCGTAGAACTGGAAAATGGTCACGTGGTAACAGCGCATATCTCTGGAAAAATGCGCAAAAACTATATCCGTATTCTGACCGGTGACAAAGTCACGGTTGAGATGACACCTTACGACCTGACTAAAGGCCGTATTGTGTATCGCGCAAGATAATATCAGTAAGTAAGAATCTTAATAAAAAAACCCGGCTATTAGCCGGGTTTTTTATGGTTTGGTTTGGCAAGAACCCGAGCCCGGCAATATTTGCACGGGCACCGGACTCGGCCTTGCTCGATTAATTGGACTCAGCTTCTTCACTTTGCGATTCGACCCCGGAGAACTGAAACGTCAGCTTGTTATTCTCCAGCGTCACTTTTACGTTACCGCCTTTGCTTAACTCACCAAATAATAATTCATTAGCCAGTTCTTTCTTGATCTCATCTTTGATCAAACGTGCCATGGGCCGTGCCCCCATCGAGCGGTCATAACCTTTCTCAGCCAGGTACGCACGCGCTTCTGCGGTCACTTCCAGTGATACCCCTTTCACATCCAGCTGCGCCTGCAGTTCGATGATGAACTTATCCACGACCTGCAAGATGACATCGCTTTCCAGATGGTTAAACCAGATGATGGCATCTAAGCGGTTACGAAACTCCGGCGAAAACACCTTGTTGATTTCACTTAGCGCATCGTGGCTATGATCCTGTTGTTTAAAGCCAATAGACTTGCGAACTGTTTCCTGCACACCGGCGTTGGTGGTCATCACCAGCACCACATTGCGGAAGTCTACCTTGCGGCCATTGTTATCAGTCAGGGTGCCATGGTCCATCACCTGCAACAAAATGTTGTAGATGTCGCTATGAGCTTTTTCAATTTCATCCAGCAGCACTACCGAATAGGGGTTTTTGATCACCGCGTCGGTCAGCAACCCACCCTGATCAAAACCCACGTAGCCAGGAGGTGCGCCAATCAGGCGGCTCACTGCGTGGCGCTCCATGTACTCTGACATGTCAAAGCGCACCAGCTCCACACCCATTATTTTGGCCAGCTGTTGGGTAACCTCAGTTTTACCTACCCCGGTAGGGCCGGCAAACATAAAGCTGCCAATAGGTTTTTCTTCACTGCCCAGCCCGGAGCGCGACAAGTGAATGGCATCGGTGAGCGACTCAATCGCCTGATCCTGGCCGAATACCATCATTTTCAGGTCGCGATTCAGATTTTTCAGGATCTCTTTATCTGAAGCAGAGACTGATTTTTCCGGGATCCGCGCCATCTTGGCGATGATCTGTTCAATATCCTGCACATTGATGGTTTTTTTACGCTTAGACTGTGGCAACAAGCGCTGGCTGGCACCGGCTTCATCCATCACATCAATGGCTTTATCCGGCAAATGCCGTTCATTGATGTACTTGGCAGACAGCTCAGCAGCCGCCTGCAACGCTTTTTGCGTGAACCGTACGCTGTGGTGCTCTTCATACCGGTTTTTCAGGCCCAACAGGATCTTGGTGGTATCACTGACACTTGGCTCAGTCACATCCACTTTCTGGAAACGACGCGCCAAAGCGCGATCTTTTTCAAAAATGCTCTGATATTCCTGAAAGGTGGTGGAACCAATACACCGCAATTCACCACTGCTCAACTTAGGTTTAAGCAGGTTCGAGGCATCCATCACCCCACCAGATGCGGCACCAGCACCGATGATGGTATGGATCTCATCGATGAATAAAATCGCATGCTCGTCACGGCTCAATTCTTTCAAAATCGCTTTTAAGCGTTTTTCAAAATCACCCCGGTATTTGGTTCCGGCCAGCAAGCCGCCCAAATCCAGTGAGTAAACAGTGCTTTCGGCAATCACCTCAGGCACATCATCATTGACGATTCGATAAGCCAGGCCTTCTGCGATGGCAGTTTTTCCTACGCCGGCCTCACCCACCAGCAGTGGATTATTTTTACGCCGGCGGCACAAGATTTGGATGGTGCGCTCCAGTTCAGCATCACGGCCAATCAGCGGGTCAATCTTGCCGTCTTTGGCATGGCGGTTCAGGTCGGTTGCATATTTACTCAGCGCCGAGCCACCTTCCTCACCCTCACCGGCTTCTTCCACCGAATCGCTGCCGACGCTACCGTCTTCATCTTCGGCTTTACTGACACCGTGGGAAATAAAATTCACCACATCAAGACGGGTGACATCAGCCTTTTTCAGGATGTAGACCGCCTGTGACTCTTGTTCACTGAAAATTGCCACCAGCACATTGGCGCCGGTAACTTCGTCTTTACCAGAAGATTGCACATGAAACACAGCTCGCTGTAATACTCGCTGGAAGCCCAGGGTGGGCTGAGTTTCGCGCTCACCAATCTGCTCTTCCAGAATCAGGGGAGTGGTGTCTTTAACAAACTCAATCAGTTCGCTTTTGATGTTGTCGATGTTGGCGCCACAGGCTTTCAGGGCTTCCTGCGCTGATGAATTGTCCATTAATGCCAGCAGCAAATGCTCAACCGTCATAAATTCGTGCCGATGCTCTCTGGCAAACACGAACGCTTCATTTAACGTTTGCTCTAATTCTTTGTTCAACATATTGCTCGCCCCTACAGTTGAATACTTACGCCTGTTCCATTGTGCACATCAGCGGATGTTGATTCTTACGTGCATATTGGTTGACCTGCATCACTTTCGTTTCAGCAATTTCGGCAGTGAAGATGCCGCATATCGCTTTGCCCTGATAATGCACGGTCAGCATAAGTTGATTGGCCTTCTCAGCATCCAAGTTAAAAAATCGCATGAGTACTTCGACCACGAAGTCCATCGGCGTGTAATCATCGTTGTTTAACAACACTTTATACATTGGCGGCGGCTGCGTTTTTTTACGCTGCGCATCTCGTAGTTTTTCTTTTTCAATACTGATCGCGTTGTCTTTGCTCATAGTAATAGGATAGTGCTTAAGCGTATATTACGCAGAATTTTTTGTCGTAGATTAATTCTTCAATTTACGCTTGACATTGAGTGGTTAAAATATCTACAGTTTTGAATGTACCTTCATGAAGTGACGCATGAAAGTGCCCTTGCCTCTACAAGCTATTGTGGGGGCATTACTGTGTGAGTTCAAGGATTAAGAGGAAGTCGAAGTATGGCGGTTGGTAAAGTAAAGTGGTTTAACAACGCAAAGGGTTTTGGATTCATTGTGCCTCAAGAAGGCGGTGAAGACATATTCGCGCACTATTCCACTATCCAGATGGAAGGTTACCGTTCGTTGAAAGCGGGCCAGGAAGTAACGTTTGATGTGCAGCAGGGTCCTAAAGGCCTGCACGCTGAGAACATTGGCCTGGTGGACGAGCCAGAACGCTAACACCCACGTACGTTCAGCACAAAAGGGCTTTTTCCGGCATCACCGGCAAGGGCCTTTTTTATGGCCAAAACTCCCCTCCCTGTTTTTATTAAGTTTATTTAAACCGCTGCCATTTGCGTTGATGTAGTCTAGATTTGACGCATTTACGCCGCCTTGCTTGTTATACAAGACTTTGTTACGCAGCCTATCCTGCCTTTAATTTGCGCTGTACAAGCATAAAAAAACCCGGCATTTGCCGGGTTTTTGCCATCAACTTGTGATGATTTAGCCTAAAATTTCATGCAATGTTTTGCTTGGTGACATGGCATTGTAGACTTTCTTTGCATCCGGGTAGTAGTAACCGCCAATATCCTGCGGCTTGCCCTGAGTGGCGTCAATTTCTTCCAAAATTTTGTCCATCTTGGCTTCAAGCTGCTCAGCCACATCTTTAAACTGTGCTGCCAGCTCGCTGTCTGTGGTCTGCTTGGCGACTTCCTGTGCCCAGTACAGCGCCAGCCACACATGGCTGCCACGGTTGTCCAGTTCACCGGCTTTACGCTTCGGTGATTTACCGTTATTCAGCAGATTTTCAGTGGCTGTATCCAGCGCCTGTCCAAGGATCTTAGCGCGCTCATTGCCATGCTTCAGCGCCACATCTTCCAGTGATACCGCCAGAGCTAAGAATTCGCCCAGTGAGTCCCAGCGCAGGTGACCTTCTTCGACAAATTGCTGCACATGTTTAGGGGCAGAGCCACCAGCGCCTGTTTCATACAGACCACCACCGGCCATCAGCGGCACGATAGAAAGCATCTTGGCACTGGTGCCTAGCTCCAGGATCGGGAACAGGTCGGTCAGATAGTCACGCAGTACGTTACCAGTCACCGAGATGGTGTCCAGGCCGCGGATAGCCCGTTCCATGCTATAACGGATCGCGCGAACCGGCGACATGATTTGAATATCCAGGCCGTTAGTGTCGTGCTCGGCCAGATAGCGCTGCACTTTTTCAATCAGCTGTGCATCGTGGGCACGTTCATCGTCTAACCAGAACACTGCTGGCATGCCAGATTGACGCGCACGGGTCACCGCCAATTTTACCCAATCCTGGATAGGCGCATCTTTGGTTTGGCACATGCGCCAGATATCACCTTCTTCTACCTGGTGCTCAATCAGAACCTTGCCGTTTTGGTCCACGATCTGCACGGTGCCATCGGCTTCCACTTCAAAGGTTTTGTCGTGTGAACCATACTCTTCGGCTTTTTGTGCCATCAGGCCTACGTTGGGCACTGTTCCCATAGTGGTTGGGTCAAACGCACCATGAGTTTTACAGAAGTTGATGACTTCCTGGTAGATGGTGGCGTAGGTACTCTCCGGGATTACAGCCTTGGTGTCGTGCGCCTTGCCATCCGGTCCCCACATTTGTCCAGAATTACGGATCATGGCCGGCATGGATGCATCGACGATAACATCGCTGGGGACATGCAGGTTTGAGATCCCTTTGTCTGAATTGACCATGGCAATTGGGGGGCGGTTACCATAGCAAGCGTTGATATCACGCTCGATCTCAGAGCGTTGTGATTCCGGCAGGCTTTCAATGTTGTCATACACACTGCCCAGGCCGTTATTCGGATTAACACCCAGCTCATCGAACAAATCGCCGTACTTATCAAACAGCTCTTTATAGAACACTTTGACACAGTGGCCAAACACGATGGGGTGCGAAACCTTCATCATGGTGGCTTTTACGTGCAGGGAAAACAGCACATTATTGTTTTTGGCGTCTTCAATTTGTTCTTCAAAAAAGGCACACAGGGCTTTTTTGCTCATGAACATGCCATCGATCACTTCACCGGCCAGCAGATCTACCTTAGGTTTTAAGGTCTTTTTATTGCCCTGCTTGTCGGTGAATTCAATGGATACCGGGCCGTCCTGGTCCATAGTCATGGATTTTTCGCTAGAGAAAAAATCGCCGCCGCGCATGTGTGCAACGTGAGAACGTGAAGCCTGGCTCCACTCACCCATAGAATGCGGGTATTTGCGGGCATAGTTTTTCACCGCTTTGGGCGCACGACGGTCAGAGTTACCTTCACGCAGTACCGGGTTTACCGCACTGCCCAGCACCTTGCCATAGCGTTCACGAATGGCTTTTTCTTCATCGTTTTTCGGGTCATTCGGGAATTCAGGAACCTCAAAGCCCTGACTACGCAGTTCTTTGATAGTGGCACGCAATTGCGGAATCGAAGCACTGATATTTGGCAGCTTGATAATGTTTGCGTTAGGATCTTGCGTCAGCTCGCCAAGTTCTGCCAGAGCATCTGGCACCTGTTGCTCTTCGCTCAGGTAATCGGAGAAATTTGCCAGAATGCGGGCGGCCAGAGAAATGTCGCTCAGCTCAATATCGATACCAGCCGCGCCGGCAAATTTTTCGATAATAGGAAGCAGAGAATAAGTCGCCAGCATAGGCGCTTCGTCAGTTTTGGTATAGACGATCGTCGACTTGGCTTTGGTCATTATATACCTCAATGTTTGCGGTAAAAGTACCGTATTAATCCGTTGATTGCATACAACCGGCGAACGCTTGCCGCCAGTCTATCCATGCATCGTCAGGCACATTTAATTTTTTTAACGTATATGAGCAGCGGCCGCACAATTTGCTAAATAGCGTGTGCAAAATCATGAAGATAGGTAAAGCATGCCGCGCTCACGGGGATATCCGTGCCGTCTAGTAGTATAGGGACGAATATTTTAGTTACAAGTCATACCATTGTCGCACACAGGCGGATCATTTGGCCCGGGTGTAAGCCTGGCTGTCCAGACTCCCTGACTGTCTTTTATTGCGGTATTCAGCATTAGCTTTTCTCCCCCTTAGTCAAATTTTGTTATCCTAGGTGCCTTGCAGCAATCAGGAGATCCCCATGGCCATAACGCCCACCCAGGTGGTGTTATTTAATAAACCTTTCAATGTATTATCCCAGTTTACCGACGGCGAAGGCCGCGCCACACTAAAAGACTTTATCGATGTTCCCGGGGTGTACGCTGCCGGGAGGCTGGACCGGGATTCCGAAGGCCTGCTGGTACTGACCAATGACGGCAAGCTGCAGCACAAGCTGGCCAACCCGAAAGCTAAAACCAGCAAAACCTACTATGCCCAGGTCGAGGGCGAGGTGACCGATGAAGCCATCGCGCGGCTATGCGAAGGCGTCGAATTAAAAGATGGCATGACCGCACCGGCTAAGATCCAGCGCATGGCCGAGCCAGAGTTATGGCCGCGCAATCCGCCGGTACGCTTTCGTCAGCATATTCCTACCTCCTGGCTTCAGATTACCATCAGTGAAGGGCGTAACCGGCAAGTGCGGCGGATGACCGCTCATGTGGGCTTTCCTACTCTGCGCCTGGTCCGCTATCGGGTGGGCAGCTGGACGCTGGACGGCATTGCCAATGGTGACTACCTGCAATTTACCTTGTAAACCGGTTGAAATTCACCAGGCCGGCCACCACCTACCCGAAGACGTGAAAGCCGTGCTTTAGACGGTAAATTTTGATAGAATCCGCGACCTTCAAATACACACAGATTATGAGTACAGAGAATCCGGTGACCGAACCTACCCCTGCCCAGCAAAAAGTGATCGTCGGGATGTCCGGCGGTGTCGATTCATCCGTTTCTGCCTACCTGCTTAAACAGCAGGGCTATCAGGTA
Organism: Alteromonas sp. WD8-37; assembly: GCF_055326825.1. Taxonomy (NCBI): domain Bacteria; kingdom Pseudomonadati; phylum Pseudomonadota; class Gammaproteobacteria; order Alteromonadales; family Alteromonadaceae; genus Alteromonas; species Alteromonas sp. WD8-37. The sequence goes on from NZ_JBUZOV010000001.1 coordinate 875,792, forward strand.
GAAGGCCTGTTTATGAAAAACTGGGAAGAAGATGACGATGATGAATATTGTGCGGCAGCCGAAGATTTAGCCGACGCACAGGCTGTGGCCGACAAACTGGGCATCCATTTGCACACCATCAATTTTGCCGCGGAATACTGGGACAATGTGTTTGAGTATTTTCTCGCTGAATACAAAGCCGGGCGTACGCCTAACCCGGATATCATGTGCAACAAAGAAATTAAATTCAAAGCCTTCTTAGAGTTTGCCGCCGAAGATCTGGGCGCGGATTTTATTGCCACCGGCCACTATGTACAGCGTCGTCTGCACGATGGCCAATGGCAGATGTTGCGTGGTCTGGATAACAACAAAGACCAAAGCTACTTCTTGTACACCTTAAGTGCGCAGCATGTTGCAAAAACCCTGTTCCCGGTGGGCGATATAGAAAAGCCGCGGGTGCGGGAAATTGCCGAAGAGCAAGGCCTGGTCACCGCCGACAAAAAAGATTCTACCGGCATTTGTTTTATTGGCGAACGCAAATTTAAAGATTTTCTGGCCCGCTATCTGCCGGCCCAGCCTGGCGATATCGAAACCGTCGAGGGTCAGGTCATCGGCACCCACGAGGGCCTGATGTATCACACTCTGGGCCAGCGCAAAGGCTTGCACATTGGCGGCCTGGCCGAATTTGGTGACGACCCCTGGTATGTGGTGGATAAAGATGTGGCGCGTAATGTGTTGATTGTCGGCCAGGGCGCCGACCATCCACGCCTGTATTCCACTGGCCTGGTGGCCAATCAGATCCATTGGGTCAGCCGTCAGCCACTGACCGGCCCTATCCGCGCTACGGTCAAAACCCGCTACCGCCAGGCAGATATCCTCTGTACGGTCACCCCCAGTGGTGATGATGAACTGACTGTGACGTTTGATGAACCGCAAAAAGCGGTTACACCCGGACAGTCTGCGGTGTTTTACCAAGATGAAGTATGCCTGGGCGGCGCCATCATTGAGAGTTATATTCGCTGATGCTCGACGAATCTATTGAAAATTATCTGGCACTGGCTGGTGTGTGCCAGGCCGCTGCACTGGTCAAACAGGTGGCCCGCGATGGTCGGGTCGATGAAAATGCCTACGAGGCCAGCTTATCCAGTATTCTGGTCACCGAGCCGGATAGCGCACAGCAGGTCTTTGGCAGTTTGAATAATGTCAAAATCGGCTACCAAACGCTGCTGGCCCAGTTGTCGGACAAATCCACCACCAAGGATACTGAACTAACCCGCTACATTGCTGGGATCCTGGGCCTGGAACGTAAGCTGGCGAAAAAGCCCGATGCCATGGCCGAGCTGGGCAAACGCATTACCCATGTGCAGCGTCAGCTGGCCCATGTCAGTTTTGAAAATCAGCAGATTGTCGGTTCACTGGCCAGCATTTATTCGGACGTAGTCAGCCCGCTGGCCCCGCGCATTCAGGTGGCCGGCAACCCGGATCATCTGCGCCAACCGGTTAATCAACAGCGTGTACGCGCGCTGCTTTTGGCCGGCGTGCGAGCTGCGGTGATGTGGCGCCAGATGGGTGGTCGCCGCCGTCAGATTTTGTTTAACCGTAAACGTATTGTAGACAGTGCTAGTCAGGCACTGAAGTTAATTACTAGTTGAGGAGCATCAAGGTGGAACTGACTCAGTTAACCGCTATTTCCCCGGTCGACGGACGTTATGCCAGCAAAAGTGAAGCATTGCGCGGTATTTTTAGTGAATACGGTTTGCTTAAGTACCGTGTCGAGGTAGAAGTACGCTGGTTGCAAATGCTGTCACAGCAAGACCAGATCAGCGAAGTACCGGCTTTTAGCGAGCAGTCAAACGCCCGCCTGGGCGCAATCGTGGCCAATTTTTCCGTGGAAGATGCTCAGCGTATCAAAGAGATTGAGCGCACCACCAACCACGACGTGAAAGCCGTGGAATACTTTTTAAAAGAACAGGTGGCCGATAACAGCGAACTGCAGGCGGTAACCGAGTTTATCCACTTTGCCTGTACTTCAGAAGATATCAACAATCTGTCACACGGGTTGATGCTACGCGCTGCCCGTGAAGAGGTCTTGTTGCCTTACTGCGATAAAATCATCGCTGAAATCACGCGCCTGGCCAAAGAAAACCGCAGTGTGCCCATGATGGCCCGCACCCACGGACAGCCAGCTTCGCCTACCACCATGGGTAAAGAGATGGCCAATGTAGTTGTGCGTCTGCGCCGCCAGCGAGAGCAAATTGCTGCTGTATCATTGCTGGGTAAAATTAACGGCGCGGTGGGCAACTACAATGCCCATCTGAGTGCTTATCCCAATGTAGACTGGCATGAGGTGTCTGAGCAGTTTGTGACCGGTTTGGGCTTAAGCTGGAATGCTTTTACCACTCAAATCGAGCCGCATGATTATATTGCTGAACTGTTTGATGCGGTGTCGCGCTTTAATACCATCCTGATTGATTTTGATCGCGATGTGTGGGGCTATATTGCGCTGGGCCATTTCAAACAAAAAACCGTAGCCGGCGAAATCGGTTCGTCCACCATGCCGCACAAAGTTAACCCCATTGACTTTGAAAACTCTGAAGGCAACCTGGGCCTGGCTAATGCGATTTTTGACCATCTGGCCAGCAAGCTACCTATCTCGCGCTGGCAGCGCGATCTGACGGACTCTACCGTACTGCGTAACCTGGGTGTTGGCGTAGGCTATGCGGTTATCGCCTATCAGGCCAGCCTCAAAGGTATCAGCAAGCTGGAAGTTAATGAAGCCAGCCTGCGCCAGGAACTGGATGCCAACTGGGAGCTGTTGGCAGAGCCGATCCAGACAGTAATGCGCCGCTATGGCATCGAAAAGCCGTATGAAAAACTGAAAGAGCTGACCCGTGGCAAAAAAGTCAATGCCGAAGCCATTGCGGCTTTCATTGACGATCTGGATATGCCAAACAGTGCTAAAGACGAGTTGAAGCAACTGTCACCGGCCACGTATATTGGCGATGCTACCCGATTGGTAGACGAGCTGCTAAAGGCCTGAATAGTCCGCCCCTGACAAGCGGTTACAAAAGGGTGTGTGCCTGCGGCGGACACCCTTTTTTTATGGCTGCAAGGAATGCACAATGCTACCTGCCCTACCCACTTTACGATCCGAACTGAATAGCTGGCTGCGCCGGCTGGCATCGTGGCTGAGCGCTGCCCGGCCTCGCCAATGTGATCCCCCTCCCATTCAACAGCCTCACTCTGCACTACGCTTACCACCATACCTTTCATCCGCAGGATATTTGTGCCCTTGGCCTCGCGCGATGGTGCTATTCGCCGATTTGCATCAATACACCCAGCTCAATGCCCGCCTGGGCGATTTGGCTTGTACCCGATTGCTGCATGAGTTCTACCGGCGCTGTAATGCCTTAGCCAGTAAGCACCAGGTGCAACCGCTCAAAACCAACGGTGATGAATATATGGCGCTGGCTGGTTTAAGCACCAGCGGGTCGTCTAGCGGCGACGAACAAAGCGCCCGCCAGCTTTGCCTGTTTGCCAGCCAGATTATGGAAGTGGTCAGCGCGTTACCGGGCTTTTCCAAGGCGGCCATGCAAATTCGCATTGGCATTGCTTGTGGCCCGGTAGTCGCTCGCCACTTTACGCGCGGTGCGCCGGCGGCAGATATTTACGGTCAGACGGTTATCACTGCTGCCCGCCTGCAACGGGCCAGTCAGCCTGGTCAGCCACTGGTTTGTGCGACTACCGCCAGCCTGTTGTCCGCCAACCCCGGCAAAGCACCGCTGGCAGTAAGGCCCGGCCCGGCGGGCAGTTGGATTCTTTTGCCCCCTGCCGGGTAACAATAGGTATACTGCGCGTATTGCAACTACCAAGGATTTCTTTGTGCAACTACACGGCCTTGATATTACCGATTTTTTAGCCAATTACTGGCAACAACGCCCGCTGGTAATCCGCCAGGCGCTACCCGGTTTTGCCGATTTGCTGGATGAGCATGATCTGGCAGGCTTAAGCCAGGACCCGGATGTGGATAGCCGCATCATCAGCCACCAAAACAAGCAATGGGCACTGCATCATGGCCCGTTTGATGATTTTGATGAGGTTTGCCAGGGCCAGTGGACCTTGCTGGTCCAAGGCGTTGACCGGTATTTGCCAGACGCCAGCGAGCTGATGGAAGCCTTTGCATTTTTACCCTACTGGCGCATGGACGATTTAATGGTGAGCTACGCGGTGCCCGGTGCCGGCGTAGGCCCGCATCTGGATGCTTACGATGTCTTTTTGGTACAGGGCCAGGGCCGGCGCCACTGGCAGGTTGGCCAACCCGGCGAGCATGATAAAGTCAGCCCGCACCCGGGACTGGCACAAGTAGCGCCGTTTGAACCGGTGCTGGACGTGGTGCTTGAGCCGGGTGATATTTTGTATATTCCGCCGGGCTGGCCCCATGATGGTGTTACCGTCGAGGCTGGCATGACGTATTCAGTGGGCTTTCGCGCGCCTGATCAGGAGCAACTGGCGCAGGTGTTACCGGCGATATTTGAAGAACCTGATATGGTCAGCACCCGGTTTAGCGATCCCCATCGCCAGCGCCCGGCAGCCAAAGCGGCACTGGACAAAGCCGAAATCGGCCGCCTGACACAACTGTTACTGGCCACCGTGCAGTCGGAACAATGGCCACGCACCCTGGCCAGAATGCTCAGCGAGCAGCACCTGCCGGATAATCCGCCAGATCAGATTGAAACAGCGGCCAGCCTGGCAGAGCATCTCGCACAGGGCGCTGAAGTGCTTCGCAGCCCCGGCTGCCGACCGCTGTTTTTAAGTGCCAACACCGATCCGTTGCAGTTTTTTGTTAATGGAGAGGCGTTTTGTGCCCCTCAGGAACATGCCTTGTTGGTGATAACGCTCCTAGAGGGTGCGCCGTTAACTAACTCATTGATTGCCGAGCACAATGACAACTGTACAATTTTTGAACTTTTCGCTAAACTTGTAAACAAGGGCTATTGGGAATTAGTTGGACCTTCCTTGGTGTAAGCCGAATTCTTTTGCAGAGGATGCTTCACCATGAATGCGGGCACGGCAATGGCGTTTTTTATCGAACAGGTCGATTGGCAAAGTGCCAGTCAGCGGTTGATTGAACTGCGGGAACAGGTATTTGTACTGGAGTGGCAATTGCCCCGCGAGGCCGAGTTTGATGATGAAGACAAAAATGCCGTGCACATCATTATTAGCAATGCCGAGCAAAAAGCCGTAGCCACCGCCCGCCTCACCCTCAATGGCGAAATTGGCCGTGTAGCGATTCGATTGGGCTACCGAAATCTGCAAGTGTATAAACAGTTGTTTGGTGCGCTGGTCACCCTGGCGCACTCACTGAATATTGCCACCCTCACTATGAATTGCGACCTAACCAGTGTCAGTCACCATGAAAGCTTAGGCTTCACCTGTAGTGGCCCTGCTTTTATGGAAGCGGGCATTGCCCGCCAACCCATGAGCTGCCCGCTGGCGCAATTTAAGCTGCCCGATGTGAATCATCTGCACTAGCTGGTGCCTGCTCTAACAAGCTGAGCAGCGTCTGCAGCGGGTGCGCGGGTTTAAAGCCGTCAATACGTTTGACCTGGCTACGGCACGAATAACCCGTGGCCATGACCTCTTCTGGTGGATAGCGGCCTACCGCCTGCTCCCACGACAAATTATAAATGCCCAGTGACTTGTCTTTTTGACTGGCTTCATGGCCGTAGGTACCAGCCATACCACAACAGCCCACTGCCACAATGTCCATCTTTACACCCAACCGGCCAAACAACGACTGCCAGATTTTTTCTGTACCCGGCAACGCGGTTTTTTCGGTGCAATGGGCAAACAAAGCTAGCGACCGGCTGTCTGCCCCGGCTACAGGCACAAAGGCGCTTTCAGGTACCTGCGCCAGCCATTCATGCACAGTGTGCACACAAAATTCGCCGCGCTGCGCGCCTAATGCTTTGGTGTACTCATCGCGATAGCACAGCACCAGCGACGCATCCACGCCTACCATTGGCATACCCAGCGCGTGCACCTGATTTAAAAAATCGGCTGTGTTTTGCGCAGTTACGGCAAACTTATCTAAAAAGCCTTTTACATGCTCAGGTTTGCCGTTGGGGTGAAATGGCAGTAGTACCGGGGTATAACCCAGCTTACCAATCAGCGCGGCAAAATCCGCCACCACCTGAGCATCATAAAAGCTGGTAAACGGATCCTGCACAATCAGCACTTGGCGCGCTCGCTCTTGTACAGACAGATTTTGCATTTCGGCCAAGTCAAAGGTGCGGGTTGCTGTTGGCAGGCGCTGCGGCAAGGCAGGTGCAGACAGCAGCGGCGTATCTACATAACCGACGGTTTTTTCCAGCAGTTTGTTCATCCAGCTGCGGCGCAAGACTGCGTTGATCAAGCGCGGGAAACGCGCCATACGCGGCGCCATTTGCTCGATATTGGCCACCAGAAAATCTTTGGCTGGCCGGGCGTAGCGCTGATAATACAAGGATAAAAAGCGTGCGCGAAAATCCGGCACATCTACATTGATGGGGCACTGGCTGGTGCAAGATTTACAGGCCAGACACCCTTCCATGGCCTCAAATACCTCATGAGAAAAATCAGCCTCGCCGGACTGACTGTTGCGCCAGCGGCTGAGCCAGGAGGTTTTAAATTGTTTAGCCTGCAGCTGGGCATCCTCGATCCCCTGGGCCGCCAGCAAGCGCAACCACTCACGTATGAGACCGGCGCGGCCTTTCGGGCTGTGCCGCCGGTCCTGGGTAATTTTGCTCGACGGACACATGGGCGACGTCGGCTCGTAGTTAAAACATAAACCGTTGCCATTACAATTCATGGCAGGCTTGAAAGTTTCTTTAAACTGGATTGGAATGGTTCGGTCATAGGTGGCGCGTTTGGTATCTGACACCTTCACCAGTTCATCGTCGCTGCCCAGCGGCGTGCAGATCTTGCCCGGGTTCATTTTGTTAAACGGGTCAAAAGCATGTTTAATTTTGCGCAGTTCGCTAAATAGCACCTCCCCAAAAAAGGCCGGGCCATATTCACTGCGATAGCCTTTGCCGTGCTCCCCCCACATCAAGCCGCCATATTTGGCCACCAGCGCCACCACTTCATCAGAGATTTGGTGCATCAGGGCTTCTTGTTCCGGGTCGCATAAATCCAGCGTCGGGCGCACATGCAGCACCCCGGCATCCACATGGCCAAACATGCCATAGTGCAGGCCGTGGCGGTCCAGCAACGCGCGAAATTCCAAAATAAAATCGGCCAGATTCGCGGGCGGTACAGCGGTATCCTCGGCAAAAGCGATGGGCTTTTGCGGGCCATCACTTTTGCCCAGTAAGCCCACCGCTTTTTTACGCATGGCGTAAATCTTTTTGATATCGGCTGTGTCGTAGGTCAGCTGATAGCCAATCACCCCGCTATCGCCGGCCTCAATGGCCGCATTAAGCGACGCTTCCAGCTGCTCAATCTTTGACTCGATGTCCGCCTTGTCGGTACTGTTGTACTCCACCATGTTCAGGCCCAGCAGGGTTTTATCCGGAACATCGGTGATTAGATCGGAAATGGAATGCCAGATGATGTCGGTTTTGGCCAGATTCAGCACCTTGCTGTCCACAGTTTCCACCGAGGTAGCGTCAGCTTCAATCATTTTAGGGGCATGGCGCAGCGCCGCTTCAAAGCTGTCGTATTTGATATTGACCAGCGCGGTGTGTTTTGGAATTGGCGTGATGGCCAGGGTAGCTTCGGCAACAAACCCCAGCGAGCCTTCCGAACCGGTGATCAGACGAGTGATATCAATGGTCTGGCCAGCTTCGTCATAGGCATGTTCCAAATCATAACCGGTTAAAAAGCGATTCATGCGCGGGAATTTTTCTATGATCTGCTCGCGATAGCCAATACAGGTGGCCAGCACCTGACGGGTGATGCGGCTAAGCGTATCGCTGCCATTAGCCAACCGCTTGGCTTCATCCACTGGCATCGGCCGGGTCATCAGTTTTTCACCATTGGCCAGTACCGTGGTCAGACCTAGCACATTGTCACTGGTTTTGCCGTATTTAAGCGAGCCCTGGCCGGAGGCGTCGGTATTGACCATACCACCGATGGTCGCACGGTTACTGGTGGACAGATCCGGCGAAAAGAAAAATCCGTGGGGGCGCAGCACATCATTTAAGGCATCTTTTACCAGCCCGGTTTGCACCCGTACCCAGCCCTGCTCAACATTTAGCTCCAGCACTTTAGTCATGTGCCGGGACACATCCACCACAATGCCGTCGGTCAGGCTTTGTCCGTTGGTGCCGGTGCCGCCGCCACGGGCAGAGAATTTGACCTGTGGATGCTGATTGGCCAGTTCGCCCAGGCATTGCAAATCTTCAGTTGAACGCGGTAATACCACTGCCTGCGGGATTTTTTGGTACACCGAGTTATCGGTGGCCACGGCCATCCGGCTGGCATAGGTGTATTCCACATCGCCGGTAAAGGTCGAGCGTTCCAGCGCATGCAAAAACGCCTGATACGGCTTAGCAGGGCTGTTTTGAGGGTCAATGCGTGGCAATTTCAAGAACTTAACTCCCGGGCTTGGTTTGGGTTTATTATACGCGTGTGCGCCATCATGCTCTAGGCCAATTACAGCGATTTCATGTACCGATCGATCTGACCGATACGCTGAATCGGCTTGCCTGACACAGATTTTTACATCGCTATGCTGGACGCCGACTAAAAAGTCATTATGCTTTAAGCATCTAAATTCCATCCAGGATGTGCTATGAAATCGATTCGCCTGACATTCGGCGCCTTGTTGGTGGCCAGTGGCATCATTTTTACCCTGTTACCTGGCTCTATTTTTGTTTTACTGGGCGGCCTGGTGCTGCTTAGCTACGACTGGCCGCGAGCGCGCGGTTGGCTGAAATTCTGCCAGGGCAGCATGACTCGCAGTGCACGGCGTATTGATTTGTATTTGCTCAAACGTAAACTGCGCTAAGACGTTACCTACGTTGATATAGGTTGTGATCAGCATCAACACCCTATAAGCGATACCAATAAAAAAGCCTGGCATCATGCCAGGCTTTTCTGCTTTAGCTAGTCTGTTAGCTGTGGCTTTCAGCCAGATACAACCAGGTTTCCACCACGGTATCCGGATTCAGCGACACAGAATCAATGCCCTCTTTAACCAGCCAGGCAGCAAAGTCTTCGTGATCTGACGGCCCCTGGCCACATATCCCCACATACTTGCCACGCTTATTGGCGGCTTGAATGGCCATGGATAACAAGGCTTTCACCGCTTCGTTGCGCTCTTCGAACAGGTGTGCAATCAAACCGGAATCCCGGTCCAGACCCAGGGTCAGCTGAGTCAGGTCATTGGAACCAATGGAGAATCCATCAAAGATGTCCAGGAACTTATCCGCTAATAACGCATTAGACGGTAGTTCGCACATCATGATTACACGCAGATCGTTCTCACCCTGTTTGAGACCCTGCTCGGCCAGCAAATCAATCACCTGTTGGCCTTCTTCTACAGTCCGCACGAACGGGATCATGATTTCTACATTGGTCAGGCCCATCTTATTACGGACCCGCTTGATGGCTTCGCATTCTAAGGCAAAGCAATCACGGAACTCTTCAGACACATAGCGGCTGGCGCCACGGAAGCCCAGCATCGGATTTTCTTCGTCCGGCTCGTACTGATAGCCACCCACCAGGTTGAAGTACTCGTTCGATTTAAAATCAGACATCCGTACAATCACCTTTTTAGGGGCAAATGCTGCGCCGATGGTGGCGATGCCTTCCCCCAGTTTTTCGATGTAAAACTCGGTCGGTGACTCATAGCCGGCGATGATGTCGTTGATTTCTTCTTTCAGCTCTTCAGGCTGCTGATCGTAGTTCAGCAAGGCTTTGGGATGCACACCAATCATGCGATTGATGATAAATTCTAACCGTGCCAGACCAACCCCTTCGTTAGGCAGGCGGGCAAAGTCAAACGCGCGATCCGGGTTACCCACGTTCATCATGACTTTAAGCGGCAGATCTGGCATGGCATCAATGCGTGAGGTGGTCACATCGAAGTCCAGCTCAGCACCATAGATAAAGCCAGTATCGCCTTCTGCGCACGATACAGTGACCTTATCGCCATTCTGGATGCTGTCGGTGGCATTACCACAGCCTACTACCGCCGGGATCCCCAGCTCACGGGCAATGATAGCCGCGTGGCAGGTGCGGCCACCACGGTTGGTCACAATGGCCGAGGCTTTTTTCATGATGGGCTCCCAGTCCGGGTCCGTCATGTCGGTAACCAGCACATCGCCGGCCTGAATTTTATTCATCTCGTCAATGGAGCCCAGTACCTTGGCGGTACCGGCACCGATTTTGTGGCCGATGGCGCGGCCTTCACAGACAATGTTGCTCTGGCCGCGCAAGGCATAGCGCTCGATGCTCTGGCTGTCTTCACGGCTGCGCACGGTTTCCGGGCGGGCCTGCACAATATACAGTTTGCCGTCCGCGCCATCTTTGGCCCACTCGATGTCCATCGGGCGCTTATAATGCTGTTCGATGATCACAGCCTGTTTGGCCAGTTCCTGCACTTCATCATCAGTCAGGCTGAAGGCCATACTGTCGGCGCGATCTACATCTACAATCGAGACCTGCTTGCCGTGAGATGCATCATCCGAGTACACCATCTTGGTCAGTTTGCTGCCCAGATTCCGACGGACAATGGCCGGCAGGCCTTTCTCCAGGGTGGGTTTGTGCACATAAAATTCATCAGGGTTTACCGCGCCCTGCACTACCATTTCACCCAGGCCCACCGAACTGGTGATAAAGACCACCTGGTCAAAGCCTGATTCGGTATCGATGGTGAACATCACACCAGAAGCGGCAATATCACTGCGCACCATACGCTGCACACCGGCTGACAATGCCACACCTTTATGGTCGTAGCCCTGGTGCACACGGTAAGAGATAGCGCGGTCATTAAATAAGGAGGCATAAACATGTTTAATGGCCACCAGTACCGACTCGTAGCCTTTTACGTTTAAGAAGGTTTCTTGCTGGCCGGCAAATGAGGCATCCGGCATATCTTCGGCAGTGGCCGATGAGCGCACCGCAAATGAGGCGGCTTCACCCGCATCACCCTGCAGGGTTTCAAACGCACTGGCGATAGCCTGTTCGAACTCTGGCTGAAACGGTGTATCGATAATCCACTGACGGATCTTTTCGCCGGCTTCTGTAAGCGCAGCAATATCATCCACATCCAGCGCATCCAACACTTCGTGAATACGTGCATCCAGCCCGCTTTGCACTAAAAACTGATTAAACGCCTCAGCTGTTGTTGCAAATCCGCCTGGCACCTGAACACCGGCATTGGCTAGATTTGAAATCATCTCTCCCAATGATGCATTTTTGCCGCCGACGCGACCCACATCCTGCATCCCCAATTCTTGATACCAAAGTACGTGTTCTTGCACAGCCTGAGCCTCCAGCTTAGTCTATTTGTGTCCATCTTTTTAATGGAATGGTTTGTAGCCGCCAGAGCCTGAGTGAATAAATACACAAAATCACTGGCGTATCGACAAAGCCATCATAGAATGCGTAAAATTTGAAAGTAAAATATTTATTAAACCTGTTAATAAATTACAACATTGAAAGGAACAGTTTGTGCGCACAGCTTATTATATTTCCGATGGAACCGCGATTACCTCCGAGGTTTTCGGCCACGCATTGCTCTCTTTGTTCCCTATCCAGTTCAATCACAAGACAATCCCATTTGTTGAAACTGAAGAACAGGCTTACAAGGTTTTAGAGAAAATTTCTGAAAGTTTTCAAGATAGCGGAGAAAGGCCGCTCGTTTTTTATACAATTGTGAATGTAGATGTACGCAATATTATCTCGCGTTCGGTGGGCATCAATTACAATTTTTTAGACCAATTTGTGGCTCCGGTGGAAAAAGTGCTGGGGGTGCCGTCTAAACCCGAAAAGCACCGCACCCACAGTATTCACGAAACCACGTACGATATCCGTATTGAGGCGGTCAACTATGCGCTGGCCAATGATGATGGCTCCAATTTAAAAGAATACCATCAGGCCGATATTATCCTGGTTGGCGTATCGCGCTCCGGTAAAACCCCTACCAGCCTGTATCTGGCGTTGCAGTATGGCATCAAGGCAGCCAACTATCCGTTCACCGAAGAAGACATGGGAGATATGTTGAAGCTGCCACCAGCGCTGCGCCGCTTTAAAAACAAATTATTCGGCCTGACCATTCATCCCGAACGGCTCCATCAGATCCGCTCGGAACGCCGGGCTAACAGCCGCTATGCATCGATTCAGCAATGCCGTATGGAGCTGCGTGAGGTGGAAAACCTGTACCGGCGCGAAAAGATCCCATTTTTAAACAGCACCCGCTTTTCGGTGGAAGAGATTTCGGCCAAAATTCTGGCCGAAACCGGTTTGCAGCGTAAAAAATACTAAGCCGGGCTGCGTCCCAGAGCTTCAAACAGTGGGGCCAGGTGATCGGTAAAGGCTTTGTGCTGATGCCGGCCTTGCTGAAAAATCGGCTGGCGCACCTGTTGGGCACTGGGGGTATTGACTGCTCGTTTACTGGCATAAAATTTCAGGCAGGTCGGTTCGAACGGTAGGCCGAGATATTCCAGCATGCGCGTAACCTGGCCTTCCAGGTCATCCAGCACATCTTCGTGCTGCACGGTCAGGATCTGCCCGGGCAACACTGAATGCCAGTGGTCCATCAACTTTTCGTACGCGGTGTAATAGCGACCAATATCGCTCAGCGAATAACTAAATTCCTGGCCATCTCCAAACAATTGCTTGAATCCGCTAAAGCAACAGGCGAGCGGCTCGCGCCGCGCATCAATGATTTTGGCATTGGGTAAAATGCGCTTAATCAGCCCAATATGAATAAAGTTGTTGGGCATCTTATCAATAAAAAACGGCGCGCCCTGCCGGTAAGCCCGGGTTTGTTCGATATATTGGCGGCCCAGCTGCTCACACTGGGCATCGGTCAGGCTGGCAAGATTATAGGGGTACGGTTGCTGCTGCCCGCTGATCCGCGAGGCCAGGCCAAGAATATCGTGCAGCTCCATGGTGCCATCAATTTGCGAATGCGAAGCCAGAATTTGCTCGAGCAAGGTAGAGCCTGCCCGGGGTAAGCCAACAATAAAAATAGGTGCCGGATCAGCACACCCCACCTGCGGGTTAAACAGGCTGCTATCACAGGCCTTTTGCTGGGCCTGTATGGCCTGCTCCACCCGCGTAATATCAAAATTCTGAGTGCGCGCTTTTAGCGCATTGCCACGGGCATAATGAGAAAAGGCGCGATCGGTATCCCCGCTGTCTTCATAGGCTTTGCCCAGGGCAAAATGCAGATGAATGGCATCGTCTAAGCGGGTATCTGGCGCGGCGACAGCAGACTGCATGGTCGAAAGCGTCGCCTCATCAAACCGATAAGTTTTCATGTTTGCCAGGCTCCAATACGCATCACCAAAATCGTGCTGATACTGCGCTGCTGTACGATAAGCATCGATGGCGTCATCAACCTGGCCCGCAGTTTTATACACATGGCCTAATGCGACCCAGGCCGAAGGCCGGTCCGGCTGTTGAGCCAGCAGCTGTTGATATACGGTGATGGCTTCGGCATGTTGCCCGACCCCGGTCAGCGCACTGGCATGAGCCAGTTGCAGGTGGATATCTTGGCTGTTGTTAGCGAGCCGGCGCTCAATTAACGCCAGCGCCTGCGGGTACTTACCCAGCTTAAGCAATAAGGCCTGGTAGGCCCGCGCCGCACGTTCATTGTCTGGATACAGCGCCACGCAGCTTTCTAACAAAAATTCGGCGTCATGATACACCTTTAGCTGCAGGCCAATTTCAGCCAGCAACATCATGGCTTCACTATGATGTTTGTGTTGTTGCAAAAATTGCCGGCAGACCTGCTCGGCTTTGTGCAACTGGCCTTCGTGCATCAAATCACAAGCGCCTAACAGAGGGCGTTCGAGGCTGATGAAATACTTAAGCTGCTCTGTGGCAATGGCCAGAGCAGCCTGGTTGCCGATGCGCTCATAATACGGGATTAATTGTTTCCAGGCGGTTACCAGCGCCGGGTTGAAGCGGGTGGCCTGATAAAATGCGCTGGCGGCCTGGTCAGTTTGCCCCAGGGCCTGCAGGCAATAGCCCTGCTCTTGATAGCCGCGCCCATAATCGGGCTGTAGCTGGACCAGTGCATCTAAGGTGGCAAGCGCCGCGTTAAACTGTTTGGCCAAGCGCTGCGCCACCGCTTTTAAATACAGTAGGCCGGGTTGTTGAGGCTCGCTGGCCTGGGTCAACTGCTCATCGGCCAGGGCCACAGCGTGGTCGAATTGGGAATGCTGAATGGCCTGTTTTATCGATGCAGTGGCGTTTAGGTCGTGCATGGTAATGATATCTGCCTTTTTATATAGGTGCGCTCATACAAAAACGGCAACCTGCTGGTTGCCGTTTTATTACATCAAAGTGTGGCGATTAATAAAAGTCGTAAGACAAGCGCACACCCACTGTGCGGGGGCGATTGGTCACAACTTTAGGCGTGAATTGCTGCGTATCAATGTTCAGCACCGCGCGTTCGTCAAATACATTGTCGACATACAGCTCGGCTTTCCACTCATCGTTGGTCACACCCACTGCCAGGTTAGCCAATACATAGGCATCCTGCACATAGCGGCCACCACGGAACACTTCACCGTTACGATCGGTATAAGTTACCCCTTCATACACTGCTGCTTCGTCCTGGATTTCCAGGCCGGAACCGGTGCCATAGATAAGCTGGGTAGCATCTTCCACCACATAGGCATCCATGGCCATACCGGCAACCCGGTCGCCGGTATAGCTTACCGAGCCATTCACGTAGCCGCGCTTACCGCCGTCCAGCGAGAAGAAATAGCGCGCGTTGACATTACCGGAGAAGCTAGCGGAATACGGCAGCTCGGAGCCTACACCGGCAGAAATGCCCTGCAGCTCTTCGTTGATTCGCACCAGTTCGGTGTCCAGTACACTAAACGCGGCGTTGATGACCAAGTCGTCGGTTGCCAGCCAGGTCAGGTCGGCATCCAAACCGGTGATCTCGGCATCTCCCACGTTATCGGTAAACACCAAAAATGAGATGTTGGTGGGGTCAAAACGTGAAGTTTGCAGATCGCTGATTTCCGAGTAATACGCGGTAGCGTTGACCCGTAAAATGCCATCTAAGAAATCACCTTTCATACCCAGTTCGTAGTTTTCCAGCGTATCTGTGGTGGAGTACACAGGGATGCGGAAGTTTTCGAACTTGCCGGTCTGATTTGTGGCCAGGCCACCACCAACACGGTTGGTCACCGGCGGGCGGAACCCTTCTGAATAGTTAGCAAACAACAGCACATCTTCGTTGACTTTCCAGTCCAGCGCATACTTGAAAATGGTATCACTGACGGTCAACACGCCGTCACTGTCCATGTCGCCCACTTCCAGCTGGCCATTGTTAATCGCTTCGAGGACAGCATCCGGGTCTTCACCCACTGCTGCCAGTTCCTCAGGGTTCTGGCTGCCAAAAGCACGCACCCGACGCGACACATCTACAGTCGTGGTTGAGCCTTTGTATTCATCATCAATTTCATACCAACGCGCGCCAATGCTAGCGGTCAGTGATTCAGTCAGTTCATATTCAAACTGGCCAAACACAGCCATTTGCTCGATGGTGTGGGTGATATCATTCACAAAGCTCACTTCAGACGGAAACGGGCCGCCGTCAGAGTTGATGCTGTCGGTGCCCACCAGCTCGCGCGCCAGATTAGGAAACTTGTCGGTGCTGGCAATCTTAAACTGGCCAACGGTCGCCACTTCCTGTTCATCATAAAACAGGCCGGCAGTGACACGCCACGGTGTATCCATGGTGGTGTTAAAGCGCAGCTCATGAGTAGAGCGCGTGGTAGTGGTATCTTCGCGGTAATACTTGGTGGGATCCAGACAACGCTCATCTTCTGGCGCAATGGCATCGCCGCCGTCGTAATTACACACGTAGAACGCCGAGAACAAACCACCGTTGGTGTAGCCAGTATAATCGGCAAGGGTATCGATTTCACGGTCCAGGTAACCGCCGGTATACACCATATCCAGCTTATTCAGGCGCCCTTCCAGGGTCCAGGTGGTTAAGCCAAATTCATCGCTGTTTTCTTCTGGTTGAAAGCGGTTAGCCGAAGTTTCGCCATCCAGGTTTGGATCGTAGGCAAACACACCTTCGGTGTCCAATGTTTGCTGGGTGTGTTGCACCAACAGATCCCAGCGTTCATTGAAGATATACGATAAACCAAAACGGGCACCGGCATACACGGCATCGTTGAAGTCGTCTTCCACCAGCGCATCATTCTGCGGCGAAATGACCGAGGCTTCGGTGGACGAATTGATGTCCGGGTTGGTGATGCGGTTGGCATCCATGGTAGCCGGGTCAGACAATACACCGCCGGAGATGCGGCTGATCACCTGTGCACTGCTGATATAGCCGCCATTACCAGGATCGTTTTGAATATTGTCAATCCAGCCGCCCTGGCGATCGTTATACGCAGCCACGCGCACCGCCAGGTCGTCTGTGATAGGCATGTTGAAAAAGGCTTCTACCGCATTGCTCATCTCACCGCCTTTGGTGAAACCAATATTGGTATCAACCCCGGCGGAAAAACCATCATGCTGTGGTTTATTGGTGATCATGCGTACCGTGCCGGCCTGCGAGCTGGCACCAAACAGAGTGCCCTGCGGCCCTGGCAGTACTTCGACCCGCTGCACATCGGTGGCATACACATCCAGATTACGCCCAGCCATGGATACCGGCTGTTCGTCCAAATAGAAAGCCACAGACGGCTGCAACGCCTGAACTGACGACAGCATGATATTTGATTGCGTGGTGGCGGCACCGCGGATATAGATTTCATTCTGCCCCGGGCCGGTGCCCTGGAAGGTTACGTTAGGCAAAAACTCGACATAATCCTGAAAATTGTCGATGCCCATGTTTTCCAGTGCTTTGCCATTAAGTGCTGTAACGGCCACCGGCACATCCTGGATAGACTCCGTCCGCTTTGTAGCTGTTACTTCAATGGTTTCAATTTTTGCATTGCCGCTTTGCTCTTGCGCCAGCGCCGGCGTAGTAGCAAGGGCAGCCAGGATGGCGCAGCTTAGCTGTGATTTTTTCATCGCTAGTGTGTTTCCTGTAATAAATTTAATTTGAATACTTTTTATTCACGCATCATTAGAGTGGATACAACGTCCTTTGCGCCCAGCTGTATTATTATTTCTTTTCTACTGGTTACTTAGTATGCGAGAAGGCTGTTAATCGCCTTATCCTTTTATATTTGGCATGAAATTACTGTAAAAATCAAATTGAACTCTAATTATTACAGCAAAAGTTTAAATCCACTGCACCTTAACGTATATTGCGCCGTACTTAGATTCATCCATGTTTTACACATTGCAATCCCCATCAATAGAAGGAATACCCAGTGAACAGTGAAGACACCGACACCGGCCCGTTAAATAAGAAGGTATTTGTTACCTCTTCACTTTTAATTGTGGCACTGATGATATTCGCCGCGACTGACCCGGAGCGCGCCAATGCGGTGTTTCAAAGCGCTCAGGACAGCATCGTTTTAAATGGCAGCTGGTTCTACATCATGACCGTGGCCATTATTCTTATTGCTGTCGTTTTTTTGGGGGTATCCCGCTTTGGCGAGCTGCGCCTTGGCCCGGACCATGCCAAGCCTGAATTTTCCATGCTCACCTGGATCTCGATGTTGTTTGCTGCCGGTATGGGCATCGGCCTGATGTTTTTCGGGGTGGCAGAGCCCATTATGCATTATCAGAACCCGCCCACTGCTGAGCCTGGCTCGATTGAAGCGGTGCGCGAGGCGATGAAAACCACCTTCTTCCACTGGGGGGTCCATGCCTGGGGCATCTACGCCATCGTGGCGCTGGTTTTAGGATATTTTGCCTTTCGCCACAATCTGCCGCTGACCTTACGCTCAGCCCTGCACCCGCTTATCGGCGATAAAATTTACGGCTGGCCAGGCGACCTGGTGGATATCTTTGCAGTGACCTCCACTATCTTTGGTGTGTCCACCTCATTAGGCTTAGGCGCGGCGCAAATCAACGCAGGCTTGAGCTATCTGTTTGATTTACCCAACAACAATGGTGTGCAAATCGGTATCATGGCATTTGTGGTGCTGATGGCCATTGTATCGGTCGCCACTGGCCTGGAAAAAGGCATCCGCCGGTTATCCGAAACTAATATGGTGCTGGCCCTGCTGCTGTTAACCTTTATCTTTATTCTTGGGCCCACTGTATTTTTGCTGCAGGCTTATCTGCAAAACACCGGCGCGTATGTATCAGACATTGTACGTAACACCCTAAATCTGTTTGCCTACGAAAAAACCGACTGGATTGGTGGCTGGACCATCTTCTACTGGGGTTGGTGGCTGGCCTGGGCCCCGTTTGTAGGCCTGTTTATCGCCCGTGTGTCGTATGGCCGTACGATTCGTGAATTTATCTTTGGGGTGCTGCTTATCCCTACCCTGTTTACCCTGCTGTGGATGACCGTGTTTGGTAACACTGCCATTGACCTGGTGTTTACCGAAGGCATGACCAGCCTGGCCAGTATGGTGGATGAAGACTCCTCGGTGGCCTTGTTTGTGTTCCTGGAGAACTTCCCGCTATCCAGTGTGCTCAGTATGCTGGCGGTACTGATGATCATCATTTTCTTTGTGACCAGTTGTGACTCAGGCGCCATGGTAGTGGATATGTTGTGCTCGTATGGCCGCAACGATACCCCGCTGTGGCAGCGTATCTACTGGGCTGTCGGTGTGGGCGTGGTAGCTTCCATCTTGCTGTATGCAGGCGGACTGGGCGCGCTGCAAACCATGACCATCATCTCGGCTCTGCCGTTCTCGGTGATATTGCTTGTGGCCATGTATGGGCTGTTCCGTGCGTTGCGCTTAGATGACTACAAGCGTGAAAGTCTGAGTATGACCGCCATGCAGCCGCCATCAACAGCATCTGATGGTGGCTGGCAGGAAAGGTTGGAGAATATCATCAGCTTTCCTAATGAAAAAACCGTGCACCGTTTTATGCAAAAGGTTATTGAACCAGCCATGGAAGATGTGGCCGCAGAGTTTAAAAACCAGGGCTTTGACGTAGAGCTGCTGGACCAGAAAGACTCGTTACGCCTGACCGTGCACATGGCCGGCAAGACTGACTTTATCTATGCGGTTTACCTGACCCATGAAGACCAGCCTCACTTTATTCCATCAGACGGTGAAGCTACCATCGATGCTGACAGCACCTATTGCCGGGCTGAAGTGCATTTGGGCGAAGGCGGTCAAAACTATGATATTATGGGTTGGTCGAAGCTCGCTATCATCAACGATATCGTCGACCATTATCATAAACATCAGCATTTTCTTCATTTAATGTAAGAAATGAGGAGTTATTAGGACAGGTACATGCGCAAAGAAGAAGAATTATTGGTAGCACTTCGGCGTGTTATCCGGGCAGTTGATTTGCGAAGCAAACAACTTAGTAAAAGTGTGGGTCTGACCGGCCCACAGCTTATGGTGATGCAAAATATTGAGGCTAATCCCGGTGTGATGGTGCGGGAAATCGCTGATAGCATTAACTTAAGCCCCGCCACCATCACCAATATTCTGGACCGTCTGGAAACCCGCGGGCTGGCCAGGCGGATTCGCAGTACCAAAGATAAGCGCAAGGTGAGTGTGCATTTAACAGAACTGGGCAATCAGGCGCTGGAACATGCGCCCCGCCCGCTGCAAGAGCACTTTATTGAGCGTTTCAATCACTTAAAAGAATGGGAGCAGTCGCAGATGGTGGCGACCATGCAACGCATTGCCACCATGATGGATGCTGAGAAGATTGATGCTTCACCCTTTTTGGAAGTGGGCAACATTTCGGACAAGCATTTGTAATCCCCTGCGGATGCAGGGAATTACTCTTCTGTTTTGTCTTCCGCTTTGCCTTTTGGCGAATTTGGCCGGCCGCCGGTAACTTTATCGGCCCGGCCTTCTTCTTTGGCCCGCTCGGCGCGGCGTTTACGTACTTCTTTTGGATCGGCAATTAGCGGCCGGTAAATTTCTACCCGATCACCGTCTTTGACAGCTTCAGATAACTTCACCGTGCGGCTCCAGATGCCCACTTTGCAGGTTTTAAGATCAATGTCAGGGTACAACTGGGTGATCCTGGAGGCTTCAATCACTTCCTGAACAGTGGCGCCTTCAGCAATCGCCACATCAATAATCGACTGACGCGACGGTAATGCATACGCCACTTCGGTATTTAAAATACGGCTCATTAATAAACCTGTTTGGCCCGATCGGTAAATGCTTTGACCATGCTGGCGGCCAGGGCATTAAACACCTTGCCAAAGGCCAGTTCGGTGAGCTTGCTGGTAAACTCAAATTCCAGCTTTAGCTCAATCTTGCAGGCATCATCGGCCAACGGCGAAAAGGTCCAGCCGCCTCTTAAACGTTTGAACGGCCCGTCAACCAGCTGCATATGAATATGACGGGCAGGCTCTAAGGTGTTTTTGGTGGTAAACCACTGCTTTACGCCGGCTTTGGCTACCAGCAACGAGGCTTTCATCATGTTGTCTTCCCGCGCCAGCACTTTACTGTCTTTACAGCCAGGCAAAAATTCCGGATAAGAATCGACATCATTGACCAGATCGTACATCGCCTGGGCACTGTAGTTAACCAGTGCGCTTCGTTCAATTTTTGGCATTAACCTTCACTAATAACAAAAAAAACAGATACGGCAGTTTAGCATGAGTTCTAACGTCCACCTACACCCTGCCCGGCTGTGACACTTTGATTTTTGTTAAGAATGCCCCATATTGGAGACACACACGTAGACTGCTGTATCGTTTAGCGCAAACCGACATCATTCGGACAGACAAACTACAGACATTGCACATGCATTTAGTATAATGGCGGCCATGAAAAAGAATAAAGCAAACACCAGCGGTACCATCGCGCTGAATAAAAAAGCACGGCACGAGTTTCATCTTGAAGACAAGTTTGAGGCCGGCATGTCGTTGCAGGGATGGGAAATCAAAAGTATTCGCGAAGGTAAGGTGAACATTACCGACAGCTACGTGATCATCCAAAATGGTGAAGCCTATCTGGTGGGGTGTCGCATCAACCCATTGCAGCAAGCCTCCACCCATGTGGTGTGCGCACCTGAGCGCGCACGTAAGCTGCTGCTTGGCCGGCGCGAATTAGACCGCCTGATGGGTGCACGCGATCGCCAGGGCTATTCCATTGTGGCCACAGCCATGTACTGGAAAAAATGCTGGGTGAAATTAGAAATTTATCTGGCCAAAGGAAAACTTTCCCAGGATAAACGCGATACTGTCAAAGAGCGTGACTGGCAGCGTCAGAAAGAACGGGTGATGAAGCATAGCGTCTAAGCGCTGTGCTTTTTTAGATCAGCAGGCTTGGGGAATGTTATCCTTGAGACAGGTCCCAGTGGCGGGCATAGTCGCGGTAACGCCGGGTTAAGCGTAATCGATGTACCGTGTCTAATACCAGGCTGCCCAGTGCCGAAGGTTGCTCCAGCGTAGATAAGTCATTGCCTAAGCGGCGAAGCTGACGGCGCACCATCGCCATGGTCACTAAGCTGGCCAGGGTCTTATCCGGCCAGTGACACTGCACAGTGGTGGCCTCAAACCCCGGCTTTTGCTGCCATATTTTGACCAGCTCTGGGGTACTCGCCAGCGCACTGGCGATGCCCACTAGCTGACAGCCCTGGGCCAGCACCTGTTCTGCCACTGCCTGACGTCGGATACCACCGGTAGTCATCACCGGCATCTGTGCTACCTGGCTGATTGCTTTAGCAAAATCCATAAAATAGGCCTCGCGCCGGATGGCTTTTGGATCCTCGGCGCGGCCTTGCATCGCCGGCGACTCATAGCTGCCGCCGCTGATTTCTACCACATCCACACCCAGGTTATTTAAATGAGCCACCACTTCAATGGCTTCATTAGCGGTCATGCCTCCGCGCTGAAAGTCAGCCGCGTTAAGTTTAACCATTACCGCAAAATCATTGCCACAACTGGCACGCACCTGGCTAACAATATTGATCAGCAAGCGGGCCCGATTGGCCAGGCTACCGCCCCATTGATCATCCCGTTGATTTACCAATGGCGACAAAAATTGCGATAACAAATAGCCGTGTGCTGCATGTATCTGCACCCCGTCAAAGCCGGCTTCCTGAGCGCGCATTGCGGTAGTTACAAACTGCTGAGTAATGGTGTAGATTTGTTCACAGCTGGCCGCCTGGGGCTGGGCGAATTGCCGGCTGTAACGGCCCAGTTGCAGCGGTATCGCTGAGGGGGCAATAGCGGTTTTGTTGACTGTTTTGAACACCTGGCGGCCTGGATGATTGATTTGCATGATGGCCAGCGCCCCCCCTGAGCGCATCACCCGCGCCCATTCGGCGAAGGGGGCCAGCGGGCTCTCAGCATCCAGTACTACCCCACCCGGCCCGGTCATGGCAGTTCTGTCGACCATCACATTGCCGGTAATAATGGCGCCCAGATCGCCATGCGCCCAGTATCGGTACAAAGAAAACAGATTACGGTCGGGCAATAATTGCGCCCCCGACATATTTTCTTCCATCGCCGACTTTATCACCCGGTTGGGCAGAACTTTATTGCAGGGTAAGGTTAGCGGCTGAAACAGTACCGATTGTGATGACATAGCTTAGGCTCTTTTGAATGCCTGCGTACTTTACCGATCTGCACATTAAATTGCACCCTCTGTTAGCTTTTTTTGTGCCTAATCACTTGTTTTCAGATAGTTTTACCTCATCTTAAAGAAAGGCAACAAAAATGATTCACACAAATTTTTCTAACCGGTTGAAATCTAATCGGTTACATCGAGCGTATACTTGTGCAGGCGGTATAAACACCGTATAATTCAAGATCTCTGGTGGCAACGCCCAGTCATGGCGAGCCATTGGTTGACACACTTCAGGGGCTGATTAGGATTCGACAGGATCTAGGACGCTGGAGGTGCATGCAGAGGAGGCGGTTGGCCTCTTAAAAAAACCGCATTTAAATAGTCGCAAACGACGAAAACTACGCACTAGCCGCTTAAAAACCGGTATAGGCCCTTCCACCACAGCTTTGTTTGCTAGCGTGGATTCGGAAGGTCATATAAGCAAACTAGCGAGGGAAACTCTCCTGAGGTTGAACCGCGAAATAGTATCAGGACCGCTACGAGGAAGCCTGTTTGTCGGGGTCCGAAGTAGTTAAACAAAAGACAAACTAAGCATGTAGTACCAAAAGTTGACATTTTCTGGACGCGGGTTCAAATCCCGCCAGCTCCACCACACAACAAAAGGCTCGCCATTCGGCGGGCCTTTTTTGTGTCTTGAGTTTGATGAGCTTGAAGCCGCGTAGCGGGTTCACAAATTGTCAGGAACAATTTGTATCGCCGCAGGCGCCCGTAGGGGCAGCGCCAGGGATGGCGCTGAATACAATCCCGCCCAAAGTCTTCTGCCCTATCTGCCATCCATCTGGCATGGTTGTTTATTTTATAGCCTAGTGGAATTGAAGCCGCGTAGCGGGTTCACAAATTGTCAGGAACAATTTGTATCGCCGTAGACGCCCGCCAGGGGCAGCGCCAGAGATGGCGCTGAATACAATCCCGCCAAAAGGCTCGCCATTCGGCGGGCCTTTATTTTACTGATTTTGCAGGCACGGTTATAAATAACCATCATAATTTCTTTCCATCGACTTCCAGCATCAGTTGCCTTGCCAATGTTTCTAATAAAACCACTTCGGCTGGGGTCACATGACGTGGTTTAACATCAATCACACACAAACTACCCACTGCATGACCAGAGCGACTTTTCAGTGGTACACCTGCATAAAACCGGATACCTCTGCTTTGTACAAAAGGATTGTTAGCGAACCGTTTGTCTTTAAGCGTGTCTTCCACGATAACAGCACTGTTGTTCCCTACTACATGACCGCAGATGGAACTTTTTCGTTCTGCCTCACCAGCCTTGCTCAAGTCCTCAGGCAGACCAGTATGTGCTTTCCAAAATTGCCGATCTGAATCAACAATAGAAACCAATGCAATCGGTACCTCAAATGCATTTGCAAGCTTTTTTATAATGTCGTCAAACAGTTCAGATGGCTCATCAGACTGTAAATCTAATCGATTTATTTCTTGGAGGCGCTCCGCCTCATCGTCAGGTATTGGCGCTGTCTCAAAATCAACTTCATTTGATACGGCGCTTATATTTTCTACCCGCTCAATTGCATCATGCATTGTAGTTACCACAAGTGCATCTGCTGCCCTGGACAGCCTTCGTTGCAATTCCTGTGCGTGGGCCGCAGGACTCCAAATTCCGATAATGTATGTAAATCCAGGACAACTTGAAAAAAGTCGCCGGTTAAGTTGTCGTGCCGAAACAAAGGCGTCCGGTGGTACCGCACATATGCACACTATTTGTTTATTTTCGGCTGCCTGCTTGGCACCGAACTCATCAACAAAATGTTTGGTGGAATATAATTTAGTTTTTATCCCATTAGCAGCCAAAGCCTTACCAAATATTTTTGCACTGAGTTCGTCTATATCATCTTTCGCTGGTATAAGCAGAACGGTGGAGCTTTCCACTTTATAGGTTACTTCTTCCATGAAAATATCACCGAGCTCTTCGAGTAATTCAGCGGTATTTTGGAGGATAAAAGCCTGTCTCACTTCTGCTAAATCACCCGAACGCCTGTCTTCCTCGGCCTTATTGAGAGCCGGTATCAATAACTTGTCATAATAGTCAATGAGGTCGTTTTCTTTGATGAAATGCTGAGAAATAATCAGCATTTCATCGTAGTCCATGGCTAACATTCTTTGGTACAGGCGTTCATGAGGTTTTAGCGCAGGGCCGCTGCCCAGAAGCACGCTGATAAAACTTAAACTAGGCACGTAATTTCCCATTACAACAATACAAACCGTCATTGGGGTCGATAAAAATAGCCCTACAGGTCCCCATAGCCACGTCCAAAATACTGCTGCCACCATCAGTGCAAAATTTGATATGCCTGTACTCACGCCATAAAGCCATGGCTCTATAATATTGTTGCTGACCAACTCAAGAACCAGAAACAGCCCTAATGCCATCAAGAATTTTGACCAGCCGGGTTCAATAGCAAAGGCCAGTAATATGGGAAAAAAGGCTGCTATCCATGGGCCTAGATAAGGGATAAATCTAAGTAAAGTCGCAAGAACACCCCACAGAAAAGCGTTCGGCACACCGATAAAATACAGGCCAATCCCAATTGGGATCCCATAAGCGGCATTGACCAATAACTGCGTAAAAAGGTAACGCGAGACGCGTTTAGCAGCCTCATCTATCGCTTCGGTGGCCAAACTCAGGCTTCCTCTGCTAATAATTTGGATTACCCTTTCGCGTAAATCTTCTCGCTGAAAGAGCATTGCGATCACAAAAATCGCAATTAGCATAGTTGTAGCCAAAGGATTTAAAAGCGGCAGCATCACCTGGGCAACTGATTCAATAAACCCCTTTTTCTCTGATTGTATTTCAACGGTAATTGGCTGATTTTCCTGCGAGGGGTTTATTTTGGCGTTTGAGTTCTCTGAGTCGTTTAATTGCTCCCCCTCTAGCTCTTTGCGAAGATTATCAACCATGGTGCCAGCTCTTGTTAACGGCGACTCAATGTCGCTTGAAGAATTAAGCTGACGTACCTTAACCCGTAATGTTTGCTCATAGCGCGGCAGTTGCTCTGCCAGACTGATTACCTGAACACTTACAGTCCACGCTATTGCAGTAATGATGCTAAAGGCAATGATGATGGTAAAAATTATAGCGACTATGCGGTGAAGGCCATATCGCTGCAGCCTGGTCACTAGCGGAGCGAGTAGAAAGGTCAACATCGCAGCAACGGCAATAGGCATTAAAACGACCTCCGCGAAATACAAAATCGCAGTGATGGCCGACAGCCCTATGGTAGTGACCAAAAATTTTGGCTCAGGTGCATGAGAGGAAAGCATGGTTTATTTTTGCATCCATATGAAATACTTATGCACTGTAGATGCAAGAATTTCATGTAGTAAGGTATGACTACTTACGAAGCAGGGTGCAAATTCGATTTTGCCAGCGAAGTGTTGCACACCATTCTGCGGTAAACTCGCTTATTTTAGCCAGGCATAAAACTGCGCCATTCATCCCGGTTAGTTGATGACGCATTTCAGCCATGCCCGAACCATTGCAGGCTAATGATTGACGCCACTCATATTCTTGTTCCAACGATAAAAGAACAGCCTGCAGGCAACAGCCCCGAGTTTACAGCCACCAGCTTTACATAATCGATTTCACTCACTTTATCAGCGCCTTTGAATTGCTTTATTTCAAAGTATGCATTCGAATGTACCGAATCTGTTGTTTTTAATTCAAGGTAAGGATATTGCCTGTACTTCCATATACCGATTTTTGAATGTTCCGCCCTTTCCTGCCCGCCTGATGTAGTAATGCTAAACGTTGCATCCTGTTTAAGCGTCAAAGAAGCAGATTCGCCACATTCTTGCCCTATGTACTCATTGGCTAAATCACGCTTGAATATAACCCCATCGGCATGCTCACCTTCAGGAAAAAGAAATAGCGCTACCGAGTCCTTTGTATACCAATGATTTCCTTGCGTTAATGCTTCGGTCTGCTGAATCGGGAAGCCAGCATTAATGGCCAGGTCATAGGCTGTATCAATATTCGCGGGATCTTGTATTAACAAAGAGTACAGCAGGGTGTTTTGGGTCACCTCGGTTGGGAAATCAAAATCATTGATCTCGACACGAAACTTCTGCGACTGTACAAAGGTGTTTTTAACAGCTGATACCTGGTTATCACTTAAATACTTTGCATACACATAAACCGTGGGTTTGCTGGCGCAGCCCGAAAGCATATGGACTAATAAAACACATCCAAATATCAATTTTTTCATTCTTGATAACTCAGGTAACTCACAATTGATTACAAATGTAATCCATTCGTAGATGTTTAACAACATTCTTGTGGATTTGTTGAATGCACAATAAAAAAATCGCTGCTCACCAATGTGAACAACGATTTTTATCGTGCAGTGTGTGATGTAAGCTTGCCAGAAAAAACGTGATTTCTCATTGTTCAGATAAGTTTTGCGCGACGTGCGCCGATTCCCATCAATCCCAGGGTCAAAATTAGCAAAGTACCAGGTTCGGGAACATCGCGAGGACCGCCAT
Source organism: Alteromonas sp. WD8-37 (assembly GCF_055326825.1). Taxonomy (NCBI): domain Bacteria; kingdom Pseudomonadati; phylum Pseudomonadota; class Gammaproteobacteria; order Alteromonadales; family Alteromonadaceae; genus Alteromonas; species Alteromonas sp. WD8-37. The sequence continues at coordinate 903,091 of NZ_JBUZOV010000001.1, forward strand.
TCTGGCACGCTGGGTCGTTAGGATTTTGGTCACAAAAGTCCAGCGTTTCTTGCAATTTTGCACCTGCAAATGCTGTAACAAAGTCATCTACCGCTTGTTGGTCAGTGGTATTCAACCCTGCCAGATCATAAGCGTCACCACCATTGTTATCGGCCAGGTCGTCTAGTGGACCATTAAACAGGTTTAATGAAATCACCGCATTAAATAACGCTGAGTTAGCCATTAAAAGATTGTTGGTAGAACCAAAATCAAATTCACCATCACCGTTAGAAGGCTCATCAGTGAACAAAATGATATTGGTTACCGCATCGTTTCTGAAGCTAAAGTTAGCGTTTTCGGCAGTAAGCGAATTGAGTGCAAAAGCAGTGGCATCATAGGCTGGCTCAATAAATCCTGAGGTTTCCAGGTTAGCAGCTGCAGCGGCAAAGCCAGCCGCATCAGTAAAGTCGGTTATCTGCCGGATCAAATCAGGGCCGGAGCCATAGCCCACCAAGGCAAACCTGGCGTCGGTGCCCCCGGCTTCCATAATACTGGCAAAAAGCCCAATATTGTCTCGGAGATTTGCTTGCACGGTGCCCATCGACCCCGACTCGTCCACCACCATGACGATATCAGTTTTAATGACATTTGCATTTGCTGAGAAAGAAACTGCCCAGATAAGTGGGAGCCAGATTGCGTATTTAAGTTTGTGAAGTATGTTTTGCATTTGTTTACTTCCTTTATCCATCAGGTTAATTGTTGATTGAGATAAAAAAAGCACCAGATTTACTGCTGTACGAGATCCTTGTAATAGTCATGCACAACGCTTCAGGTCTAGCTATGCAAGTTATACTCCTAAAGTATTAATTATTTGCAATATATAAGAATTGCTTAATATAAAGCTGACAGTTTGGCTGTAGTTGTATAATTTTCCGACAGTATTCAGGGTAACTGCAATCACCCCTCTGCCTCACGGCCTCCGATAATCCTGCAACACGAATGTCCTGTCCTTTTATCATAGATATTGAGACTTTGAGGCGACAAGACCGGCATATTTTGTAAAAAAATCTGACAAACAACATGCTGGTTTATACGGCAGGGATTTCAAAAAAAACCGCTCGTGTAAAAGTATTAAGCATGATGTGTGACAGTGACTGTGAGCCTGCACTGTGGCCCTGCTCTTCAAGCGAAGACAATCTCAATTACCAAAATTGCAGCCATAAGACTTTAAATTCGAAAACGATATCGCAAATAACTAAGAGCCAAGTAAGCCGGCGCGACCTTACCCAGCAACCTTTATTAGCAGCGCTGTTTTTTCAGGCAAGTCCTATAGTGCTGGGTATTGCTGCTGTTTTCTCGATTTCGCTGGTCGATACCTACTTTGTCGGTAAGCTGGGCACACAAGAGTTAGCCGCGCTGAGTTTTACGTTTCCGCTGACCATGGCCATTGCCAGTTTATCCGTGGCGTGGGGGCAGGTGCAGCGTCGCTGGTCAGCCGCATGTTGGGCAAAGGCGAAAGCAACTATGCAACGCACTTATCCACCAATAGTCTGATCCTGTCTATGGCCATCGTGACACTGCTCAGTACCGCAGGCTTTTTTAGCATTGACTGGTAGTTCGGTGCGCTGGGCGCCAAAGACGCCACCCTGCAACTGATTAAAAGCTATATACAAATCTGGTATATCCCGATGCCCTTTCTGGTGATCCCCATTGTAGCCAATGCTATTATCCGTTCGGCCGGCAATGCGCATTGAAGGTGCCGCAGTATCCACTTTACTGGCCAGAGTGTTTACCTTTGTTCTCGCACTGTACGTGATTCACTGGCGTGAGGCATTACTAAATCTGCATCTTCTGTCGTATAAACAATTTTGTGATGCCTGCCTGAATGCCATGAGAATTGCCATTCCGGCAGGCGCTGGCAGTGTGGTAAACCCAATCGCAATTGGCGTGGTCACTGCCATTCTTGCGACCTATGATGAATCTGTGGTGGCTGCGTTTGGTATCGCCACCCGCATTGAATCATTTGCCAGTATTCCGCTGCTGGCCCTATCGGCGGCCATCGGGCCGGTGGTCGGGCAAAACTGGGGGGCGGATAATAAAGCCCGGGTTTATAAAAGCCTGCTGTATTGTTATGGCTTTTGTGTTGGCTGGGCCATCCCGGTCGCGGCATTGCTTGCATTTGATGCCTCTGTAATTGCCGGACGGTTTACCTTTGATGCTTATGTTAAAGCGGTGAGCGTCAGCTTCGTATACTTCTTCCAGCCAGGCAAAAAGCTGTGTAATCTATCTCCTGAAAATTGTGGCGCATATCAACCTTGCTTATAATACACCAGGCTGATACTTGCCGCCGCTCATATTTTTGTTCCATATAAACACGAACAGCCCGCAGGTATGTGTAATCAAAGCAATGCTGTTGTTACCGAATTTTTAAATATCTATTTGGTAATCATTAATGCATTTTGTAACTGTTCCATTGAAGCTGGCTTTACAATATGCTCACTAAATCCCACAGCTTTAGCTTTGTCCACAAAAGACTGTTCTCCATAACCCGACAAAGCAACTATAGGAACCTGTGATAAATTTTGCCTGTTTCGCAAGTTCTCTACCACTTCAAATCCGTCCATTCCAGGCAGCCCTATATCACAAAATATAAATGTAGGGTTAAATTCGTCGGCCAACTTTAATCCCTCAACGCCTGAAGATGCAGAAGTTACGTGGTGACCTTTAAGAATTAATAACTCACTCATCATAGCAGCAGTATCTAGATCATCTTCTATAACAAGAATTCGGTGCTGGCCAACATCCAAGGTACTATTATTGTCTTTTCTAATTTCTTTAGTCGTAGATTCTTTAACTGGTAAAGAAATGCTAACAGTAGTGCCAAGGTTTAACCCCTCGCTATAAATTTCCACTTCGCCGTCATGTAACAACACAATTCCTTTGACCACAGATAACCCCAAGCCCAGCCCTCCATGACTTCGGTCCAATGACTGTTCGGCCTGTACAAATGGCTCAAAAAGGTTCGGTAGTTCTGTAGGAGAAATACCAACACCTGTATCTGATATCACTATAGAAACCTGGGATTCGACTAACTGTACACGGACCACTACCTTTCCACCTTGAGGCGTGAATTTCTGTGCGTTAGATAAAATATTGTGTATTACTTGCATCAACCGGTCAGCATCGCCATCGACCCATATAGAAAATAAAGGAAGTTCTACAGAAAAATTAATAAACGATCGCGCATATTGTGGCTTGAAATCGTTACAGCCTACTTCTATTAACTCTACAATATCCACCAAACTTTTGGAGATTTTCATTTTCCCCGAGTCAACACGGGAAACATCCAACAAATCGTCGACCAACCGTTTTAAATGTAAAACTTTTCGATCTATAATCTGTAAGGTTTTATTATTTGAACTCTCAGAAGAAAAGTCATCTTTTAATAAATCAACTGCATATTTTATAGGTGCAACCGGCGCCCTCAATTCATGAGCCAACATACTCAAAAATTGATTCTTATTTTTGTTCATGTTGAGCAATTCATTCACATGATTTTTAAGTTCTCTCTCAAGCTTTATTTTCTCTGTGATATCATGAAGAATAATGACACGTCCATTTTGCGAAGCGTCGCAAGAGATAGATGAATTAGTTACCTCAACTAATATCTTTCTACCACATCGCTTAGTTAGCTCAGCAGTATATCGAGCAAGATTATTTCTAACGTTACACTGATAATGCGCCTGTACTTCTGGTATATCGTTCCCATCTTCAATAGGTGATAAGACTAAAATTTTGTCGATATGTTTATCTTTGCTGTCCATCGACTGCCATCCCGTCAGGGTCTCTGCTACCGGATTCATAAATAGCAAAAATCCGTTAGAATCTGTTACGATCACTCCTTCGCCTATACTTTTCAAGGTAGCTGATAAGAAAAGAGATTTTTCTCGCAGTTGCTGCTGAGCTGCTTTGCGTCGGCCGATTTCTTTGTTTAGAGAATGGAGCTTGTCTTTTAACACTTTAAATTTTAGTTGCTCGATACTCTTAATATTAAACCGCAGAAAAATAATGGCGTGGCATTGTAAAGATTTTGGTTCTAACAACACCCCATCACAGAATATTGTTTTTTGAGATCCCTTAAGTTTGAATCTACCTTTAATGCGTTGGCTACTTCTTGAAGAGTGATGTAGATAGCTCTTAGCTGAGGAAAGGCTAACATCATCAATAAGATCCAATACGCTCTTCCCCACTATGAGACTGTCACCAAACATAGATAATGCAGAGGGGTTAAAGACTAGCACTTTTCCGTCCTCATCTACGAGCAATGCGGACTCCGGCAAACTAGTAATAATACGAGTATAACAAGACGGAACAGTCATTTGAGGCCCTTAAATCTGATAGTATTCTATTCCGCTTATATTTGCATTGCTATCGAGCGGCTTGAGGTGGATAGTCACCCTACATTGCGAATCGCCCTTAGCAATAGTTTGGTCAAGCGTCACTCTTGAATAGCCAAGATTATCTGCCGCAATCGTGCCGAAGACATTTGAAGTCATCATACACATTGCAGGCTTACCTAATACTTTATCTTCGAAGGGACACTGATTATTACCCAGTACAATGCGTTCCTCGTTTTCCTCGATGATATAAAAATCGCCATGAATTCGCCGCTTCAGGTCGACCAATACTTGGGCTACCTGTGTCCGAGAAAGTTTTTGTAGATTCAGCTCTTTAAGATACTGCTGGTTAATTTCTTCCCCAATCTTCTGTCCCACTATGCTGATAAAACCAGCGGCGTCCTCCATACCAACAACATCTTGTAAAGACCCCGCTAAATGACCTATTAGGGTCCGTAAAAAAACATCCCTTTGAAGAGGAACTTCAAGTATTTCAATACGTTTGTGACTGCTCATGAAGTATATAGCCTTTCTAGCTCTGTGCGGTGTGACGGGTAATCCTAAGCGATCTTTCCCGTATAACTATAGGATACTGATAGATCCTACCTCGGTTTCATAGACGATAAGATGAAGACGTACATTTGTTATCCTGATCAGCAAGTCTACGTTGCATTTTCTGAATATCAAACCGTTCAAAATATCAATTATATCTGCTCTGGCTTAATCTGCTGCTCGGGGATGTCGATGGTTGATGCGTTCGCGCTTCATAACACCGAACAACCACTCTTGGGCTTCGCTTACCGAACCGCGACCAATTGCACTTATAGTGCTGCTTAATTTCTTTTGATTTAGCCCCGCTGATATTTTCCACTGGTAAATTGGGGGGCGCGAACAGAATGCAAAATCAAGTTGGGCTGTTCCTGACGAAGCCAGAGTGCCGTCTCAACTGTCCGCATCACGCTATCGCGATGTGCATTGGCCTTCCCACATAAAATCGACTGAACAGATCCAACTCACGTCACAATTATAATTTTTCTCGCAGCGTGCCAATCTCATTGATATCCACCAGCCAATTGTTGTGTGACTCACAGGCATTAGCGTCACGTTTTTTATGGTTGAATAGATCGATAACTGGTTGGTGAGCAACGTAGCCGCTTCACCCAAAACTGCGTTTCATCAAAGCCGTGGCAAGCTCGCATTTCAATCTTACACCATCCTCATGACGAGGTAAGCCACTACCTGAAAAGCCCGGACTTCAACCGGAGCAGCTTCGCGCTATTAGCCATTAATTAGGTTCGGATTAACCCCGATACCCAGTGCTAACTGGCGGCAACTCGCACCCGGTTGCTGAGTAAGTAAAACGGATTCGTGTTTACACTCCGGCGGATATGCTCTTCGTTTAATCATAGACAGTACCTAAAAGCATAGTATGCCTTTTTATGGGAGTATCCAAAAAATCCGGGTAGAGCCCGTTTTTAAAGCCATTGCAGCACAAACCTGATTGCCAGTGTGGCACTGGCAGTGCCAGAACACAATGAGGGTGTAAAAAGTCAGATAAAAATAGCGCGCTGAAAAATTTGTTTAGCGTGCTAAAGAGGCTAGTTTGGAGTGTGAGCTATGGCTGATAATCTGCAAGTTCAAATCTTTCAGCGTGACGTCCAGCCACTTCAGAATCAAAGCAAAATAGCTCCAGCGAGGATCCTCTAGATAACATCGCGTGACTTAATATCTGCTCATTCGTTTGACTCTACTACCAGCGGCAACCACTACATCCTCGCCCGGGCAAGTTGACGGTGCATCGCGCACTTCCACTTCACAACTCACATCAGTTTTGCTCAAACAAAACTCAAAGCGGGTCCTCAGTTTCATTGGCTCGGTAATGGTACCTTCTGGCAGATTTCCCCATTTCCAGCGTGGGATGACCTTGCTGGCTTCAATGGCAAAATGGTCGGCTGTGGCCTTCACCACCTCGATCTGGCTAATGGTCAATTCAGGCGTCACCACATAATCGATGGTGGCACAGCCATTTTCTCCTGCCTTAGCGGCTTTTACAGGATACAAGGGTGCGAACCGGGTGACGACAGTCGATGACTCGGCGGTGTCAGTATCAGCAGCGCGTTCGGCCGCTGCGATTTCCGGTGCGATGCTGCTGTTGCTTGACTGGCATCCGGCTAACAAAATGGCCATAACGATCAGTGAAAATTTACGCATATCAAATCCTTTTTTGAGGGGCTGTCCGTTGAGAAGCTCAGCGTAACAGCTTAAATAATCAACACAAGAGGATTTATGTCTGCCCGGACTGATTTGTAATGCGGTATTCTAATCAGGCCAGGCAGCAAAAGTGTTATCAGGATCGGTAACCCAGCGAGGTGGAATACACCCAGGGATCAATAGTTATGGATTCTACCCGGCCGACAACGCCAGCGGCGTTAAGACTGGCCTCGATGTCGATATCAATCCAGAGATAAGTTTGCTGCCTCTTTAGAGTAGTCACCGTCTTGTGAGTACATCTGATCGAGGCCGGGGTCTCCTTGTTTCTACTTCGGTATGGCATTGTTGGCATAGGTTGCAAACCCAGGGAGATTGCGGCTTTCGCCGCAATGACTGGTAAAAATTTTGCGATGACTAGTAGACAGCACCGCTATGACTAGGATTTCACCGCAGTGGCAAAAAGAGTCCGTCACCCCGGCGGAGGCCGGGGTCTTTTTGTTTCTACTTCGGTATAGCATTGTTGGCATAGGTTGCAAACCCAGGGAGATTGCGGCTTTCGCCGCAATGACTGGTAAAAATTTTGCGATGACTAGTAGACAGTACCGCTATGACTAGGATTTCATCGTAGTGGCCAAAAGAGTCGGTCACCCCGGCGGAGGCCGGGGTCTCCCCTCTACAACCTCGCTATGGCGTAGGCGGTATAGGTTGTAAGCCAAGAAGATTGCGGCCTGCGCCGCAATGACTAACCCAACCCGGCGTAGGCTGGGCCCCCTGACTACCGGTGTTTACCCACATTCCAGTCGGTTTGGTGCAGCAAACTTTCACCTGACTCTATGGCGGCTGGCTCTAGCGTGGTGCCCATGGAATCATTCCAGCGATTTAAATAGCCAAACAGTGCGATGACACCCATAATTTCCACAATATCATCCTGTTGCCAATGCTTATTCATTGCCGCCATAATCGCCTCGTCCACGCCATTAGGTACGGTAGAAGCAGCCACCGCAAGATCCAGCGCAGCACGTTCGGCCGCATTGAAGGCCGGGTGGGTCTTATATTCCCACACATTATCCAGTTGCTCCTGTTCGGCTCCGTAGCGTTCAGCTGCACGGATAGTATGGGCCTGGCAGTAGCGGCAACCGGTAACATTGCTGGATACATATGCTAACAATCGTTTTAACGCACTGGTCACCGCTCCCTGGTTTTCCATCACCGCCATATTCAGCTGAATAAAAGCCTTGGCAATGGCCGGGCGGTGCATCATAGTCAACACGCTGTTAGGACAAAAGCCTAAGGTTTCGTTAAAAAACTCGGCCATTTTGGCCACTTCAGGATTAGCCTCGGGCGAGAGCGGCGGTATCATAGGCATAGTGAATGTCCTTGGTCTGATTAGAAATTTTTACTATACGCAAGCCCACACCTTTGCCCAACATCTTTTCCTTAGTGCACAAAGGCAAGCGACCATGACACACATACTGATTATGGGAAATTCTGCATCCGGCAAATCGACCCTGGCTCGTCACCTGGCTGCAACCCAAAATATGGTGCATTTGGATCTCGATCCATTGGCCTGGCAACCAACTGATCCGCCCCAGCGGCGTTCGGTCGCACAATCTCTAGTGCCGATTAGTGCTTTTACTCAAGCGCAGCCACAGTGGGTTATCGAAGGATGTTACGCGGATTTGCTAGAGATGCTGCTCCCAAACACTAGCCAGCTACTGTTTTTAGACCTGCCAGTCTCACGATGCATCGAAAATGCCCGGGCCCGGCCGTGGGAGCCACATAAGTACGCCAGTAAAAAAGAGCAGGATGCCAATCTGGCGATGCTAATCGACTGGATAGCCGCCTATGATACGCGTACCGACTGCTGCTCAAAAGCAGCGCATGAAGCCTTGTTTAATCAGTTTGGTGGAGAAAAATTACGCTATACCACTCAGGCTTCCCTACCCGTCTGACTCTATCTTGAACGCGTGGTTAATTATTTAATGCGCCATTAAACATGGTCTCAAACATCACGGTCTGCGCCAGATGATGCTGCACCGGTGCCAGGTTACTCACTGTGATATCGACCTGGGTCAGCGAAGTCAGCACCTGATCGTTTAAGGTGTTTTGGATGATGGTGGTCAGCGGTTTGCCGGCTACTGAGGCCAGGTCAGTTTGCTGGCTGGTAAAATAGGATTCGGCCGTAGGCTGGCCATTTAAAAACAGATGCTTGTGCACCTGAATATCGACAATCATGCCGTTATCCAGCACGAATCCACCGCGCATCTGCTGCAAGGTGATATTGGCAACGGGCGGCCCTAGCACCGTTGGCATAGCCGGTGGTGCAGCCCCGTCGGTGGCGTTGCCCATCAGGCTTAACGCGGCCAGGGTTTGAGTCATGCAATTCAGGCTCATATTAAAAATCCCAGTTTCCGGCAGGGGTGATGGTCAGTACATCCATGCGCTGTATATCCACTGGCAACCCCAAACGGGCGCTGGCCGGCGGTACATATTGCTCATCATAGCGATAATGATATTGGGCAATATCGGTATTATTCTGAATTAAAAAGAAAATGCGGCCTTCCCACATGGCTTCAAACTCGTCTCTGGGCATGATCTTTAAGCCCATAGCCGGATCGCCCACCACAATCTCATTGTCCCGCTGGGCTTTTACCACCACAAAATGCATGTACCCATTGCTGTTAATAATGGTGATACCCGGCCGCTTAATATCAGCCAGTTGGTTTAAGCTCAGCTTAAAGCCATTGGATTGGTAGCCACGGCGCGCCAGATAGTGCTTCATATCCAGCATGGAAAAGCCGTGAAGGCGAATTCTTTCCTGATTGCCGTGCTGATACATGTCCTGAAACACGGTCAGCTCCGACACCCGGTCGTTGTAATGAAAGGATAGCAGGCTGGCCAGGGTGGCCGACCCGCAGCTAAAATCATATTGTTGCCGGTAAATACGATCGAACCGTTTATCGACCATACTTTGCACCTGCACATTAAAATTGTCGCCAATGTTGACCATGCCGGCTACGCTTGAACACGCAAACAACAGCAGAACAACACCTATCCCTATTTGTTTCATCGTTTTGTCCTATTGCTCTTGGTGAATGGTCACCGTGATAATGGTTGAGTCCTGGATGATCACGTTATTGCCAGTGTTTTGAATAATAGAAAACACACCATTTGCATCCGTAAACGAACTACCGTCTATTGAATTACTTCCCGTGACACTGTTTGACGAATCATTGTTCGCCAGTATCGCCTCAAGATGCGCGGCACTGGTGATATCCACCACGCCACCAAGTCCTCGCACAGCGTCCAGCTCTTCTAACAGCACCGGGCTGTCTAACGGGTCATTAGCGTGTGACTGTGCAATCACCGGCGACGTTACCGCGGTGATAACCATTAACGGGCAACAAATTTGGCTCAAGGTTGCCATGGCTATATTCCTGTGTAAGCGGGCCGGCTACACAAGGCAGCACGGCCCATTTATTAACAGCGTTACAGACGGTTACTGACCAGGATTAACACTAACATTGCCCTGGAATGAAACCTGTTGCTGAACCAGTGCGTTCTCGCCCAGGTTTTGCACATTTTGGTTTATTCCAGCGGTGCCATTGAAGGTGTTGTCCATGGAATTGCTGGCAGTAATGGACGAACGGCTGTCCTGTGCATATTCCACATAGTTACCAGTTACTTCACCACTTAGTGCAGACTCATTCACACTGTAGGTGGCCGATACAGTGGCGCCATTATCGCCGGCTGCAGTACCTGCACCATCACTCCACACAGAGCTGTTATCCGAATTATCTGTATTGGTTACCGTTGCAGTGCTGCCATTGTTAGCTGCTGCGCCGCCATTGGCGTTAGCGTAACTGTTATCAGAGTTATCTGAATTGTCTGAGTTATCGGAGTTGTTGGAATTATCCGAGTTATTGGAATTGTCTGAATTATTCGAGCTATCTGAGTTATCTACACTGGCGGTGCTGCCGTTATTGGCCGCTGCAGATCCCATAGCGCTGGCATTGGCCATGCTGTTGTCAGAGCGGTCAGAGTTGGCGGTGCTGCCATTGTTCGCAGCCGCTTCGGTAGACATGGCATAGCTGCCATCAGAATTGTCGGAATTATCAGAGTTGTCCGAATTATCGGAGTTATTGGAGTTATCCGAATTGTTCGAATTATCCGAGTTGTTGGAGCTGTCGGAATTGTCGGATCGGTCAGAATTGGCGGTACTACCATTGTTAGCCGCGGCATCGGTTGCCGATGCATAACTGTTATCAGAATTATCCCGGGCGGAATTATCTGAGTTGTCGGAGTTATCAGAATTATCCCGAGCAGAGTTATCTGAATTATTGGAATTATCCGAGTTGTCTCTGGCTGAGTTATCTGAATTATCAGAACGGTCGCTGATGGCTTGGCTATCATTATTCGCCGCAGCATCAGTAGCCATGGCATTGCTGCCATCAGAGTTGTCTGAATTATCAGAGTTATCTCTGGCTGAGTTATCCGAGTTATCCCGAGCCGAATTATCTGAATTGTTGGAATTGTCCGAGTTATTCGACATGTCAGCATTGTTACTACTATCAGAATTATCGCTGTTGTCAGAATTGTTGGAGTTATCTGAATTATTCGAATTGTCGGAGTTATTGCTGCTATCGGCATTGTTACTGTTGTCAGTACTATTATCCGCGTTGGCTTCGGAATACTCGTTCGCCGCTGCTGAACCCTGACCCACGCTGTCTGCTGTTGCGGTGGCTGTTTGTGAATCAACCACTTCATCGGCGGTATTGGTAGGGTTAGCATAGGCTGGCGCTGATAAGCCAAATGCGATCGCGATGCTTGCTGCTATGAGACTCTTGTTGAAGGCTTTCATCTTTTTTTGTTCTCCAAAGAGAAGCGCTAGTTGCCGGCTATCAGACACCATGTCGACCGTTGCAACATTAACGCATAAGGGTTGTGTGATTTGAGCGCGAAACTGCTTTGCTCACGAAAAACTGTAGGTGAAGCTAAGCTCAAAATTCCATCAAGGCTTACTCAAAATCCACTCAAAATTACTACTTCATAAAAATCTCATGCTGCTATAGGTGTCAGTATTTTTTACATTTTCTTAAATTTCCTCATCCTCGCAAACCGGTCTGGTACGCAAGTACCAGAATATGCGTAAAAACTTATTCACGGTTTGTTTTTTGCTTGATTTTCCTTCGCACGATTTTTCGCTCAACCTAACAACAAGAGACGCATTATTAGCGGGCTGTAGTACGTTTCTCATCGTGTTTTTCCCCGTTTTTTATCTTGCTGTTCATTTGTGAAAAGGTCACAACAATGACAGTCTTATCAAATCAGCAAAGCATTATCGTTATTTCAAAAAATGCCGCACTTAAAGCCTTGCTCACCGGCTACTGCCTGGGCAAAAGCCTACATCTGACTATTCTGCAAACCCTTGAAGAACTTAAACAAATAGATCGAGGATCGATCGTCCAAATGGTGGTATTTGACTCACGTAGTGCCACCCATGCCTTCGACCATGCCGACGAAAAAATCTGGCAAGTACTGGAGGCCAATGGCGGGATCCCTGTCATCTTTATTTACAGCAACCGAAAACCGGAGGTACCGGCATTTTTTACCCATTTTCATTTTTTGCAGGAGCCGGAATTACTGCCCGGGCTGGATTATTACATTGGCCAGTTTTTTGCCCGCCAGGAGCATCAGGAACGCCGGTTACGCGAGCGCCGGCAGGTGCGCGATCGGCGCAGTAGTGTGCGAAACGGCGTTGGATCCGGCGTTGGTTCTGGCGGTTGTGCGGGCAGTGACAGCCATTCCATTGTGACGATGGGGCCGTTTGAAGTGAATCATATGACCAAAACGGTGCACAAGCAGGGCCTTGATTTACACCTCACGCGTAAAGAATATGAGCTATTTACCCTGCTTTTGGAGGAGCACGAAGAAATTCACAGTGTTGAGGAAATTGTTGGCCAGCTATGGCCCAACACACGCCGGGCCAGCAAATCAGATTTATACCAGTACATCCACACCCTGCGCAAAAAAGTGGAGCATGATCCCTGCCAGCCAGAATGTCTGCTGACCGTAAAAGGCGTGGGGTATCAGCTACGCGTCTAAAACTTGCAAGCTTGTTATGCCCGGCCAGGACGGCGGGGCAATATTTATGCGGCCTGGTATGTTTTAAAACGGCGATTGCACCCGCAGGTTCAAACGAACATCCTGCGCATCGTCGGTCACGCCCACTGCCAGAGACATATTGATATTAGTTTGCGCCGTATACCGAAACGAGTAACCCACAATCAACTGGCCGATATCCAGCTCACTGCCATCAATTTTTTCATCATTGATTTTGGACTCCATCACATGTTTGTGCGAGTAGCTCAAGCTCATGGAGGTACGGGCATTTAACGAAACGCCCAGGCCAAAGCTGGCACCGATCCCATCGCCAGCATCCACCTCCCCGGTTTCTGCATCGTCGGTTTTATCATTGTAGGCATAATTGAAGTTGCCAAAAAATACACCCGGATCGGTAGGATAAATGGCGCTTAGACCAGGCTGAATACTTAGATACCCCGATCCGGTGGGCAATTCTGTCGGAAACACAGCACCTGGGGTGGACTGTACAAACTCCACCTCAAACGGGCTCTTGCCGGTGGGAAACGATGCCACCAGGTTGGCCACATAAATTACACCGTGCCCAGCTTCGTTAAGCTGATAGCGGGTTGATACCTGCACATCCCCAAGTCCTTCACCGTCAGCTTCAAATACATCATCTTCACTCACCCCCACACTCACCGGCCGCGACCGTTGAGTATCGTCCCGGCGCACATAGGGCACCTTGACTTCAAGCTCCCAGCGGTCGGTAAGGCCATAACGTGTTGATACGCTGCCAATAAAGCTGTGCCGCTTTATTTGGCGGATATCAATCAGCCCTACCACCAGCGCCGGAATAAACGAATATCCATCCAAAAATACGCGATTATTATCGTTATAAGAATAACTGAGCGAGGCTTCCCACATAAAGTTGCCATTGCCCACCAGCACGCCATTGCCACTACTGACATTCTCCGGCAGTGCACGGGTATCCGCCACCTCAGGCTGAGGCGGCTTTTGCCCCACCGGATCCGGTGTAGGCTTGGCTGCAGGTATGGCTGGGGCTTTTGGCACTGGGGCTGGCGGAGGCGGTGGAACCGTTCGGCTGGCGGATTGCGTCGGCGGCCCGGCCTTTTTCAATGCTTCCAGTTCGCGCTGTAATTGTTCAATGAGCTTGCCCTGGCGTTCAAGTTCCTGCTGATAGCTGCGCGGCGGATCCTCAGCTTGCGTTTGCGCCATACTCTGGCCCGGCACCAGTGCTATCAATGGCAAGGTGAACAGCAAGGTACCGGACTGTGCAGAGCCGCAAAGTGATAAGCGCGCCATATTGCCTCCTTTAGGTAACAGGCTGGGTGGATGTCAGGCGATTCGTATTTATATAAAGAGCGCGTATGTATTATCTACAAGTAAAGTTGGTGTCAGGCGATTAGGCAAGGTGAATAAAGTACTAAAATCGGCGCTTAACAAAATAAACTTGGCAAAGCCTGAATAACTCTTCTATACCTATACCTCCCTGCCATTACCACGTTTTTATTGGCCGGGTTAATGTTGTATCAGGACACTGGCCCGATGCATCACAATCTTCATGATTTTGTGGTTAAAGACGTACAGGGAAATTGTGCATCAGGCTTTGTTAATGCTTTGATTTGAAAGCATCATTAACAATTCTTAGGAGAGAGAATATGTCTGAGTTACAAGTTGCCAAAGCGACTGTGTTAGAACAATTTAAGCAAGCTCTGGGCCCCGATGTTCCCACCCCGGTTCAGGTCACCATCCCACAAATGCTCACCCGGCCGATTTTAAATATTGGAGTGGTCAGCCATGGCGCTTTTGATGTGATCCAGGGGGTCTTTCAGCCCGGCACTACGCCTAACTGGTCCACCGATGAAAATTTTCCCAGCGTGTATAAATCCATGGTGGAAAATATGGCCTACGGGCTGTCGGTCGAAGATCATAACCGCATCAAAGAACTGGAAGTGACTAACCAGGCCACACTCAACAGCCTGGTCAATACTTATGAGCAAACCTACTCACGGATCACAGATGCGCAGTTGCAGGCGGCGAATATGCCTACCAAGATCGACTTTGTGGTGTCCAAAATCGACGAGCTGAAGCGATCATTCAATTGGCCTAAGTTTGCTGCTGATTACGGTTCAGCCAGTGCCGATATCGATATTATGTCGAACCTCAACTCTGCCAAGGTAGAATTTGCCCGGCAGATTACGGCCATTAAACAGCATATTCAATCGCCCGCTGCCACCAATGGCGGCACCGAGGTATTTGATAGTCAGAACAACAAGGTATGGGCTGCCGGCTACAACATTGATCCGCACTTTGCAGAAAAATTTGCCAATGGCCAAACGGTCAAAATCGATATTGAGATCGAAAAGGCCGGTCAATCCGGTTCCAGCTTTAAAGTGAATGGCCAGGCCGGTGGCACATTGCCGGCCGGGTTCTTCCGGATTAACGGCCAGGCCAGCGCTGATTACAGCGATCAAAAATTTCAGCAATTAATGTCGCGGGCGCGCATTACCCTGGAATACAGCAATGTGTGCTATCTAGCTGCCAGCCCCAGTGGCCTGGATATCAATAATACGGTTGGCTGGTATGCTCCTGAACTGCTTCGCCAGGCGTTTGAGAATACCGCAGAATCAACAGGCCCGTATTTTGTCACCAATTCAGAGGCCATGAAAACCCAGCTGAAAGAAAAACGTATGCAGGCGGTACAGGGCTTTTTAGTGTCTACCGCGCCCACCGGGTTTATTGAATTTGCCGAAGATGATTTTAGTACCTTCGAAAAAATCTTCCACGCCCAGGCGCATGCTTCGGTGGATCTGCTGGGCTTTATTCCCATCGCCAGCGCAGATACCAGTTATACCAAAACCAGCGCCGGCTCGTCGGATAGCCGCTTTAATATGCGGGTGCAATTAAACAACACCGCAGACAAAAACCATCTGGTGGTGCATGGCGTGGTACTGGAGGACCCACTGGCCTAACCCTACCCGGCGCAGGCTGCCAAAGGCACCTGCGCCTGCTTTAGCTTCTTCGTCTTGCTTTCCCGCG
Source organism: Alteromonas sp. WD8-37 (assembly GCF_055326825.1). Classification (NCBI taxonomy): domain Bacteria; kingdom Pseudomonadati; phylum Pseudomonadota; class Gammaproteobacteria; order Alteromonadales; family Alteromonadaceae; genus Alteromonas; species Alteromonas sp. WD8-37. The sequence continues at coordinate 918,822 of NZ_JBUZOV010000001.1, forward strand.
CTCACACTCTCTCACCGTCCGCAAGTCTGATGAATACGTATGCAAATTCAGCTAAAGGCTTTTTTAATAGATTGTTAACAGCTATCTTGCCCGATGAATTGTTATTGTTTGATATTAAGAGCTTGATGTGATGACCCTTTTTCGCACTTTTTTCACCAGCCGGTCCGCCCTGGCGGGTTACTTGTTGTTATTTTTTTGTTCCTTGGCGCAAGCCGCCGACCTGGTTCGCCACCAGCGACTGGCTAACGGCGTTGTGCTGCACCGTGATGATGGCGTGACGGTGACAGTGTCGGCCTTAACCTCCGGAAGTGTGGAAGTGCTGTACCGCCAACCTGATGAACAGCCGTTGCCGTCACTGGCGGTGCCGGCGGCTAACCGCCCAGAACGTGCTGACGTTGAAATCACACAATCTGAGCAAGGCCTGACGGTTGCCCTGCACGGCATTGAGGTAAAGGTTCAGGCCGAGCCTTTCAGGCTGGCATTTGAACAAGATGGCCGCGCCCTGGTATCAGAAGCAGCCGGCGGCTTTTTTTATCAAACTCTGCGCGGAGTGCAGTTTGCGCTCACCGACGAGGAAAAGCTGTATGGCGGTGGCCAGCGTGTGCTGGGTATGGATCGCCGTGGCAGTCGCATGCCTCTATATAACCGTGCCTCCTACGGCTACAGTGACGGTCCGGTGGAACAGATGTATTTTGGCCTGCCTGCGGTGATGTCCTCGCGTAATTATGCAATTTTGTTCGACAATACTGCCTCCGGCCATCTGGATATTGGCCATACTGCCCCGGATCGCTTGCAGTTTGACGCGGTAGGCGGGCGCTTAAGTTACATCGTAGTGGCAGCCCCGGCATTACCGAAATTGGTGCAACAGGTGGTCAGCCTGACCGGGCGCCAACCACTGCCCCCGCGCTGGGCGCTGGGCAACTTTGCCTCGCGCTTTGGTTATCGCAGTGAACAGGAAACCCGCGATGTAGTCGGCATATTTAATGACCAGAACATCGGCCTGGATGCTGTGGTACTTGACCTCTACTGGTTCGGGCCGGATATCCAGGGTCATATGGGCAACCTGGACTGGGATAAGCAGGCCTTCCCCACCCCACAGGCAATGATCAGCGACTTTGCCGAGCAGGATATAAAAACCGTGGTGATCACCGAGCCGTTTATTTTGACCTCTTCGTCACAATACGACAGTGCCAAACGCAATCATGCGCTGGCCACCGGTCTGGATGGCCAGCCGCGCACCTTTGATTTTTATTTTGGTAATACCGGCCTGGTGGATGTGTTTAACGATAGCGGCCGCGACTGGTTTTGGCAGTATTATCAGCGCTTACTGGACCAGGGCATTGCCGGTTGGTGGGGCGATCTGGGCGAGCCAGAAGTGCACCCGTACGATGCGCTGCATAGCTGGAACGGTGTCACTGTCACCGCCGATGAAGTACATAACGGGTTTGGCCACCACTGGGCCAAAATGGTGTATGAGCGTACCTTACAGGCCCAGCCGGAACAGCGCCCCTTTGTGCTGATGCGGTCAGGCTTTCTGGGCAGCCAGCGCTATGGCATGATGCCCTGGACCGGCGATGTATCGCGTACCTGGGGCGGCTTTAAAGCCCAGGTGGAACTGGCATTGCAGATGAGTGTGTTTGGCCTGGCCTACACCCATTCGGATTTAGGCGGCTTTGCCGGCGGCGAGACTTTCAATGCTCAGCTGTATACCCGCTGGCTACAGGCCGGTACTTTCTTTCCGGTGTATCGCCCTCATGCCCATGAAGGTATTGCCCCGGAACCGGTGTTTCATGATGAGCCTACCAAACAACAGGTCAGCCGGTTTATTCAACTGCGCTACGACATGCTCCCCTACAATTACTCGCTTAGCTTTGCCAATAGCCTGACTGGCATGCCGCTGATGCGGCCCATGGCATTTACCAACAGTGCCCGCTTTTTTGATGAGGGTGAGCAATTTATGTGGGGCGAGGCATTTTTGGTCAAGCCGGTCACAGCGCCGGACCTGAAAACTATGGCCGTAGCACTGCCAGCCGGTACCTGGTTTGATTTTTTCAGTGGCAAAAAATACATAAGCACTGCAGAGACTGAGGTAGAACAGGCACTCACTATGGAGACCATGCCGGTGTACGTAAAGGCAGGCAGTTTTGTACCAATGCAGCCAGGCCTTAAGCGCACAGCCCACTATCAGGCGGATACACTGACGGTGCACTATTGGGCAGATCCTTCGGTGCCCACAGCTACATATCGGATGTATGAAGATGCAGGCCAGTCGCCGCAAAGCTTGGCTGAACAGGCTTATCTGACGCTGAACTTTTCGGCTTCACACAGTGCCGAGGCGTTGCAGCTGCAGGTTGCCCCACAGGGGTCCTACCCCGGCCTGCCGGCCCAACGCAGCCTGACCTGGAAAATTCACGGCATATCTAAAAAACCGGAGAGAATTGAAGGTTTGTCAGCCAAACAATGGCAGTGGGACGAACAAACTAGCATTATTACTGTAACCCAGCCTGTCAGCCATTCTCAAAAGAGCAGCCTGCGCATGGTCTTTGCTGACTAACAATATCTCCCCCGGCGCTTGCCGGGCGGATCTGTTAAGCCACAAAGCGGCAGGTGACTTTATCACGGGGGGCGCTACGGGCATGATTTAGCGCCAGGCTGGCTTTATCCAAAATAGCGTTAAGATCAGCAGATTCATGGGTTTCAATAAAGCCCACCGAAATACTCAGCGGGTGACTGCTGTCACCCAGCTGTTCAGGTAAATGCGCCACACGGCTGCGAAAATGGTTAATTTGCGCCACCGCATCGTCGTGGCTGACATTGTTCATGAGCAGCAAAAACTTTTTGCCGCTGATTCGGCCAAAACTATATTGCGGCAAAAACGCAACGCGAGCGTGATCGGCAAACGCTTTGATCAGATTGTCTCCAAAATTAAAGCCGCAGGCTTCGTTGAATTTTTCCAGCCGGTCCATTTCGATCACCGCCACAATTACAGGTTTTTGCGATTTCCCACTCACCAGTGCATTGAGCCGGCGCATGATTGCCTGATGATTTTCCAGCCCGGTCAGCGCATCGCTGTCTACCGGCGCAAGTTGTTGGCCTGCCCGACGCACTCGCCATAGCCATAGCGTTGGTAGTAGCCCGACCAGGGCCAGCGCGCCACTGGCCCACCAGGCACCATGTCGATACCAGCTATCCTGGGCCAGTCGGGTCTGCAAAAACGTAGCGTGCAATTGGGCATCATTCAGCAGCGCCGCCTGGGTAACCAGCTGCTGTTGCATGGCATCACGGCGCAATGCATCGCGCGCAGCATACTCCACCTGCAGAGTATTATGCGCCTGCTCCAGCTGCATAAAAGCCAATGTCGCATTGCCCTGCTGCATGCTGACTTGTGCCGCCAACTGCTGAAAAAGCGCGGTTTCCTCTACCTGCGAATAAAGCCGGGCCTGCTCCAGCGCAGTCAGGGCAGCATCGGGCTGGCGACTCTTCAACCAAGTCCGGGCAAGGCCGATAAAAGCCTGCGCCGCGATGTCCTGATGTGCCGCACCATCCGGCACACTGGCCTGGCATTGGGCATAATAATACCGAGCGCTATCGGTATGTCCAATGGCCCAGTGTAAATCGGCCATTGCCAGATAGGTGCGGGCGAGACCTAGCATATCGGTTTGCGCTTCAAACAGGCTCTCTGCCTGTTGCAGATAAGTCAGTGCAGCCACCGCATCTTCTTGCTGCCAACTGGCCTCGGCCAGGGCCAGATGCAGATTGCCGCGGTGACTGTCGGACATGGGCAGGCTATGCTGTTCTATATCTTTAAGTAAATACGCCTGCGCCTGGCTGCTGTCCCGTTGGGCGAGTAAGGCCTGGGCAATGGGCAAATACAGAGCATGGGTTGCTGCCACCCGGCCATCCTCGACCAGTTGCTGCGCTTGCTGGTAACGCTGCCCGGCCAGTTCATACTGGTGCAAATCCATGCGTAATTGCGCCTCTGTGACCAAGCTGTCGAAAGTGAGTGCGCCATGCTGGCGTGCCTGAGCCCAGTCAAACACCGCCCGTGCCAGTGGTAATCCTTGTTCGGGCTTATACTGCTGCTTATGTAACCAGGCTTTTAATAACAAAAAACGCTGTGCAACCGGCTCAGCCGGCCGCATGCCCAAGCCCTGCTCAATGGCAATAATACTCATTTTACTGTCGCCGGCCAAAACGCCGGCCATGGCCAGCTCCAGATACGCCTGAATTTTTACCTCATCGGTAGGCGCATCGCGCAAATCAGCATACGCTTTGGCCACGGCTCCCTCCGGGCTCTCCCGCAGCATCTGTGCGGTGTCAAACACCTCTGTTCCGGTAAGCGGCGGCAGTAATAATTCAGCCCGCAGCGCAGGAGCGCTGGCCACTATCAGCAAGCCTGTCAAAAACTGGGCGAAGCGGGTTAACCGGGGCATGGTGCCTGTCATCCTGTACCGGGCAATAAGTAATCTAACTATAGCAACGAACTGTACTTGTGCACGCTTATGAACCTAACCCCACATATTACAAGTATTTAAGCAATATCAGATGAAAGATTCGAGGGTCTATGAGCACACAAAGCATAATGGGATTGCTGGACACACTGGTTGACGAAACCAGCGATGAGGTAACGATCGGCGACGTAGTGGCCTGCTTTGAAGAGCGTGGCTTTGGCCCCCTGATGTTGGTCCCTGCCCTGCTGGTACTGCTGCCAACCGGCGCGATCCCCGGTGTGCCATCTTTATGTGGGATCACCTTATTTTTAGTCTGCTGCCAGTTGGCTGCTGGTCGCGATCATCCCTGGCTGCCTTCCGGGCTAAAGCATCGTTCGCTGTCACACGATAAACTGGTCACGGCCACTGACAAAGCGCGCCCATATGTGGATCAGGTGGAAAGCTGGTTTCATACCCGCTTGCCCCAGCTGGCCAAAAAACCGTTCAAAAATCTTGTAGCCCTTATTAGCGGGGTCGCTGCGCTGGGCATGATCCCGCTAGAAATCATGCCGTTGGCTGCCGCTTTGCCGGCGTTTGCGATTTGCGTCACTGCCATTGGTATCACCAACCGAGACGGTGCATTTATCATCGCCGGGCTGGTGCTACAAAGCGGGACTGCCTATCTGGTGTACAAAGCTATTGGCATGATGCAGGGTTAACGCAAACGCTCGTAGGCCGGTGTGGCGTAGTATTTATCTGGGTCCTGTTCACGCAACGCCGCCAGTTGCTGTTGTTTGTGCCGGCGCTGGTCGCGGCTACAGCCATATATTTCCAGATGTGCCTCATCAATCATTTGACGGGCATCAGCCTGGCTTAACACATTAAGCCTTTGCGCGGCGTGAATCATACCCTCCAACCGGTACCAGCGTGGCTCGTCCTCGCGCCCCTCACGGCTGGCCCGATAAACCTCACGCAACTCTGCCTGACAAAAATCAATTAATCCCTGACTTTCCTTCATTCTGCTGCTCCGTCTTGCGGCCACTGTGCTGTTAGCTGCGGCCAGTGTTTAAGCCATTGTTTTTGTGCTACGCGCTGGCGATACAGTTCAGGGCGCGGATAGCGTGGGTTGATACTGATTATTCCCGCCCAGTTGTGCCGGATCCCATAGGGCGCATATACCGCCAACTCATCGTTAGGGGCCAGCGCCACCGCCACACATGTTTCCTTTTCCACCCAGCGATCAATGCCGGCCCGGGTGCTGGTAAAAGGCTCACAGTCATGAAGCATATGCATGCGGGCCTGGTTGCGAACTTGCCAGGTGGTGCCTGGCACCCATGCAGATAATTGCTGTTCGATCGTCTGTTCGTGCTCTTTGCTGATGTCAGCCTGGTCAAAAAATACCACGTCCACATCATTGAGCCGCCCGCGCGGCTGGCGCTGATGCAGGGCATCCCAGATAAGATTGCGCACAAAACCGGCCCCAATCATGGCCTGAGGCAGGCGCAGGGTGCGTACCGCTGCCAAGCATGTCATCCAGTACGGCTCGGCTTTGATCAATGCACAGGTTGCTGCAATAAGGGATGGTTCATCCCCTGCCATGTTTTTGGCACCGGCTTGAGGATCAAACACCGGTTGACCAGGCGGATTAATAGTGTGCATACCATGAACTCATGCTGGTGATTCCCTGGGCAAAGACTGAATGTTTGGATGAATCATTAAGCCCTAGCCTATCAAACATTCTGTGTCACCTGTACTTAGGGCCAGTTTTTATCTACATTAAGCGCAAATTTTGACGAGACACTGTATGCTAAGCTGTGCTGTGCGTTTGCTAAGCGCGTTGTTTTTTGTAAGCTTTCCGGCGTTTTCTGCGCACTGTTTGTTTGGCTGCCCCACCGGAATCAGTGGGCTGCAGGTTGAACATGATGTGTACACCCTTAACAATAACTCACACACCAAGCTGGCCAACTGGGTTGCCTACGAGGTCACCGCTGTCAGTCTGGATGGCCCCTCGCGGTCGCGCTACTGGCGCGCCGATCCCTTACTGACTGACGCCAGTACCCTGGAGCCGGACGATTATAAAGACGCCTATGCCACATTAGGCACCGACCGCGGCCACCTGGTGCCGCTGGCCACTTTTAGCCAGAACCCAAGCTGGCGCGAGTTAAATTATCTGTCCAATATCGCCCCGCAGGCCAGTGGTTTGAATCGTGGGCCGTGGAAATATCTGGAAAGTGCGGTACGCAAGCTGGCCCGCGAGGGCAATACTGTGCACGTGGTGACCGGCCCGTTGTTTGAAAGTTGGTTTGGCGAGTTACCGCAGGCGGATGAAGCACATCAGTTGCCCAGCGGCTTTTTTAAAGTGATCAGTGTGAACACCGGCGGCAGTACCGCCAGTGTGGCGTTTATCATGCCCCAGCAAGCTCGCCAGCAAGACAATTTTTGCCAATACCGGGTTAGTCTGGAACAGGTGGAAGTGCGCAGCGGCATGGACATTATGCCCGGCCTGGCACCGGCGCTGTCGCTGGACGGGGGCGCGCTGCCCAGCCGCCTGGGCTGTTAACCCAAACTGTCAGCTGCTTGGTAAAGATGCTCCCATTCGGTGTCGGTTACCGGCATAACCGACAGGCGGCTGGCTTTTTTAACCAGCGGGATCTGCTCAATCTGCGGCATGGCTTTAATGGTTTTAAGGCTCAGCACACCAGGAAACTTGTGCGCAAACTGCACATCCACACACACCCAGCGCGGATCATCAGTACTGGATTTTGGGTCATAGTAATCTGACTCCGGGTCAAACTGACTGGGGTCCGGATAGGCGGCGCTGACCACGGTGGCCACGCCGGCAATGCCGACATCTTTACAACTTGAATGGTAAATAAACACTTTGTCGCCGGGCGCAATGTCATCGCGCAAAAAGTTACGCGCCTGATAATTGCGAATGCCGTCCCAGGGTTCGGTCTGGTTCGGGCGCTGCGCCAAATCGTCAATTGAAAATGCGTCAGGTTCTGTTTTAAACAACCATTTTGCCATGCAAAAATCCTTAGTGGGCTGGCAGGCGCCACGCCTGCTGCTGTGGATTATTAAAGTTTGCGTCAAAACAATGATTGTCGGCAACCCCGGTGGTACAATGCAGCCCGTTTTTTTTCACCAGTTGTTGTTTATGCAAGCCACCATCAAAGCCGACCGCGGCCTTTTTTCCTACCCTAAATACTGGCCGCACTGCTTTGGTACCGCGCCCTTTTTACCCATGTCGAGAGCCGAAATGGACGAATTGGGCTGGGACAGCTGCGATGTCATTCTGGTGACCGGTGATGCCTATGTGGATCATCCCAGCTTTGGTATGGCCGTCATCGGCCGGGTGCTGGAAGCGCATGGCTTTCGGGTGGGTATCATCGCCCAGCCTGACTGGACCAGCAAAGACGACTTTATGAAGCTGGGCAAGCCCAATCTGTATTTTGGGGTCACCGCCGGCAACATGGACTCCATGATCAACCGCTATACCGCGGACAAAAAACTGCGCCACGATGATGCCTACACCCCTGGCAATGTGGGCGGTAAGCGCCCGGATCGGGCAGTCACAGTTTATTCTCAGCGTTGCCGCGAGGCCTTTAAGGGTGTGCCGGTGATTGTAGGCGGCATCGAAGCCAGCCTGCGGCGTATCGCGCATTATGATTACTGGTCAGAAAAAGTGCGTCGTTCGGTGCTGTTTGACAGCAAAGCCGACATGCTATTTTTTGGTAATGCTGAACGTCCACTGGTCGAAGTCACCCATCGTCTGGCTGCCGGTGAAAACATTGCCGATCTTACTGATATCCGCGGTACGGCCATTATTGTGAAACAAGCCTTGCCTGAATGGCAAGGAGTGGATTCCACCTCATTGGATAAACCGGGCAAAATCGACCCTATTCCCAGCCCCTATCAAATGGAGCCGGAGTGTGACAAAGCCGACCAGGCATCTGCTGATTCGGAACCACAAGCCGCTAAGCCAATTGTGGTACAACCGGCTGAACGGCGTAAACCTTGGGAAAATGTGTATGTGAAGCTGCCGGCATTTGAAACCGTGCGTGACAACAAAATGTTGTATGCCCATGCTTCACGGATTTTGCACCAGGAAGTGAATCCTGGCTGTGCCCGGGCACTGATGCAGCGCCACGGCGATCGTCATATCTGGATCAACTCACCGGCCATGCCGCTGGAAACTGATGAAATGGACGCGGTATTCGATTTGCCTTATCAGCGGGTGCCCCACCCGGTGTATGGCGAAGAGCGCATTCCGGCGTACGACATGATCCGCTTTAGCATCAATATCATGCGTGGTTGTTACGGCGGCTGTACCTTTTGCTCCATCACCGAGCACGAGGGGCGCATCATCCAAAGCCGCTCGGAAGACTCCATCATCCGCGAGATTGAAACTATCCGCGATACGGTGCCTGGCTTTACCGGGGTGATTTCAGATTTGGGCGGGCCTACCGCCAATATGTACCGCCTGCGCTGTAAAAGTGCAAAGGCCGAAGCCACCTGTAAGCGGCCGTCGTGCGTGTACCCCAGTATCTGTGCCCACATGGACACCGATCACTCACCGACCATTGATTTGTACAAGCGGGCACGCGAGCTGCCGGGCATCAAAAAGGTATTGATTGCGTCGGGCGTACGCTATGACCTGGCGGTGGAAGATCCGCGATATGTCAAAGAGCTGGCACTGCATCATACCGGCGGCTACCTGAAGATTGCGCCTGAGCATACTGAAGATGGCCCCTTAAGCATGATGATGAAACCGGGCATGGGCAGCTATTACCGCTTTAAGGAATTGTTTGATAAGTATTCTGAAGAAGCCGGTAAAAAACAGTATCTGATCCCGTATTTTATCGCCTCACACCCGGGCACCACCGATGAAGACATGTTGGCCCTGGCCATCTGGCTAAAAGAGAACCGCTTTAAACTGGACCAGGTGCAGAACTTTTACCCTTCACCGATGGCCACGGCGACCACCATGTATCACACCGAGGTGAACAGTCTGCGTAAGGTGAAAAAAGACAGCGACGCGGTACCCTCAGCCAAAGGTGAAATCCACCGGCGCCTGCACAAAGCCATGTTGCGCTATCATGACCCGAAAAACTTTGCTCAGATCCGTCAGGCACTGACTAAGATGGGCCGTGAAGATCTGATTGGCCGCGGGCCCCAGCATTTAGTGCCACCGGAAAGCAAAGATGAAAAACGGGCAAAAGCCAGTAAAGCCGGCCGGGGCCAGCGCGCACTGACCAAACATACTGGTTTGCCGCCTAAGGGCTTCAAAACCCAAGGACGAAAGCCAAAGCCTGGCAGCAATGCGCGCAAACCGCAGGCTAAGCCCGCGAAGCCGTAAACGACCACAAGGCTCTTTGAGATATTGGTGCACAGCGCATCATTTTGAACACAGTCGGGGGAAGAAGAACCCGGCTGGTTCAAAGATTGGCTGTTTTATAGTTATCTGGTAGCTTAAATGCAGTGTTGTTACCCTACTGTCGTAAAGAGGTCGTAAGCGTGTCGCAGCAGTGACGTCACTAAACCATGGATAACCTGGTTATGCTGAACACAGATTCAACATAACAAGGCTGAGGCAGGGATATGAAAATACACGCACCAATAATTGTACAATTGCGCCATCAACATGGCTGGAGCCAACAGCAACTGGCTGACATTTGCGGGCTAAGTTTACGCACAATCCAGCGGGTGGAAAATACCGGTACCGCTTCACTGGAAACACGTAAAGCGCTGGCAGCCGCCTTTCACAAGTCTCATCACGAATTGCTGGTGTCACCAGCTCCCGCGGATAAACAGCCCTCCCATAAGCAGGCTCCACCCCACACCCGCTTTTTTCGCCGCCACCTCAAACAGGCCTCGCTGGGCATACTGGCTACCGCTTTAATAAGCAGTGTAGTGCTTACCAGCGCCACCACAGCTGCGCCTAATTTTTTAGTGGAGGCGAAAAAAATGCAGTTTAACACTGCACTGGGCCAACGGCTTTTAGAAGGGGAAGTCACCCTGGTATTGCCTGATGACATGGAGTTCACGTTATCTCCAACGTCGGACTCTCGCGAAAGCGAATACACCGCCGTGTTAACCACACCTGATGGCAAGATACGGTTAATCAAACCAACGATCGACCGCACTGATGAGGGGATCAGAATTCAAAGCGCAAAGGCGTTGTGGACAAGCCACGAGAAGGCAGAAAATTAAAATTATAGGCTAAAGTCGCTTATATCTGCTTTTTCGGTTTTAGTGAAAGATTACGGAACTCATCTGGCAGACAGTTATAAACGAGTTGCGGCCATTCACCGCACTCAAAGCGGTGATCCACTGACGACAAGGAACGAGCGGTCAAATTCTTCAGGCCGATGGGTAGTTTGGTTGTTAAAGGCATCTATCATAGTAGCAAACAATGATTGTGTTCACTTTCGATCAAGCCCACCGCTTTTGAAGTATGAAGATTAACATCTATGCATCCCGAGACTGGTTTGAAACGGTTACTCTCTACCATTTTTTTCATCAGTATTGTGGTTAGTATCAAAGGCCATGCAGATTATTTGCAAGGTTGTGATGACCCTGAATATCATCAATATATCGCGCAACGTTTTAAGTATTTTGAAACGAGAAACCGGCGATTATTGGACGATACACTGCGTGACTATCAATTGAGCCTGTCAATCAATAGTAACGTGTACCGGGTTATCACTAATTTAAGTCGGCATATTAAATACAGCGCTCAATTTGAGCCAATTGAATTGGTTAAATTGAAAATTGACCAAGCCTTTGAGCACGCAAGAAAAATGAGCCGAGAGCAACAAATAGCTGGCGATGTTTACGATGGGTTCAGTACTGAAAACCATTATGTAGATATTGCAAGAGCATGGATTGCCTATCGAGAAGGTGACCTCGAGCGTGCATTTGAACAACTGCACAACGCAATAGATGAGGTCGACTCAGCACATTTGGACACATTCGGTCCAGACTTTGATTTAGTTCGACAACTCTACAGCGATGGCTACATTGACCCGGTGGTCGCTTATATCAAAAAAACCGAGTCGTTCTGGACGGGTAAGCGCCCAGATGCCCTGCGCAATGCCTGGCTCGATATGATCGATGCTGGCTGTAAAATTCAGTTCGATTCGATTGATGCAATAAACGCAAAACAATTAGGTGTTAGCTCTATCAATGTCCAGGAGGCGCTAGGTCTAAATTAATATAAGCATTTTCACTTAGTAAAAAATCCAGGCGATTTTACCTACCTTATCTAACCAAAAGTTATTTTGACTGGCAGAAAAAGATAAACAGCAGACGATCGAGCTTCTTAAACCTGACAGCCGCTGTGGGCCACATAGCAGCCATTTACACCTGATACATTGAGTATGACATAGCGTCAATACTTCTTATACTCATGCGCTACACTCTTAGATATGCGACGATGAGTAGCTGCTACTATCTTCGATATTTTTCTGGGCCGCTAAAATTCATATTGCCAGACTCCCGAGTTTATAAGCCAATTTTTGGAAGTATCGGAGATAGCTTACAAAGCTATCTCCGAATTGGGAGATTAATCGTCACTCGTTTTATAGAGATGCACATCTCGCTGCGGATAAGGGATGCTAATCCCTTCTTCATCAAAGGCTTTTTTTACTTTTTCCTGCATATCCCAGTAGTAAGGCCATAAGTCATCTGTGGCAACCCAGGGGCGAAACATCAGATCGACTGAGTTGTCGCCTAATCCACCCACACAAATCCTGGGTGCTGGGTCGGACAATGATCGCTCATCCTCTTCAAACAGGCGCTGCAACACTGCCTTTGCTTTGTCGATATCGTCATCATAGCCTATACCAAACGTCATATCGCAGCGTCGCTTATCGTATACGCTGACGTTAGTTAACGTGGCATTAGACAGACTACCGTTGGGGATGACAATACGCTTATTGTCGAAGGTATTAATTATGGTATAAAGAATTTGTATCTCATCCACGGAACCCAAGTAACCTTGTGCTTCAATGGTGTCACCCACTTTGAATGGTTTGAAAATCAGTATTAGCACACCGCCAGCAAAATTCGCCAGGCTGCCTTGTAACGCTAGACCTATGGCCAAACCAGCTGCACCCACTACGGCAATAAATGAGGTTGTTTCAATACCGATCATAGAGGCGACAGAAATCAACAACATCAATTTTAAAATGACGCTAATAAGTCCGCATAAAAACTTATTTAAAGTGGGATCCTTTCTTCCCAGCCTGTGGTCCAATAAACTCACAAAGCGATTCACCAACCATAGACCCACCACCAAGGTAAGAATGGCCAATAACAATTTGGGGGTATAAGTCATCACCAATGATATGGCTTTTTCGGTTAAATCCGATAAATCGATATTAGTTCCGAAGAAATCTTCCATAAATACCTCTGTCATTTATTAAACATGTTGTTTACATTGAAGAAAGAGCTTTAGATCGTTTTGATTCAACCCGTGTGGAATTGGTCCGATTACTCCTTCAAATAACGCTTGTTACAGTATGAAGCTGCTGGCTCTAGTGCTACTGATTGACGACAAGCAGAGACTCGATTGAAAAAGTCCGCTACACGTACAAAGCGGACTGGTATAAATAACCAGCGATAGATCCGTGTCCGGCACAAAGCAAATTGGTAAGTTTGACCTGGACCTAAGGTGGCTCAAGCCCGCTAGAGCACAGCAAAGCTTATAAAAAAGCCGGCGTAATTCGCCGGCACACAGATATTCTCAATCTGGTTTTAATTGTCTTTTTCAAACAAGCCTTTGAGCTTTTCCTTGGCTTTTTCTTTGACCTTGTCTTTTAGCTCGTCAGTTTTTTCCTGCAGTTTTTCGCGGGCTTTTTCTTTTACTTTTTCCCGGGCCTGTTCTTTGGCCTGGGCAATCGCCTGCTCCAGCATACTATCCAGGATAGCCGCACCCACTTCGTTGGCCGGTAAGCCATCCGGCTTGCCCACCGGGCCGGCGGTAAAGGTTGGCAGGGTCACTTCGTAGTTTTTCTTGGTGATTTGCAGATCCGCAGTGTTAACCGCTTCAAAATCCAGACGCAATTTAGCATTGCTGATGGTAACCTGCTCCACAATGACCCGGGCCATGGGCTCGCCACTGTCGGGCTTGGGTTCTGATTCGGCTGGTAAATTATCCTGCAGGCGCTGCTTGAGCACCAACAGATTACTTTCATTTTGCGCATTCATTTCGTACAAAATTTCTGGCGCATCAATGGCCACATTTTGTACCACATAGGGCTCTGAGGTCACCGCGCCCAAATCGAAGGTCATGGTGCGCATGGTAATGGCATCACTGTCGGTGAACCCATCTGGATTGGCAATTTTGAAGCCGGTGATATCCATCTTGGCTTTCTGATAGGCAATTTCTACCGCCGCCACCGATACTGGGGTATCCAGGTAGGCCGTGCCTTTTTCCTCAATCTGGGTGCGGATAAAATCGCCCGCCCCGCTCAGTACATACCAAATAGCACCGGCTGCAATCAGCGCAATGACCAGTACAACAATCAAAACCTTTTTCATAGGGTGTCCTTTTACACGTAGCTAGAGTATTCCTTTAACCAGCCTAACCCTATAAAGATCAAAATAGTAGCTTTTATGACATACAGTTAAAAAAGCCGGCGGGTGCCGGCTTTTGTGCTATGAATTGTGCATGTCTTTTTCACTGAAAAACAGCGAATACAACACGGGCACCGCCACCAGCGTCAGCAGGGTGGCAAATGTCAGCCCGGCCATGATGGTCACCGCCATGCTGGCAAAGAACGCATCCCACAGTAGCGGTAGCATCCCCAGCACTGTGGTCAGTACTGCCAGGATCACGGGGCGCACCCGGCTTAAGCTGGCTCCAAAGATGGCGCTTTGCAAATCACTGGCAGTGCCGCGCCGAATATCGGCCTCATCCACCAGCACGATGGCATTTTTGATCAGCATGCCCGACAAACTGAGCAGGCCCAGCAACGCGGTAAAGCTAAATGGCAAGCCAGTTAATAACAGCCCGGCGGTTACCCCACAGATAGACATGGGCACGATGATCCAAATAAGAGCCGCCTGACGCAGTGCGTTGAACAGCAAGATGGTGATGAGGATCATGGATAAAAAGCTAATCGGCAGCTTGGTGCCCAGGCTCGACTGTGCTTCACGGGAACTTTCATATTCACCGCCCCACTCCAGACTATAGCCATCCGGCAACGGCATTTGCTCAATGGCCTCCACGACTGTGGCGCGGGCGGTGGCGGCGGTCAGATTGCCGGCCGGCTCGGCCTGTACGGTAAGGGTTCTAACCCGGTTGCGGCGGTGAATGATGCCGTTTTCAGACTGCACCTCAAAGTCTTTAACCACCTGGGTGACCGGAATAAAGCTTTGCTCGACCTCACTGTAAATCAGGCGGTCTTCCAGCCAGGCCATACTGCGGCGCTCTTCTGCCGGCGGCCGGATGACCACCGGGATCTGACGGTCTTCTTCGCGGTACACGCCGACCCGTTTGCCCACACTGGCAAACTCCAGCGCATCGGCAATATCGGTGCGCGATAAGCCCGCAATACGTGCTTTTTGCTCATCGATAATCGGCCGCACGATCATTTCGCGCTGACGCCAGGTTTGGCGTACATCAACAATACTGTCTGAGGCATACATGATGTTTTTGGCCTGTTCGCCCAACCCACGCAGCACTTCCGGATCGCTGCCCATAAAGCGCGCTTCAATTTTGGCCCCTTCTGCCGGGCCAAAAAAGATGCGCCGGGTATACACTTCTGCCTGCGGATGGCTGCGATTGACAGAGTTGCGTATTGTGTCCATTAGCGCTGGTATTTGTTCGCGCTCGGCGGTGCGTACAATAAACTGGCCGTAAGCCGGATTGGGCAATTCTGGGGCATAGGTGAGCATAAAGCGGCTGGCGCCCATGCCAATCAGGCTGGTAACATTCACCACCCCGTCCTGCTCAAGAATAACCTGCTCAATCTCTTTCATATCCTGCTCGGTAGCGCGGATATCGCTACCCTGGGGCAGATAATAATCCACATAAAAAATGGGGGTGTTGGAAGGCGGGAAAAATGATTGTTTGACCCAGCCGAACCCCACAACCGAGATAGCGGTCAGAGCAAACAGCGCCAGCAGAGTAAGTTTGCGATGGCGCAGCGCACTGCCCAGCAGGCCTTTGTACAGCTGAAAGCCACGGCCGCTGTAAAGATCATCATCGCTGCTGTTGCCGTCGGTTTTAAACAGATAATGGCCCAGCAGTGGGGTCACTGTTACAGCCAGTACCCAGCTCAACAGCAACGAAATCAGGATGACGGCAAACAGTGAAAACATAAAATCGCCGGTGGTATCCTGTGACAGGCCGATACCGGCAAACGCCAGGATCCCGATCACCGTGGCAGCCAGCAGCGGAAACTGGGTTTGCTGAGCCGCTTCTTCAGCCGCATCCGCTGAATCCTTGCCCTTTTGCATACTCAGCAACATCGACTCGCCCATCACAATGGCATTATCCACGAGCATGCCCATGGCGATAATTAATGCACCCAGCGAAATCCGTTCCATCTGAATCGAAAAGATCCACATAAACAATACGGTGCCCAGTACTGTGAGCAGTAAGGTGCCGCCCACGACCACACCAACCCGCCAGCCCATGACCAGCAAAAGCACCGCCACCACGATAGTCACCGAGGCAGCCAGGTTAATCAGAAAGTCATTGATGGCTTCATCAACCACTTTGTGTTGTTCATACACGGGCAAAATATTAACGCCCAGTGGCAGTTTTTCGCGCAGGGTATCCAGGTGGGCTTCGACGCGATTGCCGATATCCACAATATTTTTGTCGCTGCGCCCGGCAATGGCCAGGGTAAACGCAGACTCACCATTATGACGCACCAATTGCGTGGGTGTTTCAGACTCGGCCCGGTAGACCTCGGCGATATCCCCGATATGCAACTGCTCGGTGGTGCCAGGCACGCCGAATTTTAAATTACGGATGGTCTCAGCCGAGTCATCGCTGGGTGGGATCACCAAGCGGATCCGGCGCTGCTCCACCCGCACACTGCCAGTATCGGCAATGGCACTTTCGGTTTGAAATACGTTGGCAATCTGGTTGAGTGAAATGCCCAGGCTGGCCAGCTTTTCCTGGGTCACCTCCACATAAATGGTTTCCTCAGGCACCCCGCCCAGCTGCGCCCGGGTGACGCCGGGCACGGTGAGCACTTCGCGGCGAAGGCGTGACGCCAGCTCGCGTTTTTGACGATTAGAAAACCCTTCGGCAGTAACAGCATAATACAGCCCGTACACATCGCCAAAATCATCATTGACGATAGGGCTGGCCGCGCCCTGCGGCAACGACCGCGCGCCAGCCGCCACTTTACGGCGTAATTCGTCCCAGGCCTGGGGCAGATCATCGCCGCTAAAATCGCTGCGGATCTCGATGGTGATCTGAGATTGTCCGGGCAACGAGCGAGAAGTCACATCACCCAGCTGGGCTAACTGCTGGATCATAGACTCCAGCGGCTCAGTGACCTCTTCTTCTACTTCTTCAGCTGTGGCTCCCGGATAATAGGTAGTGACAATGGCTTGTTTGATGGCAAAAGCCGGATCTTCCAACTTGCCAATCTGTACCACAGCAAAGATGCCGCCAATAAAAAACAGCACCATCAACAGCCATACCGATAGCGGATTTTTAATCGAATAGGTGGCTATTCTCATAACACCGGGCTCTCACTGTCGAACGGGCGAACCTGCATGCCATCCTGCAATTCACGGATGCCGGCTGCCACAATTTGCTGACCGGCTTTGATTCCGGCTAACACCTGCGCTTGCTGGTCGCGGATCACGCCCAGTTCCACCGGTTGATAAGCCACCGTCTGCTGCTTAGCATCATATACCCATACGGCAAATTCGCTGGACCCGGAAGTATCCACCGCGCTCATGGGCACCCACCAGCTGGCAGCCTGATTACGCGTCACTTCGATGCGCGCGGTCAGCACCATGCCAGGCAGCAATTCCACGCCTTCCATACGCGGCAGTTTAAAGGTCACCCGATAGGTTTGCGTGGCGCTATTGACCTCAGTACGGTGCTCCAGATAGGTCAGGGTAAGCGGCTCACCCTGCGCATTGGTCACCTTCTCACCGGCTTTATCTTCCAAATACACCTGATAATGTGGCGCTTCTTCTACCGCCAGGCGCATCAACTGCTCCGGAATATTCACATGCACCCGCAGATAGTTGATATTTTGCACTCGCAATACCGGCTGATTGGGCTGTACGAAAGAGTATTTTTCCACCAGGCGATTGGTGATAAGGGCATCGAACGGCGCGTGCAGCTCAGTGTATTCCAGGTTGAGCTTGGCATTCTCCACTGCAATTTCGGCATTTTCAAAATTGGTCTGCAGGCCATCAAAGTCGGAATCACTGATGTAGCTATCCTGTTTAAGCTGCTGGCCGCGCTCATAATCCGATTTGGCTTTGCGCAGAGAAGACTCAGCCTGACGCAGCGCCAGTTCGTAGTCTTGTGGCTCCAGCGCAGCCAGTAAATCGCCTTCGGGGATCACCACGCCCTGCCGTTCTACCAGGGTATCGATGCGCCCGGCAACCTGAAACGATAAATCTACGGTACTCAAGGCGTCCACCCGGGCCACAAACCGGCGGGCAGTGGGTTGGGTGTCTTTGCCCACTTCATGCAACTGAACCAACGGTGCTGGCTTGGCTTTTATCTCTGCTTGCTGGTCAGAACACGCCATTAGCGCGCCCAAACAGGCTAATACAAAAATAAAAAAACGGGTTGGGTTAGTTATCACCGTGCGGCTCCCCTAAAGCATCAGCCATGCTGATTAATTTGTTACGAATGGTGTGGCGCTGCTCATCGCTAAACGGACTGACCGCCAATAATTCCTGAAAACTTAAGCCATCAATGGCCAGCCACAATACCAGAGAGTCAAAATACCGGTCAGGATCGCTTTGCAGCTCTTGTTCAAACTCCGCCAGATGGGCTTTGAACATGTCCAGCAGTGCCGGGTTTTCGTTCGCTGCCACCAGCAGAATACGCGCATAATCTAAATTGACATGATTATGCACCTGCTCGCGGGTGCGCAGCATACGGCAGATGGGCAGTAACTGGTCATTATCTTCACAGATGCGCTGCTCATAGCCTTTAAAGGTGTCCATCAGGTTATGTAATAACGCTTCCAGCAAAGCTTCTTTATTTTTGAAGTGATGCATCACCCCACCCTTGCTCATGCCGCAACGCTCGGCCACGTTGTCCAGCGTTAGCGTGCGCGGCCCCTGATGGATAGCAATATCGATTGCGGCATCCATGATTTTTTGCCGCGACTGGGTTTTGTCACGAGACATCATTTACCCCTTTACAAACCAACTGGTCGGTTTTTAGTTGAAATTCACGTAAATGTCAAGATTCTGGTGCATAAACAGCCGGCTGTAGCCCTAGGTGGCGCGGCTTTATGAGTGCTGGAATCAACGCCATTGGATACCCACCCAGTCATGTCAACGCCCAGTACACTGGATTACACTATGGGTTAGGGGATATCTCGTGAGGTGTATAGCTTGAACTTGGATAAGAAAAATACGATTGCCAGCTAAATTGTGACTCATTAGGAGCGTTACTTTTTCATTTAATTCAATGCCCGTCGAGAGCTTTATTTATAAGTTCGGAGGCGTCTTCGAGGTCAGTACCAGAAAAGACAGGAAAGCTAATTTACTGTCGTCTGTTGCAGGTGAAATTTTTTAACTTCACAAAAGGATGGGTTTGGGAGTATTTCGTTTCTAATAAGATATTAGTACTGATTATCTGCGCAGGCTGATGCTGACATGAGTGCAAGACAAAAAATGTAAAATTACGATAAATCATAACTTTAAATTTTCCCAATCTGTTTATAGCAGTTTTTTGATACGCAGGCACCAAGAGCTTTTCCATTTAGTCAACCTGACGCTTGAACGTATGCCATGAAGATAATTTTATTTACAATCAAAAAGAAATACTATCTTCGATATACGGCCAGTCTAAAATCTCAAACTAATTTACCTACTTAAAAATACGCTTATTGATAAGCTTTTATTTTCATGCCAACAGCTATAACAATTTCATTTAGCGAATGTTTTTTAAAAGGACATTTTTACATACACTACTGATTTTATATTCTGAATTTTCGACCAATGACAGACCATCAACACTGGACTGTCGGAACATCTTACAGCTAAATGCCGACTCTAAGGCGCAAATGACGCCATCGGACTCATCTACTTTTTGTACTGGTCATTTTTTAAAAATTGTCAAATTTGGTGTTTCATAGCAGAAATTATTGCTGAGAAATACATTTTCCCCTCATCACGCTTGCTATATAAAAAACTGATTTAATTAAAATTAATTACTCAAATACGAAGCGATCAAGCCAATACTGATGTCTTGCTATGGTTATAGAAAATATGGTCTGTTTGTGTGCGCGGTAGAGTAGTGTCGTCTTTTTTTACATTTTGACTACTTATTAATCATACTTAATAGCTAGACTAATGATTAACAAAGATTAATGCATAATGGCCTGGATGATGCTAGACGATCTAAACATTCAACGAGAAGAAACATGTAGGCTTGCATAACGCTCTGGATAAGAGTGAAAAAAATCAGCAAGGACGACGATTGCTTTAATAGAGGCGCTTACTGTATTCACCCCTTCGCAAGGCTCGGAGCTACCGGTGAACGATAAGTATAAATCCGTCATCCTAACTGGTTCACAACCAGTGCTCATGGATATGGCAAATGAGGCACTTAAGGAATTTATTCCCGTCGAAATTTTGCCATTCTCACATTTTGCTTTTGATCCGGACAATGCTGCCGAAGTCATGGCGTATGTGATGGACGATTTATCCGGTAAACATGTTTGTAATCTCGAGCTTTTAAAACAAGGTGGCTGTCGCTTTTTAGCGGTCTTTGCCGAACATCTGACAGTGCCGGCTATGTGCGAATTGATTCGGGTTCATGTCGACGATGTTTTTTTAACCCCGATCGGTATCCCAGAATGTGAGCGATTGCAGGACAAAGTGTTGCCAATATTAGGCTGCGACACCACCCGCAAGACCGGTGGTCTGCCGCGCATCACTGATACCCTGTCCCCACAAAATGCGATTAATTTCGAAGAAATCATCCAATTAATTGAAGAGCATTTTTGTGCCAAACTTTCCCTCAATCGAGTTGCTACTGAGCTGAACTTAAGCCCCAGCCGGGTCAGCCACCTGTTCAAAGATGTTTGTGGTCTGGGCTTTCGACAATATTTGACCTATCGGCGGCTGGAAGAAGCTGAAACCCTGTTAGCGTTGCCGCGAGCCAGCATTACCAGCATTGCATTCGGCCTGGGCTTTTCCAGTCCTTCCCATTTTTGCCGGGCTTTTAAAGAAACATTTGGTTTAACCCCTAAAGCTTATCTTTCAGGTAACCGGCAGCTTGTTGTCGACTCAAATTTCAAGCGCTACCAGCATTTGCGTGTAACCCTTCTTCCGCAAGTCCACCCGTCAACCCAACCGGGTTTGCCCCCGGCACGCGCACAATTTCACAATGTTATTTAGCCGCGCGTTTCGGACCTTACTGTTATTAGGCTTGTTCGCTTCGCCAGTAAGTGCAACCTCGACGTCCTCACCGGTACAGATGTGGTTCAGCGGGCAGCAGGCCAACCTGTCAGCACTGGAATTACTCAGCTTACTCAGTGACTTAGGCCATCGCGCTTCGCCCGAGCTAACTGACCGGGAGATGGCTGAGCCGGAAAAAACCGCACAATATCTTACCTCAAGCCTGATCACGCTTTCGCAAATTAACATTGGCCATCAGGTTCAGCGGCCATCGCTGTCTCCCTCACAAATTCTGGCAGCTTATCAACGCAACACCCTGACTGACTTAATCGACAGCCAACTACCTGATATGCCGGAGGTGTTGCAACTGCGCGCAGCAATTGCCACGATGCGCAGGCTGGCCTCGGATACTCATTGGCCCCACTTGGCGCCTGACTTTGAGCCCCGGCTTGGCCAGCGTCATCCCCAGGTAGGCGCATTGGTATATATTCTTCAAGCGCTGGGAGATTACCGGCTATCTGATCCTCGCTACAGTCAGGATTTTACGCCGGGCGTGGTGGCCGCGTTGAAACAATTTCAACATCGCCATCACCTGCCGGTAACCGGTCGGTTGGACCCGCCAACCCGTGACCGGCTCGCCTGGCACCCTGCGGACCGGTTAAAGATTTTACAAAAGAATCTCATGCGCTGGTTGTCGTTGCCATCACGCGCGCCTACCACTTACTTACTCGTAAATGTGCCATCTTTTGATCTTCGCTTGAGGGTCAACCAGCAGACAGTGTTTTCAACCCCTGTGGTAGTAGGTGCCCCCGCTACGCCTACCCCTATCATGTTGACCGAAATTGACCGGATTACAGTCAATCCTGCCTGGTTTCCGCCCCGCAGTATTGTCACGCAAGAATTACTGCCGCGATGGCAACGGGCCCCGGGGAAGATGCATGCAGAGCAATTCTTTTGGCAATCCCGCACCACGCAATCGCAAGCTGGCACCAAGCATCAGCCTGACATTGCGTCGTTGGCGGCACTGGATGATTACCGCCTGGTTCAGGCGCCCGGACCCGCCAACGCGCTGGGCAAGTGGCGCTTCAACATTAAAAATAACGCCGCAATTTTTCTACATGACACTCCGGTTAAGCAGGTTTTTGCTCAGCCTTACCGGGCGCTAAGCCACGGCTGTGTGCGAGTACATAATCCCAGTCAATTGGTGGCTGCCATTTTACCTCAATCAGCAAAAGCCAGGCAGTTTGTCACGCAGGCCAATACCTTGCAGACAGCTCATTTCACCCTGCCAGAACCAATTCCAACATACATCAATTACCAAACTGTACAAATCGTGAATCAAAAACGCTTCTGGCTTCGCGATATCTATCACAAAGACAGCCCTGCCAAATAGTCAGCCCCTTATTTTGCCGCGATGTCCGCCTGTTCAGCTTTTAATAGCCATTGCTACAACATCCACCAGTAAAACCGAAGATACAGATAATTTCTGGCAACGCAATTTGGTATCAGCCCCACGCAAATACATAGTGTAATTCGCAATTAAATGACAAAGAGCGCAACTGGGTGAAAGCGAAAGACACCTGCTGACAATTACACTTATCTTACCAACTAATCAGAGGTCGCATAGCGGTGATGGTTGGGTAGGTTCCTGAACTTAAAATCACTCATGTGGAGAAAAACATGAAAAATCTCAAAACATTCATCTTGGAGTTTGTTGAAGATGAGTCCGGCCTGACCGCCGTTGAATATGCCATTGCCGGTTCACTTGTGGTCGGCGGACTCGTGGCTGCATTTACCCAACTGGGTACTGTAACCGATGAAGCAATTGAAGATCTTTGTGCCGCTGCAAAACCTGGTGACAGCACTGTTGATTGTGCTGCAACACCACCACCACCAGCACCATAGAAATAACCCCGCCGCTGATAACTGCAGGATGTTTGCAGTTATCAGCCGCCAGGAGATTTAACCATGATTTTACTGCTTTTCTTAACCGCATGCTTGTTCATCATGGCCATTTGCTACGATCTTCGGTTTCACCGCATTCCAAATGCACTATGTCTCATCTTTTTTGTGACTGGTTGCACTGCTAACTTTTTCATCTTCGGCTGGCAAGGCCTGGCAGATGCGCTGTTTGGGGCCGTTGTTGTGTTTGCCCTGCTGATTCCCTTTTTTATCATCAAAACTTTAGGTGCCGGTGACATCAAACTCATGATGGCGGTAGGGGCCTTGTTGGGGGTAAGTACCACGCTATGGTCTGTGGCTTGGGGAGTGATTGTTGGTGGCGCCATTGCCCTGTTAATTGCCGCGCCGTCGCTGAGTTGGCA
This sequence comes from Alteromonas sp. WD8-37, assembly GCF_055326825.1. Classification (NCBI taxonomy): domain Bacteria; kingdom Pseudomonadati; phylum Pseudomonadota; class Gammaproteobacteria; order Alteromonadales; family Alteromonadaceae; genus Alteromonas; species Alteromonas sp. WD8-37. Next base: position 942,154 of record NZ_JBUZOV010000001.1, read on the forward strand.
ACGGGTGAAACGCACATTTGTGCGCTATTACCATTGTTTGTATTTGCGCACCTATTTACGACCCGCCGCCAACGAAATTGCGGCAGAAAAAGTGCCCTACGCGCCGGCGCTGGCAGCAGGATTTGCAATTACCTGCTACATCGACCCGGCCATTAGCCGCACATTACTCACTTTTTTCTCGTAAGGCGGCCGGACGATGTCACTCATGAACTCACAACAGCAAAGTGACGCAGTACAAGACACTGAAGCATTGTCCTTATTTAAGCAACTGCCTGACGATGCAGCGAGTCAAAGCACTGCATCAACACTGGTGCAATCTCCTGTCACCCTCGAACAGACCGGCGTTTCGCCCACCCTACTGATGGATCTGCTGATCAAACAGATGTATCTGGCGCAAGTCAGCACCATTGAAAGCTTGTGCCAATCAATTTGTTTACCCGGGCGGCTGGTCCAAGAATTACTGATGCAGGCTAAACAAATGATGTGGGTGGAAAACCGCGCGGCATCAGATCAGGCCCGCTTCAGTTTAAGCGGCAGTGGCAAGTCCTACGCAGAAAGCGCGTTGCAGCAAAGTGGCTATACCGGCCCGTCGCCGGTGTCTTTGCAAACTTACCAAAAGGTGGTCAAAGCCCAAAGCCACCGCAATACCCAGATTACCCGGTCATTGGTGGATACCAAACTGGCTGACGAATCTTTTGAGCCACAAACTCTGGATGCGATTGGCATGTCGCTTAACTCTACCAAGCCGGTGTTGTTATACGGCTTGCCCGGTACTGGTAAAAGCTATCTTTGTCGTCAGCTTATCAAAGTGTTTGATGACTCTATTTTTATGCCCTATGCGGTAGAGGTTAATCAAAAAATTATTCAGCTGTACGATCCTCAGGTGCACCACCGGTTAACAGTATCAGAACAGCATGCGGATCTGCGCTATCAGCAAATCCAGCGCCCCCTGATCGTTACTGGCGGTGAGCTAACCCTGGATATGCTCGAGGTTAGCTTCGACCATGCCGCGCGCCTTTACAAAGCGCCGTTACAAATGAAAGCCAACAACGGTGTTTTGCTCCTGGATGATTTGGGCCGGCAACGCTTGTCGCCCACCGCGCTGATTAACCGCTGGATCATTCCACTGGAGGAAAATAAAGATTATCTCAGTTTGTCCGACGGCACCCATTTTGAGGTGCCGTTTGAGCTGATGATGCTGTTTTCGACCAACCTGGCCCCGAAAGAGTTGGTGGACGATGCCTTTTTGCGCCGCCTGGGGTACAAAATCAAAATGCACCCCATGAGTCTGGAACGTTATCTGGCACTTTGGCACCAGGTGAGTGACAGTCTTGGTCTCGAGTGTGACGAAAGTGTGATGAGCTACCTGCTCACTGAGTGCCACGGACGGCACAACCGTCACTTTTTGCCCTGCTATCCCCGAGATTTATTGAACATTGTCAAAGATGCAACATTATTTTGGCAGCTCCCTCCCACCGTGACGCCTGAACTTATTGACAATGCCTGGCGCCACTATTTTGTAACAGCCACTAAAGGACAAGACGATGAGTAAAAATACCTGGTTATTCCTGTTGCTCTCAGCAGTGTTCGGGCTCGGCGCTGTTTATCTGGCAAATAACTGGTTGTCCGATGCCAATAGAAGCCCGGCTGTCGATTATAAGCAGGTTGTTGAAGTTGCGCAGACCGTACCCATCGGCACTATTTTGGAAGCCAAGCAGCTTCGGCTTAAAACCTACCCTGACAGCCTGGTGCCGGAGGGCGCCTTTACCAGTTTCGAAGCGGTATCGGGCAAGGTCGCCAAAGACACGCTGTATGCCGGCGACATTGTGCGGGCTGAGCGTATCGCCGAAAAAGGTCAAGGCAGCTCGCTGGCCAGCCTGATTGACGGCAATAAGCGGGCGCTTACCATTCGCGTTAACGATGTGGTGGGGGTTGCCGGCTTTTTGTTACCCGGCGATAAAGTGGATGTGCTTAATACATTTAAACAGGCCCGGGGCAAAAATACTGTTACCGAAGTAGTCCTGGCCAACGTCAAGATCCTCGCCATCGACCAAACAGCGCAAAACAACGAAAACCGCCCGCGGGTGGTACGTGCGGTCACTGTAGAGGTGACTCTGGCCCAGGCTGAAGAACTGATGAATGCCCGCTCCCGAGGCAATTTACAGCTGGCCTTGCGCAATCCAATCGATGACCGCGAGGTAGAAGTGGCCAAATACAGTAAAGCGCCGCTCGACGAACCCGATCCCTTACCAACGCTGCCTGAGCCAGTCGCACTGCCAGCTGCGGTACATATCAAATCCAAAGTTCACCTGATTCGGGGTGTGGCAGAAGAAATTATTTCAGTGGACAACGACCAAGCCGGAGGTAACCCGCAATGAGACCCTTACCTGACACTTTTAAATGTATTCTGGCGCTGTCGCTGGGGTTGCTGGTCTGGATGATGTTTTATTCTGACCGCGCCATTGCAGGTGGACCAACGGTAGACAAACATCGCTCCATCGAGGTCCCCATCTATAAATCGCGCAACCTTCACCTTAACAGTGATGCCCAACGTGTATCGGTGGGCAACCCGGACATTGCCGATATTTTGATTTTACGGCAAACCGAGTTGTATATCGTGGGCAAAAAATTGGGCACCACCAATGTCATGGTCTGGGACAAAGAAGACGCCCTGGTCAGTATTGTTAATGTGGAAATCACCCATGATCTAGCGAGTCTGCGCGAACGACTGCACACCTTCTTGCCGGACGAAAATATTGCTGTGCACTCTTCCCAGGGCCAGTTGGTGCTAAGCGGCGAAACCTCATCGCTGGCTCAGATGAACAAAGCCGTAGACCTGGCGACTGCTTACACCGAATCTGCCGGCGGGATCGAACAAGGCAGCCAGATCCTTAACCTGCTGAGTGTCGGCGGCGGCCATCAGGTGATGTTAGACGTGGTGGTGGCCGAAATGAGCACCGAAGTCAGCCGCTCGTTTAATGTGGATCTCAACATTATAAGTATGCTGGACGACAATCATTGGGATGCCAATCTTATTCGCGGGCCCGAGTTTTATAACTTTGTAACCCAGGGCACCCCGTATGAGTTTGCCAACGGCATCATCGGCGAATATGTGGATGGCAATGTATTTTTTAATGTTGCCTTGGATATTGCTAAAGAAAATGGCATGGCCAAGATTCTGGCTGAACCAAATCTTACTGCCTTAAGTGGCCAGAAAGCCGAGTTTTTATCGGGTGGAGAGTTTCCGGTTCCGGTGCCACGCGAAGACGGTATCACTATTCAGTTCAGAGAATTTGGTGTGGGGGTGGGATTCGTGCCCACCGTGCTGGACAGTGGCAAAATCAATCTGAACCTGAAAGTGTTTGTTAGCGAAATCTCCAATGCCAATACCGTCGGCATTACGCCTCGGGGGACTGACAGCCTGCTGGTGATCCCTTCCATTATCAAACGCTCGTCGGAAACAACCGTGGAGTTAGGAGACGGCCAGACCCTGGCCATTGGCGGTCTGCTGTCCGATAATCTGCGTGAAAGTATCGAGCGTTTTCCAGGCCTGGGTGATATCCCCATTCTGGGCCAGTTGTTTCGTAGCCAGCAATTTGTCAGTGGCCAGTCCGAATTGGTCATTATGGTCACTCCCCGCTTAGTACGCCCGTTTAACAAAAGCAATGTCCGGCTGCCCACCGATGGCTTTGTACCGGTTTCCGACCTTAAATTTTACCTGATGGGAGAAGCCACCCAACAGGTCACCCATGGTACTGGCGGCACGCCCTTCCAGCCCGCTGCCGGCCGGGAAATGCTGCCACCCACCGGCGGCACCGATAGCCGCTACGGCCACGATATTCGTCAACCAACAGGACATCCACAATGAAAGCACGTGTTTTAATTTTTTCAGCCTCTTGTCTGCTCGGTTGTGCGCAGGCCCCCGAATACCGGTTGGCGCAGTCTACCGAGCAAATAATGGCCTTGCAGACCCTGGACCCGGATGCTCCGATTAATAACGACGGCATAACCCGTGAGCTGCAGGGCGACTATGGTAAACATGCCGCTGAAAATTACCGCGCCAGTATTTATAACGGTAAAGAAGGCCGGACTGTCGAAACTCAGGGCGATGGAAAATAAGGAGCGGGATGATGAGCGCTCGATATGCATCCAGGTCGCGCCAGTCGGGCAATGTGGTGGTTCTGTTTTGCCTGAGTCTGGTGGCGTTGATTGGCACCGCAGCCATGGCCCTTGATGGCGGTCATCTGCTACTCAATAAGTCACGGTTACAACTGTTGGTTGACTCAGCCGCGCTAAGTGGCGCTACTGAGATTGATCAGGGGGGGTCGCACAGTGACGCCCGGGCCGCCACTGTGGCTATCTTGACTGAAAATCTGACCTTTTCAGAGTTCACAGAGATTGGCGACCGCCTCGATTTAAGTGCTGCCGACCATTTTAATGATGCCGTGACCGAGCGGTTGACGGTGGAGTTTTCAGAACGGCCTGACCCCTTTATTCCCACCAACAGTGCCACCGCTAATTATGTCAGAGTGAGCATTCAAAATATTGCACTCAACAATTTTCTGGCCCAGGTATTGGGCCTTAACAAACAGGTGGGCGCCGCGGCAGTGGCAGGCCCCAGTACTGCATTGGTGGAGTGCTATAGCAACCTGGTACCCATGGTGGTATGTGGCGCAAATGACAACCCGGCTGATAATTTTGGGCTGGAAACCCACCAGTTGCAGTTGCTGAAAATCAGCTCCGATATTAACTCCCCTATCGGGCCGGGTAACTTTCAGCTGGTGCGCTTAGAAGGCGCATCCGGTGCTAACGATGTTCGTAAAGCCATGGCGGGTGAAGATTATAACGGTGAGCAATGCTTTAGTGCTGAACCGGGAGTGGACGATGGTCAGATTGATACCGAGCCTGGCAATACTGTTGGCCCTGTCGCTCAGGGCCTCAATACTCGCATGGGCGACTGGCAGGGTGGCCAGCTCAATGAACTGGATCATCCCCGTGATCTGAACAATTGCCAGGGCGATCATATTCCGCTCAACGCGCAGGACGAATTAGACACTACCTCCAGCGAATATGCCAGCGCCTACCGCTATGCCGATTATCTTAGTGAAACACAGGCGGCCAATGGTGACCCAGCTAGTTGCGCCAGTGTTGACCATACCGGCGATATCGTGGCTCCAGACCCGGCTCGGGTCGAACGACGAATCTTGCAAATCCTGGTGGGTGACTGTGATGGCGAAACAAATGGCGCCAGTCAACTTGGCTATTTTGGCTCTGCCTGCTTCTTTTTAACCCAGGCAGTCGTACAGCAAGGCCAAGAAGCCTATGTCGTGGGTGAATACGTGGAGTCTTGCAATAGCAAAGGGATCCCGTCGGGCGAGGCAGAAGATAACGCCGGCCCCTATCGTCTTGTTCTTTATCATGCCGGGAGGACCGATGCGTAAATTATCTTTGTCATCTCCAAAACAGCAAAAGGGCTTAGCGGCTATCGAGTTTTCGATTATCGCACCGTTTATTTTTCTGTTGATGTTTGCCACCGCTGAGTTTGGCCGTCTGTTCTATCAGTATAACGCGCTCACAACATCGGTTAGGCAGGCCGCGCGATACATTGCCGATATGGCCTATAAAGGCAATATTGGCATTCCATCACTGACCGATGAAGAAAAAGCCAATGCCAGCAACCTGATTATTTCCGGAGACATTAACGGCCAGTCTGAACTAATGCCCAATTTGTCGACTGCGCTGATCACTTATCAGCTCAATGGCGATCTCATTACCATCACTGTGGCCTATACCTGGACCCCAATTTTTTCTGACACCTTATTCAGTGCGGTTGGCAACGACGGGATTTCACTGGATTTTCCTATGACCGTGTCTTACACCGTGAGGGCTTTACCGTGATACATCGCCAGCAAGGTATCTATTCAGTGGAATTTGTGGTGGTGGGTGCGCTGTTTATTACCGCGCTGTTTGCCGTGTTTGAAGTTGGCCGACTGTTTTTTACCTGGAATGTGGTGACCGAAGCCAGCCGCAGAATGGCCAGGCTGGCTGTGGTTTGTGACTTTGACCAGGAAAATCAGTTGGTGGACAACCAGGCAGTAGATTATGCCATGGCCGATTTACTGCCGTTGCTGCCTAATTTTTCTGCCGCAAATATCTCGGTTTCCTACCTTACCGAAGAAGGTGCCGCTGCCTTAAGTTATGCCCAGATCGACATGATCAGAGCAGAAATTGTTAATTATCAACATCAGTTTCTGGTCCCCGGCGCGACCTTTACGCTCGAGTCGCCGGCATTCGCCACCACCCTGCCCCGGGAAAGTCTGGGTGTAACCCGGTGGGGCTATACCGTCTGTGACGGCAATTAGGCAGGAGGACTAATCATGAAAGAGGAATCTCCAATGAAGCAACATAGCGCCCCGCACATCATTGAGTATCCGGGTAAAGCTGCGCTGCCGTTCACGCGGGCCAGGCTTTCAACACGATTACATATTCTGATTGTGGATGCACAACAGGATTTTGCCCCGTGCATTGCCGCCGCACTGCAAACCGATACCATGCTTACTATCACGCCGTGCGCCCACCTGCCATCTGATCTGAGTCGGTATGATCTGGCGCTGGTTTATCTGGATAGCGCCTGTGGCGAAGCGCCGTATATGTTGCAGTCACTTGCCCGCCATGTGCCCCATCGCATTCTGGTATGTCAGACCCTGACCTCAGAGATAGCCAAACTCGCGGTGCATTTTAAGGTTGATAATTTACTTACCTGTGACGATCTGGCCGAGCAGCTCTACTCGGCGCTGGCCAGTGTGGCCGAGGCAGTTCATAAGTCCCTGCTGATAGCGCCGCAGACCACGGTCATCAATGGTAAAGCCGGTTCGGGAGCAAGCTTTGTTACCTGTTGCATGAGTGAAGTCTTCAGCGCCCGGTTTGATAAAAAGCTGGCGCTCATCGATGCCGACTTTAATTACGGTTCATTGTCACACGGGTTGGGTATGCAGCATCACTATTCAATTGCCCAGGCGTTAGACGAGCTCGACAAGCTGGATGATGCAGCCATTCGATCGATGATGTCACGGCGCGATAATGTTCACTTACTGGGCAACACGCCGTTTTCGCGACTGCAACAAACAGAAGAAGCATCCAACCAGATGGACCAGCTGGATTGGAAAGTGCGGCAGGCCTTTGACGAAGTGTTGGTGGACATGTCGAAGGGCTTAGAAGTGCAGACCCTAGCGCTGCTTCGCCAAAGTACCACCATCTTAATTGTGATGCAGTTGAATGTAGCAGCACTGCGTGAAACCCAAGCCATGTTAACCGCGCTGCAAACCCATGTGGATATCCGCGATAAAAAAATTGCGATCATCGTCAACCGCTATGATGGCGGCCGCAGTGAAATACAGCTGAAGGATGTGCAAACCGTGTTGGGAGTGGACACCTTATTTACCATCAGCAACAACTTCCCGTTGGCCCGATTACGCACCGACCTGGGCCGGCCATTGAGCACCCTGGCAAATCACAAAGTCATTTACAAAGAAATAGCACAGATTGTGGACTTTGTTTCCGGAACCCCTGACAGCCACGCGGGCAATGAAAAACCTGGCTTTTTCGCGCGCTTACTAAGGACAAAACAATGAACGCTGAGCATCCTACCACCGACCCTTATAGCCAATTATCAGCCCACGACATTGACACTAAACATCAGGTGTTTAATGAGGTGCTGAATTTGCTTGATCCTTCCATGCTGGAAAAAATCGACGAAGATATTGCCCGTACGCAAATCACAGAATGCTGTCACCGCTTATTAGATCAACAACCCCGGCCCATTAACATGGCAACCCGTCAGATCATTATCCGGCTGGTGCTCGACGAAATCCTCGGGCTCGGACCACTGGAGGTATTAATGGCCGATCCCACTGTGTCGGACATTCTGGTAAACCGCTATGACAATATTTATATCGAACGTGGCGGCTGCCTGGAGCGCGCAGCAGCCCGGTTTTATGACAACCGCCATTTGCTCAGCATAATCGACAGAATTGTCTCACGGGTGGGCCGTCGAATTGATGAGTCCTCCCCCATGGTGGACGCGCGTCTTAGCGACGGTAGCCGGGTCAATGCGATCATCCCGCCGCTGGCGTTAGATGGCCCGTCTATCTCGATTCGCCGGTTTACCGTGGAAAAGCTGACCGCAGAGCAGCTCATCCAGTTTGATTCGATGACCGAAAATATGAATGTGTTAATTCGCGGCGCGGTGAAAGGCAAACTGAATGTGCTGATCTCTGGCGGCACCGGTAGCGGTAAAACAACCCTGCTGAATATTCTATCCGGCTATATCCCGGCCAATGAACGCATTATCACCATCGAAGATTCGGCAGAATTGCAGCTACAGCAGCCACACACGGTGCGCCTGGAAACTCGCCCGGCGAATATGGAAGGCCGGGGCGAGGTGACACAACGCGATCTGGTAAAAAACTGTTTACGTATGCGCCCCGATCGGATTGTGATAGGTGAGGTGCGTGGTGCCGAGGCCATCGATATGCTGGCGGCGATGAACACCGGTCATGAAGGGTCGCTTACCACGCTGCACGCCAATAGCCCGCGGGATGCCCTGGGCCGGCTGGAAAATATGATTTGCATGGGCGGCTTTGAGATGCCGGTCAAAAATATCCGCTCACAGATAGCCTCCGCCATTGATGTGGTGATTCAGACCCAGCGGCTCGAAGATGGTAAACGGCGCATTACCAGTATTCAGGAAGTTACCGGCATGGAGGGCGAAATGATCACCATGTCTGAATTATTCAGCTACGAACGCCGTGGGCTGGACAGTACCAACAGTATTATTGGCGATTTTAAAGCCTCGGGTGTGGTGCCACTGTTTCATCGCCAGCTTCTGGCCAAAGGCATTGAGCTACCCCACAGCATTTTTGATGTTGATACAGAGATGCGGTTTTAGGAGACGCTCATGAGTATGCAACTAATCTTTCTGGGGCTGGTATTTTGCGCGGTTGTCATGCTGTCCCAGTTGTTATTTGTATCGGTCAATAGCCCTCAACGCGCCGATAGCAAAGAGCTGAAAAGACAACTGGATGCGCTGATTGCTAAAGATCGCTACTTCAACAAGGACTTGTTGATAAATACCCGCTTACGCTCCCTGTCTGCATTCCGGCGTTCTCTTGAAAACATCCGTTTTATAAAAGGACTAACCTTCAAACTGGAACTAAGTGGTTCAAAAATGCTGGGGCACGAGTATTTTGCGCTGGCCACGCTGGTCAGCCTGTTCCTGGCTTTTTTAATTTGGGTGCTAAGCCGTGACCCGCTGTTTGCAACGTTATGTTTTGCTGCAACACTGATTGCCTTTCATATCAAGCTGCAACGAGGGATCGCTAATCGAATGGATCGGATTGAAGAGCAATTTCCCGAAGCACTGGATGTGTTGAAACGGGGTTTGCAGGCGGGTTACTCATTCAATGAAGCCTTAAAATTAGTCTGCGAAGAACTCAGTGGTGATTTAAGCCAGGAGCTAAAACTTTTGTTTCAACGCATCAACTTAGGTGCCGATATCAAGTTGGCCATGCTGGCCCTGGTACGGCGCATCCCCAGCACCTCAGCCATGGCATTTTCCAGTGCTGTGAATATACAAAAGGAAACCGGCGGCAACCTGGCCGAAAATATCGAAAATTTATCCGTGTTAATTCGTCAGCGATTTAAATTTCGGCGCAAAGTCAAAACACTGTCTGCCGAAGGACGGCTCAGTGGGTGGATTTTAGTCTTGCTACCCTTTGCCTTATTTGCCTTACTTTACCTTACCACGCCGTCCTATGTCAGCGAGCTGTTTACCACTGAAACCGGCCATGATTTGCTGAAAACCGGCCTCGGAGGAATGGTCCTCGGGACATTCTGGATCAAAAAGCTACTCGAGCTGGAGGCCTGACATGGAATACTTACGCGGTCTGGTGTACTCAGTCACCGGCAATGACAAAATGGTGACACTGGCGATTCTGGCCATCGCGCTTATGGCCGGCCTGATGCTTGCCATGGCAATTTTCTATCTCATTACCGGCGCGTATTCACCCATACGCCGCCAGTTACAGCGCATGCGTGCAGTTGCTCAGCCAGCGGAGGCAGATCATAACTACAAGGACTATCTGGAAAACTCGTTATCCAAAATCGGCGGTAACAGCCTGTTCAGTCACGCGGCTAAAAAAGACGATGCTAACCGTAAGTTGCTTATTCACGCTGGGTTTCATTCAGAAAACGCCCTGAAAGTGTATTACGGCTTACGCATACTGGCGGTGCTGGTCGGCGTTAGTCTGGCTGTATTTGTGGTGCGTTTTTTTCCTGACCTGAATACCTTGATTACTGTTTATTTGATTATGTTACTGGTCGGCGGCTTCTACATTTTACCGGGTTTAATTTTAAGCCGGGTCGCAGCCAACCGGATGCGTAACTTGCGCCGCTATTTTCCGGATGCCTTAGATTTACTGGTAGTGTGCTGTGAATCCGGCCTGGGGCTATTGGAATCTTTCCAGCGCGTCAGCAATGAACTTAAGGCTGCCCATCCCTATTTAGCCCACGAAATTGGCTTGGTGGTGAAAAAAGTCAAAGTGGGGATCCCGCTTTCCCAGGCATTGGGAGAATTCGGTCATCGTACCGGCCTGGATGATATTCGCGGGCTCAATTCGGTGATTGTTCAGAGCTTGCGCCTGGGCACCGGCATCGCCGAAACCATTCGGGTATATGCCGATGAGTACCGCGACAAACGGCTGCAGGCTGCCGAAGAGATGGCCGCTAAAATTGGTGTGAAGATGATTTTTCCAATGATGGTATGTATCTGGCCGTCATTTTTTATAGTGGCTATCGGACCGGCCATGCTCAAACTTATGGAAGTGTGGGACAAAGCCTTTTAGGAGATACCATCGTGAATAAGCCTATTTCTCTTGTTTTACTGGTTGGCTTGTTGAGTGGTTGCCAATCAACCCAATCATCCTCAACTCAAGACACTGTAGCAGAAGCACCGCAGGCACAAATTGTTGAAATGGCCGGCCATTACGAAAAAGCCGGTGAGTATGAAAAAGCGTTGGTATATTTTTTAAAGGCTATGGAAAGCGAGCCGGACAATATCCAGTTGCTCTACAAAATTGCGCAGCTACAAAAGATTATGGGTAAGCCCCAGTATGCCTTGCATATGCTGGATCAGGTTTTGGAAAAACAGCCTGAGCATGTAGCAGCGCTGACCGAAGCAGCGCTGCTGTTACTGGAAAACAAGCAAGTCGAGCGGGCCATTCAGTATCTGACCCGGGTTAAGCTCATAGACCAACAGCGCTTGCAGCAAGGGGCAGCGGCCAGTGGTTCTCTGGTCAGCCTGGATACAGAATCACCAATAGAAGCATATAACGGTCTGGGGGTGGCCCTGGATTTGGCCGGGCGCTACGCCGATGCTCAGCAACTGTATGATCTGTGTCTGGCGTTGGATAACTTGTCACCGGTAGTACTGACCAATATGGGCTATTCCCATTATCTGAATGGCAGCTATGCCACGGCCATTGACTATTTTCACCGGGCAATTGATGTTTCACCGGACCATCAGCGTAGCTGGTATAATCTGGGCCTGGTGTATTCCCGCATGGGCCGTTATAACAAGGCGTTTCAAACTCTGCGGCGGGTAATGAATGAAGAACAGGCTTACAATGATCTGGGCTATTTTTTAATGCTGGAAAAGCGCTACGAAGAAGCCGAGTATTTTTTTGAAAAAGCAATCAACGCCTCGCCCCGCTATTATGAGGTGGCATACAAAAACCTGAATAATGTACGCGAGCAATTGTCGGCCCAGCAACAAGACGATACTTTGCCTTGGTAAGCTGGGCCCGGGTAAGCTGGGCTTTGATTAGCTGGCATTTTATTCCCGACCGTTAGCGCCGTATTAAAATGCTGGCTAGTTGCTGTGCTCAGTGCCCGTAGCTGGCCACGCGATGCAGCAGCCAGCCTGAATCGGTGCGTTGCCAGATATTGGTAAAACCAAAGGTACCACAATCCTGTGTGCCATCCACCGGGTGGCAAAAAGTATGCTCGCCTATTTGCATAGCACCAAACCCGGGTACCGGGTACACCTGCATGCTATGTTCATCTAACGTGCGCACCAGCCCCAGCTGGCGATCGCACAGCTTTTGAGTGGCCACCATGTTTTGCGCATAATCGCTTAAGCCGGATTTATCATGATAAAACTCCAGCTGCGGTGAAAACATCTCTGCCAGGGTGTCGATATCACAGGCGTTAAATGCAGCAAAAAAGCGCGCGTCTGCCTGCTTGATCTGTGCGTACAACTCGCTGTGCTCTTGCGCTTGTGCCGGGCTCGCCGATAGCCAGCCGCACAAACATACCGCCCCTATAGTTTTACTGGTCATGCGTGATCTCCTTACATTTTGGTTGTTGTTTTCAGCGATTTGGTCAAATTCGCCACCAAACCAGGTGTTTCGCGCAAAAAGTATCGCGTCGGTTGCGCTTACAAACTGTAAAGTCAAAGATCATGCCAGTAACTTACGGTTACTTTAATTGAATTGATTCAGCGCCATAATGCGCGCCAGCCCTTTTTGCGCACTCCACTGATTACTACCAATATGCCCGATAAGGTAAGCAGTAGCCCCAGGCTGGCCATCAAAATCACCAGCGGATTATTAAAGTTGCTGCGTGACTCATAATCCATAATGTGCAACATCCACACAAAATCAAACCAGCGCCATACGTTAGAGCGTACAGCCACTATCTCGCCCGAGGTAGCCGATACATACACACTGGTCGCCAGCCAGTCGGTCATATTCACCTGCCATAATGGCAGGCGTCGACTGCCTGTTTCAGGTGCTTGTTCGCGCTGGGCGATGGCCACCACACTGTCTATGGCATGCTCGCTCTGATAATGCTGTTGCACCCATTGCTTTGCCTCGTCGGCAGAGAGGAGCGCAAGCGGCTTTGCGGTAAATGCATCCAGCCATAGCGGTTCACCATTTGTAATCACCTGATACGCCGGCCGCCCCAACCGTTGGCTAAGCAGCACAGTCTGCGCGTGCGGATGTTCCGCCACCAGAGCGTTGATATCATAGATTTCACTGGCCGGCAGGCTCTGGCTGGCCGGCGATGTCATAACATGTTCACCGCGCACAAACTCGATGGGCACAGCCGTCATATACAGGCCGCTAACCATCCAACACAGCACCTGGATCCCTACAATAATTCCAACGATTTTATGCACCTGCCGCAAGCGACGCTGAATTGCCATTGCTGATCCCTATCAATGAAAAAAACCAGTGTACAAAATTTTGCTCAGCTGGTCGCTGCGACATAGTGTCGCATAGCCATTTCCAATAGATGCTTGCTATGCCTGTCTATGCTTTTAGATGTGACTGTCCACGATGCCTGGCTGGCTTATAGGTGGGTGTCCAGCAACTGATGTGACTGTCCATTTTGTAATTTTTGTCGGCAACCCGGATAATAGCGGTATATTTAATCTAGCCTGAGCAGTGATGGCGCAACATCTTATTCGAAATACCGGCCTGGGCGGGGCCATAGTCATTGGGCTTGGCTCAATTTTAGGTACGGGCGCCTATGTCAGCGTAGGCATGGGTGCAGCCATTGCCGGTGATGCGCTGCTGTGGGCCATTTTAATCGCGGCGTTTACAGCCTTGTGCAATGGCCTTTCTTCGGCGCAGCTGGCGGCGGCCCACCCGGTAAGTGGTGGCACCTATGAATACGGTTACCGGTTTTTAAACCCGGCGAGCGGCGTTTTCGCCGGTGTATTGTTCATTGTGGCCAAAGCCGCGTCGGCTGCCACCGCTGCTCTCGCCATAGCCTGGTATCTGGTCGCCACATTTCTGCCCGGTGCGCCGTCGGGCCTGGTAAATCTGTTTGCCGGGGCTATCTTGCTGGTCTTTACCCTGTGCGTTTTGTCCGGGGTGCGCCGAACCACCAGGCTTAATATTGTGCTGGTCGCGGTAAGTCTAAGCGGCCTGTTGATGTTTGTGGTCACCGCATTTAACCAGCCTGCGCTACTGCCGGTGCCGCAGCCAGGCTCGGCGTTATCGGTCTTTGAAGCGGCCGCCTTGCTGTTTGTCGCGTTTACCGGCTACGGCCGCATTGCCACCATGGGCGAGGAAATCACCGCGCCAAAACGCAATATTCCTCGGGCGGTGATTATTACGCTGATTGTTGTTAGCAGCCTTTACGCCACCATTGGCCTGGCAATTTTGCATCTGGGCGGACTGGCGGATTTTTCCGGACAAAATTTTTCGCTGGCCCGGCTTGTGGCCGATGCATCAGGTAACTGGTTAATTGTCACCGGCGGCATTGTGGCAATGAGTGGTGTAGTGCTCAATTTGATCCTGGGAGTGTCACGGGTGGTGTTGGCTATGGGGCGACGTGGTGATTTACCGCGCCGCTTTAGCCGCCTGGATGCCGCACATAAAGCCGCCCCGGCGGCTACCTGGGTTACCTTTGCGATTATGGTAATCATTGCCTCGCTGGGTACGTTACAGATGGCCTGGACACTCAGCGCCTTTACGGTGTTGGTATATTATGGCATCACCAATCTGGCCGCTCTGCAGGTCGGTAAAAAAAAGCGTTTTATACCCAAAGCAATCTCAATTGCCGGCTTATTAAGCTGTACCGGGCTGATTGTGCTGGCGGCGCTGGCCTCCTGGATAGGATAAACCATGCTAATACTGAAAACCGCAGCGCTGTTTGTGCTGACTGCTCTGGCCGAAATTGTCGGCTGTTATCTGCCCTACCTATGGCTTAAAAAAGGCTATACTGCCTGGCTCCTGATACCCGCAGCATTAAGTTTGGCCCTGTTTGTGTGGTTACTCACCCTGCATCCGGCGCCCAGTGGGCGAGTGTATGCGGCCTACGGTGGTGTGTATGTGGCCACGGCGTTGGTCTGGCTGATGGTGGTCGATAAACAACCGCTGAATATGTATGACTGGCTGGGCGGTAGCATTGCGCTAACCGGCATGGCCATCATTGTCTGGGGTGGGTTTAAAGCGTAACAACGCCGCCCATAAAAAAGCCGGCCTCGAAGGCCGGCTCATTCATATTGCATCAGTTTAGGCAACCTCGGCAATTTCCTCTTCTGTTTTGTGGGTCAGCAAATA
Organism: Alteromonas sp. WD8-37; assembly: GCF_055326825.1. Classification (NCBI taxonomy): domain Bacteria; kingdom Pseudomonadati; phylum Pseudomonadota; class Gammaproteobacteria; order Alteromonadales; family Alteromonadaceae; genus Alteromonas; species Alteromonas sp. WD8-37. The sequence goes on from NZ_JBUZOV010000001.1 coordinate 957,285, forward strand.
TTCAAACGCCGCCAGTGAAGCTTTCGCCCCTTCACCCAGCGATACCACAATTTGCTTGTACGGCACAGTGGTCACGTCGCCAGCCGCATAAATGCCTGGTTCGGACGTATTGCATTTTTCATCCACAATGATCTCACCATACTGGGTCAGATCCAATTTTTCTTTGACAAACTGGCTATTAGGAATCAGACCAATTTGTACAAACACCCCGGCTAATGCCTGCGTGTGTTTCTCACCGGTAGCGCGGTCTTCATATTCCAGCGCACTCACCTTGCCATTTTCGGCCAGGATCTGTGTAGTGGCTGCGTTACGTACTATGGTCACATTACTGCGCTTTTCTGCCTGTTCTACCAATACCTTGTCGGCTTTAAGTTCAGGCATAAACTCGTACACGGTAACTGATTTTACGATGCCGGCTAAGTCAAGGGCAGCTTCAATGCCCGAGTTACCGCCGCCAATCACAGCCACATCTTTACCTTTAAAGAAGGGGCCGTCACAGTGTGGGCAATACGCCACGCCGTTACCGATATTTTCCTGCTCTCCCGGAATGCCCAGCTGTTTCCAGCGCGCACCGGTGGCGACAATTATCGAGCGGGTCTGAATAGTCTCACCCGATGATAAGGTAATCTCTTTAACATTCCCTTTTTCGATGCTGTCCACGCGAACGTGTTGACGCAGGGTAATGTCATAATCGTTCATATGCTCCATCAAATTTCCCACCAGCTCAGGGCCTGTGGTTTTTGAAACAGAGATTAAGTTTTCGATGCCCATGGTATCTTTTACCTGGCCGCCAAAACGGTCAGCCACCATGGTCACTTTTAAGCCTTTGCGGGCACTGTAGATAGCAGCGCTTACACCCGCCGGACCACCACCAATCACGGTGACATCCTGTAGCGGCAAGCTTTGCCCTTTATTGGCATCTTTTAGTGCCGGGTCACGTTCAATCAGCTTATCAATCAGGGTTGCTGCATCGACTTTCCCATTGGCAAACAATTCACCATTAAGGTACACCGCAGGAACACCCTGAATATCACGTTCTTCCACCACATTTTGGTATAAGCCACCATCAATCATCTCAGTCTTGATGTGCGGATTAACCAGCGCAAATTGATTCAGCGCTTGTACCACCTCCGGGCAGTTGTGACAGCTTAAGCTGATAAACACTTCAAAATTGAGGTCTTCTTTAACCCCTTTGACGATACCTTGCAGGCTCTCGTCCAACTTCAACTCGGTTCCTGAAGCGTGCAGCATGGCTAAGATCAATGAATTGAACTCATGACCGCCGGGAATACCTGAAAAACGGATACCCGTATCTTCACCATCGGCTTCCAGTAAAAAGCTCAGTGAGCTGCGCAGCTCGCCTTGAGTATCGCGCTGTTCCAACGAAATCTTGTCGCCTACACTGGCAATGTCAGACAGAAACGTCACGAGCTCGTCACGCTTGCTGTGTTCGCCGGTTTGCAGCACGAACGTTACCTCTTTTTTCATTGACTCAGCATAGCCTTTCAGCGCTTGCAATATTTCTTTTGTTAACACGTTAATACCTGCCTTTTCATTGATTCAGTGAAGGGGTGCAGGCGTAAGCCTGCACCACAAAGATTGTTGGCGTTGGTGGCGTTAAATTTTGCCGACCAGGTCCAGTGATGGCGCTAAGGTTTCTTCACCTTCTTTCCATTTGGCCGGGCAAACTTCGCCTGGGTGTTCTGCAACATATTGTGCAGCTTTTACTTTACGTACCAGGTCATCTGCATCACGGCCGATGCCTTCTGCAGTGATTTCCATCGCCTGAACGATACCGTCCGGGTCGACAACAAAGGTGGCACGGTCAGCCAGACCCATGTTTTCACGCATACAATCAAAGTTGCGGGTGATTTCGCCTGTTGGGTCGCCAATCATCGCAAACTGAATTTTGTTGATGGTTTCTGATGAATTGTGCCATGCAGCGTGGGTGAAGTGAGTGTCAGTAGATACTGAGAATACTTCTACACCGCGTGATTGCAGTTCTTCATATTTATCCGCAACATCGCCCAGTTCAGTTGGGCATACAAACGTGAAGTCGGCTGGGTAAAAGACAAATACTGCCCATTTACCTTTGATGTCTTCGCTGCTGACTTCAACAAATTCACCCTGTTTAAACGCATTCGCTTTGAAAGGTTTGATAGCAGTGTTAATCAATGCCATTGTTAATCTCCGTTTGGTTAATGTATTTGTGTGTGGTTTAAAGCCGACAATGGCTAAAAATCACAGTGAGTACGCATTGCGGGAATGGTCGGTTTGTTTTGCGTCACCGCCTTCCCTTCAACTTGGTGGCTAGAATAGCTAAGTGACTGAGAAAAGGATAATTGGTAAAGTTGAACGCCCTGATTAGATTTTCCAATTAATCTATAGATTATTGTGCAGATTTTTAGAACAGATAAGCTTGCCAGATCACCTTCTGTCTTGCAAGCAGGAGACACCTATGACCACGTCTTACTCCGCAGTCCGTCAGGACTGGATCAGCAATCACATTCAACATACTGATGGCTGCCCGCCCAGCCCGATGGTGAGCAAACATATAAAGATGGCGGATAACCCATTTGCGTTTTTTCGTGGCAGCGCACAGTTGTTTTATGCGGATTTACAAAACGAAACCATCATGACCCCGGCCAGTTTGCGCGACATCCCGCTCACCTGTATCACCGGCGATTGCCATCTGGCTAACTTTGGCTTTTTAACCGAAGAAGGCTCGCATGGCGATCACGTGATTTTTGCGCCCAACGATTTTGACGATGCCTGTGTTGGCTTTGCTCACTGGGACTTAATGCGCTATCTGGTTTCCGTGCTGCTGGCCGCCGAGTATTGCCAGGGGGTCGTGGCCGGCCGCTACCGGCACGAAAAAAACCACACCGAAAAACCGGCTATCGACAACGCGCTCGCGCGAGAAGCCATGCAACAGTTTTTAGCCGTGTATATCGCGACTTGCCGTGAGTTGGAACAAACGCCGGGACTGCGCCAGCAGGCAATTGATGATATCCCCAGTGGCAGCAAGCTTCTCAAAGCGTATAACAAAGCACGCCGCCGCGCTGCCGGCGGCGAAGAGTTTGTGACCAAAAGTGCACTGGCCAAAGCAGTGTTTATGGACAAGGACGGCTTAAGATTTATTCGTAAAACCGACAAATTCACGCCGCTGGCCCCACATTTTTACAAAGAAGTTGAACACGCATTCGCGCCATACATGGATGATGACATTATTGATATTGTGCAGCGCAATAATGCCGGTACAGGTTCGGTTAACATGGCGCGTTTTTACCTTTTAGTCGGCCCGGCGCGGCCCCATGATGCAACCAGTTTTTCGCGCTGCCACATTGTCGAGGTTAAACAACAGCGTGAAGCAGCGCCTTTGTTTTACTTTCCTGGCTTGTCGCCTGTCAACCGGCTCAATCCAGCGCATTTAACTGCCCGTTGTCAGCGACGGATGCAGCGGCGGCCGGATGTGTTGCTGGACGAGGCCATTTGGCAGGAACAACACTATCTGGTGCGTTCACGCCATCATGCCCGGGTGGGGATCAAACCTGAAGATATTGGTATTGGCCACAAAAGTGTCAGCGGCAGCTTTGTGGATTATGCCGGCATGTGTGGCAAAGCATTGGCCTTAGCCCATGCGCGCAGCGAACGCCGTTCCACCCGCTTTGAGCAAGCGGTTAGCGCGATACTGCCGGATGCCGGCGATACGCTGATCCACGCTGCGCAGCGTTATGCCGAACTGGTGCTGCAGGATTACCAGACCTTTGTCGAAACCTTACACGAGGCCAGTTAAGCCGGCTCCGGCATGGCCAGCTCCAGCTGTAAGGTTTTGCAATAAAGATCCCGTTTTTGCTGCAGGGCTGCTGGCAAATCGGCGCTGCTAAGCACCTTTACCGCTGCATGCATGGCATCTTGCTGGTCTGTGGTCAGTGGCCCCTGGCTGTGTAACTGGCACAGCACTTTCAACAGGCTCAGCGCCACCTGGCGATCCTGTGGGGCCAGCACCAGTGCCTGGCACAGATTATTGCAGGCGGGACCAAAGCGCTCTTCTTTATAATTGGCCGTGGCCATCTCTTTAAGCTCACGCGGGGTAAACTGGATGTCGCGCCGCTCGATGGCTTCCTGCTGCAAATATTCGTTCACTACCTGGCTGGAAAAGGTATCGCCTTCAATCTGAGCGCGCAGTTTGCCCAATATCGCCAGGCAATGTTCTTTCATGCCCAGCTCGTGAAAAGCTTTCATCCGATCCAGGTTATCTTCCAGGGAATGGCCATGTAAGGCTGGCTTTTTGGTCTTCATGATTGCCTCTGCCGCCTGCTTTTGACTGGCCAGGCACAACATGCGGGCATGAATAATGTCGAGCTGCTCGCGCCAGGCATAGCCCAGAGTATTGCTATTTTGCAGACTGTCGAGCCTTTGCTCTGCCTGCTGCAAAAGCCGCGGCCCTTCGGCCTCGCCAGCGTTACCGGCCAAATCCAGGGTGGCCCGCACCACGTTCAGCTGCAGTTCGGGCGAATCATGAATTGAGTTTTTGGCAAAGCGGGCCATATTTTTCACCGCCTGCAGCTGGCCTTGCTTATCATGGTTGAGCCGGGCCAAATCCCACAGTCGCTTGTTGCGCTCAATATTGCGCGGGGCCAGGCGGCTGGCTTGTTTCATGTTCTCGTAGGCTTTGTCGTACTGCGCCTGGTCTATGTGATAACGGGCCATCGCATCGAGCATCAAAAAGCGGGTATCCGGCCGTGCATACAGTGTTTCTGCTAGCGGCTCTGCTTGCGCCAGTTTATTTTGATGCAGCAGGCAGCGCACCAGACCCACATGGGCCCAGGCGTAATCCACCCGGGTAAGCAGGCCCGTGTAATAGTCTTCAGCCTGCGCAAATTCATGCAGCGCAATCAGGCACTCACCAATAACCCTGCGCAATTTGGGATGAAAATCGGCCAGGGCAGGATCAGATAACTGCCGCTCGGCATAGTAAATGGCCGAGGAATAGTCACGCCGCGTCAGACAATACAATAATTTATAAAGTTTTTTGCGCATGGCCAGCAGGTGGATCAAGCGCTGGACAATGCGTTTTTGGTCCAGCGGCTTGACCCAAAAGTCATCCGGCTGCATTTCAATGATGCAGTTAACCAGTTCGGCGCTGGTTTCGGCGCTTAAAAAAATGACACTGGTTTTGTCGCTGATATGCTGATAATGCCGTAGTTCTTCATACAGATGAAACCCGTCTTTATCGCTGTTGGTGTTAAAGGCGATAAAAATCAGATCGAAGGTCTGAGAATCGCATTCGCACAAGGCATGGTAGGCATTTTGTGCACTTTTGACCCGACTAATACCCACCAGGCGCAGGGCCTGGGTAATTTGGTCGTGGATCAACCCCTGGTTGTCAATAATTAACGCACTGAGGTCGCGCACATCCGGTGGAGGAGGAAATTTGTCCATTGCCGCTTCTTTACTTCACTGTTCACTGCTGCCCTTACTACAATCCGGCAGTAATCAGGCGCGCACTGGCATACTTTGGCTATAAAACTATCAGAACGCTGAAAAAAGTAAAATACAGAAACACATCTTAGTCGTGGTTGTCGGGCCACTGTTGGAAGAAATAGCCGTTGCGCCCGGCCGCTTTGGCTTTGTAGAGTGCACTATCAGCACTATCAATCAGTTCACGGCACGGCGGACTTGGCCGGCCCACCTGGTCAAACCGCGCAGTGAGCACACCAATACTGACGGTTAAAAAGTCTCGCTGGCGGGCCTGTGCGTGCGGTAGACGGGCTTCACGGAATTGGTCAACGATATACTCAGCACGCTGACGCGCCCCAGCAGCATCGGTATCGCTTAATATAATGCCAAATTCTTCCCCCCCCAACCGGCTGACCAGGTCTGTGCCACGGCGGGCACTGCGCAGTAAGATGCGGGCCACCGCGATCAGGCAGTCATCGCCTTTCCCGTGACCATAAAAATCGTTGTAGGCTTTAAAATCATCTATATCAATGATGAGCAGTGACAAGGGTTGCAGATTGCGCTGACTGCGATCCAGTTCCAGCTCTATGGCCTCGTCAAATTTGCGCCGGTTAGCCATGCCGGTGAGCGGATCGGTGGCCGCCAGCGACTCCAGTTGCCGAGCCTGGCGATACAGACGGGTGTGGGTTTGCACCCGGGCACGTAAAATCGGGGTATCCACAGGCTTGGTAATATAATCTACCGCGCCTAGCTCAAAGCCTTTGGTTTGCTGATTTACCGCATCCAGAGCGCTGACAAAAATAATCGGAATGCGGTGCGTACTGTCCATACTTTTTAGCTGTTTGCACAAGGCAAAGCCATCGATTTTAGGCATTACCACATCCAGCAAAATCAGATCCGGCTGGGCTTGTTTAGCCTGGTGCAGGCCATCTTGCGCGGTGGTAGCGATAATAATGTCATAATCACCGGTCAGCGCGTCGGCCATTAACCGTATGGTTGCCACATCATCATCCACGATGAGTACCCTGGCATGTAAGGGAGATACCGACATACATCCTTTTCCTTTGTCATCAGGCAAAATCCGGTGAAGGCAGCTATGCTTGGATCCTGTGCCAATGGATTTGTGCCATGAAAATTATTTTTATCCTGGTAAGTGTCGCCGCTGTCACGGCCCTGTTGAGCCAGCGTTTCCCTTTGACGCTTACCAGCTTTAATTCTGTACTACCGCAGCTTGCCATGGTGGCAGTCAACCTTATCGGGGTTGCGCTGCTGCTGCGCCTGCACCCGATGTTACCACCCGGCCTGCGCGCGGTCTGTACGCATTGCTCAGTGATCCTGGCCGCTGTAGCAGCCCTGGTTATCCTGCAACTTCTACCGCTGCCGGCAGTAATGAGTACCACAGCTAGCGCCCTGGCCGGTCTCGCTATTTTGATCAGCGCTGTATTGATTTATAGAACGCTTCTGCGCAACACGCAATGGACGCCGGCAACTTTTCACGCCTCTGCCTCAGATCCTGAGACTGTATCGCCAATCGCCGAGCCGCCGCCTGCCAACGTTGCGGCGACCCCGGTATTTAATGCGATGCCCATGGGGGTAATGCTATTTGATGCCGCCTCCTCGCAAGCTGATTTTTTGCTGCATTTTGCTAACCCTGCGGCACACCGGTTATGGCCTGAGCTGGTCAATGGCACACTGCCTTTGAGCCAGCTACCGGTAGAAGAAACGCTGATTGCACGCTGGGTCCAGGTTGCCCGGCACGGCGGCCCGCCGGTCACCAGCCATTGCTATATTCAGACCGGCTTAGTACAGGGCTGGTTTTGTCTGACCGGGTTTCAAAGCGCGCAAGGCCAGCTAATGCTGATTTTTGATGATATTACCGGCCAGGAAGAATCAAAGGCCTGGCTGCAAACCCAGCAACGGACAATTCACCGGGCTATTAACGGCTCCATCGCCGGGGTGTTTGTATACGATGTGACCCTGCGCTGCCACTACTTTATCAATGAACGTTATACCTCTATTACCGGCTATGAACACAGCGAGATTGCCCGGTTATCGCCGCGCCAGTTGCTAAAACGGGTGCACCCGGACGACCGCCACCGCTTTATCCGACATTTACGGGCCGTGCTGTACCCAGAAGCCCATGACAGCCAGCCAGCGCATATCCAGTACCGTTTTATGCACGCTCAGGGGCACTGGATTTGGCTGATGGCACAGGATGTGGTGTTTGCACAGGATCATCTGGACAATAACGTAAAATTTATGGGCAGTTTTTTTGATATTACGCCGATGCGCCAGCTGCAGGACCAGCTGCGCCAGGCCACCACAGCCGCGGAAAAAGCCAGCCAGGCAAAATCCGATTTTCTGGCCAATATGAGCCATGAGATCCGCACGCCGATGAACGCAATTTTAGCCCTCACGGAGCAATTGCTGACCATGGAACTGGGTACCAAGCAGCGCGCGCATATGCAACAGGTTAATAGTGCCTCGCAGTCATTGCTGCAAATTCTCAATGATGTGTTGGATTATTCCAAGTTGGAAGCCGGCAAGCTCGAACCGGCCAACGAACCGTTTGATTTATTTACCTGTGTGTCTGATATTTTGCATTTGTTTGCACCTACGGCCAGTCGGCAGGGCTTAAGCATTTATTGCGAAGTGGCTGATACCTGCCCGCGATACGTAGTGGGCGATATGGCCCGATTACGGCAGATCCTGACCAATCTGGTAGGCAATGCAATTAAATTTACCGAACATGGCAACATTCAGGTCACCCTGTCGGCCGACCTGGCTGAACATTCCCCTTCCCAGGTAAGCCTGTTAGTGCGTGACACCGGTATCGGCATTCAGCCAGAACATCTGGATGCCCTGTTCAATGAGTTTACCCAAGCGGACATGACCATTAACCGGCGTTTTGGCGGCAGTGGTCTGGGCCTGGCCATCAGCCGCCAATTGGCGCGCTTACTGGGCGGTGATCTTAAAGTGAGTAGCACGCCTGGCCAGGGCAGCTGCTTTACCCTGACATTGCCGCTTGCCGCAGACCCGGCACAATCCGAAGACAGCCTGGTAGAATCTTTCGACTTATGTGTGGTCCCGGCGCCGGGCGATGGCGCTTGCCCGCGGCTGCCAGCGGAGCAATTAGCAGCCTATTGCCAGCGGGCCGGCTATCAGGTGCAGCAGCACGCCAGCCAGGCTCATTTTGCTCTCGGTAATTTTGAGAACTGTGATTATGCTGTGGTGGATGTCAGTCATCTTGCCCCTGATGAGATGAAGCAATTGTTAGGCAATATTCTGGCCGGCCCGCATGTGAGTCGTATTCGCCAAGGGATCGTGCTTATCAGCCCACTCCATTCCCAGGCCGATGATATTTTGCTTAATTTGCCCTGCAAATGGCTGACAACGCCTATCTTGCCATCTGATGTGCAACTGGCACTGGTCAGCCTGCACCCTAATAGCACGCCTGTTGCTCAGGCGCCTCAGCCTGCTCGTTATACCCGCTGCCAGGCGCTCGTCGTTGAAGACAATGTATCAAATCAGTATGTCGCCACGCAGTTGCTAGAAGCAATGGGGTTTGAGGTCAGCCTGGCTGAGCATGGACGCCAGGCTATTGAGCAAGCCACACAGAACGATTTTGACATCGTATTTATGGATTTGCAGATGCCGGTGATGGATGGCTACCATGCCGCTGAAGCAATTAGACAACTGCCGGCCTATGCCTCTGTGCCAATAGTGGCTATGTCAGCGGCGGTCAGTGAACCGGATAAGCAGCGCGTGATCCAGGCTGGCATGGATGCCCATGTGCCAAAACCGGTTTGCCGGCAGCGCCTGCAACAAGTGTTGGCTACCTTACTGCCCAACCATGCTTTTCCGGACGCCGGACCTGCCGATATCGATAAAGAAGCGCTCGCCCGCTGGCAACACAGGTTACCAGATTTTGCCGTGACTGACGCGCTGGCCAGGCTGGGCGGCGATACGCGGCTATATCAGCAGTTACTACAAAACTTCAGCCGCCAGTACAGTGCTTTGAGTGACCACTACTGGCAACAACAAGATCCCGCCGGCCTGGCAGCCCAACTGCACACTCTCAAGGGGCTGGCACAGTCGATTGGTGCTGGTGTCTTGCATCGGCTATGTAGCCAGGCAGAAAAAAGCCTGCCGCAAACCTATTGGTTGGCTGCATTGAGCCAGCAACTGGCGCAAGTGGTAACCCGAGTGCAACACGGTTTAGCCCAGAGTGAAAATGACACCGCTCAGGCCACGCCATTGCCGTCCGACAGCCTACAAGAGCTAATTGCTCGGTTGCAGGCGCGCCAGTATGTGGGCGAGCAGGTGCTGACACGGATGCAACCGCTGCTGACAGCAGAATATGGTGCACGTATCGCCGAGGCAATCTGCGAGGCGGTGGTGCGGCTGGATTATCCGGGAGCCCTCGCCTTACTAGCGCCAGCCCCTCCGCGAACCGGCTCGGTCTAACGCGGCGGGTCCACCCGGCCGGCGCGGCTGGTATTGACCCGAAACCAGGAGGCGATAGAATGGCGCGGCTGGCTGGCCGGGCATACTTCATGAGGAAACTCTTCGCTTAAAAACACCACCAGAGTTCCCAGTTGCGGTTGCACCCGGATGCCGGTGGTATCATCAGCATCTTTATACAACACCAGCTCACCACCGGCATCGGCCGGCCAGTCCTGATTCAGATAGGTAACTAACGAGAGCACCCGATTGGATTCGCCTTTAAACGCATCCATATGGCGTTTGTAAAAATCACCCGGCTGGTAATAGGCAAAGTGACTTTCGACCGAAAACAAGCCCATGAACAGACGCCGGTTGAGCTGTTGTTTGAGGGCCTCCAGCCAGTCAATCCACAATTGCCCTATGGGCGACTCACCTGTTATCCAACACACTTTGTCGGTGCGCACCTGCTCATTTTGCTGAAAGCTTTGACGCCGGCCTATACCTGCTTCATCAAACTCGGCTGCACTGAGTTGCTGGTAATAGGTATACAGGGCCTGCGCCATGGACGCTGGCAGGGCCTGCGGGATGATGGCATAGCCCTGGGCATAAAGTTGATCGGCAATTTGGTCAAACAGCACAGAGGTATCGGCCGCCGGAAGCAGCGGCTCGATGGGCAGGTTTTCACATAGCATGGCAAGAAAGGACAGCCAATTAAAAGTAGCGCGACTTATACGCAAATAATGCTAGTCAGGCAAGATAATTAAGCGCAATATAGCAATTAATTTTAGCTGTCCCGAGACCTTCACTCGCACTAATCCAAACCCAGAGTCAGGCTGTATCAACAAGCACATAGCATTACCCAGCGCCAAACTATCAGGCGCGCATTTTATCCCACCCGTTATGATTTGTTTGAAAGGCGGTAACCAATGAGTCAGGACCAAACCAGCGTCGAAGAAACCGAACATCATCTTGAGCTTCGTAATCTGCGGCTGGATGACTATGAAGATGTCAGAACACTTATGGATAAGGTATACGTCAATGTTGGCGGTGCCTGGCCGTATAAAAACTTTAAAGCCCAGGTCAATACTTTCCCCGATGGCCAGATTTGTATTGAAGACAAAGGCAAGGTGGTGGCCTTTGCTATCTCGGTCATTGTGGATTACGAGCAGTTTGGCGACAAACACAGCTATGATGAGATCACCGGTGATGCCTACCTGTCGACTCATGATCCAAACGGTGATGTGTTGTACGGGGTTGAAGTGATTGTATGTCCGGATTACCGCGGTTTGCGGCTGGGTCGGCGTTTGTATGAGGCGCGCAAAGAGCTGTGCCGAAATCTCAACCTTAAATCCATCATGGCTGGCGGCCGCATTCCTAACTATGCCAATTACGCTGACCAGATGTCGCCATATGAATACATCGAGCAGGTAAAATCTAAGGATATTTACGATCCTATTCTGACCTTCCAGTTATCCAATGGATTTGAGGTCAAGCAGGTTCTGACCGCTTATCTGCCAGAAGATGAAGCCTCCAAAGGTTATGCAACCTTGTTGCAGTGGCACAATATTTATTACGAGCCCAATAGTCCCAGTTTGATTGAAGGCAAAAAATCCAGTGCGCGGATCGGCTGTATTCAGTGGCAGATGCGCTATTTCAATAATGTTGAAGAATTGCTGCAGCAGGTTGAATACTTTATTGATGCACTGTCGGATTATGGCTGCGATGTGGCCTTATTCCCGGAATTTTTCAATGCGCCGCTGATGGGTTTAAGCCCGGGCGACTCGTCCATCGATGCTATCTGGCATCTGGCCACCTACACCGATGAGATTCTCACTGCAGTGTCGCATCTGGCAGTGTCCTATAACATCAATGTCATCGCCGGTTCCATGCCGGTAGTGGAAGATGATGAGCTGTATAATGTGGCCTACATTTGTAAACGCGATGGCACCATTGAAAGCCAGCATAAGCTACACCCCACCCCGCATGAGAAAAAAGACTGGATCATGAAAGGCGGTGACAGCCTGCGGGTCTTTGACACTGACTTTGGCCGCATCGGCGTGCTCATTTGCTATGATGTGGAATTCCCAGAGCTGGCCCGCCTGCAGGCCGATCAGGAAATGCAAATCTTGTTTGTGCCGTTTTGGACAGACACCAAAAATGGCTATTTGCGAGTACGTCGTTGTGCCCAGGCCCGTGCCATTGAAAATGAATGTTATGTGGCCATCGCCGGCAGTGTAGGCAACCTGCCTAAGGTGGACAACGTGGACATCCAGTATGGCCATACTGCCGTTTTTTCGCCGTCAGATTTTGCCTTCCCGCACGATGCCATTGTGTCAGAAACCACGCCCAACACAGAAATGACGCTGATTGTTGATTTGGATCTGGATAAGTTGACCCGCCTGCAAAATGAAGGTTCGGTACGTAACTATCTGGACCGGCGCCGCGATCTGTACCGGGTGGAGTGGATTGGCAACCGTTCATAATCTGCCCGTCTTGCGTGCCTCTACCCATCTGCCGGGTGGGGGCATACCCCCCCTGCTCAGCCCCCGGCAGCTGGCTAAAATACCGGTTTTTAGAAGGTAGGCATGGAATTAGCTTACAAAGCACGCTAACATGCTGCGCAAAGGCTGTTTGCCGGTGTTTAACAGATTGTAAGAGAGACTATGGCTAACGATAAAAGAGATGACGAATTTCCAACTATTCGTTTAGACGACGAGGACCGTCGTGATTATCAGCAGGGCAAACATAAAGCCGCACACACTATCAAAAGTGATACGGCCAGCCCCAGCCCCAGTGATAATGCGTCTGCTTCATCGCGTTCAGGTGCCAGTACTGCGCTGGTAGTAGTAATTCTATTCCTTGCATTAGGTGCTCTGGGTGGCTGTTATTATCTGTTCACCCAGTTACAACAACAGCAACAGGTGGCTGCTCAGGCTGAAAGCCGGTTGGCTGAACTGGAGCGCAAACTCAGTGCCACTGACGAAGAAATGGGCGAATCTACGGTTGCGTTGCAAGTCAAAGTCAATGAGCTGGGCGAAAGAACCCAGGAATTGTGGGAGCAAATGGATAAGCTATGGGCTTCTGCCTGGCGCCGTAACCAAAAAGAAATTACCGATTTAGGTGATAAGGTCAATGCGCTGGACAAAGAATTATCTGGCTCTATTAAAACAGTTGCTGCTGATGTGGATACCCATCAAAGTCGATTAACCTCGATTAAAAACCAGCTGGCCTCGCTGGCCGACGAATTGCTGGCGCTGAATGTGGCGATTGAGCAGGTTAATAACGACAAAAATCAGCAGGAACGTTCGGTTAAGAATGTGAATGACAAGCTCAGCGTATTGGAAAAACGCAACAACACCCTGGCTAGTCGTATCAGCTCACTGGAAAACGAAATTCGTGAAATTGCTACCAAGGTGGTGAGCTCTCCATCTCCGGGTGGCCAGGCTCCCGGGCCAACACCACAACAATCACCTGCTGGCCAGTAGTTTCTGCCGCGGGCATTTGCCCAATAAAGCGTGCCGGATGAGTTCTCATTCGGCACGCTTTATTTTCGGCTTATAATCGCTTAAAGATAGAGCGATAAATCCATTCCATACACCTGCAATTCGCCATCATGTTGTTCCAACAGCAGCACTATCCTGTTATCGTGTTTATCAATTTCGATGCTGTCGCGAAAATAAAAGGCATCTTCACCCGCGGCATCCAGTGCAACCTGTAGACTCTGGCCATGGTAAAAGTCGCCAAATTGCCAGCGTTGGGCCTGATTCGATATCTGCTTGAAATAGTCCGGCCTCACCCGTACCGTGCTTAGGGTGTCGCCAAACAGCGATGCCAGGGCGTTGGTACCAAACAACCAGAGCTTCGTGCGGCCGCCACCATCAGCCATAGCATCCGGCGACAAGGGTATAGCATTGACACTGATGGGCTGACTATTTGCCAGTTGCGCCGAAACAAACTTCAAAAAAAGATCGTTGTGATGGCTTAACTCGGCCACAATCTGTGCTGCCGGCAGCGAAAACTGAGGCTGGCTGAGCGTAAAGCCAGTCACTTCCCGTCGTTTATATTGCTGATTATTGGCCAGATAGACTTCGGTGTGCAATGCCAGTTTTGCTTCCGCACTGGAGCTCTGTTGCTCTAGTTGAACAACTTTATCAGCAGCGACTTTTTGGCCTTTCGCCAGGCCACCGGCCAGCCAGGTACGATCATCAAAACGCTCTTCAAATGCCAGCTGATTGATAAAGGGATAACTGAACAGCTGCGACTGCGAGGTCACTTCAGCCAGCTGGCCATCGACAAAATACAGCCAGTGGCTGCGTCCATAGCCGATGATTTGCAGTCCCTTACCCACTGGCAGCTCTACTGAGGGTGTGCCAAATTGCTCTATCACCGCGGTAAGGGGGTCCCAAGCGGCAACCCGTACAGCCCGTTTTGCGCGGTAATCAGCGCATCCTCAGGCAGCATCGGTGCTGGTTTTTTAGCTTACAGGTCGATGGTGAAGCTGTACGACATGTCGGTCGACACATCAATCCCGATTTGCAGATCACCTTGTGCACTCAATGGCGTAGACCTGGCCTCGAAGCCATCCTGGGCTTTACAAGGTGCGATAAACTGCGCCTCTATCATAATCCGCTGGCGACCGGCCGCATCAGTGATATTTTTTTTCAGTCAGCGCGACCAGTTGCACTTCTTGTTCCTTAGCGTCACTGCGGATTTTGCTAATCAGCCGCTGTTTGTACTCATAATGGTCTTCTTCAGACACATGCTTTGGTAGTACCACCGACTTTTTTATCGTGTCTATTACCTGATAATCACACGCCGGATATTGGTTAATGATTTCAACAACCTGGACAGATCCAGCAGTGCAGATGGTAGCAATGATCGCTGACAAGGTTTTCCATGGAAACGAACGTTTTCCGATTGATTGATGCATACACTCATGTACTTATGTTTTTCACTACGCTAGCACAAATGAATAAACAATAACCAGTGCTGAGGATAGTGCAACTCCATCATACGCGTTTAGAGTTTGGACAGGCATCGAACGAGTGGGTGTCCACTAGTATTACTGTCTATCAAACAATGCTCTGGACAGGAACAATGCACTGGACAGGCACCGATAAGGTGGGTGGCCGGCAGCAGCAAGCAACGGCTATTGCCAGCCCTGTCGCCAGTGGGTGGGGTCCTTGAGATCACGCCAGTGGATAGCAAATTCGCGCTGGGTCATCACCGCCTGGAGCAAACATTCTTCTACCCTGCCAGCTTCGTCATACGTCACTTTAATGACCATAAAGTGCTTTTCTTTTTGCTGCGGCTGAGTGGCTGTCCATTTGCTATGTAGCAGTTTGGCCGGGTTGATGGGATTCATCAGCAATTCCTCACATCTGTGTTTACTGGGTAATTTCCCTGTTATGGCTAAAAGGTTGCTGTAGGTGCAACAAGCCCAGCCCGGCGGGTTTCAACACGCCGCCAGATTTTTTCATGAAAATAAAATGCCACAGTATTGATGGCCGGTTCAACCAGTGCCAGCAAACCACCCACCAGCAGGCTCCCCGTGAGCAAATAAGCCACAGTAAAAGCAACAGCAAAATGCATCAACGCAAAGGAAAACGTCTTTTTCATCTTATTTTCCTAATCCAGTTAAAACCAACACAGATCTGAATAATCAGGGTAATCAGGTAAAAAAGAAAATCAGTTTAACCAATCAGCACAATCGGCTTTTGCTGGTAGCTCTAATATAGGATTCACTCTAGGCTAATCATGGACTTACACCATCTTGACCAGGAAGTTCGGCCAGGGTGAACAATCTTTAGGGAGAGCACAATGTTTGTAGTAATTTATGAATTTGAAATTAAGCCAGGTTTGCAGGATGTGTTTGTTACCCACTGGGCGGCGACCACTCAAGGCATTTATAAGCATCGCGGCAGCCTGGGCTCAAGGCTGCATCAGGTAGATGCCCAGCACTTCATTGGCTATGCCCAATGGCCGGATGAAGAAACCTTTCGCCGTGCTCAGCATCAACCGCTAGCGCCCCGCTTCGAGCAACATCGGCAGGCGATGCGCAACACGCTTAATCTGGACAATACCAGGCAGATCTACAGTATGCCTGTCATTACAGACAAATTGCAGGCCGTCCCTTATACAGTGACCAGTAACTAACAGGCACAAAAAAAGCGCCTGCAGGCGCTTTTTTTACCGACAATCTTGTCTTAGCGACGGATGCCCAGACGCTTGATCAGGTCAAGATAACGGTTAGCATTTTTGCCTTTCAGGTAGTCCAGCAGCTTACGACGCTGGCTAACCATGCGCAGCAGGCCACGACGTGAGTGGTGGTCTTGCTTGTGGCTGGCAAAGTGAGACTGCAGTTTACCGATGTTGTGCGTTAACAGCGCGATTTGCACTTCTGGTGAACCAGTGTCGCCTTCTTTTACGCCGTATTCAGCAATGATATCTGCTGTTTCTTTTTTCGTTAGTGACATAATTTTCTCCTGATAGAAATGAAGATTGGCCGATCACTAATTCAGCCAATCTATGAGAGCGCGTATTATAAAGATGCTGACGCAAGACGCAAGCCCGATTTGACTTACAGCCCTACCAGACCACCCGGCGTTTCGGGTTGATAAACACTTTTGAGGAGTCACGGGCAGCCGGTTGATCTTTAGGGGCTATCACCCCTTCGCCCACACCTAAAAAGACATCGCCGGCATACACCCGGTAGGCCTGCCCGGCGACATAGTTTTCGTTCCTCTCGCCAGTCACGCTTTGGCCATTATCAAAACGCTGGCGTTGCTGGTCGCTGATGTGGACCGCCGGCAAGCGGTGCACTGCGCTGTCCATGGGCAGTAACAAGGCATCCAGCTGACTATAATCGTCATGTTCGACCTGCTCGCGCAGCTCTTCTAACGTTGCCAACGACACCATGCGGTCGGTGGGATAATCCGCCACTTCGGTGCGGTGTAAGCGCGACACAAACGCGCCACAGCCCAGCTGCTGGCCAATATCATCTACCAGCGAGCGGATATAGGTGCCCTTACTGCATTTAACGCGCATATCCACTTCTGGCAGCGCCATACGGGTGATGGTCAGCTCGTAAATTGTAATATCACGGGCCTCACGTTCCACCTCAATCCCCTGCCGGGCATACACATACAGCGGCGTGCCCTGATATTTTAATGCCGAAAACATTGAGGGTATCTGTTTACTGTCACCGATGAAGCTTTCGCACACTGAACGCACGGTGTCCTCATCCACGGTCACCGGGCGTTCGCTCACCACTTCACCATCGGCATCCGAGGTGGTGGTGCGGACACCCAAAGTGGCCGTGACCTCGTAGGTTTTTTCCGCATCCAGCAAAAACTGTGAAAACTTGGTGGCTTCGCCTAAACAAATCGGCAGCATACCGCTGGCCAGCGGGTCCAGCGCACCGGTATGGCCGGCTTTTTGCGCCTGATACAACCAGCGCACTTTTTGTAACAACTGATTAGACGAGCCGCCCAGCGGTTTATCTAGCAACACAATGCCGTTAATGGCACGGCCTTTACGACGTCTGGCCATTTACTCCTGCTCTTCGTCCGGGTTTTTCTGGCGGGCTTGATCTTTGGCCACCACATCTGAAACCAGCGAGGAAATTCGCATGCCTTCGGTAATCGAGGTGTCTTCAAAAAAGTGCAGGTGCGGTACCGAGCGCATACGCAGGCGCTTAGCCAGCAAACTACGCATAAAGCCTTTGTGATCTTCCAACTGCGCCACCTGGGCTTTGTTGTCCACATCTTCACCATAGATGGTCACAAAGATTTTGGCATGGGCCAAATCCCGCGACACCTCGACATCAGACACCGTGATCAGCGGCATATCGCCAATGCGGTGTTTGTATTCATTTTGAATAATGCTGGCCACTTCTTTGTGCACCTGCTGACCTACACGGTCAGTCCGGGAAAATTCTCGTGCCATGATAATACTCCTGTTGTTTATCACACAGACAAAAACGGGGGCGCCTGGCCCCCGCTTTTTCTTGTATGTGGTAGCCGCAGATTAGATCTCGCGGGCAACCTCAATCACCTGGAACACCTCGATTTGGTCACCGACCTTCACATCGTTGTAGTTCTTCACGCCGACACCACATTCCATGCCGTTACGCACATCCTGCACATCGTCTTTGTAGCGACGCAGTGATTCAAGTTCACCTTCATAGATAACAACGTTTTCACGCAGTACCCGGATCGGTGCGCTACGCTTGATAACCCCTTCGGTCACCATACAACCGGCAATCGCGCCCAGTTTTGGTGACTTAAAGACATCACGCACTTCGGCCAGACCGATGATTTCCTGTTTGAATTCAGGTGCCAGCATACCACTCATGGCAGCTTTGACTTCATCAATCAAGTGATAGATAACGCTGTAGTAGCGTAAATCAATCTCTTCGGCTTCCAGCACTTTACGGGCAGACGCATCAGCACGGACGTTGAAGCCCAGCATGATAGCGCCCGACGCAGCTGCCAGTGACGCATCAGTTTCGGTGATACCACCCACACCACTGCCGACGATGTTCACTTTTACTTCGTCAGTAGACAGCTTGGTCAGCGATTCTGCAATGGCTTCAACAGAGCCTTGAACATCAGCTTTCAGAACAATGTTCAGTTCGCTCACTTCACCGGTCGCCATGTTAGCAAACATGTTTTCCAGTTTGGCTTTTTGCTGACGGGCCAGCTTAAGCTCGCGTTTTTTCTGATGACGCTTAGAGGCTACTTCACGGGCTTTACGCTCGTCACGAACCACAGCAGCATCTTCACCGGCAATCGGAACACCTGACAAGCCCAGTACTTCTACCGGAGTAGACGGACCGGCGACTTTGATTTCAATACCGTTTTCGTCACGCATTGCCCGTACACGGCCATATTCTTCGCCGCATAACAGGATATCGCCCAGGCGCAACTCGCCTTCCTGAACCAATACCGATGCTACCGGACCACGGCCCTTATCCAGACGCGATTCAATCACGATGCCGCGGCCGGCGCCTTTTTCAACTGCCTTCAGATCCAGCAGTTCTGCCTGCAGGTTGATAGCTTCTAACAGCTCGTCCACACCCATACCAGTCTTGGCCGAGACATTCACAAACTGGTGCTCGCCGCCCCACTCTTCTGAAATCACTTCCAGCTGAGACAGTTCGGTTTTCACGCGATCCGGATCGGCAGTTTCTTTATCCATCTTGTTGACCGCAACAATCAGCGGTACACCCGCGGCGCGGCTATGCTGGATAGCTTCTTTGGTTTGCGGCATTACACCATCATCGGCAGCCACCACCAGAATAACGATATCTGTGGCGGTTGCACCACGTGCCCGCATGGCGGTAAAGGCGGCGTGTCCTGGGGTGTCTAAGAAACAGATATCACCCGAGTCGACATTTACCTTGTACGCACCGATATGCTGCGTGATACCACCGGCTTCGCCAGCAGCCACTTTGGCACGGCGGATATAATCCAGCAGTGACGTTTTACCATGGTCAACGTGACCCATGATAGTTACTACCGGCGCACGCGGAGTAACTTCACGATCCGCTTCTTCGGCCAGCAGTTCTTCTTCCAGTGCGTTGTCGTTGACCAGCTCGTATTTGTGGCCCATTTCTTCAACCACCAGTACCGCCGTGTCCTGATCCAGCACCTGGTTGATGGTGGCCATCTCGCCCATTTTCATCATGGCTTTGATGACAGCATTAGACTTCACCGCCAGGCGGCTTGCCAGTTCGCCCACTGTAATAGTGGCGCCCAGTTTGACTACACGCTCAACAGGTTGAGCGGGTTTATTAAAGCTTTGCTTCAAATGTTCTCCTGCGTTTTTCTTCGACTTCTTACGACGTCGTGAAGAGCGCTCGACCTGCATGTCCTCTTCGTCTTCAGCTTCCTGTGCATAGCGATTGGAATGCAGGTGAACTTCTTCGGCTTCAGCGCGCTTACGACGCTCTTCTTCTTCCTTCCAGCGACGCTCATTTTCTTCAGCCAGTTTACGGGCCTCTTCGGCAGCGCGCTGCGCATCTTCTTCATATTTCTTCTGCGCTTCGGCTTCCTGCGCCTGGCGAAGACGTTCTTCTTCTTCGCGCGCAGCTTTGGCAGCGGCTTTTTCTTCCTCAGTCATGTGAGATTCATCGATCTCAGCTGCCTGAGCAGCTTCTTCAGCACGCTTGGCCTTGGCTTTTTCAGCCGCTTTTTTCGCTTCTTCAGCCGCTTTTTTGGCAGCGGCTTCCTGCTTAGCACGTTCTTCGGCCTGGCGCTTGGCTTCGGCTTCCGCGGCAGCTTTTTGCTCGGCTTCCTGCTTGGCGCGCAATTCTTCTTCTTCCTTGCGCTTTTGCTCTTCCACTTCGCTGCGTTTTACATAGGTGCGCTTTTTACGCACTTCAACCTTTACCGATTTGGATTTGCCCACACTCAGCGTACTGGTTGTCTTACGCTGCAATGTCATGCGTTTAGGTTCGCCTGTGCTGCCGGAGTTGCCGTGCTGCTGGCTTAAATGATCCAGCAGCTGTCGTTTTTCGTCTTCGGTCACCTGGTCGCCGGCACCTTTGCTGATGCCTGCATCTTTAAACTGAGTTACCAGACGGTCAACGGTTGTTCCGATGTCACTGGCGAGTTTTTCTACAGATACTTCTGCCATTACGTGTTAATCCCCTTGTTGACCTTATTCTTCGTTAAACCAAACGATATTACGGGCCGCCATGATCAGCGCACCGGCAGATTGCTCGTCCAGTTCATCAATATCGCTAATATCGTCTGTGCCCTGCTCAGCCAGCTCTTCCAGATCAGCGATGCCACGGCTGGCCAGCACATAAGCTACGTGCTTGGTCATGCCTTCTAAATTCAGCAGTGCTTCAGAAGGTTCAGCCCCTTCCAGGGTTTCTTCTGAAGCCAGTGCACGGGTGGTGAGGATGGCGCGCGCCCGATTACGCAGTTCTTCCACCATGTCTTCGTCCATGCCCTCGATGGCCAGCAATTCACTGACCGGCACATAGGCCACTTCTTCTAACGTGCTGAAACCTTCATCAATCAATACCAGGGCAAAATCTTCGTCGATATCCAGGTATTCAGTGAAGAGCTGCAGTACCCGCGAGTTCTCTTCTTCGTGCTTGGCATTCAGATCGTCGATGGTCATCACGTTCAGCTCCCAGCCAGTCAGCTGGCTGGCCAAACGTACATTTTGACCACTACGGCCGATGGCCTGGGCCAGGTTGTCGGCTTCGACTGCCACATCCATGGTATTGCGGTCTTCATCCACCACAATCGAGGCGACTTCAGCCGGGGCCATCGCATTGATAACAAATTGTGCCGGGTTTTCATCCCACAGCACAATATCAACACGCTCGCCGCCCAACTCACCAGATACTGCCTGTACCCGTGAACCACGCATTCCCACACAGGCACCAACCGGGTCCAAACGCTTGTCGTTGGTTTTAACTGCAATCTTGGCGCGTGAACCTGGATCCCGAGCCGCAGATTTGATTTCTAATGTTTCTTCAGCAATCTCCGGCACTTCCAGACGGAACAGCTCTACCAGCATGTCCGGATGGGTACGGCTGATAAACAGCTGCGCGCCACGAGCTTCCGGGCGGATCACATACAACAGACCACGCACCCGGTCA
This sequence comes from Alteromonas sp. WD8-37, assembly GCF_055326825.1. Classification (NCBI taxonomy): domain Bacteria; kingdom Pseudomonadati; phylum Pseudomonadota; class Gammaproteobacteria; order Alteromonadales; family Alteromonadaceae; genus Alteromonas; species Alteromonas sp. WD8-37. The sequence goes on from NZ_JBUZOV010000001.1 coordinate 978,817, forward strand.
CCTGGACGGAATGTTTCGCGTGGCAGCATATCATCACGGTAAATCACGCCTTCGGCGTTGTTACCCAGATCCACAATAATATTGTCGCGGTTAACCTTTTTCACCGTACCGGTGACCAGCTCTCCCACTTTGTCTTCGTATTCAGCGATCATCTGCGCACGTTCTGCTTCACGTACTTTTTGCACGATGACCTGTTTGGCAGTCTGCGTGGTGATGCGGTCAAATTTAATCGATTCGATTTGCTCTTCCACATAATCACCCGGCTGCACATCCGGCTCGTCAATCTGTGCAGCTGACAGGGTCAGCTCTGCATACGGGTTGGTTTGTTCCTGATCATCAGGAATTACCTGCCAGCGGCGGAAGGTATCAAAATCACCGGTGGTCTGATCAATGCTGACCCGTACTTCGATGTCGCCCTCGTTTTTCTTTTTCGTGGCGCTGGCAATTGCAAATTCCAGCGCTTCAAAGATTTTTTCCCTGGGCACTTGTTTTTCATTTGAAACGGCTTCCGCCACTAACAAAATTTCTTTATTCATTTTCGCCTCACTGATGCTTCCTAATGAAAGCGCGTGCTGTTCCTTTAGTCGTAAGTGGGAACAACGTTAGCTTTATCGATATTCGCCACAGCTAACTGGAACTGCTGGCCATCCACTTCAACACTCACCGTGCCGTTTTCACAGCGGGTAAGTCGTCCTTTAAAATTGCGTCTGTTATCCATTGGCATGGTCAGACGAATCTGCACTACTTCACCTACAGCCTGTTGAAAATGATGTTCTTTGAACAGCGGTCGCTCCATGCCCGGAGAAGACACTTCTAGGTTATATTCGGTGCTAATGGGGTCTTCGACATCAAGAATGGCACTGGCCTGATAACTGACGTCCGCACAATCATCGACGGTAATCCCATTTTCATGATCAATAAAAACACGCAAGATCGAGTGTTTACCGGCACGAACAAACTCTACCCCAACCAGTTCAAAGCCCAAGGCTTCCACGGCTGGCTCAAGCATTTCGGTCAGTTTATCTTCAAGTTTTGCCAATCCTAATCTCCAAAAACAAAAAAAGGGCCTAAAAGCCCAACCGTTGTGTATAACCTTGCCAGAGCAAAATGGCTCACAATTCATACAACAAAAAGCCCCGGACCAGCGGGGCTTTCTATACAAAACTGAACCCTAACCACCAGACCGGCAGTTACACACATTCAGCCTTCGCGACACTGCAAGGCCAAACGGCTGAGCACCAAACATTGCGTAAAAGCAGCTGGCCCCAGCAAGTAGTTGGTGCACAGTATACTGATTCAGCACCGCTTTGACAACCTGCCTAGTCATCTTTCCAACGAGCTTTGATGGATAAAATCTGCTCCAGATTCTGCTCCAGCAGCTTAATCAGGCGCGGTTCAAAATGCCGGCCCTTTTGTTCATGCATCAGCGCCATGGTTTTCTCGACACTCCAGGCATCTTTATAGGGGCGCTTGCTGGTCAGTGCATCAAACACATCGGCCACCGCCACAATACGTCCCTCCACCGGGATGTTCTCACCGGCCAAGCCATTGGGGTAGCCACTGCCATCCCATTTCTCATGATGGGTCAGTGCCACTGTTTTGGCGATTTGCAGTAATTCACTGTCGGCATCGCCGAGAATTTCCGCACCGATTTGCGGATGGGTTTTCATTACCGCAAATTCTTCCTCGGTCAGCTTTCCAGGTTTAAGCATGATGCTATCGGGAATTCCGATTTTGCCGATATCATGCATGGGGGCTGCGTGCAGCAGCACTTCTGCTTGTTGCTCACTAAAGCCATAGGCCCGTGCCAATACTTTAGAGTAATGGCTCATGCGCAGCACATGCATGCCGGTTTCATTGTCTTTGTATTCGGCCGCTCGCCCCAGCCGCTGCACTACCTGCAACCGGGTACGCTTAAGCTCATCAGCCTGCACCAGCGACAAATGGGTTTTGACCCGCGCCAGCACCACAGGGGCACTGATGGGCTTGGTGATATAGTCAACCCCGCCTACTTCAAAACCGTGGGCTTCATCGTGCTCGTCGTTGAGTGCAGTGACAAAAATCACCGGCAGGTGCGCGGTGGCCGCGTCGGCCTTAAGCGCTTTGCACACCTCAAAGCCGGTCATATCGGGCATCATCACATCGGTAAGCACCAGGTCCGGGCGCTGTTCGTGGGCCAGCCGGATCGCCTGCTCACCATTTTTAGCAAAAATCAAATGATAGTACGGGGCCAGTAACTGTTTTAGCACCCGCAAATTTACTGGTTCATCATCGACCAGTAACAAAGAAGATTTAGAGGCTGTCGACGGCATGGCTGTCCTCTTGGTTCGGTTTCTCTTGGTTTGATTTGTTTAGCACAGCCTGCAACTGTTGCAATTGGCCCAGCGCTGTATCAAATTCAAAATCATCGATGGCCGTTAAGATGGTTTCCACAGTGCCCTGATAAGCGCCTAACGAGACCGCCTGCAACTCAGCGACCACTGCTTCATCTAGCTGATTGCGACCGACACTCAGTTGTAGCTGGTTAAGCTTATCGACCAGCCAGGTGTTTTCCACAGCCGGGCGGTCTACCTCTTTGATGGCATGTTCACGCACCCAGGGGTGGCGGCGTAGTGCCTGCTGCTGTTGCCCAATCTCTGCTAACTTGGTTTGCGCAGCCTGAGGGTCGTTATGCTGTTGCTCCAGCGCAGCAAACAAAGGGGTCAGGCTTATCAGGGCCAGATTGCCACTTACCCCTTTTAAGCTGTGGGCCAGCATTTTGAGCTGGCTAAAGCGCCCGGCTGCCAGGTGGCTGTCCAGTGCGCTGATCTCCTCGGTCAGGCGGTGTAAAAAGCGCTGTACCTCTAGACCCAGGCGCGGTTCATCGCCCCATAGCATCACGCCCTGACGCACATCAATCAGTTTGGCAGAGGCTTTTGGATGTGTAGCGGAGTCATCCGGCATGGCGGGTAGTGCCACTGATAACACCCGCGCCATTTCGGCATTCAGTTGCGTATAATCCACCGGTTTGTTGGCAAAGCCCTGCATTCCGGCAGCGTGGGCGGCATCTTTATCCTGCAGCAACACACTGGCAGTCAGAGCAATAATAGGCAGTGATGGCAAAGAATGAGCCTGTTCATACGCGCGCCGTTCGCGCGCGGCAGCCAATCCGTCCATCACCGGCATCTGCAAATCCATTAATACCAAGTCAAACGAATGGTCACGCATCATCGCCAAGGCTTGTTCGCCATTTTGCGCGGTAGTCACCGTATGGCCGTGGCGGCCTAGCAACAGCTCAATGAGATCCAGATTTTGCTGGATATCGTCCACCACCAAAATGCGTTGCGCAGGTAGCTCTGTCAGTTGCCCACTGACTTCCAGCGCCGGTGTGCTGGCTGGCTGCACTGGCAGTTCAAACCAGAACGTGGAGCCCCGGCCCAAGGTTGAATTGGCTTCGATACGCCCACCCATCAGCTCCACCAGTTGTTTGGAAATGGTGGTGCCTAAGCCGGTACCGCCATAGCGGCGGCTCATGGATGCATCAGCCTGGGCAAAGGCATCAAATACCCGCGCCAGTTGCTCCTCATCCATGCCAATGCCGCTATCTTCGATGGTAAATCGCACGCCGGTGGCCACCGGTGCCACAGTCACGGTCACCGCGCCCTGCTCGGTAAACTTGATAGCATTGCCGATAATATTAGACAGCACCTGACGCAGGCGCTCAGGGGCACCGTGAAACGCGCGTTGCAATCCGGTATCCAGACGCACTTCGAAATTCAGCGATTTACGCCGCGCTTCCAGCCAGAAGGTACTGATGACAGTGTCTACTTCATCGGCCAGAATAAAGTCGCGGTATTCTAAGTCCAGCTTACCTTTATCTAGCTTGGCACTGTTAAGAATATCATTGAGCAAGTGCAGCAAAGAGCGTGCTGAGCGGTTGATGGTTACCACATGTTTGTGCTGTTCTGCCGGTAAGGCCGAGTCCATTAACACATCGGAAAAGCCGATAATGGCATTCATGGGCGTGCGAATTTCGTGGCTCATGTTGGCCAAAAAGGCAGCGCGCGCAGCCGCAGCTTGTTCGGCGGCTTCTTTGGCCACCACCAGTTGCTCTTCCATTTCCCGGCGCGCAGTGATATCAAAAATAAATCCGTCTATCCAGGTGTCGCGGGTTTCAACATCACAAACTTTTACGCCCTGCTCCTGCAACCAGCGTATCCGGCCATCTTTGTGGATAATCCGGTATTCTAAAAAGAAAGCATTGTTGGTCGTGACATCTTTAAGCACATTGTCTTTGTCGTCGGGATGGTACAAATCGTTGAAGCTGCGCGTTGGGTTCGGTAATTCAAAATCGACGGCCGGATAACCGGTGATTTCTTCCACCGCGTCGGTGATAAACACCATCGGCCAGTCATTGTTATCTAAGCAGCGGTAGGCGATACCTGGTACGTGGTTGAAAAACGAGCGGAATTTAGCTTCGCTCTCGCGCAAGGCTTTTTCCATTTCAATGCGCTCACGGATATCACTGATAAACGCGACAAAATAATCGTTGTCATTGACGGTGGTATGCCCCACCCCGACGCGTACGGCTATCGCGTGGCCGGCTTTATGAATAGCAGCAACATCCCGGTTGGCTCCCACGATGTGCAGCCAGGCACTGCTGGTCTTGCGCTCACCGTTAAACAACTGCCGGTAGATACTGTGTTTGTCCTGCGGGATCAGACGCAAAATACTGTTGCCGCGTAATTCATGCGGTTGGTAACCAAAAATCAGGCTGATCGCCGGGTTGGTATTTAAAATGGTGCCATCACCGTTCAGGGTGATAACGCCATCGACCGCGGTATCCATCATCGCTTTTAACGTGCGCTCGCTTTCGTGGGCACGCTGCATGGTATTTTTATATTTCACCAGCAGGCTCACACCCAGCGCTAGAATGATAAATACAACGATGATAAAGGTGACCGCGGCAGCCAGCAGTACAGAAAACTCGTCTGCAGCAGTTGCCATATCCGAGCCAGCAGGCCGCACAAACCGCGCCGCCGCCATGCCAGTGTAATGCATACCGCATATCGCCAGTCCCATCACCACACTGGCGATCGCAGTGACAAACCGGCCGGTACCGCGCAATATTTGGATGCGGTTTAACCCATATCGGATCCATAACGCCAGCATCGCCAGGATCACCGCTACACCGATAGATAAACCGAAAGTAGCCGGGTCATAGCGCAGCATCATAGACATTTTCATGGCAGCCATGCCGGCATAATGCATGCTGCCAATGCCAGCACCCACCAATATGCCACCGACCATAATGTGCATGCGGTTGAGCCGTGGTCGGCTCAAAATGTGCAGCGCAATCCAGGCAGCACTCCAGCCAGGTAAGAAGGACACAGCAGTCAGCCCCCAGCTGTATATTACCGGGGTACCTAAATTAAACGCCAGCATGCCCACAAAATGCATGCCCCAGATCCCAGTGCCAAGCGCCAGACTGCCCACCGCCAATAGCAAATGCTTTTGCACAGCTTTGGTGACCACCGCTGCCTGGCCGGCAACAGTAAAGGCCATAAACGAGGCAAAAATTGCAATAAATAACGACAAACTGACCAGCGGCAGGGAATAGCTGCCCTGCATCACAGTGCCGGATTGAGGGATGGCGAACTGCGCAAGTAACCACTCAAGCATGAGGTAAATTCCGTATCACAGCTATCAGGGCACCGGGACGGTATCGGGTACGATGCGTATCAGCACCTGATGAGTATTAATAGCGGCTTGTTTTGACGACAAAAAAAGCGCTCAACCAGGGCCTATACGATAGCATTAGCCAGGCTGCAGCCCTACGGCCGAGCCTGACTGGCAGTGATACAAAGGTATTGTATTTTGTACTTAAAATCTAAGTTATTGAGTGATCCAACAACGAATCAGCGTAAAAAATTATCTTTTAGCAGGTCAATCACTTCATCCGTGCGCCCGTTAAGCACGGCTTTCATACCAAACAACGAGGTCTTGGCCACCTGCCCGGCTTCGATTTCTGGCGGCATTACCAGCTCCATGCGATTGACCTTTACGTCCAGCAGCGCTGGGCCGTCGTGGGCCAGCCATTGTTGCACCGACTGCTCAAGCTGGTCAGGGTGCGTAACCTGCCAGCCAGTCATACCGCAGGCTGCGGCCACATTGGCAAAATTCGGATTTTTCAGACCGGTGTAATTGTCCAGCATGCCTTCCACCCGCTGTTCCATTTCTACAAACCCCAGCGACGCATTGTTAAATACCGCCAGTTTGACCGGCATTTCTTGTTGCACCAGGGTCAGCAAATCCCCCATCAACATGGTCATACCGCCATCCCCGCACAGCGCAATCACCTGGCGTTGCGGGTATGCATGGCTGATCCCCAGCGCCTGCGGATAGGCATTGGCCATGGTGCCGTGTGACATACTGGCTAAAAAGCGCCGGTCGCTGTGGGCCCGGATATGGCGTAGCATCCATACCATGGGAGAGCCGCCATCAGCGGTAAAAATGGCATCGTCAGCAGCGTATTGATCAATATACTGGGCCAGCCGCTGCGGATGAATCAGGCCCTTATCAGAGCGGGCGCTCTGTTCATAGTGTGCCAGATCATCCTGCCACTGCGCCTGGATAGCGTCCAGATGCTGGCTGTCGGTGTTATCCGGACAGTGCTTCAGTAATTCCTGTGCGGTATGTTTGGCATCCCCCACCAGGCCAATATCCACCGGCGCCCGTTTGCCAATATTGGCCGGATTGGTGTCAATCTGCACAATGGTCGCGTGTTCTGGCCAGTACTGGGTGTAGGCAAAATCAGTCCCAAAGCACAGTACAAGATCGGCTTCCTGCATGGCGCGCAGCCCGGCTTTGTTGCCCAGGATACCGGTCATGCCAACACTTAACGGGTTATCTCGCTCGATAAATTCTTTGGCTTTAGTAGTATGCACAATCGGTGCGTTGAGCTTGTTGCCCAGAGCAATCAATTCATCGCGCGCCTGCCGGGCACCGATTCCGGCATAAATAGTGATTTTGCTATGCTCGGCCAGCAGTTGGCGCACCGGTTCAAGCGCTTGTGGCGATGGTGTAATGTGCGGCGGGCTGACCCGCACCTGCCAGGGCATGGAATCATCACATTGTTGTTTAAACATATCGCCATTGACCACGACCACTGCCACGCCACCTTTGGCCAGTGCCGCCTGTGCGGCCATGGTCACCATGCGACGGGTTTGATCAGGGTGACTCAGGCGCTCACAAAAGACCGAGTATTGTTCGTACAACTTTTTTTGGTCAACTTCCTGCGGAAACTGAAAGCCTTCTTCGGCGCGATCGATATTGGTGGCAATAAATACCACGGGAGCGCCATTGCGATGGCTCTCAAACAGGCCATTAATAAAGTGCAAGCTGCCCGGGCCACAGGTGCCGGCACACACCGCCAGCTGGCCGGTCATGTAGGCCTCGGCGCCAGCGGCAAATCCGGCCACTTCTTCGTGGCGCACCGACACCCATTCCAGATCAGAACCGGCAATAGCATTGGTAAAATGATTGATGGTGTCGCCCACAATGCCATAACAGCGGCGTGCGCCAGCCTTTAATAAGGTGGTAGTGATAACTTCTGAAACGGTTTTGCTCACAGGAATGCTCCATGCCAGTGACAGAGCCAGGGGTGATAAGAGCGGCTCTGTGAAGAAAGATGGCATAGGTACGCGCCGCTAAGGAAGCCGGCCCAGCCGGACTAACGCGCATACAAAAAAACCGCTGATTTCAGCGGTTTTTTCAAAATGTGGTTGCGGGAGCTGGATTTGAACCAACGACCTTCGGGTTATGAGCCCGACGAGCTACCAGACTGCTCCATCCCGCGCTTGTATTGTATATGCCTGTTACTGGTATAACAAGCTAAGTGCTGGTTGCGGGAGCTGGATTTGAACCAACGACCTTCGGGTTATGAGCCCGACGAGCTACCAGACTGCTCCATCCCGCGCTTGTGCACTTATTGTCACGCAGCATCGCTATGCTTATCTGCGTATTTTATTGGCTGGTCTTACCGGCCAATAAAGGTGGTTGCGGGAGCTGGATTTGAACCAACGACCTTCGGGTTATGAGCCCGACGAGCTACCAGACTGCTCCATCCCGCGTCTGAATCTTGTTTGAACTGTGAGAGCTTCTGGTGTCTCCCGTTCAAGTGGTGCGTATTATACATAGCGTTTGAGGCTTGGCAAGAGCCACAACAACGAAACTCGTAAACTTTTGATTAAACGCTGCTTTATTAGCCAACCTGCTGATTAAACCGGCAATACCGCCTCTTTCAGCCCACCCTAACGGAATTTTTCCATCTTTTCAGCCAGCTTAAAATCCAGTTCTGTTAACCCGTCGGCATCATGGGTAGTCAATGTTACCTCTACCTTATTATATACGTTGAACCACTCTGGATGGTGCGACAATTTTTCAGCCCAAATGGCAATTTGCGACATCCAGCCAAATGCGCGGATAAAACTTTTGAATTTAAATGTCTTGCTGATCTTATCGCCTTGCTGCTGCCACTGGGCATCGTCGGCGGCCAGCTGATTAAGTTGTGCCAGTGCTGAATCAATCTGTGCTTGCGAAAGTTTATCTGCCATATCTGCTCCTGTAGCCGGCTGGGCCGGTTGCTATATTGAAAAAACTACGTTAGCACGAAGTATGCAGAATTTTTGCTCAACCTGGGCAAATTTTTCGTATAAACCGCACATAAGAGTTTACAGCTTGATTTTATAGCAAATTTTCACTGTATCGGTAGCTTTTACCGGCGGTCTGTCGCGCTGAGTAGTCAAAACAGGACGGCCAGTGTGGTGGCATGACTGGCTTTAGCCGGGCGAGGACAAGGCTCCTGCCGGTATTGCACCCCAAAGTTGGACGGCGCGCTCATAATGGAACAGATTTTGATTCACTGGAACAGATTCTGATAGTGCTATTGCATAGTGGCTGGTAACCAGGCTGACCTGCGGTCGGTAAGATAAAGGAGAGGCATGGAATTTCCGCAATTAGACAAAGTCTATGAGCTGGTAAATGGTAAGTTACAAACCTGGCTGGAAGAAGGCATTAAGCATCTGCCTAATCTGGTAGTGGCTATTTTGATTGCCATCGTGTTTGGCATTTTAGCCAAAACCCTGGGCAGCGCGTTACGCCGCATTCTGCGCCGGGCCTTTGAATCGCGTCAGATTGCCGATTTGCTTACTGCCATTGCCAAATCCGTGATTGTCATTGCCGGGATATTTATTGCACTGGATTTTGTCGGCCTGCAGGGCACAGTAACCTCGTTGCTGGCTGGTGCCGGTATAGTAGGCCTGGCCATCGGCTTTGCGTTTCAGGATATGACCGAAAATTTTATTGCTGGCATTGCCATGGGGATCCGCAAGCCTTTTGAAATTGGTGATGTAATAAAAGCTGATGGGGTATTTGGCAATGTAAAGTCGATAAATTTGCGAAACACGCTGGTGGAAACCTTTTATGGCCAGCTGGAGATCATCCCTAACAAGATCTTGTTTCGCAATATTTTGACTAATTACAGTGTGCTGGGCTACCGGCGCATTGAAGTGCCGGTGGGCATTTCCTACGCCGATGATCCGCAAAAAGCGCGCGAGGTCATTGTGGCGGCGTTAAAGGAAAAGCCTTATGTGATCCGTAAAGAAGAAACCAACGTGTATGCCGAATCGTTTGGCGACAGCAGTGTGAATTTGCTGGTTTGGTTTTGGATCCAATACCCGGGCGAGCATGATTTTATGAGTGTACGACATGATGCGGTGGTGACAGTGCGGCAGGTCTTAAATGACAACGACATTCTCATCCCCTTTCCTATTCGGACACTGGATTTTGATGCCAAGGGCGGCAAACCCCTGGACGGCATGTTGCAAAATGTCCGGCCAGCCACGCAGGATGCGTCAACCGAGCAACACCCAGATTCAGACCACCAGCGTGGCGCGACAGGCAATGCCGATGCGCCCGACCAGGGCGAGTCTGCACCTGATCAATAAAACCCAACGTAAGGAGCTACACATGAAAGCATTGTTTACTTCAAGAACTGTCAGAACCCGTTATTTTGTCATTTTAATGGCCTTTTTGGGCTCGCTGATGACAGGGTGCGCCACGATGGAAGGTGCCGGCGAAGATATCGAGTCAGCCGGTGAAGAAATATCTGAAACCGCAGAAGACGCTTCAAACTAAGATCACAGGGCCGCTCAGGCCCTGTTCTTTTTAAGTTTATCGTCCTGCTACTCATCCATCTTACTGGCCACCCAACGAATATCACTATCAAAGCCTTGTATGCATCCGCCTGTTTTTTATAAGATGCAGTTATTATCCAGCACAGAGATAGCATGTGACAGGCACGCGGCAACCCCTACCGGTAAATCTTAATCGAATCGACCTCAATTTATTTGCAGTGTTTGACGCTATTTATACTGCAGGCAGCCTGACCAAAGCTGCTGATGTGTTATGTATCACCCAGCCGGCAGTATCTAATTCACTGGCCCGCTTACGCGACATGCTCAATGATCCCTTATTTGTTCGTACCGGCCATTCCATGACCCCTACGCCAGTAGCCCAGAATATCATTGTGCCGGCCCGCGAAGCTCTGCGGTTGTTACGCACCAGTGTACAAGATAGCCATGTATTTAATCCGCAAACCTCGCAAAAGTCCTTTAATTTTGCCAGTCGGGACTTGCTGGAAGTCAGTATCATGCCGCGCCTGATGGCTCGATTACAGCAGGTTGCGCCCGGGATCAGCCTGACCAATTATGAAATCAGCCGGGCCCAGGTGGTGGCAGCCATGGCCAGCGGCAGCCTGGATTTTTTTGCCGATGCCTCAGCATTTACCGACCCGCATCTGTGCAAACAAAAAATTGCTGAAGATCAGTTTGTGGTGCTGGCTCGCCCGGATCATCCAGCACTGCAGGATGGCCTGGATTTGAAAACCTTTTTGCAGCTGGGACATATTCATGTGTCACAGCGTAAGAGCGGCCCCGGTCCTGTAGATATCGAATTAGATAAATTAGGCAAAAAACGTCGTATTGTGATGCGTGGCCAGCATTTTTTGACAGTCCCCAGTGCCATTGTAAAAACCGACCTGATTGCGTGTATGCCTTATCATCTGGCCAAACATTATGATTTGGCTATTTTTGACCTGCCTTTTGAATTGCCACCCATCGAGTATTTTTTATATTGGCATGTGAGTGCTGATCATGATCAGGCCCATATGTGGATGCGCGATCAAATCACCCGTGTCGCTACGGCTTACCAACCGCACTGATGATTGGGCGCTGTTGATTGCGTACTGCTTATCGCTCTGAACACGAACCTGCCAGTCAGGCTCACGCTCAATCCCTGCGCTAAAATGTTAATTCACCCCAGCAGAATGTTATAACTTGCTGATCATGCGAAAAATATTTCTAACCTTCCTGCTCACGTATTGACTAAAAAGCTTTATTTTCAAACACTTGATTGTGAAAAAACACACTTATGCAGGGTTTTGTTATTAAGCAACATACTTAAGTATCGGCGTTGCTGTTTTTCTAAACAACGGATTTTTGTTTAATAGCTCCCGAACAAACACACCGCTCGGTATTAAAAAGCAATTAGGAAAAAACCATGTTGAAAATCGTTAAAACCTCTTTAGCTGTTGCTGCTGCTTCTTTGCTGTTTTCAGGTTCTGCTAACGCAGGGGTTGAAGATGCGCTGGCCAACATTTGTACAATTGTACAAGCAAACGACAAGGGTGAACTGCGTAAAAAAATGCGTGCTGTTCAGTCGGATTACCGTTTAAAACTGCATGATTACTATGCAGGCGTGAGCTGCAACGGCCTGAGCCTTATCCGTACCGCCATTGAAAGCAATGCGGTAGATGTAGGCACACTGCTGGTGAAAAAAATGCCTTCTCGCGAACTGCAAAACCCTGAAGCTGATGGCAAAACGCTGCAAGCGTGGATTGCTGAAAATGGCTTTCAAAGCAGCCCTATCGCCAGTGAGCTGCAATCACGCATCTAAGCGTGCCAGTTACATGACCATGTACCCTTTCAACATGGTTGCGGGCTTCGGCCCGCGCAAGCGGCCCTCATTGAGGGCCGCGACTTATTAAGCGTGTTGATGACACACGCAACCTAAAAACGACCTGCGGGTCGTTTTTTTGTGCTTAATATTTGCCAGCCTGTTATCTTTTCACGGTCAAAAAGCAAACCTGCATCTGACTCAAATAAAAAAGGGTAAGCCTCAAACCGGCCTGCCCTTTTTTAACATAATGTCAGGCTCTTAAGCCGGACGGAACATCTCCTCGCCCATACTCATCAGGGTATCTGCACCGGCGGTGATGGCACTGGCGTGAGCACCTGCCCGCGGCAGTAAACGCCCAAAATAAAACCGGGCAGTAGCCACCTTACCTTCGTAAAAGGCTGTTTCTGATGCCCCTTCGGCCAACTTGGTCTGCGCCACACTGGCCATTTTCAACCAGTAATAGCCCAGCGCCACGTAGCCAGAGAACATCAAATAATCCACTGCCGCACTGCCCAGCTCATCAGGGTTTTGCAACGTTTGCTGGCCCACCTGCTGGGTCAGGGTTTGCCATTGCTGCAGGTAGGTCTGCAGCTGACCGGCCCAGTGCGCGGCTTCACCATCCAGTTTGGTCTGATCGCAGAACTTGCGGATCTCGTCCACATAGATTCCCAACAACTCGCCTTTGGTGCCCAAAATTTTGCGGCCCAGCAGGTCCAATGCCTGGATCCCGGTGGTCCCCTCATATAGCGCACTGATGCGGGTATCCCGCGCCAGCTGTTCCATGCCCCATTCCTGAATGTAACCGTGCCCGCCCAGTACCTGGATACCATGACTGGTGGATTCCTGCGCGGTTTCGGTCAAAAAGGCTTTTACGATAGGCGTGAGCAGCGCCAGACGCGACTGAGCCAGCTGGACCTGTTCCGGGCTGTCACTGTGCTGGGTAATATCAACCTGTTGCATACAGTCATAAGCCAGCGCCCGGCTGCCTTCGGCAAAGGCTTTTTGGGTTAACAACATGCGCCGCACATCCGGATGAACGATTATCGGGTCCGCCTGGCGTTCGCCGCTGCGCTGGGTAGGTGAACGAAACTGCGTGCGATCCTGGGCATAGCGCAGCGCGCCCTGAAAAGCGGCTTCTGAGGCCGCCAGCCCTTCCAGGCCAGTGCCAATGCGGGCAATGTTCATAAAAGTGAACATATGGTTGAGGCCGCGATTGGCTTCGCCCAGTAGATAACCGGTGGCCCCGTCAAAGTTAATCACACAGGTGGCACTGCCTTTGATGCCCATCTTGTGCTCAATACTGCCACAGCTGACCTGATTGCGTTCGCCTAGCTCCCCGGCTTTGGTTACATTGACTTTAGGCACAATAAACAGGGAAATGCCCTTGGTGCCGGCCGGTGCATCTGGCAGACGCGCCAGCACAATATGCACAATATTATCGGCAAAATCGTGTTCTCCGGCAGAGATAAAAATTTTGGTGCCGGTGAGTTTGTAGCTGCCATCATCAGCCGGCTCGGCTTTACAGCGTAACATGCCCAAATCAGAGCCGCAGTGCGCTTCGGTTAGACACATGGTGCCGCACCAGGTACCTTCCACCAGCGCCGGCAAGAAGCGCTGTTTTTGCGCATCAGTGCCGTGGGCCAGAATGGTCGAGATACAACCCTGCGATAAGCCCGGGTACATCGCCCAGGAATGATTAGCGCCGGAAAAATACTCAGCAATACTGGTGGCCAGCGAATAGGGTAAGCCCTGACCGCCCCACTGCTCCTGGTGCGCCATGCCCGGCCAGCCGCCAGCCACATATTGTTGATAGGCTTCTTTGAAACCTGGCGGAGTGGTCACCTCGCCATCCTGCCACTGGCAACCGTGCTGATCACCGGCCTGATTGATGGGCGCCAGTACATTGTCAGCAAACTTAGCTGCTTCGGCATGAATGGCACTGACCAGGTCCTGAGTGACCTCGCCTAAACCCAGCTGTTCATAGTGCGACTGAAAGTCGAACAGTTCATAGGCAACAAAGCGGGCATCGCGTTGGGGTGACTGATAATGTTCCATGGACAATCCTGTAGAAGATTTTTACAAAAAAATTACGTCTGACGATACTAAGAAAGCACAGCGAATCAGCCAAGTTGATTGGGTTAATAACCTACTATCACAAATTTGAATACATCAGCGGGATAGGCACGCTATGCTGAAGCCACATTGAACACTGTCGCTTGCGTTGCACCACTTTCAAAAATGCTACGTAACCAGTTGTTTATCTTATTTTTCAGCTAACTTTGCAGGGAGTTTGGGGTATGGACCAACTACTTAATTTTCAGGGCCAGGTAGCCATCATCACCGGCGCAGCAGACGGTTTTGGCCGCTTGCTGGCCGACGCACTGGCCTATCGCGGGTGCAAACTGGTGTTAACCGATATTAATGAAGAAAAGCTGGCCATCACTGTCAAAGATTTGCGGGAAGCTGGCGGCGATGTGGTGAGCATGGGCGGTGATATCGCTCTGGAAAGCACCAACAAAGCCCTGGTTGCGCTGGCACTGGAAAGCTATGGTCAGCTGGATATTGCGGTTAACAATGCCGGCGTAGCACACACCCCGGGGGCTTTACACACGCTGGATGAAAGTGTCATTGATCAGCAGTTGGCGGTCAATTTAAAAGGTGTGATGCTGGGCATGAAACACCAGGTACCGGCCATGTTAGCCAACGGCAAAGGGCATATTTTAAATGTCAGTTCAATGGCTGGCCTGGGCGGCGCGCCGAAAGCTGCTCCCTACGCTGCAGCGAAACATGCGGTGGTGGGCGTGACCAAAACAGCAGCGGTGGAATATGGCCGCAAAAATGTGCGGGTGAATGCTATCTGCCCGTTTTTCAGCCCGACCAATCTGCTCAATCTGGGCGGCTTTACCAGTGATGAAAGCCGTGCTCAGCTGGCCACTGGCAGCCCGATGAAACGCATGGCTGACCCGCAGGAAGTGGTCAATGCGATGGTGTTGCTGCTGTCACCCGGCAATTCATTTATGAATGGTCAGGCTATCGCCATTGATGGCGGCATGAGCAGCTGGTAATACATCTGACTGATTAATGATAAGAGCAGCCTGAACCTGCCTCAGCGTATCAGGCCTGATACTTCGGTATGGCTGTATACCTTTCGCCCGCCCGGCGAAACAGCTTTAATATACCCAAGTATCCTGGGAACGCGCGGCAGGCTGGCAACCCGTCACTGTTTTTCGCTGTTCTGCTCTTTTATCGCGTCCCCGCCGATACTTCGACCCGGCAAATGGAATGTTGCCAACCACAAACGACGATCGCGCAATCGCAACGTCAGGCAGCCCCGTCACTGGGGCTGTTCTCTTGTTATCGGTATTACACGTTTACACCGTTCGCTGTCAGGCTCAGGGCACCAACACCAACTTTCCCTGCACTTGCCGTTCGCTTAATCGTTGTAGTGCGGTGGCTGCTTCTGCCAGCGGCAGCGCGCTGTCCACAACCACCTTAACCTTGCCTTGCTGGTACCACTGCATCAGCTGCTGCATATTGCTGGCAAACACTTTAGGCTCTTTTTGCGTGAAGGTGCCCCAAAAGACCCCCACCACGGCGTAGCCTTTTACTAACGGCAGGTTGACGGGCAGTTTTGGAATTTCACCACTGGCAAAGCCGACAACCAGCAAACGGCCATTCCAGGCCATACTGCGGCTCAAGGTGGCAAAGGTATCGCCGCCCACACACTCATACACCACATCAGCGCCGCGCCCGTCGGTCAGTGCTTTAAGTGACTCTTTCAGATCTGCCTGGTGATAGTTGATGCCCTCATCCGCGCCGTGGGCTTTGGCTAGCGCCAGCTTTTCTTCGCTAGAGCACACCGCAATCACTCGCGCGCCCATGGCTTTACCGATTTGCACTGCAGCCAGGCCGGTGCCGCCGGCTGCACCGGTAACCACCAGGGTTTCGCCAGCCTGCAAATTGGCCCGCTGTAACAGGCCATGGTGCGCGGTGGCGTGAGCAGTAATGAGTGCCGCCGCTTCATTGTCGGGAATAAAATCCGGCAGTGGCATCACCTGGGCTGCCGGCACCACAACCTGCTCGGCGTAACCGCCCACCTGACAGACCGCCACCACTCGCTGGCCCGGTTTAAGATGTTCGACGCCCTCGCCGGTTTCCATCACCGTACCGGCTACTTCGCAGCCAGGAATAAATGGTGTTTCCGGCTGAATTTGATACAGCCCCTGCACCAGCAGTGCATCGGGAAAATTCACCCCGGCAGCATTCACAGCAATGCGCACCCCGCCACGAGTCAGCGCCGGTGCCTCTGTTTGGGTATACTGTAAATTCGATAATGGGCCAAATTCATTGCAGACCATGGCCTGCATCATGTTTATTTCGGTCATCGTTAATGTCCTTTTTTCACCACATCCAGCGCCATATTGGCCAACGGCTCAACCATGGTGCCGAGTGTTTTGGCTTGTTCACTGGAGGCATTGCCTGCTTCGGCCCGTTTGGCCACTCCTTGTAAAATTGCCGCCAGGCGGAAAAAGCTAAAGGCCAGATAAAACGGCCAGTGCTCAATGGCGTTTATATTACGCCGCGCACAGTAAGCTTCCACATATTCCTGTTCCGAAGGGATCCCCAAATCGGCCCGATCAACCCCGCCCAACCCAGGTGCCTGCGGCAGGTTGGCCGGCAGGCGTAGCTGCATACATTGATATGCCAGATCCGCAAAGGGATGACCCAGGGTAGACAGCTCCCAGTCCAGCACGGCCAAAATACGCGGACGCTCGGCGTGTTTGGAAAAAATCATATTGTCGAGGCGAAAATCACCGTGCACCAGTGCTACCTGGCCATCATCGGCGGGCAGATTTTGCGCCAGATAATCCATCAGGCTTTCCATGCCAGGCAGGTTTTGGGTCTGCGAGGCGCGGTATTGCGTGGTCCAACGCTCGACCTGGCGAGCAAAATAGTTACCCGGCTTGCCAAATTCCTCCAACCCGAGTGCGGCAGGATCCAAATTATGCAAATCAGCCAGCGTCTGGTTCATGGCATCATACATATGGGCGCGGGTATCGTTATCAGCCACCTCACTCAGTGCAGCCTGCCAGTAGATATTGCCCGGCACATATTCCATCACATAAAACATGCTACCAATAATGTCAGGGTCGCGGCACAGAGTCAGCACCTCGGGCACCGGAACTGGCGTGCAGGCCAGCGCCCGCATCACGGTAAATTCGCGGTCGACCGCATGGGCGGATTTAAGCAATTTACCGGGGGGCTGGCGGCGCAGCACAAACTGGCCACGCTTGGTGGTCAGCAAAAATGTGGGGTTAGATTGCCCGCCACTGAATTTTTCATACTGGCTGATGGTGCCGATGGTCTCTGCCAGATAGTTATTGAGTACCGCTAGATCCAGTTGATGTACACTCATCTTCAGCCCTCCTGCGCACGCTCGATCAGGCTTTTGCCTAGTTGCATCATATGCACCTGGTCTGGACCGTCGGCTAAGCGTACAGTACGGGCATAAGCGTACATGGCTGCCAGCGGCGTATCCTGGCTGGTGCCCTGGGCACCATGCATCTGAATGGCTTCGTCTATCACCCGGCAGGCCATGGCCGGCGCCACAATTTTAATCGCAGCAATCAAATCTTTGGCGACTTTATTGCCATAGCGATCCATCTGGTCGGCGGCTTTAAAGGTCAGTAAGCGCGCTTGCTCAATCTCACAGTGCATGCTGGCAATACTTTCACGCACAGACTGTTGCTTGGCTAACGGCTTTCCGAAAGCAACCCGCTGATTGACTCGACGGCAGGCCAAATCCAGTGCGCGCTGGGCACAGCCAATCAGGCGCATACAATGATGGATGCGGCCCGGCCCTAACCGGCCCTGGGCGATTTCAAAGCCACGGCCTTCGCCCAGAATAATATTGGCCGCCGGCACAGTGACATTATCAAACACAATTTCAGCATGGCCCACGGGCTCATCCAGGTAACCCATGGCGCCCATGGGTCGCACTATGGTCACTCCGGGCGTGTCCATAGGCACCAGGACTTGGGATTGCTGCTGATGACGCGGCGCATCCGGGTTGGTTTTGCCCATTACAATCATCACCTGGCAGTTTTTGTTCATGGCGCCACTGGTGTACCATTTTTTGCCATTGATCACATATTCATCGCCACGGCGCTCGATCCGGGTTTCGATGTTGGTGGCATCGCTGGAGGCCACATCCGGTTCGGTCATGGCAAAGGCGGAGCGAATCTGGCCTTCTAACAAAGGCTGCAGCCACCGCGCTTTGTGTTCTTCGCTGCCATATTTAGCCAGCACTTCCATGTTGCCGGTATCCGGCGCACTGCAATTAAATATTTCTGCCGAGAAAGGCACCCGGCCCATGATTTCGCACAGCGGCGCATATTCCAGATTGGTCAAGCCAGCCCCGTAAGGCTTGTATTCTTCGGGTAAAAATAAATTCCACAAGCCGGCCTCACGCGCTTTGTGTTTAAGCTGCTGCATGAGCTCCGGGGTCACCCAGGGATCGTCGGCCTGTTGCAGACTGTGATGGTAGTCGTGTTCGATGGGGTAAACATGCTCTTCCATAAATGCCGACAGCTTTTCTGCCAGCCCCTGGGTTTTGGTATTCGGTTCAAAATGCATACGGATTCCTGCGTTATGCGTAAGTAACAGATTCTGCGCGCGCGGTACTGCTAAGGTGCGGCAGGCAATTAAAGCTGTGCAGCGACCAGTGTTGATTACTGCAAAAAAATCGGGTGACGCTGGTATTTTGAATTTGCAGATTCAGCCGGATGATGGCAGCTGCATCCAGACCCAGCGCGTGGCCCATGGCCATGGCGATGACACCGCCCGAGGTCACTACCAACACTCGCTTATACGATTCGTTTAACTGAGCATGAATGGCATCGTGCACCCGCGTGGCAAAGCCCTGCCAGGTTTCAGCGCCCTGTGGCAGCGCCAGATCATTGTGCGACCAGCACTGCATGCTGTCGCGCAAAATGGTAAACCAGTCGCGGCGGGTAAGTTGGTCTTTGCGTTGTGCAGGATGCTGGTGCAGATAGGCATTAACCACCTGCATAAAATCAAACTCATTGAAGCGCGGATCCTGCTCAGCCGGCTGGCCGGGGGCGATCTGTGCCAGCGTATCGACCTGGCGCACCAGGCTGCCGGAGATCACGGCATCAAAACGTGCGCCACTTTGGGTAAAATGCTCGCCCAGCCAGCGCGCCTGCTGGCTGCCCAGTTCGCTTAGGGCGTCATAATTATCCTGCCCCAGTGAGGCCTGGCCGTGACGTATCAATATCAGTTCTGTCATGAAGAGGTCTGCTGGCAAATGTTGATTTTATGTTAGAAAACTCGCCCGCATAAGTTTAATTATTATTGTGAATGAGGTGTTATTCAGCCAGATGATAGAGTAAGGGGGAGTTGGCTTGCGGCGAGAGCCACTGCATTTAAGCGGTTTGTATTAAAACGCCGCAGCAAAACAGGCCACCACAGCCTGCCCTGGATGTAGCTGCAAATTGTGCAGAGCCTGAGATGAGATCTCTGCGTAAAGAGTTTGCCCACCCACGTTGAGGGTCACCAGGTGATGGTTGCCATCAGCATAGGGCATTGGCGCAATGGCCATTACTGTGGCATCTAGCGCATTTTCCAGGCTGGTGGGCAACCCTGGCTGGCTATGCAATATAACGGCGGCTGCCGGCACACTCAGGCGGCCCGAATCGCTTTCGCTACCCTGGCGGGTGAGCACGCGTTGCTTGCCCACGGTAAACGCCTTATACCCGGCCGGGGCGCCGTCAGTCGTGGGCCCGCTTAGCACACTCACCGTTTCGCCGGCTGCGTCAACGCTGTGGGTAAAATAATGATCCAGCACCTGCTGGGCGCTGCCTTGATGGGTGAGTTGGCCATTTTCCAGTAACAATACCTGCTGGCAACAATGTAGCAGGTCGCTCACATCATGGCTGACCATAAGGATCTTGAGCCCCGTATCGGCCAGCCCGGCCAGATAGTGCAGGATCTGCTGGCGGGTCGGTCCGTCTACAGCACTTAAGGGTTCATCCAGTAACAACAACCGGGGCTGGTTCATCAGCGCCCGGGCCAGCGCCACCCGCTGTGCTTCACCGCCGGACAACTCGGTAGGATGGCGGTCAATAAGGTGCGCACAGTGACAGCCTGCGGTAATCGCGTCTGTCTCCAGCCAGGCGGGCCCGGCATAGCGCCGCGCCAGGGCCAGATTTTGCGCCACTGTTAAATGCGGGAACAGCAGATTGTCCTGAAACACCAGCCCCACCGGCCCATGTTCTGTCACTGGCCGGTGCAAGGTGGCGCCGGCTTCCAACCCGGCCAGCGCGCGCAACAGCGAGCTTTTGCCAGCGCCGGACGGGCCGGTCACGCCGCAAAACGCCTGCTGCAATTGCGTATCGATGTGCAGGGTAAATTGCGGCGGGCGGGCAAAGGTTAGCGAAAGGTCCACTGCCGCCCCCCGCCACGGTTAAACCGGTACAACAAGCACAATAAGGCAAAGGCTGCCACTACCAGGCCCAACGCTAGCTGATGAGCGCGGGCAAAATTGCCCTGCTCCACTTCATCATACAAGGCGATGGACACCACCTGAGTCACCCCGGGAATATTGCCGCCAATCATCAGCACCACCCCGAACTCGCCCAGAGTGTGGGCAAAACTCAAGCCGAAAGCGATAAAAAAGTAGCCCTGGCACAGCGGCAAAATCACATGCCGGACCCGCGCCAGGCGGCCCATGCCTAACACCTGGCCAGCTTCCAGATAGCGCGGGTCGAGCTGGGTAAACCCGGTATACAGCGGTTGAACTGCAAATGGCAGTGAGTAAATTACCGATCCCACCACCAGACCGGCAAAGGAAAACGCCAGCGGTCCGCCGGTCAAGCTTAGCCAGGCCTGGCCTAACAGGCTGTCTGGCGCAAATGCCAGTAACAGATAAAAGCCCAGCACGGTTGGCGGCAGTACTAACGGCAAGGCAATGATGGCCAGCACGCCTTGTCTTATCGGGTGTTGCCAGTGGGCCAGCCACCACGCCAGTGGCGTAGCTACTACCAGTAGAATCAGGCTGCTGACCAGCGCCAGTTGCAGGGTCAGCCAGACCGCATCAAGATTAGCCATCAGCAGCGCATGCTCCGCTTGCCGCGCCGGGTTGATAGCCCCACTTTGGTAATTGCTGTTGAACAGCTGCGGATAACAGCCAGCAGCTAAACTGGCGCGCCCGGGTGGGCTGCGGGGCTTGTTTGGGAATGATGAGCTGCTGCCGGACCGGCCGGTACCAGCTAGCGGGCAATGGCATGGTGGCATGGGGGCTATCCAGTACCAACGATGCCGCCACCAGCGCACTGTCCACCAGCCCGGTCTGCAGATAGCGATAGGCCTGCAGCACATTGGTGGCGCGCACCAGGCGCGGCTGCATGGTTTCCCACAGGCCCAGCCTGGTCAGCACCTGGCGGGCAGCCTGGCCGTAAGGCGCCAGCGTCGGGTTGGCAATGGCGAGCCGCTGGCTACTGTTGCTCAGCTGCTTCACAAGCAGAGCTTGAAGATCAGGATTTGTAGTCGATATCCCCGCTGGCAGCTGCCGGCTCACCCATACCAATTGCCCCACCGCATAAGTGGCGCGGCTACCCGGTATGATGCGCTGTTCACCGGCCAGCCGCTGCGGGCGGGCGGTATCAGCAGCCAGAAACACATCGAAAGGGGCGTGCTGTTGCAGCTGGGCAAATAAGGTGCCGGTGGAAGCCACCGTGATAACCACCGGAATGCCGGTTTGCTGTTCAAATTGCGGGAGCAATGCCTTTAGTGGCGCAGCAAAATTGGCTGCCACCGCGATACGCAGTGGCTCAGTCGCGTAGGCCGGGTTGCCAACACCCGCCAGCAGCAACAGCATTAGCCCTGCCAGCAGGCGTGTTGCGTCCCACCCTGCATATTTTTTCATGCCGACTTATCGTCGTCGGTGGCTGTGCCCAGCCAGCGCTGCGCTGCGGCACGGTCACTGGCTTTGGCTGCCACCCAGTGCGCCTGGCCATCCTGAAATTCTTTTTTCCATAAAGGTACAGCCTGTTTGAGCGTGTCCATGATATAGGACGCGGCATCAAAGGCTGCCTGACGATGCGCTGCAGCGCAGCCCACCCAAACAATAGGCTCAGCATTATGTAGCCGGCCAACCCGGTGCACAATGCCTGCGCTGGTCAGCTTGAAAGTGCTGCTGGCCTGGTTTGCCAGCGTGTGCATAACCTGTTCGGTCATACCCGGGTAATGCTCCAGTTCCAGCCCGTCGATGGGCCCTTGGGTATTATAATCACGCACCAGGCCGGTAAAAGTGACGATGGCACCAGGGCACTGAGCACAGTCGTCGCGCAGCTGATCGTACAAGGTTTGCTGGCAAAACAGCTCATGCTGCACAGTTACAAACATATCAGCCCCCGGTCACCGGTGGGAACAGCGCCAGTTCATCACCGTCACGCAATGGCTGCTTTGCATCGGCCAGAGTTTGGTTTACCGCAATCAGTACTTCCCCGGCCAGCGCCTGCTGCCAAGCCTCTGAACGGGCTCGCAGCTGGGCCAGCGCCTCGGCCACAGTGGTGATGCCGGTTGCCGGCAAGGCCAGCTGATCGGTGCCACACAGTTCACGGATTTGAGCAAAACATTTAACAGTGATCATACCGGCGCCTGCCAATGGCCGGACTTGCCGCCCTGTTTATCCAGCACCCGGATATCGCTCATGCGCATGGCCGGGTCGACCGCTTTACACATATCAAATAAAGTCAGTAGCGCGACATTGACCCCGGTAAGGGCTTCCATTTCCACTCCGGTAGTGCCGGCCAGCTTGCACAGGCAGGTCACCTCGATCCGCTGCTGATCGGGTTGAATGGCAAAATCGACACTGACTTTTGACAGCGCCAGTGGATGACACAATGGGATCAGCTCGGCGCAGCGTTTGGCGCCCTGGATCCCGGCTACCCGGGCCACCGCCAGCACATCGCCTTTGCCTAATGTGGCATCGGCCAGGCCATCAAACACCGCCTGGTTGGCATATAAATAGCCCTGGGCCAGCGCCTGGCGTGCGGTCACCGGTTTATCGGTCACATCCACCATGTTGGCTTCACCGCGGGTGTTGAGATGGCTAAAGGGCTGACTCATATTGCCCCCTGCAGATGACTGACAAAGTTACATGGTTTAAAGTGGGCGTCTAACTGACTGGCGATGATCTGCTCCCAGCCTGTGCGACAGGCACCGGTGGAACCAGGCAAACAAAAAATCACCGTATGATTGGCAAAGCCGGCCAGCGCCCGGGATTGAATAGTGGCGGTGCCAATTTCGGCATAACTGAGCTGACGAAACAGCTCGCCAAAGCCGTCCACCTGTTTATCAAACAAAACAGATAAGGCTTCCGGGGTGGAATCGCGCCCGGTAAAGCCGGTGCCGCCTGTAGTGATCACCGCCTGAATATCGGGCCGGGCGATCCAGGCTGACACCAGAGCACGTTGCTGATAAATATCGTCTTTGACCAGCGCCCGGTCGGCCACAGTATGGCCGGCGTCGGTCGCGGCGGCCACCAGATAATCACCAGATTTGTCGGTCTCCAGACTGCGGGTATCAGAAATGGTCAGCACCGCAATGTTCAGTCCGGTGGTTGGCTGTGACATAGTACTCCTACAAGATAAAATTGCCTGACAGGCGTTCATGTATGCTAGGATTCAGGCTCGATCAGCTCGCGGTTACGCCTGCTATCACGCGCCTGTTTGCAACACAATTTCAGTAAGTTATCACTATGCCAGATTCCATCAGCCATGCCCAGTTAATGCGCTTTAATCGCCAGATTGTTCTGCCCCAGGTGGACATTGACGGCCAGGAAGCGCTGCTGGCCGCCAGCGTATTGGTTATCGGTTGTGGCGGTTTGGGCTGCAATGCCTTACAGCAGCTGGCTGCGGCTGGTGTGGGCCGGCTCACCCTGGTGGATGATGATACCGTGAGCGCACATAATCTGCCGCGGCAGATCTTATTCAGCGATGCCGATGTGGGCGCGCGTAAAGTGGATGCCGCGCAGCAGGCGCTGGCACGGCTAGCGCCCCACTGTGAGATCACCAAAGTGGCGCAGCGGTTGGCAGAAGATGATTTGATTCGCGCGGTAGGCAAGCACGATCTGGTACTGGATTGCACCGACTCATTGGCCAGCCGGCTGCAGCTGAATCATGCCTGTGCCCGCGCCGGCGTGCCACTGGTCAGTGGCGCTGCCATCCGCTTCGAAGGCCAGCTGTTTGTCACCGACTACAGTGCCGGGCAGCCCTGTTACAGCTGTGTCAGCCAGCTGTTTGCCGAGCCAGCCCAAAGCTGTACTGAAACCGGGATCTTCGGCCCGGTGGTTGCCACCATCGGCGTTCAGCAAGCCCAGCTGGCCATGCAATGCCTGATTGGCTTTGGCCGACTGCCACTGGGTACACTCATGTTATACGACGGGCTGAGCGCACAGTGGCAACACTTTACTGTGCCTCGCCATCCTTCTTGTTCTGTTTGCCAGCCAGATTAATTATGACAACCTCAATTACAAAACATCATATCGTGGTGGCGCAAAATGCCTCCGGCCGCAACATGCAGGTTCCGGTGTACCGGATGAGCAGCGGCCTGCCCGGCCCCACCGTGTATATTCAAAGCTCTATTCATGGCGCTGAAGTGCAGGGCAATGTGGTGATTTACCAGCTTATCCAACAACTGCGTGAGCACACCGTGGCCGGTGAAATCATTTTAGTGCCCAACTGCAACCCGGTGGGCACCAATATTAAAGCTGGTGAGTACACCTTAGGTCGCTTTGACCCGGTCAACGGCACCAACTGGAACCGGGGCTATTTTTATAATGAAGCACGAGTACGCGAGTTCGCCGCGCAAGTGACATCCTCAGCTCCGGCAGAAATCAAGCCGCAGTTTAAAGCCTTTTGGCGCCAGGCCATTGAAGACAAGCTGGCCAGCCCGTGGGGCTTAGGCCTGGCCCAGCAGCTGAATTTAAAACTTCAGCGCCTGGCGGTGGAGGCCGACATTGTGCTGGATTTGCACAATGGCCCGGTGTCTACCCGGCATATTTATATTCCTGAATATGCACGCGAAGTCGCACCCTGGTTTAATATTCCCCACTGTATTTTTATTCCTAATGTGTTTGCCGGCGCGCTGGACGAGGCCACCTTTTGCCCCTGGTGGACGCTGCAGGACTGCCTGAGCGAGCGGTTTGGCCAGCAAGTTCACTTAGGTGTAGAAGCAATGACGCTAGAAATGGGTAGCCAGGAAGTGATCGACTTTGATGAAGGGCGCACCGATGCCAACAGCATTTTGAGCTATCTGGGCCAGCGCGGCGTGCTGCCGGCGTGTCCGCATCAGCCACAAGCTATGACCCGTTATGGTGTTGCACTTAGCGATTACAAAACCCTGTTTACGGATTTTGGTGGCATGGTGGAGTATCTGGCCAAACCGGGCACGGCCGTGTCGGCCGGAGAGCCGTTGGCCAGGGTGTTAAATATCGATGAACTGGATAATGCGCGCGCCACCTTTACGGTGGACGCGCCGTGCGATCTCATCCCTATCCTGCACTTTCCGTCAGCGTCGGTGTTAAGCGGCACCCAACTGTATAAGGTGTTTACCCGCTACACCCGCCTGACCTGAGCAGGCTTAAATTGGCGAACCCGGCGGTAGCGCCGGCACCTCAAATGCGCCCGGCCAGTTGCCGGTTTGCCAGTAGGTTAACAGCTGTTGATGTAAAACCGGCGCCGCCGCCAATTCGCTTTCATCCGCCAGCCAGCGGGTGAATTTCATCACCACCGCCTGCATGTCGGCACGCACCTCCGGGGCCAGTTGGTCATCTTTTAGGGTGCGCATGACCGCATTTAACGCCACCATGGCCAGGCGTTGATTGAGCCCGTAATCTGCAGTGTTGGCATACCAGTGGGTTTCAAACAGACGAGTGACCACGGCATCCACCCCGGGGATGCCGCGCTGCTGGCTAGCTTGCCAGGCCAAACGATTTAAACGCTGCGGCGAAAGCAATAATTCCAGGCTGTAATTGGCAGCAGAGGCTGCTGCGGTGACCGGGTCCAGCGGCGTACCCATACGACTGGCAAAGTCTTCGCGGCTGATGTCCTGACCAAAGGCGGTGGGCGTCAGCAGGCTAAGCACCTTATCAGGCATGCGTAAAAAGGCCGGAGAAGTGGAAGCAATCAATTGTTTGATAGCCGATTTTTGCTGCTGGGCAGGCACCATACTCACCCCTTTGGGGCTGTCGTGGTCGCCTTTTAATTCATAGCTATAATGCACGCCGCCCACTTGCTTGGCCACCGCCTGCAGCTGATAGCGGTGCAGCAGATACACCGGCACCAGATACGATTCCAGCGCTGACAACGCCTCACCTTCGCGCAGGGTATTCTGGCCTAAGTTATCCAGTGCCCTGCTGCGCAGTCCGACAATCTGCTCATAAGCGGCCAGCGGATCGCCACCATTGTCCCACATGTGGCCATCGGCAGATGCCGAGGCCGGATTGCGGGTATCAAAATCGGTTTTAAATGCCAGCCCAGCCTGCCGGGCCTGTTCAATCTGTGCCGCCAGGCCATTTTGCATCGACGCCTCATCGGCATAATCCTGATAACCATAAGCAATGGCGTGCTTGTCCCACGCGCCCATGCCACTGTCATACGCCTGACTTAAATCCACCTGGCCATTTTTAAACCGGATCAGCGGATGGGGATAGTCCATTACCGAAGCACGGCTGTTTTCGCTGGCGGCAAAGTTATGCGCCAGGCCCAGGGTATGGCCAATCTCGTGGGCCGATAATTGCGCTATGCGAGCCAGCGCCATATCCTGCTGGCGTGAGGTGTCTGGGTTTTCACTGTCAAACGGGCTGGTTAGGCCCAGCGCAATCAGATAATCCTGGCGCACCCGCAGCGAGCCCAGGGTGACATGGCCTTTGATAATTTCACCGGTGCGCGGATCCACCACCGAGCTGCCGTAAGACCAGCCGCGGGTAGCCCGGTGCACCCACTGAATGACATTATAGCGAGCATCCATGGGGTCGGCATCGGCGGGTAAGGTCTTAACCACAAACGCATTGTCATAGCCGATGGCGTCAAACGCCTGGTTCCACCAGCGCGCGCCTTCAGTTAATGCCCCGGCAATTTGTTCCGGCACGCCCGGATCCAGATAATACACAATGGGCTCGACCGGCTCGCTGCGCTCGGCTTCAGGATCTTTTTTGTGTAAGCGATGGCGCGTGATATAGCGCTGCTCCAGGGGGGCATCAATGGCGGCTGAATAATCAAAATGGCTGGTTTTCCAGTAGCCGGAGTACGGGTGAAACGGCCGTGGCTGATAGCCATCATCCGGCAAGCGCACAAACGAATGATGCAAATGCACGGTTAAACTGGTGGGTTCGGGCGCCACCTGGCGCACATACTGGCCGGGTTTGGACCCGGCATAGGTAACCACTGCTTCCAGCTCGGTATTATCGGCAAAGGCTTTGGTGCGCGCCGGATACACCGCGCTGCGCTTCGGGTCCACCGCATAACTGCCTTGCTGCTGGCTGTCCAGGCGCGGGCCCACCTGGTGAATGTCACTTAATAAAAACGGCGTGTAGTCGATGAGTACCTGGTCGTCAGTGCGCGCCACAATCTTAAAGCCGGCCAGCACCGAATCGGCAAAGGCTTCATCCACACTCTGGCGCTCTGCGGCGTTGCTGGCACTCGCGCGATAAGCGGTATTGAGCTGCTTTAATAATACCTTGTTGCCGTAGCGTTCAAACTGCACCAGGCGAGTGTCGCCCAGCTGGCCGCGGTCCAGGCCGATGTCATTGGAGCCTAAGCCATGGGGCATGGCTGAATGAAACAGCATGGGCTGATTAAAGCTTTTGACCGACACATACAGCTTGCCACTGGCTTCATCATAATAAAACGGCACAAAGCCCTGCTGCACCTGCATGGATTCGGTGTATTTGCTGATGGCCGGAATTTCATCAGCCATGGCGGGTAGCGGCATGGCCAGCGTAGCCACGCAGGTCGCTACAGCAGCCAGTTTAAACAAAGGGTTACGCAGCATAGTCATCCTTTTCCTTATTATGTTTTAGAGGGCAATCAGGCATTTATCTACCCTAGCCCATCCGTGGCGCGCGTGTCTATCTTTTCGCCTTTCAGGCTTAGCAGCCTAGAGCATCCTGCTGCGCGCTCAACTGGGCCGCCAAGCCCGAATGACGCTGCTGACGGGTGGCCACCACCTGTTCAAAACGGCGGCTGCCGGAAACCACCAGGCAGCCTTGCTTGGCCCGGGTCAGGCCGGTGTACAATAACTCGCGGGTACATAGCTGGGCCATCTGCGAGCTGCTGGGTTCGGGCAACGGCAGGATGACCCGGGCAAATTCTGAGCCTTGGGATTTATGCACAGTCATGGCAAACACCGTCTCTACTGCCGGTAGCCGGCTTAAACTGACTTTTTTGAGCCCCTGCGGGGTCTCAAACCAGGCTCTAAGATGCTGGTTTTCATCGGGCCAGATGATGCCCACATCGCCGTTAAACAATTGCTGGGCATAGTTGTTTTGCACCACCATCACCGGCCGGCCGCGATAATGGCGACCCGGCGTGACCGTGATCCCCAAGGCCTGTTCGATGGCCCGGTTTAGCTGCACCACGCCCAGCGGCCCCTGGCGCACCGGCGTCAGCCAACGCCAGTGCTGCAGGCACGCTAATGCTTCGGCAGCAGAGCCTGCTGAGCGCACCGGGCCAAAACACCAGCGCGCCAGTGCGGACAGATCATCATTAAACGGCTCGACTGCCAGTTGGGCCACGCCCTGTAACTGGGTCACGGTGCTGGCCAACAGCGGTTGCAGGGTATACATGTGACTTTGCGCTGCAGCCGTATCACCCGCCTGAATCGCCTGGGCCACCTTGCCCAGATCACCGCCAAAGCGGCGGCTGACCTGCAGGGTTTGAATATCATCGCGGGCCTCATCACTTTGCGGCAGCGCCGGTAAATGCGGGCAAAGTGTTTCAAGATGCCGGGCCAGCGCCGGGCTCACCTGGCCCGGGCTGGCCCCGCTCATCAAAGCCTCAAGCACATTACCCGACTCCACTGCTGGTAGTTGGTCGGCATCGCCCACCAAAATCAGGCTGGCATGGGCAGGCAATGCTCGCAGCAAACGGGCCATCAGCGCCATATCGATCATCGAGGCTTCATCCACGATAAGCACATCACAATGTAAGGGCTGCTGCGCATTCATTTTTGCCTGTATCCCTAACCGGCTGATTTTAAGCAGCCGGTGCAAGGTGATGGCATCGGTAGGTACCGCATCAAGCAAGCTATCACTGACGGTGCCACGCAGCGACTGCAAGGTGGCCGCCACCGACTCATTCATGCGTTGGGCAGCTTTACCGGTGGGTGCCGCCAGCTGAATGGTCAGCTGCTGTTGGTGCGCGCACTGCAGTGCCAGCAATAAACGGGTAACTGTATAGGTCTTGCCGGTACCAGGGCCACCATTGATAATACAAAAGCGTTGTTGCAGCGCACTGGCGGTGGCCAGTTGCTGCCAGTCCGGCTGGCTGGCCGGCTTCGTGTCAAACAGTGCCGGCCAGAGCGCATTAAGCGCGGCATACTGGCTATCGCTTAGCACTTCTGCCTGCTGACGCCGGGCAATTCCCTTGGCAATATCCTGCTCAAATTGCCAGTAACGGCGGGTATACAAGCGTTGCCCGTCCCAGAACAACGCCTGATGGTGAGCACAGTGCGCGATGGCCTGGCCGATGGTGTCGGCTAAACTATCGGCGGAATCAAATTGAAAGCCGGGCAATTGCTGTTCGGTATCGGCAAACCAGGTGGTACCGGCGAGCAGCGCTGGCTGTAGACAAGTGTGGCCCTGGCGCTGCAATACTGACAATGCCACCAGCAGCATAAACCAACGCGGCTGCTGCGCATGGTCGGCTGGCAAAGCAAACTGGCTGGCAAAATAGCCGTCGATCATTTCTACCCCGGCCAGCTCATAAAACGCAGGCGAGCATTTCATCTGATTCATGCTGCGCTCCCGCCGGGGCCAAAGATGGCACTGAGTTGGTTGAGGCTCGCAGCGTCCGGGCGGGTAAAAAAGATCCCTTCGTGTTCCTGATTGTCCGGGTGCATACCGCGCAAATACAGATAATACACGCCACCAAAATGCTGTTTGGGATCATAGCCGGGCAACTGATGTTGCAAATAACGATGCAGGGCGGCGGCATAGATCAGATACTGCAAGTCGTATAAGTGGGCCTGGTTGTTATGCCGCAACCTCGCCGGGGCGTACTGACTCATGCGATTACCCAGATGGGTGGATTTGTAGTCGGCCACATAGTAGCGCCCCTCATGGCAAAAAATCAGGTCGATAAAGCCGTGCATCATCCCTTCTAACTGGCTGGCATCAAAGCGCGGCAGCAGCGTATCGGCATGTTGGGCCTGACGGTGCTCAATCAAAAACCGGTTTAGCGCCGGCAAGCTGACCTGTTCCAGCGGAAAGTAAAATTCTGCTTCGCGTAAGGTGGCGCTTAATGGTAAATCCGCCAGGCACAGCCCACTGGGATCCAGCGGTGCCTGCAAGATGTCATCCAGCCAGGCAAAAACAGCCTGCTGGTCCGCCTCGTCGCTCACGCCAAACAAGGTCAGGCGCTGGCTGGCATGCTGCTCCCAGTCCGGCTGGCTAAAATCGGTATGTTCTAAAATATCGTGCAGCAGGTTACCGGCGCTGGCCCCTTTTTCAAACGCAAAACGGGTGGCCAGGGTCGCCTGGGGATCCGTCGCGATCAGCGGTTCGTCCACGCTTTCCTGTTCGCGGCGGGTTTGGTTGACCACCTGCTGGCGCCGGGCCAGTGCCGAAAAGGAATATAACCGCCAGGCTTCAGTCACATCGCCATCAAAGGTATCCAGGCGCAGCGGCGCGCTAGCCTGGCGGGCTGGCGCCGCCAGCTGCACCGGCTGACTGGCCGCCACATCCAGCCAGCCGGTGTGGCCCTGGCCGGTTTGGCTTATCCGCTCGATGGCTTCAGCCCAGTCGTGGCTTTCACCCAGCCCCAGGGCTTTGGCCAGCGGGCTGTGCTGATGCTCATCAAACGGGGCCACGCCCAAATAACAGCGATGAGCAGCGCGGGTGACCGCCACATACAGCAGACGCATGGCCTCTGCATCGCCTTCTTCGCGCACCCGTTGTTGCACCGACTGGACCTGGCCGAGTTGCAGCGCCAGGCCGCCCTGGTCGGCATTATAATAGCGATAAAATGCCGGGACGGTGTTGCCCTGTTTTAACGGGTTGCGATAGTCACTGGCAAAGGGCACAAATACTACCGGGTATTCCAGGCCCTTGGAGCCATGCTGAGTCACCAGCTGAATAAGGTGAGCATCACTTTCCAGGCGCTGTACCTGCTCGGCCGCCAGCGCCGGCTCGCTGATCTGGCGATGCAACCAAATCAGCAGCTGATCCGGGTGGGCCTGATGAGCAGCCTCGCGCTCCAGCACTTCGGCCAGATGCAGATAATTGGTCAGTTTGCGCTCCATCTGCTCATCACTGGCGGCAAATGAGGCTTCCAGTAAATGCAAAATCAGGGTCATGCAGCCGCGCTGCAGCCACATGGTGCGAAGTAACACCACCCGCTCCATCAGTGCATCCCACAGGGCATCGTCGTTGTGGTACAGCAGGTCCACTAACGTCTGATGAGATAAACCAAACAATGCACTGCTTAGCGCCGCAGTCAGCCGGGCTGGTTCCTGATAATGCCAGATGCCATCTAACACCCGGTACAGATCCTGGGCTTCATGAGCACTGAACAGGTTGTCGCGGTTGCTTAAAAACACCGAGGCCAGATTGGCTTTACGCAGGGCCGCCTGCACGATACGTGCTTCGTTGCCGCTGCGCACCAGGATCGCAATATCCTGGGGTGCCAGGGCTCGCTCCCCGAGCTGCGCCTGATCCAACAAACGCACAATTTCAGCCGCCACCCAGCTGGCCAGCTGTTGCTGCAGCTGATGCTTGGCCGGGCTCTGATTGCTGTCATCAACCTGCACAATGGCGTAGGTCAGAGCCGCGCGATCATCGGCCGGGTCGCTTAGCGGATGGTTATTGGCCTTGGCACTGTCGGCGGCGTTGACCGGCTCGTAGCCGATATTAAAGCCGAACACCTCGGCGGGCGGGCCATCAAGGGGTGCTCCGTAAAACAAGCGATTGTAGCCACTGACCATGTCCGCTACCGATCGGTAGTTGGTATCCATTACCCAACGATACGCCGCCTGCTTACCCGCTTGCAGATAGGTAAAGATATCGCCGCCGCGAAAGCCGTAAATTGCCTGTTTGGGATCGCCGATCATTAACAGCAAATGGTTGTCGCTATCGGCCGGATACATGTTGGCCAGGATTTGATACTGGTTAGCATCGGTATCCTGAAACTCATCCACCAGAGCGGCCGGAAATTTTTCGCGCAGGGCCTTGGCCAACGGCGTGTCTGGCGACTCGGTACGCTGCGCCAGCATGGCAATCAGATCGTCAAAATCCACAATGCCCTGCTGCGCTTTTTGCCGCGCCACATGGTTACGGATGAAGGCAAAACAACTGGCTACTACTGCCAGCGCCGGCGCCTGCTCTAGCTGCTGGTCACGCTGTTTGTCCAGCGTTTGGCAGGCTGCTTTGACCGCGCTGATGAGATCTTTTAGCGGGGCCAGGCCGGCTTTTAGTTCAGGCGCACTGCGCAGACGGTTGCCATGGATTAATTTGCCTACAGATTCGGGCGGAGCGACCAGCTTGCCCTGCTCTACCCAGGTGAGCGTATCGGCCCATTGCTCCTCGCGCAGCGCGCTATCTTTGCCCTTGTACACCAGGTGCTGTTCAATCTCAGCACGTTGCACCTGTAACCCGGCCAGCACTTCGGCAAATGTATCGGTTAATTGCTCAGCCTGACTGGCCAATCCGTTGCTGTATTCCTGCTCGATGTGTGTCTGATTGATCACCTGCGGGGTCAGCGGGCTGCGGATGGCACTTTCAAAGGTGCCCAGCAAGCGTTCCGGAGTGTGCCAACCACAGGTCATCAGATGGCCGTAGGCAGTGGCGTCGCGCGCCTGGTTGCGGATCCAGTCGCGCGCTGCTTGCAGATACAGTTCGCGGGTATCGGTGCTCAGGCTCAACTGCATGGCCGCACCGCCGGCAAAGGCCAGTTCGCCCAGCACCCGGTTACAAAAGCCATGAATGGTATACACCGAGGCATCATCCATTTCCAGCAGTGCCGCCTGCAACAATTGTTCGGCTTCCAGCCCGGGATGCAACGCATATAAGCGGGCAAAAATAGGGTCAGCGTCTGGGGCCTGGCCCAATCTCTGTTGTTGCCAGTAAGTCAGCGCCTCGGTCAGTGTTTGCGCAATGCGCCCGCGAATTTCTTCGGTGGCCGCGTTGGTAAAGGTCATCACCAGAATTTGCTGGACGCTAAGCTGTTGTTCCAGCAACAAGCGCAGATACAGGCGGGTGATATTAAACGTTTTGCCGGTGCCGGCGCTGGCCTCGATAAGGTGGCGCCCGTGTAATGGCAGGGTCACCACATCAAGTGGCTGAAATGCTGTGCTGTCCTGCTGACTCATACTTTTTTCTCTTTATAATCGCTGACCAGCGGCTGGTACACATCGGCCAGCGTGGCCACGGGCACCGCCTCCAGGCTCAACCCGTGCGGGTAAAACCAGCGGGCATAGCTATCCTGGCCTAGACCAGGCGCTGCCGGGCTGCCTTCCCATAATTTTTGCCATTCGCTTTGTGCCTCGGTGCCATCCAGCCAGTCGGCCAGGTCGTTCTCTCCGACTTTTTTCAGCAGGCTGACGATGGCGCTGACAAAACAGGGTAGCGGCTGGGCGTTGAGCTGGCGAAATACCGCCAGGCATTGTTGCAGCCGGGCGTCGGCCTGTTCGGCCGATACCGCCGGTAACATGGCCTTGCGCAGGGCCGGCTGGCCTTTGGTCCAGGTGATAAAAAACGCTTCCAGCGGTAAGGCGTGGCCAAGTGCGTTAAATACCAGCAAGGTCAGATATTGCTGCAATTTGCGTTTATCTGACTGACCGCCGGTATGCCACACCGCCAATGCCTTGGGCCCGATACTGGCCTGAGCACGAATACAGACCTGCCCGCTATGCCATTGTTCGGTTTGCGCCGCTGCGGCGGGTAACACCGCGGCTAGTTCTGCACTGATGGTTTGCCAGCGGGTCAGTGCTTCATCAGTTAACGGGGTCGCCGGCAATTGCCCGCTCAGCTTTGAGGCGGCGATCAGCGGCGCAGGATCCTGCTGCTCCAGCTGGCTCTCGGTAAGTTGTGCCAGTACCTGATAACGGGTCAGCGGATCGCTGTCAAACGGCTCTGCATCTTTGAGTGCTGGAGCCGCAGTATCCAGGTACAGCCCCAGTTGCTGGTTGGCAAAATAGCGAATGGGTTCGGCCATGCTGCGGGCCAGTACATCACAGGACAACTGCTCCGGCTGATTGGGCGCCGCCAGCGGCTCGATACTCGCCTCACGGGCTTCTTCGCGGGCTACAATGGCCTTGGCCAACCGGTGCCAGCCCTGTTCAAAGCCGGGCCGTGCGGATTGAAAGCGCGACACACTGAACGGGTGCAGAGCCAGCGTTTGGTGGAAGCTGGGGTCAAACTGATAGCCGTGGTGAAGAAGCCGTAGCAATTCACTGAGCACCAGGCTGGGCTGGCGTTCGCTGTTATCCTGGGCACTGTTGGCCTGGTAACTCAAATACAAATGCTGACGCGCCGAAATGATGCCTTCCAAAAACAGATAGCGATCTTCTAAGCGCCGTGAACGATCGCCCTGGCGATGGCTGCCGGCGGCCATCAAATCGATACTGATGGGCGTGGACTGGCGCGGAAATTCGCCGTCATTGAGGCCCAGCACACAAACCACCTTAAACGGAATACTGCGCATGGGTAGCATCGAGCAAAAAGTCACCTGGCCGGTTAAAAAATGGTTGCCGGCATCCGGTGATGAAAACCGGCGCACCAGCACATCACGCACCTGACGTAAGGTCAACTCACTGGCATAGCCCGCCTCAAGACAATGCGCAGCCAGGTCGGCGGTGGCCCGGCCGATGCTCTCCCAACTGTCCTGATGTTCTGGCTGCGGAGCAAAACATTCATCGCGCATGTCAGTTAAAAATGTGTGCCACTGGCCGGCGGTGCGCGGTTGTTGCAGTTCAGCAGCATAATGCTGCAATTGCTCGATCAGTAAAATCAGCTTGCCCAGCGCCACACTTTGCTGGCCTTCCACATCCGGTACGCTGAGTAACTCCTCCATGACCGTTGCCTCATCGGGCATGGCCATGCCTACCAACAGGCGGGTCAGGCCCCAATGCCAGCTGAACATGTCGCTGTCGTCGGCGCCCTGGGTGATAGCCTTTTTGTGCGCGCGGTTTACGCCCCAGTGCACATGGGCCTGCTCTAACCAGTATTGCATGGTGTGCAGCTCTTCAGGATCGATACCAAATTTGTTGCGCAAGGCATCCAGACGCAGGTAGTCCATGATTTTAGTGACTTCGAAACGGCTGTCAGGCAGGCTGAGCATGCTGATAAAGGCGGCAATCAGCGGGTCGGCATCCAGTGGTGAGCGATCCGCGATGGAGCAGACAATCCGCGGCGGGGTCTGTTGCGGCGGTGCCGGGGTTCCCACGCGATGAAATACCGCATCAATCAGCGGCGCATATTCTTCGATGGCCGGGCACATGACCACGATGTCAGACGGCTTTAGCTCAGGATCCTGTTGCATCAGGTACAACAGATTATCGTGCAGACCCTGCACTTCGCGTAGCGCACTGTGGGCCTTGACTACCATCACACTGTCATCGCCCGGCTGATAAGTGTAGTCGCCGTCAGGTGAGACACCGTGCAAAATATCCTGCTGGATCTGCTGCAGCAAACCTATGGCGCTGTCGGACTGCGCGGGCGGCTCTGTTTCAAAGGCGCTGACTTCAAAGGTGTCCAGCTCGGTGAGTAGATTAAACAGATCCCGGCCCTGCTGGCCCAGATTGCCCAACAGTGGGTTATCCTGCTCATTATCACGCCACTGCTCAATGCCCTGCTGACGCAATAATCTGGCGCGCTGGCGGTCACTTTTACTTTCGCCCCAGTAGCTCACCGACGGGTTCAGGTGAAATACATGGATATCGGTATGTAATGCCAGCGCATCAAAAAACTGCACCAGTTGCGGGGCCATGGTGTTGATGGCAAACACAATCACCCGGGCAGGCAAGGCCACCGCCTGACCATCGTGCAGGGCCTGCACCGCCTGCTGATGCAACCGGGCCGGATGCAATGGCGCATCTTTGACCAGTGCCCGCCAGATAGCAGCCTGCCAGCGCTCATCGTCATTGTCGGCAAAACTGAGCTCGCCGGCTTCCCAGGCAAATAACCATTGTGGCCGGTACAATAAATACTGCTCAAATACATCGGCCAGCGCAGTGGCAAATTGCAGGCGCTGCACGCCCTGCTCGGCCGCGGTGGGCAGATGTTGCCAGTAGCGGCATACTGGCTGGGCTTCAGGCAACGCACAAAAATCTTCGTGCTGTAAAATATGATCGATGCGCCACACCAACACTTCGCGCCGGTAGGCCGACTGGCGCGGAACTTTGTCTTCGCCCAGAATCAGGCGGGCGATATCCCACATAAAGCGTACCGGCAGCGGAAATGCCAGGTTCATGGCCACCCCTTGTTGCCGGGCCAGCTCCATGTTGAGCCAGTGCTGCATGCCCGGGCTTTCCACCAGAATGGTTTCCGGTTGTAACACCGGGCCGGGTTGTTGTTTTAACAAAGCAGCCAGCAGGTAGCTAAGATGTTCAAGCTTGTTTGAGGGGTACAGGGCAAGCAAAGGCGCAATCTTTTTTTATTAGCGATGAGCCAGAATTTAGCGTAAATAGAGGCGGTTGGGCAATGGCTGTGGCCGGATAAAAAAACCCAAACAGACTTCAGGACACGAAAATCTGTTTGGGCAGAGTCGTAAGTTGCCGGGATACACCCGCTTAACCATGTTGCCTGTCATGGTCAACCGGTACGACGCGCACCCAGAGGAGTTACAACATACAAACTCTTTCATAACCCGTGCCACTCTTAGCAATCTTCGCAAGTTATTGTTTTAAAAATGTTTTACCGATATACCAGATAGCTTAGCCCGGTCTATCATCATCCTTGGCCACCCGAAACAGTGCACCTGCACCAAAAGCGAACACGAGCAGACGGCGCTTTTTTCCGGCTGCCGGCTTAGGTACAATCGCCCGCTTTAGTGGTTTTTACAGGAACGCGCCATGCTTAGCGAACAACAACTGGCCACCATGCTGGCCTTACAGGGTAAAATGAATACAAAGGTTAACCCACAGTGGTTAACTGCCGGCTATGGCTATTTACGTGCCGCCATGGTGGAATCCGTCGAGGCCATTGAGCACCACGGCTGGAAATGGTGGAAAGCGCAGCAAAAAGACATTGCCCAGTTGCAAATGGAGTTGGTGGATATCTGGCATTTTGCGTTATCCGATGCCCTTATTCGCCATCAAGGCGACATTGAAGCCACCGCTGCCGAATTGACCGACCAACTGGCCCAGACCTCCCAGGCTGTCACCTTTGATGGTCAGGAGTATGCATTTGACAATATGACCTTATTGCAAAATCTTGAGCTGATGGCCGGGCTATGCGCCGCTAAACGCTTTGACGTGCGGCTGTTTATGCATATTGCCACCCAATGTGAGCTGTCCGCCGGCGCGCTGTACAGCCAGTATGTGGGCAAAAATGTACTGAATTTTTTCCGCCAGGATCATGGTTACAAAGATGGCACCTATCAAAAAACCTGGGCCGGCCGTGAAGACAATGAACATTTGGTGGAAGTGCTTGAGGCGCTGGATACCGAGCTAAGTGACTATTCTGACAAGATTTATGAAGGCTTGCGGCTGCGCTACCCTAGCTAGCGCTTGAGACTTTTTCAGCGCGCTGCACAACAGCGACTGCCCTTGTTATTGCGCCGCAGACAGATTTTTCTGCGTGCGCATGCAGGCGCTGCATTCAAGGCTAAGAATGCGCCCCTTACCTGCCAGATGTTAATCCGCGCTTAAATTATTTGCCCGATAATACGGCCAGACGGCTGCGTTTGGGCTGGCGAATCCGCTGGATCACAGCGGTGATAGTGCACACGGTGAACAACGCTAAAAATACTACGCTGCCGATAAAATCCTGTTGCGCTATATTGATGGTAGCTGCGGCGGCGGCAACACCGGCAGCGATAAAATTAAGCTGGCTTTTATGTAGGGGGTTTTTCATTCTGTCTCTGGTTGAGTGGCGCTTGTGCTTAACCGGCCTAAGCAGTATCAGGCGGGTCAGCGTGCAAGCAAGACGCTCATAATGCGTCAAGACAGGCTGCAGGGTCAAGAAAAACCCCGGCAGCCGTCATACATATGGATGTCTAAGCGTTGTCGACAAATTCCACCGGACAATCATATTGCTCGTGAATCAAATCATCAAATCGCTTTTCCAGCACGTGTCGCTTCACTTTTAACGTAGGCGTCAATAAGCCGTTTTCGATAGTCCAGGGCGCATCCAACACCACCACGTGGTCCACTTTTTGGTGGCTTTCCAGGCGCTCGTTGATGCGCTGCAAGGTGCTTTGCAACGAACGCTGGACATCGCCGCGGTCCTGATCATCTGCAGACTCGCTCAGTACCACCAACGCGATGGGCTGGGCTAGATTGGTGCCGGTCACGCATACCTGCTCCACCAACGGGTTTTCCATAAAATTGGCTTCGATGGGTGCCGGGGTCACATATTTGCCCTTGGCGGTTTTAAAAATATCTTTAAGACGGCCAGTGATACGGATATAGCCTTCGGCATCCATCTCGCCCTTGTCACCGGTACGTAAGTATCCATCCGGGGTCACCGCGTCGTGGGTTTTTTCCGGCTCCAGATAATATTCCACCATGTTACACGGTGATTTGACCTGAATCTCGCCCTGGTCTGAGATGCGAATATCGACTCCATCATAGGCTTTACCAATGGTGCCGATCTTATCTGCCCGAAACGGCAGGCTGGCCGTGCCATACGCGCTGTTTTCGGTCATGCCCCAGCCTTCAGAAATATAAATGCCCAGCTTGCTAAACCAGCGGATCACCGGCGGTGCCAGTGGCGCTGAACCGCTGGCCCAGAACCGTGCCTGATCCAGTCCCAGGCCCTGACGGATCTTGCGGGCAATCAATTTATTTAACAACGGTACTGACAATAAAAACGACAGTTTGCGTTGCGGGATCTTGGCCAGGATCCCCATTTGAAACTTGGTCCATAAGCGTGGCACTGACACAAACAGCGTTGGCTGGCCAGCTTGTACATCACGCTGAAAGGTATCTAAGGATTCGACAAAAAAGATTTGCGGGGCTGAATAAAATGCCGACAATTCGATCAGTACCCGCTCGGTGATATGAGCCAGAGGCAGATAACTCATCAGGCGATCATCATGACCCACACCCAGCGGGCCCAGAGAATTTTGCGCGGCCCAGCAAATGGTGCGATAAGTGTGTACTACGCCTTTGGGCTGGCCGGTACTGCCCGAGGTATAGATGATCGTCATCAACGCATCCAGCGACGGCTCGGGCGAGTCGCTGATAGGGTCGCAATCGATAAAATCCTGCCAGGTTTGTTTACCACTGATACCAGGATAATCGTAATACACGGTGTGGTATTTTTCCGGGATAGCAGGCAATTGTTCCTTGGCGTTGTCCAGCTTGCCCACAAACAGCATTTTGACATCGGCGTGTTGGAGAACATACTCGATGGTACTTTTGCCGGCAGAGCCAAAAATTGGCAC
This sequence comes from Alteromonas sp. WD8-37, assembly GCF_055326825.1. Classification (NCBI taxonomy): domain Bacteria; kingdom Pseudomonadati; phylum Pseudomonadota; class Gammaproteobacteria; order Alteromonadales; family Alteromonadaceae; genus Alteromonas; species Alteromonas sp. WD8-37. The sequence goes on from NZ_JBUZOV010000001.1 coordinate 1,018,662, forward strand.
CGACACATGCCCGGCCAGCATGATGCCTAAATCGGTGATAAACCATTCGGCGCAGTTTTTGGCAAATATTGCGATACGGCTACCGGCCGGATAATCTTGCTGGCGCAATGCTGCGGCCACCCGGCGTGCCTCATTGGCCACCTGAGCCCAGGTGTAGGTTTGGGTCTGGCCATCCCGCGGCTGATGTAAAAATACTGCGTCGGCCCGCTCCCGCTCCCATTTATACAGCATAGAAACCGGCGTGGCGGTGACCTCGGCAACGGTGGCGTTACTTGAATCCAATGGCATAAGTATTCCCTTTTCTCGCAACATTATTTACAGCCTTTTCACAAATATATAATAAGGCTGTTTTCAGGCTCAAGCACTATCGCATAATAACTTTGCATAATCAGATATAAATCAGGCCAATAGTAATACTGGCCGGCACAAATATCCGCCTTTGCCTTGCACTTTGCGGTCAATCCGTGTACCGATAGAACAATCAATTGCACACACCAGCAGGGGCTTTGCCGTCATGATCACATTTTCACTCAACCAGCAGCCGCAACAATACGACGGTGACCCGCAGATGCCCTTGTTGTGGTATTTGCGCGATAACCTGGCCATGACAGGGACCAAGTATGGCTGTGGCATGGCGGTGTGTGGCGCCTGCACAGTGCATCTGGATGGCCGCGCCACCCGCGCTTGTCGCCTGCCCATGGCGGCCATTAAAGATAAATCCGTGACCACCATTGAAGGGCTGGATGACCAGCATGCGCATCCGGTGCAAATTGCCTGGGCCGAGCATGATGTGCCTCAGTGTGGTTACTGTCAAAGCGGGCAAATTATGCAGGCCGCCGCGCTACTGGCAGATGTGCAAGACCCCACCGACCAGCAAATTGATGAAGCCATGGCCGGTAATATTTGCCGCTGTGGTACCTACCCGCGGATCCGGGCTGCCATCAAAGCCGCAGCCAAGGGGAAATCAGCATGAGTACATTTAATGCTAACCGCCGGCAATTTATTAAACGCGTCAGCACCGGCGCCGGCCTGACTCTGGGCCTGACCCTGTTGTCTAAACAATATGGCATGGCCGCTGATTCGGCCAATCCGACCCAGCTTAGCCCTAATGTGTTTGTTTCTCTCGCGGCTGACGGCCAGTTGGAAGTCACCTGCCACCGCTCAGAAATGGGCCAACAGGTGCGCACCGCCATCACCCAGATAGTTGCTGATGAACTGGATGCGGACTGGAGCCGGGTGTCCACCTTACAGGCCGACGGTGACAGCCAGTATGGCGACCAGAACACCGATGGCTCGCGCAGTATTCGACGCAATCTAGGCCGCTTGCAGGAAGCCGGTGCCACCGCGGCGTACCTATTACGCCAGGCTGCTGCAAAAGGCTGGCAGGTGCCGATAGAAGAATGCCGCTGTGACAACCATGCAGTGGTGCATACCAATAGCGGGCGCCGCGCAGACTTTGGCGAACTGGTAAGCGTGGCAGCCGGCCTGCCCCTGCCGGAAGCCGGGCTGGTGAGTGTAAAACCCCGTGACCAGTGGCGTTATGTGGGCAAGGGCATTCGCAGTATCGACATGCAGGCGGTGGTGTCTGGCAACACTGAATTTGGCCAGGATGTGCGCATTGATAACATGTTGTATGCGGTGATCCAGCGTCCGCCGGTAATGTTTACCCGGCCAACACGAGTGCAGGATAAACAAGCCCGGGCGGTCGCCGGTGTCAAAGATATCATCACGCTTCCCGATGCCAGTGCACCCGCCATGTTTAAACCCTTGGGCGGCGTGGCGGTGCTGGCTGAAAATACCTGGCAAGCCATGCAGGGTTTACAGGCACTGCAAATTGACTGGAGCACTAATGAACACAGCCAGTATGATTCAGCCAGCGAGCAGGCCGAACTGGAAAAAACCGCCCGCGCCGCTGGCACTGTGGTGCGCCAGCGCGGTGATGTGAAAAAGGCCATGGATGCTGCCAGTCAGACCCTGGAAGCCACGTATTTTGCGCCCCTGCTATCCCAGGCGCCTATGGAGCCGCCGGCAGCGCTGGCGCGCGTTACCGATAGCGAAGCTGAAATCTGGACCAGCACCCAAACCCCGCAGGCCACCAAAGCACTGGTGGCTGAAGTGCTCAATATGCCGGAAGAAAAGGTTACCGTGCATGTGACCTTGCTGGGTGGCGGTTTTGGCCGCAAATCCAAACCCGATTTTGCCGCGGAGGCTGCCTGGCTGGCCCGCAAGGCCGGCCGCCCGGTCAAAGTCATCTGGCGGCGTGAAGATGATATCCAGCATGGGTTTTATCATACGGTCAGTGCCCAGCATTTGCGTGCCGCACTGGACGCCAACGGGCGCACCACCGCCTGGCAGCACAATACAGTGTTTCCTACCATCAGCAGTACCTTTGCCAAGGGCGCTGATACCCCCAGTGCCGGCGAACTGCGCCTGGGCTTTATTGATAACCCCTTTGCCATTGATAATCTGCAGCTTAGCAAAGGTCAGGCTGGCAACCACCTGCGTATCGGCTGGCTGCGCTCGGTGGCCAATGTCTACCATGCCTTTGCCATCCACAGTTTTGCCGACGAACTGGCCGCCGCCGCCGGCCAAGATCCCAAAGCCTATCTGACCCAGTTGATTGGCCCTGCGCGGCACATCGATCTGGCTGACGATGGCGCTGAATATGACAACTATGGCGACCCGCTGGAGACCTACCCTATTGATACCGGGCGCTTGCGCAATGTGATTGAACGGGTGACCGCCATGGCCGACTGGGATAAGCGAAAGCAACAAAACCGGTTTTTGGGCCTGGCCGCCCACCGTTCATTTTTAAGTTATGTGGCCACGGTGGTCGAAGTGGTGGTCGAATCGGATGGCCGCTGGCACATTCCGAATACTTACATGAGTATTGATGCCGGTACGGTGGTAAATCCCGAGCATGTCAAAGCGCAGTGTGAAGGCGGCGCCATCTATGGGTTAAGCTGTGCCATTGGCAAGATCACAGCCCGCGATGGCCGCATTGAACAATCCAACTTTCACGATTACCAGGTAGCGCGCATGCAGCACGCCCCGCGCAATATTGATGTAGATATTGTAGAGAGCGACGCCGCCCCAGGTGGTGTGGGTGAACCGCCTACCCCGCCGTTTACTCCGGCGCTGGTCAATGCATTGTTTGCAGCCACCGGACAGCGGTTGCGTACCCTGCCGATCCCGCTGATCTTGCCTGAGACCGGTGCAGCGTAATTCGCGCTCCATCATGGATGTTGGCTAGGCGGGCAAGCAAATCGCGCGCTGATAGACAGAACCATGCAATTGCCGGCCCTGGTGCTCATAGCCATAGGGCAGGCAAAGCTGTGGGCTAACCCCGTTGGTGGCCAGCAAAATCGGCGTTTTCTGGGTGCCACCGCATGGTTAAAAAAACGCCTTGTTAGCCTGCTCCAAGGTGAGTAAGGTCGGCGCCTGCGTTGCGGCTATCGTCACAAAATGGTGCAAGACTTAGCCGTTGCCGCTACCCGTTTGCAGCAAGGCCGGCTGGCGTAACAAATCGCTAATCTGGTCAGTCGGCAGCGGCCGGGCATAATAAAAGCCCTGATGATGACGGCAACCAAGACGGTTGAGCAACGCTGCCTGCGACGCCGTTTCCACGCCTTCGGCCACGCAATCCATACCAAAGGTGGCGGCCAGCTGAATAGAGGTTTTTACCAGGGCGGCAGCCATTTCATCGGATTCAATATCCTCGACAAAACTGCGGTCGATTTTCAGCACATCTAACGAAAAGTTTTTTAGATAGCTTAACGATGAATAACCGGTGCCAAAATCATCCAGCGAGAAGGTAAAGCCTGCCTTCTGAAATTGCGCAATCTGGGCCATGGCAAAGGCGGTGTCATCCATCAGCAAACCTTCGGTGATTTCAAAACGCATGGCAGATTCGTTAAGACCACGGGCGTACATCATCCGACGCAACAGGTCCAGATACAGTTCTGCTTTAAAATGCAGCGCCGAGATATTAATAGACACATAGCCTTCAAAGCCCAGCTGGCGCCAGGCCGCCACATCATCCAGTGCCCGCACAATGGCTTTGCGGGTAACATCTACAATGTAGCGCAGCTGCTCCAGGACCGGCACAAATTCGCCCGGGGACATGGGCGCATCGGCACTGTGGCAGCGCAACAGCAGCTCCACCCCTTCAATCTTGCCAGCCGCGGTATCTACAATGGGTTGATACACATTATAAAAACGCCCTTCCTGATACGCCAGTTTGACCTTGTTTTCCAGCAGCATCAGGTCTTTGGCCCGGTCATTCATGTCGCGGGTAAAATAGACAAAGCCGTCGACGGTATTTTTCTTAGCGGTATACATGGCTACATCAGCCTGTTTTAACAACTCGGCCGGGGTCTGGGCATCTTCCGGGTAAAATGAAATGCCCACGCTGCAAGAGATACATAGCACCTCATCGCCCAGCGCGATGGGTGTTTCGATAGCGGCAATAAGCTGGCCGACAAAACTGTTGATGAGCTGTTCAGATTCCATTTGCGGCCGCACGATGACAAATTCATCGCCTCCCAGCCGGGCCACAGTATCTTCCGGGCTGGCAGCCGCAACCATGCGCTCGGCCACAATTTTAAGCAATTGGTCACCCTGGTCATGACCCAGGCTGTCGTTGATACCTTTGAAGCGGTCCAGGTCTACAAACAAGACTGCCACGCGGCGTTGATGCTCGGCTGCCCCCTCCAGCGCCTGTTGCAAATCTTCCAGCAGCAGGCTGCGGTTGGCCAGGCCGGTCAGGCTGTCGTAACGGGCTAGACGCATTAACTGGCGCTCAGCCGCTTTCTGTTGGGAAATATCACTGATCACCACCAGATAATGGTCGGTATGGGGCTGACCGCCCTCATCGGCCACGGCGGTAGCATCAATGATCACATCATGATGCAGGCCATCGGCTGCTGTGAGCCGGGTTTCACGCTGACTGTAACCGCCGGGGGCCAGCGCCAGTAACGGTTGCTGTAATTGGTGGGCCAGGCGACGCTTGTTGCGGAATAAGTCGATCAGCGCCTGAGTTTGCTGACGCTCATTATCGGCCAGGGCAAACGCCCGACAAAAGGCGGTATTGGCGGCCACCGGGGTTAAGTTGGGATCAAATACAATTACCCAGTCACGGGTCTGGCTAAATGCTTCGCCCATGATTTGCAGCTGGCGCTGAGTCTGCGCCTTGACCCGATTTTGATACCGCCGGTACCAGCCAAATAGCGCCATTAGCAGCACGACAATGGCAGCGTAAAGAGCCAGCGCAGCTGGCGAGCGAAGCGGCGCGTGAGCGATGGTGAAGGTAATATGCGCAGGCGTTATTTTATAATCAAATCGATCCACCACCGGGGCCACTTCAAAGCGATATTCGCCTGGGGCCAGAAAGGCAAATGCAGCGCGACCATCAGAGGTTAGCGACCGACTGATCACCTGATCATCGCGCAGCAGAGTATACGCATAGCTGTCGGTGTGATTGAAACTGCGCAACGCGTGGGTGAATGAGATAGTGAGCCCATAGTCATCGTGATCAAGCGCTAAATGGGTGCCGGCCAAGTCTTGCAAAGGGAGCGATAACGAGCGTGAGCCAACGCTCAAATTGCTAATGACTAAAGGCACGGTGGGCCGGGACATCGAGGCCTCGCTGGCAGGTTGTGGTGTAAAAATAGCAATGCCGCGGGTTGAGCCAAAAGCAATCCGACCGTCGGCTAATTTGGTGCCTGCTCCGCTATTAAACTCTGACACATTGAGTTCGCGGCCGAAGGCAAAGTCCTGCAACAAATGCTGGCGCGGCGAAAAGCGGTAGACTCCTTGATGAGAGCTGTACCAAAGATGGTTGCTGCTATCGGCGGTGACATTATAAACCACATCTGTGCTAAGCAAATTAGAGGTGTTGAAGCGCTCCACCACCTGTCCGGTTTCCATCTGGACACCCACAATGCCAAAGCGCGGAAAACCCAGCCACAAAACATGGTTTTCATCCACTTCCCACGAGGTGACGGTGGCATCGCTGTGCTTTTCTACCGGCAAATACTGATACACCTGGCGTGCCTGTAAGGTCTCCGGATCAACCAACCACACCGCCTCTGACGAGGATAACAGCATCTGCCCGTCCAGGCGCTCTGAGGTACCCAAAAACTGACTGACCTGGGTGACATCCGGCACATCGCCGGAAAATTCCAATTTTTCAAGCCGTTGCTCCGCCGGTAAGTAACGGTAAAAATCATGGGTTAAAAAGTACAACCGGCCTTTGGCATCCACTGCACTGCCGTACAGATACCCATCAAGAATTTTCTGGTCGGCCGGGTTCTGCGTCGGTAGCGACGCTGTGGTGCCGCTGGATTTATCAAACAACTTCAGGCCACTTTGGGTGCCCAGAATCAGCTTGTCCTCCCCAGCCGGATGGATAGTATGCACCGCATCATCGTCAAAATACTCGCCCTGCTTGCGCAGATAAAACTGAGACTGCAATGTTTCAAGATCCAGCCGGGTCAGGCCATTGGCGGTACCCGCCCACAAAATACCGGCGGCATCCTGATGCAGCGCCCAGATGATATTATTGGTCAGCACCGGTGGTTCAGAGACGGTATTTTGAATGTGGGTAATTTGCTGATTTTCTGGCCGCCAATACATCAGCCCTCCTAATTCTGTGCCCAGCCATAGATTCCCCAAAGCATTGACAGTCATGGTGCGGATTTTACTTTTTGCCAGGTCCTGTTGACCATGCTGGGCACGTAACAGATGCAGCGTCAGCCAATTGCCTTGAAGATCCTGAGTTAGTGAAAACAATCCATTATTAGTGGCAGCCCAGAAACCTCCAGCGTCACGCTCAATGATCTTCCACACATTTTGCTGCGCCATGATTACGTCAAAGTTGACGGGCTGACGGGTTTGCAAAGCGCGCTCCACCTGCGCCTGAGGCGCCATGTACAGCCCCTCCACAGTGCCTATAAACAGCCGTCCGTCGGAGTCAGTATGGAGAAACTTTGCGTTTTGATTGGCCATATTGGCCGGCACCTGGCCCAAATAATCCAGCACCAGCGGCTCAGCAGTCGGGCGGGTTCGGTGTTTGGCAAATACCCCGTGAGTCGACGCAATATAGGTATAGGTTTCGCCCAAATGTACCGCCCGAATCCCCTCATGGCGTTCACGCATTACCTGTGGCAGAGTGAATCTGACTTCGTGATGGACCAAATCAGCTGATACTTTAAGCACTTCGTGGTCCAGCGCCAGCACAATATCGCCGTCTGCGGTTTCACGAAAATCCTGAGCACTTTGCGCCCAACCAGTGGAGTTGAGTGCCGGACGCAGGACTTGCTGGGTAACCGTACCAGTGGCGAGATTGAGCGTGTAAACCCCGGAATTGGCGGTGCTGATCCATAACCGGTCGCGGCTGTCTAAAAACAGTTTTTTGATACTGGCATTAACAAAGATATTATCCGGCCCGTCGATGGACAAAATATGTTGCCCGTCCCATCGATTCAAACCGCCATCGGTGGCAATCCACACAAAGCCGGCGTTGTCGATGATGACATCATTGATGGTGTCTTGACTTAAGCCCTGCTGAGTGGAAAGAACCGGTAAATTCAGCTGAGAGATGATCGGCGACGCCTGCGCTACGCTTCCTGCGCCAACCCAAGTGAACAGTGTGCAATACCAAACGGACAACCACCAACTCAACCAATTTTGTCTCGAGCGCTTGTGAAAACCAGTGACCTTATTCACATACTACCTTGCACACATTGCGTAAAAAATCCACGACAGTCGGTATCATACCAAAATCCACATGCATTGCACCTGCGACTTTAAGCACAACCCGCAGCTGCGTGGCTTCAACTTTGGACAGCCATATCTTCGAACTTGGACACCCATGCGCTTTTTGATGCTGGAAACACAATTTTAAATTGAAACTCGATGCGCTTTTGATTTTGGACACACACCGTTCTAAATTGGCTCACGATCTGCCTTTCCCCTGCGCATTCGATATTGGACAGTCACCATGAATATCTGGACATACACTTTTTGTAGCATTCGATACCCAGGTTTCGCCATTTATAAGTCGCTAACAACTATTTGATTCTCACGGCGCGGTGCCCGACGATGATTGTCTTCGCCCTTTTTTCTTGCGAGATATGTTTGCAATATTCGAAGTGCGCCAGGGGCTCTATCTTTGCACTTGGCGCTGCCAATTATCTGTGGGTGTCCAGTGGTTGCAGGTGTCCAGTGAAAAGTACGCGCAACACGGGGCTGCGCCCGAAGTTACTGTTCAAATTGGATGGGGATCCGGCCTGTTTTGATCACCTGCCGTCGGATTCCGCTTACCGGGGCAAGTTTGTAAAGGTCGCCATTTAAACCTACATAACGTTTTTTGATGCCAACTCGGCCCGCCACATCGGCATGCGCTTGTAAATGCTCGGATTCGCCGTGAACTGGAATTGCGATTTGTGGCTGTACCCACTGATACATGAGAGCTAACTCTTCCTGACAAGGATGGCCGCTGGCATGAATAGGCAATGAACTCTCGGCGCTTTGTAGTGTATCGACACCCAGGCCATCCAGTTGCGTGACCAACCGGGAAACCGCGGCCTCGTTGCCGGGGATTACTATGCTGGAAAAAATGACCAGATCATTTTTTTCCAGCACCAGCTGATGATGGCTATCTCTGGCCATCCGGCTAAGCGCTGCACGTGGTTCTCCCTGGCTACCGGTGGCCACGGCCAGCACTTCTTCGGGCGGTAAATATCCCATATGTTCAGGAGCAATTAACGGCAATTCTTTTGGCCAGATACCTTGTTGTTGGGCAATGCTATACATATTTAACAGTGAGCGTCCGTACAGCGCCATATAGCGGCCAGTTGCCTGAGCAATTTTTGCTAACGAAATCAGCCGCGCCACATTGCTGCCAAAACAGGCCACCACCACGCGCCCGGTACGCGGACGGATGGTTGCCAGCAGCCCGTCATAACAGTTGCGCTCTGAAATTGAAAAGCCGGGCTTGGTCGCATTGGTGGAGTCGCCCACCAGCGCCAGAATATTTTCCTGCTGCAGCCGGCTATAAAGCGCCGGATTAAACGGTGCACCAGTCACAGGCTGGGCATCGATTTTCCAGTCCGCTGTATGCAGCACCTGCCCCGCAGACGTGGAGATTTTCAGGGCATAGGGATCAGGAATGCTATGAGTTACAGCCAGCCATTGCAGCGTGAACGGGCCTATTTGGTATGGCGAAAGCGTGTCAACTTCGATAATAGGTACCTTGCCGCTTAGTCCCACCTGAGCAAGCTTGCGACGTAGCACCTCAGCGGTAAATGGCGTGGTATAGACCGGGCAGCGCAGGCGCGGCCACAAATATGGAACAGCACCCACATGGTCCTCGTGAGCATGGGTAATAACCAGGCCAACCAGATTGTCCCGCTGCTGGGTAATAAACGTTGGGTCGGCGGCCACGATATCAAATCGCGTACTTTGCAACAGCGCCTTTTCTCCATTACCAGACGCGTGTAACGGTTCATCAAAACTTACCCCACAATCAACCATCAGCCATTGCCCGTCATGACCATACAAGTTCATGTTCATGCCGATCTCTCCTGTTCCTCCTAGGGGAACAAACCACAGGTCGTCTGGACCGGGATTGAGTAGTGAAATAACTTTCTCCCTATAATTACACATGCCTTGAGCGTGATTACGCGCTAAACACGGCGAAGTGTCAATTTGTTGATCATCTGACATAAAAAAGGCAGGTCGAGCCTGCCTTTTTTACATCAATTTCAAGTTAAGCTAACTACTGATTTTGGATGATGGTCATCTCATCAATCAGGTTTGTTGCGCCATCAACATACTCCATTACCCACAACATGTAACGGGTATCGACATGGATGGTACGCGTTGTTTTCGGGTCAAAATCCCAGTCCGAGTTAACACTTTCGAAAGTGCCGTCAAACAACAATCCGACCAATTCTGCGCGGCCATTTAATGTCGCCGAGCCTGAGTTGCCCCCGGTCGAATCGAGATCAGATAAGAAGTTAACCGGAACACTGTTGATAGAATCCAGTTTATACGGCCCATACTTTTCTTGCTTAATTAACCTAAGCTGTTTGTCCGGGGCATTGAAGGGATGCTGCCCGGTGTCCTTCTCAACGATGCCTTGCAGACGGGTAAAGGGCTCGTAGATCAACCCATCTTTTGGTGAGCCACCCAGCACATTACCATACGTCACGCGCAACGTACTGTTCGCATCCGGATAAGCGACACTGCCCTGCGCTTGCTGCCAGTCGATAATCGCTTGCATATAAATGGGTGTTAGTGCCTTGGCTTCGCCAGATAATGTTTTTTCCCGGTCTTCATTGGCCATTTCTGTATCATACAAAGCCACTGCCAGCTGCATAAACGGGTCATCGCTGCTACGCAGCTGCTCAGGTGTCTTTTTCAACATAGCCAGGCGCTGTGCTTCTTCATCCAGCGTAGTTTGCGTGTAGTACTGGTCTAAGATGCGCTCTACATCAGCGTCAGACGGATTACCAGTCAGCCCTAACGCTTTATCAAATGACGCCACACGGGCGGTGGCCGGTTGGTCCAGATACTCACTGATAAATGACGCCCAGATTGCTTTATCAACACCAGCATCAAAGCGCCGGTCAATACGTTGCATACTTTCTTTTAAGCGGCTCTGGTCACGTTCCTGATAACCCGGTTCCCGCGCCTGATCCGGTTTTTGCTGCTCAATAGCATTGCGGTACAGTCGTTGTGCAGCATTAAGCAATTGAGGCCGCGTCAGGTTGTTGTACCAGAATGTTTGCTGGCTCAAGGCTGCCTGCTCTTCGGCTACCGCATCCAATTTATCAATCTGCGCGCGACGGCTTTCGCCTTGGGGCGTTTCTTCCAGCCATGTATTGAGCTGCGCTTCACGCTGAGCACGACGCTCCACCAAGCCGACACGCTGCGCGCCTTCAATCTGGCCTTTGGTGTTTTTAAGAAAGTTATTCAGGCCAGCCAAGAGCGCTTCGTATTTAATGCGGGCTTCACTGCCTTCGGGCGCTGCTTGCTCGATGGTGCCAATCCAGTTTTCAATCAGATCCAGGTAAGTTGGGTACAACCAGTTAAACATGTGCTTCACAGAGACCAGGCGAGCATAACGATTGGTTGAGCCGGGATACCCTGCTGCCATGACGAAATCACCGTCTTCCAGCCCTGCAGCAGACACCTTGAGCACATGCTCTGGCTCATATGGCACATTGTCTTTAGCATAATCAGCCGGCTTGCCGTCTTTGCCGACATAGGCACGATAAAATGCAAAATCACCGGTGTGGCGTGGCCACATCCAGTTGTCTACATCGCCGCCGTACTTACCCACCGAGTCCGCTGGTGCATAGGCGATACGCACATCACGAATTTCCAGTTGCTTGATCAGCTTGTATTCTTTGCCATTGTAGAAGGAGGGCACTGAACAGCGAAAAGCCGGCTCTGATTCGCACTCGGCGATCAATGCTTTTTGATTATTCACAATTGCATCAAAGCGATCACGGCCCGATAAATCCTTGTCTAACCCGCCTAGGATGGTGTCTGTAACATCAGAAAATTCAACCGTGACCCACATTCTGGTGCCTGGCGCAGCAGGTAATTCCTGCTCATAGGACTTAGCCAAAAAGCCCTCTTCCAGATAGTTATTTTCGGGGGTTGAGTTATATTGCACTGAACCACGGGCGCAGTGGTGGTTGGTAACGGCCAGGCCAGTATCAGAAACAAATGATGCTGAGCAGCCACCTAATGAAACAATGGCGCCCATAGGAAACTCGGTAAGATCGCTAAGTGATTCGGGCGCAATTTCCAACCCGGTTTGCTTCAGATCTCCACTGATAAGTGGCAATTGTTCAGGCGTGTACATTCCTTCTTTGGCCAGCACCGGTGTATTGAGAGACAATATAACCGCACCAGCGAGCAGGCTGATTTTACGTGACATTACAGGTCCTTATTGATATTCACTGTGAGAACGTATCGATAGTACCCTGTAATGTCACGTGAGCACACGTTTGCTGCAGCTTTTTGTGCTGTAAAAGTGTGTAAAAGTGTTTCAGTTACAACAATATCGCAGATTACCCTGTGCTCAACTTACTGACCGGACTGGTCATGATGCAATTGCGCATTAAGATCATCGATGATCACCACCCATTCAGCATCCTCGTCAATGGCTTGTTTTAAAAACGCACACTGGGAAGCATTCCAAAATGGAGCCTCTTCAATATGTCGGCTCTTGTTCATGCCTTTGTGATCTTCGATGAATTTATCAATGCCCTCATCCGAGGCATCCAGACCTAACTGGGTGAACAGGTCGTGCATAGTAGGTTGCTCAGTATACATTGTGGCTCCTTTATAATGACTCTTTGGGTATAAACGCATATTCCCTGTGCAAAGATCTCAGTGGGCCTCGCACCGACCAGGCAAAAAGCGTTCTCATTGTTGGTTAAAACATGGACACCTACTCATTGAACTTGGACATCCACTGGTTAATACATGGACACCCACCCATTGAACCTGAACATTGAACCTGGACATCCACCAGCGCATTGGCCCGCGACAGCATCCTCTCTTTATACAAGTAAGGTGCAAACTGTTGTGACTTAGCGGCGACAAACAGACATATCGGTCAGGTGACAAAACATGTTAAGCCGGATGAAAATACAGCACCATTCATCCACTGAGGACCGTGCCGTGCCTTTACCCCGAAGCAGACTTATCGACATAGCTCGGACGCCATTTTACCATTGTGTGTCACGTTGTGTGCGCCGTGCCCACCTGTGTGGTAAAGACTTACATACCGGAAGATCTTTTGAGCACCGCCGCCAATGGGTAGAAAACCGGTTGCTCCTGCTAAGCCAGATATTTGCTATTGATGTCTGTGCTTTTGCTGTGATGCACAATCACACCCATCTGGTATTGCAGGTTCAGTTGGCGCATGCGGCAACGTGGAGTGATGAAGAAGTGCTGCGGCGCTGGTATCGCTTACACAAACCCGCGCCCTGCTGCGTGAAATTTTTGGACCCGGTTCTACGACAAGCACTTAGCCAGACTGAGCTAGAAACAGTTAGCCAGATGGTTAAAGAGCTTAGAGAACGACTCTCCAGCATCAGTTGGTTTATGCGCTTGCTAAATGAGTACATCGCACGCAAAGCGAATAAAGAAGACGATTGTACCGGGCGGTTTTGGGAGGGACGGTTCAAATCCCAAGCTCTGCTGGATGAAGCAGCAGTCGCAGCTTGTATGGCATACGTTGACTTAAACCCGATTCGTGCAGGGATCGCGACTTCGTTGGAAACCTCTGATCACACAAGCATCAAATACCGCCTGGCACAGTCAAAACGTGCGCGTCAGTTAGCTCAATTTACCTCAGAAGTATCTAACCCCGCAAACTTACCCATTCGGTGGCAGGATTATCTGGCTCTACTAAATTTGATGCTGGTCCAGCCGACCTCAAAATCTCGACGACCACAAAAGAACCCGTTATTGACAAAATTATCACCCGCTCACTGGCTGGATTTTATCCGCAATATTGAGTCCAAATTTGGCAATCTGATCAGCCTGCCATGCGCCAGACGAAAATTGCTGAATTAAAAAAGTTTGCACTCAGTTGAATCGCTGTAGGCTACTACATTGTTTGTGATAGCTAGAAAAGCGCTTGCGCCCTATGGGGGTATTGCAGTGACCTGCAAAATAAAGTCACACAATCATGAGCACTTTAACATGTCGCACGAAAAAATCACTTGTTAAACCAAAATCCCTTTAAAAATCAAAAAGATGATGATCGATTTGTGTGACCTGAGGATGACTGTCCAGGTCGGTCAACATTAAGTGTGCCGGGTGAGTGTCCACTTAAGCCAGTGGCTGTCCCCATGCAGATAAAAAAACGCCCTGCAATTGCAGGGCATTTTAAGAAATGCTTAATTACATCAGCTTTTCGGCCAGCTCATCAGGCTCCATCACCTCGCCGTCTTCGCCGGGTACCGGGCAAATCATTACGGTGAGTTCGTCCTGCATAAGTCCAGGGGTCCATTTTTTTAACCAGTCCTCAAGCGACACTGACATCGGCTCACAATCGGCCCAGTCTTCTGTGGCCCACAGCAATGCCATACCGGCATCCGGCCACACAGGAACTCCGTCTTCGTCATCCGTGCTCAACATCACGCATCCATCTGCATCTTTCAAAATCCATACTTTCTGATTTTCTTTGATGCCCGCAATGGTTTCTTGCAACCGCAGTGATGCACTTACACCCAGCAGCGGATGTTCATCTAACGCCATATCATTGTCCTATAGTTTGAATAACCGGCAGGCCCTGCACTTGATCCAATTCAGATTTCATCTGTGCATCGTCACCTACCACAACGAGCGACATTGTAGCTAAATCCAGCTCGCTTTGCGCTCTTTGTTGTAACGCTTCGGCAGAAACTGCATTGACCAGCGACACATACTCAGTCAACCGGGTCTCGGGCAACTGGTGGGTGTCCAAATAAATCAGTTGGCCAATCAGCCCGTAACGGCTGGAATTTCGTAGCACATAAATGCCAGCCATGTAATTTTTTACCCCTTGCAGCTCGTTCGGATCAGGTTGTTCCTGCTGCAATCGGGTGATCTCCTTGATGATCTCATTGAGCGCTTCGCCGGTGCTTTCAGCCTGGATATCCGCCGCCTGATACCACACCGAGCTATCCACTTGCTCAGACACTGTGCTACTTGGCGAGTAAGTGTACCCTTTGTTTTCACGGATATTTTGTGTGATCCGGCTGGAAAACATGCCGCCCAGCAAAGTATTGGTAACCGTCAGGCTGATGTAATCCGGATGACTGGGTGGCAGTGTGCGTGTCCCAAGGCGGATGGTGGATTGTGGCGCATCCGGGCGGTCGATGACAGTTAAGGTGGGTGTCCTGGTCACAGGCGGGGCAGTAATCGCCGGCGCGACGCTGCCAGCTGGCATTTCACCAAAAGCTTCGGCGATGGCTGCGTGCAAGGCCGGCTGGTTGAATACCCCGGCCACATACAGGTGCGCACGCTGTGCCACCAGCGCCTCGTCAGCAAATCCCTGCACCGCTGCTAACTCAAGCTGGCTGATTTGCTCTTCGGTAGGAAACATCATGCTGTACGGGTGATCCGGATACATATCCTGCATAAAAGCTTCGCTGGCGGTAAACTGCGGACGCGCCCGTAACAGTTGTGCGCGCCGGGCCATGTTGGCGCGGGCTTTTTCCCACGCGGCTTCGGCAAATACTGACTCGGTGGCGACCTGCGCCAATAACTGCGCTGCCGGGATAGCCGAATCGCTAAGCACTTCCAAATAAAGGGCACTACTATGCATGCCCACCGACGTGCTTAGCTCGCCTCCCATGCCGGCGGCAGCACGGGCAATCTCACCAGCATCCATCTGCGATGTGCCTTTGGTTAACAATTCAAAGGTCAGATCCGATAGGCCATTGAGCGTGTCATCATACGCATTGCCGGTATCAAACTGCAGTGCCATCGACACTTTGGGCGTGCTGCCATAAGGAATAAAGGTCACTTGCATGCCATTTTGCAGGGTCACCTGCTGACGTTCAGGCAAGGTAAAGTCTTTGGGCTTACCTGGCTTCGGCGGTTGCTCAAGTGGCTGTGCAATACTCAGTGGAGCTCCCGCTAAGCTGACCAATACCACACCGTACTGAAAAATTTGCTTAATCATGGCTATTCTCCCTGCCCTTGTGCGGTTTCGATAACAAATTCTGACCGGTTATTTGGCGCCAGCCACTGCTGGGCGGTGCGCTGAATATCCTCCGGCGTTATCTTTTCAAATTCGGCTTCCAGCTGATTGATACGCTGAGGGTTGTCTTCAAACAATGCCAGGGTGGCCAGCAAATCCAGTTTGCCAATGCCATAGCTGCCATCCAGCGTGTCATACAAATCTGAGCGCAATTTGACCTTGGCTCGTTGTAAGGCATCTTCGCTCACCAGGTCTTGTTGCAACTGAGCCACCGCATCTTGCACCAGTTCCTGGATCTTATTCAGTCCAGTTTCCTGGTCATATTGAAACGAAGCGGTCCACAGCATCGGACCATTGTAGTTAAACATGTTACCCAATAAGTTGATCCCACCATTTACTGAGCTGGTCACTGCATGCTCTTCCACCAGCTGTTGATACAACAAGCTGTCTTCACCTTGCAGTAACAACTGGTCGATCAGTCCCAGAGCATAAAATTCAGTGCTGTTCTTAGGCGGCATGCGATAAGCGATGGCGTAGGCCGGTTTAGGCGCCAACGGGTCCACGCGACTAGCAAAACGTGCTTGCTGTTGCGGCGCTTCACTGATATCAGGCAACGTCACTGCCGGACCGGCCGGAATGTCCGCAAAGTATTGCTTTACCCAGGCCATGGTCTGGGCCGGGTCGACATCCCCGGTCACCACCAACACTGCATTGTTGGGGGTGTAATATTTATCAAAAAACGCATCAACATCTTCTAAGGTGGCAGCATCCAGGTCACTCAGCTCACCATAAAAATTATGCGCGTTATACCAGTTATCAAAGGCCAGTTGCGGCATATCAATCCAGGGAAAGCCGCCATACGGGCGATTGAGCACATTCACTTTAACTTCGTTTTTCACCACACCTTGCTGATTGGTCAGTTCTGCCTGGGTAATATTCAACCCCGACATCCGGTCTGCCTCTACCCATAAAAAGGTTTCCAGGGTATGCGCCGGCACAACCTCGTAGTAATTGGTGAAATCAAACCGGGTCGAGCCGTTATTGATGCCCCCGTTGCCGTTAACCAGCTTATCAAATTCGCCTTTGGGCAGGTTTTTCGAGCCCTGGAACATCATATGTTCAAACAAATGCGCAAAACCGGTGCGATCCTGCGGCTCAATTCGAAAGCCGATATTGTAGTACACCCCAATGGTAACAATGGGCGCGGTGTGATCTTCTGACACCACCACTTTTAAGCCATTGTCCAATGTTTCGTACACCACAGGGACACTCAGCGAACTGGATTGAGTCAGTTCGTTTTCCGCTGGTTCGGGCGACTGACACCCACTCAACCAGGCCGCGGCAAGCACGCACGTCAGTTTTTTCATACGAATTCCTTTCAAATACGAGGCTGGTAAATAAAAACAGGGCAGCCATACTGCCCTGGGCAAAAATTAACTTAATCTATTTACTGTCTAGCAGCAACTATTGTGCTGGCGTGGGATTGGCGTGCGCGATGACCGCATCGATAAGCTGGGTCAGTGTGGACCGTTTGACTGTTTTGAGATGGCTAAGATAAACACTGGCGGTAACATCGTCCAGCGGTCGCAACAACTCACAGGTCCAGCGTGGATGGCCGGTAGCCAGCGTTTGCGGTAATACTGCTAAGCCGCCCTCTTCGTCCAACGCGCGCAAGGCCAGTTGTAAGGAGTTGGTGCGTAATTTGGCTTCACGTAAGGCAGGAAAATGTAACAAAACTTGTTCACTGACCTTACTGCCCCAGTCGATAGCAATAAAGTCGGCCGCCTGAACCTCCTGGTCGGCACTGCGATTGATGGCGTACAGGCCTAAGGCTTCGGAACTAAGCGGGCGGCTGAATACTTCTTCTGATTTTAACGGCTCAGACGAAAACGCAACATCAATCACCCGTTCGTGCAATTGACGCAGCAAATTATCTAATGTCAGTACTTCAGCTTTTACCGACCAGTCTGGAAAGGCATCATGAATGCAGGACAAGGATTCGGTCAGCTGCAGTTCACTGGCCAGCTGGGTAGCCCCACACACCACATACTCACCCGACTGCAACTGCAGTTCGCGTTTGGCGTCATTAAGCGTATCGCTGAGCTGATGCGCATACGGCAACAATTTCTGGCCGGCTGGAGTGAGCTGGATACTATTACGATGGCGGATAAATAACGTGGTCTGAAAATATTCTTCCAGCAGTTTGATTCGGGCACTCACGGCTGACTGCGTGAGAAAGAGGTTTTCCGCAGCTTTGCCGAAATGACGGGTATTAGCCACTTCGATAAAGGTCGATAAAAAACGAATATCCATGCTTTACGGGCATTGTATTAATACATGCCCGTAAAGCTGTCACATAAGTGCAGATTTGTAAAACGTTTTACTGGTAAAATCCCGGGAATTCAGTTCCCGGTAACCATCAAGGGCTTTCCTGATGCAAACGACGTTGCTTTTCGCGTCGTTGCTCGTCCCTTCTCTGTTTAGTTTTTACCTGATGACGACGATCGGTATGTTTTTTACCGTGCGTGTCTTCATCTTCTACCGAGTCCCATTCGTCCCGCTGGTAACGATAGTCTTTGCTCATTGCTGTCTCTTGTTTATTAATGACAAACTAATTATCTGTGCTATTGGTCAAATTTAAAACAAATATTAATCATCGTAACGATTAAAAATTTTTTGCATCTACTGGCAATCTAAATGTTTGTCAGGCTCGTTAATCATAGATTGGGTTTTCGCCTAACCGCATCATTTCATACCATTTTTATGAGGCTTTCCAGCCCGCTTTCTTGAAAACATTTTTTTGTGTCAAAGGACAAAAAAATTTGTTTTAATTTTACCGAGATTTCTTCTAAAAGGTGCTTTGAAACCCCTTGTTGAGAAGAGAACACTCATGAATACTCCTGATATTCGCCCTGCAACCAAACCGTTTGCTGATCGTGCAAAATTTCCTTATGGTTTTCGCAAGTCCGGTGATTTCAGTATCACAGAAGCGGATCTGCTGACCCGTTATGGCAATACACTGCTGGCACTGGAACAGCAGCAACTGACGCCACAGACCCTGGATGAAACCCATTTTATCGAGGTGATGCAAGGGATCCAGGCCGCGCACACTGTGTTAGAAAAAGCCTGGCTCAAATACGTGCGGCTGGCACGGGGCAAACGGCATTTTTACACCCTACATAGTTCGGCCAGTAATCAGCCTGATTTTGATGAAGATTTTTCTGCCGACGAGTATGATGTAGCCGGTTAGTCCTCACCCTGGATGCAGGCTGGAGCAATCTAGCCTGCATACTATCTTGCAGCGCCTCGCCCTCACCGCCTCTCAGGTGATCTTTCGTGTTCCTTATCACGAATTTACCAATAGTTGCTTTATACGCAGTGCACCTATGGTGTGACTGCGCCAGGGACATTATGAGGGAGTGCGGCACCATGATTTCACACAAACAAATTACCCACTATTCGATCCATGCCACCGACGGTGACATCGGTAAGTGCAAAGACATTCTGTTCGATGACCAGGATTATGTTGCCCGCTATATAGTGGCAGACACCAATAGCTGGCTGCCAATGAGCCGCAAAGTGGTGATTTCACCGATCTCGGTCGCCAAGGTAGACACTGACGAGCAATGGCTAACCATCAATATGTCATCACAGGAGCTCAAAGACAGCCCGTCTATTGATGAGCACAAACCTGTGTCACGGGAATACGAAGAAACCCTGTTTACTTATTTTGGCTACGGCTATTACTGGATTGGCCCGGGCGCCTGGGGAGATTTTGCTCACCCCACCGAACTGGCCGATAAAGAAGTCAGTCAGCAAGTGGAAAACAAAACCGCCGAGCACACTAATCATTTGCGTTCGTGCAATGAGGTACACGGTTATGACGTGGCCACCGCTGATGACGACGTAGGCCACATCACCGACTTCATTTTTGACCATAGTGGCTGGGCGCTGCACTTGTTAATCATCGATACCCGCAATTGGTTGCCCGGCGGTAAAAAGCTGGCCATTGCTCCGCGCGATATAAAAAACATCGACTGGTCCAGCCACAAAGTTCATGTCAATCTGAGCCATGATGAGCTAATGAATAAACCCGAGATTGATATGGACCGGCTGGGCGATGCAGCCTACCTTAAATCGATCATTACCGACACGGAGTAAGTCATGGCCGAACCGCTTTATCAAAAACAAACCGCTCTGGCGGTAGAAAATTTTGCTATTAGTCATACTGGCATGCCAGCGGCATTTATTCATGCGTTAGGCTATGTCAAAGCCGCCTGTGTTACAGCCAACCAGGAACTGGGCTTGATCGACAACGACCGTGCCGAAGCGATTCATAAAGCCGCCATGGCGGTGGCCGCCGGCGAGCATGATGTGCAGTTCCCGATAGATGTATTTCAAACTGGTTCCGGCACCAGCACCAATATGAATGCAAACGAGGTGATTGCCACCCTGGCCTCTCAAGGTACCCATCGCATCCATCCCAATGATGATGTGAACATGGGACAGAGCTCCAACGATGTGATCCCCACCACCATTCATGTCAGCGCAGCTTTACAGTTACAGCGCTGCCTGCTGCCGGCGCTCAATCATATTGATGAGGTGTTAAGCCAGCGGATCGACAGCTTACAAGAGGTGGTCAAAACTGGCCGCACTCATCTGATGGATGCCATGCCGGTTACCTTTGGCCAGGAGCTATCCGGATGGCGCGCGCAGCTGCGGCAAAACCGCCAGCGCCTGGATGATACCCTCACCCGCCTGACTCGGTTAGCCATCGGCGGTACCGCGGTGGGGACAGGCATCAACACGCACGAAGAATTTGGCGGCCGGGTTTGCGCGGCGTTAAGCCGCCAGCTCGACCTGTCGTTTTCGGTTACCGATAATCATTTTGCTGCTATTTCGGCTCAGGATACAGCGCTGGAATTGGCCGGCCAGTTAAACACGCTGGCTGCCTCGCTGATGAAAATCAGTAATGACCTGCGCTGGATGAACAGCGGCCCGCTGGCCGGCCTGGCCGAAATTGCCATGCCTAAATTGCAGGCAGGCAGCAGTATCATGCCCGGTAAGGTGAATCCGGTGATCCCAGAAGCCGTGGCCATGGCATGCGCGCAGGTCATGGGGTATCACACCGCAGTAACGGTGGCCGGACAGTCCGGTAATTTTCAGCTCAATGTGATGTTGCCTTTGATTGGCCAGAATCTGCTGCTGAGCATCGAGCTGATGAGCAATTCCTGTGAGCATCTGGCCGACAAGGCTATCGCCACGTTTGAGGTCAACCAGGATCAGGTCGCCAAGGTGCTGTCGAAAAATCCAATTTTGGTCACAGCGTTGAATCAGAAAATCGGCTATGAAAAAGGTGCGGAAATCGCCAAGAAAGCGTATGAGGAGCAGCGCGACATTCTGGAGGTCGCAAAAGAGATGACCGAGCTTGACGAGAACGAGCTTAAAGCATTGCTCGACCCCGCCAAACTGGTTTAGAGTTAATCCTGGGAATCAAAAAAGCTGTTAATTAAATTGATGACCTCGGCCACCCGCTCATCGGTCAGGCGATAAAAAATTACCTGACCCTCACGGCGTGTGGCCACCACCCGGGCTTCGCGAAGCAGCGCCAGATGTTGTGACAAAACCGGCTGAGTCACATTGATCCGAGTAAGCAAATCTGAAACCGACAACTCCTGGCCGATTAACGAGTACAACACCGTCAGGCGTGTCTTGTTGGCAAGCAATTTTAAAAATTGCTCAGCTTCGTCAACGTACTCTAAAATAACATCATTGTTTTTTGTTTCGTAAATAGCAGACATTCAGGCAACGTAATGTTTGTTATAAAGGCATATTGAAACGCGTGTTTAGATCTCGCACAAGTGCGTTTATCGCACAAATATGACAATCTAAAGATAACCACTGGATTTACGCCTAGCCCTTGTTCATATTAGGGTTTGCTAATGATTTTGTGGTGTGTCAAATCAGCAACGGAGAGTGTATGTTAAAGTCGATTCAGGAACGTTTAGCCGGCTTACCTGCCGAATTGCGCACTGTCACAGCTGCAGAGGCTAAAGCTGAGCTGGCAGACAATAAAGGTGCCTTAATTGATGTGCGCGAACCATCTGAAATGGCCGAGGCGCCGGTTCCCGCTTCTTTTATTATTCCCCGGGGTGTGCTTGAGATGAAAGTGCTTGAGCAATTCAAAAACCCTGATAAACCCATGTATCTACATTGTGCCTCCGGCGTCCGCGCGCAACTTGCTGGAGAGCAACTGCTCGCCATGGGCTATACCAATGTCACCGCTATTGTCAGTAATATCAAAGATATCCAGGCAGCTTTTGAGGGCTAGCCGGATGCCCTGCGCTGGTATTTGCCAGTACTAGCAGGCATCATACCGGCCTTGATAAGCAAACAGTGTGATAGGCGGGCATGATTAAGGCAACCCTGGAACAATGGCGGATGTTTAAAGCCGTGGCTGAGGCTGGCGGTTTTAATCAGGCTGCGCAGGCTGTGCATAAAAGCCAGTCGTCCATTCACCATGCGGTGCATAAGCTGGAACAAGCCTTAGGGATTGCGTTATTTGAAAATGACGGCCGCCGCGTCCGGCTGACCGATGCCGGCACCCTGATGCTACGTCGAGCCCGCTTTTTATTAGACGAAGCGCACAAGGTCGAGGCTGTGGCAGCCAGCTTGCAGCACGGTACCGAAACCCAGCTTCGGGTCGCGGCTGATATCATTTTACCGGCCGAAATGCTGTATCGGGTGTTAAATACAGTGTCAGACGAATACCCGCTATTGCGCATCGAAATCATGGAAACTGTGCTTTCAGGGGCCAATGATTTGCTCCGTCAGGGCAAAGCCGATATCGCGATCTCGCCGTTTGCGCTGGATAATGGCTTTAGCGAGCATTTATGCGAAATAGAGTTTTTACTGGTGGCGCACCCCGACCATCCGCTGCATCAATATCAGCGCGTTCTCACTTCAGAAGATCTAAAATCCTACCGCCAGATTGTGGTGCGTGACTCATCCAGTGAAAAACGCGCGGATGCCGGCTGGCTGGGTGCAGAGCAGCGCTGGACAGTGAGCCACACTCGCACCTCCATCGACATGATCAAGCGCGGGCTGGGCTATGCCTGGCTGCCGGTGGCCATGATTCAGGAGAGCCTGGATGAAGGCAGTCTGGCTCCTTTGCCGGTGGAGCACGGCGGCCAGCGTCGTGCATTGCTCAATTTATGTTTTGAAGACGGTGACCGACTCGGCCCGGCAGCGCGCACCTTTATCGGTGAACTGCGCTTTCAGTCGATGCAGTTACCCGGCACTGCGGTGGTTTTCGGGATCGACGATTGAACCAAATCGGCATTAGCGTTATAACTATCAGGCAGTAGCATAGAACACCAACGCACCGTAGCCAGTGCGATTGGTCTAATAATAACAATTTGCTAAGGGCGCCTCATGCTTGTACAACGGCCAGGTCGGCCCGACACCTTAATTTTGCACAAACAACCCTGTGTAGCCCTGGCGGCTGCTCCGGTGCGCGCTAACCGGCAGTACGTTGTGGCGATAGCAGGCTTTTGGGCCAGTGATGCCAGATAATCTCGAACTGATAAAAAGTGACAGTAATCTTCGCAAGCGGCTGTTGATCGGCTCGATTTTGTTGTCGCTGCTGGTCATCACCATTTTTTGCTATGTAGGCTATAACCTGCTGCTGGAAATGGAGGAAGACTTAGAACGGCAGGCTTTTGAAGAACAATACACCGATGTGCAAACCTTACTGGCACCGGTAATTAATGATCCCGGCGAGGCCGAACCGCCGACGCTGGTGCCCCGCGATCTGTCTATTCTGGCTGATGATATTGTGCTGATTGAATTGGCCAATCAGGAATTGTATCGCGACCCGCAGCTGGCTCCGCAAACCTACCTGCAACCGCTTAAACAAACCGGCTTTTTTGAAGAAGCCGAACAGCAGTATTACGTCCACAGTGAGGTATTACCGCCAGACAATGTGGCGCTGACAGTGATTTGGCGCTCTGAAGATATGGCGCTGATTTCTGACCGGGTGATTAGCCGCTTATCGGTGGCGGCGTTTTTAACCTTTTGGTTGTCGGTGTGGACTGCGCTGATCATGTCTGCATTTATTGCCCGGCGATTTGAAAGTGCCAACCGCAACTTAGAAAAACTGGCGCTGATTGATAATCTCACACGCTTGTATAATCGCAACGCACTGCTGTCTGGGCTGGATCTAAGCGATAAACAAGGTGCATTGTTTTTTTTAGATCTTGACCGTTTTCGCGATATCAATGACGCACTGGGCCACGATATGGGTGACAAGCTGCTGCGGGCCTTTTCGCAGCGCCTGCGCCAGATCACCGATGAAGAGATGATGTTGTACCGGTATCGAAGCGATGAGTTTGTGGTGTGGATGCCCAAACTGCCCAGTGATGATGTGATGAGCCGGGCCTTTACCCTGTTATATGAATGCCGTGAGCCACTGAATATCGGTAAGAGTGCTTTTGAAATTGGCTGCAGCATCGGTGTGGCCTGTGTACCGGAGCATGGTCATCTGGTCGAAACCCTGGTGCAAAATGCAGAAAATGCGATGCTGCGGGCTAAGCGCATGCGCTTGGGGATCCAGGTGTATAACGAACGACTGGCTTATAACAGCACGGTAGAAGTCACATTGCGCAGTCAGCTGCGCTCGGCCTTACAACAAAAACAATTTGAGTTGTACTATCAGCCCAAGGTGGATCTGATCAACGGCGAGCTGGCCGGGGTAGAAGCAATGGTACGCTGGAACCACCCCGATGAAGGCGTACTGTCACCGGCGTACTTTATCGAGCTCATAGAACAAAGCGGCATTGTGCATGCCTTTACCCGCTATACGGTGGAAAACGCGGTGGCCCAAATCCGCGAGTGGGAAAACCAGGGAACCCCGTTACCGGTGGCGGTGAACCTGTCCGCCTATAATCTGATGGACAGTGCCTTTGTCCCCTTTGTCGAGCGGTTACTAACCACCAGCGGCATCACCCCTTCCCTGCTGGAATTTGAGCTAACCGAAAGTGCGACCATGGTGGATGTGGCAGTAAGCCAGCGCATGATTAATGCATTTAACCGCCTCGGCCTGAAAACCTCTATCGATGACTTCGGAACCGGCATGAGCTCGTTTGCCTACCTGCGCGAACTTAATGTGCATACCATCAAACTGGACCGGGCATTTATTACCAACGTCACCGACAACCATAAAGACGCAAAAATCGTTGAGGCCATGATTGCGCTGTGTCACAACCTGGACATCACAGTGGTGGCTGAAGGCATTGAACAGCAAAGCCAGGTGACTCTGCTACGTAATATGCAATGTAATATTGGCCAGGGGTATTTTTTTGGAAAACCCACCCCGGCCAGTGGGATTGATGCCCTGCTCAACGCACGTGATTCCGTACTGGTTAACTCGTTAACTCAATAATTTGCTGCGCGCCCATCACAAAGCCTAAAATGGCCAGCGATAAACCTAACAGGGCCACGGCACCATCATCGGTGGTCATGCCGATAGCCATGGTGAAAACCGCCAGGGCTGGGACCAAGCCAAGAAAAGGCACCAGCTCCAACGGCACCATCATCAAGCCACACAGCGCACAACTAATGGCAATCAGACTTCGAAAAAAAAACTGACGCATAAAAAACCAGCGTGGCATTAAAAATTTATCCACTCGGGTCACAATAGGTCTAAAGCTATCCACCCCACTATTCAGTGAGTCGCGGCTGATGCCTATATTGGTAATAGTATCGGGCAGCCAGGGGCTATTTCGGCCCAGTAAAACTTGCAGCGAAATGAGAAAAATAGTGATACCTGTCACCGTGGGGATGCCCGGGATGGCGCCGATAGGCGTGGAGCAGATGAACGCCGGCACGGCCAGCATAGGGCCAAACCCACGCTTTTGCATTACCGTCAGCAATTCTCCGAAGGTAATTTTTTCCTCATTATTATCATGTTGCATGCGACCGAGCAATTCATGCAAACTCATCGAGCGCTCTATAGCCATGCTTATCATCTACGCTTACCT
Organism: Alteromonas sp. WD8-37; assembly: GCF_055326825.1. Taxonomy (NCBI): domain Bacteria; kingdom Pseudomonadati; phylum Pseudomonadota; class Gammaproteobacteria; order Alteromonadales; family Alteromonadaceae; genus Alteromonas; species Alteromonas sp. WD8-37. The sequence goes on from NZ_JBUZOV010000001.1 coordinate 1,044,423, forward strand.
GTTAAGTCACATTGTGACGACAATGTAATGTGTAGCTAAATATGTGCCATCAATGTTATTCTTAGAAAAATTGTTCTTATATCAGTCGATTACACATAAAAAATTTGATAGTCGTGTGATCCTACCAAGCCGATAACCTGTAGTTTATTTATTGGCAATGTATTTACAGCAAGGGAAACAATCTGGTGTTAACTGTTTTACTCGTTGACGACGATCCTGAATTTACTGATGTCGCCTGTACTATCATTGAATTTCTTGGTCACGAAGTACTGACCGCCGCCAATCTGGCCGAGGCTCGTGACTGGCTAACTAAAGAAAGTTTTGACCACATCCTGCTTGATTTTATGCTGCCCGATGGCAGTGGTGTCCATTTATTTGACGAGCTAGATGCGCTGGGCAAACGCCCCCGGGTCACGTTGATCACTGGCCACCCTTCGGTTCGCGGTATTATCAAAGGCCTTTGCGGGCCGAATATTGATTATCTGGTCAAGCCTATTCAGCGCGAAGAAATTGAAGCGGTGCTGACCGGCAAAACCGAAAACCAGAGCAAAAAATCTGGCTCAAACATCAAGCGTTACTTTGGCCATTTAATTGGTGAATCAGCGCCGATGAAAGAGTTGTATAAGCTGATTGAACGGGTCAGCCGAACCAGTGCCAACGTAATGCTGCTGGGCGAAAGTGGTGTGGGCAAAGAAGTGGTGGCAGAAGCCATTCATGCAGCCTCCGATGTAGAAGGCCCTTATATTGCTACCAACTGCGGTGCGTTTTCAAAGGAGCTAATCGGCAGCGAGCTGTTTGGTCACGAAAAAGGCGCCTTTACCGGGGCGGTGGGTCGTAAAACCGGGGTATTTGAACAAGCCGAAAACGGCACGCTGTTTTTAGACGAAATCACCGAAATGCCCATTGATATGCAGCCTAATTTGCTGCGGGTATTAGAAAACAAGGTAGTTATTCGAGTTGGCGGTACCAAGGCCATTCCGATTAATTGCCGTGTAGTATCGGCCACTAACCGTTCCATGGAAGCCATCGCCCAAAGCAAGGTGTTGCGCGAGGATATTTATTTTCGCTTAGCGGTATTCCCTATTACCATTCCGCCGCTGCGTGAACGCCGGGATGATATCCCTCTACTGGCCACCGCTTTTATCGACGAGCTGAATATTGAAAATAAAACCCAGTTTCAGTGGAAAGAAGGCCAACTGGAAACCCTCAAAGAATATGACTGGCCGGGCAACGTGCGTGAATTGCGCCACTTTGTGCATCGTGCCGCGATCATGAGTGACCCTGATAAAACAGAACTGGAATTGCCAAAAACCATTGAATCGCCGTTTGCGAAGAAACAGTCCACCACCCCAGCTTTGCAAGCTGGCCGCACCATCGAGGATGTGGAAAAGGAACTGATTTACGCCACTTTAGAAAAAGTAAACGGCAATAAAACCCTGGCTGCCGAAATGTTAGGGATCAGTACCAAAACATTGTACAACCGTCTGCACGCCTATGGCGATCTGAGCAAGGACGATTAATCGTCGAGGAAGTTATGACAGAACAAGAATTTGCGGACTTAGCGGCGCATGTCCATGATGCGCGTAAACCGTTAAACCGTATCTCCATGCAGGCTGAATTGGTGAAAATGGCGCTCGACGGCGATGTGCCGGCCGAGCGCGCCAAAGATGCCCTTAATAAGATTATTTCTAGCACAAAAGATTGCAGTGAGGCACTCACCGAAATGATGGATGCCTTTAACGATTCAAATTCAGGCTCCTGATCCCATGCTCAATAAGTTTATCCAATCCATCTACAGTTGGATTATTTTGGTGGGTGTGATTGTCTTTGTAATCACTGGCAATTCATTTTATGTGGTCAGTACCCTGGATGAACTGGCCACCTTAGAATCGCGCTTATTTACCACAAATCGGGTCATCAATGCAGTCAATACCCTGCATAATGCGGTGCTTAAAGCTGAGTCTGGTGAACGCGGTTTTTTGCTGACCCAGGACGAGGCGTACCTGAAGGATTATCATGCGACCTTGCGTCATCTTCCTGGCCTGATTGATGAAGTGACTGCCAGTGTGGCAGCTTCAGGATTGCCGCAACAAGAAGACAATATCGATGAATTGGTAACGTTAAGCCGGGCCAAAGTTGAGCAGATGATGCGAACCGTGCAGTTGGGCGCAAATGGCCAATTTGACCAGGCCAGAGCCCTGCTCAGCTCCAACCGCGGACTGCAGATATACGAAGAGTTTGAAGCCAAGTTTCTCCAGATTGACGAGTCTGAGCGCCGAATTCAGGGAGAGCATTTGGCTAACCTGATGCAGCTGCGCCGCGATTCGGTAAACACCTTAATTGTGTCCAGTGTGACCACGGCTTTATTGATTATCGCTATCTTCATTTTGCTGAAAATCAACATGCGCGAAACCATTCGCCATCAGCGTACCTTAGAAAACCTCAACGAGGAGCTGGAGTTTAAGATTGATCAGCGCACCCAGGAATTGCAGGTGTATTCCGAGGAATTAGCCCGTAGCAACCGGGAACTGGAAGATTTTGCTTTTGTAGCGTCCCATGATTTGCAGGAACCGCTACGCAAGATCCGCGCATTTGGTAACCGTATCGACGATGGCTACAGCGAAGTCATTGATGATCGGGGCCGCGATTTTTTAAAACGTATGCTTAATGCCGCTGAGCGGATGTCCATGCTGATCAGTGACCTGCTAGCGTTTTCCCGGGTTTCTACCCGGGGTAAAGAGTTTGTCGAGATTGACCTCAATGAGCTCGCCACCACCGTGGTGGACGATTTGGAAATTGCCATTGAAGAAGCGCAGGCCACCGTGGATGTTGGCCCGCTGCCCACCATCCATGGGGATAAGTCCCAGATCGAACAGCTGATAATGAACCTGTTATCCAATGCCATAAAATTCAAACGCGACGACGAGCCGCCGCTGATCTCGGTGGCGTCACGCGCGCCTCGAGAAGAGGAGTTGCTGAATTTACATATGGCGAATCAGTTTGACTGGGTGGTCATTACCATACAAGATAACGGGATTGGCTTTGACCAGGCCTTTTCAGAAAAAATCTTTGCGCCGTTTCAACGCCTGCATGGCCGTACTGCCTATAAAGGTACCGGCATTGGCCTGGCTGTGTGCCGACGGATTGTAGAGCGTCACAACGGACAGATCACAGCCCAAAGTGAGCCTGGTCAGGGTGCCAAATTTACTATTATTATTCCGCAAAATGGTGAGCCATTTGCGAATCCCTCAATTGAAGGAGTTGTAACTCATGACAGCTAAAAGCCCTATGCCCATCAATATTTTGATGGCCGACGATGATGAAGATGATCGTTTGCTGACGCTGGATGCCCTCAAGGAAAGCCGGGTACTGAACAACCTGTATTGCGTTGAAGATGGCGTGGAACTGCTGGAGTTTTTGCGTCGTGAAGGTCAATACAGTGATCCGAAAGATTCGCCGCGCCCCAGTTTGATCCTGTTGGACTTGAACATGCCTCGCATGGATGGTCGCGAAGCCTTACAGGAAATTAAATCCGATCCAGCCTTACGGGGTATCCCGGTGGTGATCCTAACCACCTCCAAAGAAGAAGAAGATATGTTGCGTGGCTACGATTTGGGCTGCGCTTCGTATATCACCAAGCCGGTCAATTTTGATGGCCTGGTGGATTTAATGCGTGCCTTGGGCCGCTACTGGATTGAGTTTGTAGAATTACCGCACGATTAAGTGAGGGTATGGGATAAGTTTTGAGTGAAGTAATCCGTGTACTGTTGGTTGAAGATGATGAAGATGATTATTTTCTGACCGCAGACTATTTATCCCAGTGCAAAGAGCCCCGGTTTGATATTACCTGGGTTACCAACAGTGCTGAGGCTGTGGCCGCCTTTCGCTGTAAGCAGTTTGATATTTGCCTGCTCGATTATATTCTGGGCGCCGAAAACGCTGTCGATGTTCTGAATATCATCAAATCTAAGGGCATCAGTATTCCGGTGGTCATTCTTACCGGCCAGTCGGATGCCAAGGTTGATGAAGCGGTGATGCGTGCCGGGGCGGCCGATTATCTCAACAAAAGTGAGATTGAATCGCCCCGCTTCATGCGCACTATGCGCTATGCCATGGTACGTCGTGAAATCGAAAATGAGCGTATCGAGCGGCATAAAGTCGAACAGCAAAACAAGGCCAAAGACAAATTTTTAGCCCATCTGGGTCACGAGTTACGCACCCCGCTCACCTCCATCTTAGGCTATACCGAACTGCTGTTGGACGATGCGGCCAACGAACGGCTGCAGCAAGAATTGTCGATCATCCATACCAATGGTAAACATCTGCTCAGCCTGCTCAACGATTTGTTGGACATGTCACGGATCATGGCCAACAAGCTTGAGTTATCGCCCAAAGATATTAACTTGTCCGGCTTTATGACCGATGTGCATTCGTTGATGAATCTGGCCGCAAAAGACAAAGGCCTGCGTTTATCTATAAATTGCCAGACCCCGTTACCCGAAACCATCAAAGCCGATCCCACCCGTTTGCGCCAGGTATTGATTAACCTTATCAGTAACGCGGTGAAGTTCACCGATTCGGGCAATGTGGATGTGTCGCTGGAAGTGTTCCAGGCACCCACTCCCCGGGCCAAAGAAATGCTGCGCTTTCGGGTCAAAGACTCCGGTATTGGCATGCCACCGGATAAGCTGGATGATATTTTTCATCCATTCGAACAGATTGAGGATGTGATGCGGGCCAATCATGGCGGCGCTGGTTTGGGTTTGGCTATCTGCCGCGAGCTGGTGCACAAAATGGGCGGTGAGATCTCTGTCGATTCCACTTTCGGCAAAGGCAGTGTGTTTTCCTTTACCATGGACCCGGGTGATATCGGTGACGAGCCACGAGAGGAGCTCAACCTGGCCGTGCCCAGTTCTCGCACACCTGGTGCCATGAATCTTCATGTCTCGGGCCGCGTGCTGATTGTGGATGACTTGCGCGAATTACGCCGCCTTACCGGCCATTTAGTTAGCCAGTGCCACGCCCAGGTCGCCTATGCCGAAAACGGCGTTAAAGCATTGGAAGCGGTACTGTTGGCTGAGCAGGAAGGCAAGCCGTTTCATTTGGTACTGATGGACATCCACATGCCGGTGATGAATGGCATCGATGCGCTCAAAGCCATGCGTAAGCATAACTGCAAAACCGCAGTGGTGGCCATTACCGCGGCCAGCCGCAAGGGCTTGCGTCAGTCGCTAATGGACGAAGGATTTGATGATATTTTGGGTAAGCCTATCGAAAAAGGCGGTCTGATGCAGATTTTGGATAAATATCTGATTCGCACCAATTCGGTGGAAGCGGACCCGTATAGCCTGCCCAATGGGGTTAATGATAATCCTGAGACTCCGACTGAACAGGCAGAACCAGCCGCAGAGCCTGCTATTAAGTCAGACAGCTCGCCGCGTCAGCCGGCAGCAGCGACTGCCAAACATGTGCTGGTGATTGAAGATGATCATGATGCCGCTGATTTAATGGAGCTGTTACTGACCTATCAGGGCCATACTGTACAGGTGGCCAATACCGGTGATGCCGCGCTCACAGCCCTGGCCTCTCAGACATTTGATGTGGCGTTGTTAGACCTTACCCTACCTGACTATCACGGCTTTGATCTGGCTGACAAAATGCACGCCCAACATCCGGACTTGCAGGTGGTGGTGGTCAGTGGCCGAGAGCCTGAAGCCCAGGATCTGGCAAATCACAATATCCACCAGGCTTTGCTTAAGCCGGTCAGTAAAGACGATTTAACTGCCTTGCTAAGCGCCTGAACCACCTTTTTCTTTACTTTTGCACGCTCTGGCGGTGCCAGTCGCTGAGCGTGCTGAGTGCTGTATTTAAGTCAGAAGATGGATTCTGAACACCCACACCTTGCCTAATACTGAACGCTGGCACAAGATGGTTAATGGACACCCATGTGTCCGGTCATCCTGAAAAAAAGTCACATTATTTTTTCTGGACACTCACATCCCAGTGCACTTCCAACACTTTCTGCCAACACGAAAGAATTACATTGTCATGCAGTTTTTACCTTGGTCAACCATGTGTCATTTATAGAGTTTTTTATAACTTACTGTATTGAATAAATTTAATTTAGTGATAGTGACTGGTACGCGCTTTGCAATTTGCTTATGCATTCATAACTTAGCAAGGAGATGAATATGGCTACGCAAACTAAAGCACCGGCAGGAGCCGCTACTAAACCCGATACCACTAAACCTAACGGCGTCACGGAGTCCACACACCCTATGACAGATAAACTTCAGGAAACATTGCATTCTTCAGTAGATAAACTTGCTACTTCAGCAGGCCGCGCAGAAGAGAATCTGCGTACCACAGCCAATGACTCAGCGGAAAATATGGCGGCACGTAAACGCCTGGCAGAGAAAAAATGGCAGACCTCGGGTGTCCGTAAATATTGCGTAGAAAACCCGGTCGCTGCAGCAGGTATCGCCTTCGCTGCAGGCATGTTAGTAACGTCTCTGCTCCGCAAAAAATAATTGCGGTGGCAGCAGATGGTTGATTTTTCTACCGCATCATTCAGGCCCCATGGGCCTGTTTCACTAGGCCCAACCAGAGATTCTGGTTGGGTTCTGGCGTGTGTAACCGAGCCTTCCGCCTACGAAGACACCACCTTAAGTGACACCATTGATGCCTTGAAGGAAATGTTTTCTGCTAAGCGTACCCAGTGGACAGCACTGTCGGAAGTTGTTGCTGCAGAAACAGCGTTGGCGAAAAAATCACTGATCGTCACCTGCATAGGGCTGGGCGGCGCATTTGTTTTAAGCTGCATTTGTTGGGTTATTATCAATGCAGCATTGGGTGTAGCGATGGATCGCGCGGGCTTGCCACTGTTGGTGACCACTCTGATTTTGCTGGTACTAAACGGAGCGATTATCGCTGTTTGTGTTAAGGCAGTGTTGGAGGGGTATAAACGTATCACAGTAATGCCCATCTGGCGTGCGATTACCGGACAGGCCGGTGTCGACCGAGAACAGGACTCTTAAGCATGTTTTTATCTCACGAGAAAAAAAATGTGCATGATGCACATCTTAATTACACACGCACCCGTAATAATGCCGAGCATGCCACGCAATTGGCAAAACATCACACTCGATTGATGGTAGCCAAGCCTGCTGTCCTGATGAGTGTCTTTGCGGTGGGTGCATTCAAGGGTGCCACAACCAGTAACCCTAAATCGAAGCGTAAGCACGCATTGATTTCATTTTTACGGACGGCCTTTTTTCATTTTGTGACATAAGGATTTATTATGCCGGCACGGCGTTCCCCCCGCCCTATCCAGGCGTTACTCGCTACGTTAATTCTCACCGCAAGCCTTGGCGGTTGCTCCAGTTTTACCTCAACCGAAGCAACCCCATTCAAACCGGCCAAATCGGCCGATGCCTATGGTTATTCCAGTATGGAATTGGCAGATAGCCAGTACCGGGTCATGTTTAAAGCGACCGAAACCACCCCCGCGGATCGCGTTCAGGAATACACCTTGTTACGCGCAGCTCAACTAGCCAACGAACAGGGATATGACTGGGTGTCGATAGTCAAAACTGACATCGAGAGAAAAGTGAACAAGACCCAGCGAATTGTACGCGAAAGCAAAAACACCCTGCCGCCGGTGCTTAAGGAAGAACAATGCACCATGTCAGGCTGCAATGAAGTGGCCCAGCCCTTTGAGCCTAGTGATGCTGACTTACGCACTGAAGAAGCACGTGCCAAGGATGTCTATTATTCGATTGTGGTGCGCATGGGCGATAGTCAGGTCAGCACCGGGCAAAATGCGTTTAATGTTGCAGAGCTTTTGCAGCGCTTGCCAGAATCTCTGGAACTGTAGCGCGACGGCGTTGCAGTTGTTTCGCTTTTACATAAGGCTGGCAAATTCTTCCCAGCACCTTCTGACTGTTTCGATCCTGCTTCTGTACTTGCCTCACCTGCTTCGCTAATCGTTTGTTTTAATTAGGTTTAATTTTTAATATTCAGGTTTTTTTATGCATACCTTTGGAATAAAGTCTGCATTACCTCTGTCATAGATTGTGTTAATCGTAAATGGCCTTTTGTAAGGAGAACAATGTGAATCAAATTCCTCCTAACGCTGATAAAGTCGCTGACATCATCAAGGTGTTGAACAGTGGCATTGGGTTTTATCAGCGCGGTATCGCCCAGGTTCAGGGGGCGGCCACGCGCGCCATTTTTCATCGCATGCTGGAAGAAAAACAACAGGCTGTTAAAACTTTACAACCGCACGTGCAACAAGAGCACAGTGACCAAACAGACTGGACTGTCGGGCTACGAAAGATGTATACCGATCTGACCAAAAACCTTTCTGCTACTAACGACCCAGCTTTTACTGATCAATTACACACAGTTGAATATAAAATTCTGACATTGATTGATGATGCGCTGGATGAGCAACCCCCTCAGGCTTTTGCCTGTGAATTGCGTTGCATCCGTAGCCGCATGCAACAATGCCTGGATGAAATGCGCTCGCTACAACGTGCTCACGCCTGTTAGCTAGCCTGCTCGGCTAGCTACAGATGTATCTTGTTGGCATTTTCTACCCAGTCCAGATCCCGGGTTTGCTCGTCCAGCGTCCCGGTTGCCCCTTCTAAAAAGACCTGACAAAAATATTCTACAGCTTCATGCATTTCCCGATATTTAGTTAATTGCAACTCCATCTCCTCCAGTGCGTTGGCAAACTCATTGTTGGATTTCGACATTTCATAGTCACATTTTAGGTAAGCACACAAAATATCTGCGGCTTTGGCAAGGCGCACATGAATATCTTCTTTATCCTGTTGAATCAAGGGTTCATAGCGCTGTCTCAGCGGCTCTGGCAACGTTTGTAAGAGCATTCCCTCAAATCGATGCTCAAGCTTTTTGATGGCTGCAGTAGTAGCCGGATCGTGATACTTGACCGGGCTTGGTATATCACTCATACCCGCAATTTCACTGCCCTCATGAAAAATAGCCATGGCAGCCACCCGGTCAGGACTTACATCCTGCCCGTAAACATCGGCAGCAATCGCACCCAGCATGTGTGCGATGACCGACGCTTCATAAACATGGGTAGAGAGCATTTCTTCCTGAAACTGGGCCATCAGAGGCCACCTTTTGACATTGCGGGCCCGTTGCATCAGGCCGATAAACGCAGATTTGGCTTTCATCTCATTTCTCATAGCACGCGAAAGTGCTCAGTGTAGCAGTCACCTCATCAATCTTCAGCTAGCCTGAACAAATTTGAGAGTTTTCATGTAAAAAGTGCAGGAGCGCTTGTAAGAGTGATGAAAGAATTGTAAGAACCCCTAATCCTTTACAGTTTTTTCTTTAATTATCAGCACTTTGCGATTTGGCACAATTTGAGCATTAGTTACTTCGACTTTATGGAAACAAAACGAGGATAAATTCATGCTAGGTTGGGCTATTACATTTTTCATTATTGCCATTATTGCAGCAGTTTTTGGCTTCGGTGGCATTGCTGGCGCAGCAACAGGCATTGCCCAATTTTTGTTTTTTGTTTTTGTAGCGCTATTGGTGATCTCACTGATTGCTAATGCATTACGCGGCAAATCGCCGAAAGTATAAATAACCTGTAAGGAGCAAGGACTATGTTGTCGTACAAAAATCTGCTAAAAACCCTATTTATTGCAGGCTTTGCTATGTCTGTCGCCGCATGCGATGACGGCGGTGCCGAAAACGCGGGTGAAGAGCTGGATGAAACCATGTCAGAAGCCAGCGAGAAAATGGAAGACTCAATGGACGAAGCAGGCAACGCGGTTGAAGATGCCTGTGAAGACGTCAAAGAAGGAATGGATGCAGAAGATAAAGACTGCTAATAGCTTCCTTTAATCAAAAAGCCCGGCCCCGCGCCGGGCTTTTTTGATCTTATTGCCGTCACTGGACACCCACCAGCTATTACTGGGCCCACCTGCTATCACTGGACACCCACCAGCTATTACTGGACACACATCTGCTATTACTGGACACCCATCTGCTATCACTGGACACCCACCTGCTATCACTGGACACCCATCTGCTATCACTGGACACCCATCTGCTATCACTGGCCACCCACTTCGCGAGTAAAGTTTCAATCTAGTTCGCTGGTGCCTGGTCCGCTTCACTGGCATCGTCGCTGGAATCGGCTACCAACCAGTTAAGCAAGGCGGGCAGTAAGGTGACGTCGGTGACAAGTGCAAAAACCATAGCCGAGGCGGTAAGAAGGCCAAAATTCACGCTGGGCACAAAATCTGAAAATCCGAACAGTGAGAAGCCTACCGCAATGATGGTGGTGGTGACCATCAGCGCCAACCCGGTATGACCAAACGCAGATTCACTGGCCCGTGCGGCGGGCGAACTGCCTTTACCGGTTGTTCGGCCCCGCAAATAGGCGTGTAAGAAGTGGATGGTATCATCCACCGCAATGCCCATGGCAATGGCTGCAATGGTGATGGTCATAATATCTAACGGGATATTCAGCCAGCCAATCACACCCAAAATGCCCAGGGTGGTTAAGATGTTTGGCACCAATGCAATTAACGCCACCTTCAGCGAGCGAAAAATTGCCAGCAATACAAGTCCGAGCACAGCATACACAATCCCCAAGGTCGTGATCTGCGAATCAAACAAGCGGCTCAAAATATCCTGATACAGCACAAATAAATTGGTCAGCATGACGTCATCGGGTGCCACTCCCACTGTCTGCAGGTCCTGCCGTAGGTTTTTCATCAGCTCATCGCGCCGCAAACCTTCAGTGGTATCCTGAATGCGCACCGCAATGCGCAATTGTTCATTTTCAGCAGAAAAATACGAGCCTACTAGCTGGTCCACCACTTTTTCATCCAGCAACCGATAGATGGTGGTCAGCTCATACTCGGTTAACGGTTTATTGTCGTTAAGTTGCTTCGCCAGTTGCGTAAAATTGGCCACCGACGTCACACTGCCGGTTGCTTCAAAGGCATTTACCGCGGCCTGCACTAACTGCAGTTGATTGACCGCATTGGCGGTAAGCACCAGTTGGTCATTATCATTGACCTCAGCCACATCCAGAATGATATCTAACGGGGTAGACCCGCCAAATTGCTGGTCAATAAATGCCAGTTCCTGATACACCTGCGTGTCATTGGCAAAATAGTCGATAAAGGAATTTTCCACATTGAGCCGGCTGATGCCGGTAGCCAGCCCCACAAATACCAGGGCCATTACCACAATAACAGTCTTAGGCGCGCGCAAATTTAACCGGCGCAGCCCATCCAGTAATCGGGTGATAAAGGCATACTCGCCCGATTCACGCCGTGCAGGTAACAGCGCCAGCACTGCAGGAAACAACAGAAGGCTGACCACCATAGTGATGACCATGGCGCTAAGCATCATATAGCCAAAATCGACTACCGGCTGCAGGCCGCTAAAGATCAGTGAGCCAAATCCCACAGAGGTAGTAAGGGTGGCAAAAAAGCAAGGGCTGAGTTTTTCATCCAGGGTGGCGATGATGCGCTCATGCTGGCTAGAGTTTGGCGTTTCGCGGCTGTGCTGTCGATATGCGCCGATTAAATGGATCATGACCGCCAGAGTAAGAATTAGCTGCAAGGCAATAAAGTTAGCTGAGATCACTGTGGTACGCATGTCTAAAAAACCAAACAGTCCCATGGTCAGTGTCACACTTACTGCGCAGGCACCCAATGGAAATATTACCCAGCGGATAGTGCGATACAGTACCAGCAGCAGTACTGCAATTACCGCGGCAATGGCACTGCCAAAGATGCGTAAATCGGACTGAATAATATCAATCAGATGCTGACCCACCACATAAGAGCCGCCCAGGTAGGTGTTGGCCTGCTCGCTCACTGCACCAGCAATATCGTTGATGGCGGCAATCTCTTGTTCACGGGTTTGGGTTAACTGCTGGCGTATGGGATCAGCTTGTTGCTGGAGAGCCTCAAGCCGCTGCTCTTCTTCTGCGGTAAGCGGCCGCTTCAGTATCGTTTTCTGTAAATTCGTAATCTTGCGCTCTAATTCCGCCAGCTCAGGGTGTGCCTTAAACACAATTTGAATCGCGGTGGCGGTGGCTGCCTGATTCACCAGCAAATCAGTAAAAATAGGATGCCCCTTAACAAGGCTTTCCATCTGTTGAGGACTATAGCGCTGTTTCTGCCAGGTCAGCGCGCTCACATCCGTGTTACCGGTGAGCGCTTCGGCATCATTAATAAGCGGCACGGTTAATATTGAGGTGACACTGGCCACCCGCTCTATTTTTTTAAGCTCATCTGACAGAGCCGCGATATCAGCAAATGTCTGGTTACTGAACAATGGGTGGGCGGTGGGCTCATAGGCCAGCAAGATAAACTCATCCGGTGAAAAGGTCTGGTTCACCACCTGGTTCTGAATATACAGTTCGTTATTTTTAACCAGCAGCGTATCGGCCGACGCATCAATTTTAAACTGGCTAAGCTGCATGGCAAAAAAGACCAGCGCCAGTACGAAAACGCCGATGATTGGCCAGCGGCCGGCAACAATGATGCCGGCAAGTTTATGGCTGAGTGTCGCCCTGGCGGAATTGGAAGTACTCATCGCGGCGCTGTCCCTGAATATATTGGTTTCTAAAATAGATATACGGATCGTCGGCTTGTTGATGCAGGGTCTCGTAGGTCTCCGCCTGCTGCGAAAAATCGTCAAAGCCATCAAATGCCCGTAAATAATAGGATTCTGGCGCATCTACCAGTTGATTGATGGGATGGATAAAGCCTTCGGTGACCACTGAAAATGCGCCGCGGGTATCACCGGGTCCTAAGATGGGCAGCACCAGATACGGGCCGGCATCTACATCGTAATATTGCAGGGTATCTGCCAGCGTGCGCGGTTGCGGTTGGATCTCAAACCAGTGTAAGGCCGGGTCGAATAATCCAAACAAGCCCAGCGTCGAATTAATGATAAACCGCCCGGCATTGGCACCAGCCTGACGAAACTGGCCACTGGCCAGGTTATTAAGTAAATTCAGCGGCTCACGAATATTGGCAAAGACATTGCCAATTTTGTCTCTGGCCGCCGCAGGCACCACAAACCGATACCCATCGGCTGCTGGGATCAACACATAACTGTAGAGCGTATGATTAAATGAAAATATCGCCCGGTTAGCGCTTTCCCAGGGATCGTAGTAAGCCACCTGCCCGGTGACCGAATCCGCTTTGGCCTGAGTGGCAGGCATGGCCACCACGGTAGGCTCGACCTCTATGGTTCCCTGGCTAGTTTGTACACTGACTGATTTACCGGCACTGAGCTCAGACACCGCCTGCTTACCGGACTCTGCCTGGCTTGTTTGCACTGCAGCGGCTTGCGGGGGTTGGTCGGCGGTGCTGCTGCAGCCTGCCAACAACACAATAACAAACCAAAAACTGTATAACCAACGAGAAGAATTCACTATGCCAGGCCCTTTTTGAAAGTGGGTCACTTCACCCTACCACCGGTTCTGCCACGAACCACACCAACCTGGCTGTACTGCCAAGTGATTGAGATTATGAAATTAATTACGCAGTTTCGGGAAATTCGATCGTCCGGGAGAGAAATCTGCCAGTCATTACTGAAAATGTAATTAAATGATGACGAACATCAGCGCACAAATGACTGAATTGATTATGTGTCGATTGAATAAATAATAGTGCATGGATACATCCTGTGAGCAACGCGGCGGGCGCCGCGTTGCTATAATTTGTGCTTATTCGCCAACTCGTTTGGCGATCCAGTTTGTAGACGTTTCGGTACTTTGCAGATTGCCGGCAGCGCCAGACACATCGGCTTTTTCGTAACGTTCGAACCAGTTGAAAACCGGCTGACTTTGCAGGTATTTTTGAAAGCGATTGGCTGGTTGAGGTTGACGCTTTGGCTTTAGGAATTTCATATTACCCGTCCTTCATTACAAAGTGTGTACGTTAGATAAGTGCTCATACTTATCTTCCTTTAATGGTAACCATTCAAACATTACGCCAAGTTTACAAAACGACAAAAACTGCTCATAAGCCAGTAAAATCAACGGCTACAGAAAAAGTTGTAGGGAATTTTAAAATTAGACCGAAGACCCATATGCATAAGTCTTCCCATGGTCGGGAAATTTTTACATAACATCTTCATCGCACTGATCTGCGCAGATAAAAAAAGCGCCCGGGTGGGCGCTTTAATTGGTTGAACCACCAGCCATTACTGGGGATCATTCATGGCCACTTTGCTTTTCACATGCAGATTGTTCTCTACATTTTTCACATCTGAGGCATTTTGCGCAATTTCGACCGCCAGGTCGCGCTCGGCATCTGATTTTACTTCACCGGTCAGTGTCACATTGCCCTGTTCCACATCCACATCAATATCAAAACCGGAGATATCTGAGTCCATTAACAGACGGGTTTTAATGACCGTGGCAATTTTTGCATCCACCAATTCACTGGAGGTCGATTCGGCAGCGGACTCCATTTCGTTTTCCACTTCACTGTCGGCCATTTCGCTGTCGGTATCGCCATCAGATGAGGCCATCATATCGCCCTGCTCTTCCATGACCGTCAGATTATTTTCCACAGACATCACACCATCGATATTTTCCACCAGCTCTTCTGCCAGCTTTTTATCAACCGAGGTGTCCACTTTGCCGGTCAGGATGACTTTGCCATCTTTAACATCGGTATTAATATCAAATGAGTTAAGGTTACCGTTAAACAGCAAGGTCGCTTCTGCTTTGCCATCGATCCAGGCATCCTTAGCACCTTTTTCCCAATCGTTCTGGTTATTCATATCTGCAGCAACAGCACCTGTACTTAATGTACCTGCTACCAGTAAAGAAAGTATTGTACGTTTCATAGCTACATCTCCTTTTTAAAGACAAGGTATTCTAGCGAAGTTCATGCCAACACGTACTTCTAACAAGTTAGCTAAGTGCTTGAAAGCAGCCGCAAGATTTTTAGCTTGCCAGCCCTATGCTGCAAACGTGCAAGCTTTACCGGTTTCGACAGGAAAAATTTTCCTCTTAAAACAATCTTCCTGGCGTTTGCTTTTCATCAGGACAGTTTCTGAACTTAACGCGGGGGGCCGCGTAGAATTGTTACACCCACTGAAAATTACGCTTCTGTAATCTTCTTATTTGCCGTTGTAAAGAAGGATTGTACCTATGTTTGAGGCTTTGGCCGCTTTCAGCATATTTTTAGTATTTACCACAGTTGCCCCGCACCTACCCGGCAAACACTGGTTGATTCGCGTATGGGAATTTCCCCGGGTTCAGATTATTGTCCTCATGTTGCTCGCCCTGGCCGGATGGGCCGGATTAATATATCTGACTGGTATAAGTACACCGACCATAATGTTTATTGGCTTATTGACAGCCTGTATGGTCTACCAGGCTTTTTGGATTTTTCCCTACACCCTGCTTGGCGGCAAGGAAGTCAGCCGTATTGATAAGCCTTCGGATGCGCGCAGTATCAGCATTCTCAACACCAATGTGTATATGCACAACACCAATTATCAAGGCTTGATAGATCTTGTCGAGACACACCAGCCGGATATTGTGGTTACCCTGGAAAGCAATAAAGACTGGGAGCATGCACTAGAGCCGTTACACGATGCCTACCCGTACCGCGTTCCATGTGCGCTGGAAAACCTGTATGGCATGCATCTGTACAGTAAAAAACCGTTTAAACAGCAAGAGCTGCGTTATTTGGTAGAAGACGATGTGCCGTCGATAATCATTGAACTTGAGCTGGATGGCGAAACAATTCGGTTATACATGTTGCATCCCAAACCGCCCAGCCCCACAGAAAATGAAACCGCCGGGCCACGCGATGAAGAGCTAACTTTAGTCGGTCAGGAAATTGCCGAGCAAAACGTTCCTATCATTGTGGCCGGCGACCTTAATGACGTGGCCTGGTCCCCTACCACCCGCAAATTTAAAAAATTCAGCGGGGCGCGTGATCCACGGTGTGGCCGCGGCTTTTTTAATACCTTTCATGCCCAGCACAAACTGGTGCGCTGGCCGCTGGACCATGTTTTTCACACCGACCATTTTGATTTGGTAGATATTAAGCGCCTGCCAGGTTATGGCTCAGACCATTTCCCGTTGATGATCACCTTGCACTTAAGCCGCGAAGCTGTGCACTGTGAATCGTCTTCGGCACCACAAACCGACGAGAAAATTTTACCTGACAACTAACCTGTCAGGCTCTGGGCAGTACTCGCAGCCGCGCAGGCGGCCAGGCTCTGGCACAAGGCCACCAGCTGTTTGGTGTCGGCCACATCCGGCAACAGGGCATCATGAGCAGTGAGGGTTAAATGAATATCCTGTTCGGTGCTGGCACGCATAAATAGCACCGGCAATGCCTCGCCCCATTGTGCTTTAAGCAGCTTATACACATCGATAGAATGCATATCTGGTAAGGTTATATCCAGCAACACCACATCATACTGGCGTTGTTGTTGTAACTTGATAGCCACCCGGCCACTGGCAGCAAAATCGACCTGCCAGCCTAAGCCGGCCAGCACGGTGGTAATGGAACTGGCGGTTACCGGGTCATCTTCAACGACCAGCACCTCTAAGGGGGTTGCTTGCTGCATGTTGCGTTCCTATCAGCGGCGTGGGCGCTGGATTACGTTGATGGGTTGGTTATGGAGATCACGCGCGCTCCACCCTGTTTATCCTAAAAGGCTTCAAGCAACAAGCATGACTCAGGCCAGGCCATCTTAAATATTATGTAATGATTACGAATCAAACCACATTTGGGCTTAACTTGCACTGTTTTGCTGATTTTTCGCCGTTGTTTCAGCACCTTGCGTATGCACCCCGACAAACTGCCGAATCTGGCTCACCGCTCTGTCCCGACTCACATAGTGCGCCAGGGCCAGCAATCTGTCCTCTCGCGGCCACACCGCCTGTTCCAAAATGGTGCGGTCCTGCTCGTTGAGCGCCGCGGTCTGCAGCACCACCGCAATGGCTTTTTTATTCGGTTTAATCACAGTCGGTTCCACCGCGCTGATGAGTTCACGCGGCACACAAAAAAACTGCCGTGTGTAAGGGTCGCGCACCATCAATAGATGATCCTGACCGGCCAGCACAGCCGGCCACCCTTCAAACAGGCGGCTTTGTGCAAACATGGCCAGCGTAAATACCACCAGACAGCTTAAGGTAATCAAAATGAATGTCAGGCTCAGCGCAGGAGCAAAAATAACCAGTCCACTGACCACGGCGACAAATGCCAACCAGGCATAAAACACGCGCTGCATGGCTTTGGGGCTGATTCCGGAAAACACATTGGCTTCACGAATTTCGGATTTTGTAAGGGTAGTTAATGACAAATGAGACGTAGAAGCCAATACAGCTATTCCTTTATTGATGCATCCTGCAGGTAAAACCTGAGCTTAGCATGCATTTTACTGCACGTACTAAAGGCTTAGCAAAGGCTTTGATAAGTATAACATTGTACCTTATTCAAGTCGGTCGGGATCAGGTCAACTTATCGGTTACTTGTACAGCCGCCGGCCAGACGCCGGGGCTGCTTTACAATGGGTCCGCAACCCTTGTTCATGCGTATTAATAACACCAACTACAATTATCATTGCGTCGGGCCCACTTTAAAATTACTGCACTATCCTCATTGTAGAGGGACACCCACAATTGAAGGTAGTTATGACCACATTAACCATCGACCTTGTTTCTGATATCGCCTGCCCCTGGTGCGCCATTGGCTATGCCCGCCTGCAAGAAGCACTTAAGCAAGTGCCAGAGCTGGATATTGCGCTGACCTGGAGGGCATTTGAACTCAACCCGGACCCCAATGCCACGCCTGAGCCCATAGGCCCCGCGCTGGCCAAAAAATACGGCATGGATGAACAGCAGGTCGCCCAAACCCAGCAGCAGATGAAAGATGCCGCCAGTGCACTGGGGCTGGATTTTACCAACATGGCGTCACGCTACACCTGCAATACTTTTGATGCCCACCGGCTGGTCAAATGGGCTGGTGAATTTAATCAACAAACCGCCATGAAGCTGGCCTTGTTCGATGCCTACTTTGGCCGGGGCGAGTCAGTAGATAAACGCGACGTGTTGCTGCAATGCGTGGAAGATGCCGGGCTGAATCGCCAGCGCGCGGCTGCGATGCTGGACACCGATGACTATGCTGACGCTGTGCGCGACGAAGAGCACACCTGGCAGCAAGCAGGTGTTACCTCGGTACCGGCGTTTGTGGTTAATCAAAAATATCTCATCTCTGGTGCCCAGGAGCCGGATTATCTGGCCGGTGTGTTACAGCAAATTGCCGAGGATGAGCAGGATCATCAAGCCAAATAGGCAGCTGGAGCGTACCGGTATCTCAACCAGAAATTCTGTGGAGCAAATTGATGTCTACGTATACTGAAATTCGACTCACGCAACGCCCGGAAGATGGCAAGATTGGCCCTTATCTGTTTGATGTTAAAGAGCAGTCTGTGCCGGAGCCCAAAGACAACCAGATTCTGATCAAGCAAACCTACATGAGCCTTGACCCGGCCATGTTAGGCTGGATGACCGCTGATGAAGAAAGCTATATCGCTCCGGTGGAACTGGGCGATGTCATGCGCTCCAGCGGTGTGGGCACGGTGGTTGCCTCGCGCCATCCGGATTTTGCCGAAGGCGATAAGGTCATGGGCATGATGGGCTGGCGCGAATATGCCTTAAGCGATGGCAAAGGCATGACCAAGCTGCAAAAAGACATTGATGAAGAAACCGCGCTCTGTGTGTTTGGTCTGCCCGGCCTGACCGCCACCCAAGGGCTACTCAATATCGGTAAACCCAAAAAAGGCGAAACCCTGATTGTGACCGGTGCGGCTGGCTCGGTGGGTTCGATTGTTGGCCAGATTGCCAAGGCTGAAGGCTTACGAGTGATTGGTGTGGTGGGCTCGGATGAAAAAGCCCAGTGGATCACCGAAGACCTGGGTTTTGATGGAGCGATTAATTATCGCACCGACAACCTGGAGCAAAAGCTCGAAGAGCTTACGCCGGAGCGCATTGATGTATTTTTTGAAAATACCGGCGGCCCCATTCAGGATTTGATTGTGAACCGGATGAATGCCCATGCCCGTGTGGTGGTGTGTGGCCTGATTTCAGATTATCAGGCTGACGAGCCCGCCCCCGGCCCTAACTGGCTGCCCTTGATTAAAAAGCGGATCCGTGTGCAGGGCTTTGCCATGCCTGATCATCTGGATAACAGTGATGAGCTTATCAAACAACTGACGCCGTATGTGCAGCACGGTAAGATCCAATACCGTTCGCATATCATCGACGGACTCACCAGCGCGATGGACGGCCTGAACCTGTTGTTTGAAGGCAAAAACAAAGGCAAATTGATGGTCCGATTATAGGCCAGCTCCTCAGCCGTGCTCGCAATGCCGCACTGCCGGATTGTACACTGGCTGACGCCGATAAGGGGTGATCACATATCGCCCCTTACCTTCATGTTTGGCCTGGTACAACGCCTGGTCCGCCCGCTCAATCAACTGCCCTAAGTTTGCCTGCGCAGCATTCTGGCAATACACCGCGCCAACCGAGCAGCTCATGACCGGCTTTTTTGCATTAGGGGCATGCCGCAGCTGAGCTTGTTGCCAGCGCTCTAAAATTTCGGCACACAGAATGTCTAATTCAGCCTGCGTTAATCCGCTCACCGCTACCATAAACTCCTCACCGCCGTAGCGACCTAGAATATCACTGTCGCGTTTAAATACCTCCCGCAAAATCACCGCTTGATGCATGATGGCTTCATCGCCCTGCTGATGACCGAAATGATCGTTGTACCGTTTGAAGTCATCTAGATCCAACAACAGCACTGCTACGGGGCTTTGCTGACGGGCAGCTACCGCCAGCAGCGAACTGCTGGCATGCATCAAAGCGCGCCGGTTAAACAGCTCGGTCAACGCATCCTGGGTGCTCAGCCTGGCCAGCTCCTGATTACGGTTTTTCAGCAGTCGCAGGGTGTTATCTAAGCGAAATTTGGCATACACACAGATGAACAGCCCGCCGGCCACAAAGGAAGCGGAAATCGCACTGCGCTCACCATACACCATGGTGATTGCCATCAGGCCAATAAACCCGGCCAGCGCAATCAGGCTGCTGGCCAGCATCAGCCAGGCTGGCATGCGCAAAGCAAACGCGCAGTAAAAGGCGTATAAAATGGTACCTTCATAGGGAAAGGCGAAATCAAACTGTACCCAGCTTTGATAGATCAGCCAGTAGTTGGTAAAGACCAGCCACAGCAGCAGTGCGGCAAAGATCCAGTGTAAAACCCGGTCACAGGCGCGATAAAATGCTGCGCCCACAGTAAGCAGTACCACTGGCAGTTGCAGTGCCAGGCGGTTAGTCAGATACAGAGTGTGCATCGGGTCAGGCAGTAACATCAGGTCCGCTGCCATAAACACCAGAATGATAAACGGGCCGACCAACACAGCGATTCGAAGCCGCGTATGTTCTTGTTCAAATGCCTGATTCATCAAAATTTGATACCACATCCACCTCATAACTAAGTATAAGCTTAGAACGGGCTCACCCTGAATGACCAGCTTTGTTTAATTAAAACGCGT
This sequence comes from Alteromonas sp. WD8-37, assembly GCF_055326825.1. Lineage (NCBI taxonomy): Bacteria > Pseudomonadati > Pseudomonadota > Gammaproteobacteria > Alteromonadales > Alteromonadaceae > Alteromonas > Alteromonas sp. WD8-37. Next base: position 1,065,033 of record NZ_JBUZOV010000001.1, read on the forward strand.
AAATTTAGCCTTTCGTCGCACTGGTTTATTAAATTCCCCTTTGATGTAATCCGGTCATTGGTTGGCAAATGTAGCAAGCTTGAGTCGGTGAGCAGTCCGGCGACTTTACCCTCCCACTTAAGGAAATGAGAATGGCAGAATCGTTTACATTTGATAATCAGCGCGGCCAGGGCGGCGAACTACATCAAACACCTAAAAATGGCGACCAGGTAATGACCACCGCCCAGGGCTGTCCGATTAGCAATGACCAAAGTTCACTTAAAGGCGGGCCACGAGGGCCTTCTCTGCTGGAAGACCATATTCTACGTGAAAAGATTTTTCATTTTGATCACGAGCGCATCCCAGAACGTGTCGTTCACGCTCGTGGCTATGGCGCGCATGGTTATTTTGAAACGTATGAATCGCTAAGTGATTTGACCTGCGCTGACTTATTTCAGCGCAAAGGGGAAAAAACGCCGGCCTTTGTCAGATTTTCAACTGTGGCGGGCAATCAGGGCTCGCCGGATCTGGCCCGGGATGTACGCGGTTTTGCGGTAAAACTTTATACCCAGGAAGGCAATTGGGACTTAGTGGGTAATAATATTCCGGTTTTCTTTATCCAGGATGCTTTCAAATTTCCTGATCTTATTCATTCCGCCAAACAAGAGCCAGATCGAGGCTTCCCTCAGGCACAAACCGCGCATGATAACTTCTGGGATTTTGTCAGCCTCTCGCCCGAAGCTATGCATATGGTGATGTGGGCCATGTCGGATCGCGCCATTCCTCGTTCTTTTCGCTTTATGGAAGGATTTGGCGTGCATACCTTTAAGTTCATAAACCAGGAAGGTACGGAAAAATATGTCAAATTTCACTGGAAGCCAAAACAAGGGCTACAGTCAGTGGTGTGGAATGAAGCATTAAAAATCAATGGTGCCGATCCAGATTTTCATCGCCGCGACTTGTGGGCTGCCATTAATGCCGGGGATTACCCGGAGTGGGAACTAGGGGTGCAAGTTTTTGATCAGGAATTTGCCGACAATTTTGAATTTGATGTGCTGGATGCCACCAAACTTATTCCTGAGGAGCAGGTGCCGGTACAAAAAATTGGCCGGCTGGTACTTGACCGCGTAGTTGACAATTTTTTTGCTGAAACCGAACAAGTCGCATTTTGCACGCAGAATATCGTGCCGGGTATCGATTTTACCAACGATCCCCTGTTGCAGGGCCGCAATTTTTCTTACCTGGACACCCAACTAAAACGCTTGGGGGGACCAAACTTTACCCATATTCCGGTCAATGCGCCCAAATGCCCCTTCCGGCATTTTCAACAAGATGGTCATATGGCCATGCACAATCCTAAAGGTCGGGTAAATTATGAACCAAACTCCTGGTCCAGAGATGAGCACAACCCACGGGCCTGCCCGGAGCGCGGCTTCAGTAGCAGCCCGGAACCGGTGAGCGGCGAAAAAACCCGCTATCGCTCAGAGACATTTGCCGACCACTATAGCCAGGCAATTCAGTTTTATCGCAGTCAGACAGAGGTGGAACAACAGCACATCCAAAATGCTCTCGTGTTTGAGTTGTCCAAAGTGCAACATGAGCCGATTCGCGAACGCATGGTGTCACATCTGCTCAATATTGATGAGCAACTGGCTAAAAGCGTTGCAGATGGGCTGGGCTTTAAAGAAATGCTAGCAGCTGCAGAAGCAGCCATGGCCCCACGTACCGATTTACCAGTCTCAGATGCGCTAAGTATTTTGAAAAATGCCCCCTCTTCGTTTAAAGGGCGCAAGCTTGGGATCCTCGCTTCCGATAACATGGATGAAGCCTTGTACGAGCAACTGACCAGTGCTTTAGAAGCTTGTGGTGCTATGTTTGAAGTTGTCGCCCCGACGGTGCACGGCGTAGTCACAGATAAAGGCACCCATGTCCGTGCTCAGCAGGTTATAGATGGTGGCCCGTCCGTATTGTACGACGCTGTGGCTGTACTGGTCAGTAAAGATGGTGCTGAACATCTTGCCTCCCGTGCACCCGCCAGAGATTTTGTAACTGATGCTTTTGCCCATCAAAAATTTATTGGGTTTACGGAAGCCGCTAAGCCGCTTTTTGAAGAAGTAAACCTTGTACAAAAAATGGATGATGGCTGTATCGATCTTAAGCAGCACTCTGCGGACGACTTTATCGAAACCCTCGCCGGGCTTCGGTTCTGGTCACGTAACCCGTAGATACTGCGTCCGGCTGCAGGCGCTCAGCGCCTGCAGCCGGGATATTTTATACAGTCACCCCAAGCTCACACTTCCCTGCTCTACTAATTCCAATCATCTCACCAGTTAATGCCAAACACGTGTTCACACGTAGTAGGTGTTAGATGCGCCCGAGCTGATGCATCGGTTAAACGACTACCGACAAGCGCAGCGGTGTCCAAATCATAGGAGTTCCGTCTAAATGACAGGTTATTTTTTACAGGCATTTATCTACCTGGCGGCGGCGGTCATCGCTGTACCTATTGCCAAGCGCTGCGGTCTGGGATCGGTGCTGGGCTATTTGTTAGCAGGTGTAGCCATTGGCCCGCTATTTGGGCTGGTGGGCGATGAAACAGAAACCATCAAACACTTTGCCGAATTTGGTGTGGTGATGATGTTGTTTCTGGTTGGCCTGGAGCTGGAGCCGAAGACTCTGTGGGCTATGAAAACCCGCCTGATGGGCCTGGGCGGGCTACAGGTTGGCTTAACCATCGCCGCCACCACACTGATTGCTTTGTGGCTTGATTTTAGCTGGCAGCTTTCGGTGGCCATTGGCTTTATTTTAGCCTTGTCCTCCACCGCCATTGTATTGCAAACCCTGCAAGAAAAAGGCTTACAGCAAAATGAAGGGGGCCGGGGCGCATTTTCGGTGTTGTTGTTTCAGGATATCGCGGTGATCCCGATGCTGGCTGTGATCCCACTATTGGCCGCCCCGGAGCTGGTGGCACAATCAGCTGGAGCCAGCGAGGCGCAGGGTCATGGCGCAGCCCAGGGGTTTGTAGCCGGCCTGCCAGGGTGGGCCTATGGGCTAACGGTGATTGGTGCAATTGCGCTGGTTGTTGTAGGCGGGCATTATCTGAGCCGCCCGTTGTTTCGGTTTGTGGCCGCTTCAGGCATTCGGGAAATATTTACTGCTACCGCATTAATGCTGGTCATCGGCATTGCGGCGCTGATGAGTATTGTCGGCTTGTCGCCAGCGCTAGGAACTTTCTTAGCCGGCGTGGTACTGGCCAACAGTGAGTTTCGCCATGAACTGCATTCCAATGTCGACCCGTTCAAAGGCCTGCTGTTAGGCTTATTTTTTATAACAGTTGGCGCTGGTATCAATGTATCTGTACTGAATGAGTACATGGTGATTGTGCTGTCTTTGACAGTGGCGGTGATTGTGGTTAAAGCCATTATTATCTTTGCTATTGCCCGACTATTTTCCATTCAGGGGAGTGATCGCTGGCTATTGACCCTCAGCCTGGCGCAAGCCGGTGAATTTGGTTTTGTGCTAATATCCTACGCCACCCAGAATAATGTGCTGCCGGAGCCGGTGGCCCAGGTACTGTTGCTGGTTGTGGCGCTATCTATGTTTTTAACTCCGGGTCTGTTTATCTTGTTTGATAAGCTGATTTGGCCGGCCTATGTTAAAAAAACCAACCGTCGCCAGCCGGACACGGTCAACAAGAAAGCCCCGGTAGTGATTGCTGGGATTGGCCGCTTTGGTCAGATTGTGAATCGCTTACTGGTAGCCAGCAAGGTGCCCACCGTAGTGTTGGACGTTCGTTCAGAGCAAGTAGAAGCAATGCGCCGCATCAACACCGAAGCCTATTTTGGCGATGCCTCCAAACCAGATATTCTGGCCACGGCCGGTGTCGAACAAGCCTGCATGATGATTGTGGCGATCGATAATCGCCAACAAGCGATAGACATGGTCAAGTATGTACGCAAACAATTTCCCGATGTGTATGTGCTGGCACGAGCTTTTGATCGTGGCCATGGCTACCGACTGCGTCACGCCGGGGCGCACTATACGGTGACGGAAACCTACCACTCAGCGCTTCAGCTAAGTGCAGGGGCACTGACCCGTTATGGGTATGACGAAGACCAGGTAGCACGGCATATAAGCCTGTACGAAAAAACTGAAGCCCAGCAGTCAGATAAGCTGTATGAAGCCTGGTTAGATGACACGTCTGGAGTGCGAGTGGACAATAATTATCTAAAATTATTTATGCAGCTTGAAACATTGTTTAACGAGGCCATCAACAAGCAAACATCGGACGATACCCGGCAGTCTGCCGACCGCGATAATGAGACCTGACATACCGGGTGAGTGTTTCTGGCTTATCAAAAGTACACCGCCCTATGCGCTGAGCAAGGGCGGTGCAACACTTTCCTAGTCTACCAGAATGCGCAGCATGCGCCGCAATGGCTCGGCTGCACCCCACAAGAGCTGATCACCCACCGTAAAGGCGCTGATGTATTCCGGGCCCATGGCTAACTGACGAATGCGGCCAATGGGGATCTGGAGCGAGCCGGTCACCGCCGCCGGAGTCAGCGCTTCCATAGACGCCGCTTTGTCATTGGGGATGACTTTCACCCACTCATTGTGCGCTGCCAGCTTCTCTTCAATCTCGGCAATCGACACAGCTTGCTTTAATTTGATGGTCAGCGCCTGGCTATGACAACGCATGGCCCCTACCCTGACACACAAGCCATCAATCACCACCGGCTGCTGTTGGCGGGCCAGAATTTTATTGGCTTCGGCCTGAGCTTTGTACTCCTCACGGCTTTGGCCGCTGGGCAGCTGGCTATCGATATACGGGATCAGGCTGCCGGCCAGGGGCACACCAAACTCATCGGCGCGGTTTTGATTTGAGCGGATATAATCAGCCACCGCCCGGTCGATATCTAAAATAGCTGAGGCCGGATCGGCCAGCTGATCTTCGACCTGCTGATAGATGCCACCCATTTGTTGGATAAGCTCTCGCATATGGCGGGCACCGGCACCTGAGGCTGCCTGGTAGGTCATCGGCGTTACCCACTCCACCAGGTCTTCGGCAAACAAGCCGCCCAGCGCCAGTAGCATCAAAGACACAGTGCAATTGCCGCCGACAAAGGTTTTATCGCCGTTGGCCAGCGCCTGGTCGATTTGGTCGCGATTAACCGGGTCTAACACGATCACCGCGTCATCCTGCATGCGCAGCACCGAGGCCGCATCAATCCAGTAGCCCTGCCAGCCATTGCTGCGCAAACGCTTGTATACCTCATGGGTGTAATCGCCGCCCTGACAGGTAATGATAATCTCCTGGCTGGCCAGCGCCTCCAGATCAAAGGCGTCCTGTAAAGCCGCGGGCGCATCCTCACTGACCTGCGGGCCTGGCTGGCCGGCCTGGGAGGTAGTAAAAAAAGTAGGGCTGATCAGCGCAAAATCACCTTCCTGCTGCATGCGGTCCATTAATACAGAACCCACCATACCCCGCCAGCCGACGAGCCCAACTTTTGTTTTTGCCATAATCAATACCTTCCAAACGAAATAAACAAGGCCGGCTAAGTAGCCGGCAAAATGGATTGTGCTGTAGCAGCGAGTCTATAAAGAATCCGGCAAAATTGCTATGCCAGATTCGCTATGGTGCTGAAGCCTGCCGGGTGGCCAGATAGTCATCCAGCGCAGCAACTTCGGCGGCCGAAAATAGCAGGCCCAGTTTGGTCCGCCGCCACAAAATATCGGCACTGGTCTGGGCCAATTCGTACTCTAGCAAATAATCCACCTCGGCCTGCGGCAGCGTTTGCCCAAACCAGCGCCCCAGCTGGGAGCGATGCTGGCTGCCATCTAAAAATTGCAGACACAGGCTGCCGTACTGGCGCACATAGCGCTGCCGGGTGCAGCTGGGCAGCCACACAAAGCGCTCCTGCAGATAATCATCAAACCAGGGCTGGCTTTTGATATCCGCACCCGGCAATAAGGTGGTGGCAGTCCAGGGGCCACCCAGCGGCTGCAAGTACTGGCATAATTTATCCACGGCCTGTTCAGCCAGTTTGCGATAGGTGGTAATTTTACCGCCAAATACATTTAGTGCGATGGCCTTGCCGGCAGTGAGCTGGCAATCCAGAGTGTAGTCCCGCGGTACGGCCTGCGCCGGCGTATCATCACCATGCTCATCGGCAAAAAGCGGGCGTACGCCGCTGTAGGTATGAACCACATCAGCGGTGGTCAGCTGGCGGGTAAAATATTGATTCACGACTTCTAACAGATAATCAATTTCGTGAGGGCTAATTTTGACATCCTGGGGCCGCCCCTGGTATTCCTCATCGGTGGTGCCAATTAGGGTAAAATGCTGTTCATACGGGATGGCAAATACAATACGTTTGTCGCTGTGTTGCAATATATAGGCTTCCTGGCCAGGATGTAGCTTGGGCACCACAATGTGGCTGCCCTTAACCAGTCGCAGAGTAACGGGTTTGGACGGCAACCCCAGGGCCTGATTGATGTGCCCGGCCCATGGCCCCGCGGCATTGACCACCGCCCGGCAACGCACCTCAAAAGCCGGCCCGTCGGCTGGGGTTAGAGTGGCTGTCCAGGTGTTATCGTCGTTAGCACGAATGGCGCTGCAGCTGGTGCGTACATGAATCTGCGCGCCCAGTTGTTTGGCGCCGATAGCGTTGAGAACCACCAGCCGGGCATCATCCACCCAGCCGTCCGAATATTCGTAACACACCTTGTACTGAGGTTGCAGCGGGCTGTCGGGAGGATTGCGCAGCCGTGATGAACGTGGTGAGACCTGCCGGGGCGCCAGAAAATCGTATAAAAACAACCCGGCCCGGATCATCCAGCCTGGCCGCATGTAACGGTTATGCGGCAGCCGAAAACGCAGGGGCCACATAATATGCGGGGCTTTTTTCAACAACAGCTCGCGTTCGCGCAAGGCTTTTTTGACCAGCGCATACTGGTGGGTTTCCAGATAGCGCAGGCCACCGTGCACCAGTTTGCTACTGGCCGAGGAGGTGCCGCTGGCCAAATCGTGCTGTTCACACAGGGTAACACTCAAGCCGCGGCCAGCAGCGTCCAGCGCAATACCAGCGCCATTTACGCCACCGCCGACCACCAGCACGTCGACCGGCTTTCCTGGATCATCAGGGTTGGAACTGTGTTGCGACATGGTTATGGGCCCCTTCAGACAAAACACCCTTGTTAATCAGCATACCATCGCTGCGCAGGATTGCATGGGCCGGAGGTCTAACATTGTGAATTAATTGTGAATCAGGCACACTTTGCTCTATTCGCTTTAAGGGAGTTACACCGTTGACCCGCCACATTATCGCCATCGACCAGGGGACCACCAGCACCCGCTGTATCGTATTTAGTGAGCATGGCCAGCTACTGGCCATGGCGCAACAAGAGCTGACCCAGCATTATCCTAAAGACGGCTGGATTGAGCACGACGCAGAGGAAATCTGGCAGTCGGTGCTAACCACTTTCAATCAGGTATTAAAAAAAGCCAATTTGCAGGCCAAAGATATTGCCTCGGTGGGGATCACCAATCAGCGTGAAACCACCCTGGTGTGGAACCGCCACACCGGCGAGCCGGTACATCGGGCCATCGTGTGGCAGGACCGGCGCACAGCGGCCAAATGCCGCGAGCTGGCAGAAGATGCTGACCATCGGGAGTATGTCAGCGACAACACCGGGCTATTGCTGGACCCGTATTTTTCGGCCACTAAGCTGCAATGGATTTTAGATAATGTAGACGGTGCCCGGGAGAGCGCCGAGCAGGGCGAACTGCTATTTGGCACCATGGATACCTTTCTTATCTGGCGCCTGACCAGTGGCCAGGCCCACAAAACTGATGCCACCAATGCTTCGCGCACTATGCTATTTAACATTCACAAGCAATGCTGGGATGACACCCTGCTTGAACTGTTTGACGTGCCTGCCGCCATGCTGCCTGAGGTAGAAGATTGCGCCGCAGATTTTGGCCAGATTGATGAAGCGCATTTTGGCTACCCTATTCCCATTCAAGGGGTTGCCGGCGATCAGCAAGCCGCCCTCATCGGCCAGGCCTGTTTTGACAAGGGCATGGCCAAAAGCACTTACGGCACCGGTTGCTTTATTATTCTGAATACCGGTGACACACCGTTACAATCTAAAAACCGCTTGCTGACCACAGTGGGCTATCGCATCAACGGCAAAGTGACCTATGCCCTGGAAGGCAGTATCTTTATGGCCGGGGCTACCGTGCAGTGGCTGCGCGATGGCTTACACCTGATTGATAATGCTGCCCAGTCTGAAATGCTGGCAGAACGGGCGCGCAAGGACAACGGCGTGTTTTTGGTTCCAGCCTTTACCGGCCTGGGCGCCCCATACTGGGACCCGGATGCCCGTGGGGCTATTTTGGGCCTGACCCGGGATACCGGCATCAGCGAAATCGTGGCCGCCGGATTGCAGTCAGTGTGCTACCAAACCAAAGATTTGCAAAAAGCCATGGAAAAAGACGGGGCCCGTCCCAGTGAGCTGCGGGTAGACGGTGGTATGGCCAGCAATGACTGGGTGATGGGCTTTTTAGCCGACATCCTGGGCGCCGAAGTCCAGCGCCCCACTATCACTGAAACCACCGCAGTGGGCGCGGCCTTTTTAGCCGGCCTGCAGGCGGGGATTTATGATGATTTGCAGGCATTATCGCAATGCTGGCAATGCGAGAAAGTGTTTACCCCGCGGCTGTCCAAAGCCGAGCGCGATACCGCGTATGCCGGCTGGCAGGAAGCGGTGCAGCGCATCCGCTGTGGCTAATCCGGTCCTTATGTAAGGTTTTGCCAGTTAACGGCAAAGCCCAAGACACAAAAAAGCCGGGCGATTGCCCGGCTTTTTCAGCAGTATACTGCTTAGAAGCTGCTGTTATACTGCACACTGAAGATATGTGCGTTGGCAGATTGCCCACCTGTGAAGGTCGATACAAAACCGGCTTCAGCAAATGTGTTGTCAGTCTTGGCAACACGGGCTTCACGGCCGTTAATGTAAGCATAGCCCAGGTCGATGGATTGTGTATCAGCCAGCGCATAGCTTAAACCAGCCGTGATCCAGTGACGGTCTGTATCCGGAATGCTCAGTGAACGATTTTCTGTGGTTACCGCACCATCGTCATAGGCATAACCGGCACGCAAGATCACTTCGCGGTTTAGCTGGTATGTCACACCCAGCGCACCGCGCCAGGTATCATCAAAGTTTTCTTCTTTGATGGTTTGGCGGAAACCGTTGTCCAGTTCCATTTCCAGCGTGTCGAACGTACTCCAGTCGGTGAATACCACACTGGCCTGCACCGCCCAGCGATCGCTGATCTTTTGATTTACCGCCAGCTCAGTAATTGCTGCCAGGTTCAGATCCAAACCACCGCCCTGATTTAGCGCGGCATTCAGGTCAGAAGACACATCACCTTCTAATTCCAGTTCTGTTTCGGCGCGGTAAGATAAACCAACACTGGTGCCTTCCAGCGGCTGCCAGAAGAAACCGGCGTTCCAGCCAAAGCCCCAGTCGTCACCTTCTAAGAACAAAATCGACGCATTACCCGGCAGCGCGCCGCCAGTCAGCTGGCCTAATGCCGCAGGTGTAGAAGTAGAAATCTCGGCTTCTGCATAGGTGGCGCTGACACCAAAACCCATGCTCAAGGTGTCGGTCAGCTTGTATGCCACGGTAGGATTCAGTGTGACTGATTTAACCTCAGCAGTATCAGCAAAATGCAGCGCAGTGAAATCATCGCTGTAATCGGTGCGCAAGCCGTACGTGGTGAAGGCGCCAATGCCCACGGTCCATTTGTCATCCACCGGCGCAATATAATAAGCAGACGGTACGATGGCTGAGTCGGCGATATCGTCTTCGCTGGCGTCAAATGTTTGCGTCATCGGCCCCATGGGGGTTTGCAAAGTAGCATCCAAAGATCCTTCCACATCAATATTCGGGTTGATGTAGCTGGCACTAATACTGAACTGCTGACGATCAAACTGGCTGATGGCCGCGGCATTGGTGGTTAGCACAGTCGCATCTTCAGGGGTGGCAGCCTGCCCGGCAAAAGCCCGGCCCAGGCCACTGGCGCTGTGCTCGTTGACCTGAAATCCGGCAGCCATAACCGATGACGATGCGCAGGCTAATGCCACGCCCACAGATACAAATAATTTAGTGTGTTTGTACATAAAGCTCTCTGGTTTTTTTGCTTGTTCGAGACTGGCCGCAGCAGTCACAAAGGTGCCAGGCAGGCCATTTAGTACGAGAGCTTACGTAGAAGTGATACGCCCTGCAATATCCGCTGGTCGCAAATGAGTGTTATTTGAGCGAACAATTTACTAATTTTTTATTTAAGCGCAGTTAACACACATTTAGCTAACATATTTAACATTTTTGTATCATTTTTACGCTTAATTCAGTTTTGATCACATAGCTAAAATGCAACTTCAGCGTACACCATGTTTCACTTAGTTGAAGTGATACTGCTGCAGGATCAGGCTGGTTCGGCCTGCTCCACCACACGAAACTGGCGCTCCAGCTCGCTAACCCCGATGCCGCTTTTTTTGCTAACCTTAAGCTGGACGGGAATGCGCTCTTTCAATGCTTCAATATGACTGATGACGCCAATCATCTTGCCACTGGCATGCAGATTATCCAGTGCCGCCAGCGCCATATCCAGGGTACCGGCATCCAGGGTGCCAAAACCTTCATCTAAAAATAATGAGTCGATGCTGGTCTTGTGGCTGACCAAATCGGATAGCGCCAGTGCCAGCGCCAGGCTGACTAAAAAGCTTTCGCCGCCGGATAAGGTTTTGGTGTCGCGCCGCTCATCCGCCTGCCAGGTATCAACCACCGCCAGTGCCAGCCCTTCGCTGTGGCTGCGTTGCAGCAAATACCGCCCATGTAGCCGGGCCAGTTGCTGGTTGGCCAGATACACCAGATTATCCAGCGTCAGGCCTTGGGCAAATTTTCGGAATTTGTCCCCACTGGCTGAGCCAATAAGCGAATGTAAATAGCTTAAATCGTCATAGTGCTGCTGTTGGGTGTCGATGCGCTGCATCAACGCTTGGTGGCGTTCTCGCTGCTGGGCATCGCTGCGTAATTGCTGGGCTATTTCGCCTAACTCCCCCACGATAATTTCACGCTGTTGCTGCGCTGCCTCCACACTAGCGGTGACCTCGGCATGCGGAGTTGCCTGCCAGGTGGAAGCATTAGTATGATGGTGCAGCCGCTGTAATTCTTCTACTGCGGTGTCCAGCAAAGTCGAGGCTTTTTGCAGCGCCTGATCCTGGGCTTGTTTTTGCTGCTGCCACTGCGCTGCCTGGTCAGCATCTAGCAGCGCCTCGGTAAAGGCCTTTTCATCGGCAAAGACGCTCTGGCCAAGTTGCTGCTGCCACTGCGCATGATACTGCTCACAGTCTTGTTGCACCTGCTCTGCCCGTTCGCTTAAATAGGTCAGCCGGGACTGCTGCTGGGCGAATGCCTGTTGCGCCTGATGGGCCTCGTCCACCGCGGCCTGGTGATCGGCACCAGCCTGGCTGGCCCGGCGGCGCAGCTGCTCACGCTCTGCCAGCGGATCTTTATCCTGATACAGCTGGCTACGGTCTAGGCGCAATTGCTGAACCTGACGCTCGGCGTCATCCAGGGCCTGGCGGGCGGTCTTAAGCTGCTGCTGATGTTCGGCGAATTGCTGCTCACACGCATCCAGCCTGGTGCGCGCAGCATCGCGGGCACTGGCCGCCTCTTGCTGCGCTTTTTGCTGCGCACTGTAGTCGCCGGCATCCTGCTGTTTTTGTTCCAGCCATGCCGCCAGGTCGTCAGGCAAGTCGGTATAGCCTTTAGCAGCTATCTCGCGATGTAATGCATCGTGCTGGTCGGCCACAGTGGCAGACAGCTCATCACAAGCTGTCTGCATCGCTGAATGATTGTGCGCCAGCTGTTCTACCTGCTGTTCCAGATACTGAATTTGCTGGGTGAGCTGGTCGCTGGCATGGCGCTGTTCATCGTAGTCACGCTGGCATTGCTGCTGCGCGCTACCCGCCTGCCGCAGCGCCCGTAGCGCCTCCTGTGACCGGCTAATCTTACCTTCCAGCGCACCGCGAAGCTGACTGAGTGCCTCCGCGTCATCAATTGCGGCGGTGGTATTTAAGGCTGCCACCGCCTGGGTCCAGCGCTGTTTGGCCTGCCCCTGCTGCTCGGTTAACCGGGCCTGGCGGGTTTGAGTCTGGGCCAGCAGCTGACTGGTGGCCGCCAGCTCTTCTTTGCACTGGCGGCCCTGCTCTTCAATCTCGGCCATTTGCCGGCGGGCTTCATCGCGGCGGATTACGGTATCGGGAATGTCAGTGTGGGGCAGCTCTGGATGCTCGGTAGCGCCGCACAAGGGGCAGGCTTCATGCTCTTGCAGGCGCTGGCGAAATTCGGCCAGAATCGCTTCCTGGTCCACCAGCCGCGCAAGATCTTCTGCATGGGCGCGCTGCTGGCGATAGTCCTGTTGCAACCGGCTGCGTTTGGCCGCTAGCTGCTGTTCCTGCTCCACCAGATCGGTATGCTGTTGCGCCACCTGGTGCGCTTCTTCTGTATACTGGACATAAGCCTGGCGGGCAGCTTCGGCTTCATGAAAATGTGGCCACTGGCCATTGGCCTGGCTGATTTGCTGCTCAAGCCCGGGCTCATCGCCATGAGTTTGGCGTAGCTGCTCCACCTGCTGCTGTGTACTTTGTAGGGCTGCTTCACCGGCGGCCAGTTTCTCATGGGCTGGTGCCAGCGCCTGCCGGGCCTTATCTAACTGCGTTTGGTGTTGCTGCCACTGGGTGTGAGTATTGGCCAGCGCGCTGTGCTTGTCGGTCAGCTCGGCTTCAGCCCGGCCCAATTGTTGCCACTGCTGTTGCCAGACCTCCAGTTTGCCGGCTAACGCCTCATCGGCAGCATGCTGGGAAAGATAGTCCTGGGCCTGTTGCCAGCTAGCCTGCGCAGCGTCAACCTGCTGGTGTAATGCTTGCTGCTGTTCGTGCAAGGTTTTGCAGCGCTGTTCAGCCTGCTGGAACTGTTGCTGATGCTGGTCTTGCTCGCGTTGGGCCTGGGCCAGCTGGTTATCCAGCGGAATGACCTGTTGTTCAATGAGCTGTTCTTCACGCTGCAGAGTTTGCCGGGCCTGTTCGGCAGCCTGGCTGGCCTGTTCGGCCTTCTCATTAGCGTCTTGTGCCTGCTGCCGGGCCTGCTGCACACTCGCTTGTTGCGCAGTTAATTGCTGGCCCACCGCATCGCGTTCCTGTTCGGCCTGTTGCCACTGCCGCCAGGCCGGCTGAATTGCCTGGGCCTGCTCATGCGCCTGCAGCGCGCTGCGCTGGTCAGCTGCCTGCTCAATGGCGATATTGGCCGCATGGCAGGCTTGCTGGGCGCTTTGCTGTTGCTGCTGGGTCTGCTCGACCCGCTCCCACCATTTTTGCTGTTGCTGCAATTCGTTTAACTGGCCATCCAGTATTTGACGCTGTGCCTGCAAGGTCTGCTGGCGGCTGGCCAGCGCCGTGGCGTCTTGTTCGGATAAGGTGTCAATGCCCTGGGCCATGGCCCGTAACTCGCCGAGCGCATTTTTTGCCTCGCTAAAGCGGGCATGCACCGCCTGGGAAATCTGACCGTAAATTTCGGTGCCGGTGAGCTCTTCAAGCAATTCGGCGCGATCAGCCTCATTGGCATTTAAAAATGCAGCAAAATCGCCCTGGGCCAGCATCATAGATTTGGTGAAACGGGCAAAATTGAGCCCGGTGAGCGTTTCTATCGCCTGGCTTTTTTGCTTTACCTGGGTGGCCAGCACTTCGTGGGTATCCACCCGGGCCAGCTCTACATCGGCCGGCTGCAAATTACCATCGGCTTTACCGCGGGCCCGGCGCATGCTCCAAAATGCGCGGTAGGCAACGTCTTTGACTTCAAATTCCACCTCGGCCAGGCATTCTGCGGTACCGCGTGACATGATCTCATTAGACGATTGCGAGACCGCGCCCAGCCGTGGGGTTTGGTGATACAGCGCCAAGCAAATGGCATCCAGCAAGGTGGTTTTACCCGCCCCGGTGGGCCCGGTGATGGCAAACAAGCTGTTATCGGCAAATACCCCGCGGGTGAAGTCAATCTTCCACTCGCCTTTGAGCGAGTTTAAGTTTTTCAGCCGCAATGACAAAATTTTCATGCCTGCTCCTCCTTGACCTGTGCACAGATGCTGTCAAAACAAGCCTGGATGCGCGTGACCTGGCGCTGTTGGGTCTCTGTTTCAAAGGTTTCGGCGGCCAGCCGGCGGGCAAACACTTCTTCCACCGACAGCTCGGTGAGGGTTTCGCGCTGCTGGCGGCTCAGGGCCACAGTGCGGTTGCGGGCGCGGCGCAATTGCAGCACCTCTACATTGAGCGCTTCGGTCATCGCCTGCACCCGCTGGTGCAGATCCGACAGATAATCCTGGATGTGCACTTCCAGGCTAAGCCATACTGTGGTGTCGGCATCCTGATATTGTTGCAGCTGCGCTTCAAGCCCTTCTAAATCGCCGCTGTGGCTGGCCATCGGCTGAAACACCGGCACCGCTAACGAGGTAATGTGTGGCGTGGTGCCGGTAGCAAAATCGGCCAGCACCACCTGTTTGTCATGTTTAAGCTCATCAAAGCTCAGCGCAATGGGTGAGCCGCTATAACGGATGGTGTCAGACTTGGCTACTTTTTGCGGCCGGTGAATGTGGCCCAACGCGATATAATCGGCGGGCGGAAAGCCCTCCGCTGCAAAACCTTCCAACGTGCCGATATAAATATCGCGCACACTGTCGGACTGCTTTACGCCTAGCGCGGTAAGATGGCCGGTGGCAATAATAGGCACATCCCGGTCCAGGGCGGCGCGCATATCGCAAGCCTTTTGATACAAAGTGGCATAATGATCTTTGATGGCCTGGCCCAGGGCCTGGCGCTTGTCCTGCCCGCTTTCGCCAGCCTGACTTTGCAGCACATCGCGCGGACGAATAAAGGGCACTGCGCAGATGATGGCGCCCACTTCACCTGCCCGGTTTTGCATTGTAAGCACCTGTTCCTCCACGGCCAGGCCGGTACTGGCGATCACATGGGTATTGAGGCAGGCCAGCACCTGGCGCGACTCATTTAGCACCGACACCGAATCATGGTTACCGCCCAGCACCACCAGCACGCACCCGCGCGCCTGCAAGTCCACCACAAACTGGTTGTATAACTGCCTGGCATAGCTGGGCGGCGTGCCGGTATCAAACACATCACCGGCCACAATCACACAATCCACCGCGTGCTGCTCCACCTGCTCCAGCAGCCAGCCAAAAAAGGCCTGGTGCTCGGCATGGCGCGACTGAGTAAAAAATGTCTGACCCAAATGCCAGTCTGAGGTGTGCAAAACTTTCACGCAGATCTCCCGCTACGATTGCCAGCAAAAATACAAAGCGGGCATGGTAGCGCACTTGCGCGCACCACGGCATTACCTTTTATCATAAGTGCTGAAAAAGCCATCAGCGATGCCTTCTTCATCATCTACGACTAGGGTCGCATTGTGGCCCTTGCTCACACTTCATACACTCACCGTTAACCAATAATTAACACAGAGGTAACTATGTCGGAACAAACTCAGACCGATTATGCATCGATGTGCCGGCCTCGTTCTTCGTTTGCAAGCCGCAACGAGTACTTAGAGCACGAGCTGCAGGTAATGTCACCGCGGCGCTGGCGCCCCAACCTGCCCTTTCGCGATTACCGTTTTGAATGGGAAGATCTGGTGCCCGGCATGGCCGCCACCATCGGCAAAATCGTCATGGTGGCTGCCATTGTCGGTGCATTTGCTGCGCCGCTGGGCTTAGACTCTGCCTTTGTGATTGAAAATGTGCGCTTTGAACTGCTCATCGCTGCTGTGCTGTTTGTTATTTTGATCTCAGGCTTTTTAAACCCCTCGGCCAACCTGGCCGGCACCCATGGCCCGCTAATCCCCCTGGTGCCATTAATTGTCGCCTCCGGCGGCCACCCCATGGCATTAGGCTTACTGGTAGGAGTCTTTGGCTTTTTACTGGGGATCACCAAAGGCGGCAGCTTGCTGGCCAAGCTGACCAGTAATGGCGTGTGCGGCGGGCTGTTGCTCTACCTGGGTTTTATCGGCATTTCCGGGCAGGTGCAAAAGATGTTCACCTGGGCAGAAGGCTTCGACATGGGCTACCTGGCGTTTATTGTGCTGGTAGCCACCATTGCCATGTATGCCTGGCTGGAGCATATCCAAAAACGCTGGCTGGCGATCCCGCTAGGCGCTGGGATGGCAGCAGCCATTGCGCTGATCATGGGTGCGCCGTTTGAATTTACTACCCAACCCGGCATGCCCAACCTAAGCCCGTCTTACTGGTGGGGTGAAAACACCGGCTGGCAGCTGGGCTGGCCTGACTGGTCACATTTTGTGGCGGTATTGCCCTTCGCGGTTTTGGCCGTGGCCATGTGGTCGCCAGACTTTCTGGGTCATCAGGTATTTCAAAAAATCAGCTACCCGGAAAAAACCGAAAAAGTGCGCATGAACATTGATGACACCATGATGGCAGCGTCTGCGCGCCAGGCCGTGGGTAGCTTTTTGGGCGGCGGCAATATCTCGTCTTCCTGGGGCACCTACATTATCCCGGCATCGATTGCCCGGCGTCCCATTCCGGCCGGCGCAGTGGTCACTGGTGTCTTGTGCATTATCGCGGCCTTATGGGGTTACCCCATGGACCTGGCGGTATGGCCGCCGGTGCTTAGCGTGGCACTAATAGTAGGTGTATTTTTACCGCTGATGGAAGCCGGCATGCAAATGACCCGCGAAGGTAAAACCACCCAGTCTGCGGCAATGGTAGTGATCTCCTCGGTCTTGGTTAACCCGGTGTTTGGCTGGTCGTTTGCCATGTTACTGGACAACATTGGCTTGATTGGTTGTAAGTCGCGGGCCCAGGAATTAGGCAAACGTGGCCGCTGGATCATCCCCGGCATCACCTTTGCGCTGCTGTGTACGGTCATGGCCATCATCGGCATGTTCCCGGGAGTACCGGCACTGCTGGATACCTTCAACTAAGTTCACCCTTCACCCGACCCCGTTGGCGCTTCCTTACCGAAGCGCCTTTTTTTTTTGCAAACTTACTCATGTAAATCAGACCAAACACCTTCCTGCCCGACTTTTGCCGGTGTTCAGGCATCTCATTTTTATCTGCGGCGTACAAACCACACCGCATGCCAACAACCGGTAAGGAGACTCCCATGGCGTTTAAAGGTGAACATAATACCCGCCCCGACTACGATACCGTGATCCAGGATATTGCCGACTATGTGATGCGCGAGGATATCGCCTCTGATGAAGCCATCAGCACCGCCCGCTATTGCCTGATGGATAGCCTGGGTTGTGCGCTTTTGGCGCTGCGCTTTCCCGAATGTACCAAGCACCTGGGCCCGAGCGTCTCTGGCACGCTTGTGCCAAACGGAGCGCGTGTTCCCGGCACTCAGTTTTGCCTGGACCCGGAAAAAGCTGCCTGGGACATTGGCTGTCTTATCCGTTGGCTGGACTACAACGATACCTGGCTGGCCGCAGAATGGGGGCACCCTTCAGATAACCTGGGCGGTATCCTGGCGATGGCCGACCACATCAGCCAGACCCGGCGCGCCCGTGGCGAGGCCCCCCTAACCGTTGAGGATGTACTGCTGGCCATGATCAAAGCCCACGAAATTCAGGGTGTGCTGGCGCTGGAAAACAGCTTTAACCGGGTGGGCCTGTGCCATGTGTTGTTAGTACGGGTGGCCACTACCGCGGTAGTGGCGCAGTTGATGGGCGGCACCCGCGAGCAAATCATGGCAGCGGTGTCCCATGCCTGGGTTGACGGGTCGGCGCTGCGTACCTACCGGCATGCACCGAATGCAGGCTCCCGAAAATCCTGGGCGGCCGGCGATGCCAGTGCCCGCGGTGTGCGCCTGGCCGATATCGCCCTGCGCGGCGAAATGGGCATTCCGGCGGTACTTACCACCAAACAATGGGGCTTTTACGATGTGGCGTTTAGCCATACCAATAAGGATTTGGCGCTTAAACCCGAAGGACAGCGCCAGTTTACCCGGCCGCGCGATTACGGTTGCTATGTGATGGAAAATATTTTATTTAAGCTGTCGTTTCCGGCCGAGTTTCATGCCCAGACGGCTTGTGAAGCCGCTGTCCAGCTGCACCCGCAGGTGCAAGGTAAGCTCGATAAGATTGAGCGCATTGAACTGACCACCCACGAGTCGGCCATTCGCATTATTTCAAAACAGGGCGCGCTGGCGAACCCTGCCGACCGAGATCACTGCCTGCAATACATGACTGCGGTGCCGCTGTTGATTGGCGAACTCAGCGCCGAGCATTACGAAGACGCTTTTCATGCTGACCACCCGCAAATCGATACCTTGCGCAAAAAAATGGTGATCACGGAAGACCCCGGCTACACCGAGGCGTACCTGGACCCGCACAAACGCGCCATTGCCAATGCGGTGCAGATCTTTTTTGACGACGGCACCGCCACCGATAAAGTCGAAGTGTTATACCCCATCGGTCACCGGCGGCGCCGAGATGAAGGGATCCCGGTACTGGAGCAAAAATTCAAGCGTAACCTGGCCACCCGCTTTCCGGTTGCACGCTGCCAAACAATCACCGAGCTGTTTGCCCACCATAAGGCACTGGATAACACCGCTGTAGATGAGTTTATGACAATGCTGGTGATTTGAAGCAGGCGCAGGTGCGATTTTGTGCTATCTGATTGGTATTTTTGAGCAAACACATCTACGTTTGAACAAAACCATCATCAAAATAAATGCTCATGAACCTGACAATTCGCACCTATATCAATGCGCCGGCTGAGACAGTGTGGCAGGCAATTTCTGATATCGAAAATTGCCAGCAATGGATTTCGGCCATTAAGAATATCGAAATCCTACAGCGCCCGTCTGATGGCCTGACCGGGTTAAAATGGGCAGAAACCCGGGTGATGTTCGGTAAAGAAGTCACCGAAACCATGTGGATCACTGAATATACCCCCGGCACTTCTTACAGCGTACAGTCCGAAAGCTGCGGCGCAATTTTTGACAGCCAACTGACTCTTTTTGAACAAGCCGAGGGCGTAGAGTTAAGTATGCAGATTGTCACCCGCGAACTGACCATGGGGGCAAAAGTATCCGCCCTACTGCTCGGCTGGCTGATGAAAGGCCAAATGGAAAAAGCCTTGCAGCAGGATCTTGAAGATATTAAATATCATTGTGAAGCAGAATTGGTTACACAGGCGGGGTGATTAAAAGCACGATCCCCCCTTCGAAGCGCGTTAATGCCTGGCCAATAACGCTAGAATTTCAGCACGTTTGGCGCGCTTAGCAATGTCCACTGCGGATTGACTACGGTTGTTGGTTTGCGTGACATCACCGCCATGCGCAAGCAAATATTCAAACTGTGCTGTTTTACCCAGGTAGGCTGCGTCCATTAATGGAGTATCGCCGTTATTGTTTCCCTGATTTATGTTAGCGCCAGCCTCAACTAATAATTTTATCAACGCCAGGTTATTAGTGTTCCAGCCAGTGATAATAAGAGCAGTATCGCCTGAGCGGGTCACCGCATCAATATTTGCGCCCTGCCCCAATAATAGCTTTACGCCCTGAATAATATCCGGCGACTCAAGATAGTAAGCAACATAATAAGGCAGTACCGCACTATTAGCATCGTGTTGAGTAGGATGCGCAGCAAAGTGCGCCATAAAGACATCGACAATGTCAGATTGCCCTTGTCTTAGTGCAAACTCAAACGGCGAGTAATGGCTGACTTTTGCCGACATCACGTTAAAGTTACTATTGAGTAGCGCTTTAGCCATAGACGGTTTATTTTGCATAATGACTTGATAAAGCAATTCAGCAAGCACGCCTGATTGCCAAGAGTCTTCGTTAGAAAAGGCTGCAGTAAAGGCTGTCAGGTTATCCTGATAAACAGCATCGATGGCCGGATGGTTGGCTACCACAGGTTGTGGGGCCTGCTTCATTGTGCTGGTGATCCACGGCCTGTGCGAAGACACCCGCGTATAATATTCTCCCACGCCATAATTGCCTTCCTTATGGCCGCGGCTGATTTGATAGGAACTTATCCCAATCACATACCGTTTGTCGTCCTGGATAAAAAAAGCCGGACCGCCGCTGTCGCCGCGCGAACTTATCCCTTCAAGCTCAGTGGCGTGAGGCGGTGCATCAAACGTAAATGACACAACATGCTCGTTCACATCATCGACGGTATTCGTTGCGCCGCGCTGTTTACCATCGTCGCGAATCAACCCGTCGCGCCCGTTGCCATATGTGCCCCGGCCCACAAAAATCACCGGCATGTCTGATTCATCGCGCTGAGCATAGAGGATTGCTGGATGGCCTTCATCAATGGCGTCTTTTAACTGCACCAGGGCGATATCGTTGACTTCATCATTATCCGAAGAATAATCAGGATGGATGAAGATGGTCTCAATGCGGTATTTTTGGTTTTGGTGACGGGCAAAAACCAGCTCGTGCTCTCGGTTATACAGGCAGTGAGCGGCAGTCAGAATCCAATTGTTATCAATAAGTGTAGCAGCACAGCCGCCTACATAAGCCACAGAAGCAGAATAACGCTCACCTAATTCAAGATATTCGTCATCACTTTTATCGTGCCGAATCACTATCGCGTTGGCCATAGCAGACAACACCAACAATATAAGGCCGGTGAATACACGTACTCTTGTCACGATTAAATTCCTTCTGGTTTTTACCGATGCTGACGCTGCAGGGGGGCAGATTTGCGCGTTTCCTGCGCAGAAAACGTGACTCCTGCTAGCCGTGGTCTCAAGGTAAGCATATTTGCTAAGCTTTATAGCCACTGAGTAAAGATAGTAGTGACCTCGGTCAGGTCCGGCAATACCAGCTTTGTTTCACGATGTTTCATACGCATCAAGTAGCAGAGTTGCATATTAAACGTGAGTTTACCCAATTCTAAATAACTGACAAGAAGGTGAAGTCGTACACAATTAAGAGCTAGCTTGATACCTGACCGTCACTCAGTTTAAGAGAGTTATCATTCAATTAAAGCCATGCAGACCAGGGCTTGCAAATATATCTATGTCGCTATTGAGGATGAGACGACTATTGATCGAACGGTTGGGATGAATTTCTGTAAACACGAAATACCTCGGAAGAAAAACTTACGAAGTTGCTTAATGTATAATATCTATTTTGTTTGATAGCGCTTGAGGATCAAGCTAGCGGGGAAGAGAGAAGTTGGTCGGTGTGAGAGGATTTGAACCTCCGACCCCTGACACCCCATGACAGTGCGCTACCAGGCTGCGCTACACACCGACCGAAAGAGCGGACAAGTCTACCCATTTTTTTGCTGATTGCAATCCAGAAGAGGTATTTTTTAGCGTCGTTCTGTTTAAGCGGTGTATTTTTAAGCTAGTAATTCAATGCCCTAAACAATTTGTCTAGTTTCCGTCCAATACTGTCAGGTATTTTTACAGCTTTGCGGTCAGCGCAAAGTGCACCTCTGCTAAAAATTTGAATATAATAATTTTTTTATACATGGCCTGATCCTTGTAACCCCAAAAAGTGACAGCGCCTTGTTGTTACCCCGCGTAAAGCCACTGCCATCTATCTGCAAAAAATATCCTAAGTCTGGAGATCAACATGAAAACCTTTTGTCGTTTTCTATTACTCAGTTGTATCACGTTGTTCAGCCTGCAGGCGCAAGCTGTAATCATTTCATGGACAGATTGGATAAGTTCAGCCACCACCAGCAGCGCCATGGGTGAACTGGATGTTAACGGTACCATTGTTGATGTTGAGTTTAGTGCAACGTCGCCCTATTCCTTTATTCAAACCGGCGCCGGGACGAACTACTGGACAGGTCCGGCGTACACCAACGGTAATGTAGAAAATTCCCCCACACCTTCTGAACAAATTGCATTGAATCAGGGCGGAATGGTCACACTGACATTCAGTGAAGCCATTCAAGATGTTTATATTGCGATGAATAGCTGGAATGGCAATGTGGTGGAGTTTGATACTGATATTATCATTGAAAGCTTTGGTACAGGCTTCTGGGGCACCGGTACAGCCGTGGTTAATGGTGACGGCGATGGCTTCACCGGAGCAGGAGAATTTCACGGAATAGTATTGGCAGAAGGCGAGTTCAACAGTATCTCTTTTAGCCATACCAGTGAAAACTGGCATGGGTTTACCCTGGGTGTGGCTGCGCTAGCCGGCACACCTCCACAACCACCCACCAACGTTTCTGCACCGGTCACTCTAAGTCTGATGCTGAGCATTGCAGGTTTGTTGGCTTGCCGTCGTAAAGTAAACTAACCCCTTCTAGCCAGGTCAGGCGTCTATCTGTGTTGGGCGCGTTTGACCTGGACCTTACAGTATTTATGCTGTTCGACGGCGTAGCTTTAGTTGATAAATTATTATTCTGAGTCTTGCTTGTCAGCGCTAATCCGGCTGGCATCGGCGCCGGCCTGGCCTTTGTATTTGGCATCGGCGCGGGAGTTGTAGGGCTTTTCGGCTGGCTGGGACAGCAGTTCAAAGCTGAGCGCGCCAATGGTCATTTTGGGGCGCAGCGCCAGAGGCAGTTTGCCGCTGTTGAAAAATTCCAGTACCACATTGCCCGACCAGCCCGGGTCGATTCGATGAGCAGTAACATGCACCATCAACCCGAGTCGTGCCAGCGACGAGCGGCCATCTAACCAGCCGACAATATTATCTGGCAGGGTGACTGATTCATGGGTGACCGCCAGGGCTAATTCGCCTGGATGTAAAAAGAAGGCTTTGCCATCGGGCAATTCAATCTCATCGCTCATCACTGAATTGAGCGCCGCCTGCACTTCTTCTTTGGGGCCGCTTAAATCAATATATGGCGCCTGATGATCTTCAAACACCCGAAATTTGTTGCCCAGCCGGATATCCACGGTCACACCGCTGATTTGATTGTAACTGGGCATGGGATCGATGCTGATCTTGCCGGTTTGTAGATGCTCAAAAATGTCGCGGTCGCATAAACGCATGAAGTTATTCCGATGGGTCGCAAATGGCGGCTATTATGCGCGCTCTGCCTGGCGTGCACAACTGATCTCACCGCGGGTTAGCGGCCTCCCGTTGCGGAAGAAAAGTGTTTTTCAATGCGTTCGAGCTTTGAAAGCACCGTGTGTAACATCACACTCAATAGAGAAAGCGCCGCAAACGTCAAGTAGGTAGCATAAAGAAAAGTTTCTTCACTATTGAAAAATACGAATACCACTAAGAGTAAAAATAAAATATAGGCTACTTTAAACACATTTAACTTATTCATTATTAGTACGTCTCATTAATAGAAATATATAAATAAAGTCTGCCACCGCCCACTTCATCAGTGGGCGACCAAAAGCTTGTTTAAGGGTGTGCATAATGGCCAATAACGAGCATTGAACCACCGACAGCTAATCCAAAGAGAGCAGTAGCGGGGCCGCCAGCAAAGCCCAATCCTATAACTGCTAAACCTCCACTGTCCCAATCTAATCGTGCGCCAGATACCAATTGAACTTCATTTTTTTCAAGTACTTTCATCATGATTCTTTTCTAAAAACAGATATTGTGTGCTTCATTTCACACACGATACATAGTGCCATGTCTCAAAATGAATATAACTGTACTCAAGCATGGAAAACACCGTTACCAACTACACCGGTTTAAAACCGATGGGATCGCCTTTGATGTGGGTGTCCTGGGTACTGGCCGGTACACTTAGTGCCAGCTGCATGGAGGTGGCGCGGGCGATTTCGCGGTACAGCTCGGCTAGCGGGCTGTCCGGCTCGGTCACCACCAGTGGCGTGCCGGCATCGGCATGTTCGCGGATGCGGGTATTCAGTGGCAATGCACCTAACAGCGGCAGCTGGTATTTGTCGGCCAGGGCTTCGCCGCCGTGCTGATCAAAAATGGCATCTTCATGGCCGCATTTTACGCACTGATAAAAACTCATATTTTCAATGAGCCCTAACACCGGCACATCCACCTTATTAAACATGGCAATACCTTTTTGCGCATCCGCCACCGCCAGGTCTTGCGGGGTGGTGACAATCAACGCGCCGGTGACCGGCACTTGCTGAGCCATGGTCAGCTGGATATCGCCGGTGCCCGGTGGCATATCCACAATCAGATAATCCAGCACCGGCCACAGGGTTTCATCCAGGATCTGTTTGAGCGCACGGCTGGCCATGGGGCCGCGCCAGACCGCAGCATCTTCCTGCCCCACCAGATAGCCGATGGAGTTAGCCACAATGCCCCAGGCTTCGGGCGGCTGCATATGTTTATTATCGCTGCTGCTGGGATGGGTGTCCGGGTTACCCAGCATGATGGGCACCGACGGGCCATAAATGTCCGCATCCAAAATGCCCACCCGAGCACCTTCCTGATGCAGCGCAAAGGCCAGATTCACCGCGGTGGTGGATTTACCCACCCCGCCCTTGCCGGAGGCCACCGCAATGATATTTTTTACATTGGTTACCGGCGTATGCTTGGCTGCGCCGCTGGCTATCTGACTAATGATTTTTACCGACCAGCCTGACACGCCCTGGGCATCAAGTTGCTCGGCAAGATGGGCGCGAAGCGCCTGATGTTGAGAGGCGCACGCAAATGGCAGAGTTACTGTCACCTCAGGCTTGGCCGTGTGCACCCAGCCGGCTACATCGTGTGTGTCTAACGAAAAGTAAGCTGCCAGCGCCTCGCTCACAGTCTGTTGGCATTTTTTGTCGCCGCGCTTGAAGATCATACTTCGCCCTTTATTGGTCTGGAGGTGCAATTACGTAATGCAAAAAAAGCGATTTTCAGCTAGTATTTGCAGCCATTTTTGAGAATTGTTGAACAGTAAAAGTCTTTATGCCACAGAACACACCGTCTTCTACTGCTCCGGATGCCGCTAACAAGCGCCGCATTCTGGTGACCAGTGCATTGCCCTATGCTAACGGCTCTATTCATTTAGGCCACCTGTTAGAGCACATTCAAACGGATATCTGGACCCGCTTCCAGCGCCTGCGCGGCCACGAGATCTACAGTGTGTGCGCCGATGATGCCCATGGCACGCCAGTGATGCTAAAAGCGCAGGAGCAGGGCATCACACCAGAAGAAATGGTGGCCCGCACCCGTGCCGAGCACCATCAGGATCTGTTGGACTTTTACGTTGAATACGATAACTATTATGTGACTCACTCGCCTGAAAACAAGGCGTTATGTGAAGAGATTTATACCCGGCTCGACAATGCCGGCTATATCAGCAAGCGTGTTATCAATCAGCTGTACGATCCGCAAAAAGAAATGTTTTTGCCGGACCGCTTTGTCAAAGGCACCTGCCCTAGCTGTGGCGCAGAAGACCAGAACGGCGACAGTTGTGATGTGTGTGGCGCTACCTACAGCCCCACTGAGGTGAAAAACCCGCGCAGTGTGGTCTCCGGTGCGACGCCGATTTTAAAAGAATCTGAGCATTTCTTTTTTGATTTGCCCAAATTCGAAGACATGCTGAAAGGCTGGATCCGCTCTGGAGCATTGCAAGATGAGATGGCCAACAAACTTCAGGAGTGGTTTGAAGAAGGCCTGCAACAGTGGGACATCAGCCGTGATGCGCCCTACTTTGGCTTTGAAATCCCCGGCACCACCAATAAATATTTTTATGTGTGGGTCGATGCGCCGGTGGGCTACATGGCCAGCTTCCAGCATTATTGCAATGAGCACAATATCGATTTTGACAGCTTCTGGAAGGCTGATTCTGACGCCGAGCTGTACCACTTTATCGGCAAAGATATTACCTATTTTCACTGCCTGTTCTGGCCAGCCATGCTGGAAGGCGCGGGTTACCGCAAACCAACCGGGGTCAATATCCACGGCTTTGTGACGGTAAATGGGGCCAAGATGTCGAAGTCCCGCGGCACCTTTATTAAAGGCCGCACCTTCTTAGAGCATCTGAACCCGGAATACCTGCGCTATTATTTTGCCGCCAAACTGGGGGATGGCGTGGCTGATATCGACCTGAACTTTGCGGATTTTGCCCACAAGGTGAATTCAGATCTGGTAGGCAAGGTGGTCAATATCGCCAGCCGCTGCGCCGGCTTTATCACTAAAAAATTCAATGGCACCCTGTCTGATACTGTGGCCGACGAAGCTTTACTGGCCCAGTTCCACGATGCGTCGGAGCATATTGCTCAGCTGTTTGAAAGCCGTAAGTATCACCAGGCGGTGCGTGAAATTATGCACCTGGCCGATAAAGCCAACCAGTATATCGATGCCAATGCACCGTGGGTCACCATCAAAGAAGAGGATAAACAGCAGTTTACACATGATGTGTGCTCACTGGGTATCAATATGTTCCGTATCCTGGTGGTATACCTGAAACCAATCCTGCCGGTGCTGGCCGAACAAGCCGAAGCCTTCTTGAATGACGAGCTGCAATGGAGCAGCAGTCAGCAGGTGCTCACCGGCCATGCCATCAACAAGTTTAAGCCGATGATGCAGCGCGTTGAGATGGAGAAAATTGAAAAAATGATCGATGATTCCAAAGAAAGCCTGGCGGCGGCCCCCAGTCAGCCAAAAGCTGACAGCCCACTGGCCAGCGACCCTATCAGCGAAACCATCAGCTTTGATGAGTTTGCCAAGGTGGATCTGCGCGTAGCTAAAATTGCTAATGCCGAACATGTGGAAGGCGCAGATAAGCTGTTAAAACTGCAGCTGGACTTGGGCGGTGAAACCCGTCAGGTGTTTGCCGGCATCAAAGCGGCTTACGACCCGGCCAGCCTGATTGGTAAGCATACCGTGATGGTAGCCAACCTGGCACCGCGTAAGATGCGCTTTGGTTTGTCTGAAGGCATGGTGCTGGCGGCCGGCCCTGGTGGCAGTGACCTGTACATCATGGAGCCGCACGACGGCGCCAAACCAGGTATGCGGGTTAAATAAGCATATTTCAGGATTGAAAAAGGCAGCTTACGAGCTGCCTTTTTTTGTGGCTTCCACACGCTGACGATACACGCTGGCCCCTACCGGCGAAAAATGCGGTTTGAGCTTCCACTTAGGCCGGATGGTGGTCATCGGCCACACTCGCTTGCGCGCCACAATCACATACACCGAGGCACACCAGGGCATGTGTTTGGCCAGCCGGTTCTGCCAGCGTAGCGGCATCACACCACGGCGATTAAAAAACAGCATAGAAAACAGCAAATGGCGCTGGTCGAGCACTTCAAAGCCTAGTAGGTTGAGCCAGTCTCCAACCCGGTTGGCCGAAAAAAAGCGGGCGTCGTGCAGGATGTTGTCACGCTTGATAGGTAAATACTTGCACAGGCCGGTCAGGCTGTAGGGGTTAAAGCCACTGATGATGACATAGCCGCTTTGGGTGATACACCGGTCCACCTCGCGCAAGATCTGATGGGGATCTTTGGCATAGTCGAGCTCGTGTGCCAGTAAAAAACCATCGATGCTATTTTCCACATACGGCAATTCGCCAGAAGCTGCCAGTACCCCGGTGGACTCACCAGGCACGGGCGATTGATGAATATGGTGGGTGACCGAACAATGTGGCAAAGCAATCTGGCTGCTGAGGCTGCCCAGTTTGACCATATGATAGCCAAAAATCCGCTGGCTAAACGCATCACAGGTGCTAGCCACTGCCTCGTGGATCGTTTCACCACCGGGAAAGGCAGACCAGTCAGCCGGGTACCGCGGGGCCTGTTTTAACTGCGCTGCTTTCATATAAATGCACCAACCCCTTACGGTTGCAGTGTGGCGTGGATATTTCTATAGTATCCCAATCATTTTATATCTCAAGCAGGTACGTCATGCATACCCCTCACAATGCTCTTCCCGAAGGTATCTGGGTTGAGCCCATTCGCGCATTTTCGGATAATTATATCTGGTGTTTGCACGATGGCACTCATGCTGTGGTGATCGACCCTGGCCAGGCCGAGCCCGTTCAGGCTTTTTTGCATCAAAATAATCTGCAGCTTAGCGGTATTCTGATCACCCACCATCATTATGACCATACCGGCGGCATCACCAAACTGGTGTCGATGCGCCCGGATATTCCGGTCACTGGCCCCGAAGGCGGCCATATTCGCGGCATCACCCATGCGGTGCGCGAAGAGGATACTGTCACCCTGCCCCAGCTTAACTGTACCTTTTCGGTCCTGGCGGTGCCCGGGCATACGCTGGACCACATCGCGTTTTATGGCCATGGCGCGCTGTTTTGTGGTGACACCCTGTTTAATGGCGGTTGTGGTCGGTTGTTCGAGGGCAGCGCCCAGCAAATGCTGCAGTCGCTGAGCAAATTCCAGCATCTGGCCGAAGACACGGTCGTGTATTGTGCCCACGAATATACCCAGGCCAATCTGGCCTTTGCCCGGGCGGTGGAACCTGACAACGAGACTCTGGCCGAGTATCAGCAGGAAGTCGCTCAGCTACGTAAAAAAGACCGCCCGACAGTACCGACCCGGCTAAGCCTGCAATATCAGATCAACCCGTTTTTACGGGCCCATGAGCCCACGGTGGCCGCGGCTGCGCGCCAGAAAAGTGATGAGTCACTAACTGATGAGGTCAGTGTTTTTGCCGCTATCAGGCAATGGAAAGATAACTTTTAATGCATTTAGTGGATATCCGAATTACAATAACCCAATAACATGACCGAACGCGGTTTATCTTTTTTAAAACATAGGTCTGGGTTTATGCAACAACCATGGTTTGCCGTTTCGGCCATTCTGATGACAGCTATTTTGACGGGCTGTCAGTCTTCAACGTCTGGATCGCAGGCACAACACGCCCACGATAAATGTGTGGTGGGCGATACCCCTATTGATGGCGAACAAGATTGTCAGGTCGCCAAAGAAGGCGTGATTGATGTGATTCATCCGCGCCAGGCCAAAGGCGATCCGGTGGATGCCGAGACAGTCAAAGCCGGTAAGGCAAAGGCCACCAAAACTAAAACTGAGGCCACTGCACCGATAGAGGATGTGTGGCAGCGCATTGCTGGCCAGTTAGCCTTTGAGGTGCCCGATATTCGGCGGGTCAATGTGCAGCGCAACTGGTATTTGAAGCATCCTGAGTATATGGCCCGGGTGAGCAAACGGGCTGAGCCGTTTTTGTTCTATATCACCGAGCAGCTTGAAGCCCACGATATGCCGCTGGAGCTGGCGCTACTGCCCATCGTGGAAAGCGCGTTTGACCCCTTTGCCTATTCCCATGGCCGCGCCGCCGGCATGTGGCAGTTTATTCCCGGCACCGCCAAGCGCTTTGGCATTCGCCAGTCCTGGTGGTATGACGGCCGTCGTGATGTGGTGGCCTCCACCCAGGGGGCGCTGGATTACCTGACCTATCTGAATAATATGTTTGACGGCAACTGGCTGCATGCACTGGCTGCCTACAACAGCGGTGAAGGCCGGGTGGCCCGCGCCATTAAGCGCAACAAAAAGGCCGGCAAATCCACCGATTTCTGGTCGCTGGACCTGCCCCGCGAAACCCGCGCGTATGTGCCTAAACTGCTGGCACTGGCTGACATTCTTAAACATCGTGACCAATACAACTTTGCCTGGCCCGGTATTGATAATGTGCCGGTAATCGAAGTGGTCGATATTGGCGCGCAGCTGGATCTGGCTTTTGCGGCCGAGCTGGCTGACATGCCGCTAGAAGAATTACAGGCGTTGAACCCTGGCTTTAACCGCTGGGCGTCGGATCCGGACGGCCCGCATCACCTGGTGTTGCCCATTGATAAAGCCGAGGCGTTTAGCCAGCAGTTAGCCCGCATTGACCGGGAAGAGCGCCTGAACTGGGTGCGCCACACTGTTCAGCGCGGCGACAGCCTGCTAAAACTGGCCAATGAATACCACACCACGGCGGCGGTGATAAAACAGGTCAACAATCTGTCTGGCAACATGATCCGCATCGGTGATGCCATCATGGTGCCGGTGGCGCTTAAAGAGCTGGATGCCTATATCTTGTCACAGGACCAGCGCCTGGCCTCGTTGCAAAATGTGGAACGGGCCAGGCACAAGCTGACCCACACTGTGGCTCGCGGTGATACCTTCTGGGATATCGGCCGTAAGTACAACGTAAGCACCAAATCGCTGGCCAAATGGAACGGCATGGCGCCTAGCGATCCGCTCCACCCTGGTAAAGAATTGGTGGTGTGGGTCAATCAAATCAGCAAAAAACAGCAGCAGGATGCAGTGATCCGGGCATTTACCTACACGGTAAAACGGGGAGATTCTTTGTCGCGCATTGCAGCCAAATACAATGTGCGCATCAACGACATAAAAAAATGGAATGACATTCAGCAGCAGCGTTATCTGCAGCCTGGCCAACAGCTAAAATTATATGTGGATGTCACACGGCTTAAAAATATAGGATAACCGCTTTCATGTTCAGTATTAACCGGGACAAGCTCAAGCAAAGTCATCAAGCGCCCTGGTTAATACTGGATATTGTGATGCTGGTACTGCTGCTCATAAACCTGGCCTGGCTGGTATTTGATGCGCTCTACGCCACCAAGGCATTACAAAACCTGCTACAGACTCACCTGCCCTCGCTGTACACTGCTTATAAACCGATCCACGAAAATTTTTTACTGATAGACCTGGTCTTTATTGCCATTTTTTTCAGTGAATTTTGTTTTCGCTGGGCAGTGTCGCTTTATAATAAAGAGCATCTTCGCTGGTATTTTTTTCCGGTGATCCACTGGTATGATTTGGTCGGCCTGATCCCACTGGCAGCCACCCGCCTGTTTCGCTTTTTGCGTATTTTTTCGATTCTGCATCGCCTGCACAAATACCAAATCATCGATTTAAACCGCACCCGGGTGTACCGCTTTTTTGCCTTTTACTATGAAGTTTTTTTAGAAGAGCTGACCGACCGTATTGTGGTGAAGGTGCTGGCAGATATGCAAAAAGATGTGGCCGACGGCTCGCCGCTGTTTGATAAAATTGTGCATCAAGTGCTGGCGCCGCGCCGACCGCTGCTTACCCGCTGGGTGGCCGGTATTATGCAGCACATGGGCGACAACCTGGCCAATCAAAGTCCTGGGTCGGTGATCCGCGAGCATGTCAAAGCCAGTGTGGCTAAGGCAGTGCGCCACAATGAACAGGTGACCAATTTAAAGTATGTGCCAGTGGTGGGCAAAACCATCGAGTCCACGCTGGAACAAACCATTACCGATATTGTGACTGCCTCGCTGATTAATCTGCTCAGCGATGTCAGTGACAGCCGCTTAAATGAGTTTATTCAGTCGGGCGTAAAAGGCTACAACGGGCCCGCCGATGAACTGGATAAAGAAGTGCTGGGTGTGGTGGATGAATGTTTTGAACTGGTCAAGCAGCATGTGGCGCAGCAGCGCTGGAAAACACGCCTGGATAATGCCCCCGGCGCGGTGCCCGAACCGGGGGTGGGTAAAGCGGCAATCACGCCGGGTAAATCAATCGGCCGCTAATATCCGCTGATCTTACGCTAATAACGTTAAGGTTACTGGCGACGCCAGGTGGTGCCCTGCGGGCCATCTTCCAACACAATCCCCATAGCGGTTAGCGCATCCCGGGCTTCATCAGCCTGGGCCCAGTCTTTACTGGCACGGGCATCATTGCGCTGTTTGATCAACGCTTCGATTTTTGCCACATCATCGCTCTGGCCAGCACTGCTCTGACCTTGCAAAAAGCTATCGGCATCCTGTTGCAAAATACCCAGTACCGCGCCTAACTGGCGTAGTACGCCTGCCAGTTTGGCAGCTTCTGCGGTATCTGCTTTTTGCTTGTTCAGGTCACGGGCCAAGTCGAACAGCACTGAATACGCCTCGGGCACATTCAAGTCATCGTTCATGGCAGATTCAAACCGCGCCAGGTAGCCACCAAAGTCTGGTGCCACAGCAGTGTCAGCCTCCACCCCGCGCAATGCAGTGTACAAGCGCTCCAGCGCAGCACGGGCCTGGGTAATATTATCCAGCGAGTAGCTTAGCTGGCTGCGATAATGGGCCGACATCAAAAAGAAGCGCAGAGTTTCGGCGTCATGCTCTTGCAACACATCGCGTAGGGTAAAAAAGTTGCCCAGCGATTTGGACATTTTTTCGTTGTCTACCTGTACCATCCCGGTATGCATCCAGGTGTTTACATACGGGGTACTGTAAGCACAGCAGGATTGCGCCACTTCATTTTCGTGATGTGGGAAGATCAGATCCGAACCGCCGCCATGAATATCAAAGTGCGCGCCCAGATGTTTATGGTTCATGGCCGAGCACTCAATGTGCCAGCCAGGACGGCCTTCCCCCCAGGGTGAATCCCAGGCTGGCTCACCCGGTTTGGCGCTTTTCCATAGCACAAAGTCCAGCGGATCGTCTTTACCGGCGGCGACTTCTACCCGGGCACCCGCATTTAGTTGCTCCAGATTTTGTTTACTCAGCTTGCCGTAATTCGGGAACTGGCTGACATCAAACAACACATCGCCCGACTCGGCCTGATAGGCAAAGCCTTTTTCGATCAGGGTTTGGATAATGGCCAGAATTTCCGGCATGTGCTCGGTGACTTTAGGCTCAATGTCTGGCTCTAACAGATTAATCGCAGCAAAATCTTCGTGCATCATAGCGATGGTGCGCGCAGTCAGGCTATCGGTGGATTCGTTGTTTTCCTGGGCCCGGGCGATGATCTTGTCGTCAACATCGGTGATATTGCGCACATAATTCACATCATAGCCCAAATGGCGCAGATACCGTACCAGCACATCAAACGCTAGATACGTCCGGGCATGGCCCATGTGCGACAGGTCATACACAGTGATGCCGCACACATACAAGCCCACTTTTCCCTGGTTGAGCGGTTCAAAGCGCGCTTTTTCACGGGTTCGGGTATTGTATAGGTGTAGCATATCGATGGTATTCCTGAATCTGACAAAAAAGAGCCGCAAAGTTTAGCACCTACAGCGCGCAAGTCACAGTGTTTGTGCCGGTTGGCCTGCGTTTCAATTTATCTTTTGCCACTTTTAAGCTACCATTGACGGCTACATTACCAATGCATACAAGGCGAAAACCATGGTTACGTTGAAAACCAATTATGGCGAGATCAAACTAGAGCTGTTCGCGGACAAAGCCCCTAAGACAGTCGAAAATTTCAAACAATATGTGCAAGATGGCTTTTATGACAACACCATCTTTCACCGTGTAATTGACGGCTTTATGATCCAGGGCGGTGGTTTCACCGCGGATATGGATCAAAAAAGCACCAATGCGCCGATCCAGAATGAAGCCAACACCGGTATCGCCAACGAGGCGGGCACGGTGGCCATGGCACGGACCAACGATCCGCATTCAGCCACCTCGCAGTTTTTCATCAATGTGAAAGACAACGATTTCTTAAACTTCACCAGCGAATCCATGAATGGCTGGGGCTATTGCGCCTTTGCAAAAGTGGTTGAAGGCATGGACGTGGTTGAGCAAATCAAAAATGTGAAAACCGGCAGCCACGGCTTTCACCAGGATGTACCGGTAGAGCCGGTTATCATCGAAAAAGCAGAGCTGAGCGAATAAGCCTGTTAGCACCGGGGCGCCCTGCCCCGGTACGCCCTTCTTTTTGCTCATCCTGCTTGCAGTAGTGACCTATGGCCTTTACCTATTTTATTGCCGATCTTCATCTAAGCGCCGACCGCCCTGATATCAGCGCCTGCCTGTACCAGTTTTTAGAACAAGAAGCGCCTCAGGCCGACGCCCTGTATGTGTTAGGCGATTTGTTTGAAGTGTGGATTGGCGATGATAATGTGACCCCGTTTAATTCGGCAGTGGCCGCCGCCTTTCATGCAGTCAGCCAGCACACCCCGGTGTATTTTATTCATGGCAACCGCGATTTCGCCCTGCGCCAGGGCTGGGCGGATAAAGCCGGCATGACTATCCTGCCTGAGCAGACCGTAATTGATTTGTACGGTACCCCCACCTTGATTACCCATGGTGACGAGCTGTGTACCCGGGATGTGGCCTATCAAAAATTTCGTAAAAAATCACGCAGCTGGTGGTGGCCGCGCCTGATGCTGGCCATGCCTTTATGGTTTCGCCGCCGGGTGGCAGAAAATGGCCGTAAAACCAGTCAGAAAAACCAGCAGCAACTGCGCGCCGAGATCATGGATGTGACCCCTTCCGAGGTGGTTAAAGTCATGGAGCAACATCAGGTTCAGCGGCTTATTCACGGCCATACTCATCGTCCGGCCATCCACACCCTGCAGGTTAACAACCAGCCCGCTCAGCGCGTAGTATTAGGTGATTGGTACGAACAAGGCTCTGTGCTAAGCGTCAGCGCTCAGGGGTGTGATCTGCAGCAGCGCGCATTTTTTGATTAGATGCCTCGCGGGTTCTTGCTATCGCGTGGTTGGTTGCGCTGATATTGTCTGCAGCCATTCTTCCAATTCATGAGTGCCAACAAGAACCTTGGCCAGCTTTTTGTGTTCATCCAGTACAAAATAAGTGGGAAACTGATTGTGGCCAAGTTTGCGGGTGAGCGCACCTTGTGCAAACTCGCCGGAAAATACCATAAACGGGTAGTCAACCTGGCTACTGGAAAGATGGCTGGCAAATGCGGCTTTATCTTGCGGCCCGGCCAGCCCCATCACATTGATGGCGGCCTGCTGATGCAGCTGGTTTAACCGGGGAATGGCACTGCGGGAAAAGCTGCAGCCCTGTCCGTACAGCTGAACAATGGTCCAGGCGGCCTGTTTTGCCTGCGTGGTTTTGTTGTTGATGAGGCTACTCCCTTGGGTTTGGCTCGGATCCAGTTTCCAGGGCTGTCCCAGCTCGGGTGCAGGCAGCGATATCTGACTAAGCGCCCCGCGAATGCCCGCCTCTTTCGTTGCGTCCGCCTGCTCCAACTTTTGCAATACCGCGCGATTGGCTGGGGTATTGGCTTTATACAGTTGTATCACCACCTCGCCATCAGCAAAATTCTCTGCGCTCAACGTAGCCATGCCGATCCCCTGCTCACCCACAAAGCCAATATTTTGTAATTGCGGCTGTAAAAAATGGGCTTTGCCCACGGCATCGGTGACCACCACCAGATAGTCTGACTTAACTTTGTCAGAACCGTGCGAGAAGGAAAAGTCTGAGGCCAGCATACCGGACAGCTCGCCGTCTTGGGCATGCAGAGACACCGGCGGATAAATGGTCATAGAGGAATAATAGGGTAACCTGGCCTGCTTGTGTTCGAATAGCAACCAGTTTTCGGCTTGAATGTTTGGTGCAGTTTCGCCAGGCGATATTGAGTCTGCTGCGAAGACAAGCGGACAGGCTGCTAGCGTAAGAAGAAGAAGCTTCAACATGTGTGTCATCACTATCCTTGTTTGAACGCGCCAGCCATGAAGTTTTTATATCAGACGCTATTGTTTTGTTTACCAGTCATACCGGAATTGTACAGCCGGCACAACACATTGCGTTTAAATTAAACTTCAGGTGTTCGGTAGGACTTACTCAAAATCAGTTCAGCAATGAAAATTTCTGTCTGTCCTGTTTAAATATTCATCCTGTGCTATATACATATCTTTACAATGGATAAGTTGTCAGGATGACAGAGCTGATCTTCAATATAAATACCTGGTTTGCGCTGGCCATCGTGCTGGTGATGCTGATGTTTGTGGTAGAGCTGGCGGTGGGCCTGTGCGGCTATACGCTACTGGGATTATTTAAAGATAACCAGGCTATGCTGCGACCTCTGGCGGTGCAGCTGCCCTGGCTGCGCATGCTGGGCATCAATAAACTGCCCCGCTGTTTGTGGCTGGCTGAATTTCTGACCTGGTTTGCCCTGGTGGGGATAGCGCTTAGTCGCCTGCTCATCTGGTTGGCTCCGCAACTGGATAACACTTTCTTTATTCTCCCTCTGGCTGCCAGTAGCGCAGTGATTATGACCAGCCTGTGTACCGATTACCTGGTTAATTTATTAGCCGCCGAGCCGGCCAATCCCAATCTATCGGCCCGTTATCGAGGCTGTGATGCACGTATCACCGTGGGGGTGGCACGCATAGGGCATCCGGCCGAAGCCTGTTTTGAAGACATGCACGGCCAGACGCGCTATGTGCTAGTGGAGCCTGCCACAAAGCGGGATATTATTGTGCAGGGTGAGAAAGTGGTGTTGGTGGCACCGGCTCCGCCGGTATGGGTGGTGCGTAAATATTCTTCACGCTGATCACTCCTGTTCGGAGGGTGGTTCCGGGGCAGGTTCTTGCTCCTGATGTGCACGCTGCAGCTCCAGCCATTGTTTCGAGCGCAGGTTTTTGTGCAGGTCTGAATTGATATAGGTGTACAAAAACAAGGTTACGATCAGCGGGGTAAATACCAGTACCACTATCCATTCCAGTGAATTGTACCCCCATTTACGTTCTGCCACTGGCGCGGTGTCGCAACGTTTGCGTAATCGGTTAAAGCGGCTGTGCAACATCATAAAAATCATAACAGAGCTTACCGAAACCAGCACCTCGACCACTGTAGGAATTTCCATCACACTGGCGGTAGCAAAAAACAGCCCACACGAGAAAAACACAATCATCCAGATGTAATCAAATAAGGCAGGCCAGGGGCGGATATTAAGGCGTTTCTCACTGCGCCTTAGATAGGTGAAAAAGGTTTTAAAGGCGATAGGCTGTACCACAAAAACCAGCGGCACCAGCGTCCACAGCGCCGGGCTGATATCTTCATTGTCGGTAATGCGGCGCATATCCCGGGCAGCCAAAAAGAACCACACAGGTAAGTACAACCCGGCTGTGGCAAACACCAGTAATCCTTCGAGTAGCGCAAACCTGACCGGCGCTGTCTGATACGGCGCATGCGCCCGATGATGCATAAATCTGTACTTCCTACCTGGATTCATACCCGCCCGGCATAGTTTAGCCAGGGCACCTGTTGTGATCTTAAGTAGTTAAAATTGGTCCATCTGGTTCAGTTTTCTGCCTGATTCGCGCACGGTTAAGTACCACGACTCACTGGACACACACATCATTTGCTTTCTGGACAGCCATGATTGTGACTGTCTATAGATAAGATATGGGTGTCCAGAATGTGCCTGTCCATGGATGGGAGGTGGGTGTCCAGAATGTGTCTGTCCATGAATAAGATGTGGGTGTCCACGATGTGCCTGTCCACAGATAAGACGTGGGTGTCCAGGGTATGCCTGTCCATGGAAGGGAGGTGGGTGTCTTGTGGTGAACAAGACGCCGAGTTAATTATTGAGGGAGGATCAGGCGCAGGCGGTGTTGGTCTGGCTGGTCGCGGGCATGCCGCTGTGGAATTTAAAATCATCGTCCGGGCTGACAATCAGTTCGGCTTCCTGTTCGCCAAAAAAAGCCACCCGTTCACTGATATCGTGGCCGGCCAGCTGCTCGGCCAGGGTCAGATAATCCTGAAAATGGCGGGCTTCTGAGCGTAGTAGCGAGACATAAAATTCTCCCAGCCGGCTGTCTACATAGGGCGCCAGGCGGGCAAACCGCTCGCACGAGCGGGCTTCGATGTAGGCACCGCAAATCAGCTTGTCCACCAGGGTCGCGGGCTCATGGGTGCGCACATGGCGAAGCAGGCCGCGGGCATAGCGGCTGGAGCTGATATTCTGATACTCAATCTGGTAGTGGTCCATCATTTCCAGTACCTGAAAAAAGTGGTGCAGTTCTTCTTTGATCAGCAACACCATCTTATCAATCAGCTCCTGGCTGTACGGTGCCTCTGACCTGGGAAACATGGATTTGGACAAGCGGTTCAGGCCGGCCAGATCTTGCCAGTTGCCTTGCTGCCGATAAGTAAAATCCTCAAACGGCTTGAGCCAGGCCAACAGCGCATCGCCGCTGGCTTTGTCCACCGCATACTTGCGAATAAGATACATGGCACTTTGGGCAGCTTTGAGCTCGCACACCAGATGGTCGGTAAGTACCACCGACAGATTTTCTGGCCGGCGCGCTTCGGCTACCCAGGCATCGGGTGTTTGGCAATGCAAAAAGGCATTGATGGGGTGTAACAAACTAGCATCAAACATGCGCAAACAAACTCACTGTACAAAAATCAATCTGGCCACCGTACCCTGCGCCATGGTGGCCGGGCACATAAAAAAGGCCACGACATGCGCGGCCTTCAGGATAACGCCGGTGGCTTAGTCGTTATCCATGTTGTGCATTTCCAGGTTCGACAACTCGGCCTGTAGCACCGGCGCCTGGTTGGATTCGCCGCGCGCCAGGTCAATACGCTCAAGATACCCCTGGTCGATATCTGCCGTGATGTAGTTGCCGTCAAATACCGAGGTTTCAAAGCGCTGAATATCGGTATTTTCTTCGCGCACTGCTTCAACCAGATCTTTAATATCCTGGAAAATCAGCCCATCAGCCTGGATCAGGTCAGCAATCTGCTCAATTTCGCGGCCATAGGCAATCAGTTCATTAGCCGATGGCATGTCGATACCGTACACATTGGGAAAGCGGATTTCTGGTGCGGCTGAGGCAAAATACACTTTTTTCGCACCCGATTCACGGGCCATCTCGATGATCTGTCCGGACGTTGTGCCACGCACGATGGAGTCATCTACCAACAGCACATTTTTGCCTTTGAACTCCGAAGAGATAGCATTGAGCTTTCGCCGTACCGATTGCTTACGCATGGTCTGGCCCGGCATGATAAAGGTACGGCCGATGTAACGGTTCTTCACAAACCCCTGGCGATACGGCAGCTCGAGAGTGTTGGCAATTTGTAAAGCAACATCCATGGAAGTTTCCGGAATAGGAATGACCACGTCAATGTCCAGATCTGCCCATTCCCGCGCGATTTTTTCGCCCAGCTTACGGCCCATATTTACCCGCGAGGCATAGACGGAGATGCCATCGATAAAGCTGTCCGGACGGGCAAAATACACAAATTCAAAGATACAGGGTGAGGTAGACGGCTTTTCGGCGCATTGTTGAGTGTGCAGTTCGCCATGCTCGGTGATAAACACCGCTTCACCCGGTGCTACATCGCGGATAAAGGTAAAACCAACCGCGTCCAGCGCCACACTTTCCGACGCCACCATGTATTCTTCGCCCATCTCGGTGATACGCTTACCCAGGGCCAGTGGGCGGATACCGTTAGGGTCACGAAATGCCACCACGCCCTGGCCGATAATGGCAGCAGCCACCGCATAGGCACCGCGGATTTTTTTGTGCACATTGGTCACAACTCGGAAGATATCTTCGGCGCTCACCGTCAGTTCGGTGCACTGTTGCAACTCATGAGCAAAAATATTGAGCAGCAGTTCCGAGTCAGACGAGGTATTGATATGCCGGCGTGCGATTCGAAACACTTCTTCCTGGAGCTCGTGGGAGTTGGTCAGGTTACCATTGTGCGCAAACGCAATACCAAACGGTGAGTTAACATAAAATGGCTGAGCCTCGGCAGAGCTGGAGGTACCGGCCGTAGGATAACGCACATGACCAATGCCCATGTGGCCCGCCAGCCGTTTCATATGACGGGTATGAAATACATCCCGGACCAGCCCGTTGGCCTTACGCAGATTAAATCTGTTGTGGTCAATGGTAATGATGCCTGCAGCATCCTGCCCCCGGTGTTGTAATACGGTCAGGCCATCATACAACGATTGGGCGACCGGCGTTTTACCCACGATTCCGACAATACCACACATCTGTTTTACCTATTTAGCGGACGTTAAAAAACTGGAGCTGCCTTTCACAAAGGCAAAAAACCATTCGATTATAATCCCAAATTCCGGGATCAGCATTGATTGCTGCCACCACAGCGCGGTTGCTGCAGCGGTGAATGTATCTAAGAAAAATAACAGTGCACTGACAATGAGCACGCCCCGCAAGGCGCCAAACACTACCCCTAACAGGCGGTCAGCTCCGGATAACCCGGATGCCTGTACCGCATGACCAATCATATGGTTAGCCAAGCCACCTAGCACCAGGGTGATAATAAATAAGACAGCAATGGCTGCGCCATTACGTAATACAGGATCGTCAATTCGGGTGAAGTGAACCGCCAGGTCGGCAAAAAACTGGCTGGCAATAAACAAGGCGCCAAACCAGACTATCAGCGAGATAGCTTCTTTTACAAAGCCCCGAACCAGGCTTATCAAGGTAGATACCGCAATGATACCTAAAATCGTATAATCTACCCAGTTCAACACGTTAAATCAGCCTATTGCGAAAATACAGCGTGCACAGCAAGCGCGCTGCCTAAGATGGCGCGCATTCTATCAAATGCCTGCAGGATTACCAATTGGAAAAGGTGAACAAATAACCAGCCGGCAAGCTGACTGTACAGCCGGCATCTGCAAATTATTGCTCGACTTTAAAGGCGGTGACCTGCCCTTTCAAGCCGGTCAGTTCTTTTAGATGCGGCACCGCAGCCTGCATTTTGGCCCGCTCCAACTCCGGCCCGACAAAGACCTTGGTCAGCTTGCCTGAGCTGGTGGTGATGGTGCGGCTAAAGGTGCGATAGCCGGCTTTTTGCAGTTTGCTGAGTAGTTGTGCCACATTTTGCTGATGCCGGAAGCTGCCCAATTGAACTACCCAGCCGGCCTGCTCGGTGTCGGTACGCTGTTCAACTACGGTGCGGCTGGCCAAATCATCTTTGGGCGTGGCCACACTGTTGGCGGCTTCGATGTCATTTTGCTCGCCCCCAGCCGGCGCATCGTCCAGCGGCTTTTCATCCACAATTTCAATGGGTCGCTGAGCAGCTTTCGCCACCCGCTCGGACGGGAACTGATCAGGTTCGACAATAGGCTTTTGTGCCGGAGGCGCGGGGATGCTGGCAAACGCAGTTTTTTTGCTTTCTTTTTTCCCGTCCAGAAAGTCGGGTAAAAAAATGACAGCTAACGCGACCACAATTACTGTGCCTACCAATCGATTTTGTAACGCCGAACTCACCTGATGCTCCTGCTACTTCTGGGTTGGTGTAACTGCGTTAAGCGCAGCCCCCACCGTCACAAACGATCCAAATACCACAATCAGATCATCGGCGTGGGCGTGGTCAATCGCCTGCTCAAACGCGTCCTGCACGCTAGTGTAACAGGTTGCCTGTTTTTGTTCAGCGTTATCCAACTGCGCGTATAATTGTTCGGCTGTGGCGCCCCGCGGCCCGTCTGTAGCGGCCAGAGACCAATGTGCATCCAGCCCGTTAAGCTGGGCCAGAGTATCGGCGATGGATTTATCACGCAGCATGCCGGCCACCAGATGTAACTGACGGTATTCTTGCTGGCTAAGCCATTGGCGCAGCGCCCGCATGGCCTGCGGATTGTGACCCACATCCACCACAGTGCGCGGCTGGCTGTAGATCTGCTGCAAACGGCCAGGCAACTGGGTTTCTGCTACCAACCGTGCCACTGTAGAGGCATCCGGCAACAGCTCGGCCATTTCCAGCGCCGCCAGCGCGGTGGCAATATTTTGCTGCGGGATGGCAGGCACCGGTAAATCTGAAAAGGTCTGCGTGACGCCCTGCCATTGCCAGGGTGCAGTACC
This sequence comes from Alteromonas sp. WD8-37, assembly GCF_055326825.1. NCBI lineage: Bacteria > Pseudomonadati > Pseudomonadota > Gammaproteobacteria > Alteromonadales > Alteromonadaceae > Alteromonas > Alteromonas sp. WD8-37. The sequence continues at coordinate 1,106,513 of NZ_JBUZOV010000001.1, forward strand.
CTGCATTGAAAACTGCTGGCCAGCCAGGCGCGCAGTCACCTGCAGTTGCGTCACCACCTCCAATAAGCCAGCGGGTGGGTCAAGTTCCCCAATCACTGCCTTGCCTCGCTTACGCATGATACCGGCTTTTTCACGGCCGATGGCATCACGGGTATCGCCCAGCCAGTCCTGATGATCCAGGTCGATGGTGGTGATCACCGCGATATCGGCATCAATAATGTTGGTGGCATCCAGCCGCCCCCCCAGCCCCACTTCCAGGATCAGCACATCAACATCGGCCTGCTGCATTAATAGCAAAGCTGCCAGGGTGCTAAATTCAAAGTAGGTCAGGCTGATATCGCCGCGCGCCGCATCAATGGTGGTAAATGCGTCACAAAAAGCTTGCTCATCAGGCAGTGTGTCATTCAGGCGTACCCGTTCACGGTAATCCAGCAAGTGCGGAGAACTGTAGACCCCGGTGCTTTTGCCCTGCGCCAGGCAGGCCATTTCCAAAAAGCGACATGTGGTGCCCTTGCCATTGGTTCCGGCAACGGTAAACACGGTTTTGTCGGCAAATTGCAGATTGAGGGTGGCCGCGACAGCTTTGATGCGATTGAGGCCCAGCTCTATAGCACTGGGATGAACAGATTCGAGGTAAGTTAACCAGTCGGCCAGGCTGGCCGGCCGACTGGTTGTTGTATCAGATGTGGGCATGAATTAATTGGGTCGGTGCAGTTTACTTAGCAAGCCATGTAATTTATCACGCATATCCCGGCGGTCAACAATCATGTCGATGGCGCCTTTTTCCAGCAAAAATTCACTGCGCTGGAAGCCTTCTGGCAACGTCTCGCGCACCGTTTGCTCGATGACGCGCGGACCAGCAAACCCAATCAATGCTTTGGGTTCAGCCACATTGATATCGCCCAGCATGGCCAAACTGGCAGATACACCGCCCATGGTCGGGTCGGTCAGCACAGAAATATACGGCAGGCCTTTTTCACGCATTTTAGCCAGGGCCGCTGAAGTTTTAGCCATTTGCATCAGCGACATCAATGCTTCCTGCATCCGCGCCCCACCACTGGCAGAAAAACAGACCAGTGGCATATTGTGTTCCAGGCACTTATTCACCGCCGCTACAAAGCGGGCGCCGACGACCGAGGCCATAGAGCCGCCCATAAAGGCAAATTCAAAGCTTACAGCCACCACCGGCATGCCCTTTAATTTTCCCTGCATGGCGATCAGCGCATCTTTTTCATTGGTGCTTTTTTGCGCGGCAGATATGCGGTCTTTGTAGCGTTTGGAATCTTTGAATTTTAGAATATCCTGCGGCTCGAACTCCGCACCGATTTCTTTTTGGTCGCCTTTATCTAAAAAGCTTTCCAAACGACGGCGGGCGGTTATGCGCATATGGTTGTCGCACTTCGGGCAGACTTCCAGCAGCTTTTCCAGCTCGCTCTTATACAATACTGCCTGACACGAGGAGCATTTAGTCCACACCCCTTCAGGCACATTGCCTTTACCTTTGTGAGACGTTTGCGTGCGCGGCAGAATTTTTTGAATCCAGCTCATGTGGTGAAGCATCCTTATCGATGGTGTGTCGTCCAGGCCTGAAACCCCAGGCTGGCGACCAGACTATTCTTGGTTATTCCGCTATTACATCACAATACAGAAAAATCCGAAAAATAAAACTGGTCTAAGAAGTTGGCTCATACCAATCTGCAGCAACCTGAGAGTCTACATCCTGCTCAATCACTGCATCGGGTAAAAACAACGGGCCCACCGGGTGACGCGGCAACCCAAAGTGTTCTGGATAGGTAACATCCACCAGATACAAACCGTGAGCTTTGGCAGTGGCCGCTGCCAGGGTCCGGTCTTTACTGGCCAGCAAGGTGCTCATCCAGTCCAGTGGCTGCTCGCCTGCACCAATCTCAATCAGAGATCCGGCGATGTTTCTTACCATATGGTGTACAAACGCATTGGCGCGAATATCGATCACGATATAGCGGCCCTGGCGGTGCACATTGACGTGGGCCACATTGCGATACGGCGAGCGGGACTGGCAATGGGCAGCGCGAAATGCGCTAAAATCTTGCTCCCCAATAATGGCCTGAGCTGCCTGGTGCATCTTAACGGCATCCAGTGGTTTATACACGTGAGTCAGCCCGCGGGTCAGGATAGCCGGGCGCAGCGGTGCATTGTAGATGATGTAGCGATAGCGGCGATGAGTGGCTGAAAAACGAGCATGAAAATCGTCGCTCACCTCACAGGCCCAGCTCACACCAATACTGTCAGGCAGATTCGCATTGGCGCCCATGGTCCAGGCTTTTAAAGGCCGGGTATGTGCACTGCTAAAATGCACCACCTGCCCGGTGGCATGTACCCCAGCGTCGGTGCGTCCGGCACATTGTACGGTAATGGTGGTATCGGCAATCTTGCTTAATGCAGTTTCCAGATGTTCCTGCACACTGGGCACATTTTGCTGGCGCTGCCAGCCGTAATGCGCACTTCCATCGTATTCAATTCCTAAGGCATACCGCCCCATGCTACTGCTACCCTGTGAGTTGAAAATCGGCTAAGTGTAGACGCCGCGCTGGCGGCTTGCAATATGCTGCTGGGGATCAGCAGCTGCCCTGCGCATAAATTATTCGGTCAGGGTAGCCAGCAATTCGCGTGCTTCATTTTTTTGCTCGTCGCTGCCGTTATCTGCTACTTCAGCCAACAAATCCCTCGCCGCGGCCAAATCATCCATTTCCATATAGACGCGGGCCAGATCCAGATTGGCACTTTGGCCGGCATCTTTGTCGATGTCGATGACATCGGCATCATCACTGACGCCGCTAAAATCTGACAAGCTGACATCCAAATCCAGCGGCGTTTCTTCAAACTGTCGATCATCCTGCAAGGATTCATCCAACAGGGTTTCAACATCCAGGTAGTCGGTTTCATCCACCGCTTGGTTATCCGTACCGGCAGGCGCATCAGGATCATTAAGCAACGCAGCTAAATCCAGATCCGGATTATCCAGTGTCAGGTCTGGCTTTGTAGGTTGCGCTGGCTGCTCGGGCTGTTTTTGCGCAGCCTGTTGAGAGGCAGCAGCGCTGTTATCCTCTTCTTGCTGCATCTCATCCAGCAATGCATCAAAATCAGCATCACCGAGCTCCTCATACACATCGGTATCAGGTTTTTCATGGCCGGCCAGCCAATCATCCAGGCCGGGCACATCGTCCAGTTCTTGTGCAGATTGCGCACCGGCAGAAAAAGCCGGTGATGACTGGCCATTAGCATAGTCGCCGGCCACATCTTCGGTCCCGGCTTCTTCGGCATCAAAATTGGAAGCCAGCTCACTGTCAAAGTCTACATCCAGTACACTGTCGTCAAAATCATCGGCTGTTTTTTCTGACTCTGCCTGCGCCGGTGTGGTGGGTGAAAACGACGGAATGTCATCAAACTGCTGGTCAAATTCGGCCAGAGCGGCATCCAGTGCATCTTCCTCGGCAATCTGATGTGGCTCGCTTAACCCCTCGGGCGCCAGCGTATCTGTCGCAGCATCCTCATCATTGACTTCTGCTTCTTCGCTGATCTCCAGCTCGGGTTCGTCTGGCCAGTTATCTTCTGCGTCGGTCTCAGCAGCGGCGGTTTCTTCCGGCTCTAACTCAAACGAAGGCTCATCGTCCCACTCGTCTTCGGTATCAGCAAGGTTTGAATCGCTACTGACCGCTGCCTCATTTTCATCGCCCGATGCTAGTGCGCTTGCCTCTTCACTTAAGTTATCTGTGTCGTCAGTGTCGGTAGTATCGTTGCTGGCTTCGTTTTGCGCTTCCTCGGCAAGCGTATCCTCGCTGTCAGCAGCAGCCAGTGCGTCTTCTAGCTCATCGGCGGTATCTTCAGCCGCAACATCATCCTCTGACGCCTCAGATACGCCCTCAGCAGCGTCTTCATCCGATGCGTCCGTTTCGCCTTGTGCTTCTTGGATAGTTGGCTCAATTTCACTGTCAGCATCAGCCAATGCATCATCAAGCTCATCACCGGCTTCATCATCAGTGCTGAGAGTCTCCGCGCTTTGCACTTCATCGACTGACTCTGAAGGGGTGTCATCGCCAGCTTCTGCCAGTAAATCGTCTACATTGTCCTGGTGGTTCTGCGCTTCTGCCTCGACAGACTGCGCTTCGGCTACGTCATCTGTATCAGACGTTTTTGCCACATCCTGCTCTAGCTCGGCCAGCAGCTCATCGGTCAGCGGATCGGTAACCTCTTCATCGTCGGTGTCTTGCGCAGATGCTTCTGGCTCGGGATCTTTCTGCTCAGGCTCAAGGCTGTCTATAGGCTCAGGGCTGTCTATAGGCTCAGGGCTGTCTTCCGGCTCAAGGCTGTCTTGCTCCGAGATATCCTGTTCCAGTTCAGCCAGTAACTCGTCGGACAAATTGTTGAGCTGCTCTTCGTCTTCGTCCTGCTCGGCCGACAATTCTGCCAGCACTTCATCGCCCAGCGGGTCGCTGAAGTCAGTGGCTGCGCTGTCATCATCCTGGGCTTCATTTTGTAGTGTCTCGATGATGTCATCGTCAAACACCGGCGCGTGGTCGGTTTCTATCTCTTCCAGATTGAGATCATCTAAATCACCGGCTACATCATCCAGGTTTTGGATGGCCTGTGGTGAAGGGCCTGACGCTGCCTCCAGTTCGGCGTCTTCATCTTCATCATCGTCATCAAATGCGGCCAACCCGCCCATTTGCTCCAACTGATCGATTTCATTGAGGATATCGTCGGCCAGGCGGTCTAATTCCTGATTCTGCTCGTGAATTTCCTTATCCAGCTGCTCAATCATGTTATCGTCGATATCGGCTGTATCGATGATGTTGGTATCCGCAACTGTGTCTTTTTCATCTTCTTCGAGCAAATCGTCGATGCTGATTTCCGGCTTAGCATCGTCATCGGCCACCGCCCCTGGCAGGGGCACCACGGGGGCGGCCTGACTGTCTTCGGCGTCGGTATCATCTGAGCGATTATCAATCGCCTGGTCATCCACCCGCGCGGTAAAGTCTTCTTCAGACACCGGCGTATCGGCTGCTGCCACAGGTGGTGCAGGCTCTTCGATATCAAAGTCGTCTTCCACCACCGGCTCTTCTTCTAGCGTGGTATCTTCTACCAGACTGGCTTCACTGGCATCGTCATCGTCCAGCTCATCAAGCGGCGACTCATCCAGCATCTGGGTATCATTGAGCGACTCTTCATCAAACAGATTATCCAGCTCGTTTTGATCCAGCTCGCTGTCGCCATCTTCAAACGGCGAGTCTGAGTCAGAATCGTCCGGTACCAACATGTCATCATCGATATCAGAAAAGCTTTGCAGCTCATCATCCAGCGCATCTTCCAATTCGGTGGATAGGACATCATCGAGCAGTTCTTCATCGTTAAACAGCTCATCATCGGATAACTCGACTTCATCGTCCTGGGCCAATTCGCTGGTCAAACTGGTGGATAAATCATCAATTTCGGCATCCGGTGCCGGTGCCACTGGTTGCGGTGTGGCTGTCACCGGCATTTCACTGGCCTCAGCCGGGCGACGTTTGAGAAGCCAGGCGGCCAGGCCACCGGCTAACAACAAGGTGATAATGCCCGAGCCAATCACCATTGCCATGGGGCTGGTCAGGGTTTGCACGATACCGGCATTGTCGCGGGCTGTGCGCTCGGCCTGTTCCTGGCGGACCAGGGTCAGCAATTCTTTTTGCAGCGCCAGCTGTTCGTCCATTTGCGACTGGACATCCCCTTCCACCTGATTGCGCAGGTTCATCAGGTCGCTGTTAACCTGCTCCACCCGTTCATACAATTTGCGGTTTTCATCCAACAGTGCCTGCACATTGTCCACCGAGGCGGCAAACTGGTCGCGCAACGCTTCAAACTTTTCTACCTGCTGGGCATCCAGCCGGTTGATTTGTTGTTCGATGGCCGAGCGGGTGGCCGAAAGATCCTGTTGGTTGACCAGCGGGACAGCCGGTTTCAGATTATTGGTTTGCGCGGCAGGCTGATTAAGCAATTTAGCATATTGCTTGTCATCCTGGTCGGCGCGCTGACGCGCCTGTTCGGAGTCGATGCGCGCGATATAGCGCTCTGATGGCAGACGCAGGGTGGCACCGTCCACCAACAGATTAAAATTTTGCTGTTCAAAAGCATTGGGGTTGAGCTCGTAGATGGCCTGCATCACCTGATACACCGACAAGTCTTCGTTCTGCCGGTAGCGCGAGGCTATACGCCACAGCGTATCCTGCTCATCAATGGGGCCGTAGGTTGCGCCTGAGAATTGGCTGGTGGCGTCTTTGGGTCCGCGCAACTGGGTTTCACGTTGCTGCGCGCTTGCCTCAGCGACGTCAAAGATGCTGAGCACAAGCAGTACAACCCAACCTGTCAAATGCAGTTTCATAGCGTTCCTATATGCCCTCAAGTGTCGCTGATTGAGACATGCTGTAAAAAGGGAGCACCGCCGGCGATAGCGGCCACCCCATTCAAGTTCTTATTATTGTGTTGCGGCAGTCCGCTGGCGGCCACTGTTCTTAACTATAAACCACCGATGCCGGTGGTTCTAGCCAGTAAGTTGATCTGCCAGCATTTTTTACCGGCTATCGCCGAGCATTAATGTCTTATCGGCGGTTTGGGGTAAAAGTTTACCCGCAATCGATACGCTTACATATACTCGCGAATCAGCACTTCAGCAATCTGAATACTGTTGGTAGCAGCGCCTTTACGCACATTGTCTGACACCACCCACATGTTCAGGCCATTGGGATGCGAAATATCATCGCGGATCCGGCCCACGTGCACCAGATCATTACCACTGGCAGAGGACACCTGCGTAGGAAATTGCTCCGCAGATTCATACACTTTGACACCCGGGGTGTCGGCCAGCAACTCTTTGGCCTGCTCGGCGCCTAATGGAATGCGGGTTTCCAGATGCAGAGCTTCACCGTGGCCATAAAAAACCGGCACCCGCACAGCGGTGGCATTCACCATGATAGACGGATCGCCCATGATTTTATGAGTTTCCCACACCATTTTCATTTCTTCTTTGGTGTAATCATTATCCATAAACTCATCGATTTGCGGGATCGCATTGAATGCAATCTGGCGGCTGAATGCTTCGCTGGTAATCTCTTTGGCGTTTAGCAAAGCGGCAGTCTGGCGAGCCAGTTCCTCCATGGCAGCCGAGCCGGCGCCGGACACTGACTGATAGGTGGAGACATTGATGCGCTCAATGCCCACTGCGTCATGAATTGGCTTTAACGCCATCAGCATCTGGATGGTGGAGCAATTCGGGTTGGCTATAATATTGCGGTTACGAAAATCGGCCAGTGCGTGGCTGTTGATCTCAGGCACCACCAGTGGAATGTCCGGCTCGTAACGAAATTGCGAAGTATTATCGATAACCGTACAGCCGGCTTCGGCGGCCAGCGGTGCATAAATGGCGGACACCGCCCCACCCGCGGAAAAAAACGCCAGCTGGGTCTGACCAAAATCAAAACCGTCTGCATTGAGCACTTCCAGCTCTTCGCCCTTAAACTGTACACTGCCGCCGGCTGACCGTTCACTGGCCAGTGGATACAGGCGGTTAATGGGAAATTTGCGCTCTTCGAGTAAATCGATGATCATCTGGCCAACCAGGCCGGTGGCGCCCAGTACAGCAACATCAAAGGCTTGGGACATATTTCAGGGTGCTCCTGTTAAATCGTGAAAAGTATAGCGTATAGGATACCAGATGATGGCAGACTTAATAGGTTTCAATCACAAATCCTAAGCCGGTCAGCTGGCGCAAAATGCCTTCGGAGACCACCCCGTTGATATGCAGGGTGTAGGCATTAAATTCGCGCCGAACCCGGTAGCTTTTGCGAAATGCCTTAAATTGCCGACCGTTAGCCATTGCCTGGCGAAAGGTAGCATCGTCGTCGGTCACTGCATAGATGGACAACAATAAATTGCAGATCTCCTCCACCGATAACCAGTCCATCGACGGACTGCGCGGGGTCAGGTCGATGGGCCGCGGGCTGGCCAGAAAATCCTCCAGTGCCAGGGTTTGCGGCTGGCCGCTAAGCTCACACAACTGCTCGTAGACCATTTGCGTGCCACGTAACTTGCCCTCAATGGAATGGCCGGCAATGTGCCCGGTGGCCAGCCACACCAGATCCAACAGCTCGGTATCAATCTCTGGCTCGTTCAAAAATACATCCAGCGCCACAGTGGGCGCATCGCCAGTCTGCAGACAAGTCTTTAACGCGGCTTCATCAATCACTTCGCCGCGGCAAGCATTGATTAAAAGCTGCTTGTTGTTCAAGCCCTGGAGCCGGCTGGCATCAAGAAGCTGCGCAGTGGGATGAGGCCCGTCGGTGATATAGGGGATATGCAGGCTGATAACATCGCAGCGCAGCGCGGTGTTCAGATCGACAAAATGACGAGAGTCGCCGGCGGCCTGGCGTGGCGGATCGTTAAGCACATACGCAATATCTAAGGCTTGTAGCAGATGCGCCAGGGCGGTACCCACATGCCCGGCCCCCACTATGCCTACCCTGATGGTGCGGATATCCAGGCGCTGTTGCTGGTGGGCGGTTAATAAGATGCTCACCACATACTCAGCCACAGCTTGGGCATTACACCCCGCAGCACTGCTCCAACCTATCTGGTTGTCCTCCAGCCAGGCAGTATCCAGATGATTAGTACCGGCAGTGGCTGTGGCCACATGCTGTAGCTGATCTGCTTGAGCCAGTAGCTGGCCATTCACCTGCGTGGTGGAGCGCACTGCCAGGTATTGGCAATCGCGCAAGGCTTCTGGGGTCAGGCTGGCAGCAGAATAGGCACTGGCGTCGCCCAGTGTGGAAAAATAATCGTAGCCGTGAGGAATGGAGTCTTCGTATAAAATGCGCATCGGCACCTGCAAAGTTGTGCTGTGATGACCCGATGATAGAAGATAGCAGATAAAAAAAACAGCGCCCGAAAGCGCTGTTTTCTCATTAGTTTTCTGAGTAAGTGCTTAGCCGTTGTAGCGCTGCAATACTAAGGTGGCATTGGTGCCACCAAAACCAAAACTGTTGGACATTACAGTGTTGAGCTTGGCCTCACGGGCTTTGGTCACAATATCCAGGCCTTCGGCTTGCTCGTCCAGCTGGTCGATATTGATCGATGGCGCAATAAAGTCATTTTGCATCATCAGCAGGCTGTAGATGGCTTCATTAACTCCAGCTGCACCCAGCGCATGGCCGGTCATGGACTTAGTAGCACTGATAGCAACTTGTTGATTGGCAAAAATTTCGCGAATGGCAGCCAGCTCTTTGACATCGCCCACCGGGGTTGAGGTTCCGTGGGTATTCACATAGTCAATGGGCCCGGCTACATTTTGCATGGCCATCTTCATACAACGGATGGCGCCTTCACCTGATGGCGCCACCATGTCAAAGCCATCAGACGTGGCACCATAGCCGACCACTTCACCGTAAATGGTGGCACCGCGGGCCAGTGCGTGCTCCAACTCTTCCACAACAACCATACCGCCGCCGCCAGAGCTGACAAAGCCATCCCGGTTGGCATCATAGGTGCGCGAGGCAATCGACGGGTTGTCATTGTATTTGGTCGACAGTGCGCCCATGGCGTCAAACTGGCTCGACAATGACCAGTGCAGCTCTTCACCGCCCCCGGCAAATACCATGTCTTGCTTACCTAACTGGATAAGCTCCAGCGCGTTACCAATACAGTGAGCACTGGTGGCACAGGCCGAAGCAATTGAGTAGTTCACGCCCTTAATTTTAAATGGCGTCGCCAGACACGCGGATACCGTCGAGGCCATGCAGCGCGGGACCATGTACGGGCCTACTCGTTTCACACCTTTTTCGCGAAGGATATCGGCAGATAGCACCTGGTTTTCCGAAGAAGCCCCCCCGGAGCCAGCGATGATACCGGTGCGTTCGTTGGAGATATCTGCAGCGTCCAGGCCGGCATCGGCCATAGCCTGCTGCATTGCCACGTACGCATAGGCTGCCGCATCGCCCATAAAGCGCATGGCTTTGCGGTCAATATGATCTTTTAAGTCAATATCAATATTGCCCCAGACCTGACTACGCAGGCCCATCTCGGCAAACTGGTCTGAAAATGTAATGCCCGACTTGCCCGCTTTTAACGCCGCCAGCACATCGTTTTTATTGGTACCGATACTTGAAACAATTCCCAAGCCGGTAATCACTGCTCTTTTCATAATTAACCCTTTCGTTTGATGGCGCCTATGGTAACGATTTTGTTAACCAAAGTGGTCTGCTCTTTTATTATTTGGTGATCTTTTCAGCACCGACCAAGTGAAGACTATCCTCACCTTAGCATGCACGCTATGATCGTACAGTTAAATCACGCAACTTCGGGACCCCTGTGAGCACTCAACACGCAACTGTGCATTTTAATGAACAAGGCACGCCGGTAGCCGATGCCTTCGATGATGTTTATTTTTCCAACGACAGCGGCATTGATGAAACCCGCTATGTGTTTATGGCAGGTAATGGCCTGCCGGCACGCTGGCTAGAACATCGTAAGGCTCATTTTGTAATCGCCGAAACGGGCTTTGGCACCGGTCTGAACTGCCTGGTCGCCATGCAGGCATTTGCAGAATTTCGCCAGGCCAACCCTGAGCATCCGCTAAAACAGTTGTACCTGCTTAGCACCGAAAAGTTCCCGTTGACCCGAACCGATTTACAACAGGCGTTAAGTGCGTTCCCATCATTACAGAACGCGGCAAGCGCGTTGCTGGCTCAGTATCCACCAGCCTTAAGCGGCTGCCACCGGCTTCAGCTGGGCGAATTTTCCAGCAGCATTGATTTATGGCTGGGCGATGTGCACGACTTATTACCCCAGTGGCATGCACCGGCAGAGGGCCTGGTCGATGCCTGGTTCTTGGATGGCTTTGCGCCAAGCAAAAACCCTGATATGTGGACCGAGGCGCTGTTTTCACAGATGGCCCGTTTATCCAGACCCGGCACGACCCTGGCCACCTTTACCGCAGCCGGTCTGGTTCGCCGCGGGCTGCAGGAACAAGGGTTCGCCATGGCTAAACAAAAAGGCTTTGGCCGCAAGCGCGATATGCTCACCGGCCAATATGAAGGCGATAAAGCCGCTGATGCCCAACGGTCTGCCCAGCCCTGGCCGTATTACCGCTTTTCCACCCCACCTCTGGCACCTGGTGCCACTGTAGCCGTAGTGGGGGCCGGGCTGGCCGGCGCCCATACAGCGCTGGCGCTGGTGCAACGCGGCATCAATGTCACCCTGGTCAGCCAGGCGGATAACGCAGCAGACGGTGCATCGGGCAATGCAATTGGGGGTTTTTACCCACAATTGCACGCACGCCAATCACCAGCCAGCCTGATCCAGGCGCACAGTTTTTTGTACGCCCGGCGCCATTATGCGCAGCTGCTCGCCCGCGGAGCCCAGTTTGGCCATCAGTGGTGTGGCGTGGTACAGCTGGATTTTACCGATGCCATGGCCGCGCGCCATATCAAGTTAATAGAGGGCGGTGACTGGCCGGCGGATCTGGTCAGTCACATTAGTGCTGATCAGGCCAGTGCCAAAGCCGGTGTGCCGCTGCCTTTTGCAGCCTTGTGTTTTGAGGAAGGTGGTTGGTTAAGCCCGAAAGAGCTGACCGAGGCAATACTGGAACTGGCCAAACAAAGCGGCCGGCTGGAATGTTGGTTTAACCAAACCGTGCGCTGTGTAGAGGAAGATGACAACGGGGTGGTGATTACTACTCAGACCAACACCTTCCAGGCTGAGCGGGCGATTTTTGCCACCGGCGCGCAGAGTATCAATACCCAGCTGGCCAGTGCTTTGCCGCTGCGCCCGGTGCGCGGCCAGGTTGAAGTTATCCCCGACACGCATCCTACTTTGGGCCAGTTACAATGTGTGATTTGCCACAAAGGCTATCTCAGCCCGGCCTATCGCGGCGCGCACGCTATGGGTTCAACCTACAGCAAAAATGACATGGCGGTGGATGTGCGTGAAACCGACAGTGCGCAGAATCTGGCGACCCACCAGCAGGCGCTGGCTGACACCGACTGGGCAGCAACATTGCAGGCTTCGGGTACCGCACGGGCGGCGGTGCGTTTGGGGTTACCGGATCATCAGGTGGCCTGCGGGGCGCTGCCGCAAACAGCTGAGCAACAACCGGCCTGGCAGGCACTGGGCCAGGGCAAGCCATTAACCGCGATGCCGTCACCACCGCCGCAGCGGATCATGATGTTAACCGGGCTGGGTTCGCGCGGCCTGACCACAGCGCCGTTGATGGCCGAGATTCTGGCCAGTCAGATATGTGGCGAACCGTTGCCGTTGGCCGCCAACTTACTTGAAGCCGTCAGCCCGCAGCGGTTTATTGTGCGTGAGTGTATCCGGCAGAATTAGTCGGTAGACACCACCGGATTCAGACTGGTGACCATAAAGGCTGGCACATCCAACGTGCCGCTCGCCACCAGCTGACCATGGCGAACATTGACAATGCGAGCATTGACCCTCACTCCGCGCGGGGTTTCCACCATGGTGCCGGTCAGAATATGGTCCATCTTATGCTGCAGGGCCAGCTGGCGAAAACCGCGGTGCATGACCAGATCGCCCTGGCGGGTAATGTAGAGCTCTTTGGACAGTTTAAAGTCGACCACCGCCAAGCCATACTGCTGCAACTGGCCTAACATGTATTCGGAAAGCTGATTGCCCAGCACTGTGGTTTCGTGCAGGCTTTCGGTCAGGCGTACAAAACTGGCGATGCCCACCCGTTCGCCGGGCGCGATACTGGTGTTGTTTTCCAGCAACTGCATGGCCAGTTGGCCGGCATAATCATTCAGCGACTTGTGAGTCAGATCATTATAAAAGCCGCTGTACAGCGGGTCCTGATAGCGCAGTTGCTCACGCCCGGCTGGCTGACGGCTCAGGTCGCGTGAATCGGGTCGGTAAGTGAGCCCGGTGTCGGCGTGCGGCACAATCACCGGGTCAGCCTGTGACGTATCCCAGGTGGCACTGCGCATGGCATGGTACTGATCATCAATGGCCGAACAGCCGCTTAGCAGGGTCAAACCGGCCATAAGCCCTGTCATGAGTATGCGCATGGCTTATCCCTGTGTCAGTTTCACGCCATCGCGTGAGCCCGGTTTTTGCGCCCCGTCACTGGGGATGAGCGCATCTACCACATAAAACGGGATCAGCATCTGGGCACTGGCCACCACCGCACGCGATTCAATGCCTAAGATGCGCGCGTTAACCATGACCCCGCCCTGGTGTTTAGCCATGGTGCCGGTCAGTACATATTCGATGGGCAGGCTGCTGTTGAGATCCAGATAATCCCGCGACAATAAAAAATCGCCCTGCTCGGTCACCCGAATATAATCGGTGGCTTTAAAATCCAGCACCGGTACGCGAAATTTGTGCAGCTCGTGGACAAAAGATTCGGCCATCTGTTGGCCAAGCAAATTGGTTTGCTGCAGATCAGAATCCAGTAGCGCAAAATGGGTCACTGCCATCGGGGTTTTGGCAGAAACATATTCCATGTTGGAGATCAGATCCTGTGTCAGATTCTTGACATAGTCGCCAACATGGCGCGTCAGCGGCCGGCCTTTGTAGGCGCCCTGCACGCTGGAATAAATCGGCGGCTGACCTAACGCACCAAAGCTGTCCGGTTCATCCTGCACCATCGGCTGGCCGCCTGGCTGGCTATCCTGGGCCGGCACATCCACAACATTCATACTGGTTGGGTTGGCTGTGGCCGATGCTGTCTGCCCTGACTGCGGTGCGCTGCTACATGCGCTGACCAGCACACTTATCACTGTGATCGCCGTTAGACGCCTTACCATAGTGTTACCCCTTGTTTTGTGTACGATACAACCGACCTTCGCGGAGGGTCACCTGCTCTTGCTGCCAAAATAAGCCGGACGGAAAAAACCGGGTGGCTGCCGCCACTACCTGTTTGGTCCGGGTTTCAATAATCCGGGCATTGACCACGGCCCCACCCTCCTGATGGACCAGGGTACCGGTGATGTAATAGTCCACACGCTCCAACCCGGAAAGATGGTCGATGTTGCGTGACAAGACCCGGTCATTATCCTGCCCCAGTATTATATCGTCCGATAACTTAAACTCTTGAGTGGTAAATCCGCGTTTGGTGGCCTCAGTCAACAGGCCCTGTTCAAGTTGATGACCCAGCAGCATCAATGGACGTTGTTCGCCACTGTTGTGCGCCAGCGTGGTGGCAGGCACAAAGCCGGCCACAGCGTAGCGGGCCTGACGCGGGATCCGCACATTGGCAAACAGTTCATTGGCCAGCAGATGGGTTTGGTATTCGATATTGCCCAGACTGGTGCCGGGCTCGGCGACGGCTTTTTCCGCTACGGGGGCAGTTGCTTGCTGGCTGCTGCAGGCGCCCAGTGCCAGTACTGTCAGGCAAAAAAACAAATGTCGGATCATAGATGTGCGTCAAAAAACTGAACTGATAAACCAGTACGGCAAGATCCGTACCAGCACACCCATAATCGATAAAGATGCCGGCCTGGCGGCGATTAGCGGGCTCTCGCCAATTTTGGCGGCGAAGGGGCTGTCAGGCTTGTCAGCGCTGGCGGCAATAACCTGCCAGCACTTACCGGCATCTTTTGGTCGGCAAAGTGCGGGGCTTATGCGGTAGCGGTGTCAGCCGTGCTGTTAGCTACCAGATCTTGCCACAACTGGCGCACCTGGTTGGCATCTTCTGGCTCCAGTTCCCTGTTGGCAAAAGCGTCATCGAGACTGGCGGTAACTGCAGCATCCAGCTGGGCGACGCTAGCCTGCGGGTCGACCTCCATGGGCCGCGAAATCACCGCAAAATGGCCTTGCAGATAGCTGGCAATAAACAGCTCATCATCGCTGCCATGGTCCACCACGCTGTCTAGCGCTTGTTCAATGTGGGTCACTGCCGCAATAAAAGTCGCGTCGGCTTGGGGGCCTGCTTGCATCATTTTCTCCTAAACAGCGGGGTACAATACCGTATCGTTGTACCCGGTAATAATTTGTAAACTGCCGGCCAGCGCCTCATCCAGTTCCGGGTCGCCGGAGTCCAGGCGCAAAGGCCGGCCATCCAGGGCCTGGATTTTTTGTTTGGTGGCCACAATCCAAAAGTCTGGCTTGTTGATGCGGCGCATGAAGGCCGGGCTGAGCTGCTGGTTGCCGCGCCCCAAGATATGACCCTGCCCACCAATCACGGTCACTACCACGCGCACCGGATGGCCGTCGGTCAAAGCGAGCAGTTCGTCAGCGGTGACATCACTGCCCACCATTTCGCCCTGGTACACCACATCCACACCCAGCAGGGTATTAGGCAAGTCCAGCTCCTGCATGATAGCGGCCACTGTTGAGCCGGAGCCCATTACATAATAATGCTCATCATCCTGTTCGATTTGCTGGGCCACATAAGCGGCAATGTCATCCAACACCAGCTCTTCATGTTCTTTGCCGCCCGATTTCACAGCCTGGATGTATTCGAGTTCGCGCGGCACCCGCATCTCGCCATAATATCGCGCGGTTACCTGGCCCTTGCGAAAGGCTTCCTCGTCAATGTCCCGCACTTCAGCGGTAAAGGCACTGACCAGCTCGCCGGCCGCCATTTTGGCCATCACCTTGCCGGCCGCCGACGGAGTTACCGCATACACCCCGGAATGAATTTTCACCCCGGCCGGTACACCTAGTACCACCACCTGTTCACCAATCACATCAAACAGATTGCGCGCAGTACCATCGCCGCCGGCAAATACCAGCAGGTCCAGATTGTGCTTCAGCATGGCGCGGGCAGCGGCTTGGGTATGACACGCTTCGGTTTGCCCGGCCTCGGCCTGGTACACCACTGTCGCCGCCAGCCCGGCTTTGGCACAGCTATCGGCGCCCATTTCACCGCCTGCCGTCACAATATGCACATTGTCGATATCACGCAGAGATGCCAGGGCGCGCGCCATCTTATCAGCGGCGTGCTTTTGTGCACCTTTAGCTAGCGCCTGGGCACGTACCTCGGCGCCATCACTGCCTTTCATGGCCACCGCACCGCCGATGCCGGCAAATGGATTGACCAGCACACCTAAACGAAAATGAGGATGGGTCATGCTGCCTGCTCCGTTAGTTGGATCTGCCCAAGGGGCGGTGTATTAAAATGCTGCTGCAACGCTTCGATAAACAGGGCCGCCCGAGGCGGAAACCCGTCGCGGATAAAGGTGGCTAACTGTTCACGTACCGCGTGGGTAAATCCTTCGCGGTCCGGCTCAGCGCCATCCAGATTATCGGTACTGACCCGAAATGGCCGCCCGGCAGCCAGGCTAAAGGCCCATTCGATGGCTTGCGGACGTACTTCCACCTGTTCAAATGCGGCTTGTTGCTGGGCATCGCGGCCATCCGGGCAGTACCAGTAACCGTAATCCTCCAGTAAGCGCCGCCTTGCTCCGGCAATACACCAGTGGGATATTTCATGCAGGGCACTGGCAAAAAAACCATGGGCAAACACAATCTGATGATACGGCACCGCCTCAGTAGCGGGCAGATACACAGGTTCATCACTGCCACGCACTAAGCGCGTATTAAAGCGCGCAAAAAATGTTTGCTCAAATAAGCAGATAAGCGCAGAAACCTGCGGATCTGCCTGGTCAGTGTCGCTGTGCACGTATCGGTACCCTGTTATCAACCCTTGCCACAATGGCGCGCAGTGTATCAAAAACCGCGCAAGTGGGCTATTGGGCGGGTGTGTTGCGCTCATAGAGTGAATTTGTGATAGTGACCGTCCATCTTAAGCAGTGAAGAAAACCAATGACCACAGCCATCGACTGGCAGTTTGCCAACCCGTTTGTGCAGTCCTGGCGCATCGGGCCGGAGCATATCGACCATTACAACCATGTAAATAATGTGGCATACCTGGGCCGGTTGGAGTCACTGGCTTGGGCCCACAGCCAGGCCTTGGGCTTAGGGTTTGAGCATTATCAGCAGATCGATGCTGCAATGGTCATCCGCCGCCATGAACTGGACTATCTGCAGCCTTGCCATCTGGATGACGAGCTGGCCTGTGCCACCTGGGTCATCGACTGTGACAAACGCCTGCAACTGACCCGGGCGTTTCAGTTTGCCTGTCTGCGCCGCCAGACCACCGTATTTTCTGCGCGCACCGAATTTGTCTGCACCAAACTCAGTAACGGCCGGGCGCGGCGTATGCCACCAGAGTTCATTGATATCTATGGTAATGCAGTGCCGGGTTAGCCTCACTTCACCACCAAATTGCAGTTTTTTAATCTTTAGCGGTAAACCTGTCCGTCATTTATACCCGTAGACAACCACACATTTTTTGTTACTACAACATGCAAAAGGAGGCAGTTTATGGGTGCTCTTACCGGCAAAAAAGTGGCTATTCTGGCAACTGACGGTTTCGAACAGGTCGAGCTCACTGAGCCGATGGAAAAAGTAAAAACCGCCGGTGCGGATGTACACATTGTGTCGATCAAAAGCGGCCAGATTCAGGGTATGCAGTCAGACGAAAAAGGTGACATGTTTACCGTCGATAAACTGGTAGAGGATGTATCTGCAGAAGATTACAACGGCCTGATTTTACCCGGTGGCGTGTTAAATCCAGATTCACTGCGTATGGACCAGAAGGCAGTGCAGTTTGTGCGTGATTTTTTTGCTCAGCATAAACCTGTGGCAGCTATCTGCCATGGCCCGTGGATGCTGGTAGAAGCCAATGTGCTGGAAGGTCGCACTGTCACCTCATTTCCGTCAATCAAAACCGACATTCTCAACGCCGGTGCCCAGTGGGTAGACGAAGAAGTAGTCTGCGATCAGGGACTGGTCACCAGCCGCTCACCCGATGATATGGAAGCATTCTGCAAAAAAGTGGTTGAAGAGCTACGTGAAGGCAAGCATCAGCAGCAAACCACCTAGTCTTTTTTTCCCTTACGTTTTACCGGCCCTTCGGGGCCTTTTCTTGAGCAACACGAGGATCCCTCATGGCAGATTTATTTTCTTCCGGCAAGGTAGGCCAGGTCGAATTAAGAAACCGGATTTTTATGGCGCCGCTGACACGTAGCCGCGCCCACGATGATACCGACATTCCGGCAGACATGGCTGTCACCTATTATAAGCAGCGCGCCGGGGCGGGGCTGATTATCAGTGAGGCCACGCAAATCAGCCCACAGGGAAAAGGCTATATCAAAACACCGGGTATTTATAGTGACGACCAGGTAGCCAAATGGCGTGAGATCACCGATGCTGTGCATGCTAAAGGCGGCAAAATCTTTTTGCAGCTGTGGCATGTAGGCCGTATCAGCCACACTCATTTTCAGCCCAATGGTGACAAACCGTTGGCACCCTCAGCGATTAAACCCGATGTAGATGTTTTTTTTGACGATCAAAAACAACCGGCATCTGAACCTAAGGCGATGACCAAAGACGAGATTACACAAACGGTGGAAGATTTTCGTATTGGTGCCCGCAATGCCAAACAAGCCGGTTTTGATGGCGTAGAAATTCATGCCGCCAACGGCTATCTGATTGACCAGTTTTTAAAAGACAAAACCAATCAGCGCGACGATGAATATGGCGGATCATTAGAAAACCGCATGCGCTTTTTAAACGAAATTGTCGATGCGGTGCTGGGTGAATGGGATGCATCGGCAGTGGGTATCCGTTTGTCCCCTACCGGCAATTTCAACGATATTGGCGACAGCGACCCGATGAAAGCATTCAGCTATTTTATCGATAAGCTTAACGGCTATCAGCTGGCATATCTACATATGGTCGAACGCTTTCCTGGCCTGGGGGCGGATAATCGCGACTTGAAAATTCAGCATTATCTGCGCGATTTATGGCAGGGCTTTTATATTGCTAATGGTGATTATGATTATCTAACCGGCCAGACCGCGGTGCAGTCTGGTTATGCGGATGCCATTACCTATGGCCGGCCGTTTATTGCCAACCCGGATCTGGTGACCCGCTTTGAGCTGGGTGCAGAGTTAAACGAACAAGATCCGGATACCTTCTACGGTGGTGATGAAGGCGGCTACATTGATTATCCGTTTTTATCTGAAACCGATGCTCAGGTGCGCTAACGGCTACTAGCATACACACAAAAATGGCGGCCGACTGGCCGCCATTTTTTTCACCTATTTAGAATCGATTATAAAGCCGCGGCTAGTCGCGTGCCCTGATCAATCGCTCGTTTGGCATCCAGTTCCCGCGCTTCATCGGCACCGCCAATCAGTTGATAAGGCATATTCAGGCCGTCGGTCAGTTCACGCAATGGCTCCTGTCCAGCACATACGATGATGTTGTCAACTTTCAGCGTTTGCGGCTCACCATTGATCAATACATGGAAGCCGTCGTCGTCAATGCGCTGATACTCAACCCCCGGAATCATTTTCACGCCTTTCATTTTCAGGCTGGCACGGTGCGCCCAGCCGGTGGTTTTGCCCAGGCCCTTGCCCGGCTTACTGGTTTTGCGTTGCAGCAGTAAAATTTCGCGCTCGGCCGGCTCAGGCTGTGGTGCCATACCTTCAACCCCACCGCGTACCGAGAAGGTCATATCGATGCCCCACTCGCGCATAAAGGAGGCGATATCAAGACTTGGCTGCGCTTTACCGTGGGCTAAAAATTCAGCGGTATCAAAGCCGATGCCACCGGCCCCAATGATGGCCACTCGCTGGCCCACTGGCTCGTGATGCTTGATGACATCGATGTACGACAGCACTTTGGGATGGTCGATACCTTCGATTTGCGGAATACGCGGGCTGATGCCGGTGGCCAGCATGACCTGGTCAAACTCACCCTCATTTAGCGTCTGTGCGGTCACGGTTTCACCTAGCCGCTGTTCGACCTTATGCAGCTCTAGCATGCGCGCAAAATAGCGCAGGGTTTCGTTAAATTCTTCTTTGCCCGGGATCTGACGGGCGATATTAAACTGCCCGCCGATATGACTGTCTTTATCAAACAGGGTCACCTGGTGGCCACGGGAGGCAGCCGTGACCGCAGTGGCCAGGCCAGCCGGTCCTGCGCCTACTACTGCAACACGCTTAGGCTGGTCGGTGGGGGTGATCACCAGCTCCAGCTCATGGCAGGCTCGAGGGTTCACCAGGCAGCTGGTCAGCTTGCCGTTGAACACATGATCCAGGCACGCCTGGTTACAGCCAATGCAGGTGTTGATTTCATCGGCGCGGTTTTCAGCGGCTTTTTGCACAAAGTCAGCATCGGCCAAAAACGGTCGGGCCATAGACACCATGTCCGCATCGCCCCGCGCTAATATGGCTTCGGCCACCTCGGGTGTGTTTATGCGGTTTGAGGTAATCACCGGGATCGACAGCGCCTGGCGGAATTTAGCTGTAACCCAGGTAAAGGCGGCACGCGGCACCCGGGTGGAAATGGTCGGAATGCGGGCTTCATGCCAGCCGATGCCGGTATTGATGATGGTCGCGCCAGCTTGCTCAATGGCCTTGCCCAACTCAACCACTTCTTCGTAATTCGAGCCGCCCTCCACCAAGTCCAGCATAGACAGGCGGTAGATAATAATGAATTGTTCGCCCACAGCTTCTCGTACCCGGCGGACCACTTCCAGCGGCAACCGAATACGGTTGGCATACTCGCCGCCCCACTCATCGTCGCGGTGATTGGTGCGCTGCACAATAAACTGATTTAAAAAATAGCCCTCCGAGCCCATGATTTCGACACCGTCATAGCCGGCGCGCTGAGCCTGGGTGGCTGCAAACACAAAATCATCAATTTGTTGCTCGATTTCTTCATCGCTTAACGCCTTGGGCGTGTACGGGCTGATGGGAGCCTGCAGCGCTGATGGCGCCACCGCCTTTTCGGTATAGGCGTAGCGCCCGGTATGCAGGATCTGCATGCAAATTTTACCGCCAGCATCGTGCACTGCCTGGGTCACTTCCTGATGATGTGCCACGGCTTTATCAGAATCCAACCGCTTGGTGATGGGATGGGTCGAGCCTTCTTCGTTCGGGCCGATACCGCCGGTGACAATCAGGCCTACCCCTCCGCGAGCCCGCTCAGCATAAAACGCAGCCATATGTTTATGGCCGCCTGGCAATTCTTCTAAGCCGGTGTGCATCGAGCCCATCAGAACCCGATTTTTCAGTTGGGTGAAGCCTAAATCCAACGGCGTGAACATATGCGGATAAGCGGTATGCGTGGTGGTGGTCATACGATTTCCTTGCAAGGTGGCCTGAACACTGGGGCGCCTGTTACGCACCAGCGTTAACAACTTTATAAACTAGACACCGTCAAGATAGAAGTGTATGTTGACAGTGTCAAGATAAACTTTATTTCCCCACAGGACGCACCATGGCTCGGCACGCGGCTTATCATCATGGCGATTTGCGCTCTACCTTATTAGCAGTAGCCACCACCCGCATAAATCAGCAAGGCATCGATAGTTTGTCACTGCGCCGCCTGGCCGAGGATGCGGGTGTCTCCCGCACCGCCCCCTATCATCATTTTAAAGATAAGAATGCGCTGTTAAGTGCCATTGCCGCACAAGGCTTTGAACAGTGGCATGGTACTGCCAAGCGGATTTTTGAGGATGAAACCCTGGCACCGCGCGAGCGTTTTCGCTGCTTTATTCATGAGTACATTGGTTATGCAGCTGCCCACCCGCAAATGTATGAGCTGATGTTTGGCCGCACCTTGTGGCAACCGCAACGCGCCTCGGCGGATTTAAAAGCGGTTGCCTACCCGTGTTTTCAGTTTCAGGTCAGCATGACCCGCTACTGGCAGCAGCAAGGGCTATTACCTGATAGTTCCGATGCGCTGCGCTTAGCCCAGGTCACCTGGGGCACCTTGCATGGTATTGCCCGTCTGCTCATTGATGGCATCTATGCAGATAAAAGCCATATCGGTCAGATGTGTGATACTGCGGCGGATTTATTTATGCAGGCGGCGCATCCGCCAGAATAAACTGGGCAGCCCGCTCTGCCATCATGATCACCGGCGCATTGGTGTTGCCGCCAATCAAGCCTGGCATAGCCGAGGCATCCACCACCCGTAGCCCGGCAACCCCAAAAACCTTAAATTGCGCATCCAGCACCGCCGTCGGATCCTCTGCCGCGCCCATCTTGCAGGTGCCTACCGGGTGGTAGATGGTTTCTGCTCGTGCCCGGATAAATTGCACCAGCGCAGATTCATCCTGCACATCCTCACCGGGCAACACTTCTCTGTGCAGATAATCCGCCATTGGCTTGGCGTGCACAATTTGTCGGGCCAGCGCCAGGCCGTCCAACATGATGCGTAGGTCATCTGGGTGACTTAGATAATTGGGATCGATCAAAGGGGCGGCAGCCGGTTCAGCCGGATTCAGTGTTATTTGCCCGCGACTGCGCGGATACAAGTTGCATACATGCAGGCCAAACCCGTAACCCAAACTATTCTGGCGGCCGTGGTCGTTTAAAATGGCTGGGATAAAATGAAATTGTAGGTCTGGCTTGTCCTCTGGTGCCAACGATGAGCAGGCAAACCCGCCGGCTTCGGCGATATTCGAGCTTAATAAGCCCTGGCGTCCCCGCAAATACTGCCAGGCAGCAGCGATATAGGCCGGCAGCTTGCCGGCAGCCAGGGCATAGCCATGTGGCCGCTGCGCTTTGCACTGAACGATGATATCCAGATGATCCTGCAGATTTTGCCCGACTCCCGGCAGGTGGTGTTTGACTGTGACGCCAGCAGCCTGTAAATCCTTTGCCGGGCCAATGCCTGAACGCAGAAGCAGATGCGGTGAATTGATAGCTCCGGCACACAAAATCACCTCGCGACGTGCGTTCAAGGTCAGCGGCTTGCCCTGGTGAGTAAGCGTGATGCCCTTGACCCGGCTATTATCCAGTATCAGCGGCCCGGCTTCGGTTTCGGTGTACAGGGTCAGATTGGCCCGTCCTTGCAGCCCGCTCAGATACGCTTTGGCTGAACTGCAGCGCTGACCATTGACCTGAGTGACATGATAAAGCCCTAACCCGCTGCGCTCTAAGCGGTTGAAGTCCTCGCGCTGCACCAGCCCTACATGACTGGCGCAGGCCACAAAGGCGTGACTCATCGGTTCGGCGTAGCGTAACTGCTCCACCCGCAAGGGGCCGCTATCGCCGTGAAACTGATCAGCACCGGCATAAAAACACTCAGCATGACGAAACCAGGGCAGTACATCTGCATAGGACCAGCCTTTTGCCCCGGCTGCCTCCCAGTCATCATAGTCGCTGGCCTGGCCACGAATATAACACATGGCATTGATGGCACTGCTGCCGCCTAATGTTTTGCCCCGCGGCCAGAATAAACACCGGTTGTTCAGCGCCTGTTGTGGCTCGGTGCTATAGCCCCAGTTTAAGGCGCTGAAACGGGATAAGACCGCCAGGCCAAAGGGAATATGGATAAACGGGTTGGAGTCCTGCCGGCCCGCCTCCAGCACGGCGACCTGAATATCTGGATCCTGCGATAACCGGGCCGCCAGCACCGCCCCGGCAGAGCCGGCACCGACAATAATGTAATCAAATTCTGTTGCTTGCCCCATAGCGGTTTCCTTTACCTGACTGCCTATTGATTCCAGAAATAGCGAAACAGGTCAAGTTGGAACCACTTAGGTATGCCGTCACACACCAAAGTATACCTTGCGCATTGATGTGTATACGTCAAGGCCGCCGGATATCAGGTAAAATAAGTACACTGTAAATCAGCTGTGCCTGCTACGCCCGATGGGCATAAGTGGCAAAGTGGTACAACTGGCATGACACGCTATCTTAACCCCGCCAAGCGGCGCGTTGATAAGGCCGCAGCGTGAGGAATAAAGTGATTAAACAAGCGCATAACCCGGACAATCTGTACACCCAGCAAATGAAAACCCTGGTTGCCAAGGTGTATCCCAAGGAGCTGGGGCACGGTTCGGTGGTCGAGGATGCCCACCATTATTTTGCTATGGACAGCGACGCCAGCCAGCATATCGAAGAGCTCACTGCGCAGATCAAACGGCTTCAGGGCCAGGCTCCAGATGCGCAGATCCCCGATGATTTGCAACAAAAGCTCAAGCGTGCCCGCCTGCGCCAGCAGGAAGAGCGCCTGCACCGGGTGGAACGCCTGCATGCGGTTGCTATTGATATTCTGGACTTATGCGAAGGTGAAACCTACGCTGAAACCCAGCTGGCCAGCGCCCGATTTTTAGGCACCATCATGCTGCTGACCCGCGGCCGGGTAAGTAATTTTGCCCATTTGCATCAGCGTTTAAAGCCCTTGTACAAAGCGGTCCTGACATTGCGCCTGGTAGACAAACTGCTCTACGACGGCACTGTCTCCTATCCGTATCTGGATCCGTTTCGTGAGTCACTGAGCCGGTTTAAAGGTAATAACTACTGGCGCAAACGCTGGCGCGAAGAACTGGCGTTACCGCTGATAAGCGCCGCCCTACTGCAGGATATCGGTTTGCAGCATCCTGATGCTCAACGTATTTTGCACGGCGATGATAAAGAGCTGGATGAGTTTCGGGTATTGGAAGAAACCGAGCGTAAAACCTTACTGCGCCTCAACTACACCCAGACCATGGCCTATCTAAAACAAGGCCTGGGCTTGCCGGCTTATCGAGGCAATGACAAAGCCGAGCGCGACACCTTTTTAGCCACCCATCAGGCCATCAACCGCTTTCGCGAGCAACTGGTACAGGATGCTTTTGTGTCTAAAACCGGTATAGGCGAGCTGCTTAAAATTCCGCAGATTTATTGTTCGGTACTGCTTTCTACCAAGCCGGATTATTCGCGCCACGAACTCCCTAAAGGCTATCTGCTGATTGAACAACTGGGTAAAAAAGGGAATATAAATGCCAAACTGGCCGATGCCTTTATCAAGATTGTGGGTTATTTTCCCCAAGGCTTTGGCATTACCTATATTCCCAAAAATGAACGTGGCCTTGAAAAGCAGCATTATGAATATGCCATTGTGGCGCAGCTGAACCCTAAAGATCCGGCCGAGCCCGTCTGCCGGGTGGCGTCGCGTAATTTGACATACATTTGCGCTGGCGCGCTGGAAACAGTGTCCAAAGGGCAAAATTTGTATTTTCCCAGCAATCGCAAAAAACTGCTGCGCATTGGCCGGGATCGCTTGTTACAGATCATGCAGCAGCTTAGCAAGGATGTGCAGCCAGATGCAGTGGATGATTTGGTGCCGCCGTTATGGGAGCCTTCCGACTATTTTTCGGTGAAGAAAAACCAGAACATCTGGAACAAAAGCTAAGCGAACAGGCTTTATACAGACAATAAAAAAGGGCCGCACGGCCCTTTTTTTTGCGTATCAATCGACGATGTCTTTAGGCATGTTGTCCCGTACGGTCTGCCAGACCTTACCAGATTCAATCCCGTAGCGACGTACCACCACCGGCACGGCATCGTAGTCGCCCTGCTCGGCTACCTGCAGCAGACGGGCATAAAAATCACGGGCCACTTCCTGGGCACTGGGATGTGAGAAAAAGAATCCACCAATGCGCGAATAGAGGCCACGGAAGCCGTTCATCATCAACACAAACACATTGTTGCCCGACGCCAGCGCCAAGTCATGATTCATCTGGTAATCATACTGGGCAAACGCCATACCGTCGGCTTCCAGATCTTTGTAGCGCGCGATGATTTCAATGGCCTTTTCCGGGTTGTTACGGATAGCACCACGAATAAATACCGCACTCAAGTTGGTGCGCGCAGCCAGCAAGTTATCAACCAGCTCTGGAATACCTTCCTGATCGAGACGTGCCAGCGTTTCTAAGATATTCAGGCCGCAGGTTTCCCAGAAGTTATTTACTTTGGTCGGCTTGCCATGCTGAATGGTCAGCCAGCCATCACGGGCCAGACGCTGCAACACTTCACGCAACGTGGTACGGGTAACGCCAATCAGTTCAGACAGCTCCCGCTCAGCAGGCAGAATGGTCCCAGGCGGAAAGCGTCCGCTCCAGATCGATTCGACAATGTATTCTTCAGCAAACCCGGCAGGACTCTGTGCTTTGTAGATCATAATTCTTCGCCTGAACGATTCTTATTGTGATTATTCCACTGATTGTACCAGATGAAAAAACAAATTCACAAACAAATGCGTGCCATTTAGGGTGGATATTGCCACTTAACTTGGGATTTTGCGGCAAGTTGAGATTGCCGGCGCCCATTATAATCATAGACAGCTAATGGTAAGCAAAGGCACGTGCAAGGAAATCCTATGGTATAGGGCTCGGAGCTCAGTCAGGGTCGGCAACAAAACCAGGGGGGAGCGGTAAAACAGTGGCGAAGTGAGAATGTGGGTATTAAACCTGTGAATGGTAAGGTTGGCTAAGCGGTGTTTAGATTAAAAAGGTGTACGAACAAGTGTTTTAGTCTTACGCAAATTAAACCATTTGTCCCAAAGATGAGCCAATAGTCACCCCAAAACCCACTATTAGAACTGCCACTACAAGAGCAGCTAACACTATCAACCCTGGTTTCTGTGTTTTGGGTACAGAGTTCCACCAGCTTTTAAGTGCATTAATCATGCTTTCTTCCTGAACCAATTTGTTTTGAAATCACTGAGCCATATTATTGGTTAGAAGGCAGTAGCGTGGCGGCGCGTATATCCAGCGTCACGGTATTACTGCCCGCCTCCGTAAAAAGTGTTTATGATCAATAAGCTCACACCAGAGCTGACATTGCCACCATAAAAGAGGTAATTGTCAGATCTGGTCGGAACGAACTTAGATTAATTGTTGTCTTGCGTACGCGAGTTCGCTTCTTCTTCGGAGATATCTTTGACATCCACCGTACCGCGATTGATTTTATATTGCGTTTTCAGCTTCTGTAACATCTCTAACTGAACAGCTGGGAAGCGGGTAGTCATACGAGCTTTTTGTACCAACGACTGGTCGAGGGAGGTCTCGACACCTGTCATTGTCCCGCCTTTTTGATACGTTCTTTGCTCAGAACGCACCGCATCCAACAATGCAGCACTATTTATCATTGCAGAGCCACCATAGTTACGCGCGCCTCCGCTCAAATCAGCAATTTGCCAGTCGCTCATTGCAAACTCCAGCTCGCTGGCGTTTTCGATTTCTTCATAATAGCGTTCATCATCAACATAATTGAGGATGTGAGTTTTCAATTTAGCTTTGTCATTATCAAAAAATGGCAGGTTATGTCGGTAATAAACAGATATTTCGCCGTCGTAATATGTACCCCGATTTGAGTTTATAAATTCAACTGCGTTATCTTCCAGCTGGCGCCATACCCGCTTGCCTGTGTAGGCTTCATCACGAATGCTGGGACCGCCGATATTGCCCTGAAACAAGCCGTAAATCACCACAGGTTCGTCATACTTTTCGTTTAAAATGTTAAATTGAATGTCATGCAGACTCAGCTTTTGCCCGGCAACTGTAAGCACTTTGTCATGTAAAAGAGCGCTCTTGTCATCATAATTTAACGCATCAAATAAGCTGCCGTTAAGCTCCCGCTGACCAATCTCATAGATCATCGTAAAATTGTACAAATTTAACCAGTAAGCCAGCTGCTCATCTCTGGAGAGCATATTAAGTGGGACCTGGGAGGGCAACACCTCCAGACTTTCCTTGAGGGTTGTCAGCACTTTCATGACTTCTTCATCTTGCAAAGAGTCAAAATGGAATCGGTTGCCCTCAAGCGCAGTGAGCCTGTTGATACGCGAACGCATGCGGGTGCCTGTAGAGGCCGGCTCGACGGCTTTCTTGCGGGAAGAGCGCCCCACCACTAACACCTCAGCCTCTAAAAAAGCATTCAAATCATCATAGCTGACTTCCAGATTTGAATCTTCTGTCGCCCCCCGGAACGGCTCTGGAAGCTTATTCTCCGCAGCAAGTGTAAGTGGGCTAGCCAGCGACAGGACAAGTGCTAAGTATATCGGTTTCATACAAACTCCTTTTTATAGATATTCCGGTACTAGATCTTAATGTTAAATTTCATCATACACAGTGTGAACAAAAAACAAACTAATAAAGCGGAAACAATTAATCCTTTCGCTGTAGGCCAGTCTGGATGCAGAATGAACGAAACTTTTGATGATTCAGGTCAATGGCTCTGAACTCAGTTATATGATTGAGCAAATATGCAAACGGCTAATGCATATGGTAGCGACATCTTCCATGTTCGTAATACAAATTGCACCGATGATGAGCTAGACGAGGGATACGTGCAGTTTACGCGCGGTACTTTAGGTCGCTCTGACTGGACGCCATGTCTTGATCTGAATGCCAAATATCACATGGAGGTATTTGAGACCTTGGTCACCCTGCCAGCGGATGTGTTCATCGTTCTGAACTCTGCCTCGGTGCAAAGAAGAAACGAGTTTGCTGAGTTGAGCTTCCCTGGGGATACCAACCCGCGCTTTATGTCTGCAACGTCGTATCAAACACCCCGCTACTTGCAAGTTAGTGCAGCAATCGAATTTTGATAAAGCACTAACCAGATTCAGCTTTAACAACGCTAAGTTTGCAAATCGCCGCTCAACTTTTATGTCTTCGATGAGCAGTTGATTTTTTATCCCGACAAAGCCGATATCATCTTTTTGTATCCGCATTTTATGACCTAGCCCTAACCCGTATTAGCTACATATGTCATTCTATTTTCCAATACAAGAACGTTGTTTTTGCCCGGCTGAGAAAATTTTGGCCAACCACCGTATATTCTCCCAAGTTTTCTTAACAGCCTGCTTCCTCGGGATAAATTTTTACGCTAGTCTTACATTTCGCTAAAAACAGTGGCGAATCCATCCGTCACGCCGATAACACGCGTGTGTTTATACATGGTGTAAACCACAAGCAGTTTTTAAGTGGTAAAAAGGATAATAATCATGCAAACCTCGATGTCCATGGCGCTCTATCGTAACTTTTTGGGCCACGCGCCCGACTGGTACAAAAAAGCCATCATCGCTTGTCTTATCGCCAACCCGTTTATTTTTATGGTCGACAGTTATCTGGCCGGCTGGGTGTTGGTTATCGAATTTATTTTCACCCTGGCGATGGCGCTAAAATGCTACCCGTTGCAGCCCGGGGGCCTGCTGTTAATCGAGGCAATGTTCATCGGCATGACCAGCCCTGAGCATATGTTGCATGAAATTGAAGTGAATCTTGAGGTGATCCTGCTGCTGGTGTTTATGGTGGCCGGTATCTACTTTATGAAAGATTTGCTGATGTACCTGTTTACCAAGCTGGTCATCAAGGTGGAAAACAAGCTGGTGCTATCACTAGCTTTTATTGCCTCGTCAGCCTTTCTATCTGCCTTTCTGGATGCCTTAACCGTGGTAGCGGTTATCATCAGTGTAGGCCTAGGCTTTTACACCATCTACCACAAGGTGGCCTCGGGCAAAGAATTCCACCACGATCATGACCACACCGACGATGATGATTTTCATGAGCTGGGCCGGGATGACCTGGAAGGCTTCCGCGCGTTTTTGCGCAACCTGATGATGCACTCTGCGGTCGGTACCGCACTGGGCGGCGTAATGACCATGGTGGGCGAACCGCAAAATTTGATCATTGCCGATAAAGCCGGCTGGAATTTTCTCGAATTCTTCATTCGCATGGCCCCTATCACTCTGCCGGTGTTTGTGTTTGGCCTGCTTACCACGGTCTTTGTGGAAAAGTTTAAACTGTTTACCTATGGTGCGCAGTTGCCATTGGCAGTGCGGGATATCCTGGTAGATTACGACAAGCATATGGACCAGGAACGCACCCGCCGGGATACCGCACGCTTAGCCGTACAGGCGCTGATCGGCGTGTGGCTGATTGTTGGTCTGGCCGGGCACTTTGCCTCGGTAGGCTTGATTGGGCTGTCAATCATTGTACTGGCCACCTCCATGAGCGGCATTATCGAAGAGCACGCCATCGGCAAAGCCTTCGAAGAAGCCCTGCCCTTTACCGCGCTGTTGTGTATATTTTTCGGTGTGGTCGCGGTCATTATCGACCAGGGTTTGTTTCAGCCGGTGATCCAGTTTGTACTTGGTTTTGAGGGTAAGACCCAGTTGGTGATGTTCTACCTGGCCAATGGTGTACTGTCCATGGTGTCTGACAATGTGTTTGTGGGCTCGGTATATATCACCGAAGTTACCGCTGCGCTTAATGAAGGTCAGATCACCCGCGACCAGTTTGACTTACTGGCTGTCGCTATCAACACCGGCACCAACTTGCCCAGTGTGGCCACACCTAATGGCCAGGCCGCCTTTTTGTTCCTGCTGACCTCGGCCATTGCCCCGCTGTTGCGCCTGTCTTACGGCAAGATGGTGTTTATGGCCCTGCCTTACACGGTGGTGCTGACCCTGGTTGGGCTGGCGGCCACCTATTATGGCTTACTGGATGCCACCGATATGCTCTATGAGCACCATCTGATTGAACATCACAGCACGTCGCCGGACACGGCGCCGGCTCACTAAGCATCAGGATATTATGATGATCCAAGCGATTAGCCGGCTGGCTGAAAAAAAGACGCCCTGGGTGCTGTTATTGTTAAGTGCAGTGGGGCTGCAACTCACCGCGCTGTATTTTCAGTACGGCATGGACCTGCAACCGTGCATCATGTGTATTTACCAGCGCACTGCTGTGTATGGCATTTTGCTGGCCGCCTTGCTGGTGTGCCTGAAAAATAATCTTGTCACGCGATTGCTGGGCTTTGCCGGCTGGGGGATCAGTGCTGGCTGGGGTTTTTTGATAGCCCGCGAGCATATCGATATCCTATATGCCAGCAACCCATTTTTTGCCAGCTGCGAGATTGTGCCCAATTTTCCCAGCTTTATGCCGCTGCATGAATGGCTGCCAGCTATTTTTGCCGCACCAGGCGATTGCACCGAAAATCGCTGGCAGTTTTTGTCTATGGGCATGGCAGAGTGGATGGCAGTAATCTTTGCAGCGTATTTTGTCGTATTCGCTGTAGTACTGCTTTGCCGACTTATGGATAAAAAATCTTTTTGAGCGATTTGATGACCCTGCCTGCCCGCCTACCGGTAGCCCAGGGTACTCCCGACAACATCAGTGTGGTGCGGCTGGCCAGCAAACATGAAGACGCCTTGTGCGATGCTTGCCGCGCCTCATCCCAGCATGTGCGGCCATGGCTAGGCAGCCAGTTGTGCCCGCTTACCCCATCCGCCACCCGCCAGTGTATCAATGACATGGAGCATAAGCGTGCTACAGGCTACGGCATCACGTATTTGTTGATGCAGCAGGATACCTGCCTGGGCATGGGCCTGATTAACCATATTCACCCGCTGCACAATACCGCCAATTTAGGCTATTGGATCCGTCCGGAAGCCTGCGGTCAGGGCCTGGCGGTAGCACTATGCCAAAGCCTGATGAAGCTGGCTTTTGCGCAGATGAGCCTGCAGCGGCTGGAATTATTTATTGAGCCCAATAACAAGGCGAGCATGCGAGTGGCTGATAAACTGGGGGCGGAAAAGGAAGGTTTGTGTCGTCAGCGCATCTTTGGCCGCGATGCGTATCTGTATGCGCTGCTGGCTAACCCGGCCGGCTAACCGGGCAGCCCTGCGACAAAATGTCGCTTAGTCGATATCCTCAAGCGGCCACAATGCGATGTAATCTTCGAACACATTTAAATCAACATCACTTTCAAACACGGTTTTGCCGCGCACCGACATGCCCTGCTGATGCATGGCCGTTTTTTTGCCCTTATTTAACAGCGGATGCCAGGCTGGCAGGCCGCGTCCTTCGTACAGCCGGCGATAGCTGCAGCTAGGAGGCATAAAAAAGATGTCTTTCAAATTCGCTTTGGTCAGCTTGACACAATCGGGCACCAGCTCAGTGCGCCGGTCGTATTGAGAACACTGGCAGCTTTTGGTGTTCAGCAGGCTACACACGATGTTGGTGTAGTGGATCTGCTCTCCATCATGGATGGTATCGGTGGTGGCAGCCTCATCGGCATCGTCATCTTCAATAAACTTATGTAAGCAGCATTTGGCACAGCCATCGCACAGTGCTTCCCACTCAGCATCGTTCATCTCATTTAGTGATTTGGTTTCCCAAAACCGGTCTGTCATATCGTTACAACACTTGTTTCTATGGCAAAAAATCCGTCCAGATAGGCTTCCAGCTTATCATTGTGCGCCAGCGGCCCGACTCCTTTGGGGGTGCCGGTAAGCACAATATCGCCGGGCTCTAAGGTAAATACCTGTGAGATCTCGGCCAGCAGCTGAAAAACGGGGCGCATCATAGCAGCGCTATGGCCCTGTTGTCTTGCGGTTCCGTTTACTTTTAAGCCAAAATGCATATTTTGAATATCGTCTACCTGCGACAATGGTACAAACCCGGACACCGGACAGCTGCCGTCAAAGGCCTTGGCCCGCTCCCACGGCTGGCCGTCTGCTTTTAGCTGTTGTTGCACATCGCGCAGCGTCAAATCCAGCCCCAGGCCCACACCCCACACAGCCTGGCGCACATCATCCTGGTCGGCTTTACATAAGCGCTGCTTGATCAGCACCGCCAGTTCCACTTCATTGTGGCAGGCCCCGCGATCGGACGGAATCGACACTGGCTGATTTAGCGGCGTCAAAGAAGCACTGGGTTTCATAAATAACACAGCCTGGGGCGCTGCCTGTGATTTCATTTCATCGATGTGATCCTGATAATTGCGCCCCACACACACCACCTTGCCCACCGGTAAATCCACGGGTAACGCCAGGTTGTCCAAATGCTGATACATGTCAGTATCCTTTTTTAATGCGGTCAGCCAGATATCCTACCGACACCCCAAAGTACAGTGACCGGTTCCATTTCATCAGGGTATGAAAATTATTATAGACAAGATAAATCCGGCCATCGGTACCATCGGGCAGGATTAATGAGGCCTGCATAGGCACCTGCGGTAACGCGCTACCATCGTAGCGGCGCACACCCCGCTGTTGCCAGCTGGCCAGGGGCTCAAACTGCGCCAGGCCAGCCTGGTCGGTTGCCTGTTGATTGGTTAGCGTCACCTGACGGCCCCAGGTTTGCTCGTTATTCCAGCCTTCCTGGGCCAGATAATTAGCAATAGAGGCAAACACATCTGCCGGGGTCTGCCAGATGTCTTTTTTACCGTCGCCGTCGTAATCCACCGCGTAGGTTAAAAACGAGGTGGGCATAAACTGGCTTTGGCCCATGGCGCCGGCCCACGAGCCCTGAAAGGCCTCGCGCGAGGCATGGCCTTGTTTGAGAATGGTTAGTGCGGCAAAAAATTGTTTTTTGAACAGCGCTTCGCGGCGACCTTCATAGGCCAGCGATGCCAGTGCTGAGAGTACATCATGCTTGCCCTGGATGCGGCCAAAATTGGACTCGTTGCCCCACAAGGCCACAATAAAGCGCGGCTGCACACTATATTCGCGGCCAATTTTTTCCAACAGCGTGTGGTGTTGCTTATAATACTCCACCGCCTGGGCGACCTTCCAGTCCGGTACCCGGGTGGCCAGGTAGGAATCCAGGGTGATCTTGGTTTCTGGCTGATTCTTATCGGCCTTTACCACCGTGGGGCGAAACTCTACCGAACTGAGCATGCTTTCCAGCCAGTCACCGGCAAAGCCTTTTTGCTGGGCTTCGCTTTTCAGCTGCCCCAGATAGGCATTAAAGCCAGCTTCATTTTTTGGGGAGGCGACAGCAGACAGGCTCAATAATAGTAAGCCCGCGATACTCAACAATCTTTTCATCAGAATTTTTTACTTTCTTCACGAGGGGACAAACCCAAGGCCACCCGGTGCTCGGCCAGCCAGTCTTCTTGTTTGGGCGGCATCTGCAGATAAAATGCCTGCTCAGTTAAGGCACTCATCAATGAGGCTTTGTCCACCAGGCCTAATTTCTCGCGTTTGTTTAGCGGCAACGTCATGACCAGCTCAGGACGGCCAAAATGGGTCATCAAGGCTTCCGGCACCGCACTGAAATCATCTTTTTTAAGCACATATAAATACATGCCGGGCTTTTTTGCGGTTTTATACACAAAGCAAATCATGGTTACTCCTTGATTGGGCCAACGATATCGACCAGATACGGGGCAAAAAGCGGTGCCCGCCAGCCTTCCAGTAAGTCAGGTTTCAGCCCCTGCACCCTAGTTTCATCAGTATCGAACCATACCCACTTAAGCAGCTGGTTAAGCTGCTTTTTAGAGGCCACCACTTCCAGCGGCACATGCTGTTGATGGGCAATCTCGGCAGCGACCTTTTTTAGCTGGGCCAGGGTCTTTTTATAGCCGGGCACATCCATCAGGCGGGTCACCGGACGCAGTTTGTCGGTGGCCGGCAGATTTTCATATTCCTCCCGGGCATCCTGGACCAGCTTAAGCAACACATCGCCATAGCGGCGCAGCACCGGGGCTTGGATTTCACTGACCTGGTTCAAGGCGTTGCGCGACACGGGCATCCGCATGGCAATATCCCACATCACGGTTTCTTTAAGCACAAAATTCAGCGCCATGTCTTTTTTGCGCGCAGTGCCTAAACGCCAGGCGGCCAGGTGTTGCAGTACGGTGAGCTGTTCGCTATTCAGTCGCCAGTTATTTTTTACCGTCAGATACGCATACTGCAAAGGCATCTGGGCGGCTTTTTTGCGCCCCAGCCGGGCCATCTCGTCGAAGATCCATTGTTGCTTGCCGGCACATAGAATACGTTCATTAAGCTGCTCGTACACCGGCAATAAATACAGTACATCATTGGCAGCATAGTGCAGCTGCTTTTCACTTAGCGGGCGGGCCAGCCAGTCGGTACGCGACTCGCCTTTATCCAATACGGTGCCGGATAGCATTTCCACCAGCCTGGCGTAACCCAGTGTAGGGCCAAGATCTAATATAGAGGCCGCCAGCTGGGTATCAAACAGCGGTGCCGGCAATGCATCAAAAGCATTCAAAAAGGTTTCTAAATCTTCAGAACACGAATGCAGCACCTTCACTACCTGCGGGTTTTCCAGCAAGGCCACAAACGGCTGCAAATCATCAATGGCCAGCGGGTCGATGAGCACCAGTTGCTCACCGTCGTATAATTGCAGTAACCCCAGTTGCGGGGTCAGTGTGCGGGTGCGGACAAACTCGGTATCCAGCGCCACTGCAGCGTGCTGGGCAGCGGCTTCACACACCTGCTTAAGCTGTTCATCAGTGGTAATAAGTTGATAATTCATAATACGAAAACAGCCGGCAATTGCCGGCTGTCCCTGTTGTTATTGTGGGCCATGTGAGGCGGGTAACACTGAGCTAGTCACGCAGTTCCCGGCGCAAAATTTTCCCCACATTGGTTTTAGGCAATTCATCTTTGAAGACTACGTGTTTTGGCACCTTATAGCCAGTCAAATGGGTCCGACAGTGAGCAATAACGGCTTCTTCGGTCAAAGCGTCATCATTTTTCACCACATACAGCTTCACCACTTCGCCGCTGACATCGTGAGGCACACCGATGGCAGCCGCCTCAACCACATTGTCATGCATGGCCGCCACTTCTTCAATCTCGTTGGGAAACACATTAAAGCCAGACACCAGAATCATGTCTTTTTTGCGATCGACGATATAAAAATAACCCTGCTCGTCCACTTCAGCGATATCGCCGGTGGCCAGCCAGCCATCTTTTAAAATCTCAGCAGTGGCTTCTTCGCGATTGAGATAGCCACGCATCACCTGCGGGCCTTTCACCCACAATTCGCCAGGCTCGCCTGCGGCCACTTCGTTACCCTCGTCATCCAGTAACCGGATATCGGTAGACGGTACCGGCAACCCGATGCTGCCTTTATATTCACTGATTTGTGGCGGAGTCACTGCCACCACCGGCGAACACTCGGTCAGCCCGTAGCCTTCCAGCAAGACGGTGTTAGTCACTTTTTGCCATTTTTCCGCCACCGGCCGTTGTACTGCCATGCCGCCACCTAAGCCAAACTTAAAGTTGGAAAAGTCCAGGTCGCTGAACCCCGGGGTGTTAAGCAGGCCATTAAATAGCGTGTTCACGCCCGGCAGAATCGCAAACGGGTATTTTTTCAGCTCTTTAACAAAGCCCGGCATGTCGCGCGGGTTGGTAATAAGCAAATTCGGGCAGCCAAATTTTAAAAACAGTAAGCCGTTGGCCAGAAGTGCAAAGATGTGGTACAGCGGCAATGCGGTTACCACCAGGTCTTTGCCCGGTTCAATCACTGTTTCTAAAATACCGGAGACCTGCTCCAGATTGGCAATCATATTGCGGTGGGTCAGCATTGCGCCTTTGGATACCCCGGTGGTACCACCGGTATATTGTAAAAAGGCGAGATCGTCACCCTTGATATCAGGCCGCTTAAATTCTTGCGACTTACCTTTTGACAACGCGTCGTTAAACGGCACGGCCTGGGGCAAGTCATACTCCGGCACCATTTTTTTGACATGCTTAACCGCTAAGTTGACCACCCAGCGCTTAGGCACCGGCAACATGTCGCCCAGTTTGGTCAGGATGACCTGTTCAACCGGTGTATCGGCCAGTACTTTTTGTAGGGTACAGGCAAAATTCTCAACAATGATGATCGCTTTGGCGTTGGCATCCGTTAATTGATGCTTCAACTCGCGGGCGGTGTACAGTGGGTTTACGTTTACCACGGTCAGGCCGGCGCGCAGGATCCCGAACATAGCTACCGGGTATTGCAGCAGGTTGGGCATCATGATGGCGACGGCATCGCCACGCTTTAACCCGCTGTGCTGCAGATAAGCAGCAAAATGGCGGGTATGTTCGTCCAGCTCGCTAAAGCGCATTGACTGGCCCATATTGATATAGGCTGTGTTGTCTGCGTAGGTACTGACCGATTGTTCGAAAATGTCGACAACCGATGAGTAACGGTCTGGATTTATTTCTGCAGAGACCCTTGGGTCATAATGCTCAAGCCAGGTTTTCTCCACAAAACCTCCTTCCTTTTTATTCTTTTACCATACGCCCAGACAGCGCTGTATACGAAATGCGCAACTGGTCTGATTACTTGCGTATAGTATCGGAAGCGGGGAAAAAGATAAATGACCGCGTTTACAATTGTTCAACAAAATGTCGAATTCGGGTACCAATTTCTTCTGGCTTTTCCATATGGATATGATGACCACCGGCTAAAATTTCGCACTCACTGTGAGCAAACCAATCCTGCCGGGCCCGATACATCGAATCCACCTTTTTAAACGAGCTACTGGCACCTAAGAACAATACCGGGCAGCGGATAGATTGCATCAGGCACTGGGCCTGGCCTTCGGTCAGGCGTAACGTAGAACGGGTGCGCAACTTAGGATCGCTCGCCCAAAAATAATGCCCCCCGGCATCCTGGGTCAGATTGCGACGTAAGATAGTCCGTGCATGCTCAGCAGGAATGTCACTGATGGCACAGCGGGCAGTCACGGCATCATCTAAATCCACCACGCGCAGCCGGTTGCGGTTTTTGCGCCAGCGGCTGTCGATGGCATCGCGAATTTGCTGAGTTGTGGTGTCCTCAGATTCGGTCAGCGGCCCACAGGCGTCGATGCTCACCACGCCCTGGACTTTCTCCGGATAGATAGCGGCATACAGGGTTGCCAGAATACCGCCCAGCGAATGACCAACCAGGATGATTTGCTCAAAAGCCTGCTGCTCCACCAGCGCATGCAAATCCTGCACATAATCCAGCAGGTTGTAGTGAGCGCCGTGGGGGCGATGAGTCGAGCCGCCATGCCCGGCCAGGTCCAGGGCGATAAAGCGGTAACTGTGTAAAAACGGGGCTAAACCCGCCAGGCTGGCGGCATTGTCTAAATAGCCGTGCAGGCCAATCACCACCGGCCCTCTACCTTGGTTCTCCAGCCCTGTCAGAGTGAACGGGCCGGCCTGAAATTCTGTTTCAATCATGCAAGTTCCTGTGCGCTCAAAAGCGGCAACTATGGTCCGGCTTTACCGGCAACCGCTTGCCGCGGCCAGGCAAACCCTGGCCTATTTACGTTCTGTATTTATACCGTCATCGATGCGAACAGATCGCTGCTTGCGAGGACGATTTTCAGGTGGCGATGAGCGCTTAACCGGCTGTAGCTGTTTGGGCGGCGGTGCGTCTCGCCGAGGCATGATGGTACGTGGGCGATGATTTTCAATGACCCGTACCCGTGAGTGGGGAAATCCCCAGAAAGGGTCAAAAAATTGAAAGCGATGATAAAACGGTGAATACCAGCCCATATTATAGTGAAAATACAGCGGTGAAATATCGTAGGTGGCCACATCCCGCCACATATGATAATTGCGGGTTTCCAGTAGCGGATAGGTGTACGGCTGCTCACCCACCATGCCGGCCACCGGTTGACCTATTTCACCTACAAAGGTCACCGAGCGGCCTTCTTCAAATACGATTGGATCTACAAAGCCCTCGATTTTGGCTTTAAAGCGCCCGACCGTGGTTGCTGAGGTGCTGGGCTTGCCATAATGGTTCAACGGAAAATGTACGATTTCCACCAGCGTTTGCTGAGGTTTGTTTTCCACCCCCACAATCACCCCGCCCCAGCGGGCCTGAGTGCCCTGAGCTGAATCGCCCTGGGTGACGGCCTGTTGATAGCTGGTCAGGGCATTGTCGTTAGCCACTTCCAACTCATCAGGAACCAGCGTACAACCGCCTAGCCCCAGCAGGGTCACCATGCCCAATGCTGCTAGTTTCATACCTTACCTCGACCAAGTATTTTGACTGCTTACGCCATTATGGCAATAGCGGATGAATGAAAGCTGAATAGCACCTGATTTCAGGCGTAAATATCCACGCCCATCATGTCGCGGATGGTATCGCGTTGCTGCTCACGATCGTGCTGCAAATAGGCATTGACCGCCTGAAAGGCTTTGCCCTGGGGTTGGTCGTAACTGGCGTGCGCATGAAATTGCTGGGCTTTATGCAGGGTATCCTCGCCAGGCGCGATGCGCACAAAGCTGTCGGACTGCGTCGCCTGGCCGGCGGTTTCGCGCGCAGACCTGGCCTCCGGCACCGGACGGGGGCTGGTTGGTTTGTCAGGAGCGCCGAGTACGGCCAGCGACGAATGGATTTCCATGCTCAACGAATTACCACATTCTCAAACATTGTTTTATCACGGTGAGTGTCAGCCACCCACCACCAAATCTGATTGCGACATATACTGCAAAATTCAGGACTGCAAGATTCAGGCCTACGCCTGGTTATTCACGCCCCGGCAACTTTTTCCAGGTGACCGTGTCGCGCACATAGACCGGTGTGATGTCCATGGCATCCTGGCCATTGCCGGCGTTAAATTCAGGCTCCGCCAGAGGCAGCATATAACGCGCATTAGGGTACAGCACCTGTGCGGTGTGGCCAGCCGGCTGGCTGTCGGTCAACGCCGAATAAGCTGCCCAGCCCGTGCCTGCGATAGCATAGTCATCTTTCGGTAAGGCCTGGGCTAAGCGCTCAGGCGGCCCAACCTGTTCTTCGCCCAGGGCGTGGGCCAGATTATCACGCTTTTGATACTGGCAGCTGTATACCTCGGCCATCCGCGCGTCGATGGCACACACCACCTGGCTAGCCTGATGCGCTTCGATTTGCTGTTGTGCCATGGCCGCCAGCGTGGAGATACCCACCACCGGTAATTGGGCACCAAATGCCAGACCCTGCACCATGCCGGTGGCAATGCGCACCCCGGTAAAGCTGCCCGGTCCGCGGCCAAACACCAGGCCATCGAGCTGGTTTAACGACAACTGGCCTTCAGCCAGGATTTTTTCCACCAAAGGTAATAGCTTTTTGCTGTGCTGTTGGGGGCACAAGGCAAATTCGCTGTGATACTCACCATTTTGGTATAACGCCACCGAAAGTGCTTCGGTAGCGGTATCGATTGCAAGTAACTTCATACAACTTCACTTATTCTATGTCGGCTAAAAACTGCTCGACCTTGCCCAGATCGCGGGTACGCTGCATATCCGGCAGGCTGGCCAGAAAAGTTTTGGCGTACGGCTTGGTGACCAGGCGGTTATCACAAATCACCAGCACCCCTTTATCGGTCGGATCGCGGATCAGCCGCCCCGCGCCCTGTTTTAATGTGATGACCGCCTGCGGGATCTGAATGGCGGCAAACGGGTTCGCGCCACGCTTTTTGACATCTTCGATGCGAGCCTGCAATAAAGGATCATCCGGCGAAGCAAACGGCAGTTTGTCGATCATCACGCATACCAGATCGCTGCCGCGCACATCCACGCCTTCCCAGAAGGCGCCGGTACCCAGCAGTACGGCTTTTTCATCTGCCAGATATTCTGCCAGTAATGCCTGTTTAGTGGTAGTCCCCTGCACCAGCAGCGGATTATCAATCTCATCCGCCAGCCGGGCGGCCACTTCGTTGAGCATGGCATGGCTGGTAAACAGTAAAAAACAGCGCCCACGGCTGGCTTTGATCAGGCGCTTAGCGGTATCGAGCAGGGTTTGGCGCATTTGCCGACTGTTGGGTTCGGGCAAATATCGCGGTACGCACAGCATGGCCTGCTGCTGATAATCAAACGGGCTGTCCAGCCCCAGGGTTTTAGCCTCTTCTAAGCCCATGCGGCGCTGAAAATGCTCAAAACCGTCATTGACCATCAAGGTGGCAGACGTAAACACCCACCCGCGTGGCGGGTCGCTGACAAAACGGCGAAATTTGGCGGCTATCGACAGCGGAGTTAAGTGCAGCACCATATGCCGCGGGCTGGTTTCATACCACAGGCTCACCCCCTGCTGTTCGGTATTGCGAAACGCATCCAGCTGTTCGCGGGCCTGCACAATACGCTCGTACAGATTGTCGAGATCTTTATCCCGGCCAATGTTGAGCTTGCACACTTCGTGTAGCACCCCCAGCGCATCGGCCAGCCGGCTGATTTGGGTTTGAACGTCTTCGCGCTCCATCGCTTCCACCCAGTTGCCTCGTTGGGGCTGCTCGGGAAACAGCAAACGCATGTCAGCTGCCACAATGCGGCACTTTTCCGCGGCTTTATCTAACTGGCCGGCGTCTTTGAGTACGGTGCGAAACAACAACGTGATGTCTTTGGCCATGTCCGCCAGTTGCCGGGTAGACAGGGTTTCGCCAAAATAATCACTGGCGATATCCGGAATCTGGTGGGCCTCGTCAAAAATGATGGAATCGGCTTCGGGGATCAGCTCACCAAAGCCGGTGTCTTTAAGCGCCATATCGGCAAAAAACAGATGGTGGTTGACCACAATCACATCGGCATCCAAGGCTTTGCGCCTGGCCTGCACCAGATAGCAGTCTTCGTAATCCGGGCAATCGCGGCCCAGGCAGTTATCTACAGTGGAGGTCACCAGCGGCAGCACCCGGGCATTTTCCGGCAAGGTTTTTAGCTCACCCATGTCACCGGTTTTAGTAGTGGTTGACCAGGTTTTAACCGCCGAGAGTTCATTTAGGGTGTCTTTTTCCAATAAGGTGGAATTGCCCCCGTGTTGGGCCAGCCGGTGCAGACACAGATAGTTGGACCGGCCTTTCAAAAGGGCAGTTTTTTTGCTGTTACCCAGCGCTTTTTTCACCAGCGGCAAATCGCGGTGAAACAGCTGCTCCTGCAGGTTTTTGGTGCCGGTAGAGACAATGGCTTTGCCCTTACCCATTAGCGCCGGGGCCAGATACGCAAAAGTTTTACCGGTGCCGGTGCCGGCCTCAACAATCAGGCTGTGCTTTTTATCCAGCGCGGTTTTAACGGCTTTGGCCATGTCTGTTTGCGCATCGCGCGGCACAAAACCATCGATAGCGCGCGCCAGCAAGCCGTCGGATGAGAATACAGAGTCAATTGAGGGCATATCGAGCACAGGTTGAGTCAAAACCGTCATTATGCCAGATATTAGAAAGCATAGGGGAGAAAGGCTGTTTTTTTAACAACTTAATTTTGCTTTTTGATCGATTTATCAGCTACGGTTAGTACATAGCGGTAACAGAATAAAAATATCATATTAACAATCCACTACAGTAAAGAGACAAGAACGTGAACTCGACACTCAGACTGGCGGTCATCCTCGGTGTGCTGTGGGTGCTGCTGTCAGGACACTTTACTCCCCTGTTGTTGTCCATGGGGCTGGCGTCGGTACTTTTAGTGCTGTGGCTGGACTGGCGCATGGATGAAATAGACCGCGAGCAGTTTCACTTGCCGGTAACTACAGATCTGGTGATCTACATCGTGAAGCTCAGCTGGTTAATTGTTAAATCCAATGTGGATGTGTGCCTGCGCATTTACGGGATCCGTAAAGCCACCCCGACCTTTATGGAAATTCCCCTGCCCTTTGAAAACCCCTTATCCAAAGTGATTTTTGCCAATGCTATTACCCTCACCCCCGGCACTGTGAGTATGGTTATTCGTGACCGCAGCCTGCTGATTCACAGTGTGAGTAAAGAAAGTGCCGAAGAACTGAAAAATGGCGGCATGGCCGATATTGTTCCGCGTATTCGCCACAGCGAAGTAAAAACTGTGCCTGTAACCAGCCGGGATCCAGACGCATGACCAGCCTGTATCTGGGTGCCGGCATTGCCTTTTTGGTCACCATGGCCATGGCCCTGGCGCGGGCCTTTGTCGGTCCTACAGTGTTTGACCGTATTCTGGCGGTAAACATGTTCGGTACCAAGGCGGTACTGCTGGTGGCATTAATTGCGTTTTTCTCTGGCCGGCAGGATTTACTGGATATCGCTCTGCTCTACTCACTGCTGAATTTTATCGGCGTCGTGGCCGCCCTGCGTCTGGTCGAGCGAGGTCGATTTTTTGCCGCCAAGGAAGATCCGGCCACCACAGAGGCGACGGATAAGGAGCGTTCATGATCGACATGCTGTCTTACCTGCTGATTGGCCTGGCCTGTGTGTTGAGCCTCACCGGCGCACTTGGCCTGTTTCGCTTGCCTGATTTTTATTCACGCCTGCATGCGGTGGGTATCACCGACACCCTGTGCTCATTTTTGTTGCTGGCCGGCCTGGCCTGCCAGTCAGGCTGGTCATTAGGCTCTGCCAAGTTGCTCATCATCTTTTTATTTTTATTGTTTACCAGCCCGGTGGCCTCTTATGCCCTGGCCAATAGTGCCTGGCGCTGGGGCTTAAAAGGCCATGCTACAGATAATCATGAGGCCGCCACACCGCCTGAGGCAGCGTCCCCGCCCAAGGATAGCCGCTCATGAGCTTGCTATTAAACATCGTACTGCTGGTGTTTTTGCTGGTGACCGCCTTTGCCTTAATGCGGGTGAAAGTGCTGCTGGCCATGGTCATGCTCTTTGGCCTGTACAGCCTGTTGGTATCCAGCTTGTTTGTGGTGCTCGATGCGCCCGATGTGGCCTTTACCGAAGCGGCGGTGGGCACTGGCATTTCCACGGTGCTGATGCTGGTCACCCTGGCTGCCATCCGCCATGGCCATAGCGCACCCATTAAACCGGGCAAGCGGGCCTTACCACTGGCCACCAGCCTGGCGATGGGCGGTATGGTGATCTTTGGTATTCAGGATCTGCCGGAATTTGGCGAAGCCAATACCCCGGCTTATCAGGAAGTGGCACAACATTATATTGATAAAGGCGCTGAAGAAACCGGCGTGCCTAACCTGGTCACTGCGGTGCTGGCCAGCTACCGGGGCTTCGATACCCTGGGTGAGGTCACCGTGGTGCTGACGGCTGGCATTGGCGTGTTACTACTGCTGGGCCGGCGTGAAAAAGTGCATCTGATAGCGCGGAGGAAAGATGAGTGACAGTTTAATTCTGCGTGTAGTCACCAAATGGCTGGTGCCGGTGATTCTGTTGTTTGCCCTGTATGTGCAATTTCATGGCGACTATAGCCCCGGCGGCGGATTTCAGGCTGGCGTGATATTTTCCAGCGCCTTTTTGCTGTACGCCCTGGTGTATGGTGTGGATGCTACTTTGCGGGTGCTGCCAGAAGCAGTATTGCGGGTGGGTGCCTGTTTGGGTGTGTTGCTGTTTGCCGGCGTGGGCGTGGTGTCGCTCATCCGCGGAGGCACCTTTTTAAACTACAGCGTCCTGGCCGATACCCCTGTGGCCGGCCAGCATTTGGGTATCATCGTGATTGAACTGGGCGTGGGCATCACGGTGGCCTGCGTAATGTTGCTGTTGTTTTATACCTTTGCCAGGAATATTCCACCACAATGATTGCGTATATTTTGGGTCATCTTAACTACTGGCTGATCATCGGGGTAATGATGATAGGCATGTTTACCATGATGAGCAGCCCTAACCTGATGAAAAAACTGGCCGGTTTGAGTGTGTTTCAAACCGCAGTAATTTTGTTTTACGTTAGTGTGGGCAAGGTAGAGGGTGGCACTGCCCCAATCATTACCGACACAGCCACCCGCTACGCTAACCCCCTCCCCCAGGTTTTGATGCTTACCGCCATTGTGGTGGGCGTAGCCACCATGGCGCTGGGCTTTGCGCTGATTGTGCGCATTCGCCGCGCCTACAACAGCATCGAAGAAGACGAGCTGCATCACCAGATTGAAAAGGAGGATCTGGATTGATTGATCAATACACAGTGTTATTGGTTGTGATCCCCCTGGTGAGCGCCCCGTTAACTGCGATGATCGCCAATCGCCATGTGGCCTGGATACTGTCGTTGCTGGTGGGCATCAGCACCACGGTGATTGCCGTTTTATTGCTGCTCGAT
The DNA here is from genome assembly GCF_055326825.1 of Alteromonas sp. WD8-37. NCBI lineage: Bacteria > Pseudomonadati > Pseudomonadota > Gammaproteobacteria > Alteromonadales > Alteromonadaceae > Alteromonas > Alteromonas sp. WD8-37. The sequence continues at coordinate 1,151,053 of NZ_JBUZOV010000001.1, forward strand.
GTGAGCGGCGGCCGGGTTATTCACTATGAGCTGGGTGGCTGGAAACCACCCTGGGGTATCGAGTATGTGATTGATGCCTTAAATGCGCTGGTGGCCCTTATTGTGACAGTCATGGGCCTGCTTAGTGTGGTGTTTGGCCGTTTGTCGGTAGAACGCGAGATCCACGGCAGCCAGATCCACCTCTTTTATGCTGCGTTTCAGCTGGCCTTGCTGGGCTTATTAGGCATGGCCCTGACAGGCGATATTTTCAACCTGTTTGTATTTTTGGAAATTTCCTCGCTGGCGTCCTACGCGTTAATTGCTATGGGCCACAAACGCCAGGCGCTGGTGGCCTCGTTTAATTACCTGTTGGCCGGCACCCTGGGCGCGACCTTTTTTTTGCTCGGCATCGGTTTTTTGTATGCCGCTTCCGGTACCCTGAATATGGCCGATATTGCCAGCCGTTTTGGTGAGTTTGATGCCATGGCGCTGGTCATCACTGCCCTACTGTTTATCCTGATCGGCCTGGCCTTAAAAGCTGCTGCGTTCCCGCTGCACTCCTGGCTGCCCGAGGCCTACACCCAGGCACCGTCGATGGTCACGGTGTTTTTGGCCGCCACCGCCACCAAGGTGGCGGTGTATGTGTTGTTACGCACCCTGTACCATGTATTCCCGCCCAATTACTGGCAGGAATTGTTGCTGCCTTCGTTTTTGGTATTAAGTGGCTGTCTGGGCATGCTGTACGGCTCCTACAAAGCCATCCAGCAATTTTCTATCAAGCGCCTGCTGGCGTATTCCAGCGTGGCGCAATTAGGCTATATGGTAGTGGGCATTGGGCTGAACAATGAAGCTGGCCTGACCGCCAGCATCATGCACATGTTCAACCATGCAGTCACCAAAGCAGCCTTGTTTATGGCCGCCGGCATGGTGTTTTACCGCATGCATACCACCGATATGCGTCAGTTGCGTGGGGCTGGCAAGACCATGCCCTGGACCACCGCCGCTCTGGTGATTGGTGGGTTAAGCCTGATTGGAGTGCCGGGCACTGCAGGCTTTATCAGCAAATGGTATCTGGTGCAGGCAGCCTTACAGGCCGGCAACTATCTGGTCGTTGCCTCGGTGCTCATCGCTTCTCTCATGGCCATTTTGTATGTCTGGAAGATCATCGAATGTTTGTATTTTGATGGTGACGAAAAGCTGCATTTTCATCAGGTCAGCCCCGGCCAGCCGATTGTGGCGTCCATGCCGCTGGCGACCATTAGCTGTTATGTGATCACCTTTGCCTGTTTGTATTTTGGCCTGTATACCCAGTTACCGCTGGAAGCAGCGCAAACCGCTGTAGCTTCTTTGCTTGGCGGAGGGCCGGCCCGATGAGCATGTCTACCTTGCTAACGCTTATCTTGCTGCTACCGGTGCTGGCCACTGCGCTCATCAGTGTATGTGGACGAAAGCCTAATCTTCGCGAAGCAGTGAGTGTTATCAGTGCGGCTATTCTCTTTACCCTGGTGTGGATGGCGTATCAGGCGCCTGCCGACACCACCCTGCTGGTGGCAGCCACGCCCATCAGCGGCCTGCAAATTGCCTTTTCAGTCACCCGATTTGGTTTGTTGTTTGCCCTGATAGCCAGTGGCTTGTGGGTGGTCAGTGGTATTTATGCCATGGGCTATATGCGGGCCCATCATGAAAAAAACCAAACCCGCTTTTTTGCCCTGTTTGCCGCGGCCATCGGCGGCGTGATGGCCATCGCCTTTGCCGATAATCTGTTTACCCTGTTTTTGTTTTACGAATTGCTGACGGTGTCGACTTATCCACTGGTGACCCATGCGGGCACCCCGGCCGCCAAAGCCGGCGGCAAGCGCTATCTGGTGATCTTGATGGGCTCGTCCATCGCCTTTTTACTGCCGGCGATGGTAGTAACCTGGCTCAACGCCAACACCCTGACCTTTCGTGACGGCGGCATTCTGGCCGGCCAGCTGGATCCGCTGCTGGTGTGGCCGCTATTGTTATTGTTTATGCTGGGGATCAGTAAAGCCGGCCTGATGCCGCTGCACCGCTGGCTGCCCTCAGCCATGGTCGCCCCCACCCCGGTCAGTGCGCTATTACACGCGGTGGCTGTGGTTAAAGCCGGGGTCTTTACCTTACTCAAAGTGGTGCTGTTCATTTTTGGCCCAGAGTTGATTGCCGATGCCCCGGCGGCTGAGTGGCTACTGCTACTACCCATGCTTACCATTCTGCTGGCTTCACTGGTGGCCATGACCCGGGACAATTTGAAAGAACGGCTGGCTTACAGCACCGTTAGCCAGCTCAGTTATATTGTGCTGGGAGCGCTGATGGTCAACGTCAGTGGTATGGTGGGGGCTACCATGCACATCGCCATGCATGCCTTTGCCAAGATCACACTGTTTTTTGCCGCCGGCGCCATCTTAGTGGCAGCGCATAAAACCCGGGTGAGCGAGCTCAACGGCTTGGGCCGCAGCATGCCCTGGACCTTTGGCTTTTTTACCATCGGCGCGCTGAGCATCATCGGCATGCCGCTGTTTGGCGGCATGTGGAGTAAATGGTACTTGGTAGAAGGCGCTGCAGCGTTTAGTCAACCGGTGTTGCACTGGGCCTTACTGATCACCTTGATGCTCAGTACCCTGCTCAATATTTGGTACTTGCTGTCGATCCCCATGCATGCGTTTTTCAAAGCCGGTACGGTCTCACAACCAGTGGTAAAAGAAGCGCCGGTGGCCTGCCTGATCGGCATGGCTGTGCCAGCTGCATTATGTATTTATCTGTTTTTTGACCCGCATATTGTGTATCAGCTGGCCATCGAGGTGGTCACAGGAGGTGCTCCATGAGTTCATCGTCTGATTCGCCGGGTATCTTTGACAATCCCAAAGTGGTGGCGTGGATCTTACGGGTATTTTATATGCTGTGCGCCCTGCTGGTCGTGGCGGACTTTGTTTTTCATCGGCACATCTACACCGATATTGAACAAATCCCAGCATTTTACGCGCTGTACGGCTTCATTGCCTGTGTGCTGCTGGTATTTGCTGCTAAGGGGCTACGCCGGATATTGATGCGCGACGAAGATTATTACGAAGGGCCGCTGGATAGCGCCGAACAAAAACAGCAGGAGCACGACTGATGTGGATTGCTAATCTGCCACCCTTTGTAGTGTTTTATGTGTTTGCCTTGCTAGCCCTGGTGCTGCGCGGCAAAGCCCGGGTGTTACTGTTGGTTGCGCCGGTCTGGGGTGGGTTCAACCTGCTGATGACTGCGGCCGATGCTGGCGGGGTAACCTGGCAGGTGGCCGATGTGGTTCTGGATCTGTACTACATCGACCGGCTAAGTCTGCTGTTTGGCTACCTGTTTCATATTGCCGCCTTCATTGCCCTGGTTTATTCACTGCACGTTAAAGATACCATGCAACAAGTGGCCGGCCTGCTCTATGCGGGCAGTGCGCTTGGGGCGGTGTTTTCCGGGGACTTGCTCAGTGTGTTTATGTTTTGGGAACTGCTGGCCATTACTTCCACCTTTTTGATTTGGGCGGCCCGTACCCCGGAAGCCATTCGTGCGGCCAACCGCTATCTGGTGATCCAGGTTCTTTCCGGCATGTTATTGCTGGTAGGGGTCATTTTGCTGTACCAGCAAAGTGGCAGTCTGCGCCTGGCCTATCTGGGCCTGGATGGCGCGGCCGCCTGGTGTATCTTCCTGGCGCTGGGCATCAAGTGCGCATTTCCGTTTTTGCATACCTGGCTGACCGACGCCTATCCGCTGGCTACCCCTACCGGAACCCTGTATCTGTCGGCCTTTACCACCAAGGTGGCGGTCTACCTGCTGGCCCGCACCTTCGCCGGCGAACCGATACTGATCTACATCGGCGCGGCCATGACCTGCTTCCCTATCTTTTATGCAGTTATCGAAAATGACCTGCGCAAAGTGCTGGCTTATTCCTTGATCAACCAGCTTGGTTTTATGGTCTGTGGTATCGGTATTGGCACCGCACTAGCTCTCAATGGTGCTGTGGCCCATGCGTTTAATGATGTGATCTTTAAAGGTGTGTTGTTTATGAGCATGGGCGCGGTGCTGACCCGGGTGGGCCATGTGAACGGCTCAGATTTGGGCGGGCTATACAAAACGATGCCTCGCACCACCGTTTTTTGCCTGGTGGGCGCCGCCTCCATATCGGCTTTTCCGTTATTTAGCGGGTTTGTCAGCAAAAGTATGGTGATGGCGGCGTTATTGGAACAAGGCCATCTGGTGCTGTGGCTAATGCTGTTATTTGCTTCGGCCGGGGTGTTTCACCACGCGGGCATCAAAATTCCATTTTTTGCCTTTTTTGCGCATGATTCAGGTCTGCGTCCCAAAGAAGCGCCGGTCAATATGCAGCTGGCCATGGCTCTGGGCGCTGCCTTGTGTATCTTTATCGGGGTGAATCCGCAGTGGCTGTATCAAATGTTACCCTGGCAGGTGGATTATGTGCCCTACGACCTGACTCACACGCTGACCCAGCTGCAACTGCTGTTTTTCTCAGCCCTGGCATTTGTCTGGCTCAATAAGCAAGGCTTGTATCCGCCAGAGCTGCGTTCGGTGAATATTGATATGGAGTGGTGGTATCGCAAAGCCCTGCCGCGGCTGGGCCGGGGTACGCTGGTACGGCTTACCGGCTGGCGCAGAGCTTTGGCGCGCAACCGCCGTATCATCAGCGATCAGCTGGTGCGCCGTAACAACCCCATGCCCACCGGTACCATCACTATTTTGACCCGGCGTATGGCATGGGTATTTATTGCCCTGATGTTACTGGTGATCAGTAGCCTCACCCTGTAGCACGCGATAACCACCAGCCGGCAGCGTAATGCGGGTGGTGTCGTGCAGGGTAAGCTGTTGCTCATCGAGTAAGTCGTAATACTCACCGGCCCACAACGGCGAGTCAAACTGCACGGTAGTTTCCTGGTCTGACAAATTCAGCAGCACCACCACCTTGTCAGTGCCCTGCATGCGCACAAAACTAAAAATCCGGTCCATCTGATCATTAGGCAACTGGATCATGGTGGCACCGTATGGGCCATTGTGCAGGGCCGGAATGGCTTTTTTAATGGCAATAAGGCGTTGATAAAAGGCGCCCAGTGGATGCGGCTGCCACACAATAGGGTCGCGTTCAAAAAACGCCAGGCGTTTGGTATCGCCGGCTTCCTGGCCGTTGTAAATTAACGGCATGCCCTCGCCCAGGACTGACAACACCATCACGGCTTCGAGCACATCGCCAAACAATTCTTGCTGGGTGCCATCCCAGCTGTTCATATCGTGGTTGGTCACAAAGGTCATGCGGTAGGCGCTGCGCGGCCAGGCCCGTTCGTTCCATGAATAATATTTACGCAGTTTGTCCAGCGCCAGCTGGCCATGAGCAATGCCATGCAAGGTTTCATGCCAGCTCCAGGCGTAAGTCATATTAAAGGCCTGTTCGTGCAGATCGCGGTTTTCCCATTCGGCCAGCATAAACACCGGCTTGATGGCATCTAAGGCCTGGCGGGCCTGGCGCCAAAAATCATTGGGCACATAGCCAGCCACATCACAGCGAAAGCCATCGATGTTGAAGGTTTTCACCCAATAGCAGAGCGCTTCAATCATATAATCGCGCAAGCCTGGCTGATCGTAATCAAATTCAATGATGTCGTCCCAGTCCCACCAGGGCGAGGGCCGAAAGTCGCCTTTAAAATCCCGCGCGTACCAGTCCGGATGTTCTGCTACCAGGTTGCAATCCCAGGCACTATGGTTAGGCACCCAGTCGATGATAATACGCATAGCATGGGCATGCACCGCATCCACCAGCGCCTGAAAGCTCTCGGCATCACCAAACTCGGCATTGATACCAAAATAATCTTTTACTGCGTAGGGCGAGCCAAGCTCGCCTTTACGATTTTTTTCGCCTATCGGCTGAACAGGCATCAGCCAGATAATATCGGCGCCCAGGCTGGCAATCCGTGGCAGGTCTTCTTGCAGCGCAGCAAAGGTACCGGCGTGGCTGTACTGGCGCACATTGACCTGATAGATGACGGCATCTTTGCTCCATTCAGGTTGGGTAAGCTGATAATCGGACTCGGGATAATAGGTATGCTGTGACATGAAAATCTCGTGTGTTCTGGGTTGCTGCTTGGTACGCATAGCGCGATGATAAGATTTACCGCTGCTTAAAACAGCGGCAGGCTACTGATACCTAACAGCATGACCCACAAGCCAAAAAAGATTTTTAACTGCGCTGGCTGAAATGCCAGCACCACATGGCGGGCCAGAATGCCGCCCAGCACCGCGCCAGCCCCGGCAAACAATACCACCGGATAAAAAACAGCCAGGCTGGTGGTCACATGATAGATACTGGCAAACCAGACGCTGACAGCACTTAACATTACCGCCGCGGCAATGGCCATGGTGATATTCAACCCACGAATAATCAGATATACCGCTACCAGCTCGCCCACCCCTACCGATAACCAGGCGGTGACAATGCCGCCGGCAAAGGCAATTAGCGGCAACGCCAGCACGTCCAGAGTGGCCAGCTTTTCTTTAAACCGGGTGCGCTTTAAAAGAGGCACCGAAGCAAAAATGGCCAGCGCCAGAATGATGGAAAAGACGCCAAAACCGATGTGCAGGGTGTCGGTGTTGCCAGCCACTGCCGCCAGCAACGGAATATGGCTGGCCCACTGTGCCAGTAAAATGCCACCCACAGAACCAGGAATGGTCAGCCACAGCGCAGCCCGTAACGGCTGCCACAACACATTAGTGCGATGATGACTGCGATAATACTGCAACCAGGTCACCGCCCCGGCAGTCATGCCACAGCATTGTATGGCAAAGCTGGTGGCCACAATCTGTGCCGGCGAAAAGCCCAGATGATGAAAAAACGGTACGAATACCACCCCGCCACCAGCACCGGTGGCATTGGCAAAAACCGCCCCCACCACCCCTAGAAAGGTGTAACTGCCAAATGCTTCAATAAGAGTCAGCGGCTGTGTCTGCATAGCAATAATCACAAGCCAGAGAACAAACAGCAGACAGCGCCAGGGATGACGTTGGATAAAAGCCAGCACAGCAAGAGTCCGTAAAAAAAAGATGCAGCACTGTGCCAGATTCCGGTTAAAAAAGAAATCTTGTGCTAGGCTGGCAGATAGATAATCAACAGCGTACCTGACGTGATTTCATGTGCCCGGCAAGGCGCCGAGTCTGTGATTGTATTGCGGCCCAACCGCTCAACAGACTGGCGTCATATCAAGCTGATCCTGGCAGTGCTGGCTATTCCGGTGGCCATTATTGCACTGGGCTGGGCGTGGGTGGGTGTATGGATTGTGCTACCGTTTGCCGGCCTCGAACTATTGTTATTAAGTTTTTTAATGTATCGAGTCAATTGGCAGGGTTATCAACAGCAGGTACTGACCATCACCCCGCAAGACCTGATCCTGGAACAAGGCTACCGCACCGTGCAGCGCCACACCTATGCGCGGATCCAATGCTATATCACTGTGACCGAAACCGAAGGCCATTGGCAGTTGCCAGTGTGCTGCCTGCATGCAGAGCAACAAAGTCACCCGCTGGGGGATTTTCTCAACCTGGCGGACCGCCGCGAATTGTGCACCCTGCTACACCAGCATGGCCTGCGGGTTTGCCGCAACCGTTGGTGGCAGCCCTGAGCTTATAAACAGCCCTGAGCTTATAAACAGCCTTGAGCGCATAAACAGCCTTGAGCCAGCAACACACATTTACATTCTTGCAGTTGCGCTACAGCCAGCCGCCACGTAAAGTTGCCCGGCACAACATAAGGAAATAATCATGGGCAAATTTATTGGGATCCTGGCGTGTTTGTTTGCCGCGCATTGTCAGGCAGCATCAGTATGGCAAGTCACCAACGGCGAGCATACTTTATATCTGGGCGGAACCCTTCATCTGCTCAGCCCCAGCGACTACCCGCTGCCAGACGCTTACAACCAGGCTTACGCGCTGGCCGATACCCTGGTGTTTGAAACCGATATGGCAACCGTCTCATCGCCAGCGTTTGCCGGACGCATGATGCAGCAAAACACCTATCAGAATGGCCAAACCATCAAAAATGCTCTTACGGCCGACACCTATCAACTGCTTACAGAATTTTTAGCCCAGCGCAAGTTGCCGCTGGCGCATCTTGAACAGATGAAACCCGCGTTGCTGGGGCTTACGCTTACCATGCTGGAATATCAGAAAAACGGCCTGACCAGCGAAGGGGTGGATGCCCACTTTTTTGCTAAAGCGCAGGCCGACAATAAAGCCATCGACTGGTTTGAAACCCCGCAACAGCAGCTGGATTTTATTTCGCGCATGGCCGATAACCAGGAAGATGCGTTTATTCGTTACACACTGGAAGATATTCAAGAGCTGTCCAGCCATATCGACCCGTTGGTGCGTTTTTGGCGCCAAGGCGACATGAACAGCCTCTTCACCCAGGTGTTGAAGGATTTTGAACAACAATACCCTCAGGTGTATGCCGATTTGCTGGTCAACCGCAACGCGAACTGGCTGCCCCATCTGGAAAAAATGCTCAACAGCGCCCCCACTGAGTTTGTATTAGTGGGCACACTGCACATGCCGGGCAAACATGGCGTGCTGGCCTTGCTGGAAAAAGCTGGCTACCGCGTGACCAGACTGGATGCCTCATCAGTCACCGTAAAAACACAGTAAGCCAAACTTGCGCTGACTAAGTATAAGATAAGTATATTCTTTTAGGCCGGTGTCCGGCCGCCTCACTCGCAGGAGAGCATCTTGAGCATTGTAAATAATATTAAGGGCTTAGCCCTTTGTCTGGGACTGCTGGCGCTAGCTGGCTGTGCCTCAATGGGCGCCGGGACCATCGCTGAAAAGCGTCAGGCCATTTTGACCATGCAGGATAATACACTGGCCCGGTTGTATCGGGAAAAACCGGACACCCGCGCACAATTGCGTGATGCCGCCGGCTTTGCGGTATTCAGTAACGCCAATGTGAATGTTATTTTTGTCGCCGCCGGCACTGGTTACGGTGTGGTGAATAACAATGTAACCGGTGAGCGCATATACATGAATATGGCCGAGGGTGGCGTCGGCCTCGGCCTGGGGGCTAAAGATTACCGCCTGGTCATGGTTTTCCACACTCAGCGCAGCCTAAATTATTTTGTTGAAAAAGGCTGGACCGCCGGCGGTAATGCCGATGCAGCCGCTAAAGCAGGCGATAAAGGCATCAGCTTTGAAGGCGAAGGCTATCTGGGCAATGTAACGGTTTATACCATGACTGAAAGCGGCCTGGCGTTGCAAGCCACGGTGAAAGGCACCCGCTTTTGGAAAGACAGCAAGCTTAACTAGCCAAATACAAACAGACGATAAGGGACAGGGTGCTCAGTACCACGCATATGATATTCATTTTTTGCTGGGAACGATTACATAATATTAAGTTTGCCGTTGTTGCATTGTCAGCACAAATTGTTTACTGTCCTTACGTCTTAACACAGAATATTTTAGAATTTATTTATATGTATAACTGCGCCATTAACCATCATCATCACCATAAAGCATAGCCTTTCAGGTCGTGCTGGAAGGGTATTGTCTCCTTCCAGCGGCGCAGATGAATAATTCGCAAGCCCCCGGAAGGAAACTTCCGGGGGTTTTTTGTTATGAGCGCGAAACAAGCCATTAAGAGGAAATATCATGAGTGACAGCAGAAGACTGCGTATAGCCGTTCAAAAATCTGGCCGGCTGAGTAAAGACAGCATCGCATTGTTAAAAGCCATTGGCATTAAACTAAACATCCGCGACCGCCTGCTGATTGCTCATTCTACCAATGAAGATATCGATTTATTGCGGGTGCGTGATGACGATATTCCGGGGCTGGTGATGGACGGCGTGGTCGATATGGGTTTTATCGGCGAAAATGAGCTGGAAGAAAAAATGCTGGAGCGTGCGGCAGCCGGTAAACCGTCAGATTATGAAGTGATGCGCAGGCTGGATTATGGCGGCTGCCGCTTGTCTATCGCGGTGCCCAATGAAATGGAATACGCCGGCATTCAGTCGCTGGCGGGCAAAAAAGTGGCGACTACCTACCCGTTCTTGCTGGAGCGCTATTTTAAAGAGCAAAATGTCAGCGCCAAAGCAGTCATGCTGACCGGTTCGGTAGAAGTGGCCCCACGTGCCGGCGTGGCTGAAGGTATTTGTGACCTAGTGTCTACTGGCGCTACGCTGGAAGCCAACGGCCTGGTGGAAAAAGATGTCATCTTTCGCTCCAAAGCGGTGCTGATTAAGCGCAGCGGTGAACTCAGTGCCGAAAAACAACAGCTTATCGACCGCCTGGTGCCACGTATCGACGGTGTGATGCAGGCCAAGGAAAGCAAATATATTATGCTACACGCGCCAAAATCGCGCCTGTCTGAGGTCAAAGATTTGCTGCCAGGTGCAGAAAATCCTACTGTGCTGCCGCTGGCCAGTGGCGATGATACGGTGGCGATTCACGTGGTCAGCCCGGAAAACCTTTTCTGGGAAACCATGGAAAAACTCAAAGCCCTGGGTTGCAGCTCAATCCTGGTAATGCCAATTGAAAAGATGATGGGCTAAACAATGGTTAACTGGAATGCCTTAACGGTGGCCGAACAAGCCGAGGCCTTAGCCCGGCCGGTCAGCAAAAACAGTGCAAGCCTGAAACAAACAGTGGCACAAATCATCGCCGCGGTGGAAACCGGTGGTGATGAAGCGGTGCTGGATTACACCCGCCAGTTCGATTGCCCGACCCTGGACAATCTGACCCTGTCAGTGGCCCAGCGCGATGCGCTGGCCAGCCAGGTCAGTGCGAAGGTCACTGCAGCCATCGACACTGCCTTTGACAATATCCAGGCGTTTCACGAAGCTCAGCAGCCGCAGGATATTCGCATTACCACCACGCCTGGCGTGGTCTGCGAGCAGCGTTTTGTGCCGCTGGGGTCGGTCGGGTTATATATTCCCGGCGGCAGTGCACCCTTACCGTCCACCGCCTTAATGCTGGGCGTACCGGCGGTGGTAGCCAATGTACCGCGTAAAGTGCTGTGCACCCCGCCGGGCAAAGATGGCCTGATTGCACCAGAAATTGCTCTGGTCGCCAAACGGTGCGGTATTGATGAAATTTATCTGTGCGGCGGCGCTCAGGCGATTGCGGCCATGGCGCTAGGCACCCAAGCTATTGCCCAGGTGGATAAGATTTTTGGTCCCGGCAACAGCTTTGTCACTGAAGCCAAACAGCAAGTTAGCCAGCGCGCTGATGGCGCCGCCATCGATATGCCGGCCGGCCCCTCCGAAGTACTGGTCTTGGCCGACGATAGCGCCGACCCGGCATTTGTAGCCTCTGATTTGTTATCCCAGGCCGAGCACGGAGCTGACTCGCAGGCAATTTTGGTTACCGACAGTGCAGCACTGATTACCGCCACCCAGCAGGCTGTGCAAGACCAGTTAGCCACCTTATCACGCACTGCCATTGCCAGCCTGGCCATGGAAAACGCGCGTTATATCAAAACCGATGATATGGACCAGGCTATTGCGGTGAGTAACCAATATGCGCCGGAGCATTTGATTGTGCAAACCCAGGACGCCCGCGCATTGTTACCTGCGCTGAAAAATGCTGGTTCGGTATTTTTAGGCCCCTGGTCGCCTGAGTCAGCCGGCGATTATGCCTCGGGCACCAATCATGTGCTGCCCACTTATGGCTACGCCAAAAATTATTCATCGCTGGGCCTGCTGGATTTTATGCGCCGTTATACAGTGCAGGAACTGTCGGATGATGGCCTGCGCGCATTGGGCCCGGCGATCATGACCCTGGCCGCTGCCGAAGGTCTCACTGCCCACGAACAAGCTGTGGCGCTGCGGTTAAATAAATTGCAGGAGTCGCGTAATGACTGATTTGGTCACCCGCTTACAAAATGACAATCTGGCTGCGTTGCAGCCCTACGAATCGGCCCGCCGTCTGTATGCCGGCGGCCAGGACTGGCTAAATGCCAATGAATCACCGTACGCCAACAGTTACTCAGTGGACAGCGACCGCTTTAACCGCTATCCGGCGTGCCAGCCTGATGCTGTAGTCGCCAATTACGCAGCGTATGCCGGGGTTGAGCGCAGCCAGTTGATGGTTACCCGGGGCGCTGATGAAGGCATTGAGTTGCTGATCCGCACATTCTGTACGCCCGGGCAGGACAATATTCTGATATGCCCGCCAACCTATGGCATGTACGCCATCAGTGCCGAAACCTGCAATGTGGGCGTGAAAAAAGTGCCGCTGCAGGATGACTTTAGCCTGGATGTTGATGCTGTGTGTGGCACCGACGATGTCAATCTGGTGTTTATCTGCGCGCCCAATAACCCTACCGGCACAACCGTAGACAAAGCATCGCTGAAGCGCATTCTGGCCGAATTTGCTGACCGTGCATTGGTGGTGGTAGATGAAGCCTATATTGAGTTTGACGCTGATAACACCTGGGCCGGGCAACTGGCTAATTACCCCAATCTGGTGATCCTGCGCACCTTGTCCAAGGCGTTTGCGCTGGCCGGGCTACGCTGCGGCTTTACGCTGGCCAACACGCCAGTGATCCAGGCATTGATGAAAGTAATTGCCCCCTACCCGATTGCTGAGCCGGTGGCGCAAATTGCTGCCCAGGCGCTCAGCGATGCCGGCGTCACTCAGATTGAATTGCAGGTGGCGGCTATTAATCGCGCCAAGCAAACACTGGCTCAGCGCCTGGCAGCATTACCCACCATCGAACTGGTGGGCGATACCCGCGCCAATTTTGTGTTGTTTCGCACGCCGCACTGCCAGGCGCTGATGCAATACCTGGTGAGCCAGGGTATGTTGATCCGCGATCAGTCCAAGCAACACAACTTAGGCAATTGTTTACGCGCCACCATTGGCGATGATGATCAAAACGAACGATTGCTGAAATTAATCACCGAATATTTTAATCAGTCAGGAGTGTCGGCATGAGCCAGCAAGCCATTTTATTTATTGACCGTGATGGCACCTTGGTCGAAGAGCCCCCTATCGATAAACAGCTAGATCGCCTTGACAAGCTGGTTTTTGAGCCTGAAGTGATTCCGGTGTTGCGCCAGTTTCAGGCCGCCGGTTATCGGTTGGTGATGGTCACCAACCAGGACGGCCTGGGCACTGAAAGCTTTCCGCAGGCGGATTTTGATGCCCCGCATAATATGATGATGGACATTTTTACCAGCCAGGGCGTGAGCTTTGACGAAGTATTGATTTGCCCCCACTTTGAGCAGGATAACTGCAGCTGCCGCAAGCCCAATCTGGGCCTGGTAAAAGACTACCTGCAACAAGGCAAAGTGGATTTTACCAAGTCGGTGGTCATCGGCGATCGGCAAACCGATATCCAGCTGGCCGAGAACATGGGCATTCAGGGCCTGCGCTATGAGCGCGGCAGCAACGGCTGGCCGGCTATCGCCAAAACCCTGCTGGCATCGTCGCGTATTGCCGAGGTCACCCGCACCACCTCGGAAACTGATATCAAGGTCCGGGTGGATCTAGACTCAAGTGCCAAATCGCAGATCCATACCGGCATCGGCTTTTTTGACCACATGCTGGATCAGATTGCCACGCACGGCGGCTTTGAGATGCAGGTCAATGTTCAGGGCGACCTGCATATCGATGATCACCACACAGTGGAAGATACGGCACTGGCCTTTGGCGAAGCGATGAAAAAAGCGCTGGGCAATAAACGCGGTATTGGCCGGTTTGGCTTTGCCCTGCCGATGGATGAATGCCGCGCTGAATGTATCATGGACATTTCCAACCGCCCTCACCTGCAGTTTGACGCTAGTTTTACCCAGGCACTGGTGGGTGAAATGTCGACCCAGATGGTGGAGCACTTTTTTTATTCGCTGGCTCAAAGCATGGGCTTGTCATTGCACCTGTCCACCAGCGAAGGCAATGCGCACCACCAGGTAGAAAGCTTGTATAAAGTATTTGGCCGCGCGCTGCGTCAGGCCATCACTCGTCAGGGCGATGCCCTGCCCAGCAGTAAGGGAGCATTGTAATGGGCCAGCGAATTGTTATCGTCAATACTGGCTGCGCCAATATCTCCTCGGTGCGCTTTGCCTTAGAACGCCTGGGTGTGCAGGTGGAAGTTTCCGATGAAGATGCGGTGATTAAAGCTGCCGACAAGGTGTTTTTTCCCGGTGTAGGCAGTGCCAATGCGGCGATGCAGAGCATTCAGGCCAAACAGCTTGCACCTACCCTGCAAAGTCTGACCCAGCCGGTGCTGGGCGTGTGCCTGGGGATGCAGCTGATGGTAGAGTCTTCGGACGAAAGCAGCAGTGGTAAAATCGACTGTCTGGGCCTGATGCCCGGCCATGTGGAGCGCTTGCACAGCAATGGGCTGCGTCTGCCGCACATGGGCTGGAATACTGTACGTGCCAGCAATGACAACCCGCTATTTGCCGGGCTGGATGACGACACCTATTTTTATTTTGTGCACAGCTTTGCGGTGCCCGATTATGCTCATACTCTGGCCACCTGTGACTACGGCCAGCGGTTTTCCGCCGCCATTGCCCACAACAACTATTTTGGTGTGCAGTTTCACCCCGAGCGCTCCGGTGACGCCGGTGCACAGCTTTTGACCAATTTTGTGAAGATGTGATGATTATACCTGCGATAGATCTAATCGACGGTGCCGTGGTGCGGCTGTACCAGGGCGACTACGATAAAAAAACTGAATACAAACTGGATCCGGTGGACGTGGTGCACCGCTATGCCGACGATGGCGCCACCTGGCTGCACATTGTCGATTTAACCGGGGCTAAAGATACCAGCAAGCGCCAGCTAGAGTTGATTCGGCGTATGGTGGATACCCAGCGCATGAAATTTCAGGCTGGCGGCGGTATTCGCAGCGAACAGGATGTTGAACAACTGCTTGATGCTGGTGTCAGCCGGGTCGTAATTGGCTCGCTGGCAGTCAAAGAGCCGGCACTGGTAAAGCAGTGGGTAACCCGCTACGGCGCGGAAGCCATTGTGCTGGCGCTGGATGTAAATATTGATGAGCAGGGCAACAAGTTTGTGGCGACCCATGGCTGGCAGCAAAGCTCGGGCGTGGCGCTGGAAGCCGTGCTGGATGATTTTGCCGAAGTTGGGGTCAAACATGTGCTGTGCACCGATATCAGCCGCGATGGCACCCTGACCGGGGCCAATGTAGAGCTGTACAAGCAAATGCACGCTGCCTTTCCTTCCATTGCCTGGCAGGCTTCCGGAGGTATTGGCGGGCTGGCTGATATTGAGGCCCTGCGCCCGACCAATGTCAGTGGGGTAATTTTAGGCCGTGCTTTGTTGGAAGGAAAGTTCACTGTGAAGGAGGCCATTGCATGCTGGCAAAACGGATAATTCCTTGTTTGGATGTGCGCGACGGCAAGGTGGTCAAAGGCGTACAGTTTAGAAACCATGAAATCATTGGTGACATCGTGCCGCTGGCAGAGCGTTATGCGCAGGCTGGTGCCGACGAACTGGTGTTTTATGATATTACCGCCAGTTCCGACCAGCGCGTGGTCGATAAAAGCTGGGTCAGCCGGATTGCCCAGGTGATTGATATCCCCTTTTGCGTGGCAGGCGGGATCAAGTCGGTAGAAGATGCCGGCCGCATTCTGGAAATGGGCGCGGATAAGATCTCTATCAACTCACCGGCCCTGACCAACCCGGAGCTGATTAATCAGCTACATAATGTGTATGGCCAGCAATGTGTGGTCATTGGCATCGACAGCTTTTACAACGAAGCTACCGACCAGTACGAAGTCTTCAAATTCACCGGTGATGAAAACCGTACCCAGCAAACCAGCTGGCAGACAGCAGACTGGATCCGTGAAGTACAAAGCCGCGGAGCCGGTGAAATTGTGCTTAACTGCATGAATCAGGATGGCGTACGCCAGGGCTATGATGTGAAACAGCTTTCAGCTATTCGTCAGGCCTGTGAGGTGCCGCTGATTGCATCGGGTGGTGCCGGTAGTATGGAGCATTTTAAAGCGGTATTTGAACAGGCAGATGTAGACGGTGCGCTGGCAGCCTCGGTGTTCCACAAGAACCTCATCGAAATAAAAGCCCTCAAAGCCTACCTGACGACCCAGGGCATTGTCATGCGTAAAGACCACCCATTAACCGAGGCATAAACAATGATTGTAGATATTTCCAATATGCACGAACTGGCGTGGGATAAAATGAACAGCCTGCTGCCGGCCATGGTGCAGGATGCCGTGTCCGGCAAATTGCTGATGCAAGGCTATATGAATAAAGCTGCGTTGGAGCAAACCCTGACATCCGGCAAGGTGACATTTTTTAGCCGCTCTAAACAGCGTCTGTGGCAAAAAGGCGAAGTGTCCGGCCACACCCTGGATCTGGTCGAGCTCGGTTCTGATTGTGACCATGATGCGCTGCTGGTATTGGCACACCCCAATGGGCCCACCTGCCACACCGGTGAAGAAAGTTGCTGGTTTACCAATGATGTCAGCGACTTCACCTTTTTAGCCGACCTGGAGCGCCGGCTGGCTGCGCGCAAACATGCTGATCCAGAGTCCAGCTACACCGCTCGCTTGTATGCCAAGGGCATAAAACGCATCGCGCAAAAAGTGGGTGAAGAAGGGGTGGAGACCGCCCTGGCAGCCACTGTGCACGATAAAGAAGAGCTGAAAAATGAAGCGGCTGATTTGCTGTACCATCTGACGGTATTGCTGCAGGCCAGCGACATGTCATTGTCCGATGCCATCGCGGTACTGCGTGAGCGTCAACAATAACCGGCAGCGATGACAGGCATTCACCTCTTGTAACAAAGCCCTGCGGGGCTTTTTTTATTTGCCGCTCAACAGCGCCGACAATTTAGGCTAAGCTAAATCCACACCGTTGAATAAAGGAAAAGGATTATGCGTCAGGGATTAAGCCGCTTTTGGGCCAATAATAAAGGCATTATTGTTATCCTGGTAACCATGCTGTGTATCCGCAGTAGTCTGGCCGACTGGTATCATGTGCCCACCGGCTCCATGCTCCCCACCATTCAGGTAGGCGACCGCATATTCGTCAATAAGGCAGCCTACCGGCTCGATGTGCCCTTTACCAATATCGGCCTGACCCCCATCACCCTGCCCGCGCGCGGCGATATTGTAGTATTTGACAGTCAACAGGCAGATGTACGGCTGATCAAGCGAGTCATCGGCCTGCCCGGGGATACCGTGTCGCTACACAATAACCAGTTGAAAATAAACGGCCAGCCCCTAGATTATGAACCGGATCAGGACCAGATTCTGCTTGAACAACTGGACAATGCACCGCACCAGATCCAGCTGACCGGCCCCACCAATAAGTTCAGCAATTTTCGTCAGGTTAAGGTGCCGGCAGACCACTTGCTGGTTCTGGGTGATAATCGCAACCACAGCGCTGACTCACGGGTCTACGGCTTTGTGCCGGTGAATGAACTGGCTGGCAAAGCGTTAAGCGTAATTGTGTCCTTTGACCGCGAAAACTATTACCTGCCGCGCTCCAACCGTTACCTGCAACCACTGATTTAAAAAATTTTGCAAAATTTCTCTTGAAAAGCTTTTGACTGCTCCTATATAGGAATTGTCGGCGCTGAAGTATCAGGCCGGCAAGACCGCCGCCGCAAAGTCGGGGCACAACAATTTACATATTGCTTTTTAATGAGGATATGACCATGCGTACTATCGATCTATCTCCCTTATACCGTTCATTCATTGGTTCGGACCGTCTGGCTTCTTTAATTGATGCCGCCAGCCATGCTGACAGCCAAAGCACCTATCCGCCTTACAACATTGAATTGTTGGGCGATGACCAGTATCAGATTTCTATGGCTGTGGCCGGATTTGGCCGCGATGACATCACCATTGAAGCGCAGGACAATAGCCTGACTGTACAAGGCAACAAGCCGGCCAGTGATGACGACAAATCGCGTAAGTTTTTGCATAAAGGCATTTCCGAGCGCAATTTCAGCCGCCGTTTTCAATTAGGTGACCATGTTAAAGTTACCGGTGCTGAAATGGCCGATGGCCTGCTCCATATTAACCTTGAGCGGATCATCCCGGAAGCCAAAAAACCACGCAAAATTGAAATTGGCAGTCGGTTGCTGGAAGACCAAAGCTCCCAGCGCGATACCGACAGCGAATAATTCCTGTATTGCAGGGGCCACGGCCCCTGCTCTTTTAAGATTGCCGCTTGTTGCGGGATCTCATTTAACCATATTGCTTAATAAAGGATATGCTCATGCGTACAATTGATTTTTCACCCCTTTATCGCTCATTCATTGGCTCAGACCGGCTTGCGTCACTGGTAGAAAGTGCCCGTTTGGCTGATAGCCAAAGCACTTTTCCTCCTTACAATATTGAATTGTTGGGTGAAGACAAATATCAGATTTCAATGGCAGTGGCTGGCTTCAGTCGCGACGAAATTACTCTGGAAAGCCGTGAAAACACGCTCACTGTAACGGGTGAAAAGCCGTCCGATGATAAAGATGCTTCGCGCAAATTTTTGCACAAGGGGATTAGCCAGAAAAACTTTAGCCGCCGCTTTCAATTGGGCGACCATGTGAAAGTGTCCGGCGCAGCCATGACCGATGGCCTGTTACATATTCAACTTGAACGGGTGGTACCTGAGTCGAAAAAGCCACGTAAAGTCGACATTACCAGCCGCTAAATAAACCGGATGCGGGCTGTTTCCCTGGCAGCCTGCTACCTCTTTAATCTGCTTGCTTATTGGTAGCTGCTTAAGCTGATACTCGCTTAGTTCGCACAAGATACGTGTATAGCCAGCCTCCCTCTTATCACCAGCCATTTACTGCCACCGTCTTTAATACATTCGCCCAGGACTGAATCCACACAAATTTTGCTCAGCCAATCGTTGCCAGCGACTGCCTACATCATGCAAATCGGCGGTCAGGCCCTCTCGATGATCCACGGTAATCGCCGCCGGCGTCATCACACTGCCATCACTGTCGAGCTGAAAATACTCAGACACATATTCGCTAAGCAGCACCCGCTGCGGGAACCGTACATCGGTTAAGCGAATGCGGGTCACTGCACGAAAACGCGCTTGTTTATCTTCAATCTGCAACAACGCCTTGTAGTATTTGCCCCGCTCAAGTTGAGACTGCGAAAAATTATTCAGCAGATAAGCGAGCGCGCCGTAAGACAGGGTTTCGCGCTGCAATAAAAAGGTGTGAATAGCATATTTATCCGGCGCCGGGCCCATGCCCACCGAATACACCTGTTGCTGCTGTAGTTGCTGTAAATAATCGGCACCCACTTCGCTATAACTGCTTAATGCATCAGTATTGATATGCACATTGTAATCGCTGATGCGGGCAGCCTGGATGTCAAACAAGCGTACATCCGGGGTCAGTGCATCTTCTTCTTTTTCAGTTAACCCTACCGGCTGGCAGCGGTCACTGATGACATAATAGTACTCGCCGGATTCGATGGCGGCTACTGGCCGCCAGGCCAGTAGACACCCCATGACAATTAGCATTACTCTCATCTGACTGACAGGTCCTGATGTGCGGGTAAAGGCTGCATGGTAGAGCAGCCCATGGCCCATGACCAGTAAAATCAACCTTACACATTTTATAACCTTTTGTTACTGATTAACTTTCGTACGGGATTGCCAAGGCCGGTAAAACAGTGGTATTGATTAAAAGAACAGCGATTGCTGTAAACAACAAGAAAATAAGGAAATTCCATGAAACTCACTGTTAGACCTTGTGCGCTGGCTGTCACCCTGGGGTTACTGGGTGTCTCTGCCTCTTCTTCCACCTTTGCATTGCAATCCGAACAAACCGAGCAGTCTGCCAATAACGACGTTGAGCGTATTTCCGTGACCGGTTCCCGCATCAAACGAACCGACATGGAAGGGCCTTCGCCGATCCAAAGTATTGATGCCAGCATGATTGAAGGCATGGGCTATGAAAATCTGCAGCAACTGCTGGAGCGGATGCCTTCTACCGGCGCGGGGACATTCTCCACCCGCAATAACAGCCAGGATTCTACCGCCAACGGCGCGGCGGCTGTTTCGTTACGCGGCATGGGCCCGGATGCCACCCTGGTGCTGATTAACGGTCGTCGGGTCGCCATCAGCGCCTTTGCCGAAAGCATCACCAATTCATTTGTTGATATTAACTCTATTCCGGTGTCGGCCATTGAGCGTATTGATATCTTAAAAGACGGCGCCTCAGCCATCTACGGCTCAGACGCGGTGGCCGGGGTGGTTAACGTCATTTTGAAAAAAGATTTTGATGGCCTGGAAGTCAATGTGGGCTATGGCGGCACTACCGGCCCCAGCTATGATGAAACCACAGCCAATATGGTATGGGGTAACCAGTCAAGCAAAGCCAGCTCCACGGTCATCCTGGATTATTTCAAAAACAGTCGACTGGGGGCCTACGAACTGGGCCGCTTCGGCACAGCTAACCAAACGCCATATGGCGGCAATGATTTTCGCTCTTCACGCGGCTACCCGGGGTATTTTTATGTCGACGGGGTCAAAACCATCGACCCGGACTGTCCGCCGGAAAATGCTACTGCATCGGGCAGTTGTTTATTCGACTACGGCCCCTTCGGCCTGACCATTCCTGCCGCTGAGCGGGTTGGCCTGATTGGCCAGTTTGATTACAAACTGGATAGCGACCTGACAGCTTTTATGGAAGTGGCGGTACAGCACAATACCTCAGAAGCTGGCGGTGCGGCGACCCCCTTGGATGAAGATGCCGGCCTGACTGCGCCGGGTACCCATCCCAATAACCCCTTTGGTCAGGATGTGGATATTGGCCGCTACCGCCCGGTAGATGCCGGCCCGCGCCGCTGGGACATTGAAACCAATACCTTGCGCTTTGTAGCTGGTCTGCGCGGTGAGCTGGGCGATTATGCTTGGGAAGCAGCCGTACAAAAAGGCCGTAGTAAGTCTGAGCAAACCGGTAATCAGTCACAGGGCTGGGTGCGGGTTGACCGCTTACAGGAACAAATCAACCTGGGCAACTATAACCCCTTCGGCGGAGTGGTTAACCCGGACGAAGTGATTGATGAGATCACCACCAGTCTGGTACGTCGTGGTGAGTCGCGCATGACCAGTGCCGAAGCGCATATCACGGGCGAGGCTTTTGCATTTAACAACGATATGGTCATGATGGCTGCCGGGGTGGAATACCGTGAGGAGCAGGTAGAGGATATTCCTGATATTCAGTTCCAGCGCGGGCTTATCTTTGGTACCGAATCAGTCCAGGCTCAGGCTGAGCGTGACCAGTATGCGGCGTACCTGGAATTATCCATTCCCCTGTTAGATGAACTGGAATTACAACTGGCCGGTCGCTATGACCACTACAGTGATTTTGGCAGCACCACTAATCCGAAGATTGCCTTACGCTGGGCGCCGAATGATGCAGTGACAGTGCGCGGTTCCTGGGCCCAGGGCTTCAGAGCGCCGTCACTGGCCCAGGTAGGTTTGGGGCCGTCCGAAAAAAGTGTATTCTTTGTTGATCGCTACCGCTGTGAAGCCACCGGTCTGGACTGTGAATCACTGGATTACAATATCCAGTTTTCCGGTAACCCTAACCTGGAAGCAGAGGAGTCAGAGTCCTGGAACGTGGGTGTCATTTGGGCCCCGATTCAGGAAGTGGGCCTGAGTGTGGATGTATGGAGCATCACTCAGGATAATAAAATTGACGAGCAACAATTTGGTCTGGTGTATGACGCTGAATGTAACGACCAAAGCAGCACAGTGTGTGTCCGCTTGCAACCGCAAGAAGGCGAGTCACTGGGCGTGATCCAGAAAATCTTTAATACCTATCAGAATGTGTCCTCGCAGGAAGCCTCTGGGGTCGACTTTAGTGCCAACTACAACATGGCGCTGAACAACTATGGTAACTTGCGCTTCAATCTGGACTGGACATATCTGACCAATTTCGAACGTGACGAACTGGACTTTACCGGCGAGTACCGTTATCCGGAAAATCGCTGGTTGTTTGGTACCACCTGGATGCTCAATAACTTTGATGCCAACCTGAACATCAGTTATATCGGCGAGTTTGAAGATACGCCAGATATCAACTTTGACGGGGTGCTGGATTTTGAAGAAAACACCTCGCGGACGGTAGATTCCCAAATTCTGGTCGATGTGCAGGCCGGGTACAACTTTACCGACAATTTACGCCTGGTGCTGGGTGCTAACAACCTGTTGGACGAAGAACCACCCTTTGCCATCGGGGACGGTGACAGCGATCTGTACGGATATGTGGGCAGCGTGCACAACCCGCGTGGCCGCTTTGTGTATACCAAGCTGACCATGCGCTTCTAACAAACGCTCTCTATCGCATTGAAACTAACAGGCCGGCATTTGCTGGCCTGTTTTGTTACCACCCATTGACTCGCGACCATCGCTCACTGATAGTCTGGTTATCCTGGGTAACATGGTACTGGTCAAACTGGCCGCCAGTAGCACAGGCATGCACCGGTAAAATACGTAATGGTTGCCCAAACGCAAACTGTGGCAGGTCGGGCATCGCGCCATCACGGTGAACAATCACCCCATGCTCCTGATTGGTATGCTTTACATACCAGCCATCCAGTAAGTGACCGTTGATGTCACAGACCAGGCCATAACCACAATCGCGCGGTTGTGACGCTGTGCCGGTATCTCGCGACAGTGCCATCCAGCCGGCATCCACCAGCACCCAGCCCTTGTCAGCCTGATGCCCGATGACTGTGGTTACCACACTCATTGCAATGTCCTGATAGCAGCACACACCCAGCCCGGCCATCACACAGTCGAAGGTGGCATAAACCCCGGCTCGTAATTCAGTGACTCCGGCATAATCAATCCCGGATAATACGGTGGGTGTTGAGCCGGCGGAGATCATGGTTACGGCATGGCCCTGCTTGCGTAGTCGGGCTGCAGCAATCACCGCTTGGTCGCATTCTTGTTGCGCCATATGCTGTCGGCCCTCTTCATCAAAACACTGATAAGAGGCGCCGGCATGAGTCATTACCCCAACCAACACCAGATTAGATGCCTCTGCAATACACTGAGCGATCTGCAGCAAAACTGGATCCTCTGCACCAATGCCGGCCCGGTGCCCATCGGCATCAATCTCTACCGCCACAGCCAGCGATTTATGCAGCCGGTTGGCCTGGCCAGCTAATGCTTCGGCTGCCGGCAGGCTGTCTATAATCACTGTCAGCTGTACACCGTTTACCAGCAGCTCGTTAATTGCATCCAGTTTATTGGGCGTCATTCCGACGGCGTAAAGAATGTCGGAATACCCAGCTTCGGCAAAGGCTCGCGCCTCGGCTAACGTCGAGACCGTGATGGGCATTGGCGCAGGCGCGTATAAACGCGCTGCTTCCAGGCTTTTAAGGGTTTTGACATGGGGGCGCAGACTGACACCGGCGGTATCTGCCACCGCGGCAACCCGCGCAGCATTGCGGATAAGTTTAGTCTCATCAATCAGGCAGTAAGGGGTAATTGGTTGGCTCAGCTTCACGGTTACACCACGGTATAGTGGATCATGTAAAGATTCGCGCAGCATAAAAACAGCATGGCAAAAAAGGTCAACAGCATGCCGACTACCCTCTGCCAGCTGGCGCCGGTGTGATGACGCAGACCATAGGCATGAATGATACGGCCAAATAGCAAACTGGCGGCGCCCACATGCAATATCCACTGAATGCCGCTCAGGCTTTCCAGACAGGCTAACAGGATCAGGGTGATGGGCACATATTCACTAAAATTTCCGTGCGCCCGATTGAGCTTTTCCAGCTCGGGATTATCACCGGTGCCCAGGCTGATTTGCTCTCGTCGGCGTACACTGATAACCACAACGGATAAATAAAGGTAGCACAAGCCCAGTAAGCTGGCATAAAACGCAGTAACGGGCAGACTCATACCCAATCTCCCTGTAATAAAAAGCGCAGGCTAATACAGCCGTCGCGCATCAATAATAGTTATATACCACAAAATAAAAAAGGCCGCATCGCGACCTTTTGTGGGCTTATCCGGTTTAGCCGAGGAGTTGATTTAACTTCTGGCTAACCTCATCGACGGGCTTGGTCCCGTCCAGTTTATGATATTCGCAATTGCCGGCTTCGGCTTCTGCGGCATAGTAGCCCACCAGCGGTTTGGTTTGCTCATGGTATACGCCCAGACGATGACGCACTGTTTCTTCTTTATCGTCGTCACGAATGATCAGGTCTTCACCCGTTTCATTGTCCACGCCTTCATTTTTTGGCGGGTTGTATACCACGTGATAAACGCGGCCAGAAGCAGGATGAACCCGGCGGCCACCCATACGCTCAACAATAACATCATCCGGTACATCAAACTCTAAGACGTGGTCAATCTTGATGCCGGCATCCTTCATGGCATCTGCCTGCGGAATGGTACGCGGAAAACCATCCAGCAAAAAGCCGTCTTTACAATCATCTTGCGCAATGCGCTCTTTTACCAGGCCAATGATGATATCGTCAGACACCAATTTTCCTTCGTCCATCACACGCTTTGCCTGCATGCCCAGGTCTGTCCCCTGCTTGATCGCTGAACGCAGCATATCACCGGTCGAGATTTGAGGAATGCCAAATTTGCCCATCAGATACTGAGCCTGGGTTCCTTTACCGGCACCTGGTGCGCCTAGAAGAATGATTCGCATTGTGCGCTCTCCGCTTTATATTTTAAACTTTCGGCACTTTACACATTCAATCTGAATGTGACAAGACCGATAAGCGCTTAAGGCCGCAGAAAGCCTACTTAAATGTCTCGAACATGGGCCTAAATTGTCAGCAATTATGAACGCCCGCCCTGCCCGGTTCCAGTGTCAGGTGCTTTGATGACTAAGGTAAAACCATGATGAAAGAGAGAAAGTCACGCTTTTTGCGTAGTTCATAAAAAAAGCGGGCTCAAAGCCCGCTTTTTTCGCATTTTAGTAATCAGTTGATTACCGAGCCATTTTCAATAGCAAGTCGTTCAGGTTGCGCACAAAGCTTGATGGATCTTTAAGGCTACCTTGTTCAGACAAGGCGGCTTGATCAAACAGCACATGTGACCATTGATTAAACAACGCCTCGTCCTGCACATCTGCCAGCATTTTCACCAGGCTGTGTTCAGGATTCAGTTCAAAATGATACTTCACGTCCGGTACCTTTTGCCCGGCAGCCTGCATCAGCTTCATCATCTGTGTGGTCATGCCGTTTTCGTCAGCCACAATCACAGCCGGTGAATCGGTCAGACGGTGAGTAAATTTCACATCCACCACTTTGTCACCCAAGGCGGTTTTCACCCGCTCGGCTACACCGGCCACTTCTTTTTCGGCTTCTTCCTGCGCTTTTTTGGTTTCTTCGTCGTCCATGTCACCCAGGTCTAAGTCACCTTTGGAGATTGACTGGAATGACTTTTCGTCAAATTCTGTCAGGTGCGACATCAGCCACTCGTCAATGCGCTCGCCCATCAGCAGCACTTCGATGCCTTTCTTACGGAAGATCTCCAGGTGCGGGCTGGTTTTGGCAGCCTGATAGCTATCAGCGGTGACGTAATAGATTTTTTCCTGACCGTCTTTCATGCGACCGATGTAATCGGCCAGCGATACAGTCTGGGCATCGCTGTCAGCATGGGTCGAAGAGAAGCGCAGCAAGCCGGCAATTTTCTCACGGTTGCTGTAATCTTCTGCCGGACCTTCTTTAAGCACGTTGCCAAACTCATTCCAGAATGACTGGTA
Organism: Alteromonas sp. WD8-37; assembly: GCF_055326825.1. Lineage (NCBI taxonomy): Bacteria > Pseudomonadati > Pseudomonadota > Gammaproteobacteria > Alteromonadales > Alteromonadaceae > Alteromonas > Alteromonas sp. WD8-37. Next base: position 1,176,771 of record NZ_JBUZOV010000001.1, read on the forward strand.
TTTGTCGGCATCGTTTTTGGCCATTTTTTCCAGCATGCTCAGCACACGCTTGGTACAACCCTGACGCAATGCCTGGGTAATTTTGTTGTCCTGCAGAATTTCGCGCGACACATTCAGCGGCAAGTCATTGGAATCAACCAGGCCTTTCACGAAGCGCAGATAGGTCGGCATAAACTGTTCGGCGTCGTCCATGATAAAGACGCGCTGAACATACAATTTCAGACCGTGGTTCTGGTCGCGATTCCACATATCAAACGGCGCTTTAGCCGGAATGTACAACAGGCTGGTGTATTCGGTTTTACCTTCCACCTTGTTGTGCGCCCAGGTCAGCGGGTCGGCAAAATCGTGGGAAATATGCTTGTAGAATTCTTTGTATTCGTCTTCGCTGATTTCAGATTTTTCGCGGGTCCACAGTGCGGTGGCCTTGTTGATCACTTCCCACTGGGCTGGCTCGGCCGGAATTTTTTCACCATCGGGGCCATCACGCTCAGGCACTTCTTCTTTGTACATCTGCACCGGAATGCTGATGTGATCAGAATATTTATTTACGATAGAGCGCAGTCGCCAGTCATCAACATATTCTTTTTCGTCTTCGCGCATGTGCAGCACAATTTCAGTGCCACGGGCAGGCTTGTTAATCTGCGCGATGGTGAATTCGCCTTCACCGTCAGACACCCACTCTACCCCATCTTCGGCGCTGGCACCGGCGGCACGGGTGCGTACAGTCACTTTGTCGGCCACGATAAAGGCAGAGTAAAATCCTACCCCGAACTGGCCGATAAGCTGAGAATCTTTGGCAGAGTCGCCAGACAGTTTACTGAAGAAATCCTTGGTGCCGGATTTAGCGATAGTACCCAGATTCGCAATCACTTCATCACGGGTCATACCGATACCATTGTCGGTTACGGTAACCGTACCGGCTTCTTTATCGACGCTGATGCGTACATGCAGATCGCCATCGTTTTCGTACAGGCTATCATTTTCCAGTGCACGAAAGCGTAATTTATCTGCCGCATCGGCCGCGTTAGATACCAGTTCGCGTAAAAAGATTTCTTTGTTGGAATACAAAGAGTGGATCATCAGACTCAAAAGCTGTTTTACTTCGGTCTGAAAACCATGGGTTTCTTGTTGGGCTGCTTCAGCCATAAACCAGAGTCTCCTAGTTAACTGCAACGAAATTCAAACAGAAAAGTAGGGGCTGAACTGGTGCTTTTCAACGGCTGAATGAAAAAAATTCAATCCAGCCGGCAAATACTATAACCGGCGACGGCCGGAAAAGGCGTGGGTCAGGGTGTTGCCATCGATATATTCCAGCTCTCCGCCTACCGGCACACCGTGGGCAATCCGACTGGCTGCGATGGAAAACTGATTACACAGCTGACTAATATAGTGGGCGGTTGCCTCGCCTTCCACCGTCGGGTTGGTGGCCAGGATCACCTCACTGATTTCTTCTTGCTGCAGGCGCTGCTCCAGCTCAACCAGGCCAATATCCGACGGCCCGGTACCATCAATCGGCGACAGATGCCCCATCAGAACAAAATACATGCCCTGATACGACGAGGTTTGCTCAATGGCCAGCACATCCTGCGGGCTTTCCACGATACACAATAGGCCGCTGGAATTACGCTGCGGATGCCGGCAGATTTCACACACCGTTTCTTCAGTAAAGGTACGGCAGCGCTCGCAATGCCGGATTTGTTCCATGGCATTGTGTAGCACGGCACTTAATTGCAACGCGCCTTCGCGATTGCGCTCCAGCAAACTAAAGGCCATACGCTGAGCACTTTTATTACCGACCCCCGGCAAGCAGGTCAGTGCACTAATCAATTCGCTTAACAACGGGCTGTATTTCATGGCAAATGGGTCCACAGGTTAATGCATGGCTGGCCGCCTCATGGGCGAGGAGTTTAAAGATTACGCAGTGGTATGTGCTGCACGGTCGCCACTACCGCTTTGTGCTGCGTATCCTACATCGTTTGTCTGAATTTCGCCATGGATCCTGCATACCGGGACTATGTGGACTATTTAATACTCTGTTGAGCAGGGTCTGGCAACGGCTGCCAGATAAGCTATGTTGAAAGTATAGAGATAATAAGTTTGCAGGGGATCTGGCCGGCGTATTTCCGGCGTATACGTCTTTTTTATCAGATAACAGGGCAACTAACCCACGAAAGAGGAGTAAGTCGTATCTTGTGGTTTCTACACCCCCATAGCAGTTTCACGGCTGCTACTCAGATAAACGATTTGGCCTGATGGTAGATTTAAACGGAATTCCACGGGCCACGCCGCTGGCAAGATGGCGGCATCGCCGTTTTGTTGGCCAACAGCACCGGCGGGACAAATACAACCAACAGCGATTGGGTCTGGATACATTTTCGCAAGACTGGCAACGGTTACTTTCAGGTCGCGCCATTTCCTGGCCAGTTCGCCGCATTTGGATATTGTGGCTTCAGGGTGAAACGCAGGCCCCGCCCCTCGTTTCCCGGTGCATCGAAAGCTGGCGTAATTTGAATCCGGGCTGGAAGATAGAGGTTCTTGACGAACAAAGCCTCGCTGATTGGATTGAGCTGCCGGCATTTCCTGCCGGCACCAGCCTGAATCATAAAGCCAATATTATCCGGCTGCGCCTGCTGGTCCGCTATGGCGGCGTATGGACAGATGCCACCACACTGTGTCTGCGCCCGCTGGACGATTGGATAGGTTACACCCACACCAGCGGGATGTTTGCCTTTGCCCGGCCGCAGCCGGTGCGTTCACTGGCTAACTGGTTTATTGCTTCCACGCCAGGCGCTACACTAACCGAAGCGTGGCGTCGCTGGAGCGAAATTTATGTACTGTCAGCAAAGCAGCCGCAGTCGTATTTTTGGTCACACCACACTTTTGACTGGTTGTTGACGCGAAGCCCGCAGTTAAGAGAGCTGTGGCGACAGACCCCTCAGGTTTCTGCGCGAGGCCCACATGTGTTTCAACGGCTGCTCGACGGCCACCTCAAGGCAGCAGAGATTCCGTCCCCAACAGCGTTGGCAGATATACCGCTGGCCAAGCTAAATCACAAAAAAGGCTACACGGTAGACGCTGTGGATGGTTTGCTGGCTGACAATAAACTCATCCTGCCCGGCCAATCCCCATGCGTCTAACGTATGCACGCCATTGGGCAGAGGCACTAATAATGCCTGCCTCCCCTTTTGCAGCTGGCATTTCACAACCTTTGCTGGAAGGTCAGCACAGTGTTCAGTCTGTTTTTTGAAATAAATACATCTGTCGGCCGCCGTCGTCCAGCGATGTAACCACGATTTTTTCACCGTCCGGACTGGGGCATGGATGAAGGTCGCAACGATACTCCCCGTTTCTAGGTTTGTGATTGTAGAATGTTGCAATTTTTTCTCGCTCACCGGTGGGTTCATGATAGGTGAACAGATCAATAGTTTCCCGGTATGGCGTATCGAAGATAAACTGCTCGGGATTATCTGGAAAATGGCGGATATGAACATTGTGGTCAATCAGTGCAGGTGCCATTTGCTGGAGCCTTTTACCACCACCCGGCGCATCTTCGTACAGATACACGCCGTTTTCTTTCCAAAAATACAGGCGGGTGTTATCCAGCCATATTACGTGGGAGGTGGCATGCTCTAGCAGCCGCAAATCCTTTCCATCGGTACCACAGGTTAGGCTACAGCCCATGCTATCGTTCCACTTGCGGGTAAGATCCCGCGACCGGAAGCGAAGTTTAACGGTAAACCGTTTGCCGTCCGGGCTGATTTTTACATGGTTAAACCAAAATACGTAACGTCTTACTATATTGCTAAAGCGCAACCGTAAAGGCAGCCGTGACAACAAAAACTGAGCGGCATCGTTAAGCGACAATAACAGGGTTTCCTCACCAGTATTGGCATCAATTCGCCACACCCCATCGTCTTTTGGTTTTAACGATTCCATCTTGTGCTCTTGGCCACCAGCGTAGCCATAGCCCGGGCGCACATAATCGAGCCTGGCCATGTTTAAAGACAGAAAAAATTTACCGTCTGGCGCAACGGCATAGACGGGGTGAGGAAACGTTTTGGTATCGCCGGTACCTACTGAATAGTGCTTCGACACAAATCGACCATCTTGGCGATCGTTCCATATCAATGTGTCAGTTTGAGGCAGCCACTGGCTCATCGCCCCTTGCTGCCAGCTCCATGCGCTGCTCTGCCCCACGGTTTTCCATTCACGGTCCCCTTCCAGATCCATATAACCGATATCGATCTTATCTTCTGGAGTGGGGCTTTTTTCCTGAAAGGAAACACAGTGGCCAGCCAGCAGCCGGCTTGTAGAGTCGAACACAGGAATATCGTAGTAGGCATGGGAATGGAATCGGCCTGAATCACTGCCCTGTGTTAGTTGGATCTTTTCCCAGCGAGTGTTGTTATTATTGTCCGTCATTGTTATGCCTGTTGATTTGGTGCCACGTTTACGTGTTTGGTTAAATGAATAAGTCGCTTATTTGTGCAACAAAGGCTGGTAATAGTTCTTGGCTGGTATCAGGATTTGACCATGCGAGAGAGCTTGCGCGAAATACGATTGGCAAGCACATGCAATGAAAAGACCTGCAGTTGATAGCGCCATGGTAGACGCTCAGCCAGGCCGGGCTTCCGAATCGGCATTTTGTCCACCTGTATTCTTCCCTGCCCATCGATATGATTGAGTAACGCCTCTCCGTACATTTTACCGCGCTCACTCACACCGGGGGTCGCCAGCCGTTTTTTGAGACTATCAGCAAGCCGGTCTGTCCACTTGAAATGGTGAACCCGCAATGGCATTGCAAAGCGCACCCTGGCCAGGCCTATACCAGGTACCTTGCCCAGATGCCTGCCAGAAAAATAATTGACCGGGGCCTGGCCGGCCAGCGCACCATGACCGCCTATCGACAGGGGCACTCTACCCTTACACGCCATAACATTGACTGTGCCGGCGGCCCAATTACCCTCTTCGTGCTGCCTGATGGTGCACATAACATCGGCTTGAATGGGAAACTGATGCCAGATAGAGCAATCTTGCCGCACCGTCGACAATTCTCCTTGCGGCGCAATACGATCAATAAACACTCCCTGAACACAGTCCAGCTTGTTTTTGTCACAATAAGCCAGAAATGCTGTTAAATCGCCTGGAAACTCATGAAACTCATCCACATCAGCGCTGATGATCCAATCATCTGCATGCGCTACTTTTTGTTGGATTTCCCGTCTTTTTTCCCACATCGTCTGACTTGTGTAGGCGGCTATCCATACCTCTTCTGGCTGAATGCCGTACTTATCCAGCAGAGCAACAGCATCATGCATGTTTTTAGTATTATCATTTGATGCCTGGAGCACCACATGCATATTACAAGGGGCAATGCCCAGTTCACTGTAATAGGTTAAAAAATGAGGCAAGAGAGCCAAATCATGTTCAACCCCTACACAAGTGATTAATCTTATGTCAGTCATTGAGGGTCAAATCTTCTAAGTAACAGTTTAGAAAGCTATGGTGCTGAGCGATATTTTTTACTTCGTCTAGCTGACTTTGCGTCCAGGACACGCGCTGCCGACTTTTATGCAGACTCGCGGTCACTTTTGAAGCACAGTTTTCCAGGTATTCAGGAGTAGGCGCAATGTCTAAAAATTCACAAATTTTGCGTAGAACCTGTTGTGGATCCTTGCAAAAATCTTCATAAACGATATGCAGCACTTCTTCGTCGGCCAATTCATGCTGCATCTTTGCGATGGTGCTACATAAAAGTCGGTAGTCGGCAATCATATCGTCCCTGGCCGTGGCGGATATCTTGCCAGAATCCTGTTTGCTTTTTAGTTCAGCGGTAAACTTATCCTTGGATGTGTGCTGAATACGCACCTGATCATAGGTCCGGTTTTTGCGCAAAGAGAGCGTCGCGATATTGTCCAACGGATTTCGCGTCACTAAAATCCAGCGCAGTTTATCGCTTGTTGTGTTGCGAAGCTTTGTGATCAGTTCTGGGTCTTTATCGAACCAGCGAACCGCCCAGTCACCTTTTTTATCACCAATGACGGTCAGGCTGTCTGAGCACCCATGGGGCTGACGCTCCACTGAGTAACAAAAACCATTCCAGAAACGTCCATGGCGGGTAAATAGGTGGGAATTAGATTCAATCAGTCCATAAATCGAGCGTATCGATACCCCTTTATGTATCAGCCCCATTGCGTCTAATTCATGAGATACGATAGCGTTCGGGTGTGCATCCAGCAGCGAGCCAATCAAAGAGTGGCCTGAGCGGGGGAAACTTAAAAATTGCGCAAAACAACTTACCTGGTCAAAAGCATGCGGTCTGTGCAGGCTTTTCAACCGGCCTTTTACCGCCAGCTTCCACACCGGGATGTTCATATGCTTTCTTGATTTCTGATGTTGAAAAACAGGGACGCTATGTGTTGCTAACAACCAATCCTTTAACAGGCTCATAAACACGCTTCTTTATTGATGAATGAGGATGCTAACCAATACTTCACTTTCCGCTTCCTTTTTGTAGTACTAATTCCTTAGCGTGCAGTTTACAGAGGCTGTTGCAGGCGAAGTGTTTAAACGGCGCACCGCCACTGCCTGCATAATAAAGAGTTGGGTGCTTTTTGCTTCTTACAGTAAAAATAGCCATTTGGATTGATATTTATTAACAGCAAGAGGCATTGAATATCAAAGACATACCATAGCGATCACGGTTGTCTGGGATTGCTCTTGCAAAGGTGGGTAATAATGAATTTTTTGCAGTTACTTTATTCGCTCAGACACTTAGCGTTTAACCTACCAGGCATAGCGAAAACCAGGCAGGTACAAACAAATGCGTATTTTTGGTGAAAAGAAGAGCAGACTTAGGTAAGCGCTGCGGTGATGCGGGCTGTAGAAAAAGACGGCTGATGTGAACATCATCCATCGTAGAAAACAAAAAAGCTCCGGCATAGCCAGAGCTTTTAATACACGTTGCCAACCTCGCTTTGGCCATATCCGCTGTTCCCAGTGATGCAGCCGTACGGTGTTCGACGTTTTTTGCCTAAAACGGCATTTTGAAGCCTGGAGGCAGAGGCATGCCACCAGTGACGTCGCTCATTTTTTCTTTACTGGTTTCCTGTACCCGGCGCACAGCATCGTTGAATGCTGCGGCGGTCAGATCTTCCAGCATATCTTTATCATCATCCATCAGGGAGTCATCGACTTCTACCCGACGAACATTGTGATTACAGGTCATAGTCACTTTTACCATGCCCGCGCCAGCCTGGCCGGTCACTTCCAACTGGGCCAGTTCTTCCTGGACTTTTTGCATGCGCTCTTGCATTTGCTGCGCCTGCTTCATCATGTTGCCCATTCCACCTTTAAACATGTTTTTCACCCTTAATTTGTTGGCGTGCCATCAACGCGCCTGGATCGTGTCTTCTTTTACGCTGGCATTGAAGGTTTCTATCAATGTCTGAAACAGCGTATCGTTCGACACCACCGCACAGGCATGTTGATGGCGCATTTGATTAATCTGTTGTTGTAATGCAAACGGCGTGGAAGCCGGATGCCCTACCTCAATGGTCACTTGTATGTGTGCGCCCATCACACTTTTCAATGCCGCGCTTACCTGCTCAATTGCGCTCTCATTTAAAAGATGCGCCTGAGACGGGTCTAATTCAAGCATGACCGTATTATCTTTTTGACTAAAAGCCGAATGCAGTACAATTTGTTTTACCAGGCCCGCTACTGGCATCTGAGCAATCAGGTGGCTCCATTCGTCAATCTGACTGGCATCGAGCAGCTTATCCCCGTTATCCAGATAGGCTTGCAGCGTAGCAGGCATGGCAAGCGGGCCCTGGTTGCTCTGCCGTTCTGGTGATGCTGTCGCCTCTTCCGCTGGCTCATCTGGAGTAAATGGCGGCGCGGCAGCTGGCGATTTAGCGTCAATATGCGCATCAGGTTGTTTTGCATCGGTTGACCATGGCGGCACATCGGCTGCTGTATCGTCATTCAGCGGTGCAGGCTCTGCTGGTGTTGGTGCGATAGGCTCCTGCACCGGAGCAGACTCTGCTAACGCCGGGGCCGCTGGCCGCGACAGAGTCGGGCCAGCGCTTTGCGCATCAGGCTTTTTTCCGTCAGGCTTGTCCTCCGCGCGGGCCCGCTTAAGCCGCTGGCGTAATGCCACCATATCCGGCGTTACCCCTGTGGTGGCAGCCGTTTGTTGTGGTGCTGCCTGGTTTTCATCGGCGCCACCGCGCTGCTGAGCGGCTTGTTGCTCAATATCCGCCATCTGTTGAGCCAGGCGCACTTCTTCATCGTCGTCGCTAAAAAAGCTGCCTTCCATATCATAAGATGTGGGTGCCGGCTCCATCGGGGCTGTGTCCGGCTCAGACTGATTGGCTACAGGCGCACTTTGTGGCGCTGGCTCACTTAGCGCAGCAGCCGTAATCTCCGCTGGAGCCTCGCTTTTTGCTGAGGGCTCTTCGTCCGCTGAAGGCTCTTGTCCCGTTGAGATCTCTTCATCCGCTGAAGGCTCATGTCCCGCTGAGGGCTCTGCGTCCGCTGAGGGCTCTTTGCTCGCTGAGGGCTCTTTATCCGCTGAGGGCTCTTTATCCGCTGAGGGCTCTTTATCCGCTGAGGGCTCTTTATCCGCTGAGGGCTCTGTACCTCGAGCTGTGCTAGCAGATGGGGTGGCAGATGGCAGCGTGCCGGTGCTGGATAACTCGCTGATCAGTTGCTCGGGGTTTTGCTCTGGTGGCGCCGGTGCAAACGACATCATTCGCAGCAAAGCCATTTCCAGTGCACTGCGCCCGTCGATGGCATAGGGCAAATCTTTGCGGCTTTGTAAGGCTACCTGATAAAACAACTGTACCTGTTCCGGACTAAGGTGCCGGGCCAGGGTATAAATAGCCTTGGCCGAGGTTGTTTCGAGCTTACAGGCTTCAGGGATCCACTGAGTCAGCGCCACCTGATGCAGTAAGCTACTCAATTCAGCCAGCACCTGGTCATAGTCCGGAGCGTGTTGGGCAATATCATCTACCACAGCCATTACATCCTGGGCTGATTTATTCACCATCACGTGCAGCAATTTAAGCAGCTGATTACGGTCCATCAGGCCAAGCATGTCGGTAACCACAGCCTGGCGCACCTGATTATCGCCCTGTGCGATAGCCTGGTCGGTGAGGCTTAATGCATCACGCATACTGCCCTGCGCCGCCCGGGCCAACAGTGCTAATGCCGGTGCTTCGAAATCGATACTTTCCTGACCTAGAATATGTGCCAGCTGGTTACCAATTTGCTCCCGCGACAATGCTTTTAAATTGAACTGTAAACAGCGCGACAAGATGGTGACCGGTAATTTTTGCGGATCGGTGGTCGCCAGCAAAAACTTAACGTGCGGGGGCGGTTCCTCTAAAGTTTTGAGCAGCGCATTAAAGCTGTGCTTCGACAGCATGTGCACTTCGTCTATCAGGTAGACCTTGAAGCGCCCGCGAGTGGGCTTGTACTGTACATTGTCCAGCAGCTCACGAGTGTCTTCTACCTTCGTCCGCGACGCAGCATCGATTTCCAACAAGTCGACATAATTGCCCTGCTCTATCTCGCGACAGGTAGCACACTGACCACAAGGTTGCGAGCCCTGGCCTTCTTCACAGTTCAGACTTTTGGAAAAAATCCGCGCGATAGTGGTTTTTCCCACCCCGCGGGTCCCGGTAAATAAATAGGCATGATGCAATCGGTCATTATCCAGGGCATTGGCAATGGCCGTAACCACGTGCTCCTGCCCAACCAGCTCGTTAAAGCGGCCAGGGCGCCATTTGCGGGCCAATACCTGATAGCTCATGCCTTATACTCCGTGGGCTGCTTAATATTCGCAGATAGAATAGGTTTGAATATCCTGCTCGGCCAGCTTTTGCGCTGCACCTAACTCAGGCAACTCAATGATGAAGCCGGCATGGTCGACCTTGCCACCTAAGCGGCGGATCAATTTAGCTGAGGCCGCGATGGTGCCCCCGGTAGCCAGCAAATCATCGATCAATAGCACATTGTCACCTGGCGCAATCGCATCTTTATGGATCTCCAGAGTATCTGTGCCATATTCCAACTCGTAGCTTTCACTGACCACTTCCCGGGGCAGCTTATTAGGCTTACGAACCGGCACAAAGCCGACTCCCATCTCGATGGCCAGTGGCGCGCCAAACAAAAAGCCGCGGGCTTCGGTGCCGGCCACTTTATCGAATTTTACATCTTTGTATTTTTGCAGAAGTAACTCTATGCACGCGCTGAACGCTTTATGGTCTTCTAAGACACTGGTTACATCGCGAAAGATAATGCCTGGTTTGGGATAATCAGGCACAGATTTAATTACTGATTTTATATACTCAGCAGTCACAATAACGCCTTTAAAATTGTGCTGGTTAAAGCCAGAAAGTAAACCAGCCTATGATGATGTGCATGCAAGATAAAGCGACCAGAACAGCAAGAGAAGCAAGAAACCAGCGACCGCTATAGGGTTCTTTGAAGTTTTTGTCATCAGCCATGGAAGTACCTTACATTTTTGTTCACAAAAAATGGGGGTAAATGGTAATCCAATAGCACGCAAATTGACAGTTTTTCTGCCAGCGCCACCGCTAACTGGCTAGCATTCACCCGTTTTGCACATCAGCAATCATCAGTATTTGCAGGGTAAGTAGGTGACGAAGCGTATCAAAAAAGGCTGTACGTAATGCTTCAGCCCTAGTATCAGGCATCGCCGCCAGCAACCGATGAAAGAGTTCGTTAACACTTTGGGCGCTGGCACTGTTTTGCAATAAAAACGCCGTGTGCGGGTTCACCTGCAAAAACTGCACAGCGCAGGATTCCGTGCGATAGACCACATAGTAATAGGCACCCATGGCTGCAGGTAACGGGCAAAAATCCGGGCCAATTAAATGTACCGGGTATTGATAGCTGACCAGCGCAGCATGACTGGACATCTGAACCTGGCCGGGTAAAGCCGCGCCGGGTGTATAATAGCGGCCTACCTGCTGAGCACTCCGGATGCCGATATCCAGCTCAAGCCACTCATAATGGGCCAGTTCAGCCAGCCAGACTGGTAATCTGGCCTGCTCGACATCATAGTGTGATACAAAAGTGACAAACTCTTTACCGATATCACTGAAATACGGTGACTGCGCATTATGTGCCGCAAAAAATGCCCGGCCCAATGCAGTAAGCTTTTCGGCCTCCAGCACACTGTTTAGCACCGGAAAGCCGCTATGAATAAACCCCATAATGTTATTGAAAAATAATGACTGATAGATCGCTATACGGCGCTTTTCATCGGCCGATGTGGTCTCTGAGTGTTCTGGCTGGCGAATACGTCGGGCAAAATCGCGCTGAATATGTGCAGTCGTGGTCATCCTGATTTCCTGAAGTCAGCTGTTTCATTCACCCGTGCCTGGATGCGTTTGATGCGGCGCACTTCCTCAAGCAAGACGGCAATCGGCGGAATATTAAAGTCGCGTTCAAGCAAAGTTGGAAACACACCATGCTGACGATAGGCTGCTTCAAGCAACTGCCATACAGGCTCGATGACCTCCGCCCCATGGGTGTCTACTTTCAGATCGGGGGCTTCATCATAATGGCCGGCAATATGGCCATACACAATTTGACTGGACGGAAGCGCCGCTAAAAAGGCGTATGGGTCATAATTATGATTGATACTGTTAACGTACAGATTGTTCACATCAAGCAGCATATTGCAGCCACTGCGTGCCAAAATAGCCTGTAAAAATTCCAGTTCACTCATCTGTGCACCAGGCGCCAGGTAATAAGATACATTTTCCAGTACCAGAGGCTGTTGCAAAATATCCTGTACCTGACCAATTCGTGTACACACGTGGTCCACCGCTTCTGAGGTAAACGGGATAGGCATCAGATCATACATATGCCCGCCGGCAGAGCAGTAACTGAGATGCTCGCTGTACAGGCAGATATTATGTGTTTGCAAAAATGCTTTTATGGCGTGCACTAACTGGCGATCCAGCGTGTCATAGCTACCGATCGACAGCGATAACCCGTGACTGGTAAAAACCCCTTGTTGGGTGCAGCGCGCCAGCTGTGCTGCATACTTACCGCCTAATGGGATCCAGTTTTCCGGGGCCACTTCCCAAAAATCGACTTCCGGCGGAAGCTCTGGCAATACTTCACCCAGCATTTCCCGCCGTAAGCCCAGGCCCGCGCCATGTAGTCGACTCACTCGCTTACCCCTTCACCCCAGGTATATTTAAGATGCAAAGATAAAAATGAGGCATCCATGACAGAAATTTATCCCTTATCAACTTTTATTTGCCTTTGCCACATTTGTCTTTCATGTGCGCTTTGTCACCACCGCATTTTCCCTCGCCGCATTTACCTTCTCTTTCAGCTTTATCCCCGCCGCATTTGCCCTCACCGCATTTGCCTTCTTTTACAGCTTTATCACCGCCGCATTTACCTTCGCCGCACTTGCCTTCTTTTTCAGCTTTGTCGCCACCACATTTGCCATCAATGCATTTGGCTTCTTTTTCAGCTTTGTCGCCACCGCACTTGCCTTCACCACACTTCCCTTCTTTGTCGCTTTTTTTACCGCCACAAGAGCCTTCTGCGACAAACTGGGAGTAGCCGGATTCTAGTTGCTGCATCGAAAACGGATTGGTTTCAGCCAGTGCCGGGCCTGCTGACAATGCACCAATAACCACTGCGCCTAACGCACTTTTAAGCATAGGGGATTTACAATCGCTCATTTTAATATCCTCGTTGGATCAATAGGTAGACGGTGACAGCTCGCACCTATTAGTACAGACCCTGCCAGAGCAGTATCTCTTTCAGCTTTTTAACAATTTTTTAATAAACACCCTGGTATCAATGCTAATGATTCAGGTCTTCGCCGAGTAAATACAAAAAAGGCTCTGAAACAATATCCAGAGCCTTTGGTTTTATTGAGAGCCTTCAGCGTTGCTCGAGAGCCTTCAGCTTTGGTCGAGAGCCCTTTGCGTTGCTCTAGCTTTTAGCGTTATGCTTCGTCAGGTTGGAGATTATCGACAACCTGCTGCGCATCAAAGGCATTGCCGCCAGCAGGCTTTGCACCACGGCCCATCTCAAAGTTGATTATGCTTTCAATCTCACTTTGCTGAGATCCTCCAACAAAAATACCGGTCTCAAATTGTGATGTTGGATAACGCGACGTGCGGCAACTGAGCACACCACAGTCGGTCACGGTAGCATAGCGCCGACTAAAGCCAACCTGAGGCGACACCTGGACTTCTTCTTCATCTACCAACGTTTCACGTTCGGTAACATTAAACCACTCATATCCCTGCTTAAGCGTTAGCTCTGCGGCACGTAGCATTGCATAGTCCATCGCTTTGCGTTTGTCTGAGCCTCTGGCTTTGAAATGCACACGATATTGCGTATCACTTAACTGGCTATCGGTGTATCCATAGCCACCATTTTCTGCTGCCCGATAAGCTGGCTTACTGGCACAGCCGGCCAGGCTAATTAGCACAGTGAACAGTAAGAAAGTTTTCTTCACAGGTCGCTCCTTGTTAATCTGCATCTAATAGCAGCCGGTCTGGGCCATCTGCTCGACCGAACCACATTTGTAATTGTTGATACATTGCTATGTTCAATCTAGCTCAGCAAGGCTTGTGCCAGTGGCGCTTGGAATGCTCTACAGGTCACTGTCCACCGGTGTTTATGGCATCTCTGAATTCAGTTTGGGCTACCAGGCAGGTAGTCAAATATATAGAAAAATAGTAAAAAAGTAGCAAATATGGAACACGCCATCGCCTTTTACTGATAACGTAAGATCGATGAATTTTTAAGGAAATGTTATGCGATATCTGCTGTTACTCATGATGCTATTGCCAAGCATTAGCGCACACAGTGCAACTGTTTATCTAACCCGCCATTATGAAAAAGCCCCCGGCCAGGATCCAGCACTGACTGAGCGCGGCAAGGCTCGGGCACACGCTCTGGCTGAATATTTATCGGATAAAAAGATAGAAAAAGTTTACTCGACTAACTATCAGCGTACGTTACAAACCGGTGAACCCGTAGCAAAGCAAAACGCCATTGAAGTCATTCGGTATGCGCCAGACGAGCTTCAGGCGATGGCTAAAATAGCCCGAAAGAGTCAGCAGAATATCTTGATCGTTGGTCATAGCAACACCACCCCGGAACTTATAAGTCAGCTTGGGGGACCGAACGTAACCATTAGCGAATCTGATTACGGTACCTTGTATGAAATTACTTTTTCTGATTCAGAGCCACAATTTATTCGTCACGAGATAACGTTCCCCTAGTCGAGAATTCACACGCTAGCTGGTTTGACCTATCATGTACTGTTTTTTGAAGCACCCTAAGTACTGTGGGAGATCGCGGTTTTCACCGCGATGACGGGTTATTTGTCATTCAGGCTATAAAATATAGTCATTCCGGCCCAAGCCGGAATCTCCTTGGGATATTCCCATGCCAGCCCTGTCCTCTTGTTATTTGAGACACTCTAAGTACTGCAGGAGATCGCGGTTTTCACCGCGATGACGGGGATTTTTGTCACCCCGGCTATTAATAACAGTCGTCCCGGCCCAAGCCGGAGTCTCCTTGGGATACTCCCATGCCAGCCCTGTCCTCTTGTTATTTGAGAGACTCTAAGTACTGCAGGAGATCGCGGTTTTCACCGCGATGACGGGGATTTTTGTTAACCCGGCTATAAATAATAGTCGTCCTGGCGCCGGCCGGGATCTCCCTGGGCTACTGCCATGGGCTGCCATGCACGCTTCATATTTGAGGCACCCTAAGTACTGTGGGAGATCGCGGTTTTCACCGCGATGACGGGGATTTTTGTCACCCCGGCTATTAATAACAGTCGTCCCGGCGTAAGCCGGGACCTCCTTGGGATACTGCCATGGCCAACCCCGTCCTCTTGTTATTTGAGACACTCTAAGTACTGCAGGAGATCGCGGTTTTCACCGCGATGACGGGGATTTTTGTTAACCCGGCTATTAATAACAGTCATTCCGGCCCAAGCCGGAATCTCCTTGGGATACTGCCATGGCCAACCCCGTCCTCTTGTTATTTGAGACACTCTAAGTACTGCAGGAGATCGCGGTTTTCACCGCGATGACGGGGATTTTTGTTAACCCGGCTATAAATAATAGTCGTCATGGCGCCGGCCGGGATCTCCCTGGGCTACTGCCATGGGCTGCCATGCACGCTTCATATTTGAGGCACCCTAAGTACTGTGGGAGATCGCGGTTTTCACCGCAATGACCGGCCTAATTTCTGGATGATACTTAGTAACAAAAAGGTGTCATTAGCTCTCACATGGGGCTGGGCCCACACTGGGCGGAGGTTGACCGAATGTCCGATGGATATTCGCAGCGACCGTAGCGGCGCGCCAGGGATGGCGCGACTGGACAATGCACCAGGGACGGGTGAGGCTCCGGTTTGCAACGCAAATTTAAGATGACTTAACGTCACCTTAAAAGGAACGAACGGGCGTACAGGACGCACGCCCTGGCACTAACTAACATGGATGTTTCCGAATGCAATGACTCAACGACCCGATGGGTTGGATGTCCACGGGTGTACGCGCAGCTTTGCTGCGCTTATACGAAAAAAGCCCACTCGAATGAGTGGGCTTTTTCGTGTAATAGGAGTCTGGCGGTGTG